>NZ_JBITKV010000002.1:295447-1082171 GCF_044461365.1 Amycolatopsis sp. NPDC049868 | reverse complement strand
ATCGACCCCTCGACCGACAGCCCGGACAAGCCGCGGGACCGCGCGGTCACCACTCGCGCCGCGTCCTCCAGCGACAGCATCCCCGCCACAGTCGCCGCCGCGACCTCACCCTGCGAATGCCCCACCACCGCATCCGGCGTCACGCCCGCGGCCTCCCACACCGCCGCCAACGACACCATCACCGCCCACAACAACGGCTGCACGATCTCCGCCGAGCCCAGCTCCACAGCCCCGGTCAACACCTCACGCGGCGACCAGTCCACACAGGACCCCAACGCCCGCTCGCACTCCACGAACCGGTCGGCAAAAACAGGACTCTCCGCCAGCAGCGCACGACCCATCCCCACCCACTGCGCACCCTGCCCGCCGAACACGAACACCGCACGCACACCAGACCGCGCCACACCACGCACCGGCACACCCGACAGCAACGACTCCCGGTCGCCACCCACCGTCACAGACCGATGCTCAAACAAAGACCGCGTCGCCGCCAGCGACCAACCCACATCCACCGGATCCAGCTCCGCGCGGGCATCGACCCACGCCACCAGCCGATCCCACTGCCCCGCCATCCCGTCAGCCGAACGCCCCGACACCGGCCACGCCGTCGCCTCGCCCGCCACCACCGGAACGCGCTCGACCACCACCGGCAGCTCGTTCTCCGCAACGTCCACATCGGACACCTCTGCGGACTCGGCAGCCTCGTGCCCGGCCGGAGCTTCCTCGAGAATGATGTGCGCGTTGGTCCCGCTCATCCCGAACGACGACACCCCCGCCCGCCGGACCCGCTCCCCCGGCTCCCACGGCACCGGCTCGGCCAGCAGCCGAACCTCGCCCGCCGACCAGTCCACATGCGGGGTCGGCTCGCCCACGTGCAGCGTCCGCGGCAACTGTCCGTTCCGCAGCGCCAGCACCATCTTGATCACCCCGGCCACCCCGGCCGCGGCCTGCGAGTGCCCGATGTTCGACTTCACCGACCCCAGCCAAAGCGGACGGCCCTCCGGCCGCTCCCGGCCGTAGGTCGCCAGCAGCGCCTCCGCTTCGATCGGGTCGCCGAGCGTGGTCGCGGAGCCGTGCGCCTCCACCACGTCGACGTCGGAACCGGACAGCCGCGCGTTGGCCAGCGCGGCGCGGATCACTCGCTGCTGCGAAGGACCGTGGGGCGCGGTCAGCCCGTTCGACGCGCCGTCCTGGTTGATCGCGCTGCCCCGGATCACCGCGAGCACGGGGTGGCCGTTGCGCTGCGCGTCGGAAAGCCGTTCCACCGCCAGCACGCCGGCGCCCTCGGCCCAGCCCGAACCCTCCGCGTCCGCGCTGAACGAACGGCAGCGCCCGTCGGTCGACATGCCCCGCTGGCGCGAGAAGCCGACGAACACGCCGGGCCCGGAGATGACCGTGACCCCGCCGACCAGCGCCAGTGAGCACTCGCCGGAGCGCAGCGCCTGCGTGGCCAGGTGCAGGGCCACCAGCGAGGAGGAGCACGCCGTGTCAAGCGTCACAGCCGGGCCTTCCAGCCCCATCGTGAACGCCACGCGTCCGGAAAGGACACTCGTCGACACCCCGGTGACGAGATGGCCTTCCGAACCGCCGGCCTCGGCCGTGGGGTTGGCGCCGTAGCCCTGGTTGTAGGCGCCGACGAACACGCCGGTCTTGGTGCCGCGCAGGGAATCCGCCGGAATGCCCGCCCGCTCCACGGCCTCCCAGGCCACCTCCAGGAAGAGCCGCTGCTGCGGGTCCATCATCAGCGCTTCGCGCGGGCTGATCCCGAAGAACTCGGCATCGAACCCGGCCGCGTCGTAGACGAAGCCGCCGTGCCGGGCGTATGAGGTGCCCGGATTGTCCGGGTCGGGGTCGTAGAGGTTCTCCAGATCCCAGCCCCGGTCCTGCGGGAACTCGCCGATGGCGTCGGCGCCCTCGGCGAGCAGCTGCCACAGCGCGTCGGGGCTGTGCGCGCCGCCGGGGAACCGGCAGCCCATGCCCACGATCGCGATCGGCTCCTGTCCGCGCTGCTCGACGTCGGCGAGCTGGCGACGGGCCTGTCGCAGGTTGGCCGTCACGAGTTTGAGGTAGTCGCGGAGCTTGTCTTCGTTCGCCATCTGGTCCCAACCTCGCCTGACTACCGGGGTTCTGTCTCTTGCGCACTACAGCGCCGCGGTGGGGCGACCGCGGCGTAATAACAGACGGATTCGCGGCCGCACCCCGAACGGGCGCCCGCACCGTGCGGCCCAGCGCATTTCAGTGACGCGTGTCGAAATCGGCTTCGGTGACCGGAGAGTCCCGCGAGGTTCACGCCGTCGGCCGAGACCCGCGCGCCACCGTGACCCGACGGCGGCGCGCACCCGGAAACTCGAGAGCACCAGTCATGACCTCAGCCTCGTCGTCGGCCGGGAAAAAGCGCAAGGCCGAGAGAGTTGTTCAACTGCCCTTTCCGTGCGGCTGAACGACTTCCGGACGCGCGGGCGGTTGAACGCCCACCCCCGCGACCCCGGTTCTCCTAGTGTGCACAGCACGCCAGCCAATGCACGAGCCTGCCAATTCACCAGCCAGCCGGGGAGAGCCAAGGGCCATGGAAGTGTCACTGCTGAGTCATGTCATGGGGTCGATCTCGTCGGCCGCGATCGGCGCCGTCGCCCGCCTCGGCATCGCGGACGCGCTCGCCGACAGGCCGAAGACCGGCGCCGAGATCGCCGAAGCGATCGAAGCCGACCAGGTCTCGCTGGAATCGCTGATGCAGGCAGTCGCCGCGCTGGGGATCTTCACCGTCGACGAGGACCGCCGCTACGCCAACACCGCCGCCTCCGAGCAGCTGAAATCCGACCACCCGCAGTCCATCCGGCACCTGGCGTCGCTCATCTGCGGCCTCTACGGACAGGCGGCCGCGGGCGGGCTCGCGAAGGCGGTCAAGGACGGCACCGCGGTGATGCCCGCCGCGTTCGGAGTTTCGCTGTACGAGTACCTGGAGAACGACGCCGAGACCTCGCGGATCTTCGACCTCGCCATGCAGGACTGGTCCCGCCCGATCGGCGTGGTGCTGGCCGAGCACGTGCCCTTCGAGAACGTCCGCGTCGTGGTCGACGTCGGCGGCGGCAACGGCGCGCTGCTCAAGACGATCCTGGCGGCCCATCCGCACCTGCACGGCGTGTGCGTGGACCGGCCCGACACCTGCCATCGCGCGGAAGCGGACCTCCAAGCCTCCGACGACGAAGACCTCAAGCAGCGCCTCACCTACCGCCCGGCGGACATCCTGAAGGAAATCCCCGAGGGCGGCGACCTCTACCTGATAAAGAACGTGCTGCACGACTGGAGCTCCGAGAGCAGCGTGCGGATCCTGTCGAACATCCGCACCGCGATGGCCGCCGGCGACAACCCGACGCTGCTGGTCATCGACCCGCTGGCCGAGCACGATTCCGGCGCGGCGTTTCGCAACGTGATCAAGATGGTGGTGGGCGAGACCCACGCCCGCGAACGCACCGAGGCCGACATCCGCCGCGAAGCCGCGGACGCGGGCCTGCACGTCGAGTCGATCACCCCGTGCCCGGCCGACCTCAGCGTCGCCACCTGCAAGCTGGCCGAGGCGCCGGCCCCGGTCTGATCCGCACGTCGAGAACGCCACGGGCCGGGCGCCCGTGGCGTTCCTTTACGTCCGCTGCTGTTTTCACGGTTGTCCGATCCCGTTTCCCCCGGTGTCAGGTTGTTTGTCCGGCTCCGCTTTCTTTCGCACCCCCGGAGCGGAAACGCGCTCCCCCCTGAACCCGAACATTCGGACACCCCGCCTCCGGCCGCGATCCCGAAGCACACACCAGAAAAAGCGGCTCCCCCGCCACACCGGCGGGGGAGCCGCGAAATCCTCTCTCGGGCCGGTGGCTCAGGCCACTCCGCTAGCCCTTGCGCGTCGAGCCAGTTCCTGGGCGAAGTCCTCCCAGATCCGGGAGTTGTCCCGGGACAGCTGAGTGACCATCTCGATGCAATGCGAGGGAACCGACGCCGCGATATCGGTCAACGCCTTCGCGCCCAGCACGTTGTCCCGGAACATCCGCAGCAGCCGACGGCCCAGTTCGCTCTGCCGCAACGACGGATCGCGCATCAGCACTTCCAGAGTGACCGCGGGCGGCACACCCGGTTCGGCCGGCTCCGGCGCGGGCGCGGCAGCCTTCGGGGCGGGCGTTTCGCCACGGTCGCGACGGTCCTGGCTCGGCACCGGACCCGAACCGCGCTCCAGGCGGCGGCGCACGTCGAGCGCGGTCGCGGGCGACACCCCGGCCGTCCTGGCCAGCTGGCGCAGCGACGCGTCCGGGTTCTCCCGCATCAGCTCGGCCACCCGCAGCCGGCCCTTCGTGCTGTTGAGCGGACGGACCTTGCCGTCCCGCCCGACCCGGAAATTCGACTGCGGCACCGAATCCGACGACCGCCGCAGCGCCGCGACGGCCTGCGCGCCGAGCCCGGTGGACTTCGCGATGGCCCGGTCGGACATGGTGGGATGAGAGCGGAGGATCCGCAGCGCGGCGGCGGAGCGGTCGGCTTGGGTCAACGGCAGACCGTGCTCGACGTTCGCCTCCACCGATTTGAGGAACGCGTCTTCCGGGCTGCCGTCGAAGAACTCGACGGCGATGGTGTGCTCGCCCTTGAGCGAGGCCGCCATCAGCCGGTGGATGCCGTCCACGACCCGCATCGTCGCGCGGTCCACCTGGATCGGCGGCAGCATCGTCTCCATCGCCGCCAGGCGCAGCACGTGCACCTTGTCCTCGCCGTTGAGCCGAGGCGAATCGCCGGGGAGCAGGCGCACGATCGGCACCGCGTACACCCCCGGCCCGATCAGGTCGTAATCCTGCGGACCCGTTTCGGCAGAAGACACGTCGCTGTCTGCAAGCAACACTGTGCGAACCCCCATATGACGATGGAAAACCGGGGCGGACAGAGAATGGGAACGCCTTCCGTGACCGCGCCCACAGCGACCGCGCCGCAGCCGTCCGCCCCCAGACGCGGCCGCGCGAAAAACGGTCCCCATTATCACGGCAAACGTCGCCGGACTTACCGGAAACATTCGCCGGAACACCCGCCTTCATTGGCGGATGCCTCGCTTCCGACACTATTTCCGCGCCGACCCCCCAGCAACCCCTAGCCGATCACCCGGCACCCCTTACCGGGCCCGCACCGCCCCTCGAATCGGCGGGGCGGGCAGTTGAACACCGGGCTGAACACCCGCGCGGCTGCGTATCTTTCGAGACGGGTGCGTGGAGCAGGTCGTGTCCGGGTGCCCGCCTACCGTTCACAATGCTTGGCAACGTTGAGAGGTGACGTTACGTGGGGCACAAGTTTTCCCTCGTCCTCAGCCGCGAGATCACCGAAGAAGAGTCGGTCACGCTGAAGGAGCTGGGGTTCGGCGAGGCGACGTTCGGCACCGACTCGCTCCCGACCAACGCGGACATTCAGGTCACCAAGGTCGATTTCGACGAGACCGTTTCGCCGACGCTCGCCGAGGCGATCGAAGCGGCGCTCGCCGCGGTCAAGAAGGTCCCGGACCTGACCGTGCCCGGCCTGTCCGTGCCCGCCGTGCCGAAGCAGGCGTCGGAAGGCGATGTGATCGAAGGCGAGACCGTCGAGGCGGCCGTGGGCGCCGACAAGGCGTGAGGCGCGCACGAGAGCGCGGCGACCCGGCCGAGACCGGGTCGCCGCGCTCTCGTGCGTTCAGTCCGGCAGCGCGTCCGCCGCTGTTCGGTCCAGTTGCGCCAGCAACGCGTCCGCCGCCAGCACCGCGCCGCGACGTTCCCGCAGCTTGGCACTGATTTCGTCGAGGTTCGCGCGGATCCGCTCGTCGGCGGCGACCGCTTCCACGCTCTCCCGCAGCCGCGCCGCGGTCAGCTCCTCCGGCGCGAGGACCGTGCCGAAGCCCAGCTCCGCGGCGCGTTCGGCGTTGATCAACTGCTCAGCCTGTTGCGGCACCCCGACCAGCGGGACCCCGAAGAACAACGCCTCCATCGTCGAGTTCATGCCGCAGTGCGAGACGAACGCCGAGGCCTCGCGCAGCACTTCGAGCTGCGGGAAATGCGGTCGCACGTCGATGTTGCCCGGCAACGGGCCCAGCTCCGCGAGGTCGACCTCCGCGCCCACCGACATCGCCACCTGCCATTCCGTGCCGCCGAAAGCGTCCAGGCAGCTGCGGTAAAATTCCAGGTTGTCGTTGAACAAAGTCCCGAGCGAGATGTACAGCAGCGGGTTCCCGGCGGGCTGCCAGTTCCCGGCGTCGGGTCGTTCGACGATCGTCGGCCCCGGGAAACGGAACCGGTCGTCGAAAGTCTCCCCCTTGATCTGGAATTCCCGGGGGATGAAAACGAGGTTGTGGTCGGCCGGATAGTCGAACATGTCGTAATCGGGGTCGACCCCGTTTTCCTCGGCGAAAGCGCGGACCTTGCGGCCCACCTCCTGCACGGCGCCGACGACCACCTCGACCGAGGCCGGGTCCGAAAGCGCTCCTTCGATGCCCATCACGGTGGCACGGAGCGAGAATTCCTTGTTGCTGGCGTGGGTGGGATGCATGGCGGCCAGCGGGACGCCGAGTTTCTGCGCGACCATCCGGCCGACCGGCGTCATCGCGTCGACACAGAACAGCTCGGGCCGGTCCGCGGCGAAATGCTCCACCAGCCGGGGGAAGACCTCGACGACCGATTCGTAGAACTCCTCGAACCGCAGGCCGACGGTGCCGGCGTCGAGGAGTTTGCCGTCCCCGGGCGGCAACGGCAGCCGGAACGGAGCCGGCACCGGCTCCGCACCCGCCGCGGCGACCTGGTCGAGCCGGGCCGGCGCGGTCGCGTAACTGACCCGGTGTCCGCGCGCGACCAGTTCGGACACCAGCGGCAGCGCGGGATTCACGTGGCCCTGCGCCGGGATGCTGACGAAAGCGATGTGTTTGCCCATGGATGTGCCCCTCTGCGAGATTCCCAGAACAGTGGTGGGGACCGGATCAGGAAAAGCCGGGGACTCCGCTCACATGTACGGGACGCCCGCTTCGACCTCGACCGCTTCGGCGAAACCCTTGCGGCGCGCGTAGATCCGGGTGGCGACCTCGATCACAATGTACACACCGATGAACTGCAGACCGCTGATCAGCGGCACGCTGTCGATCGGCAGGGTGTAGGCCAGCAGCACCCGCACCCCGGCGTCGAGCACCAGCACCACGCCCCAGATCGCGGTGATGACCCGGATGATGTGCCGGTAAGTCGGCGATTTGGCCCATTTGAGATCGGCGCGCTCGCGGGCCTCGTCGGACATCATCGACCGGGTGAGCTGGAAGATGAACGGCATCCGCAGCAGGCTGAGCAGGATCCAGCCGCCGATCACCACCGTCAGCAGGCCGTCCTTGGCCAGCAGCAGCCGCGGGCTCCCGGTGACGAAGGAGATGACGATGCTGAACAGCATGACGCTCAGCGAAAACAGCGCGGTGACGTCGATCTTGCGTTGTTTGACGACCGTGTACACCGCGCGGAGCAGGGCGGGCGCCATGCCGATGGCGAGCGCGACCCACTGGTTGAGCCCCGCGCCGCGCAGACCGTAGAACAGCGCCATCGGGGCCGCCACGTTGATGCCGAGGTTGAGCAGCATCTCGCGGCGGATGTTCTTGGACTCGTGCTCGCTCGAGACGGACTGCACCGTGCTCGTCTGGCTGATGTTCACTGGAATTCCTTTCAGGGGAAGAAAATCAGCTGCCGATGGTCGGTTCGGGTGCGGACGGGGGCGGGCAGCAGCGCGTCGGGCGTCCAGCCGCCGTCCGGCCGGTCCGCGCGGACGCGGTCGACCAGGACGAACCAGGCGGTCACCGTGACCGTGAGGCAGGCCGCCATGGTCAGCGCGAGCCGCAGCGGCTCAACGAGCGCCGCGGCCGCCGAAGCCCCGCGCCTCCGGCGGGCGAGCGCGGCGGCGGTGTAGGCGACCGGCGGGCACACCGCCACCGCCCAGCGCAGCGCCCGCGCGTAGTCGGGATAGGTCTCCGGGCTGATCAGCACCGTGGCGCGGTCGGCGTAGTGCGTGGCCAGCCGGCGGGGGTCGCCGAGGTCCCCGAGCGTGGAGTACTCGGCCTCGTAGGTCGATTCGCCCAGTGCGATGCGTTCGTCGATTTCACTGGTGATCACGGCGCGCAGTTCCCGTTCGAGCTGCGGCCGCGCCCGACACGACACGTGCCGCAAAGCGGCGGCCACGTACCGGTCGGTCAACGTCGCGATCATGCTGCCTCCTTTCGAATGAACTGAGAGTGGTTGATCCTGTTCGCTGTGTAAGCGGCTGAGGGCATGACGAAACCCGGGCGCCGGAGACCCGTGGGGACCGGTGCCGCTGGCCCGCCGGACTGGCTAGCTGGCTCTGTTCAGGTAGGCGAGGACCGCCAGCACGCGGCGGTTGCTGCTGTCGTCGTCGGTGATGCCGAGCTTGCCGAACAGGGAGGTGGTGTACTTGCTGATCGCGCTGTCGCCGAGGAAGAGACGCTTGGCGATCGCCTGGTTGGACAGCCCTTCGGCCATCAGGCCGAGCACCGAGTGTTCACGTTCGGTCAGTGCTTCCAGTCTGCGGTTCGAACTGCCGCTGGCAAGCAGTTTGCTGATCACCACCGGGTCCATCGCGGTGCCGCCGCCCGCCACGCGCTCCAGCGCGTCCATGAACTGGTCGGCGTCGAACACGCTTTCCTTCAGGAAGTACCCGACGCCGCCGGTGCCGTCGGCCAGCAGTTCGCGGGCGTAGAGCTGTTCGACGTGCTGGGAGAGGATCAGCACCGGCAGGCCCGGCATCTCGTTGCGGGCGGCCAGCGCCGCGCGCAGCCCCTCGTCGGACTGGGTCGGCGGCATCCGGACGTCGAGGATGGACACGTCCGGCTTCAGGGTCCGCAGGGCTTCCAGGGTCTCCGGGCCGGTGGAGGCCGTGCCGACCACCGTGTGGCCGTACGCCTCCAGCAGGCGGACCATTCCGTCCCTCAGCAGATACAGGTCCTCGGCAACGACTACTCGCACGGCACGCTCATCCTCACTCGGGTCGGACCGCCCACGGGGCTGGTGATCTTCAGGTCGCCATCGAACACCGCCAGGCGCCGCCGCAGTCCGGCGAGCCCCCCGCCGTTCTGTTCGTTCGCCCCGCCCTTGCCGTCGTCCTCCACTTCGATGGCGATGCTGGTGGAGTCCCGGGCGATCAGGACGGTCGCCTTCGTCGCGCTCGCGTGCTTGGCCGCGTTGGTCAGCAGCTCGGCGACGCCGAAGTACAGCGCGGACTCGATGGGCGCGTCCAGGCTCAGCTGCACATCCGTGCTGACTGTCGTTTCGAGCGGGCTGTCCAGTGCGAAAGCGCGCACCGCGTCGGTCAGTCCTCGTTCGTTCAGCACCGCGGGCCGGATGCCGCGGACGAGTTCGCGGAGTTCGGACAGCGAGGCGGCCGCACCGGCCCGCGCATCCCGCAGCAGCGCCCGCGCACTTTCCGGGTCGGTCTCCATGAGTTTTTCCGCGGTGGCCAGCGAAAGCCCGAGCCCCACCAGCCGCGCCTGTGCGCCGTCGTGCAGGTCGCGCTCGATCCGGCTGATCTCCGCGGCCTGCGCGACCGTGGTGTCCGCGCGCTGGGCGGTCAGCTCGTCCACCCGGTCGGCCAGGATCATCGCGGGCGAGCCGCGCAGGAACCGATCGGTCACGGGCGCGATGACCCGCCAGGCGTAGGGCGCGGCGCCCACCGCCGCGACCAGGCCGACCCCCGCGAGCAGGATGCTGGCCAGGCCCGGATCGAGGATCCCCCAGACCAGGCAGGCGACCCCGGCGAGCGGGACGGCCGCCACGATCCCGGCCGTGAACGGCGCGATCCAGACGAATCGCAGATCGCGCCAAGTGGCGGGGTCGCTCCAGAGCATCCGCAGCCGCTGGTCCTTTTCGGCCTCGCGGCGGCTCTTCGCGTACGAGGACCCGTTCCACCAGTACCCGGTGGACATCTGCACCGCCGGCACCGGTTCCCGGTACCCGCCGGGCACGACCACGCCGGTCCAGCTCCGGCGGAAGAACCGGAAGGTCCAGCAGATCGGCCGGGCGAGCAGGAAGGTGGCCACCACCGCCCACAGCGCGGGCGCGGTCGCCGCCCACGGGCTGCCCCACGCGATCATCAGCCACACCGCGGCGGCCCACATGGCCGGGACGACCATGCTGACCGCGGTCAGCGCCGCTGCCCGCCAGAACCCCGTTCCGGCGTCCGCCGCCCACTTCACCAGCCCTCGCATGGCCACGTCCTTTTCCTGTTCGCGCCGGTCCCGTCGATCGGATCTGCGACAAGTCTGCACCGCGAGGTGACCCATTGTCCGCACCGAGCCACCCGGAGTAGGGCTAGCCCCACCAGGCTGGGCGCACAAGCCCCCGCCCCTTGACCCACCCGAGGCCGACACAACCGCCGAATCGGACGTTTCCGACCTGCCGCGCCGCCCGTTCGGCCCAGCACCGGCGCACGCGCCTGGGCGGCCGAAAAACCCAACCTCCTCGACGTCGCCGCCTCCCGCGCCAAACGCCGCCTCTCCATCATCGGCAACCACGACAACTGGAAGCACCTCCGCTACTTCAACTTCCTCGCCACCACCATCCCCGCCGACCGGCAGTAGCGTCAGACCTGAGGCGGTCCGGCAGATCGATCACTGCGGCGAGTGCGTTGCGCAACAGAAGCTGAGTATGCAGACGACTGCTGCTCAGGTTTGTCCCGCCTCTCGCACCGGCGGATCAGGTGCTCGCGGAAACACTCTTCGACGAGAGCCCGGACGTGGTCGCACAGATAACCTCGACGTCACCGGGCTCGCCCACACCCTGCACATCCGGGACGGCATCGCCGCCGAAGGAAAACGATGGATCGAACGCGACCCATACCTCACCAAGCCCCTCAAAGGACTCGCGGACGAGCTCAACCGTCCGAACCCGCCGAGCGCTAACGGCGCGAAAGCCCATAATTAGGAGAAACGGGAGACGAAGGCCTGCAGAACCAGAGGAGCGCCTGGTCAGGAGCTAGTTCGATCTTCCTGACATGGAAGTACTCACTCGCCGGCTACAGACACACTCAACTACCAGTCACTACTTCAACCAAAGGCGTGTGGATAGTGAGCAGCACGCCCCTCGGACACACGCAGTATCTACACCGGGGCTGGTCATCGCATAGATGGCCAGCTCTTTTGGTTCGTAGCGTAACTCCAGGTTCAGCCGCTGGTAGAGCCGGGCCAGCCCGGCTGGCTTCGCATCGGCGAGCATCGCTCCGACATCACCGAGCGAATCGATCATCGCGTAGATCTCTCCGTCTGTGACTCTCCGGCTCGCAGGCGCTCCGTCCAGCTCGGCCTTCGCCGCAACTCGCTCCGCGTGTGCCTGGTTCATGGCATCGACGACGGCCGTGGGATCCACCCCTGCCCCGATAGCTTCCTGGAACCGGCGAAGTCGCGCTTCCGCGTCCGCCAGTCGGCGCCGAGCCGCCTCATGCGCACCTCCGAGTCCAGGTCTGCCTGCGCCGAGCACGCCCTGTGGTACCCGCCGGACCCCGCGAGCGCACCGTGGTCGACCATCGGCGGCAACGTCGCCACCAACGCGGGCGGACTGTGCTGCGTGAAGTACGGCGTCAACCGGCGACTACGTCCTGGGCCTGGAGTTCGTGACCGGGACCGGCGAACTCGTCCGTGTCGGCCGCCGCACCGCCAAAGGCGTCGCCGGTTACGACCTCGCCGGGCTCATGGTCGGCTCCGAAGGCACGCTCGGCGTCATCACCGAAATCACCCTGCGGCTGTGCCCTGCCCGCCAGCCCGAACACACCGTCGTGGGCTACTTTTCCTCCGTCGTCGACGCGGGGAACGCGGTTGCCGCCGTCGCCGACGCCGGGTTGGTGCCCTCCGCGCTGGAACTGATCGACCGGCACTGCCTGGCCGCGGTCGACGAGTGGAAGCACATGGGCCTGTCGACCGAGGCCGACGTCGTGTTGCTGGGCCGCACCGACAGCGCTGGTCCGGCGGGCGAACGAGAAGCCGAGGCGATGCTGGCCTGTTTCGAGAAGGCGGGTGCGACATTCGCGGCGCGCTCGACCGACCAGCAGGAGGCCGACGCGCTGTTCGACGCGCGGCGGCGCTGGACCTGGGCGGCACGGTGACCGGCGAGCACGGAGTCGGTCTCTCAAACGGGAAGGGTTGGCCGCCGAGGCCGGGCCCGCCGTGCTGGCGCTCAGCCGGGCGGTCAAGGACACGTTGGACCCGCACGGGATCTTCAATCCCGGCAAGGTAGTGGCGACCTAGCGGGAAGGGTCGTAGGCGGAATCTCCGATTGGGCGATGGCGAAGTCGTCGAAGAAGTCTGGCCACGTAACGAAAACTGGCGGAGCGCACCGCGCGCGCGAGGTTCTGAGCACGTTGCCGCCGACTCGACGGCTGAACCCGGATCAGGCGCAACGGGTCGTCCGGCATTTCACCCGCTTGCTCTGATCCGCACCCGGCGGGGTTCAGAGCCCCGAACCGACATCACCGACATGCGAAACACCGTGATCGTTGCATCGGCCCTGGACCTCGCCGAGGAGCACGCGTAGCAGTGCGGAGAGCTGGGCGCGCTGCTCGTCGCTCAGCCCGGAGATCAGCTCGAGCTCCCGCTCCAGCACCCGATCGACCGTCTGCTCCACCAGGGCGTGCCCGGCCGGGGTCAGTGTCACGTACACGCTGCGGCCGCGCGGTTCGGTGTGCCGCTCGACCAGCCCCTCGCGTTCCGCGCGGGCCACCCGCTGCGAAATCGCCCCCGCCGTGACCAGGGTCAGCCTCGCCAGCTCCCTGGTCGTCAGCGAGTACGGCGGTGAGCTGCGCCGGAGCATGCTGAGCAGGTCCAGCGTGGCCGAATCGACGTCGGAGTCCAGCAGGACGCGGCGCCGGTCCTCGCCGAACAGCTTCGCCAGCTGCCACACCCGGGTCACGATCCCGATGGACTCGGTCGACGTGCCGGGCCGTTCGCGCTGCCATGCCGCCTCGATCTCGTCCGCGGCGTCCGGCGTGGGGTCCTTTTCGGACGCTGCACTCATCCCAGACCTCCACCGCGGTTGTCGGCTGCACGACGCACAGCCTATCATTTAGGTCTAAACGTGAGTTGAGACTGGCGAACACAAGGAGGCTAGATGACCCGGACGATCCTGGTCACCGGCGGGGGAACCGGCATCGGCAGGGCCGTGGCGGCGAGATTCGCGGCGTCCGACGCCGTCGTGCACATCACCGGCCGCCGCAAGGACGTACTGGTCTCGGCGGCGGCCGACCTCGGCTCGTCGGTCCGGCCGCTCGTCTGCGACGGCACCGATCCCGAACAGGTGACCGCCGCGCTGGACGCGCTGGACGGGCCGATCGACGTACTGGTCAACAACGCGGGCGGCAACACCGACTTCGACCTCCCCGAGCAGGACGGGCTCGCCGGGGTCCTCGCGCACTGGCGGGCCAACCTGGACGCCAATCTGATCAGCGCGGTGCTGACCACCACCGCTGTCCAGGACAAGCTGACCGAAGGCGGATCGGTGATCCACATCGGGTCCATCGCCGCGGACCAGGGCGCCGGATCGTACGGCGCGGCCAAGGCGGGACTCGCGTCGTGGAACGTCGACCTGGCCAAGCAGCTCGGGGCCCGCAAGATCACCGCGAACGTGGTTTCGCCGGGATACATCCGCGAGACCGAGTTCTTCCGGGACAAGCTCCCCGCCGAGCGGGCCGAGCAGCTGATCGACGCGACCAGCACCGGCCGCGCCGGGATTCCCGCTGACATCGCCGAAACGGTGTACTTCCTCGCTTCCGCCGGTGCCCGGCACATCACCGGGCAGACTTTCGGTGTCAACGGCGGCGCCCACCCGACCAGGTAAGGACGAGAATGGTTGCCGTCGCGGAAATATCCCCACCCGGCAGCCGTCGCGCTCCAGCGGTGAGTCGCGGGCAAGACGTGGTGCTATGCCGCCACGTGGAGATCCGCGATCCGGTCGGCGAGGTCGCGTGCGTCGGCGTTGGTCCGGCGCCGGTGCGCCTGCGCCCACAGCGGCCGCAGCCGGTCGGTGAGACGGGTGGAATTCAGGCTCGCCGCACCGGCCAATGCCGCGTCGGCCACCTCGACCGCGTGGTCGGCATCGCCGTTGACGAGGTGACTCGTGGCCAACATCGTCAGGCAGAACGCTTTGCTGCGCGCCATGGCGTCAGTGTAGGAGTTGACCACCTCGGTCAATTCGGTGATCGCCGCGGCGGCGTAGCCGGGATCCGCGGTGGTGGCGAGTTCGTTGTGCACCGTACCGGCCATCGCCATGAGGTCGGTCTCGCCGAAGAACGCCACATACGGCGGAACGTCGGTCAGATCGGCTTCGTCGAACGCCGCCCGCGCCCGGCCGAGCCATGCGGTCGCCTGACGGCAGTCGCCGAGCATCGCGTACGCCCAGGCCATATTCGCGCGCAGCACACTCACCATCAGCGACGAGCCGCCTGCCGCCGCCACGCGCTCGCCGCGCCGGAACGCGGCAAGTGCCGGCCAAGGCTCGTTGTAGTGCAGGAAAACCCGCCCCTTGCGGTAGCAGATATTCGACACCAACACGACATCGTCGCCGGCACCGGCCAAGTCCAGTGCCCGATCGAACGTGGCGTGCGCGAGATCGGCGCGGCCCGAGTCGAACGCGGTCCACCCCACCAGATTCGTCAGATCCGCCAACGCCGCGGACAACCGCCGCCGCACCGCATCACCGCAGATCCCGGCGAGCAGACGTGACGCCCACATCTGCTGAACCGCCACGGCATCCGAGCACCACCCACCGCCGTAGCGGTAGTCAAGCGCGCGGAAAGTCCTGGTCCTGGCCTCGACCTGCCGCACGTCCCCGAGCCCGAGACGGCCACGGGCAACCACCGGGCGAGAAGGCTGACACATGGCGGGCTCGTGACGCATGACACTCACCTCAGGGTTCAAGCGGCAGTTGCTCGGATTTCACCCCAACATCCCGCACTTCGTGCACCCGTTCGAGAGGCGAAAGTCCTCGGCCGACCGGTGAGAACAGACCAGTTGCCACACCACGCCCTCGACCAACTCGTCCGATATCGCGACCCCCGGTCACCGATCAGGACGAGGCTACGGAATAGCTGTTCGCCGCGAAGTTCATGCCACCACTGGACGACGTGATCTCGAAGCCGAACTGGACCTCACCGACCGTCACGTCGCCGTACCAGCCACGATTCTTGATCCAGTTCAGCACGGCCAGCACGTCCACCGAACCCGCGTTCGTGTCGGAGGTGCGCAGGAAGGAGAACACCGCGTTGGCGCCGTTGCTCCCCCGGTAGACGTCCCAGGTGTGGCCACCGACGGAAACCGTGGTCTCCTTCGAACCGATCGCACCCACCGCGCCCTGCTTGTTCATCCACAGCATGATCTCGTAGGCGTTGTTGTTCGCCCAGATGTCGTACGCCGTCGCGTAGGCGCCACCACCCGGCCTGGAAACGTTGAAACTGCTGGAAAGGCTCCGCAGCCCGCTCAACTGGCGGCCGACGTGCTTCGCCGAATGCGGATACGACTTCACCCCGCCGGTGTTCGGGTGGTCCGCCCAGACACCGAAGTTGCTGTAGGAGTTCGCCCAGATCGATTGCGGGCCGGCGCCGCCGCCCCAGACGTTGTTACGGACGGTGTAGCCGCCGTTCGACCAGGTCCCCCACTTGTCCGAAGAACTCCAGGTGGCGGCCTGCGCCGTCCCGCCCATCACCAGGACGGCGACCAACGCCATGACGACACTGCCCATAAAGAATCGTGCTTGCCTGCGCATAGCCGGGTTCCTTTCGTGTCATTTCACCAATGGACCGCTACCGAAGGGAAAACGTGCTGATTCTCGAGTCGGACGTGAAGACGAGATAGACGTCGTGCCGTCCACTCAGGCCGGACACCGTCGCACTGGTGGTCGAGTACGTGTACTTGTTGCCGGTACTGACGATCCGCGCGGTTCCGGCGAGTCTGCCGTGCGGGCCGCCGAGCCGGATTTCCACGGTGGACGTTCCCGGTTCGGCGCGAGCCGTCCGGGCGGTGAAGGTCCTTGCCCCGGCACGGAAGTCCACGTCGCTGAAGCGCAGCCAGTCTCCCGCGCCGACGCCGACCGCGTCCCCGCGGACCTTGCTTTCGTCGACCAGTTCGACGCCCGAGTAGTCGTCGAAGTCGATCGCCCTGGTGTCCCTGGTCAGGTCACGCGGCGGGATCTGCTCGCCTCGTACGGGGAGCGCGGAGCGCAGCCTGACATCGGAAGCGGACGCCCCGACCATGACTTCGTGGACGGACGATTCCAGTACCCATTTGCCCCGGGTGACGTCCCAATGCCGGAGGTCGGGCACCGACAGGCGCACCGTCTTGCTCTGTCCGGGTTCGAGGTTCACTCGTTGGAAGGCGCGGAGCTGCTGATTCGGCTGCTTGTCCCGGGACACGAGCTGGCGGGTGTAGAGCTGCACCACTTCGTCACCGGCGCGTTCGCCGGTGTTGGTCACCTTCACCGTCGCTTCGAACGTCCCTTGTGGACCCGGTTTGCCGAGGCGCAGGTCGCTGTAGCGGAAGTTCGTGTAGGACAGTCCATGCCCGAAGGCGTAGAGCGGATCGCCGGTGAAGTACTGGTAGGTGCTGCCGCGTTTCATGATGTCGTAGTCGAGGATGTCCGGGAGGTCGGCGTCCGAGCGGTACCAGGTCTGGGTGAGCCGGCCCGCCGGGTTCACGTCCCCGTACAGCACGTCGGCCAGGGCGTTGCCGGTCTCCTGGCCGGCGTGCGAGGTCCACAGGATCGCCGGGATGTTCTCCTGTTCCCAGTTCAGCGTCGTGGGATAGCTGTTCTCGACCACAACGACGGTGTTCGGGTTCGCCTCGCGCACAGCTTTGATCAACTCGCGCTGGCTCTCCGCCAGTGCCGTCGTGGTGCGGTCATGGTCTTCCCTGCCGTTGATGAACGGCATGCTGCCCACCACCACGACCGCCGTTTCGGCCGATCGCGCCGTCTTCACCGCGCTGTCGATCCCGGAAATGACCTGCTCCTTGCGGAACTTGGTCGCTCCGGCCGCGTCCGGTGAGCCCAGGGTGAGCGTGCCGTCGGCGGCGACCGTGAGATAGATGTTCGGGCCGTCCCAGTCGTTCGGGACTTCGTAGCCGGCGTACCTGATCACGACCGTGCCGTCCCCCGCGTCCTCCAGCTTGAACTGCTGGTGGACGAACCAGTCCCGCGGCTGCGGTGCCTGGTTGACGAACCGGCTGGTGGCGTCCGCGAGGTTCTGCCGCTCGACGTACTTGCTGTTGGCGACACCGCGCAAGGTCAGCACGCCGTCGCCCCAGCCGAAGACGTCGAACTGTTCCGTGGCGCCGGCGCTGGTGGGGCCGGTCTTGAGCACCGCGCCCGTCTCGCCCGCGCCGCCGCTGAGGTACTTGCCGGTGACGGCGTCGCGCAAGGCGATCCTGTCGACGGCCTCGGTGTCGGTGACCCGCGCCCCGGCGCCGAGCCGCGCGCGAATCCCGTCCACCGGGGTCACCTTGTACGGCAGTCCGCCGGAGTACCAGTCGGTGTACAGGGTCTTCTCCAGCGGTCCGATGACCGCGACGCTCCGCTTCGGATCCAACGGCAGGGTGCCGCGGTCGTTTTTCAGCAGCACCATGGCGTCGCCTGCCGCCTTGCGGGCGAGTTGCCGGTGCGCGGGGCTGTTGACCACGTCCTTGCCGATCTTGGCGTACGGGCCGCCGTCCGGGTCGAACTCGCCGAGCCGGAAGCGGACGCTCAGGACGTGCTTCACCGCCTTGTCGATGTCGGCTTCGGCGAGCATCCCCTTGGCCAGCGCGGAGGTGACGATCCTGATGGTGTTCGCGGGGTCCTGGTTGTCGACGGTGAACCCGTCGAGACCGGCCTTGAGTGCGGCAGCGAACCCTTCCTCGCTGGTGCCGAAGTACTTCTGTGAGCCGTTCAGGTTGTGCGGGCCGGCGGCGTCACTGACGTTGTAGAGCGTCTTGCCGGTCCACGACCGCACCACCTCGTCGAGATCGGGATTGACCGTCGCCGGCCGTCCGTTGACGAGGTTGTACGAGCTCATCACGCCGGTCGCCGCGTCGGCCGCGATCGCGGGTTTGAACGCCTGCTCGTCGTATTCCCGCAGAACCCGTGGACGCAGGTTGGACGACGTCGTGGTGCGGTCGACCTCGTTGTTGTTGGCCAAGTAGTGTTTCAGGACCGGAGCGGTCTTGAGGTACTGAGGGTGGTCACCGACCATGCCCTTTCCGTACGCCGTCGAAATGGCCCCGGTCAGCAGGGGATCTTCGGAGTACCCCTCCTCGTTGCGTCCCCATCGTGGGTCACGCAGCAGGTTCACCACCGGCGCCCACAATTGGAGGCCCCAGAAACCGGGGTCCTGCGAGTGGTAACCCCGCGCTTCGTCACCGACGACCGATCCGACCCGTTCGATCAACGCCGGATTCCAGGTCGAGGCCAGCCCGATCGCCTGCGGGAAGACCGTGGCGTTCGCGGTCACGACGGTGCCGTTCGTCCGCTCCGTCGTCCAGCCGAGGCCGTGGAGCGCTTCGGTTCCCGTTTTGAACTCGGGCACCCCCAGGCGCGGTATCGCCGGCTGGAACTGGTGCAGCAACGAGACTTTCTCGGCAAGAGTCAGCCGCCGGACCAGATCGTCCACCCTCGCCGTCAGCGGAAGGCCGGGATCGCGGAACGGGTAGTCGTCCGCGAGCGCCGGGGAAGTGAGTCCCACCAGCAGGGCGACCGTCGTGGTGAACATACCCATCCGGCGGAAGCGGAGGGAGAAAGCTGCTCTGCGCATGGGAACTCCGTCACTATCGAAGCGCTTCGATGAACTTCGTGGAGATATCCGTGGCATTCGTGTGCAGTGTTCGAGGTGGTGCGACCGAACGAGAGGACGGGGTATCGAAGCGATTCGATACCGCTGTCGCAGCGATGTTAGCGGACGGAACAGAGGGAGACAATGGCTCCACGTGAGGCTTCAGGGCAGGAAGCCGCTTCCCGCTCCTTCTGGCATTCTCGAACACAGTGGACAGTTCCCAGCCGGAAGGAATCCCGTTGACCTCTCAGCACGAACCCACCGGCCTCACCCTCGAGCAGAAGGCGTCGCTGCTGTCCGGCCGGGACTTCTGGCACACCGAGGCGATCGAAGCCGCGGAGATCCCGTCGATCCTGCTCTCCGACGGCCCGCACGGCCTGCGACGGCAAGACAGCGAGGCCGACAATCTCGGTGTGCACGACAGCGTGTCCGCCACCTGTTTTCCGCCGTCGGTCGCGGTGGGTTCCAGCTGGGACACCGAGGTCGCCGCGCGGATCGGCGCGGCCATCGGCAGGGAAGCTCGCGCGGCCGGGGTCTCGGTCGTGCTCGGCCCGGGTGTGAACATCAAACGGTCGCCGTTGTGCGGCCGCAATTTCGAGTACTACTCCGAGGACCCGTTGCTGAGCGGGGTGCTCGCCGGCGCCTACGTGCGGGCCATGCAGGCGGAAGGCGCGGGCGCTTCGGTGAAGCATTTCGCGGCCAACAACCAGGAGACCGACCGGATGCGGGTCAGCGTGGAGGTCGACGAACGGACCCTGCGCGAGATCTATTTCCCGGCGTTCGAACGTGTGGTGACCGAAGCGCACCCCGCGACGGTGATGTGCTCGTACAACCGGGTCAACGGCGTCCACGCCTCCCAGAACCGGCGTCTGCTCACCGACGTCCTGCGTGACGAATGGGGTTTCGAAGGCGCCGTCGTCTCGGACTGGGGCGCGGTGAACGACCGGGTCGCCGCGCTCGCGGCGGGGCTGGACCTCGAGATGCCGGGCACCGGTGGCAGCGGCGACGCCGAGATCGTCGCGGCGGTGCGGAGCGGAGAACTGGACGAAGCCGTCGTCGACAGGAGCGTCCGACGCGTTCTCGCTCTCACCGACCGGGTGATGCCCGCGAGCGGTGACGTCGATTCCGACGAGCAGCACCGGATCGCGAAAGAGGTCGCCGCCGACTGCGCCGTCCTGCTGAAGAACGACCGGGACACGCTACCCCTGGCCACCCGGTCGGTGGTGGCGGTCATCGGCGAGTTCGCCGTAAACCCCCGCTTCCAGGGCGGCGGCAGCTCCCACGTCAATCCCACCCGGGTCGACACCCCGCTCGACGCGATCCGGGCACTCGGGGAATCCGTGACCTACGCGAGCGGCCTGGCCGACAACGCCGTCGAGATCGCCGGTGAGGCCGACGTCGCGGTGGTGTTCACGGGCCTGGGCGAGAAGGACGAATCCGAGGGCTTCGACCGGGACACGATCGATCTTCCGCCGTCGCAGGTCGAACTCGTCAAGGCGGTCGCGGCGGCGAGCAGGCGCACCGTGGTCGTCCTGTCCCACGGCGGCGTGGTGTCGCTGGAGGGCTGGCATGACGACGTCGACGCCATTCTCGACGGCTGGTTGCTCGGTCAGGCAGGCGGAAGCGCGCTCGCCGACCTCCTCTTCGGCGTCACCAACCCGTCGGGTCGTCTCGCCGAGAGCATTCCGGTGCGGTTGCAGGACAACCCCAGCTATCTCAACTTCCCCGGCGAGTCGGGCCACGTCCGGTACGGCGAGGGGGTCATGGTCGGCTATCGCTACTACGAAACCGCCGAGGTCGCGGTCCGCTACCCCTTCGGCCACGGCCTGTCCTACACGACCTTCGAGACCACCGGCCTGACGGTCACGGCGACGGGCGACGACTCCGCCACCGTCGCGGTGGACGTCACCAACACCGGAACCCGCGCCGGTAAACACGTCGTCCAGGTCTACGTCGCCACCGGCGCCGCTCCCGTTCGCCGCCCGGCACGGGAGCTCCGCGCGTTCACCAAGATCTCGCTCGAACCGGGTGAGACGCGGCGGGTCGAACTGGCCCTCGATCGCCGCGCGTTCGCCTGGTACGACATCGAACTGAGCCGTTGGGTGGTCTCGCCCGGCGACTACACCGTCCAAGTCGGCCAGAGCGCCGCGCGGATCATCGCCGAAGCACCCATCAGGCTGGCCGGCGACGTCATCATCCCGGTCCTGTCGATCGACTCCACCGTCGAGGAATGGTTCGGTCACCCGATCGTGGGGCCGGAGCTCGGCAAGTTGCTCGCCGGCCAGGCCAATCGGGCCGAAAGCAGCGCGGACTGGATGCGGATGGTCGCCTCGATGCCGATGCGCCAGTTCACCAAACTCATGGTCTACCGCGGTGTCTCGCTGCCCACCGACGCGTTGCCCCGGCTGATCGAACTGAGCAAGGGCGGTACGCGACCCTCCGGGCGCTGAGACCGTCGAATCGATTCGACTCCCACTATCATCGGCTGATGGTCACCATCGCAGACGTCGCCCGGGCGGCCGGAGTCTCCCCGAGCACCGTGTCCTACGTGCTGTCCGGACGGCGTTCGATCTCGGAGGACACCCGCCGCCGCGTCCAGCACAGCATCAGCGAACTCGGTTACCACCCGAACGCGGGCGCCCGCGCGCTGGCCAGCAGCCGCACCAACGTGCTCGCGCTCGTCGTCCCGCTGCGGACGGACCTGAACGTCCCGGTGGTCATGCAGTTCGTCGCGGCCACCGTCACCGAAGCACGCACCTACGACCACGACGTGCTCCTGCTGACCAAGAACGAGGGCCCGGACGGCCTGCGCCGTGTCGCCGCGTCCTCCATCGCGGACGCGCTGATCGTGATGGACGTCGAAACCTCCGAGCCGCGTCTCCCGGTGCTGAGATCCCTGCACCGGCCGGTGGTGCTGATCGGCGTTCCCGCCGACCCCGGCGACCTGACCTGCGTCGATCTCGACTTCACCGCCGCCGGCGCCGCGAGCGTCACGCACCTGGCCGACCTCGGTCATCGCGAGGTCGCGTTGATCGGCCCCTCCCCTGCGGTCTACAAACGTGGCACGAGCTACGCGGGACGCTTTCTGCGCGGTTTCCGCCAGACGGCCACGAAACGCAAGGTGCGCGCCGGTTCGTTTCCGTGCGCGCCTTCCTACGACGCGCTGCGCGCCTGCCTCGACGACGTGTTCGCCGAACATCCCGGCGTCACCGGGCTGGTCGTGCACAACGAGGCCATCCTCGGCCCGTTGCTGTCCGAACTGAACCGTCGCGGCAAGCAGGTGCCCCGGGACATCTCGGTACTGGCCGTCTGCCCGGAGGACATGGCCGAGGCGCAGTCGGTCCAGCTCACCTCGATCGCCATCCCCGCCGCCGAACTCGGCAGCCTCGCCGTCGAGATGGCGATGCGCCGTCTCGACGACGGAGGCCAGGCCGAGGTCCGGCTGCTGTCGCCCCGCCTGACCGACCGGGGCAGCACCGGCCCGGCGCCTTCCTAGCCCGGTGTTGCGCGAGTGCGGTGCGGTCGTGAGTGTTTCGGGCCGCTCTAGCCCGAAACGCCACTCACGAGCCGGGTTGTACATGAAGGCCCCCTTCCTGTACCTAGGCGCAAGGAAGGGAGCCATCATGTACTCGGGAAGGTGTGAAGGTCGAGCTTCTGCGCACAGGCGACACCGGTCCGGCACCTTCCCTGAACCGGTGTCGCGAAAGCCACTTTCGGGACATCTGATGTCCCGAAAGTGGCTTTCGCGACGCTCAAGCCGGTACCCCAGGTGATCCAGCGCGGCCGTCCTAGGAGACGGCGCCGCGAATCGTCAACGCGCTCCCCGTCGCCACGATCGTCTCGTCACCCGAGGGAAAGGCCACCTGCCAGCCGTCGGGCGCGGAGTCGACGTCGATGTGGACGCTGTCGCCGTCCCGGCGCGTGTGGAACGTCGAACCGCCGACGCTGGTGGTGATCCTGGCGCCGTCGTCCAGCCGGTACAGCCGCAGCGTGACTCCGTCGGCGTAGTCGTAGTCCGGCCGGTCGTCGACGGCGCCCAGCGGCAGAACGGTGTTGGGGCGTACCAGCAGCGGGACGGTGAGCATGTCGCAGACGGTGGTCACCCACCGCGGCCCCTGGATCTCGTCGCCGGTGAAGAAGTCGGTCCAGACACCGTCCGGGACGTAGTACGTCACCTCGCCCTCGTCCGAGAACACCGGCGCCACCAGCAGCGAATCGCCGAGCATGTACTGCCGCTCCAGATGGGCGCACGCCGGATCGGCCGGGAACTCCAGCGCCATCGCCCGCATCATCGGCGTACCTTCGGCCGCCGCCTGTGCCGCCGCTTGCCACAGGTACGGCATCAGCCGCGCCTTGAGTTTGGAGAACACCCGCAGGACGTCGACGGCCTCCTCGTCGAACAGCCAGGGCACCCGATAGGACGAACTGCCGTGCAACCGGCTGTGCGAGGACAGCATCCCGAACGCGATCCAGCGTTTGAACAGCGCCGGATCCGGGGTGCCTTCGAAACCGCCGATGTCGTGGCTCCAGTACCCGAAACCGGACAGGCCGAGGGAAAGTCCGCCACGCAGGCTCTCGGCCATCGACTCGTACGTCGATTCGCAGTCGCCGCCCCAATGCACCGGGAACTGCTGCGACCCCGCGGTCGCCGAGCGCGCGAACACCACGGCTTCGCCCTCACCGCGACGCTTGCGGAGCACGTCGAAGACGGTCTGGTTGTAGAGATAGGTGTAGTAGTTGTGCATGCGCTCGGGATCCGAGCCGTCGAAGTAGACGACGTCCGTCGGCACCCGCTCGCCGAAATCGGTCTTGAAACAGTCCACACCCTGTTCGAGCAGAGTGTCCAGTTTGGACGCGTACCACTCGCGCGCGGCGGGGTTGGTGAAGTCGACCAACGCCATTCCCGGCTGCCAGAGATCCCACTGCCACACGTCACCGTTCGGTTTCCGCAACAGGTACCCGCCCGCGACGCCCTCGGCGAACAACGGTGACCGTTGCGCCACATACGGGTTGATCCACACCGAGATGCGCAGGTCCCGCGCTTTCAGCCGCTCCAGCATGCCGACGGGGTCCGGGAATGTCCGCGGGTCCCATTCGAAGTCGCACCAGTTGAACTCGCGCATCCAGAAGCAGTCGAAATGGAACACGCTCAGCGGCAGGTCGCGTTCGATCATGCCGTCGACGAATCCGGAGACGGTCTCCTCGTCGTAGGAGGTGGTGAACGACGT
This sequence comes from Amycolatopsis sp. NPDC049868, assembly GCF_044461365.1. Taxonomy (NCBI): domain Bacteria; kingdom Bacillati; phylum Actinomycetota; class Actinomycetes; order Pseudonocardiales; family Pseudonocardiaceae; genus Amycolatopsis; species Amycolatopsis sp. NPDC049868. Next base: position 1,058,142 of record NZ_JBITKV010000002.1, on the reverse strand, counting down.
CGACAGCCACAACCCGAAGGACCACGCGGGCGGAAGCGCCGGTCTGCCGGTCAGCGCCGTGTATTTGCGCAGGATCTCCTTCGGGCTCGGGCCGTAGATGACGAAGTACTCCAGGGACTGGCCGACGACGCTGAACTGCACCCTCGACACCGCTTCCGAGGCGACCTCGAAGGACACGTGCCCCGGATGGTCGACGAACACGCCGTAGCCGGCGTTGGTCAGGTAGAACGGGACGTTCTTGTAGGCCTGTTCGCTGCTCGTCCCGGCGTCGGCGTTCCAGATGTCGACGACCTGCCCGTTGCGCACCAGGGGCCCGAACCGCTCGCCGAGCCCGTAGACCTGGGTCCCCACGGAGAGGTCCAGCTGGTCGCGGACATGGTGCTCGCCGTCGAGGCTCATGAAGCCCATGCCCTTGGCCCCGCTCGTGGTGAGCACCTTGCCGTCCGCGACGAAGTCGACCTTCCACCCTTCGCCGCGGTGGAGCCGCACCGACAACGCGCCCGCGGTGAGGGTGTTCCCGTCCTCGGAGACTTTCGCCTCGTCGTCGGCGGCCGACAGTTCGAAGCGCGGTTCTCGCGGCAGCCCGCCCTCGAAATGCGTGACACTCACCCCGATCACGTCCGGCATCGGCGAGGAGAACCCGACCGTCGCCACCGGCCCCTTCAACAGATCGCCGCGGTGGCGGACGGGATGGGTCGGCGCGTGCACCACGATCCGTCCGTCCCCCGCGGTGAGGTCGTACACCTCGACCGGATGCGCCGCCTGTACCCCGTCGCGCAGCAGCCAGTAGCCGTTGCTGAACTTCATTTGACCGCCCCTGCCGTGATGCCACGTGTCAACGTCCGCTGGAAGATCAGGAAGAAGGCGATCGCCGGGATGACCCCGAGCAACGCCGAGGCACTGGTCATGGTCGCGTCCATCATCCGCTGGCCCTGCAGCACACCCAAGGCGACCGGGACGGTCTGGGTGTCGTTGGAGATGAGCAGGATCAGCGGCAGGAAGAACTCGTTCCACGTCCAGATGAAGAAGAACACGAACAGCACACCGAGGGTCGGCCTGCTGATCGGCACCACGACCCGCACCAGGGTCTGCCATTTGTTCGCGCCGTCGAGATGAGCGGCCTCGAGCAGTTCGCGCGGGAATCCGACGTACGTCGAGGACAGCAGATAGGTGCCGAACGCGGCCTGGATGATCGTGAAGATGATGATCACGCCGAGTCGCGTGTCGTAAAGACCGGTCTCGTTGGCGAGGAAGTACAGCGGGTACGCCAGCGCCTCCTGCGGCAGCGTGTTCGCGATGAGGAAGGCGACCAGGATCCACGTCCTGCCGCGGACCCGGCCGATTCCCAGCGCGTAGGCGTTCAGCACCGAGATCACCACCGCGAGTACCGCGACCGACCCGCTGATCACGACGCTGTTGAGCAGTTTCTGCCCGAACCCGACCCGGACCCAGAAATCGATCAGCCCTTGCAGGTACACCCCGTCCGGAAAGGACAGCGGGCCGTCCGCCGCGTATTCGGCCGGGGACTTCAACGCGTTGAGCGCCACGACCAGGAACGGCGCCAGCATCACGACCGCGAGCACGATCAACGACCAGAGCGTCACATACCGTTTCACGCGCGCTCACCCCGTTTCTGCACACGGAGGAACACTGTGGTCAGCACAAGGATCAGCACCGTGAGCACGGTCGCGATCGCCGCGCCGTAGCCGACCTGGGTCTTCTCGAAGAAGTTCTGGAACGAGTAGTACGACGGCACGTTGGTGGATCCTCCGGGGCCTCCCCTGGTCAGCACGTAGATCGGGCCGAACACCTTCAGCGCGGCGATGGTGCAGGTCAGCAGGACCACGAAGACCTCTGGCCGTAGCTGTGGCACCGTCACATGCCAGAACCGGCCCCACCACGACGCGCCGTCCAGTTCCGCCGCCTCGTGCAGCGAAGGATCCGCCCGCTGCATCCCGGCCATGAAGATGACCACCGGGTAGCCGACCTGGATCCACACCATCACACCCATCACGCTCCACAGCGCGACATCCGGGTCGCCCAGCCAGTTCTGGCCGAGCGAGCCGAGCCCGACGGCGGAGAGGACTTCGTTCACCGCCCCCTCAGGCGCCAGAAGCCAGCTCCACACGATGCCGGCGACCGCGATCGGCAGCACCTGCGGCAGATAGACGCAGGCCCGCAGCACACTGGCCGCCCTCGTCCCGAACCGCTTGGCCACGAAATCGAACAGCGCGGCCGCGATCACCAGCCCGGCCACGGCAGGCACGATGGCCATCGCCACCACGAGCCCGAGGTTGTGGCGGAACGACGCCCAGAAGACGTCGTCCGCGAACAACCGCCGGTAGTTGTCGAGCCCTGTCCACTTCGGATCGCCGGCGCCGGACCACTGGGTGAAGCTGATGCCGATGTTCATCGCGAACGGCACCAGGATCACCGCGATCAGCAGCAGCGCGCCGGGGATCAGGAAGAGCAGGTAGTTTCCCCGTCCCCTGGTCATTTGCCGACGTTCGCCAGATTCTCTTCGTAGGGCTTGGCGAGCTCGTCGAGCACCTGCGACGGCTGGGCGCTCGAGGTGATGAGTTTCTGGGTCGCCGAGACATGGACGTCGTAGTAGCCGGGAGCGGGCCAGTCGGGATAGAACGCCAGATTGTCCTGTGTGGACAGAGCGGTGAAGTCCTCCACCAGATCCTTCAGCCGCGGCTCGGCCGGTGGTGTGGGACCGTTTACCACCGGGACACCGCCGGCCTCACGCAGCTTGTCCTGGATGGGCTGGGACATCGTGATCGCGATGAAGTCGAGCGCGAGGTCGCGGTTCTTCGACCCCTTGGGGATGACCCACATGTTGCCCGCGGACCCCGCGGTCATCCCCGGCCAGGGGACCGAACCCCACTGGAAGTCCTTGATGCTCTGGACCAGCCTGCCGTACCACCAGCTGCCGCTGATCATAATCGGGTACTTGCCCTGCATGAACGACATGCCCATCGCCTCGGCGTCGACCCCCGCCGATTCCTTGCTGATGTACCCCTTCTTCACCCAGTCGGCGAAGGTCGTCGCGCCGTAGGTCCACGCGGCGTCGTGGAAGTCCACCTTGCCGGTATAGCGCTGGTAACGGTCCACCCAGCCGCGGTCGGCCTTGGTCAGTGCCAGCTGGTACAGGACCTGGTGCGCCGGATACTCCGACCCGCCGACGGCCAGCGGGGTGATCCCGGCCCCGGTGAACTTGTCCATGGCCGCGGTCAACTGCTCGATCGTCCTCGGCGGTTCGAGACCCTGCCGCGCGAACATGTCCTTGTTGTAGAAGATCTTCACGTACTCGGCGTAGTTCGGGATCCCGTACCACTTCCCGGATCCCATCACGCCGTTCTCGTCGTACCGGGCGGTGGTCTGGAGCGCCGGGGTGAGCTGCTTGTCCCAGCCGCGTGCGGTCACCGCTTCGCTGATGTCGGTCAGCAAGCCCTGTTTGGACAGTAGCCCCGCGGTGGCGTTCCCCTTGTTGTACTCCAAGACATCCGGGGCGTCGCCCGAATTGAGCACCATCGGCGCGGTCTTTTGGATCTGCTCGAACCCCTTCTCCTCGAAGGCGACCTTGACGCCGGGGTGACTCGCTTCGAACTGCTTGATCGCTTCGGCCCAGGCCACACCCATCGCACTGTCCGGCGCCTCGTAGTGCCACAGCTTCAGGGTTTTCGGGTCACTGTCGCCGGATCCGGACCCGCAGCCCGCGATGGCCAGCACGGCGACCATCGCGGCGGCCAGTACTCGCTTGGACATCAAGGTTTCCTCCAGGGAAGTCTGGTGATCGTCAGCCGGTGAAGGTCCACGCGGCAGATACGGCATGGACCGCGGTCCGACGACCCTCCGGCCATGGCCGACCTCCCCGAATCCGCGGTGATCCGACTGTCGAAGCGCTTCGATGACACGATAGAGCCGTGCGCCCGATCAGCACAACGCCTTGACCTGGCGGGACTCCCCGTCTACCGTCAAGCCCTTTTTCGAAAACCTCCGCAACACCTTGACGCGCAAGACGGCATCGTTCACAGTCCATTGGCACGTTCACTCGCCACCCGCCCCCTCGATCACTGCTCGTTCAGCGTCGATCTCCGCGAATGTTAGCGCTAACACTCACTGAGGAAAGGAAGATGCCATGCCGATTGGGTCCGTGCGCTTCTCGAGGCAACGTCGCCGGTGGAAGTCGGGGCTCGCGACCGCGGCGGTCGTGGCGTTCGGCGGCGGGCTGCTCACAGCGGCCCCCGCACCGGCGGAGGCCGCCACGGTGGACACCACCGCCTGGTATGTCCTGGTGAACCGCAACAGCGGCAAGGCACTCGACGTCAGCGGTGCGTCCACCGCCGACGGCGCCGGCCTCGTCCAATGGACCCGCACCAACGCCTCGAACCAGCAATTCCAGTTCCTGGACGCCGGCGGCGGCAACTACCGGCTGCGCGCACGGCACTCCGGCAAGGTCGCCGACGTTCGGGAGGCCTCGACAGCCGACGGCGGCGCCGTCGTGCAGTGGACGGACAACGGCGGCCCAAATCAACAGTTCAGGCTCGCCGACTCCGACAACGGATACGTCCGGCTGGTCAACCGCAACAGCGGCAAGGCTGTCGAAGTGCAGGGCGCGTCGACCGCCGACGGCGCAGGCGTCGTGCAGTGGAGCGACTGGAACGGCGGCAACCAGCAGTGGCAGCTCGTCAAGGTCACCGGAGACACCGGCGCCTGCACCCTGCCGTCGACGTACCGCTGGACGTCGACCGGCCCGCTGGCGAGCCCGAAGGCGGGGTGGGTTTCACTCAAGGACTTCACCACGGTCGTCCACAACGGCAAGCACCTCGTCTATGGCACCACGCACGACACCGGCAAGAGCTGGGGGTCGATGAGCTTCAGTCCCTTCACGAACTGGTCCGACATGGCCACCGCGACCCAGAACACGTTGTCCATTGGTGCCGTCGCGCCCACATTGTTCTACTTCGCCCCGAGGAACATCTGGGTGCTCGCCTACCAATGGGGCGGGCCGACCTTCTCCTACCGCACATCGAGCGACCCCACCAACCCCAACGGCTGGTCCGCACCGCAGACGCTGTTCACGGGCAGCCTTCCCGTGGGGGCACCACTCGACCAGACCATCATCGCCGACGACACGAACATCTACCTGTTCTTCGCCGACGACCTCGGCAACATCTATCGCGCCGGCATGCCCATCGGAAACTTCCCCGGCAGTTTCGGCTCGAACTACACGAAGATCATGAGCGACACGCCTGCCAACCTGTTCGAAGCGGTGGAAGTCTACAAAGTCCAGGGCCAGAACCAGTACCTCATGATCGTCGAGGCACAAGGGGCGAACGGACGCTACTTCCGCTCGTTCACCGCCCCCAGCCTGAGCGGCTCATGGACTCCGCAGGCCGCGACCGAGAGCAACCCTTTCGCCGGCAAAGCCAACAGTGGCGCCACCTGGACCAAGGACGTCAGCCACGGCGATCTGGTTCGCACCAACCCGGATCAGACCAAATCCGTCGACCCCTGCAATCTGCGGTTGCTCTACCAGGGGCGTGATCCCAAGTCCGATGGCATGGACTACGGCCTCCTGCCCTACCGGCCGGGTGTGCTGACCCTGCAACGTTAAGCTCGTTCCGGAGGGTTGCGAAAGCCACTTTCGCGACGTGTGACGTCCCGAAAGTGGCTTTCGCGACACCCGCTTCGTCCTGGTTCTCTGCTCCAACCGCGTGATGGTGCCTTCTGGCACTCCCATTCCCGTGCCGACCGGAGGAGGCTGCTCTCTGTCCTGGTGGCGGCGGCTGGACCCCCCGTTGCCAGTGCCCTGTTGTGTCAAGGAGCCCTGACTGTGGCCGTCGTCCTCACCTTGCCTCGGCATGCACTGTTCGAGACCACCGACTACGACCAGGCAGGCGAGTATCTGACCGGTGTACACGGAACCAGCTTCCGGCTCTCCGGGGGCAGGGACGGCTACTGCTTCCGTCATAACCGGATGGCCACCGACGCGTTCTCCATCACCACCAGCACGCTGACCGACGACATCGCGTTCACCGTGGAGTCCATGCCGACGCTGCTCATCGCCCGCCCCCGCACGGTGACCGTGGATTTCCGGTCCGCCGGCACTGAGCAGCGGTTCGGTCCCGGCGAGGTGTTCCTGGCCGCCAAGACCGAGCACGGTCCCCCCTTCTGGACGCGGTGGCGTGGCGGCAGCAACCAGGCGGTCGTCCTCCCGTTCTCACAGCTGGACAAGGTCGCCGCCACCGGCGATGCGCGCCGCCCGGCGCCGATCCGGTTCACCGACCTGTGCCCGCGCACCCTGGTCGCCGCGCAGCACTTGGCCTCGACCATCGACTACCTCACCGACGCCCTAAACGACCGGCCCGACTCCATGAGCGAACCACTCGTGGTGGGCACCGCCGGTCAGTTGCTGGCCGCGACGGTGCTGAGCGTCTTTCCCAACACCGCGCTCACCGAACCCACCATCGAGGACCGGCACGATGCCCACCCGGCCACCCTGCGGCGGGCGATCGCGTTCATCGACGACCACGCCCAGCTGGACATCAGCGTCGCCGAGATCGCCGCCGCGGCCCACGTCACCATCCGTGCGTTGCAGTACGCCTTCCGCCGCCACCGCGGCACCACTCCGATGGGCTACCTCCGCCATGCCCGCCTTCAGCATGCGCACCAGGAGCTGCTGGCCGCCGATCCGGGTAGCGGGGTCACGGTGACCGAGATCGCCGCCCGCTGGGGCTTCTTCCACCCCGGACGCTTCGCCCACCACTACCGCAATGTCTACGGCTGCCCGCCTTACCGAACCCTGCTCCGCGACACCTAGCCAAGACACAGGGCAAGACCAGGCCCGTGCCGTCTTGACTGACGTCGAGCTCGGCATTCGCGGCGACGAAGGGATGGCCGACCGATTCCGCACGGGACCACGAGCGTCACCAATACGCGCCCGCTAGAGTTCGGTCTTACCGAGCAATGATTCGAACATTTCGTAAGCCTGATAGTTACGGAAGTGACGGGTATAGATCTCCGCACGGTCGCCTGGTGGACTGTCGGCCACTTCCGCCACATCGATGACGTGCTTGAGCTTCCAGGTAATCGTGTCACCGTCACGGTTCTGGTAACTCACTTCGCGCTCCACACCGTAGAGGTGTGCTTTACTTCTCGCTTCGTCGTCGGTATCGGCGACGAAGAGGGTCACGGTTTCCTCGTACAGTGGAGCAGCGTCGGGCGCGGACGACAAACTCTCATACACGATCACCGCAGCGAATAGTCTGCCTTTTTCACCCGCAACGGCCGACCTTTCATTCATTTCCCGAAACTACCGTCATTCAGCCGACTTCGGCAAGTCGATTTGGTTCTGGTCAGCGGTGTAACTCCCGATCATGGAAGTCGTCGGCGACGGTGGGCGTGGTCAGGATCGTGCGGGAGTACCGGGCGGCACGCGAGACACTCCCGCATGTCTTGGAGTGATCACCGCGAGCGCGACCGCCAGGACCAGGTCCGCCTTGTGCGTGATCGAGACCTGTACCTCCACGACCCCGAGCGCGGCGGCGCCCGCGGCCGCCGCGCCGGTGAGCACCACCAGGGCTTCTCCGGAATCGGCTCGTTCGACGGCGATCTGGCGCGGCGCGACGCCGTCGGCGAAACCGGTGCCGAGAGCCTTCGCGACGGCTTCCTTCGCGGCGAACCGGCCGGCCAGGAACTCCCGGCATCGATCGGGGCCGAACCCGGCCGCGGTGGCGAGTTCGGACTCGGCGTACACGTAGGCACGGAACCACGGCCGTGCCAGCAGCCGGTCCAGTTCGCCGACGTACAGCAGGTCGGCCCCGATCCGCATCGGGCTACCCGGCCGGGAAGGTGAAGGCCGCGGCGTGACTGCGACCGCTCACCGGATCGGTGTCGCAGAGCACGACCTTCCGGTACGTCTCCTGCCACGCCGGCCAGTTTCCCGCCAGGGCGAGCCACACACTGGTGCAGTACGAGCCCGGCGCGACCCGGTGGACGTCCCCCGCCTCGACGGCTTCCGTCACCCACGGGCCCAGGACCACGAGCGTGCCGGACTCCCGATGAGGTTCGAGCAACTCGCCCACCGTCCGGCCGGACGACACCGACGCCAGCCGTGGACCCGGCCCGGTGCCGAGGACGAGCGCGGCACCCGAGTCGACCAGCCCGCCGTCGTCGACCAGCGGATGCGGGGTCGGGAGCGTCGTCTGTTCCAGTACCGCGATGACCGCCTCGTCGCACCGTCCCGACCGCTGATACGCCGCCACGATGCGCAGGGCCGTGAACGGCGCCGCCAAACCCTGCTGTGCCACGGAGAACGTGGTCGCCGTGACGTCGAGCTGGTCAGCGAGATACGGCGCCACCGCGGTGAACGGGAGGACGTCGGGCAGGGCGTGGGTCACGATGATCAGCTGCGGGCGACTCGCACGCACGCCCTCGGCTTCCAGCAACCGGTCGGCCAGCGCCTTGTGCGAGACGTGCGCGCCGCGTTGCCAGCGTTCTTCATCCACTTTGGACCCGAACGGTTCGACGAGATCCGCGAGGAACCTCGAGACCGCCGCGTCCTCCCGGTAGCCGGGCCCCGGCGGTGAGATCACCGCGCTCGTGCCGCGTAGGGTCGGTTCGCCGTTCATGACACTCCTTCCCCGATGGCCTGCCTGGATTCGACGTAGTCGGCGAACGAACGGACGGTACGAAGGTGATCGATGTCGAGGTCGTCCGGATCCACCGTGATGCCGACGGCCATCTCCACCAGCATCAGCAGTTCCAGTACCTTCGACGAGTCCAGCCGCAGGTCGTCGAACAGCCGCGTGTCCTCGGTCAGCCCGGTGATCTCCCGTTCCAGGACGTCCCCGAGGGCGTCCCCGATCGCCGCCACCACCTCGTCGCGGGCCGTCACGTCCCGCTCCCCCGCGTCCGATGGGTGATCACCATGGCGCCGAACGTCGCACCGAGACCGACCGTGACGAGCACGTAGCGGCCGCCGTCGACGAGCCTGTCGCTCTCCCGCAAGGTCGTGTAGTTCAGGAACACGTCCGACGAGAAGCAATGGCTGAGCTTGGGGATGTTCTCCAGGAAGAACTTCTCCGGTGGCGCCTCCAGCGCCTTCACCGTCTGCCGCCAGGCGAGGGCGTTGACGTTGTGCGGGATCACCAGATCGATGTCGTCGAACCCGTATCCCGCCTCGGCCACCGCCTCCAGGATCACCTCGGCCAGCCGCGGTCCGTAGAGCTGGCCGAATTCGGTGTTCTGCTCCGGGGTCAGCGCCAGCCATTCCGCATACTGCCCCAGTGTCTTCGTGACGAAGGAATGCACGACGTCTCCGTCGCCGTCCACCGTCAGCAGGCACGCCGAGGCCGCGTCCGCCATGATCGCGGTGTTGGGGATCAGCTGCACGATCGGCGAGAACGCCCGTTCGCCGGTCACCATCAGCGCGTAACCGCCGGTCTCACCCTCGGCCCGCAGCAGCTCGGCCGCGACGTCGATGGCACCCAGACTGCTGACACACGCCTGGTGGGACAACGCGAACGCCTCGACGTCCACCAGCCCCAGCCGCCGCGCGAGCTCCTGGGCGATGTCGACGTCGGCCGGCGCGAGCGCCTGGGTCGTATGCGCGAACACCAGCCTGTCGATCCTTCGGCCGGCGGGCAGCGCCGCCAGCGCCCGCTTCGCGGCGGGCAACAGCAGGTCGAACAGGTCCATCCCGGGATCGAACCGGAGGGTGTCGAGGCCGTAGAACTTCCGGAACACGCCGAGTTCCGCCCGGCGCAGCCCGAGGTGCTCACCGAGCTCCTCGATGCGAACGCTGCGCTCGGGTACGAACGATTCGACGCGTTCCAGTGTGGTCGCGCCCATCAGCCCTCCAAGTATTCGGCCCGCAACAGCCAGAGCCGGTTGGCGCCGCGGCGTTCCGGCGGCTGTACCTCGTACGGCCAGCGGCCCTCACCCGCGCCGGGCTGGCCGGGTTCCTTGATCTCGTCGACCTTCCAGCCGTAGGCCAGCAGGAACTTCTCCGGCTCGTCGGTGCCGAAGATCCACGGTGTCCCGTCGTCGGCCAGCCGATCGAGGAACGGCTTCGAGAACGGGCTGCGCAGCAGGGCACGGCCGAGGATGTCCAGCGCCAGCCGGCTTCCCGGCGCCGACACCGAACCCAGCGTCTCCAGCAGACCGCCCGCCTGCTCCTCGGTCAGGAAGAAGGTCAGCGCTTCGGCCACCCACAACGTCGGGCGGGTCGGGTCGAAGCCCGCCTTCTCCAGTTCCGGCAGCCATTCACGGGTCAGGTCGGCGGGTACGACCCGGCGATCGACACGCGGCTCGGCGCCCAGTTCCGTCAGCCGCCGCTGCTTCTCCACCAGCAGCGGCTCGTGGTCCACCTCGAAGACGACGGTGTCCTCTGGCCAGTCCAGCCGGAACGCCCTGGTGTCCATCCCCGCCGCGATCAGCACGACCTGGCGGATGGCGGGATCCGACCGCAGCTCGCCGATCGCGTCGTCGAGGAACCTGGTCCGGATGCTGATGAACGGCAGCAGCCCGCCACCGGCGTAGCGCTCGATCAGCCGGAACCCGTCCGGCGCGGCGAGGGCGCTCGCCAGCGGGTCGACGAACAGCGCGTCCTCGCGCTCGGACTCGAGCGAGCGAGCCGCCGCCATCCACTGCGCGGTATAGGAAACGGCGTGCATCAGCTGACTCCCGCTCCGGCGAAGAACGCCTTCTCGATGGCCGACAGGGTTTTGAAGTCCGCGATGTCGATGTTGTCGAAGTCGACCTCGACGCCGCTCGCGTCCTCGATCACGTAGACCAGTTCGACGAACGACAGCGAGTCGACCAAGCGGCTTTCGATCAGATCCTCCTCGAACGCCAGCTCGGTGCGTTCCGGGTGCCTGCCGAGAATCCAGTCACTGACCTTTTCGATACCGGGGATGGCCATGTCTTCTCCTTCGAGGTTGTTTCCTTCTCAGTCCGCAACGGACACCGCGACCGCGATGGCGTACGCGTCGTCGTGGGTGATGCTGATTTCGATGTCGCCGAGCCCGGCTTCCCGGGCCAGCCGCGCGGCGCGTCCGGTGAGCCGGACCACCGGCCAGCCGCCGTCGCTCTTGAGCACTTCGGTCGAGAGCCAGGGCACGGGCTGCCCACCGACGTGGAAAAGTTTGAACACCGCTTCCTTCGCGGCCAGACGTCCCGCGATACCGGCCAGGTCCGGACCGTCCGGAGTGGACGAACTCAGCAGTTCGGCGGAAGAGAGCATGCGCCGCAGCGCGGGTTCCGCGTCCTGGCCGACGAGTTCGCGCACCCGGCTGAGCGGGACGACGTCGATGCCGATCCGTCTCGCGGGCATGGTCACCCGATCCGGCCGGCCGCCGCTCGGACGGCCGCCAGCGCCGCCGGGAGATCGCCGTGGTGGACCTCGGTCAGCACGGCGAGCCAGCGCTCCAGGCCGAACGCCACACAACTGGTGTAGGCGAACTCCTTGCCGTCGCCGAAGCGGATGTCGCACCGTTCGCCGAAGAAGTTCCGATGGGTGTTGACCGAGGCGATCGCGAGGGTGCCGTGCTGGAACTCGTATTTGACCGGGCTCAGCTTCTGCAGGAGAGCGCGGGCGCCGTCGTTCTGGAAGAACGGATCGATCGCGGCCTCCTTCTCCAGGCCGAGGCCGAGTTCGCCGGAGAACGCCAAGATCCGTTCAGTGAAGCGGGAAACGACTTCCTGCGTGTGCTCGAACGAGCCGAGCGCGACGATCTCACGCATCTGGAAACTCGCCAGCCGCCGCAATCCGCTGTAGTGGTCTTCGCTGCGGAAACAGCGGTTGACGAGCGTCACGATCTCCGTCTCGGACACCTTCGTGCCCTCGTAGAAAAGGTAAGCCCCGTAACAGGTCGCGTGCGGCAGACCGTAACGGCCGTCCTGCAGATCGCCGCCGGCGAACCGCCCGTCGACCGGCTTTCCCTCGCGGTCGGCCAGATCCAGCGGACCGGCCACGAACGCCAGATGCGGGAAGTTCGCGTAGACGTCGAACTTCTCCAGGTCGGTGACCGGGTACAGCGGCGGCGGACTGATCTCCCGCGCCCCGGCGGCGCCGGCCCAGCCGAGGAAGGTCCGGTCGAGTTCCTGGACGAGGGCCGTCTCGTCGGGACCGAGGATCGCCAGCGCTTCGGCGCCGTCCACTCCGGTGGTGCGGGTCATCGCAGGATCCCCGTTCGCTCCAGGTACTTCAAGGTCTTGCGGAACACCTGTTTCTCGGTGGCCTGCCGGGTGGGCGCGTCGAGCAGCGCACGCCGAAGTTCCAGCGGGTTCTCGATGCCGGCGTCGCGATAGACCTGCGGGTTGTACAGCGACTCGAAACTGTAGGAGATATACCGTCGGAGATAGGCCGAGACCTCGACGAGTTCCTCTTCGGTCGCCGTCTTCTTGAGGTCGCCGTAGAGATGCTCCACCAGCTCCCGGCCGAACGCGATATGCCGCGATTCGTCCTGATGGTGGATGCGGTTGATCGCGCGGATCGTCTCGTGCAGGCGTTCGTCCCGCGCCATCAGCGAGTTGTAGTGGTCCACCAGTTCCTCGAAAATCAGGATCCTCGCGAACACCAGCAGACTCTCCACTTTGGACGAAGACGCGGGCGGGATGGTGGCGCCGGCACCCGGTGCGCGATAGATCTTCTTGCCGTAGCGCAGACAGAATTCGGCGAAGAACCACATATGCTCGTTCTCCTCACCGATGAAGTGGTGGAAGAACTCCGACGGCGTCTCGAAGCCCGCCGTGTGGATACGCGCGACGACCTCGATGAGCAGCTCGCGGATCCCGTGCACGTTGAGGCTGTAGAAGTTGATGCTTTCGAACCGCGACAGGGCGAAGAGCTGGTCTTCGCCCAGCGTCGTGGCGAACTCGGTGCCGTGAGTGGTGGTGAGCTCGGGGCTCATCCACCACATCCGTTCGGGCAGGCTGTCCGGCCACTCGAACATCTGATAAGGGTTGTAGTAGTCGTCGATCGACTTCGACGAGAGGCGATCGAGCAGGCCGCGAAACCGTTCGTCCGCGTCGATGATGTCGCTGATATCACTGGCCACGAAGGTCTCCTCCGTTCTTCCGGACTCAATTCGACGCTACGGCACGGAATCCGCGCGATTCAACGTCCACAAGCGGTCTGGCCGACACCGGCCAGCACCCTGGTTTCCCGGTGCGGTGGCGACATAGGGTGGTCGCATGGCGAGGACGCACGACCCACTCGACCCTGCGACCGGCGCGAGGTGCGAAGGGACCGGGAACGGATGACCACGCTCGTCGGAGTGGACGCGCTGCGCGTGGCCGAACTCGATCTGCTCGCGCGGCGCGGCTGGTTCCTGAAGTTCCTGTTCTCCCAGGAGGAAATCGACGACCTCGCGACGGCGGACAGCGCCTGTCTCGCCTGCCGGTTCGCCGCGAAGGAGGCGGTGCTGAAGATGCTCAGGACCTGCCTGTCCGGTTCGGTTCCGCCGGCCCAGATCGTGATCCGGAGTTCCGGAGCGGGCGCGACGTCGGTGGAGTTGCGCGGTACGGCGGCCGACCGTGCCCGCGCGCTGGGCATCGAGCGGGTCGACGTCTCCATTTCCTGTGCGCGGGGGCTTGTGATCGCGGTCGCGCTCGGGACTACGTGATTTCAAGTCGTGAGCAGGTTCGCCACCCGGAATCGTTCGACCGAACCACAGTCGGCGAGGATGTCGTGAGCCTTCCGCAGAAGTCCCTGCCCGGCGCCGGGATCCCGTTTCGCGGTGACTTCACCGAGGACGGCGAGCGCGTGTCCCTCGCCGATCCGGTTGCCGGTGCAGCGATGCAGTACCAGCGCCCGCTCAGCGCATTCGGCCGCCTGTTTCCGGTCGCCGCGGTCCCGCCGGGTGGTGGCCAGCACCGTCTGTGCCCGGGCCGCGAGGAGCCGGAAGTCCCTCCGTGCGGCCAGTTCCGCGGCCGCGCCCGCATGCGTGACGGCCTCGTCGAGCCGTCCGCCACGACGACTCACCTCGGCCAGCGCCAGCAGACTGACGATCTCCGCGCGGGTGTAGTGGATCTCGTGGGCGAGCTCGACCGCCTGTCCGGCCAGGACCTCGGGAGCCACGGACAATTCGGTCCGGCCACCGAATTCGGCCAGCGCCGCGAGCGCGTTCGCCTCCGCCCGGCGATCACCTGTCTCCCGGGCCAGTTCCAGCATCGCCTCGGCGTGCTGGGCCGCTTCGGCGAATTCCCCGGTCTCGGCGCATACCGCCGCCAGTGAGCAGAGTGCGGTCGTCTCACCGTAACGAGCGCCGTTCTCCCGGTGCAGGGAAACCCCCTTCGACAGGGACTCGCGCGCATCGGTCAGCCTGCCGAGGTCGAGATAGACCTCGCCGAGCGTGGTGTACACGTGCGCGGCGCCGTCGCGATTGCCGGCGCGTTCGATGAGGGAAAGGGCCTGGGCCAGCCGTCGGATGGCTTCCTGCGGCTTGCCCAGCTCCCGCAGCAGTGTCCCGATGTTGTGCAGGTTGGCCGAAAGTCCCGCTTCCCAGCCCATCCGGCTGTTCAGTTCGATCGCGCGGTCGAGTTCGGCGACGGCCTCGTCGAGCGCGCCGAGCTCCCAGTGGACCCCGGCGAGATTGCCGCGCGCGGCGGCTTCCGCTTCCGGCCAGCGTTCGGTGGTCGCCAGCTCCAGCGCCCTGGTGTAGTGCGTGACGGCGGCCGCGTAGTCGCCCAGCCCGCGATACACCTGCGCGAGGCTTTGCCGGGCGGCGATCCGGCCGCGCGGCTCACCGTCCACGACCGCCGCGGCCAGCCCGGCCTTCGCGACGGCGACCCAGTCCACGGAATGCCTTCTGAGCCAGAAGAAGCCGCGAAGGGCGTCCGCCAGTAACCAGACGACCCGGTGCGGGCCCTGCGCGGCGGCGTCGTGGACGATGGCCATGAGGTCGGCACGTTCCGCTTCGAGCCACTCCAGCGCCTCGGCGTCGTCAGCGAAGACGACGTCGGTATCGCCGAATTCGGCTCCTTCACGAAGCCGGAGGATCTGCGGCGTGATCCGCGTGACCGCGACGGTCACCGTCGCGAGATACCAGCCGAACAGCCGGAGCCTGGCCGCGTCGCGTTCGGCCGCGTCGTCCTCGGCACGCGCGCGTTCGGTCGCGTACAGCCGAAGCAGGTCGTGGCACTGGTACCGGCCGTCGGCGCCCCGGGCGACCAGATGAGCACGCTCCAGTTCGGCGAGAGCCTCGGACGTGCTCTCGGGGGCCTGCCCGGCGAGCACGGCTATCGACCGTGCGGTGAAATCCGGCACCTGGACCACGCCGAGCAACCGGAACAGGCCCCGCGCGGCCGGACCGAGCCGCCGGTACGAGAGCGCGAACGCGGCGCGGACCGCGGTCGACGGGTCGCCGTCGACCCCGAGCCGGTCCAGCCGGTCGGTCCGCAGCAGCCCGTCGACCACGGCGCCGATCGGCCGGTCCCGGCCGATGCCGATGTCCGCGGCCGCGATCCGCAACGCGAGCGGCAGCCCGGCGCACAACCGGACCAGCGTCGCCGCCGCCCGCCGTTCCTCCCTGACCCGCTGCGCGCCGACGATCCTGGCGAGCAGCTTGAGCCCGTCCTCTTCGGTCAGCAGGTCGAGCCGGACGGCGGCGGCGTCGTGCAGGACGACGAGCCCGGGCAGTTCCTGCCTGCCGGTCACCACGACGAGGCTGCCGGGACGGCCGGGCAACAGTGGCCTCACCTGATCGGCCGTGCCTGCGTTGTCGAGCACCACGAGCATCCGTTTGCCGGCGAGCTCGGACCGGTAGAGCGCGGCCAGTTCGTCGGTGTCCACCGGTATCCGGTCGGGCGGGACACCCAGCGAGCGCACGAGCCGGACCAGCGCCTCGGCCGCGGTCACCGTGGCCGACCGCGCGTAGCCGTGCAGATTCAGGTAGAGCTGGCCGTCGGGGAACCGGTCGAGGGCGCCGTGTGCCCATTGCAGTGCCAGCGCGGTCTTGCCCACCCCCGCGGTGCCGCTGATGACCACCACCGGTGCGCCGCCGGCGACCAGGACGTCGATCCGGCGCAGCTGCGCGGTGCGGCCGGTGAATGTCGGCACCGCGGCGGGCAGCTGCCTCGGCCCGGCGGAAACCGGCTGTTCGGGGGTGGGCAGGTCCAGTGCCGGATCGGTGCGCAGGATGGCCTGGGCGAGGTCGGTCAGCTCCGCACCCGGTTCGAGACCGAGCTCGCCGGTGAGCAGGGCACGTGCCCGTCGGTAGACCTTGAGCGCCTCGGCCTGGCGCCGCGACCGGTAGAGCGCGAGCATGAGCTGAGCCTGGAAACGTTCCCGCAACGGATGTTCCGAGACCAGCTCGGTGAGTTCGGCGACGACGTCCGCGTGTCTGCCGAGCGCCAGATCCGCGTCGATGCGCTGCTCCAGCAGGACCAGCCGTCGTTCCTGCAGCCGGTCCGCCTCGACCTGGAGCGCGGCGCTGCTGTCGGCCAGCCCGCTGAACGGAGGGCCCTGCCAGACCGCGAGTGCCTGCCGCGCGAGACTTCCGGCGACGACCGCGTTCCGCCGCTCGTGTGCCGTACGCGCCTGGTCGGCGAGGTCCTCGAACCGCCGCACGTCCAGCTCGCCGGGATTCACCACCAGCAGATAGCCGGGTCTGCGGTGCACCACGCGATCCGGATCCGCCAGCGCGCGGCGGAGCTGGAGGACGTAGAGCTGGAGGTTCTTCACGGCGGTACGTGGTGGGCGGCCCGCCCACAGGCCGTCGACCAGCGCGCTCACCGGCACCACCTCGCCCGCGCGATGGAGCAGCAGTGCCAGCAGACGGCGGACTTTCGGTGCGCCCAGCTCGAGTTCGGTATTTCCGTCGCGGACGCCGAGCGGCCCGAGAATCGTGAACTCCATATGACCCCCACTCACCTCGCCGGAATAATCGCGAAGCGCTCGCGACCTTTCCGATTAGTGGTCCATACCAAATCTATACCGGCTCTCCGCATGCTTCGGAACAAGAATTCAGCTGGCGGGAAACAAAGTGCGACCGTGTAGGACGAACACGCCTGGGGGCTAGGTCAGTGTCTGCGTCATCCGCTCCGAACCCGACCGTTGGAACGAGCCTGTCGACTGTACTCGATCTGGTTTCCACCGCAAGACAGGAAGTGCTGACCACCGCGACGGGCGGTTCGCCGTGGTTCGGCGGGACCGTCACCGCGGCCGCGCGGCGCGGCGCCTTCCCGCCGCACGTCCGGGTGCGGCTGCTGTGCACGACACCGGCGGAACACGCGCGCGGCGAGATCATCGAGGCGGTGCGGCACGGGCTCCGGGTCAAGGTTACCGATCGGGCGATCGAAGAATCCCTTTTGATAGACCGCAGACTGGCGCTGGTCCCTTCGGGTGGCGACGACACCAGAAGCTTGCTCATGGTGACCACGCCGACCTTGATCACCGCCCTCGCCGACGCCTTCGACCCTCGTTGGGAGGAGGCCACGCCCTGGGAGATGACGTCCGCTCGGCCGGACGAGTTCGAACAGGCGATCCTGCGCTGCCTGGTCGACGGAATGACCGATGAAGCGGTCGCGAACCGGCTGGGCGTATCCGCGAGGACCGTTCGGCGGTATGTGAACGTCCTCATGGCCCGCGTCGGTGCGAGGAGCCGGTTCGAACTCGGGTTCCGGGCAGCGGAATGCGGATGGCTTCCCGCGGACGCACTCGACTGAAGCGGCTGACCGGTTCCGGCCGCATTCTTCGTCCATTGTGGATTGATCATTACCGGCGCCGCCGACAGAGGTCTCTTTCTCCGGTCGCCGAGTCCGCTTTCGGCCAAATTCTGGTGGCACCGGCCGGGACCGACCTAGATTCCGTTCTGGATCGTCTCGAATTCTCGTCCTGATTGGACCTGCCACGTGACCACTCCGACTCCCCGCCACGACATAGTGCTCACCGGTGCCGTCATGACCCATCCGCGGCGGCCGGGACTCACCGGCCGTCTGCTGGCCGCCGCGCCCGCCGGGGCGCTACGACCGGTCACCGATCCGGAGCCTGCCGGACCGCCGACCGCCCTGCGCACCGCGATCCGGGCCTGGTCCGCGATCGCCGAAGGCACGACCCACCACCTGGTACTCCAGGACGACGCCGTTCCCGCCGACGGCTTCTTCGACCACGCCCGGGCCGCCGTCGCGGCCGCGCCCGATGCCGCGATCGCCTTCTACACCAACTGGAACTCCCGGAACGGCGCCGCCGTACGGCTCGCCACGCTGGCCGGGGCGAGATGGG
The DNA here is from genome assembly GCF_044461365.1 of Amycolatopsis sp. NPDC049868. NCBI lineage: Bacteria > Bacillati > Actinomycetota > Actinomycetes > Pseudonocardiales > Pseudonocardiaceae > Amycolatopsis > Amycolatopsis sp. NPDC049868. The sequence continues at coordinate 1,039,907 of NZ_JBITKV010000002.1, read as the reverse complement.
TCACCGCGACCCACGAGTACACCCCGACCGTCGCGCTGGCCCTGCCCGCCCGGATCGCGGCCGGTTTCGCGGATTTCGCCGAAGCGCACGGCTCGACCTGGCCCGACGACGTCGTCATGTCCCGGTACCTGCGCGCGGCCGGGGTACCGGTGCTCCTGATCGCGCCGAATCTCGTCGAGCACGCGGACGAACCCAGCGTCCTCCGCAACGATTCCCACGGCTCGCGGCGGTCGGCCTGCTTCGCCGTCCCGCCCGGCGACGACTGGTCGCTCGGCGCGGGCCCGCTCGATCCCGACGTCATCCCGTTCTTCAAGCACGGGATCGCCCAGTGCGTCGTCCGTGACGGCGGAAGGCAGACGACCATCGACGCCGAGCGGTACTTCGGCCGGGCGGGCTTGGATTTCGACGCCTGCCAGAAGCAACGGCTCGAAGTCACCGGGTCGGTGTTCGACGCTCTCGCCGATCTGGAACGGCATCTCGACGAAGAAGCCGTCGAAGGACTCTGGACCACGGCCTACCTCCTCGGCGCACTCGGGACCGGCCGTCGGCTCGACCGGGTCGGCTCCCTCGCACTGGGCACGATCGGTGCGGGCGGTGTGTGCACCACCGTCGGCGCTTCCACGCTCCGGACGCTGCGGCCCGCCATGTCCGAATTGGCCCGCCTCGGCCACGAGGCCGGTGCCCGGGCACCACGTTCGCCCGCGCCCCGGCGGGAACGCGTCCTCGTCACCACCACCCACCGCCCGCTCGGCCGGGAGATCGCGCGTCATCTGGCCGATCGCGGATACGAGGTCCTGGACGGAAACGACCGACCGGACGTCGACGCCGTGGTCCACGTCGCCGAACCCGGTTCCACGCTCCCGGCCGTGACGGCGCGGCACGTGGTCCAGGTCTGCCCTCCCGGCGCACCCGTCCCCGCCGCCGCACCGGGCACCAGCGTCCTGCGGACCGGTTCGCCGTACGGGCCCGGTATCGAGGGCTATTCCGTCCTGGAGACGTTCACCCGGCAAGCCCTGCTGGCACAACCGATCCAGGCCGACGTCCCGGCGCGGGCGATCCATCGGCCCGCCTACATCCGGGACATCGCGCTCGCCGTACACCACCTCCTGCACCAGCCCGTGCCGCGGCGGACCGTCGCGACGCCGTCCCCGCTGACCAGCCAGGAACTGGCCGACGCGGTCGCCAGGGCCGTCCGGCGGGTTCCGGTCAGCTGGCCGGCGTCGCCGCACGGCCCTTCCGCCCCTCGCCTCGTCGCCGACGAACCGGCGACGGAACTCGATCAAGGCATCCGCGCACTGGCCCAGTGGCTCGCCTACGAAAAGGAAGAAGCATGAAAGTCGATCGTCTCTCCCAGCCGGGTGACGGCCTGGTCAACGAGGATCTGGTGCTGTCGGGCCGGTATCACGCGCTGGTCATCGACGGCGCGACGGCGGAACCAGGCGCGGAGACCGGCTGCGTGCACGACGTCCGCTGGCTGGTGGCGAGGCTCGGCACCGCGCTGGACCGGCTCCTCGTCGAACGTCCCGCGGAAGACCTGCGCGCCGTCCTCCGCGCGGCCATCGAGTCGGTCCGCGACGCCCACTCCGGCACCTGCGATCTCGGCAATCCCTGCGGCCCGACCGCGACCGTGGCGATCCTGCGCGAACGGGACGGACTCGCCGACTACCTGGTGCTCAGCGATTCGGCGGTGGTGCTCGAACGGCTCGACGGCACCGTCGAGGCCGTCATCGACGACCGGATCGACCGGCTGCTGCACCTGTCCTGGCAGGAGGTCCGGCCCTTGCGCAACGCGCCCGGCGGGTTCTGGGTCGCGGGCAGTGATCCGGCCGCCGCCGACCAGGCCCGCACCGGCACCGTGGAACTCTCGCGGCTGCGGCGTGCCGCGCTCCTCACCGACGGCGCGTACCGGCTCGTCGAACGCTACGGGTGGACCTGGCACCAGCTGCTCGACGTCGCCGAGTTCGACGGCCCGGCCGCGGTCGTCGGCGAGACCCGCCGCGCCGAACTCCGTACCGCGCCGGGCCACTTCGCCGGGAAACACCACGACGACGCGACAGTCGCCTTCTGCCGGTTCGAGACCACCGCCACTCCCCTGACCCGCCCGACCCACGAGGTGACGAAATGACCCGGTTCCAGGTCCGTTTCACCGGCAAGACGGCTCGCTCCGGTCCGCTGGCGTTCGGCCACGCGAACATCGTCCGCGCCATCACCCTCGACGACGATCCGACGCGGCTCAACCTCGCGATGGTGTTCGACGTGCCCGGCGCGTCGTTGGACCAGGTCGCCGGCTGGATCCGGGTGCTGCTCGAACGCCACGAGTCGCTGCGGACGACTTACTCGTTCGGAGACCGGACGCGCCAGCACGTGCTCGCGGAAGGCGAGGTGGAGGTCGAGGTCGTCGAGAGCGGCGGCGATGTCCTCCAGACGGCCGAGAGCACCGCGCGCGCCCTGCGGTCCCGGGTCTTCGATCTGACCGCGGAGCTGCCGCTGCATCTCGCCGTGGTGACCGAGAACGCCGTCCCGCGCCGGCTCGTCTGGGTGGTGAGCCACGCCGCGATGGACGTCGCCACCTGCGAACTCCTCCTCGGCGAATGGACCGAGCTGGCCGCCGGGCACGAGCTGCCCGTGGACGACTCGCCGCAGCCTCTCGACGTCGTCGAACTCGAGAAGACGCCCGCGGTGCAGCGGCTGGGACAAGCGGCGACGCGGTACTGGGAAAGCAAGCTGCGCACGGTTCCGCAGGCGATGTTCCCCGTGCCCGCCACCGGAACCGGCTTCCTCCGGCCCGGGCTGCGAGTCCGTTCACGGGCCGCGATGGGCCATATCGCGGCGATCGCCGAGCGGACCAGCGCGAGCCCCTCCGCCATCGCCCTCGCCGCGCTCAACGCGCTGATCGCGCACTGGACCGCGCAATCCGCCTGCGTGACGACGTCCTTGTCCGGTAACCGGGTGCTCAAGCAGTTGCGCCGCTTCTTCGGTTCGATGGCGCAGGACGCGCTGCTCCCGGTCATCATCCCGGAGACGTTCGACGAACTGGTCCACGCCGTCCGCGCCGCTTCCGTGCCCGCGTACCGGCACAGCTGGTTCGAAGCCGACGCCATCTGGGAAGTGATCACCCGCGTCACCAGCGAACGGGGCTTCTCCTTCGCCAGGGATCTCGTGTTCAACGACATGAGCGCGCTGGGCGACGCCGCGGTCGGCGAGCCGCCTCGCGCCGCGTACAGCAGGTTGCCGTCGGTGTGGCTACCGGGTGGACCGGACGTCGAAGACGACCCCGAGATCGGTGGCACGCTGGAGCTACTGCCGCAGGAGGACATCCCGACCCGCTTCTTCGGCTGCCTGTACCGCCTCGACACGGAACTGGATCTGACGCTGTGGGTCGACCCCGGCTGTCTCGGCACCGCCGAGGTGACCGAGTTCGGCCGCGGCCTCCTGGCGTTGCTGCGTGCGGCGGCCGAGGCGGATCTTCCCTTGAAGGAACTGCATTCGCTCACCACGCTCGCACCCATCGAACGCGGGGAAGGCTGGTACCTCTCGGACTCGTGCTGGGTCGAGCTGGACGCCGTCCGGGAACTGGTCTCCGACGTCCTCGGTGACCGGCCGCATCTGGTGACCGCGGAGCCCGACGACGTCCTGGGGCACCGGCTGGTGTGTCATCTGACCGGCCCGGCGGCGCCCGCGGACCTGCACGCCGAAGTACTGGCCGCGCTGCCGGGACGGCCGACCGCGCTGGCACCGCACCACTACGTGATCTGTGCCGAGCCTCCCGCCGATCCGCTGGATCCGGGCGCCTGGACGGCCACGGCCATCGACTCCGCGAGCGGACGGGAGCTGCCGGTATGAGTCATGACACGGAAACCCTGACCGGTGAGGGAAAACCGGCCGCAGGGCGGCTCTGGTCCGGCAACTTCAAGCTCTACCTCACCGCGCGCAGCGGGTCGATGCTGGGCGACGCGATGCTGCCCGTCGCACTCTCGATCGCCGTGCTGGCTGCGGGTCACGGGATCGACGGCGTCGGCTACGCCCTCGGCGCGTGGATGGGCGCGCTCGCGCTGTTCATGCTGTTCGGCGGCGTGCTCGCGGACCGGTTCACGCCGCGCCGGATGATGATCATCGCGGACCTCGTCCGGCTGGTCGTCCAGGGCGGGATGGCGGTCGCCTTCGCCGTCGGAACGCCGTCGCTGCCGGCGATCGTCGTCCTGCAGTTCCTCAGCGGTGCCGCCACCGCGTTGTTCCAGCCCGGGGTGGCGAGCATGGTCCCGCAGGTCGCGGAGGACGTCCAGGGCGCGAACGGCGTCTTGCGGATTTCCGAGGCGATCTCGGGCGTTCTCGGCCCGGCGCTCGCCGGTGTGCTGGTCGCCGTCGCCGGCACCGGAACAGTGTTCGGGATCTACGCCGCGACGTACGGGATCAGCGCGATCTGCCTGTTCGCCCTGCGGCTCACGCCGGTGAAGTCCACTGAGGACAGTGAACCGTCGTTCTGGCGTCAGCTGGTCGAAGGCTGGCGGGAGTTCGCCGCCCGCGGCTGGCTCTGGGGCGTGATCGCGATCCACCTGGTGTACGGCTGTTTCGTGGCGGGCGTGTCCCTGCCGGTCGGCGCGGACCTGGTCGTCTCGGACTACGGTTCGACCGCGCTGGGCATCGGGATGGCCGCCTTCGGCGCGGGCGGGGTCGCGGGCGGCGCGGTCGCCATGCGCGTCCGCCCGAGCCGTCCGCTGTTGTCCGGGGCGATCGGCTGGGCGTTGTTCGCGCTGTACCCGATCACGCCCGCGGTGGGACTTCCGGTCGCCTTCCTCATCGTCGGCTGGGCGCTGGCCGGTTTCGGCCTCGCCTACTGGGGTGTCCTGTGGTCCACCACGGTCCAGACCCAGATTCCCGCGGAACTCCTGAACCGGGTCTACGCCTACGACGTCTCGGGGTCGCTGCTCGCGTTGGTGCTGGGCAGGTCGCTCGCCGGGCCGATGGCGAGCCTTTTCGGCGCACGGCCACTGATGATCCTCGCGACCGTGCTCGGGCTCGCCTGTACCGTGCTGCTGCTCGCGGTCCGCTCGATCAGGGATCTGCGAAGTGCTCAGTGACCGGATCGAGCCCGACGAATTCGCCGTCGAGGTCTACGAACGGATCCTCGACGGCGACGGGCCCGCGGAGATCGCGGCCCGGCTCGGTGTCCCGGCGGCCGAGGTGGACCGCGCGTTCGGCCTCCTGCGGCGGCTGCGGCTGATCCGGGAGACCCGGGACGGCGAGGTCGTCGCCGTCAACCCCGACAGCGCGCGGACCGAACTGCTGCTGCCGCTGGAACGGGCGATCCACGACCAGCGCAGCCTGCTGCTGGCCCGGCGGCGGCAACTGCGTTCGTTCGCCGACGCCTTCGGCCGCGCGGAACGGGCGAACTCGCGCCACTCGCCGATCCAGGTCTCGCGCGATCCGCGCGAAACCGAATTGCGGCTCGTCGAAACGGCGAACGGCTGCAAGTCCGAAATGCTGATGATGCAGTCCTGCGTGGCGCACGAGCCACCCGAAGCGCGGCATCTGCGGCCGCTCGTACTGGACGCGCTGCGGCGCGGGATCCGCGTCCGGGTGCTGTATCCGCACGCGGCCCGCGCGGACGCGGCGACCAGGTCGTTCCTGTGCAACGTCGCCTCCCTCGGCGGCCGGGTGCGGACCTCGGACGAGATCTTCGACCGATTCGCCGTCTTCGACCGCGAGGTCGCGTTCCTCCGGGCCGGGCTCGAAGGCGATCAGGCCGTCGCGATGGTGCACGGTCCGGTGATCGCGCAGTTCCTCGCCGGGACACACGACCGAGGCTGGGAATCCGGCACCGACTTCGATCCCGGCCGGGCCGGCTACGACGGCACCCTCGACGTCGTCAAGTCCCGGGTGCTGGACCTGCTCGCCGCCGGTCTCAAGGACGAGGTGATCGCGCGCCGGGTCGGTCTGTCCGAACGGACGTTGCGCAGGCATATTTCGGCGATGATGCAGGAACTCGCCGCGGAGAGCCGGTTCCAGGCCGGCGTCGCCGCCGCGCGGGCGGGTCTGGTCGCCACCACCACTCGTACGCATCCCCAATAGAAAGGGTCTTCCATGCGACCGAAGAATCTGGCCTTGCGGCTCGGGCTGTGCCTCGCCGCGGTCCTGGTACTGCTCCCCGCCTCGCCCGCTTCCGGGACACCGGAGATCGAGGCAGCCCCGCCACCGGATCGGCCGGTCCTGGAGGCGTTCTGGGGTGGCACGCCGCCCGCCGATCAGGTCCCCTGGGAAATGCTGAACACCATCAGCTACTGGTTCGCCTCACCGGCGGGCGGCCGGTGCAGCACCCCGGACGCCAAGCAGCGCAAGGACATCGAAAGCCTCGCGGCGGTGAAACGTGCTCACCCCGACCTGACCGTGCTGATCTCCATCGGCGGCTGGGCCGCACCGGGTTTCGGTGCCGGCGCCGCGACCGCGGAATCCCGGCGCGCCTTCGTCAAGTCCTGTGTGGACAACTGGCTGAGCGCGTTCCCGCCAGGGCTGGTCGACGGATTCGACGTCGACTGGGAGTTCCCGGTCTCCGGAGGGCTGCCCAGTATCGGCAACTCGCCGGCCGACCGCGCGAACTTCACCTTGCTACTCAAGGAATTCCGGGCACAATTGCAACGCTATGCCCGCGAACACGGCAGGCCTGGCCGCGCCATGAAGCTGTCCGCGGACATCCCCGCGGGCCGTGTCCAGGACGACGGAACCGGGACCGGGGGCGCGCCCTACGACGCGTCCAACAGTTTCGACCTGCGTGAAGTCGGCAGGCTCGTCGACATCTTCAACCTGATGACCTACGACTTCTGCACGGGCTACTCGAAGTTCTCCTGCTTCAACGACCCGCTGGTCAAACGGCCCGGTGATCCGAACGACGAGTACAACAACAACGTCGGCGCGCTGAAGTACATGACCGACCACGGTGTCCCGCGCGAGAAGATCGTCCTCGGCGTTCCTTTCTACGGCCGGGCGTTCACCGTCACTTCGACCGCCAACGACGGCCTCTACCAGCCGTACACGAACATGCAGTTCCTCGACTACAAGGTCCTCATGGGCCCGGAGTGGGCCGGTGACACCGGATTCCGCAAGGGCTGGGACCCGATCGTGCGCTCGCCGTACCTCTGGAACCCGGAGAAGAAGATCTGGGTGAGCTACGAGAACCCGCGGTCCATTCAGGACCGCTCGCTGTTCGCGAAACGCCACCGCCTGGCGGGCATGATGATGTGGGAGCTGGGCGCCGACGATCCGCAGCACAGCCTTCTCGCCGCGATGACCGGGCCCTGGCTCCGGCCCTGATGGAGCGGCCGGCGGTTGCTCGACGTGGGGAACCGCCGGCCTCCTCGGGATCATGGAACGGTCACTCTGTCGAAGCCACCGCTGTTCGACCGGTTGAAGTCCGCGCCGAGACACGGCATAGCGCGTGACGCTGTGCGGCTGCGGGCGCTGGAGGTGAACGGCGATCCGTGCACCGCGGTCATCAAGCAGCTCGTCGCCCGGCACTCGGTCTCAGGGGTCAGGGGTTTTCCGCTTCGAACTCGCGGACCGCGGCCTCGGCCTCCCGCGAGCCCGGTCGCAGATGCGTGTGCGCCTCCCCCTGCTCATGGCCCCTCTGCAACCACTCCATGAACTCGCGACGGCGTTCCTCGCTTGGCATCCGCCGCCTCAGCCATCCTGAGTTCTCGAGTTCCTGCTTGTTCCCGTCGCTGATTCGCTGCCGACGGGGCATGTCGTTCTCGTCGCCCTCGCCGTACTTCTCCTCGTAGTAGTCCTTGTCACGAGGCCCCCCGGACATGGCCATCGCGGACGGGCCCGCAGTGATCCCAAGTTCGCCGGCGACCGCGGCTGGAATCGTGTCGACCGCCACGATCACCAATTGCCCTCGCGATGTCGCCAGTACCACGCCCGCCCCAGGCGGAGGTGGGCCTGGTAACGGACTGCCGCCACGCGGACCGCCACCGGCGGTTCGCATGATCAAGAACAGGATGGCGTCGACTTCGACTTCCGCCACCGCACGGGCGAACTCGTTGCCTGCAGCGTTGATCTGGGCCTGTGTGGTCGCGTTGCGTGCATCCGCGAAATTGATCAGATGGTTTGCCGCCCGGAACAGACCTGTCCCGATGAAGACGGCGGTCAACCCGAGCGCGATATCGGCCGCCCAGCCGACTGGGGTGAACTGCGAGGCGATGAATACCGCGGCGAACGTGATGACCGCGGCGACCAAGGCCTCCGGCGTCAGGACGCTGAGGATCTTCTCCCGGACCGCCGCGTTGATGTCGGCCCGGTGGAACGCTTCCACAAGTCGTTCGGTCGGCGTCATGGCAGCAATCTGTTCGCCGGACAGATCCGGCCCTTGCGCGACGGGCGCCCGCGGCCTCGGCGCTTGACTGCTGTTCGGACCGGCCGTGGACGCTCGAGGGGCGCCGGGCCTTGTCAGCTCGGCGATCTGAGACCCAGGCCCGACCGCCGGATTGCTTGTCGCGCCGACGTGCATGTAGTTGATCTGTTCATCGGTCAGTTCGGCAAGCTTGCGCAGGATGTCCTGCCTGTTGAATCCGTTGAGCAGCTCAGCGGTGTTCCTGAAATCCCCAGTCTCCGTCGCGGTCCGGAGGGCGGCACGATAACGCTCGTCGAGTGACGGTCCCGCGGCAAGCGGCTCTCGTTGTACCGCCAGCAATTGGCACGCGGCTTGGTTCCCGGCTGATCTCTGCAGCCTGCTGATGGCCGACGGATTCAGATGTGCCCCAGCGACACCGGCAACGCTTTCGGGTGACCTGCCGCGCCGCGTCACGTCACCCTTTGGGTTTGGAGACAGGACGGGCGTGTCGTGCTGCTGCCGTGACATGGATCCTCCCATCGCGGGCAGGACTGCTCTTCAGTTCACCACAGCGCCGAGGGGCAAGGCAATCAGCACGGTCGGAGCCTGCCCAAGCGGGCAGTCGAATTCGCCTGTTGAGGCCCGCGATGACAGCTTGCCCCATTGCCGGTTGAATAAGGGAGGCCGGTCTCACATGACAATCTCAGCGATTGGGCGTCAAACTTCAGACTTCACCGGGGCAAGAGAGGGTTACTGTGAGGTAAGGCAAAGGTGGCGTGCTGAAGCCGGCAGCCTGAGCGGGCTCGCCACAGAGCCTGACACCTCCGCACTATCCATAAAGGTCACATTTCGAGATTATCTGAAGATCAGGTACGGGAAGCCCAGGAGCACGTCGGCGGTCCAGGTGACCACCCGGTCCCACCAGCCGCCCAGGGATCCGGCGGGCAACCCGGTCGGCCCGAGGTTGGCGATGTCCGGGGTGAGGCTCTGTCCTTCGACGAGGACGAGCAGATCCGCGGCGGCCGCCATGGCCAGGATCAGCACCACGACGATCGAGCAGGTGAGCGTCCATCCGCTGAACCGAACCGCGGACGGCAATGAACGTGCCGCCGTCGGCGGGATGCCTTCGGGCAGCAGCAAGGGATCGGGCACAGCACCTACTCGGGTTCATCTGATCGGGTGACGATCAGCGACCCTAAAGAAAGTCCTGTTTGGACGGCTATGGGACGTATGCGCGGACGAAGGTGTCGACGGCCGCCTCGGCTATGCCGTCGAGTTCGTCCTTCGGGAGGGTGCGAGCGCCGAGCCGCGAGCGGGCCTCCAGCGGTCCGATCAACAGGGCGAGGAACTGCTCGGCGGCCCTGGCCGGGTCGCAGGACCGGAGAGCGCCGGAAAGGACGAGGCGGGCGAACCGGTCGGCCAAGGCCTCGGTCAGGTGCACCGACGTCCGCTCCTGCATGGTGGCCGCCAGCTCCGGGAACGCGGCGAGCTCGGCGTAAGCCAGAGACCGGAGCGCATGCGAACGCTCGCCCGAGCAGATCCGCAACAGCCGGGAAGCCGCGGTTCGCAGTGTCGCGCGAACGTCGGTCCCCGCGTCGCGGAGCGGTTCGATGGCGTCGAGCGAGTCAGCGGCGACACTGTCGGCGGTTGCGGCCATGGCACCGCGGAACAACGTTTCCTTGTCGCTGAAATGGTTGTAGACGGTGGGTTTCGCGGCCTTCGCCTCGTCCGCGATCTCCTGGACGGAAGCCCGGGCGTACCCGTGGCGCGCGAAGACCGTGAAGGCCGCGTCCAAGATCGCTTGACGCTTGTCGACTCGTCCCCCCGGTGCGGTCGCCTTCGTCACGCGACGATCCTATCCACCGGACTTCCGGCACCCGACATTGCACATGAACCTTCCTGTTCACTACGTTGAACTCGTTGGTTCAATCTACCGGGAGGAAGTCTTGATCGTCCAGTTCATGCGCTTCGCGTTCCGCGACGACAGCACCGCGGAGCAGAAGGCCCGCGCCTTGGAGTTGATCCGCCGCACCGCGGCGGTGGAGTCGGTGGCGTTCTCCACGGTCGGCGGGCTTCTCGGCGATCCGGCCGAGGGCTACACCCATGGCTATTCCTTCGGCCTCGCCGACCTCGACGCGTTCGAGCGCTACATGTACGACCCCGTGCATCTGGCCGGAGACCCGGAAATCCTCCCGCACTACGCCAAACTGCACGTCGGGCTCGCCGTTTCCGACGACCCCGATCCGGAGCTGGCCGCGAAGATCACCGCCGTCTACGAAGGCAAGCTCGCCAGGTATCCCGAGTGGGAACGGCTGATGGCGGCGATCCCCGAAGTCCGGTTCGGCTGACGGCGGAGAACCCGGCCGTCATCGACCATCCGCGTGATCCGGATCCGGACGCGAGGTGATCTCCGCGGCGTTGGCGCGGATCCAGTCCAGCAACGGCGTCAACGCCGCCGCGGCACCACGCCCCAGTTCGGTCACCGAGTACGTCACCGATGGAGGTTGTTCGGAACCGACCTCGCGGCGCACCAGGCCGTCTTCCCGCAGCGACCGGAGCGTGGCCGTCAGGCTCTTGTCGCTGACGCCCGCGACCACGGCCCGCAGTTCGTGGTACCGGTGCGGCCCGCGCAGCAACGCGGTGAGCACCAGGATCGTCCACCGGCCCGCGAGATGCCCGAGTACCTCTCGCGCCGGGCAGTCCTTGTGGAACACGTCACTCACCACAGCTCCCCTACTCTCCCGCGCTGGGTGCTCACCTTCGGGTGAGTACCGGACCGCGAGGTGAGCGCCTTCCGCCCGAACCCGCACTCTCCCTAGGTTAGTGACCTGTTCACGACCGAGGAGGAATACGTGCCGACCACGACACTCGTCACCGGCGCAGCCCGCGGGCTGGGCGCCGCGATCGCCCGGCAGCTGGGTGTGCGCGGGCACCACGTGATCGTCAACTACCGCACCGACTCCGACGGCGCGGCTGGCGTCGTCGACGACATCGAGGCCGCGGGCGGCACGGCGTCGAGCGCCCGCGCCGACGTCACCGACCCCGAGGCGGTCGACGCTCTCGTGACCGGAATTCTGGCCCGGCACGGCCGGATCGACACCGTCGTCGTCAACGCGAACACCGCACCTCCCCCTTTCGCCCCGCTAGCCGCCTTGTCCTGGACGGATTTCCTGAACAAGGTGACCGGTGAACTCGCGGGTGCCTTCCACATCACCAAGAGCGTCCTCGGACCGATGCGAGCCCAGGGCGACGGCCGGATCGTGTACATCGGCAGTACCGCGGCGGACTACGTCGGAGAAGGCCGCCTCGCCCACGGCACCGCGAAATCCGCACTGACGACGTTCGCCCGTCACGTGGCCGCGGAGAGCGGACGCGACGGTGTCAGTGTCCTGGTAGTCGCGCCCGGAGCGGTCCGGACCCCGGCGACGGCGGGAATTCTCGCAGGCGACCGCGGCGAAGTCCTCGCCAGGGAATCGGTGCTCGGCAGGATCCTCGAACCCGAGGACGTCGCCGCCGCGGTGGCGCTGGCCGCCGATCCAGCGCTTCGCCCGGCCACCGGGACGGTGCTCCGCGTCGACGGCGGCTGGTCCGTCCTCGTCGGCGGACCGGCGAGCTAGGCCGGCCCCGGGGACCCGCCCGGCGCTGTCAGGCGGCGGAAATTGCACGAAGAAATCCATCGGGTTGAGACCGAGCAGCCGACGAGGCAAGAAAGTGCGGCATTTGACGGCAAACCGGAATTCTCCGGCGAATTCCGTATCGGCGGCCTGGAGCCTGCCGGAAAGGCTGCGAACAGACGACAAAATTCCTGTCCCGCGCCTGCGAGTTCGGACCGAATCCTTCATTGACATACTCGATGCCGGCGTATGCGAAGACGCCGAACAGTCGATTGACTCGGGGTGGGCCTCGTGGGGTACTGGGTTTTCATTCTTCGCAGGAGGTCGAGCGGTGCGCGTTCTTCTGATAAAACCTTCCGTTCGTGGATGCCGGGTCGAAATCGGCAGACATATTCCGATCGGGCCCGCCTATCTGGCGTCGTGCCTGCGCGATCGTGGACACGAGGTCGTTCTGTTCGACGCGCTGTCGTTCACCGAGGACAATCACATCGTCGATCCCGAGGCCTACACCGACGTCGACCGGCTGAAGATCGCCCGGCACCCACGGTGGCGGCATCTGGTGCATTGGGGCGCGAGCTGGGAACGCGTCGGACGAGCGATCCAAGACGCCGAGCCGGACGTCGTGGGCATCTCCTGCATGTTCACGCCGTACTACGAGTCGGCTTACGAGACCGCGAGGCTGGTGCGGAAGGTGGCTCCGGACGCGTTGGTGATCTTCGGCGGCCAACATCCCACCGTGGCACACCACCACGCGTTGCAGGAGCCGTCTTTCGACGTATTCGTACGCGGCGAAGCCGAGTTCACCTTGCCCAGCGTCCTCGACTCCGTTGGCACCGGAGCGCCGTTGACCGGTATTCGTGGCCTGGTATTCCGCTGTCAGCCACGGTTCTGCGGTTGCGACCTTGCCGGTCCCGGCGTGCACGTCACGCCCGCCGCGCCGCAGGTCCCCGATCTCGACGCGTTACCTCTTCCGGCGACCGACCTGCTCGACTTCGACCGCTACGAGCGCGCGACGACGCTCATCACCAGCCGCGGCTGCCCGTTCTCCTGCACTTTCTGCACCGTGCACGCCACGGTGGGCAAGGCGTTCCGGTACCGGTCACCGGAATGCGTGGTCGCGGAGATCCGGCACTACGTCTTCGACCACGGTATCCGTGAGTTCCGCATCGAGGACGACAACTTCACGTTCGACACGGACCGAGTGCGGGGGTTGTGCCGGGCGATCAAGGCCGCCGGTCTGGACATCGACCTGCACCTGCCCAATGGCATGACCGTCGTGAAGCTCTCGCCCGAGCTGGTCCGGGATATGGTCGATGCCGGTTTCAAGAGCCTGTTCCTCGGCCTGGAGACCACCGAGCCGGCGCGGTTGCGCAAGCTGCGCAAGGGATTCACCTCGGTGGAGAAGGTTCGAGCCGGAGCAGGATGGTTCCTCGATCAGGGTGTGGAAGTCAGCGCGTCACTGATCGTCGGCCTGCTCGGACAAGACCTCACCCGGGCCGCGCAGGACGCCGCCCGCCTGGCGACGGCGGGGCTCGGGTTCGGCTCGAATCCGTTCTACCCGATTCCGGGTTCGACCGATTACGAGAACTGCCTCCGGCACGGGATCATCGCGCACGACACGGAACTGGGCTTGTTCGAGGGCTTCAACTTCGCGGTCGGCAGCGACCTGCTCTCACCTGAAGACGTCTGTTGGGCGTGGGTGTACGCCCAAGCGCTGTCGTTTTGGCCGGGCTATGTCCTCGAAGGCGTCGGCCGTCCGGAACACGAGGCTGAGGCGTCGATCGAGACCACGCTGACCGGTCTGTCGGCTTGGCACTCGAAGCAGTCCAGCAGAGCGGATCGGTTCGAACTCCTCGCCGCGCCGGGACGAGTGGTGGGCAGCACGGTCGAACTGACCGAATCCGGCTGCTTCTGCCGTCTGCAGAAGGTGCGTGAACTGACCGAGGGCGGCGGCCCTGCCGACTTCTGCGCCTGCAGCGGCGACATCGTCGCTGCCGCGGCCGGGCTTCATCTCGGCCGTCCTCTGTCGGCCTACCAGGTGTCCTCCGCGGTTCGTGACCCCGGGCGGTTGTGCTCGTTCGACATCCGGGCGGGTGGAGCCGCGGCGGCGCGAGCGGTGCACGCGGCCTACGTGCGCGAGCTCAGAGCGCTGCTCGATCAGCCGGTCGAGGTCTGAGGCCGCCACAGCACGACAGCGTCCCGGCCGAACCGCCGGAGTAGTTCCGGTGAGCCGTTCACCCACTCGTCCCGGTCGCCGTACCTGTCGAACTCCGGCAGCGGCTCGAGGACGTGGAACGACCAGGTCCAGACTTGCGCCCAGCCCAGCGACCGTCCCAGCTCGGCCAGCCTGATCGGGTCGCGGTGGTGGATCGGCAGCCCTTCTTTCCCCGTGGCGGCGCGCGCGACCTCGTCGAACCGGGCCCGATCGACCCGATGCGACTCGACGCCGTGCTCGGTCATGCGGTCCAGGCTGAACTGTTCGTCGCCGACAGGGGCTCGGGTACAGGTCAGCATCAGCACGCCGTCCGGTGTGATGAGCTCGCGGATCGAGTTCAGCAACGGCACCAGGTCGGCGGTCGGGATGTGTTGGATAACGTGGCTGCACAACACCAGATCGAAAGGGCCTGCCCGCAACTCGTGAAGGTTTCCCACCTGGGTGACGATCTCGGCTGAATCACCCAGCTCGCGTGCCACTTGGGCCGCTTTGGCCAGCCGGCCCGGATCCGGGTCGATCGCGGTGACCCGGCCGGCCAGCTCGGAGAGCCACGGTAACATCCTGCCCGGCCCGCAGCCCACGTCCAGGGCCCGCACGCTGTCCTTCGGGCCGAGCAGCTCTTTCAGCTTCTCCGCCGCGCGCGCCATGGCACGTTCGTCACTGTGGTCCCAATAGCCGGGGTGCGGCTCCGCCTGTTCGATGAAACGACGGGTAATGCGATCGTCGTCGTCCGGATACGCGTAGGTGCTCGACACCACCATGGGCCACCGGTCGATCATGAGTCCGTTCCCTGGATCGCGCTGATCTTCTCCGCCAGCGTCGTGGCCTCAGATCTTTCCAGCTGCACGAAGATGGTGCGACCGCGCTGCCACGCGGCGAGCGCCGCGGCATGATCGTCCGCGGCGAAGGCGGCGTCGCCGAGGTGGGCCACCGCGGTGGCTTCTTCGAAGGCCATGCCGACTTCGTGGAACAGCTCGACCGCCCCGCGGTGGTACTTCATCGCTTCGGCGGCCTTGCCGAGGTTGCGATACGCGTCGCCGATATGGTCGAGAGTGAAGGCCACACTATGCCGCTGACCCAGCCCCTCGAGCACGGTGAGGGCGGCCTTGCAGCAGGTGAGGTTCTGTTCGTGGTCACCGACGAGGCCATGGAGCCATCCCACGGTGTTGAGAGCCTCGGCCTCGCCGAAGCGATTACGGCAGGTTTGATGGATCTCCAGCGCTTGCCTGCCTTTCACCAGCCCCTCGGCGTACCGTCCTTGCCTGGCCAGCATCCAGCTCATCGAGTGGAAGGCATGGGCTTCACAGACCTGGTCCCCGAGTTCTTGGAACACCGCGAGTGCCTGCTCGATCTGGTCGTAGGCTTCGGCGTTTCGCTCACGTTGGGCATAGGCGTGCCCGAGGTTGTACCTCAGCCGGGCCTCTCCGGCACGGTCGTTCAGTCGCCGAGCCGCCACGATCGCCTTTTCGGTGATCGCGATCCAGTCGTGCCAGTGCACTTGCCGGTCCATGAAAGTGGCGAGCGACCACGACAACTGCCACGTGTAGCGGTCCAGCTCCTCCTCGGCGGCGTGGTCGGCAGCCGCGAGAAGACAAGGGTATTCGGTGGTGAGCCACGCCATCGCTTCGTCGTAGTCCCGGAACTGTCGCGGATCCACCCGCTCGTCGTGCGGTGACAGCACGATGGGCTCGCGGTGCGGATACAACTGCCGGTCGGCGGCGACCGCGGAATGCAGATAGAAGTCCAGCATTCGTGCGACGGCCCGCTCGCTGTCCGGTCGGCTCTCCTCCGCCGAAACCCGATCGCGCGCATACGCCCGAAGCAGGTCATGAAACTGGTAGCGGCCCGGCTCGAGCTCTTCCAGCAGGTGAGCGTTGACCAATTGCTTGAGCAGCGCGCGGGTTTCGCGGAGTGACGCCCCGCCCAGGGCGGCGGCCGCCGGCGCGCCGATGTCCGGACCAGGATGCAGGCCGATCAGCCGGAAGAGCCTCGACGCCTCCGGCGTGAGCGCCAGGTAGGACCAGGAGAACACGGCCTGCAGATTCACCTCGACCTCGCCGAGATCGAATTCCTCCAGCCGGGCCCGCCGATCACGCAGCTCGGCGACCAGACCGGCGAGCGTGACCGGGGCGTTCGCGGCGGCCCGCGCCGCCGCGATGCTCAACGCCAGTGGCAGGCGCGCGCACAGCTCGATCAGTGCGTCGGTCTCTTCGGGTTCCGCCGCCACTCGTTCCTCGCCGATCCTCGCCGCGAGCAGAGCCCGCGCCTCCTCGAGAGTGAGCAGTCCCAAAACCAGCCTCCGTGCCCCCTCCCGTGCGACGAGACCGTCCAGCCGGCTCCGGCTGGTCACGATCACCATGCAGGACGTGCCGCCGGGCAAGAGCGGCCGCACCTGGCCACTGTCGCGGCAGTTGTCCAGCACGACCAGCATTCGCCGTCCGGCCACCAGGCTGCGGTAGAGCGCCGCCTGTGCGTCGAGGTTCGCGGGAATGCGCGAGGGCGGCACCTCGAAGGCGTCCAGAAATCCACGCACCACGACCGCTGGATCCAGCGGTTCGCCCGCGGGGTCGAAACCGAACAGGTTCGCATAGAGCTGACCGTCCGGAAAGCGGTCCCTCGCTCGATGCGCCCAATAGATCGCCAGGGTGGTCTTCCCGATTCCCGCGGAGCCCTCCACGGCCGACACCACCACCATGCCGGTGACGGCCGCCTCGTCCAGCATCGCGGTCAGCGCGTCCAGTTCGGCTTGCCTGCCGATGAAATCCCGCACCGCGACCGGTAGCTGGCGCGGAACGACTGCCTTGCGCTCGGGCACTTTGATAGTGACGTCGCCCTCGATGACCCTCGCTTGCACAAGAACCCCGTCGACGTCGCCGACGACCACGTTCCGCGCACCGTCACGGTCTCCGTCGAGCATGTCTGCTGGTTGATCGGCACTCACCGCTCGTGGTCCTTCTTCCGACTCGGCGGGATATCACGTAGCTGGGGGAAACACGCGAAGCCGCACCTTCTCAGAAGGAAATACCGCCCTGGACGTCACGCGCTTGGACGACCTTGCCGGAGACATCACCCGTCACGGTGTTGACAACGCCACCTGTTTCGGCCTGATGCACGCTGCCGGTCTTCTCCCATTCAGACCGTAAGCGCTGCGCGAAGTCAGGATCATCGGCTTCGGCCGCGGCGAGCCGATCCCGCAGATTTTCGACTTCGGCCGAGTCCTCCGCCGCCCCCTCCGCGGCCTCGAGTACCGCTGTCGCGTCCGGATCCTCCGCGAACTTGCGCTTCACCAGCTCGTACAAGCCGACCATCGTCCGGCCGGCAAGCGCGGCGGCAAGGGAAATGAGAACCGGCTCGGGCATCGACGGCACTCCCGTCCTGTCGGCGTACGCGGCCAGCTCGCCACGCTATCAGCCTGAAGACGGCTTCGACGGGGCCTGCGTTACATCCGGCGCAAGGCGACCCGTCCGGACCAGCGCTCTCCGCTCCTGTTACGTACTCGCCACTGCGAGAGGAAAGCACGTAAGGGTGAAGGAACTTCGGATACTGTGACTTTCCGCTTCTTTCGAATCCCGGCATCTCTTTGTCGAGTTCCGGGTTCACTATTCAGTTCGGCTGATCAAACCCGGATGACCTTGGCCCGGCCCGGCCAGTAGTCTCTAGCGGACCAGGGAACAGGGGGAAGCCAGCGTGTCCAGCCACTTCGGGGCGATCGGGATCGACGTCACGAGCGAGGAAGAGTTCGGGGAACGGGTGGTTTCCCTGATCAGCGCGGGCAGCGCCCGGCGGATCACCAAGAAGATCAGCGAGCATGTCTGGACCGATCCGTCCGGCGCCCGGCTGGTCGCGCAGGTCCACCACGGTGAGATCGAGTTTCTTCTGCCGTGCCTGGCAGGCGCGGCTCCCGCGGTGCCCGTGGGCGACGTTCGCCTCGTCGACGACGAGACCGCGATGCTCGACCTCCTGGACGGGGTCGACGGAGAGCTGATCTGCCCCATCGCGATCGAACTGGAAGACCGAGCGACCCTCTCCCACTCCGGCGGGCGGCTCGCGTCCGGCTCCCTGACGCTGGCGGCTCTGGCCGAAGAAATCACCGTGCACGCCGACGCCGACGCGTACTCGGCCGCACAGGACGGTGAACTGCAATTCGCCGCCGACCACTTCATCCCGTCCGGCACCTTCTCGCCCGAAGAACCCGCGCCCGGCTGGACGCCCTCCGCCCACGCGCTGTTCGCCGGCGAGGTCGTCGACGTCGAAACTCCCGTGAACACCGTCACCGGCACGGCATTCCACCGGATCCGGGTCCGCACCATCGCGGCGATCGAACTCGACGTCGCCGTCGCGGCCACCGAGCTCGAACGGCCACCCGTGCGCGGCAACATCGTGACCGGAACCTTCTTCCTGACCGGAAGTCTGGGACTACAGCCGGAAACCCCGGTGAAACGGCGGCGCTGGTTCCGGCGGTGAGGTTCAGGACCGGTGCCGGCAGGCCGACACTAGGCCGAACGTTCGCGGTGATAGTGACGAGCGGCTTTCGCCCGGTTGCCGCAGGTTTCCATGGAGCACCATCGCCTGGTGCCGTTTCGGGTCGTGTCGTCGAAGTACAGCGTGCACACCGGGTATGCCGAGCATCGCTTGATCCGGTCCGGACGCGTGCGAAGCAGGCTCAGGTAGCCGTACGCCGCGAGCCACGCCGGTCGCCAGGCCGCGTCGTCGACCTCGATCACCTCTTCGGCGCCGCCCTCTCGCAGTTCCGGCCGTAAACGCCCGCGGGCCAGCACCTCGTTCAGCGCACGTTCGGTGAAGGCACCGGGGCTTTCGAGCACTTCGCGCAGGACGGAACGCGTGTGGCGCAAGGGTTCCTCCGCGCCCGGCGTATCCGGCAAGCCTCGCTCGGCCAGCCAGGCGTCGACTCCCCCGGGCTCGTCGAAGACGTCACGGCGCTCACCACGGTCGGGCCACGTGGTGTTCAGCAGGTCCAGAGCGAGGGGTTCACCGGACAGAGGACGTTGCAACACACCGGCCATCCTACCCTCCGTCGACCGCTTGACAGGTTAGGTCGCCTCATGCTTGTCTCTAACCGTTCAAATGTACTTAGACGGTTAGAACAAGGAGCACCTGTCATGTCCGAAGCCACCCGGTCCGCCGGCGAGGTTTTTCACCGCACCGCGACCATCGACGGCCGGAGCGTGTTCTATCGGGAAGCCGGCGACCCCACCGCGCCGACAGTGGTGCTGCTGCACGGTTTCCCCACGTCGTCGCAGATGTTCCGCACGCTCATCCCCGCGCTGGCCGACCGCTATCACGTCATCGCCCCCGACCACGTCGGCTTCGGCCACTCCGACGCCCCGCCCGCCGACCGGTTCGACTACTCGTTCGAGAACCTGACCGCGATCACCCTCGGACTCCTCGACGCGCTCGGCCTGGACCGCTTCGCCCTCTACATCCAGGATTACGGCGCACCCATCGGGCTCCGCATCGCGAGCAGACACCCGGAGCGGGTCAGCGCACTTCTGGTGCAATCCGGCAACGCCTACGTCGACGGCTTCACGCCGTTCTGGGACGTCCTGTTCGCACACGCCAAGGACCGCGAAAGCCACGAGGAAGCCGTGCGCGAACTCCTGGAGCCCGCGGCGACCCGCTGGCAGTACACCCACGGCGTCCCCGCCGACCGGCTGGACCGGCTCTCCCCCGACACCTGGACCCTCGACCAGGCCCTGCTGGACCGCCCAGGGAACAAGGAGGTGCAACTACAGTTGTTCTGGGACTACCAGTTCAACCTCGACGTCTACCCGGCCTTCCAGGAGTACTTCCGCGAGCACCGTCCGCCGACGCTCATCACCTGGGGCGAGCACGACGAGATCTTCGGCGCCGACGGAGCCCGTGCCTTCCTCCGCGACCTGCCCGACGCCGAATTGCACCTCCTCGACGCGGGTCACTTCGCCCTCGAGACGCACGGCCCGGAGATCGCCGCCCTCATCCGGGACTTCCTCGGCCGCGTCCTGCCCTGATCACGGCCGCCGTATCCTCGCAGTGAGGCGGAGGTGCGGAATGACGGACGAACAACTGCTCATCGAATTCGCACTGACCCGCATGGACCACCCCGACCTCGATCTCGAGGAAGTGGCCACACTGACCGTCCGGCGGCTCGGCGAAGACCGGATGCTGGACTTCGCCGGGCTCACCCTCGCCAGCCGGGGCGAACTACGCGGAGCCGTGTTCCCCGCCGCGGTGGAACACGTGCTCCGCGTCGTCCTGACGTTGCGCGGTCCGGACGACTGAGCACCTTCCGGCTCGACAAGCCGCCACTCATCGCCGAACTCGTGATCGTCCACACCGGACTCGGCGACCAGCCGGTAATCGCCGAGACACTCTCCGCTCCGCGCCGGCCGCGCGAAGAGCGCACCACACGCCCCCGGCGGGAACCGAACTCGGCGGCATGAAAAGGATTCACACTGCAGCGACTCCGGCCGACGCGCTTGCCCCGCGCCACCGGTTGAGGTAGCCCATGTGAGTGAGCGTCCGCCCCCGCAACCGCCATTTGCAGGCTCTTTTGCTCCCAACGTCAAACCGTTACCCCAGTTTGCCTAACGCCGTCGTATCTTTCGGACCAGCAACTCTGACGGTTATCACGTAACGGAAGAGGGCAGGACAGGAGCCCCGCACCCTTCCCGCGATCGACGCGGTCGCGGAGTCACCCAAAGGTGCGGGCGAGGCGACTCCGGAGTACCCGGCTTCGCCAAGGCGCGTCATCCGCGGGCCCGGACGTTTTCCGGGAGAGCGTACATCGTGAAAATTCGCTTGCCTGGCAAGGCTGCCGGTCGTCCGTTGTGCGATGTGGACACAGGCGCACGCGACGTCTTCGCGCCCATCGACGGAGATCCCGGCTTGCTTGGCTGCTGACGTCAGTCCGTCGGCCGATCGACTCAGGAGAGGACGTGGCGATGAATGCCGCCGTCAAACGACTATCCACAGTGGACTCCGAGGACACCTTCGGTCCGGGGTTTCTGTGTTTTCCTCCGGCCGGCGCAACGGTTCTCAGCCTGCGCGGGTTCGCCAAGGGCGCGGCGGGAATCGAAATGTGGGGCGTGGAGTATCCCGGCCATGGCGAACGTCTCGCCGAACCGCGCGCGGCGTCGTTCGCGAGCCTTGCCGAGGGGATCGCGAGGGAGACCATCGACCGTTTCGGAGCTGAAAGGTTCTCGCGAATCACGCTGATCGGGTTCAGTATGGGCGCGTTCGCCGCATTCGAAGTGGCCCAGCGCATCCGCGGCCGGGGCCTGCCGGGTCCGGCGGCACTGGTCGTCGTGGGTGCGTGCGCGCCGCAGTCGCGAGTGCCGGGGAGGTTCGCGAAAGCCGACGCCACCGACGCCGGACGGCTGCTCGATCAGAACGCACTGGCTCCAGTGGCGGGTTACGGCGCCTCCCCCGAACTCCGGGAGTACGCACTGGATCTGCTGCTCGGTGATCTGCTGCTGACCGATTCCTATGCCGGCCCCGCGCAACTGCGGCTGGCCTGTCCGATCGTCGCGATCCGGGGTGAGGACGACCCCGTGTTCGCGGCCGATGGCGACACGCTCCGGGCGTGGGGCGCCTGGACGTCCGGGCGGTTCACCGACGCTGTCGTACCCGGCGGTCATTTGGGCATGCTCGCACCTGACCGGGCTCCTGATCTCCGGGAGCTGATCCACCGGTCCACGTTCGACGCCGAGCCCGTGCGATGAGTGGCTCGGCCCCGTCCGTGGTACGCGGCGTGCCACGACGGCTACCCCACGTCACCTGGTGCGACTTGTTCGAGAGCCAGGCCCTGCGGTCACCCGCCCGGATCTGCCTGGTCGCCGACGAGGTCGCTTGGACGTTCCACGACCTCGACCTCTGGGGCAACCGGCTCGCGCGCCTCCTGCGAGACGCGGGCGCGGCACCGGGAACGGTAGTGGCGTGCGCGATGACGAGGTCCGTGCGGGCGGTGCTGGGCATGCTCGCGACGGCGAAGGCGGGCGCGGTCCATCTCCCGATCGATCCGTCCCTGCCCGCCGCACGCCTTGACGCGATTCTCGCCGACGCCCGCCCCTCCTTGGTGCTGACGGACGCCCCGGGCCTCGCGGACCGCGCGGATCTGCTGCTGTCCGATGAGGACTGGACGACGGAACTCGCGAGGCAAGACGGGCGACCTGTGCCGCGGGCCGGCGCGGCCGAGTCGTACGTCATCTACACCTCCGGTTCTACGGGCCTGCCCAAAGGCGTGGTGGTGGGTCACCGGAGCCTGGTCAACCTGTACGGCGAACTGGCGAGCCGGTTCTTCCCGGCGGGCCGTGGTCCGCAGCGGGTGGCGCACGGTTTGCCGCTGGTCTTCGACGCGTCGTGGAATCCGCTGCTGTGGATGGTGGGCGGACACGAACTGCATCTGGTCCCCGACCCGGTACGGGCGGATCCAGGGTCCTATGTGGACTTCGTGCGGGAGCACCGGTTGTCGGTCGTGGAAGCGGTGCCCGCACAGATGACGGCGCTGCTTCAAGCCGGGCTGCTCGACGGCCGGAGCCGTCCGCGGACCCTGCTGATGGGTGGGGAGGCCATCGGCCGGGACCTCTGGTCGCATCTGCGCGGAGCCCCGGAGGTCACCGCGGTGAACCTCTACGGCCCGACCGAGTGCACCGTGTTCACGACGGCCTGCCGGCTCGGTGACCGCGCGACGCCGTCGATCGGGCAGCCCATCGGCAACACCGCGGCCCGGATCGTCGACGAGGACCTGCGGCCCGTCCCGATCGGAGCGCCTGGCGAGCTCCTGATCAGCGGTTCCAGCCTCGCCCTCGGCTATCTCGGCCGGCCGGAGCTGACCGCGGACCGGTTCGTCACCGCGGGCGAACGCCGGTACCGGACCGGCGACCGGTGCCGCCTCCTTCCCGACGGCCACCTGGAATGGCTGGGCAGGCTCGACGACCAGGTCAAGATCCGGGGTCATCGGGTCGAGCCGGGCGAGGTGGAGCAGGCTCTGCTGGCGCTGCCCGGCGTCCGGCAGGCCGTCGTCCGGGCCGAAGGCACCGAGCCGCGGCTGGTCGCCTACGTCGTGCTCGGCGACGACACCGTCGGCCAAGTACGGGAACGGCTGCGGACGGTGCTGCCGTCGTATCTGCTGCCCTCCGCCGTGATCCCGCTCGAGACGATGCCGCTCGGGTCGACCGGGAAGATCGACCGGACCGCTCTCGCGCCGCCGGTCCCGGCGGTGCGGGTGAGCGTGCTGACCCCCACGCAGGAACTCGTCGCGTCCGCGTTCCGTGTCCAGCTGGAGATTCCGGCGGTCGACGCGGACAGCGACTTCTTCGACCTCGGCGGGCACAGCCTGTCCGCCGCGGCGCTCGCCGTCCGGCTGCGGGCGTTGGGCGTGCCGTGTTCGCTACGGGACGTCCTGCTCCGGCGCACGGTCGCACGGCTCGCCGAACTCGTTCCCATCACTGCGAAAGGAGCGGCACGTCATGCATGACTACGACGTGATCGTCGTGGGCGGCGGGCCGGGCGGCGCCACCGTCGCCGGGCTCACCGCCGCGGAAGGCCACCGGGTACTGCTGCTGGACAAGGACCGTTTCCCCCGCTATCAGATCGGGGAGTCCCTGCTGCCGGCAACGATCCACGGGATCTGCGCGATGCTCGGCGTGCGCGACGAGATCGAGCGGGCCGGCTTCGTCCGCAAACGCGGCGGGACCTTCAGATGGGGTACCAAGCCGGAGCCGTGGACGTTCTCCTTCGCCGCGTCCGACCGCATGGCCGGGCCGACGTCGTATGCCTACCAGGTCGAGCGTGCCCGCTTCGACGCGCTCCTGCTCGACGGCGCCCGCCGGCTCGGCGCCGAGGTCCGGCAGGAACATCGGGCGCTCGGCACGATCCGGTCCGGCGAACGGATCGGCGGCGTCCGCTACCTCGACGACAAGGGACGGGAGCGGCGCGCGACCGCCCGGTTCGTCGTGGACGCCTCCGGGCACGGCAGCAGGCTCCACCACGATGTCGGCGGCACCCGCGAGTACTCGCCGCATTTCCGCAACCTGGCGCTGTTCGGCTATTTCGAAGGCGGCCACCGGATGCCCGCGCCCAACGCCGGGAACATCCTGTGCGTCTCGTTCACCGACGGCTGGTTCTGGTACATCCCGCTGTCGGACACGTTGACCAGCGTCGGTGCCGTCGTCAAACACGAATCGGCGAACAAGGTGCAGGGCGACCCCGCGGCGGCCTACGCCTCGCTGATCGAGGAGTGCCCGCTCGTCAGCGAGTTCCTCCACGACGCCCGCCGCGCGACCGAACCACCCTACGACCGGATCCGCGTGCGGAAGGACTATTCGTACGACCGGACGGCCCTGTGGGCCCCGGGGATGGTGCTCGTCGGGGACGCCGCGTGCTTCATCGACCCGGTGTTCTCCTCGGGAGTGCACCTGGCCACCTACAGCGCGCTGCTGGCCGCCCGGTCGATCAACAGCGTCTTGGCCGGTTTCACGGACGAGAAGCGGTGTTTCGCCGAGTTCGAAGCCCGCTACCGCCGGGAGTTCGCGCTGTTCCGGGATTTCCTCATCACCTTCTACGAGCTGGACGCCGACGAGGAGGACTACTTCGCGCACGCGCGACGGCTCACCGATCATCACGGGAGCGCCGGCGAAGCCTTCGTCGATCTCGTCGGCGGAGTGTCCTCACAGGACTTCTCCCGCACGTTGTTCGGCGACGTGCTCTCCGAAGGTGTCCAGCTGCAGTTGCGCGGTCTGCTCGGCGAAGCCGCGGGCGACGAGCCGCCGATGTTCCCCGGCGGGCTCGTCCCCACCGCCGACGGCAGGCGATGGCGGGTGCCCGATGCCTGACCTCGCCCTCCTGCTCGTGGCGCTCGCCGTGCTGTTGCCGCTGGCCCGCTGCTTCGGCTGGGCGTTCACCCGGATCCGGCAGCCGGCCGTCCTCGGGGAGATCACCTGCGGACTCTTTGTCGGCATCGCCCTGCAAGCGGGTCCGGGCCTGCCTGGCAGCGTCGAGACAACGCTGGACGCGCTCGCTCAGCTCGGCCTGATCCTGTTCCTGTTCGGGGTCGGTGCCCGCCTCGCGCCGTCGATCACCACGGCGCGGATCACGACGGCGTTCGTCCCCGCGCTGGGCGCGACCATCGTCCCGGTGGTCCTCGGCGCGCTGCTCGCACTCTGGCTCGCCGCACGCCACGCCCCCGCCGGTGTCACGCCGTTCGTCCTCTTCGCCGCGGCGGCCATGGCGGTCACCGCCTTTCCCGTCCTGGCGAGGATCCTGGCCGAACGACACATGCTGGACGACCCACGCGGACGTTGCGCGCTCACCGCAGCGGCGATCACCGACGCCACCGCGTGGGCGGCGCTCGCCTTCGTCGCCGCGTCCGTCCACAGTGGAACCCAGATCTGGTCGCTACTGGGCGTGGTCCCGTTCCTGCTGGGCCTTTTCGTCCTCGCCCGCCCGTGGTTCGGCAGGGCGATGGATCGGCTGTCCCCCACGGCGGCAGCCGTGGCCATGGTCGTCGTCGCCTGCGCCGGGGCCGCGACGACCGACACCATCGGCCTGCACGCCGCGGTCGGCGCGTTCCTCATCGGCGCCGCCGCCGGCCGCCCCGTGTCCCGTCACGACCCCGCCGCGGTGACCGCGCCCGTCGCGTCCCTGCTCGTCCCGCTGTACTTCGTCCTCATCGGACGGAAGGTCGACCTCGGTGAGCTGGACACCACCCTGGTCGTCGAAGCCGTCGTGATCATCGCGGTCGCCGTCGTCGCCAAGGGCGGCGGCGCGTACCTCGGTGCCCGCCTCGCCGGACAGGAACCCCGTCCCGCCGCGGTCTTCGCGACCCTGATGAACACCCGTGGCGTCACCGAGCTCGTCTTCCTCAGCATCGGGCTCGGCCTCGGCGTCATCGACAGCGCCTTCTACACCGTGATGGTCGCCATGGCCCTCGTCACGACCGCCATGACCGGACCGCTCCTCAACCGCCTCGAACGAGACAAGGTGACCCGAGATGCCTGATCACCCCGCCGAACCGTGGCGGATCAAAATGGTCGAACCGATCCGCACCACCACCCGCGAACACCGTGAACGGGCGCTCCGGGCCGCCGGCTGGAATCCCTGCCTGCTCCGCTCCGAAGACGTCTACATCGACCTGTTCACCGACTCCGGCACCAACGCGATGTCCGACCGGCAGTGGTCGGCCCTCATGCGCGGCGACGAAGCCTACGCCGGCGCTCGCAGCTTCTACCTCTTCGAACAAGCCGTCCGCGCACACTACGGCTACGAACACGTCATCCCCGTCCATCAAGGACGAGGCGGTGAGAACATCCTCTCGCGCTGCCTCATCCGCCCTGGCACCCATGTCCCCGGCAACATGTACTTCCCCAGCACCCGCGCCCACCAGGAACTCAACGGCGCCACCTTCCACGACGTCATCATCGACGAAGCACACGACCCCGCCGGCGAGTATCCGTTCAAAGGCAACGTCGACCTCGCCAAACTGCGGGCCGTCATCGCCGAACACGGCGGCGACATCCCGTACGTCTCGCTCGCCGCGACCGTGAACATGGCGGGCGGGCAGCCCATCAGCGTCGCCAACCTCACCGCCGCCTGCGACCTCGCCCACGCGCACGGCATCCCCGTCTTCCTCGACACCGCGCGCGCCGTGGAAAACGCCTGGTTCGTCAAACAACGCGAACCCGGCTGGGCACACCGCTCGATCGCGGACATCCTGCTCGCCCTCTGCTCCCCCACCGACGGCGCCGTCATGTCGGCCAAGAAGGACTGTCTCGCCAACATCGGCGGCTGGATCGCCCTGCGCGACCCCGATCTCGCCGAACAAGCGCGCGGGCTCGTCCTGCTCTACGAAGGACTTCACACCTACGGCGGCATGGCGGGCCGCGACATGGAGGCCATCGCCCAAGGCATCACCGAATCCGTCGACGAACGGCACATCCGCGCCCGCGTCGCCCAGATCGAGTACCTCGGCCACCGGCTCCACACCGCGGGCGTCCCGATCGTCCGGCCCCTCGGCGGCCACTGCGTCTGTGTCGACGCCACCGCCGTCCTCGGTCATCTCCCCCGCACCGAACTCCCCGGCCAGACCCTCGCCGCCGCCGTCTACCTCGAAGGCGGCGTCCGCGGCGTCGAACGCGGCACCGTCTCAGCCGGACGCGATCCGGCCACCGGCGAAAACCGTTACCCGCCCTTGGAATTCCTCCGGCTCGCCATTCCCCGCCGCGTCTACACCCAGAGCCATATCGACCACGTCGCCGACACGCTCATCCGCGTCCACAAAGACCGGCACCACATCACCCACGGCCTCACCTTCACCCACGAACCGCCCCACCTCCGCTTCTTCCAAGCCCGCTTCGCCCCCACCGCGGGCGCCGGCATCCACGCCACGTGAGCGAGCCGTTCAGACCACGGATGCCGAGCCCCGCCGGGCGTTGCGTTTGCTTCCGTTGACGAAATCGTTGAAGCGATCGACAGCCCAGATGGCGCGCAGCCCCAAGGGACCCATCATCATCGGGCGTGGGAACTCGGGCTCCTCCACCCACAATTCGTCCAGGTCTTCGTGTCGCGCACCGTCGACGATCAGGTCGGCGATGCGGGCCCCGACATAGGGCGCTTGGGCCAGACCGTGGCCGTTGCAGGCGATCGAGTAGTAGGTGGCGTCGTCGATCTGCCCGGCGACCGGCAGCCAGGAAGGAGTGATCGCGATCCAGCCTCCCCAGGCCCGATCGATCGCGACGTCGGACAGGGCCGGAAACCGTCTCGCGAAGGCTTCCGCGAGTTCTTCGACGAGCGCCGGGTCCGGCTTCCTTTGCGGGAGCGGGTAGGTCCGGCCGCGTTCGAGCCGCCGGACGCCGAAAACGATGGTGCCGCGCGACGTGAGGCGGTAGTTCTCCATGATGTTGTGCTGGGTGACGAGCCCCGATCGGCTGGTCCACCCCAGTGCCGCCAACCGGGCGGGATCGATGGGCTCGGTCTCCACCTCGATGACCCAGATGGGCACGGAGAGCCGTGGAGGGGTGATGTCCCACTCTCCCGCGTACGCGTTCGTCGCCAGAACCACCTTGTCCGCCCGCACTTCACCGTGAGCGGTGGTGATGACCACGTGGTCGCGGTCGCGCGCGACGTCGGTGACCTTCGTCCGCTCGAAGACCCGCGCGGGCGTGCGGAGCAGCACACTTCGCAGCCCCAAGGTGAAGCGGCCGGGATTCATGATCCCGCCGACCTTTTCGCGCATCCCGCCGAGGAATCCGGAGGGGATTCCGAGCTCTTCGCTCGTGCCCAGTTCCACCTTGGCGCCGACGCGCCGGAGGATCTTGGCCACCCGGCGCACCCGGCCCATCTGCCCACGGGACACCGCCGCGAAGACGTTGCCCGTCCGTTCGTAGTCGCAGTCGATGTCGTGCTTCTCGATGAGCTCCTCGACGTGGTGCGCGGCATGCTCGGCAAGCCGGATCATGCCGGGCATCTTCTTCCGGTGCAACAGATCGAGAAGCTGGAGGTCCCCGCCCGGAGCACCGGCCAGTTGACCGGCGTTGCGGGAACTGGCGCCGTGTCCGCAGAATTCCGCCTCCAGCAACACCACGTCCTGGCCGCGTTCGGCCAGCCGCAGCGCCGTCGACATGCCCCCGATACCGCCGCCTACGACCGCGACGTCGCAGGTGAGGTCACCGGCCAGGGAAGGCCGCACATCCGAGGGCGGATCGACCCAGCCGCTGAAGCTCGTGTACTCGACGTTGTCGGTCCTCATCGTTCTCTCCCGTCCTGGGTTCGGGGTCGTGAGTGCCGAATAGGGTTCTACTGAGGGGTGAGGCAAATGTGGCGTAGAGGGTCGCCGCGCTCTGCCGGTCGGACGTGTCGCGAAAGTGGCTTTCGCGACACGGGTGCCGACCGCGAGGTGGTCGGCGCGGGTGAGTGGCCGGGGCGAAGGGAGCCTTCACCCCACCACCCGGATATTCAGTCACCGAAGAGTGACCTTTGTGGACAGTCGAGAGAGTGTCAGGCCGCTGGCGACGAGCCCCTCCGCCGCCCACTTGACGAGTGGCTGGACGACATTGCCGGAACCCTGCTCGAAGCCGGTTCGACGCCGGTCGTCACGTTGTGGTCGTGCAGAGCGCGATAGGCGAAGTAGTACACGAACATCTGGAATCCCCAGGTGGCCAGCGCCGCGCTGTAGAAAAGCGTCCGGTGCGCGTCGTCGCCCGGGATCGGGAAGAAGTCGTACGTGATCGCGATGACGGATCCCGCGATGGTGACCAGTGCCGCGCCCATGGCCTGCCTCTTGGCGCCGATGCGCCAGAGCCTCCAGACGAAGTAGGCGAGGAAGACCGTCGTGAGCACGTTGACCACGACGAAGAACGTCGCCGGACCGACATGCAGTTTGTCGGCGCGGAACTGCTGGAGGTACAGCCCGGCGGCCGCAGCGAACGCGAACACGCCGACATCGACCGCGACAGAGGGCTTGTACCGGTGCGTCACGCGCATCAGGCCCAGGACGAGAATGAGCGTGATGCCGACAGAGCGCGAAAAGGCGTCGAAGAAATACGCGATGCTGTACAGCGGGCTGCTTTCGTCTCCGCCCAGAAGTGCCCAGAGGAGAAAGTTCGAGCCCGACGTGGCGACGATCATCCATTCGAGTCCGAGCAGATAATTGTGGTAGCGCCGGATGAACTTCCATCCGAAGCAGAAGCCGGCGAAGATCATCCACAGATCGGCCAGCATGAAGAGCAGATCCTTCATGTCCTTGATTCCTTCGAGTCATGCCTTCGTCTCTGCACCGAAGGCTGTGCGTGGGGATGGCGAGCCGACTTGTGATCCGGCTCATAGACTACGGCAGAGTTAGCCATCCGATCAAGTCGTTTGACCAAGTCGGTCGCGAGCCGGGAGACATGGCCGCCGACCTGCCCTCCGCTGCTAGGCTTGCGTTGACTTAATCAAACGTCCAACTACGTGCACCGGGAGGATTTCGTGCCACGGATCTCCGCCGCCCAACGGCGCAGCGACTTCATCAAGGCCGCGGTGGAGGTCATCGCGAGCTACGGCATCGAGGGCGCGACGACCAGGCGGATCGCCGAGCAGGCGCAGGCGAATCTGGCGATGCTGCACTACTGCTATGACTCCAAAGAGGATCTCTTCGCCGATGTCTACGAGTTCGTGGCGGGCCGCTACCTCGAGGTGATCAAGGACAACGACGCCCAAGGTGACTTGAGGGAGACGGCACGAGCGCTGCTGCGCGGAGTCATGGAGTGCTATCTGGAATCGACCAGTTTCACCGCGGCGACGGTGGAACTCATCAGCTGGGCACGACGTCAGCACGCGGACCGCGGTATCGCGGTGTACGACAAGGCCCTCGAGAGGGTGCGCGCCACACTGCGCGACGCCGGCTCGGACCGGCCGATCGGACCGGAGGTCGTCGACGAGGTCGCGTTCGTCATCGCCGCCTTGGCCGACGGGTTCGCCGCGAACTGGCTGACCTACGGGGATCGGGCCGCGGCGTTGGGACAGATGGAGATCGCCGTTTCGGTACTCGACAGCTGGCTCGCGGCCCGGCTCGGATCCACGCCCGTGTCGTCCTGAACGGAGGACGGCGTCACAACGGCAGCTCGGGTGAATCGACGCCGACGACCCGATCGCCGCAGAAGACGCGCACCGACTCCGCCGGTCCGTGGCCGCCGATACCCGCCGGGCCCCAGAAACTCTGTGCCGAGTCGTCACCGAGATCGGCGACCTTGGCGCCGTTGACGCGGACTTCGCCGGCCAGGAT
Organism: Amycolatopsis sp. NPDC049868; assembly: GCF_044461365.1. Taxonomy (NCBI): domain Bacteria; kingdom Bacillati; phylum Actinomycetota; class Actinomycetes; order Pseudonocardiales; family Pseudonocardiaceae; genus Amycolatopsis; species Amycolatopsis sp. NPDC049868. Next base: position 1,008,999 of record NZ_JBITKV010000002.1, on the reverse strand, counting down.
GCGGGAGCCGACGTCGATCGCGCGGTCGGTGTCGCCGCCGAACACGTAGGCATCGAGCCCTGAGGGGTGGGCGTTGGCGACGCGCAGCGCCTGTTCGTCGGAGTCCACGGCGTGCAGGGAGACGACCGGGCCGAACAGCTCGGCGGTGGCCCGGGCGGGGTCCGCGCCGACGGCGACGGTCGGCGACAGGAAGTAGCCGCCGAGCTCGGGCAGCCGAGCGGGTCCGTGCAGGGTCGCCCCGAGGTCTCGCAGCCTTTCGATCCTGCTCCGCAGGGTCTGGAAGTGCGGACCATTGGAGATCGGGCCGATCTGGACGTCCTCGTCGAGCGAGTGGCCGACGACGAGTTTGGAGATCCGCTCGGTCAACGCTTCGAGCAGCGGCTCGACCAGACTGCGGTGGGCGAGGATCTTGCCAGGTCCCTCACACCATTGACCGTTGAGTTTGGTCATGCCGTCGAGGATGCCGTCGGCGGTGACGTCGAGATCGGCGTCGTCCAGCACGAGCACAGGATTGTTCCCGCCGAGTTCCAGCTGCAGGACCTTGAAGTCTTCCGTGGCCGCCCGCGCGATGGCGCGTCCGGCGCCGGGTCCGCCGGTGAACGAGACGATCTTGACGCGGGGGTCGGCGGTCAGCCGGGCGCCGACCTCGCCGTCACCGTGTACCAGTTGCAGCGCGCCGCTGGGCAGACCGGCCTCGACGAAGCACTCGGCGATGATCTGCGCGCTGCCGGGCGCGTGTTCCGAAGGTTTGAGGATGACCGGGCACCCCGCGGCCACCGCGCTGGCGACCTTGGCCGCCGGGATGAAACTCGGGCCGTTCCACGGCGTGAGGATCGCGGCCGGTCCCCACGGCACCTTGTAGAGGCGGACGTCCCGGCCGCCCGCCGCCAGCGGGGTGACGCGCGGGATGTTCACCAGATCCGCCGCCGCGGCCCGGATCCGCATCGGCAGGAAGGCGGCGACCTTGCGCGTGACGCTGATCGGTGTGCCACTGGTCAGCGAATCCGTGCGCGCGATGTCCTCGGCGCGGGCCGCGACGATGTCGGCGACGCGTTCGAGCAGGCCGGCGCGCTCGCGGCGCGCGTCCTCGTCCCAGCGCCCGGCGTCGTACCCGCGTTCCGCGTGCCGCAGCGCGCGTTCGACGTCGTCGGGTGCCGTCGTGACGGAGCGGTGGACGGGTTCGCGTGTGTTGGGGTCGACGTTCCACGCGTCGTGGACCGTCTCGCATTCACTCCAGGCGTCGGCGATGTAGTTCACCGGGCGGGGAATCTCGATCTCGTTGCTCATCTTCAGGTTTCCTTCGCCGGTCAGGACTGGAGATCGACGACGATGCGGGTCACGTCGCCGGACTTCATCGCCTCGAAGCCTTCGTTGATCTCGCCGAACGGGAGCACGCGCGTCACCATCTCGTCGAGCAGCAGACGTCCCTGCTGGTACAGGCGCGCGAACTGGAGGATGTCCTCCCGCGCCTGCCCCGAGCCCATGTAGGAACCGATGAGCCGCTTCTCCTCGAAGAAGAAATCCGACGCCGGGACACTGAGTTCGGTGCCTCCTGGCGCGATCCCGACCAGACAGGCCGTACCCGTCGGCCGCACGAGGGCCAGTGCCGTCGCCGCGGTGCGAGCCGATCCGACCGCTTCGAAGGCGTAGTCCACGCCGCCGCCCAGCTGTCGGTGGAGTTCCGCGACCGGGTCTTCGTCGCCACCCTTGATGACGTGGGTGGCGCCGTAGCCGCGCGCGGCCTTGAGACGGGCGTCGTCCAGGTCGATCGCGACGATGGCCGAGGCTCCGGCGAGCCTGGCGCCTTGGATGATGGCCGATCCGACGCCGCCGCAGCCGACGACCGCGACCGTGCTGCCCGGTCGCACCTTGGCGCCGCGGAAAACGGCACCGACGCCGGTGATGACGCAGCAGGCCAGGAGGCAGCCGACGTGCAGTGGAACGTCGTCGGGCAGCTTCACCAGCGAGTTCTCGCGGATGAGGACGTGCCGGGAGAACGCGCCGATGTCGCCGAGCCGCTCGATCGGCTCGCCGTCCGTGGTCTGGAACGCGGGCCGGGGGCGGCGGCGGATCTCCTCCAGCCGCTGGCACTGCGTCGACCGACCGGCTTCGCAGTTCGTGCAGCGGCCGCAGGACGGGGTCAGCGCGCCGACCACGCGGTCCCCGGGGTGCAGCCCGGACACCTGCGAGCCGACCGCCTCGACCACGCCCGCCACCTCGTGGCCGACCACGACCGGCAGGCCGGTCGGCACCGTTCCGGTCATGTAGTGCAGGTCGCTGTGACACAGCCCCACGTTCGTGACCGCGACCCGCACCTCGTGCGGCTCCGGGTCGTCGACCCGGATGACGGTCAGTTCGAGTGGCGCGCCGACCGCGGTCAGCACCGCGGCCTGGGTGTCGATCATGTCGACGTCTCCTCTTTGGATCCTCTGTCGGTGGACAAAAAGCCCTCGATACCCGCGGTCAGGAGCCCGCTCTCCCACGCCTGGGCGGCGGCGAGGTCTTCGCGGGCGAACGCCGCTTCGACGTCCTCGGTCCGCGGGCGCAGGAGGGCGAGATGCAGGGCCGTCGTGTTGCCTTCGGGGGTCCACTCGATGACGGTGTCGATGGCGCGATCGATCAGGGCGCCGGGTTCGACGATCTCGTCGAGAAGGCCGATCCGCAGGGCTTCGTCGGCCCGGACGCGCGGGGAGCCGAGCACCAGCCGGGTCGCGTGGTTCCCGATGAGCCGTCTCAGCAGCACGCTGGAGGCGTTCGAGATCGTGATGCCCCGCCCGTTCTCCGGCTGGAAGTACTCCGTCGCCGGGGTGCCGATCCGGGCGTCGCAGCACAAGGTGATCTCCGAGGCTCCCCCGACCGCGAGTCCGTTCACGGCCGCGATCACGGGCACCCGGGTCTCCAGAACGGCACGGGTGATGTCGTGGAAACTCGCGAACGCCTCACGCATCCCCTCGTCCGTGGTCGGCGCGCTCCGGAGGTCCTCACCGGCGGAGAACGCTCTTCCCTCGCCGGTGAGCACGATCCCGCGCACGCTCTCGCCGGTGCCGTATTCGCGAAGGGCGGCCGCCAGCCGTCGCCGGGTGGCGACGTCCATGGCGTTGAGCTTCTCCGGCCGACGGAGGGTCAGCACCGCCACGTCCCGGACGACGCCGACGTCGAGGAATCCCCCACGTGTCCGTCGTGCGCCGAGGTCGTAGGTCACGCCGGGGTCGTCCGCGGCACGGGCCTTCAGCGCCGGTTTGGAAACGCGTTCGGAGGGGGTGCGGGGGAAGCCGGTCACGAATTCGACATAGCGCGGCACCTTGAAGCGCGCGAGTTCCTTACCTGCCCGCTCGACGATCCGTTCGGCGGTCGCACGACCGGCGGGCACGCCGGCCGCCAGCTGGACGAAGGCCTTGACCTCTTCGCCGAGGGTCTCGTCGGGTTCGGCGACGACGGCGGCAGAGACCACGAGATCGTCCCGCTCCAGGGCTGCTTCGACCTCGACGCTCGCGACGTTCTCCCCGCCGCGCCGCACCATGTCCTTGATCCGGCCGACGAGCCGGATGCCGGTGTCCGGGTGGCGGACGACGACGTCGCCGGTGTGGAGCCTGCCGTCCCGCATCACCCGGGCGGTGTCCTCCGGGCGGTTCCAATAGCCGTTCATCATCGGTGTACCCGCGATGGTCAGTTCACCGGCTTCGCCGTCGGGTACCTCGACGCCGTCGGGATCGACGACGCGGACCTGTTTCGTCGGTACCGGCTGTCCAAGGCTCCCGCTTCCCACGGCGCCGGTGTCACCGAAGGAGCTGAACAGGTCGATCCCGGACTCCGTCATCCCGTAGACCTCGCGCCACGGCACGCCCCAGCGCTCCTCCAGCCGGGCGTGCAGACCGGCCGGGATTCCCGAGCAGAAGACGAGGCGGAGGTCGTTGTCGCGGTCTTCGGGGGAAGCCGGTTGTTTGAACAGCAGCGTCGGCATGGACCCGAGGACGTAGAAGAAGGTCGCCCGGTGCCGTCGCACGTCCGTCATGAAGGTCGACGCGGAGAATCGGGGCAGGACGACCAGCGGGGCGCCGACGGTCAGTGCCAGTGCGGTGTTCCACTGTGGATCCATGTAGGAGAACGGCTGCGCGGTCAGGAGAACGTCCTCGGGGCCGAGCCCGGTCGCCGACGCGCAGATCCAGCCCAGCCGGACCCAGTAGTCGTGGGTGAGCATGCACGCCTTGGGGAAACCGGTCGTGCCCGAGGTGTACTGCAGGTTCGCCAGTGTCCCGCCCTCGATCGTCACCGTCGGCAGGGTCGCCGGGAACGGCTCCGCACCGTCGTCCGCGACATCGACGACGCGGACATCGGCGAGCTCGTCCTCATCGGCGACGACACCGGCGATCAGGTCCCGGCGAAGGGCGTCGGTGAATACGACGCGTGCCCCCGAGTCCCGAAGAACGAAGGCGAGGTCGGCCCGCTGATAGGAACAGTTGACGGGAACGGCGACCGCGCCCGCTTTCAGCACGGCGAGCCACACCACGGGCCAGTGCACGACGTTCGGGAGCATGATCGCGACCCGGTCGCCCGGCCGCACGCCGTCGGCTTCGATCAGCCGGCGCGCCAGCCGGGAGGTCCAGTCGTCGATCTCGGCGAAGGTCCAGGACCACTCCCCGAAACGCAGGAACTCCCGTTCCGGGGAGTCCCGCACGCGCTGCGCCAGCAGCCCGGTCAGTGTCGGGATGGCGGGATCGTCGCCCGCCTGTCCGGCTTTCACTTTCGCCGTCATCGCGAACTCCTCGGTATCTCTTCGCCGCGGTCCGCCCGCAGCTTCGCCGCGGCTTCGACGATCCACGTCATCGTCGGGTCGGCGCTCTTCATCCATTCCGGATGCCACTGGACCCCGAGCACGGGGGCTCCCGGGAGTTCGACCGACTCGATCACGCCGTCACTCGCCCGCCCGGTCACGACGAGACCGGTGCCGCACCGGTCGACGGCCTGGTGGTGCCAGGAGTTGGTCGTCGCCTGGTCGCCGAACAGCCCGGCGGCGATCGAGCCTTTCTCGAAGGACACGAGGTGGTCCGCGGTGCCGTCGGTGGGCGCGGCCTCCGCCGACAGGTGACGCACTGGACCGGGTGGGAGATCAGGGACGAGTGTTCCGCCCAGGGCGACGTTGAGCACCTGCATGCCGCGGCACACCCCCAGCACGGGGATCCCCCGCTCCAGCGCGGCCCGGGCGAGCCCGAGCTCGTACTCGTCCCGCGCCTTGTCGTGGACCATCGGATCCGTCCGCGGATCGATGTCGCGGACCACCGCCGTGTCGCCACCCCACCAGGCCGGATGAACGTCCTGCCCGCCGGTGATCACGACCCCGGACAGCCATTGGCTGACGGCCGTCGCGTTGGTGTCGTAGGACAGCTGCACCGGAAGTCCGCCCGCCTCCGCGATCCGGCTCGCGAAGTCCGACATGGAGCTGTCGACACAACGGTCGCCGTACCGCTCGTCGGCTCCGGTGAGCAGGCTCAGCCGGAATCTCCGGCCGGTGATACCGATCAAGGGACGGAGCACCACGGCCTCCTCGGGCGCGTTCACGGGAACTCGAAGTAGCGGGTGGACTCCCACTGGGAGAGTTCGGCGAACGGATCTCCGCCCTTGGTGTGGAACTCCATCCACTCCCATCGCCGCGACGCGACCCAGAAATCCACGAATTCGTCACCGAGGTACTCGCGCAGCAGAGGATCGGCGTCCAGGGCCGCACTCGCTTTCGACATCGTGTCGGGAATCCGGGGCATCTCGGGGCTGTCGGGCAGGCACCACGCCATGTCGGTGACCTGCTCCGGTGGCTCGATCGCCCGCTCGATGCCTGCCAGTACGCCGGCCAGTACCCCGGCCACCGCGAGGTAAGGATTGACGTCGGCGCCGGGAAGCCGGTATTCGAGACGCGAGTACCGGGGATGGCCGGCGATGGCGCGCACGGCGGCCGTCTTGTTGTTGACGCCCCAGCTCACGACGGTGGGCGGGCCGGTGAAGTCCACCAGCCGCCGGTAGGACGTGATCTGTGGCAGCGCGAGCGAGGTGTTGCCCTCCATCGTGGCCAGCAGGCCCCCGACCGCGTGCCGCATCAGCGGGGACGGGCCGTCCTCGGCGAAGAACCGGTTCACTCCGTCGCTCTGGAGCGACAGGTTGATGTGGGCACCTTGTCCATAGCCCGCTGTCGGCTTGGCCATGAAGGTCACCGTGTGGTCCTGCTCGAACGCGACTTCACGCATGGCCTGCCGGGTCCGCGCCCAGGAATCGGCCAGCGTGATCGGATCCGCCGGCGCCAGATTCAGCTCCGTCTGCCCGGCGGCGGCCTCGTCGGTCCATGCCTCCCACGCGATGCCGACGCGATCGAGGCGCTCGACGACCGCTTCCATGTAATCGACCCAGTCCTTGGACCTCGCCAAGTGGTACGTGGCTCCCGTGCCACCACCCAACGGCGTCAGCCCCCGATACGCGCTTTTTCGCGCCTCCTGAACGGATTCCTCGAACAGCGTCGCCTCGATCTCCACGGCGATCGTCGCGGTGTACCCGAGGACCGCGAGCCGGGCGACCAGTTTCCGCACGAGGTTCCGCGGGCAGATCGGCACCGGTGTGCCGTCCTTCAGCCAGTAATCGCCGATGACCGAATCCAGGCCCGGCTTCCATTCGACGAGGGTCGACAGGTCGGGAACCATCTGGATGTCGTAGAGGTTGCCGCGCCAGTCCGGAAAAGCGTCACCCAGAACGATCTCGTTGCCGAGGTCGATCGCGAACAGGATGTCGGCGAAGGCGAAGCCGGTGTCCTTGCCCGAGGCGAACTTCGTGATCGACACGTTCTTGCCGAGAAAGCTGCCGTCGTGGTTCGTCGCTTCGAGGCGCACGGCGCACGGAGCGGTCTTCGTGAGGTCAGACATCGAACCGGACCCTCCAGGAAGCGGCCGTCATGACCGACAGTTGCGAAAGCGTGCCCTTGACCCGCAATCCGGCCGCCAGGGCGGCGGCGAGATCGTCCGCCCCGCTGAGGACACCGGCGAGAAGGTCGGGCGGCCCCGCCATCAGGTACTCGGTCGCCCCGTCGCCCGACCGAAGCCGCTCCGAGCCGCCGGGGCCCTCGGCGTCGACGATCAACACCTCGGGGATGCCTGGGATTTCCCTTGTCACCGCCCAGAAATGCCGGGCCGCGTCGCGCCAGTGCGGTAGCGGCGGCGTCAACGCCCGCAAGATGCCGGCGGCCAGGACGACGTCACCGGCGGGCTCTCGCACGGACACGAAACGTGCCTTGAGATCGACGACCACCGTCGCGTCGGGTTCGATCACGACCCCGCTGGTGACCGTGATCGTCCTGGCACCGAAGGAAATCGTCGCGGCCTGCGGTGTGTCGTGGGAGCGGACCGCCACGGTGCCGGCGGACCGGCCCAAGACGTCGTGCGCGTGACCGATCCGCCAGGAGTCACCCAAGGTGCGGCTGATCAGCCGGACGACCGGACTCGCGTCGTCCTCGATCGTGATGGGAAAAGCCGACCCCTCCCTCGCGGGCGCTTCGGGCAACGTCATGCTCTCGGCCATCTGTCGGCCCTTTCGATCTTGGCGGGGATTCACGCCGTAGTTAGTCAAATGACTCGATCAATTGACGAAGATGATGGGCGCCGTATCCCGCCTTGTCAACAGACCCGTTCGGGCGAGCACCCACATCGCCTCTTGACGATCGCGGGAACTTGTCACACACTCGGCCATCCGACTTAATCAGATGACCTACTAGGCCTCCGGACAGGAGCTCTCATGCACGTCATCCACCGGCGTTACGTCGCCTGCTCCGAAGCTCACTACGCCGGCGACCTCGTCGACGGAGCGTTCGGCCTTGCGCCGGTGCGCGGTGGCGACGTCGAGGTCGAGACCGGCGTCGTCCCCGCCCTCCCCCAGGACCGGAACGAAGAAGGAAGTGCAGCATGAAGAACGCAGACGCGACGGAGGCCGCCGACATCGTCGTCATCGGCGCCGGCATCTCCGGTATCGGGGCGGCCCGGCACCTGATGGCCGACTTCCCCGGCAAGAAGGTCCTCCTGCTGGAGTCCCGCGACTCGATCGGCGGCACCTGGGACCTGTTCCGCTATCCGGGTGTCCGGTCCGACTCCGACCTGCACACCTATGCCTATGAATTCAAGCCGTGGCGGCATCGGAGCGCGATCGCCGAAGCGCCGCTGATCCGTGAATACCTCGGCGAGACGGTGAGCGAGTTCGGTCTGGACGACGTCCTCCGGCTCGGGCACAAGGTGACCTCCGCCGACTGGTCGAGCGCCGACGCGCGGTGGACGCTCCGGGTGAGCACGACCGACCGCACCGGCACCGAACACACGAAGACCATCAAGACCCGCTTCGTCTTCAGCGCGACCGGCTACTACCGCTACGACAAGGGATACACACCCCACTTCGAGGGGCGCGACGACTTCCGGGGCGACGTCCTGCATCCCCAGCACTGGCCCGCGGACTACGACCACCGCGGCAAACGCGTCGTGATCATCGGTAGTGGCGCGACGGCGGTGACGATGCTCCCCGCCATGCTGATGGGTGACGGCGCCGCGGCACACGTGACCATGCTCCAGCGCACCCCCAGCTACATCGCCTCCCAGCCGCGGTTCGACAACATCGCCGTCAAGCTCACCAAGCTGCTCGGGGCCAAGCGCGGCTACGCGGCCACACGCCTGAAGAACATCTGGATCGACTTCCTGCTTGTCAGCACCCTGCGCAAATTCCCCGATTTCGGGCGGAAAGCGCTGCGCAAGTGGACGCTCAAGGAACTTCCGCCGGACGTCGACGTGGACACCCATTTCAACCCGCCGTACGCCCCTTGGGACGAGCGCCTCTGCGTCACCCCGGACGGAGAGTTCTTCAAGGCACTCCGCGACGGCGACGCCGACGTGGTCACCGACCGGATCGACCGCTTCACCGAGAACGGCATCCTGCTGGAGTCGGGCAAGACACTGGAAGCCGACCTCATCGTCACCGCGACCGGCCTCGTCATGCAGCTGCTCGGCGGTATCCAGCCCACAGTGGACGGTCACCCGGTGAAGATGTCGGACGCCGTCCTCTATCGCGGCGCACTCATCTCCGGAATGCCGAACTGGGCCATGATGCTCGGCTACACGAAGGCGTCTTGGACTCTCCGCTTGAGCAACGTGTGCCGCCTGGTCGGCGACGTGCTCCGCCGCATGGACGCGAACGGGTACGACATCGCGGTCCCGGTCGTACCGGACGGCCTCGCCACCACGGATCTCCTCGACCTCACCGCGGGCTACATGCAGCGGGCGAAACCCGAACTCCCCCGCCAGGGCACCGAACTGCCGTGGCGGATGCACACGACGTTCGTCAAGGACAACCGGCTCTTCAAGGGGCGGCTGGTCGACCAGAACATCCGTTTCTCCGTCCGGACCCCCGCGGCCGCCGATCTCACCGGTGCGGCGGCGGACTCATGACCGCGGCCCCCCTCACCCTGAGCCGGCGTCTCCAGCGGGCCTTCGTCATCGCACTGGGCCGCACCCCGGCCCCGTTGCTCAGGTCGCTGGTACGCCCGCCGGTCAACAGCGCCGGCGATCGCATGGCCGCCGACGTCGCTCTCCTGATGAAGCTCACCGAAGCCGGTGGAGACTACAGCGACCTGCCAGTGGCGGCCGCCCGGGAGGTGACCGAGCGCGACGCGGCGTTGTTCGCCGACCGGATCGCCCCGTGCGCGGTCGAGCAGGAACTGGATCTCGGCGATGGGCTGCAGGCGACCCGCTACAGCTCCGGGACGCCGTCGCGAGGGTTGATCCTTTTCTTCCACGGCGGCGGTTTCGTACTGGGGAGCCGCGCCATTTATGCCGCGCCGGCGCGAATGCTCGCACAGGGCACCGGCGCCGACGTCCTGTCCGTCGGGTACCGGCTCGCCCCCGAGCACTCGTTCCCGGCGGTGCACGACGACGCGCTCACCGCGTGGCAGTACGCCGTCGAGCACGCGTCCGGCTGGGGCGCCGATCCACACCGGATCGTCGTGGCCGGCGAAAGCGCCGGAGGCAACATCGCCGCCGTGCTCTGCCAGCGGCTTCGTGGTGCTCCCGTCCAGCCGACGTTGCAGGTGCTCGTCCAGCCGGTCACCGACATCTCGCAGCGGCGTCCCTCCCAGCACGAGTTCACCGAGTCCCCCGCGTTGTCGGCCAAGCAGATCGCGTGGTTCATGGGGCATTACCTCCCCGACGGAACAGACCATCGCGACCCACGGGTTTCCCCGTTGCTGGCCGATGACCTGACCGGTCTTCCCCGCGCCATCGTGACGGTCGCCGGATTCGACCCGCTCCGCGACGACGGACTCGCTTACGCGGCCGCGTTGGCGGCACACGGCGTATCCGCCGACGTGATCCACGAACGCGAGCTCGTGCACGGATACATCGCCTTCACGGCGATCAGCCCGAGCAGCAGGACAGCCACGAGACGACTGGTGCGGGCCATCTCCGCGGCGCTGACATCGACACCGGAACGGAGCGCGTCATGACCGAAGCCACCCACGAGCACACGGCGGACGTCGTCGTGATCGGTGCCGGTATCGCCGGGCTGATGGCGGCGACCACGCTGTCCGATCGGGACGTCGTCGTACTCGAGGCCACCGGCCGGGCCGGAGGACGCGTCGAATCGGTCCGGCGCGGCGACTACTGGATCAACCTCGGAACCCAGTTCACCGAGGGCACCGGGACACTGATCGAAGCCCTCGAACGCCACCGGGTCACCATGGGAACGCTGGCGGGCAAGAAGGTGGCCCTCGCACTCCACGGAAAACAGGTCGACACCTCGAATCCGTTCGGCCTGATGTTCCGCTCCCGGATGACCTTCAAGGACCGGGTCGGGCTGGCGGTCGTCGGTGCTCGCATCCTGGCGGCGGCACCGTTCCTGCAGCTGAACCCGGACAACCCCCTCGCGAAGCGGGTCCGGGCGAAGCTCGACAGCCTCTCCGCGTCGTACGTGCTCCGCGGGGTCGGCTCCGAGGTCGCACGGGACATGGTCCGGTCCTGGTCGGGTCAATGGATGGGCTGTGAGCCCGAAGAGACCGCCGCGACCCAGTTCGTCTTCTCGATGGGCATTCTCCTGACCGACCCGGCGAAGGTGCCCAACTTCTCCCTGCCGGAAGGAGGAAACCAGACCCTCACCGACATCCTGGCCGCCGACCTCGGCGATCGGCTGCGGCTGAACTCCCCGGTGAGGTCGGTGGAACGAACCGAGGACGGCGTCGTCGTCGACTACGACGACGAGAACGGACCCGCGCGGATACGCGCCCGCCGTGCGATCGTCGCCGTTCCCAGCGACGTGGCCGTGAAGATCATGCCCGACCTCCCGGCCGCGTACCGGGCGGCGTTCGACGACATCCACTACGGCCGGTACGTGGTGGTCGGCTACTTCACCCGCGAGGAGGGCCCGCAGCGGTGGGACGACCACATCGCCGTGTCGACACCCCAGTTGTCGTTCCAGGCGATGTTCAACCACGCCGCGGCTCTGCGCGTCCCCGGCCCGCGGAAACCGGGCGGCGCACTGGCCTGCTTCGCGGGCGGCGCCGTGGCAGACAGCCTGTTCGAACTCACCGACGAGGAGATCGTTGCCCGATTCACCGCGGACCTCCTCTCGCTCTATCCCGAACTCGAAGGAAAACTCGACGAGGGGATCGTCCGGCGTCACCACCGGGTCGTGCCGTTCTGGGGACCCGGCGGACGAGCCTCGCTGCCGACGCTGCGCCGGCACCTCGGTCCCATCCACCTGGCCGGTGACTACCAGCTCGACATGCCCTCACTCGCCGACGCCGCCTCATCGGGCGAGCGGGCCGCGGAACAGGTTCTGGCGGACCTGTCCCGCTTGGCGCACTGACACCAGGAAACCGGCTGACGGTGGTCCGTGAAGGCCTCCTTGAGGGACGCTGGGTCCCTCAAGGAGGCCTTCACTACCTTCAGGGACGCTGATTCGCGCGACGTCGTTGCCGCGCCTTGTCGAGTTCGACGAGGACGTAGGTGAGAGCGGCCAGCACAGGCACCGGCAGCCAAGCGTGCCAGGGCATCGGCGCGGTGTGGAAGAGCGAGTTCATGAACGGGACGTAGGTCAGCACGAGCTGGAGCAGCACGGTCACCGTGACACCCACGAGCAGCCATCGGTTGCGGAAGAGACCGACCCTCGGGCGAAGATCCACCAGGGACCGGCAGTTGACCAGGTAAGCGATCTCGCCTCCGACGAAGACGTTCATCGCGACCGTCCTGGCGAGCTCGACGGGCGCTCCGGCGCCGAGCTGCCATTGGAAAGCACCGAAGGAACACCCCAGCAGGATGACCGAGACGAACACCGTCCGGCCGGCCAGCGCTCCGGTCAGCAGTGGCAGCGAGGGCGGCAGTGGCGGGCGGCGCATCACGTCGGGCTCGCGCGGTTCGAACGCCAGCGTGAGACCGAGCGCGACCGCCGTGGTCATGTTGATCCAGAGGATCTGCACCGGAAGGATCGGCAACGCGGTACCGGCCAGGATCGCGGCGAGGATCACGAGTCCCTCGGCCATGTTCGTCGGCAAGGTCCAGATGATGAACTTGCGCAGGTTGTCGAAGACCGCGCGGCCTTCTTCGACCGCGGCCGTGATGGACGCGAAGTTGTCGTCGGTGAGCACCATGTCGGCCGCCTGCTTAGCGACTTCGGTTCCTCCCTTTCCCATGGCCACACCGATATCCGCGCGGCGCAACGCGGGAGCGTCGTTCACCCCGTCGCCCGTCATCGCCACGACCTCACCGTTCCGCTGGATTTCGCCGACGAGCCGGAGTTTCTCCTCCGGAGACACCCTCGCGTGCACCGAGGTGATGCCGAACTCACCGGCGATCGAGTGCGCCGTGGCCGGGTGATCGCCGGTGATCATGGTGACTTCGATGCCCGCTTCCCGGCAGGCGCGCACCGCTTCGATCGCTTCAGGACGCGGCGGATCCTGCATGCCGACGAAGCCGAGCAGGACGACATTTCCGCGTAGACCTTCCTCGGTCAGCGCGACGTCGACGGCACGACCGATCGCCAGCACGCGAAGGCCTTCCGCCGCCATCGCTTCGGCCTCCGCGCAACGGGAGACGCCGGCCAGCGACAGCATGCGTTCCACCGCGCCTTTCACATACACGACACCACCGGCATGCGCGGTCGCCATGAACCGGCGTTCGGAGCTGAACGGGAGCACTCCGACACGTTCCGGGACGTCTTCCGAGCCGAGGCCCGCCTTCTTCGCGACGGTCACCAGGGCCGCCTCGGTCGGGTCGCCGACCGGCGTCCAGCGGCCGTCTTCCTCGGCGATCCGCGCGTCGTTGCACGCCAGTCCCGCGAGCAGGCATTCCCGTACCGCGCTCGTGGGTTCCGGCCGTATGTCGCCATCGGGTGTGTAGCCGATACCCGAGACGGCATAGCGCCGATCGCCGACCACCATCGCCCGGACGGTCATCGCGTTCGCGGTGAGGGTCCCGGTCTTGTCGGTGCAGATCACCGTCGTGCTGCCGAGGGTTTCGACGGCGGGCAACCGCCGGATGATCGCGTGACGCCGCGCCATCCGCGCCACCCCGATGGCGAGCGTCACGGTGACGGCGGCGGGGAGCCCTTCGGGGATGGCGCCGACCGCGAGCGCCACCGCCGCGGTCACCATCTCCGCGACTGTTTCCCCGCGGACGAGGCCGACGACGATGCCCAGCGCCGCGAGCCCCAGGATCACGATCGTCAGGACCCGACTGAATCCGGCGAGTTTGCGCGTCAACGGCGTCTGCGTCGAGACGGTCGTGCCGACGAGGCGGTGCACCCGGCCGATCTCCGTGGCGGCACCGGTGGTCACCACGACCCCGCGGCCCGTTCCCGTGGTCACCAGCGTTCCCGAGTAGGCCATGTTCGCGCGATCGGCCAGCGCGGTGTCCGGCGGAAGCACCACCGAGTCCTTCGACGACGGCACGGACTCGCCGGTCAGCGCGGACTCGTCGATCTTGAGTTCGTCGGTGGCCACGAGCCGCAGGTCGGCCCCGACCTGATCGCCCGCCTCGAGCAGCACCACGTCCCCCGGCACGAGCCCGGCCGACGGCACCCGCGCGGCGACACCTCCCCGGACGACGGTCACCTCGGTCCGCACCATCGACACCAAGGCGTCCAGCGCGCGTTCCGCGCGTGCCTCCTGCAGGAACCCGATGACGGCGTTGACGACGACCACTCCGAGTACCACCGAGGCGTCGACGAGTTCGCCGAGTGCCGCGGTGACGGCCGCCGCCGTCAGCAGGACGTAGATGAGCGGATGACGTAGCTGCCCGGCCAGGCGGACCAGCCAGTTCGGACCACGCCGGGCCGGTAGTTCGTTCGGCCCGACGTCCGCCAGCCGCTGCCGCCACACCTCGGGAGAAAGCCCGGTTTCGGCGTCCGTTTCCGCGAGCAGGACGACCTCTGGCACCGGCAGCCCGTGATGGGCGACCTCCTCGGCCACGATCCCCTGCGTCATCCGGCCCGGCCTGCCGCGCGGACGACCATGACCGGGCACTTCGCGTGGTGGATCAGGGCATGGCTCGTCGATCCGAGAGCCAAGCCGGCGAAACCGCCTCGGCCACGGCTGCCCACGACCATCAGCTGGGCCTTCTCGCTCTGTTCGAGCAGACGCTGCCGCGGCTTGTCGTGGGCGACCACCTGCTCGACCGCCACCAGCGGATACTTCTTGCGCCACCCTGCGAGCCGCTGTCCCAGGAGCCGGTTTTCGGTCTCACGTACCGATTCGCCGGGGAACGGCAACGCACCCTCACCGCTGAAGAGCCCCGCGACGTCGCCGTCGTGCCACGCGTGCAAGGCGACCAAAGGGGCCTCCCTGATCGCGGCTTCCTCGAACGCCCAGGCGAGCACCTCCTCGCTCGACGGGCTTCCGTCCACGCCGACCACCACCGGGCCGGACCGGCGAGCTCCTCGGACGACGACGACCGGGCAGACGGCGCCCGAGGACAGGCGGGACGCGGAAACCCCGCCGAACAGGCCGGCGACCTCACCGGCCGGGGCTCCGATCGCCACTAGCCGTGCGGTCGCCGATATCTCGGTCAGGGCGGCGATCGGACCCGAGTCGACGGCCGCGGTCGCCGGTTTCACGTCGGGGACCATCGACTCGCACTCCGCGCGAAACTCGCGAAGCACCTCTTCGGTGATGGCTTCCTTCGCCTTGAACCAGGCGTCGGGAGGGAACGAGCGATTCCCGAAGGGCGCGCCGTCGACTCCGTAGGCCATCAGCAGAAGCAGATCCGCCTTGCGCAGGACCGCTTCGTTCGCGGCCCACAGCGCGGCCGCCATCGAATGCGCCGAACCGTTCACCGCCGCGACGACCGGCGGTGCTCCGAATACCGTCATGAAAACGCGCCTCCAGCTCAGGAAGTGGACCGGGCACCGGCTTCGCCGACGCTAGGCGGTCGCGGGTGGGCACGATGCGGCCGGACGTCTCGGCGCGCAGGGGCTTTCGGCTCTGTGCAGGGTGAAGGCACGGCGACAGGCTCGTACCGGCAAGCCCCCTCATCTCGCGCGGTCAGACGCGAATTACGGCACTGGGAGAACGCATGAAGGCACTGGTTTACGACGGGCCGGGGCGGCGGGCTTGGACCGACCGGCCTCGGCCGGAGCTCGCCGCGGCGACCGACGCGATCGTCCGCGTCGACGCGGTCACCATCTGCGGCACCGATCTGCACATCCTCAACGGCGATGTCCCGGCCGTGGAGCACGGCAGGATCCTCGGCCACGAGGCCGTCGGCACGATCATGGAGGTCGGCCAGGCGGTGACGGCCCTGAAGCCGGGCGAGCGGGTGCTCGTCTCCTGTATCACCGCGTGCGGGCGGTGCGAGTACTGCCGGAAAGCCGTCTACGGGCAGTGTCTCGGCGGTGGCGGCTGGGTACTGGGTCACCGGATCGACGGCGTACAGGCGGAGTTCGTCCGCGTTCCGTTCGCCGAGACCTCCACCTATCCGCTGCCGAAAGGCGTCGCGGACGAGGCCGCACTGATGCTGGCCGACATCATGCCGACCTCCTACGAAGTCGGCGCCCGCAACGGGAAGGTCCAGCCCGGCGACTGTGTCGCGATCGTCGGGGCCGGCCCGATCGGGCTCGCCGCGATCACCACGGCGCAGCTGTTCGGCCCGAGTTCGATCGTGGTGATCGACAAGGAACCGAGCAGGCTCGCCGCCGCGAAGACCTTCGGCGCGGACGTCCTCCTCCATCCGGGCGAGAATCCGGCCGCGGCGATCGCCGAGCTCACCGGCGGCCTCGGGGCGGACGTCGCGATCGAAGCGGTCGGTGTGCCCGAGACGTTCGAACTGTGCACGGAACTGGTCCGTCCCGGCGGACACGTCGCGAACGTCGGAGTCCACGGCGCGCCCGCCACCTTGCACCTGGAGGATCTCTGGATCCGTGACATCACCATCACCACGGGCCTGGTCGACACCTCGAGCACCCCGATGCTGCTGCGGATGCTCGCGGCGGGACGGCTCGACACGTCCCGGTTCATCACCCACCGGTTCGGACTCGACGAGATGGACGAGGCGTACGACGTCTTCGCCCGGCCTCAGGAGAGCGACGCGCTCAAGGTCGCCCTCTTCCGCAGCTGACCGCACACGGCCCGCTTCCATCCACAAAGGACGGAAGCGGGCCACGTTCCGCACATCAATGATGCCTGAACGCCTCGATGACACCGGTGTTGACCGGTTCCTCGATCGGCAGGTGGCCGTCGTCCAGCTCGGCCGTGAGATATTCGCGGACGTCCACCACGCCGTCGAGGCGCCGGATGAGTGCCACGATCACGGGGATCATGCCCGTGCGTTCCACTTGGCCTCTCAGCGTGACGACGCCGTTGTGCACGGCCACCGACAGCGTGTCGGGATCGATCGCCATCGCGCGTTTGAAGACCTCGTCACGGATTTCATCGCGCAACCCCGAGTCCGACCGGAGAAAGCCGCGCAGCAGATCGGATCTTCCGACGATACCCACCAGTTTCGCGTCGTCGTCGAGAACCGGCAGCCGGTGCACCTCGTGGTCCTCCATCAGCCGGATCGCTTCGTCCACACCGGCGTCCTGTGGCACGGTGATCGCGGGTGCGGTCATCAGCTCGTCCGCACGGCTTCCCCGCACCTTGCGCCGCAATCGGGGGCGGAACCGCAGCAAGCGGTGCCGGATCTCGCGTTCCAGCAGATCGCGCTGCGACACGACGCCGACCACCCGGCCGTCGTCGTCCACCACGGGCACCCCGCTCACTCCCCAGGACGTGAGAAGGACCGTGATCCCCTTGAACGGGGTCTCCGGCCGTACCGTCAGCACCTGGCCGCGCATCACCTCGCGCACTCGGCGGCGTTTGCTCATCTCGATCTCCTTTCCGAAGGTGTCAAGCCGCGATGTCCCGGCGCCGGAAGCCCGCCACACCGGCCGCGAGCAAGGCGCAGGCGACCAGGACGAGCCAGGGAATGGACGTCATGCCCTCCGTCGAACCCGGCAGTCCCGGCAGATGGGTGAACGGCGAAAGGTTCAGGATCACTTGCGGAACGCCGAAGAGCACACCGAACTCACCGATCACGACGACCGCCGCCAGCACCGCCCAGACCAGGCCGAGCAGGCGCGGGAGCAACCCGAACAAGGCACACGCCGCTCCGGCGAGCACCCATACCGCGGGCAGTTGCACCAGCGCGGCGGCGGTCAGCCTGCCGATCTCCGTACCGGGGCTCCCGCCCTGCAGACCACTCGCGAGTCCCGCGCCCAGCCCCGCCGCGAGCAACGGGATGGCGCTGCCGGCGGTCGCCAGCACCAGATAGCCGGCCAGCAGCCGGGTACGCGAGACGGACGTCGCGAGCAGAGGCTCGGTCCGGAGCGCTTCTTCCTCGGCGTGCAGGTGGGTCAGCGCGGATATCGCGTAAACCGCCGCGATGACGCCCGCGACGCCGAACTCCAGCGCGAAGAACGCGTCCGACAGGGCCTTCTGCCCGCCGAGGGTGAGAATCAGTTGTTCGGCTCTGGGATTGTCGAGGAACTTGCCGATGCCGTTGGCCAGATTGCCGACGACGAGACCCAGGACCAGGTAGACCACCGTCCAGGCGAGCAGACCGGCCCGGTTGAGCCGCCAGAGCAGCCCGGCGGTGCTCCGCAGGCCACGCCCCGCGTGGGCGGGGCCCGCACGGTCGGCCAGCAGGCCCGCGCCGAGGTCACGCCGATCGCTCAACCTGACCGCGACCAGCACCAGCACGGCCGCGAGCACCACGGGGAGCGCCACGACCCACCAGCGCTCCCCGGCGAACGGCCGGATCTGCTGCGCCCAGCCGATCGGGGACAGCCAGGAGAGCCATTCCGGCCCGGAGTCCCCGATGGCACGCAGAAGATAGGCGAGCCCGAGGACACCGCCGGCGATCCCGGTCGCCAGCCGTGCGGAACGGCACAACTGGGCGGTGACCGCCGCGATGGCGCCGAAGGCCCAGCCCGCCGTCATCCAGCCGGCGCCCAACGCCACCGAGCCCGCCACGGGCAGCCCCGCGGCGGCCAGTCCCCCGGCGGTCAGGATCCCGACGGCCAGCCCGGTGACGACCGTGGTCGCGAGCGCCGCGGCGAGCGGCGCGTGCCTGCCCAGGACGCCGGAGCCGAGCAGATCGAGCCTGCCGGACTCCTCCTCCGCCCTGGTGTGGCGGATCATCGTGGTGATGAGCAGCAACGCGACCAGCGCGGCGCCGAAACCGGTCAGCTTGAGCACCGCCGCGGCACCGAGCGAGGTGGGGTCGTAGATGCGGCCGTAGAAGGCGACCAGCGCGGGAACCGCGTTGACGGCCTCGGCGAACACGGTCAGTTCCCGTTGCGAAGGATAGAGATCCGCGGTGGCGGCGGCCGCTCCGGCGGTGGTCGCCGCGCAGGCGAGTGTCCACAAAGGAACGCGCAGTCGCTCGCGGCGCAGGGCGAGGCGGAACAGGGCGCCGCTCCCGGTCATCGTGCTCATCGGGAGTCCAGGACCGGCTCGCGATAGTGGCGCAGGAAGAGTTCCTCGAGGGTCGGCGCCTGGCTCGTCAGGCCCAGGACCCCGACGCGGCCGAGCGTGGCCAGAACAGCGCTGAGTTCCGCGTTGTCGACGGTCAACCGGACGGTGTCGGAGTCCTGGCTGAAATCGTGGACGCCCGGCAGTGCCGCGAGCCCGTCCGGTGCTCCGGTCAGCCGCGCGGTGAGCGACGTCCGCGTCAAATGCCGGAGTTCGTCGAGGCTGCCGGTGTCGACCACGCGCCCGTTCCGGATGATGCTGACGCGGTCGGACAACGCCTCGGCCTCGGCGAGGATGTGGCTGGACAGCAGCACGGTCCGGCCGCGGTCGCGCTCCTCCCGGACGCAACCGCGGAAGGCGTCTTCCATCAGCGGGTCGAGTCCCGCGGTCGGCTCGTCGAGCAGGAGCAGTTCCGCGTCGGAGGCCAGTGCCGCCACGACGGCCACCTTCTGGCGGTTGCCCTTGGAATACGCGCGTCCTTTGCGGGTCGGGTCGAGGTCGAACAGGTCCAGATAGCGGTCGCGGCGGCGCACGTCGAGGCCGCCGCGGAGCCTGCCGAGCAGGTCGATCACCTCTCCCCCGGTGAGGGTCGGCCAGAGCGACACCTCGCCGGGCACGTAGGCGAGACGCCGGTGAAGCGACACCGCGTCACGCCAGGGATCCCCGCCCAGCACCCGCATCCGCCCGTCGTCGGCGCGCAGCAGTCCCAGCAGAAGCCTCAGGGTCGTCGTCTTGCCCGCGCCGTTCGGGCCCAGGAAGCCGTGGACCTCACCGGTCCGGACGATGAGATCCAGGCCGTCCAGCGCCTTGGTGTGGCCGAAGCTCTTCCGCACGCCGCGGATCTCGATCGCGTTCACCGGGCACCGTCCAGCAGGACCCGGCGTTCCGCCGCCGCGATGGCGCGCCGGGACGCGTCGACCGCGTCGGGGTTGACGGAGATCGACGTGATCCCGAACCGCACGAGATGTTCCGCGAAGCCCGGCTTCACCGAGGGCGCCTGCCCGCACAACGAGGAGGTGATCCCGGCGGCTCGCGCCGCGCCGACGATACGTCCGATGGTGTCGAGCACGGCGGGGTCGGCTTCGTCGAACAGCTCCGCGCAGACCGCCGAGTCCCGGTCCACTCCGAGGACCAGCTGCGTGAGGTCGTTGCTCCCGATGGACACGCCGTCGATGCCCATCCCGGCGTACTCGGGAAGCCAGTGCACCACGGACGGGACCTCCGCCATGATCCACCGGTGCAGCCCGCGCTGCCGTCCGAGCGGGCTCGCGTCGATCAGCTCGAGACAGGCCTCCAGCTCCCACTTCGTGCGGACGAACGGGATCATGACGTGCAGGTTCGGCGTCTGCTCCCGGACACGGGCGAGCGTGCGGAGTTCGAGGTCGAACAGGTCCTTTTCCCGTACGTAGCGGAAACAGCCGCGGTAGCCGATCATCGGATTGCTCTCGACGGGTTCGTAGGCCTCGCCTCCGGTGAGACCGCGGAACTCGTTGCTGCGCAGGTCGGTCGTGCGGTAGACGACCGGGCGGGTGCCGAAGGGACGGGTGATCCGCAGCAGTGACTCGGCCATCGAGTCCACAAAGGATTCCTGTTCGCCCTTGGCGATGAGGTCACGGGGATGCCGCCCGCCGAGCGCCTCGGTCAGCAGGAACTCCGCCCGGAGCAACCCGACCCCGTCGACCTGCCGCGCGGCGACCTCGTCGGCGTGTTCGGGCATGGCGAGGTTGACGTAGAGCCTGGTTCCGGTCGTCTCGGCCGCGGCGGGCGCGGCGATCGGTTCGGTACGCGCCGGGGATCCGGTGTACCCGGCGCGCACTTCGCCGGTGGTCCCGTCGACGGTGACGGGACCACGTCCCGCGAGTACCCGCGTCGCGTCGCCGGTGCCGACGACGCAGGGAACCCGCAGCTCCCGCGCGACGACGGCGGCGTGGCAGGTCATCCCGCCGCCGTCGGTCACCAGCGCGGAAGCCCGCCGGATGGCGGGGACCCAGTCCGGGTTGGTCATCGGCGCGACCAGCACCTCGCCGTCCCGCAACCGCCTGCCTTCGGCCGGGTCGTGTAACACCCGTACGGCCCCGCCGGCGACGCCCGGAGACGCTGGCAGCCCCGTGACAAGGACGTCCTGAGCCTGCTCGCGGTCCTCTGGCAGCGTGGTGACCGGGCGGGACTGGACGACCCAGATCTCCTTGCCCGCCAAGGCGAATTCGATGTCTTGCGGGATACCGTAGTGGTCTTCGATCCTGGTCGCGAGCCGCGCCAGTTCGAGTACGGCCGAGTCGTCGAGGACGCGGCGGCCCGCCGCCTGCGCGGGAAGGGCGACCTTGACGTCTCCCCCGCCGACCTCGGCGATGATCTTGTGGGACTTGCTGCCGACCCTGGCCGAAACCAGCCGCAGGTCTTCTTTCGCGACCAGGTAGGTGTCGGGTTCGACCGCCCCGGAGACGATCGCTTCGCCTTGGCCGAAGACCGCTTCGACGACCAGGCGGTCACGGTCCCCGGAACGCGGGTCCGCGGTGAAGATGACGCCGGAGCGATCGGCGGCGATCATCTTCTGCACCACCACCGCGATGGCGGGCTCCCCGGTGAAGCCACGTCCGGCGCGGTACCCGATCACCCGGGGCGAGAACAACGACGCCCAGCAGTCGACGATCCGCTCCCGGACGGCGTTGTCCCCCCACACGTTGGTGAAACTGGCGTTCATCCCGGCGAACGAGGCCTCCGCGCCGTCCTCTCCCGTCGCCGAGGACCGGACCGCGATCGGTGTCGACTGCCCGATCCCGTGGTAGGCCTCGATCACGTCCGTCAGGACGCCGGCCGTCATCCCCGCCCGGTGCACCAATGCGCGCAGCTCGTCGCACAACCCGGACAGCTGCTCCGGCTCGTCCGCCGACGCGAGCGCTTTTTCGTGCAGCTCCGCGATCTCGCCGCGCACACCCGCTTCTTCGAGCGAGGCCAGGTACGCCTCGCGGAGCACGACGAACCCCGGAGGGACGGAGAATCCCGCGGTGATCAGCTCACCGAGATTCGCGCCTTTGCCACCCGCCGATTCGGCGTCGGCGAGGCTGACCGTCGACAAGTCGCGTACGTAGCTCATCGCTTTCCCTCCGGACGTTGGCCTTTACGGGGTCCATGCTCACCGGAGGCGCGAGTGCCGCTCTGCTGCCCAAGGTCCCGGCACGCCGGGACTTCGTCCCTCCGTGTCCGCGCTACCGGCTTCCCAGGCTCAACTACCGAGATGGACCGGTTTCTCGGTGACGCCTTCGATATCCGCCGCGGCCGCGTCGAGCAACCGGTGCGCGAGGTCGCTCAACGCCCGGGACGCGGCCAGTTCGTCGCCGATCTCGGGCACGTTCGCGTCGGCCGGGTTGAGTCGCGCGATCCCCACCCCCGTCAGGCCGGTGTCGTCACGATTCACCAACCGCGCGGTCGCCCGCGTCCGCGCCTCGTGCTCGTCGATGAAGATCTCCACGGTCCAGTGTTTTTCCTGCATCCGGGCCTCCTTGAGCCGATGTCCTTTCGAGGGATCCACCGTGTTCCGGCCGCGGTACCACTCGAAAGTGCCGAAGGTCCCGGCTCGGCGGACGGCCCGGCGATCGAGGCTGTTCGGCCCTAGTCGCCCGTCCGCGTCCCGGGAACCGTTGAGCGGGTCCGTTCCGCGAGACACCGGTCAGCGACGCCCGGGGAAGGGAACCCGATGTTCCGCACTGCCATCCCGCTCGGCCGGTGGGCCGGTGTCGTCGTCCGAGCCCACTGGTCGGTACTCGTCGTGCTCCTGCTGATCACCGACCTCCTCGCCGCGTCCGTCCTGCCTCAAGCGGTGCCCGGCGCGAACACCACGTGGTACTGGATCACCGGCGGGCTCACCGCGGCGGGCTTCCTCGCTTCGCTTCTCATCCACGAGCTTTCGCACGCCGTCGTCGCCCGGCATCACGGCGTGGGGGTCAAGCGGATCACGCTGTGGATGCTCGGCGGCGCGGCCGAGCTCGAGGGCGAACCGCCGACGCCGAAGGCCGATCTCCGGATCGCGGTGGCGGGCCCGCTCGCCAGTCTGCTGATCGGGGCCACCGCACTCGGCGGCGCCGTCTTGGCCGCGGGAGCCCTGCCGGCGCTGGCGGTCGGTGGCCTGGCTTGGCTAGGGGTCAGCAATCTCCTGCTCGCGGTGCTCAACCTGCTGCCGGGCGCGCCGCTGGACGGCGGCAGGATCCTGAGGGCGGCCATCTGGTGGCGGCGGGGAGACCGCGCCAGGGCGGGCGCCATCGCCGACAGATCCGGTCAGGTACTGGGCGCCGCTCTGGCCATGGCGGGGTTCGCGCAGCTGCTCTTCCTTCGGCAGTTCACCGGGCTTTGGCTCGTCCTGCTCGGCTGGTTCCTGATCTTCGCGGCACAGGCCGAGTTCACCGCGGGCCCGTTGCGCGAACGGCTCGGCGAGCTCCGGGTGGGCGACATCATGAACCCGTCACCGGTGATCGCCCCCGGCTGGTGGACGGTGGACGCCTTCGCCGAGTACGCCGCGGGCGCGGGTCACGATCGCGTCTTCCCGGTGCTGTCGTTCGACGGCGTCCCGCTCGGCATCGTCAGCCTCGGCGATCTGGTCAAGGTGCCCGCCGACGCCCGGCGCGCCACCAGGGTCACCGACGTCGCGCGGAAGGATCGGGCGGTCACTGTCGTCGGCGCCGACACGGAAGTGACCGCACTGATGGAACGCGGCTTCCCTCGGGCCGGCCGCGACCTCGTCTTGGTCACCCGGGCCGGCGGTCTGGCCGGAGTGGTCGGAGCCGACGACCTGGCGAGAGCCTTCGAGCTGACCGCGCTGGACCATCGTCCCCGGCTCGCCGGTGGTCAAGTGTCGAAGTCGACCACCGATCATTGACCTGGCGCTCCGTGCTCCCTCCCGAGCGGCGGAACTGCGGCCGAGGCTGATCGCGGGTCAGGTCCGTGAAGGCCTCCTTGCCTACCCTGAAGGTAGTGAAGGAGGCCTTCACGGATTACCGGCTCGCCACGTTTGCCCCAGGTACGCCAGCAGCCACAGCAGACACATGTGCCGCGTGTGAAGGCCCCCTTCCCTCGGCTGAGCCGAGGGAAGGGGGCCATCACGTCCTTGCAGTGCCTCGCGAGTGCGGGTCGGATCCTCCCCAACCACGACGGCAGCAGAGTCCTCAAAGCGTGAAGTAGGCCTCTTCCTCTTGCGCGAAGTGCAGCGTCAGAATCGCGTCGAGGCCATAGAGAGTCGCCCTGAGGTCGTCGACCTGGTCCGCTCGGATACCGTCCGGCGCTTCGTCGAGGTGCCTGCGCAGCCGGCGGACCAGCCGCTCGATCTCGGCGTGCTCCCGGCTCATCGTGACCGTGCTGTCAGGACCACCCAGCACTTCGGCCAGTGCCGGATACAGCTGTTTCTCCTCGGCCCGTTCATGCGGCAGAAGCCGCTCCGTGAGCAACTGGATGACGTGCCGGAGCGCCATGTCCGCGTCGTGTCCCGCGCCCTCGGCCAGTGCGTCCGCGGCCAGGCGTACCGCGGAACGGACCGGCAGCAGGGATTCGTGCTCGACGGCGAATCGCCGGACCAGCCCTTCCGGCGCGCGCCGTCGGGATGATCGCGGAGCGAGGAGCGCCCGCAGCGAATTCCCGATGACGGCGATGTCGATCCCCTCCTGCACCAGCGCTCCCAGCACCGGGACCAGCCAGCCGCCCGCGGCCGCGAGCATCGCGAGCACGGACAAGCCGGTGCCGATACCGGCGCTTTCCACCGCGAGCCGCCTCGCCCGGCGCGCGATGTCCACCGCGTCGGCGAGGCGGTCGATACGGTCGTCCAAGATCACCGCGTCGGCGGCCTGGACCGCGGCCGTCGAACCGCGCGAACCCAGCGCGATGCCGACACCCGCGGCCGCCAGCGCGGGAGCGTCGTTGATCCCGTCCCCGGCCATGGCGGTGACCGCGCGCTCGTTTTCGCCACGCACGAACGAGATCTTGTCCGCCGGGGAGCATTCGGCGTGCAGGTCGTCGAGACCGAGCAACGCCGCCACCTCCTCCGCGTTGCCGACGCGATCACCGGTGAGCAGGACGATCCTCGTCAGCCCCGCGGACCGAAGACGGCGGAGCGTCCGGGCCGCGTCCGGCCTGAGCCGGTCCCGCACCAGCAGCGCGGCGACCGGCTTCCCGTCTTCCTCGACCCAGATCACGGAGGCCAGGTCGAGTCTCCCCCGCCGTTCGACTCCCCGTGCCCAGCCGGGAAGCACGCTCCCGGACCGTCTGCCGACCCGGACCTTCTTGCCGTTCACCGTCCCCTCGACCCCGCGCCCCGGCGTCTCGGACACGACCTCCGCGGGCGGGACCGCGACCCCGGCGGACCTCGCCGCTCTCAGGACGCAGCCGGCGAGCACATGTGGCGAGAACTCCTCCACCGCCGCGGCGAGCCCGAGGACACGGTCGGCGGAGTCGTCCGGCGCGCAGACCACGGCGGTGATCTCCGGGCGGCCCGCGGTCACCGTGCCGGTCTTGTCCATCGCGAGGGTGCGGACGCGGCCGAGCAGCTCCAGCGCGGCGCCGTCCTTGACGACCACCCCCGACCGCGCCATCCGGGACATCCCGCCGGTCACCGCGACCGGTACGGCGAGCAGCAGCGGGCAG
Source organism: Amycolatopsis sp. NPDC049868 (assembly GCF_044461365.1). Classification (NCBI taxonomy): domain Bacteria; kingdom Bacillati; phylum Actinomycetota; class Actinomycetes; order Pseudonocardiales; family Pseudonocardiaceae; genus Amycolatopsis; species Amycolatopsis sp. NPDC049868. The sequence goes on along the minus strand of NZ_JBITKV010000002.1, from coordinate 983,372 downwards.
GGCGTGGCGGTGACGAGCACCGCCACCGCGCGCGCCGGATCGGCGCTGAGCACCCAGGCGATAGCGGCGATGGCGAGCGCCGTCGGCAGGAACCAGACCGCCACCCGGTCCGCCAGCCGCGCGATCGGCGCGGTGGCCTCGGCGGCCTGCTCCGCGAGCCGGACGACTCCGGCGTAGGTGCTGGCGTCGGCGGTCGCGGTGGCCAGCACCTCGGCGACGGCGCCGGCGTTGACGACACCACTTCGGACCTCTTCGCCCGAGCGCTCGGCGGGCTCGGCTTCTCCGGTCAGGGCGGACTCGTCGAAGATCCCTTCACCACGGACCAGCCCGTCCACCGGAACGACCTCGCCGGGCAGAACGACGACCACGTCGCCGGGGAGCACGGAAGTGACCGGAACGACCTCGACGAGATCGCCCCGGCGCATATGGGCCGTGGTCGGCGCCCGTGCCAGCAACGCGGAGAGGTCGCGTCCGGCGCGGCGGCGCGCCGCCGCTTCGAGCACGCGGCCGGTCGCGACCATCGCCGCGATGATCGCGCCGGCGAGGTACTCCCCGACCGCGACGGTGCCGCCCAGCGCGAGCACCGCGAGCACGTCCGCTCCCCACCTGCCCGCCCGCAGGTCGGCAAGGACCCAGAGCGTCGCGGGTACGAACATCACCGCGGTGGCGCCCGCCCACAGCACCGAAGCCGTCACCGGGCTCGCGATGCGGGCGATCCCGCCCGCGGCGAGCATCGTCAGCACCCCGGCCAGGAGCAGCGTTTCGCGCGACGGAGACCTCTCGGTCATCCGGTCGGCCTGTTCGCCTCGTCGTCCCATCCGAACCGGACGCGGTCGACGACCTCGATCACGCCCGGGATCCGGCGCACCAGTGCCACCAGCAGGACCGCCTGGCTCCGCCGTTCGACCTCGCCTCCCAGGGTCACGATCCCGTTCTCCACCTCCGCCCGCACCTCACCCCGCGACGGGCGACGGACCAGCTCCGAGATGTCCCGCAGGACCTCCTCCCGGATCTCCGCATCCGTCCGGACGAAGGCGTGCACGAGGTCGGCCCGGCTGACGATCCCGGTCAGCTTGCCGTAGCGGTCGACCACCGGCAGCCGTTTGACCCGATTGCCCACCATCAACCGAGCCGCCTCCGCGACCGGGAGGTCGGCTTCGACGGTGACCGCGGGACTGCTCATCACGTCCGCCGCCGTACGTCCGTCCGCTTTGGACCGGATACCCGGCACCCTCGGCCGCGAGGCGGTGATCGACTCGATCTGCCTGAGCAGCAGATCGGCTTCCGAGACGACGCCGACGACATCGCGGTCGTCGTCCACGACGGGTACGGCGCTGATCCCCCGGCCCGAGAGGATCTCCGCGATATCCGCGATCGGGGTGCCCTTCCGCACCGAGTAGACCTCCCGGGTCATGACGTCGCGGACGGCCGTTCCGGTCATGACGAACGCTCTTCGTCCTCTTCGGACAGTTCCTCGCTCTTCTTCGCGCGATAGGTTTCCGCGGCGAAGTACTTCCGCATCGCCGCCTCCGCCAGCTCTCCCGAAGAGCGGGACGGGCCGGCTCCGGCGGCGATCGCGTCCCGTGCTTCCTTGGCCGCGCGCGCGTTCTCGATGTCGTTCATGTTCTGCTTCCTTTCGTTGGAGTGCGGCCGGGGAATCCCGGTATCCGCACGGACGACGGCGATCGGGCACGGCGCCCGGGCGGCCAGTCCCTGGCTCACCGAACCGAGAAGCATTCCGGCGAAGCCGCTCCGGCCACGGGTTCCGACGACGATCAGCCCCGCTCGCTCGCCGTATTCCCGGAGGGCTTTGCCCGGTCGGCCGCGGACGACAAGGCAGCCGAAAGGAACGTCGGGATACTCGCGCGCCACCGACGACACTTCGACGGCCAACGCACGTCGCTCCGAGTCGTGAACGACTCTCGAACCGCCGAGACGCCGTACCCCTGGCTGAACCGGCCCCAGTTCGCTCCACGTCCTGAGCGCGGTCACCGAGGTTCCCAGTTCCGACGCCTCCTGGAAGGCGAACCGCACGGCGGCCGCGGACGCGGGCCAGCCGTCGACACCGACGAGCACCGGTCCGGGGCGGCTGTCGCCGTCCTGGACGATCACGAGCGGGCACTGCCCGTGTGCTGCCACCGCGAGTCCGCAAGAGCCGAGCAGGAACCTCCCGACGCTTCCGAGCCCGCGAGAACCCAGTACCACCAGTGTGGCCTGGCGCGACTCCTTGACGAGCACCGCTTTCGGGTCTCCCTCCACGACCTCCGTCGTGATGTCCAGCCCGGGGGCGATCTCCGCGGCGGTCTTCCCGGCGACGCTCAAGCGCCGGACGCCGGTCTCCCGCATGGCTTCACGGACTTCCGCCGCGGTGACCTCCAGGGTGGGATAGTCACGTCCGGACGATTCGTACGCGTACACGAGCCGCAGCGGGACTCCGCGCCTGCGGGCGTCCGCGGCGGCCCATCTCGCCGCCTCTACCGCGGACCGCGAACCGTCGATCCCGGCCACCACCGGATTCGACCGGCTGACGCCGCACCCTTCCGCCATCTCTCGACCGCCTTCCACGGAGCGCTAGGCCAAGCCTGCCTCCGTCGCGGCGGACAGGTCAGTGCCCGGCGCCCCGACCTGCCGGGCCGTTGGCCTGCCCGGTGCGGGACGTTCGGCCCTGACGACGGGCACCGATTCGGGAGAACCCTTTGTCTTTCCGGAGAGGAGACCTCGCGATGCCCATCAGCGGAACGCATTCGTCATCGACTGCCACCGCGGAACTGCTGGCCGACCGGTTCGCGCCGGACCCCGCCTTTTCCGTGCTCCGGCACCGGGTGGTCGACGCCGACCCGGCCACGACCTACGCCGCGGTGCGCGGATTCGACTTCATGAAGGTGGGTGGCCCGCTCGTTCGCGCCGCGGGCTGGGTCCGCGGCCTGCCCGAGCGATTCCGGCGCGGGCACGGCCCGTCGGTACCCACCCGGCTCACGTTCGACGACATGGCGACGGATTCCGACTGGGTCATCCTCGGTGAACTGCCCGGTATCGAATTGGTGGCGGGCGTCGCGGGCAAGTTCTGGCAACCGGTGATCGAGTGGCGGCGGCTGGAGCCCGGCGAGTTCGCCGGCTTCCTAGAACCGGGTTACGGCAAGATCGTCCTGTCGTTGTCCGTCCGCCGATACGGCGAACAGCGCTCGCTGTTGTCCTATGACATCCGGGTGACCCTCACGGACTCCGCGAGCCTCTCCCGATTCCGGCTGTACTGGGCCGTGGCCTCGCCGTTCATCAAGGCCATTCACGCCGCGACGTTGCGGACGATCGCCCGGGACGCCGAGACCGCGAAACCCGCGGCGCGGTGAGTACCGCCCTGCTCGACGCTTTCGCACCGCGTCCGGACTTCGTGCTCGTGGAGACCTCCGTGGTGGACGTGCCGCCCGACGCGCTGTACCGGGCGGTCGGTGAACTCCGGGCAGCGGACGTCCGTTCGCCGTTGGTCCGGGCGCTCGTCCATGCTCGAAGCCTGCCCGAAACGCTCCGCGGGCACCGACACATCCCCGACCTCGGCGAGACCATGCTCGGCGAACGATGCGCTTTTCTCGGCGAGCGGCCCGGACAGGAGATGGTCCTGGGCGCGGCGGGCCGGTTCTGGGCCGCCATTCCCGAATGGTACGACGTCACGGCGGACTCCTTCCGCGATTTCGCCCATCCCGGCAGCGGCACCATCGCCGTGGGATTCTCCGTGACACCAGGGGAGAAAACCGGGTGCCGGTTGACCATCGAGACCAGGATCACCGTCGCCGACCCGGCGGCCCGGCACGCGATAGCGCTCTACTGGCACGCGATCCGGCCCGCCGCCTGGATCGTCACCCGGGTGCTGCTCGGCACCATCGCCACGCGCGCCGCCGCGCTCACTCGTTCGTGAGCGTGGCGGCGTCGTTCACCGCGTCGTCCAGCGCGGCGACCAGCCGTCCCGGGTCGGGTACGAGCGACCGATCGGTCCCGAAGCCGAACCGGACGGATCCCGCGTAGCTGAACACGCATACCGTGACGGCCTGTTTCCCGCTGCACGGTGCCCAACCCACGACCCCTTCGACCCGGGCGCCGACGAGTTCGCCCGGACTGCGCGGCCCTGGGACATTGGTCAGCACCCCGATCGCCTTGGCCGCGAAGAACCGTGTCACGGGTTCCGAAATCACCTCCGGCGCCTTGCCTGCCAGCCACTGCACGCCGAAGGTGAGGACCGGCTCCAGCGACTCACGAATACCGGACACACGGCGATGCACGTTGTCCAACCGCTCTCGGAAGTTCCGTTGCCGCAAGGGGAAACCCGCCAGGATCAGCGCGAAGTCGTTGCCCAGGTCCTCGGGGAGCGAATCATCGAAGCTCGAACGGCTCACCGGGATGAGCCACTTCAGCTCCACCCCGTCCGTTCCCGGAGCGACCTCCCGGGCATATCGCTCGAAGGCAGCCATGATCAGGGCGACGCACACGTCGTTCACGCTCGTTCCGGTGCTATGCCCCACAGCGGCGAGGAGTTCCAACGGCACCGCGTCTCCCCAGGCCGCGGTCTTCTCCTGGCCGGGGTCACCCGGCCAGAACGCGCCGGACGCGGCGGGCGCCAGGAGCCCGAGTACACCGTCGACGGTGTTGCGGGCGGTGAACCCCTGGGCCATCAGCCACCTCACCACGGAGTCCGGACGCGACGGCAAGGCATCGGTCACGACCTCGGCCACCGCGCCGGAAAGGCCCGCGGCCGTGCTCAAGCCGAGCAACGGCCAGCCCAGGACCGCCCGGGCGATCGGTCCCTCCAGCCGCTCACCGAACTCGTTGAGCGCCTTCACCACCTTCGCCGCGGCTCTCGATGGCGCACGGGAAGAATCCGGCCCACGTGGCCCCACCCCACCGACCTTCACGGGTCTCTTGTCCTCTTCGGCCGGGTCGAACAGTCCGAAAAGGACCTGGGCCAAGCGGATACCGTCCGCCATGGCATGGTGCGAACACAGGACCACCGCGCTGCCGGGACCGTAACCACGATAGAGCTCCATTGTCCACAAAGGATGCTCCGGATCGAGGGGCCGCCCCCTCCGCGCCGCGACCAGATCCTGCAGGACCTCTTTGGTCCCCGGCGCGGGCAGGTCGGCCACGGTCAGATGCCGGTCGAGACTGAACTCCAGGTCGTCCTCCCAGAACCAGGTACCGCCGTCGCGGACCGGCCGCCGGGTGAACACCGGATAGCGGCCGACCAGCCGGTCGGCCACCACTCGTTTCAGCCGCTCCGGATCCACCTCGCTCGCTGTCCACAGCACCGCCGTGACGAGCATCCGGTTGGCGGGCTCGTCCAGCTTCAGCCACAACCTGTCCTGCGCGCTGATCGGGTGTCGTGGCCGACGGTCACCGGTCACGACCAGTGCCGGGTGAAAATGGCCTCCTGAACGGCCTCGAGCCGGGCGCGCTCCGCCTCTTCCGCCGCGCTCTGCTCCGCCTCGGTGACGATCACGGCGTCGGGCCCGGGAAAGACCGTGGACACATGGTCGTCCTGAGGCCACCGCACGACGTACGGCGGCGCCCCGTCCGGATCACGGACTTCGATGATCAGGCCACGCTGATCCGGCTTTCCGACGACCGGCCCTTTGATGACGAGCCAATCCCCTGTTTGTGCACGCATGGGTTCCGCCTTTCCGCCACGCCGCGCCGCGTGGCCACTCATGAGCCCTTGGCCGCACGTCGTTCACCGTCCTCTTCGCGCCGCCCGCGGTGGAGGGCCGAAGGTCCTCACGTCTCGCGCCACGAGTCCGTCTTCCGCCGAAGAGCACCAGGAACGGAAGCGTGCACGCCAACGAACCGAGCACGGCGATCGGCCGTTGCAGCCACCAGATCAGATCAGGCGGCCGGTCATCGGAAACGCCGTCCCCGAAGACGAAATAGACGCAGGCCTTCGCCAGCGCCATCCCGGTGGTGTGGAACAGGAACAGCGGCAGCGCGTAGCGGTCGAGCAGACCGATGAACCGGCGCCAGCGTGGTCTCGCGAGCCGTCGTTCGAAGAACGGCCGGGTCACCTCGGCGAATCCGATCTGGAACGTCAGCAGCGCGACGATCACGAACGTCGGCGGCCCCATATTCGACAACCTGTCCCCGGGGACGCCGACCATGGAACCCGGGTACAGGCCGGAGAACACCAAGCCCGCGAGAGCGAACAGGCCCGTCCAGAGCAACGCGTGCCCCCACCGCCGCGGTGCGTCGACGAGCCGCCGGTGGAAGAAACCGGCCTGATGGGCGAGGCCCCAGACCGCGATCATGTTCACCCAGCCCGCTTCGTCGACACCGTAGCGGAAGCGCACCACGTCGGCGCCGAGTGCGACGCCACCCAGCCAGACCAAGACCACGACGTCGAACTTCCGGTGCAGCCACAGGCTCACCGGCAGCACGGCCAGAAGAACGACGTACACCGCGAGAAACCACAACGGGCTGATGATCAACAGCACCGCACCGCGAATCCAGCGTAGATTGGACAGCGACGCCGCTGTCACGCCGAACGCGGTCCAGATCAGCACCAAGGCTCCGGCCGGCACGACGAGACGCCTGATCTGGTGCCGGACGTATCGCGCGAGTGACTCCCCGCGTGCCCGCGCCCTCCGCCAGGACACCAGGTGCACGTATCCCCCGACATAGAAGAACATCGGCATCACCTGCAGAAGCCAGGTGAAGATCCACAAACCGGAGAAGAACCCGAGCGGGCTCGTGGGCATCGGCCCGTCCGGTGACCACCGCAGGATGGTGAACGCCCAGTGCCAGAGCACCACGACGATCAAGCTGACCGAACGCAACCAATCGATATACGGCTCTCTCGCCGGATTCCGGCCGTCATCGTCTCGGTGCTGCTGCTCGCCGCCGCCACCCTGCTCGCGAACCGGGTGCTGCCCGGGTGGGCGTATCCCGTCTGCGGTGTCGTGACGGCGGCCGTGCTGATCGCCGTCGCCAGGTTCTCCGGCCTCCGGCTCGCGTCCATCGGCCTCGGCAGGCATACGCTCGGTCGCGCCGCCGTCGTCGGCCTCGCGGGCGCCGGGCTGGTCGGCCTCGTGTTCGCGGTGGCGCTGGCCGTTCCCGCGCTCCGGTCGTTCTTCGAGGACGGCCGGGTCGGGACACCGGGGATCGGCCAGCTCTTGTGGCTCGCCCTTCTCCGTATTCCGCTCGGCACCGTCCTCATCGAGGAAGTGGCCTTCCGCGGCGTTCTCCCCGCGCTGCTCGGGGCCGGCGAGCGCTGGCGCTGGGCACCGGTTCTCGGTGCCGCCGCCCTGTTCGGTCTGTGGCATTTGCTGCCCTCGCTCGCCTTGGTCCGCAACGCCGCGGTCGACGCCACCGTCGGCGGTCTCCCGCTTCCGTTGATCTCCGTGCTGGCGATGGTGGCCGCGGCCGGTGCCGGGGTCTTCCTGTACTGGTGGCGTCATTGGGGAAAGGGAGTACTGGCGCCCGCGCTCCTGCACTGCGCGACCAATTCGGGTGGCCTGCTCGTCGCCTGGTGGGTGCTTTCGCACCCGTGACTCCCGCCGGTGTCCTGAGCCAGAAGTTCGGCGGTGATGCGTGTCTGAGGGGACGACACGCGTGATTGGATGGACGACACGCGAGTCGGCCGCCTGGACACGCGTGTCGTCCGTCTGATCACGCGTGTCGTCCGTCTGATCACGCGACACCGTCACCCTCGCATCAGCAGTAGACCTAAGACACTTCAGCCGGCCGCGGTCTCCAGAAGCCGCGAGGCGAGCGTGGCGCCCCATGCCTCGGCGCGTTCCTGCTCGCCGTCGCACAGGATCGTGGCGTTCTTGCCGACGTCCACGAAGAAGCTCTCCGGTGGCGCCAACGGAACGCCGCGGCGCTTCAGCAGCAGCTTCCGCGCGCCGACCGCGGCGGAACCGGTGAGCCACCGAGCCCGGGGAAGTCTCGTGTCGAAAACCGCGACGGGGACCCGGCGCGACGCCGGCGGCAAGGCGCCCAGCCACTCCCGTAGGCCGGTCGCCGAGCGGACTCCTCCCTCGACCTCCTCGCGTGCGCTCTTGCGGGTGCCGGGTCGGGTCATGCCGTGGGCATGGGTGGGGCCGCCGACGACGAGCAGGCCGAGTCCGTCCCACTGGGCCGGGGCGTCGTCGACGTTGACGACGTCGACCTCGCAGGAGGCGGCCAGACCCTTGCCGATCGCCCTGGCGATGATCTCGGTGTTGCCGAACATCGATTCGAACACCACGAGTACCTGCATCATGATTCTCCTTACCGGGTCGGCGAAAGCTCGTTCGAGACGCGGGTGACGGCGACCGCGGCCAGTGCCACCCCGGCGGCGAGCAGCAACGCGCCCGAGAGGAGCAGGACCCAGGACAACCAGCCGAGTATCGGCAGGGTCGCGCCCGCCTCCGCCCGGACGTCCACACCGGCCGAGGCGTCGGCGTTCATCACCACGAGGGTCCAGTCGCCCGCCTGGTCGGGCCAAGTGATCGTCTGGGTGCCGGGACCGATCGCGGAAACCGTCCAGATCCCCGCCTCCCACGGGAGCACCGGCGACTCCGGGGAACGGTGCACGATCAGCTCGCCCGAGCCGAGGTCGGTGACCGTCGCGTGGTCGGTCCCGCTCAGATAGCGATCCGCCACCGACGATGGCGCGACACCCACGAAAACGTCCTTCGCGCCGAGCGGGGTCACGCGTACCCGGATGTCACCGAGCGCCCGGGTGACGGGAACCTCGCCGGCGGCGGTGGAGACGAAGGTGATCCGTTCGCTCGCCAGGGCGGCGGTATCGGTGCTGTAGGTCCCCGTGACCGTCAAGTATCCGTCGGCGTCGCGATCGGCCCTGTCCAGCCACAGCGAGGCCGCGCCTCCGCTGAGCAGACCGGTCGACACGACGGCGAGCAGTACACCGATCACGAGTGATACGACGCGGCCGGTCGTCCAGCCCGCCGGACGCGGAGGATGCCGCACCGGTTCCGCGGAACCGGCGGCAGGCGGGCCGGGTTCGCTACCGCCCGGGTCCAGCCGGAACGGCGGATAGTCGTCGGTCATCAGGGCGGCGTACGCGCCCACCCGGATGACCCACCGGTCCAGCCCGAGCACGAAATCGAAGATCGGCTTGGGATATTCCCCCCGCACCAGCAGGATGACACCGGCGATGAGCACCAGGATCCCGATCAGCCCGCCCGCTCCCCACTGGAAACCCTCGTCCGAGGTGTTCCACAGCCACAGCCCGCCCCCGGCGAAGAGAGCGACGACGAGGTAGTGCGGGATCGCGAGCAGCCACCATTTCACCAGCACGAGACCGCGGGAAAGCCGCTCCGGGTAGTCGATTTCGAGCCGGGCGGGGTAACCGGGATCGTCGGCAAGGGTGAACGGCGGATAGCGATCCGTGCCCAGCGCGGCGTAGGCGTAGTAGTGCACCCGCCACGCCCAGCGGAGAACTCCGACGTTGAACTCGAAGATCGCCCGCGGATACCGCCCGGTGAACAGGATGGCGAAGAACGCCACCGCCGTCAGCGGGACGAACGCGAGCCACAGCACCGCGAGCACGAGGTAGTGCGGGATCGCGAGCAACCATTTCACCAGCCACAGCCAGCGGGACAGGTCGGTGTCGAGCGAGGCCTCGACGCGGACTGCCGAACTCATGGGACGCCTCCTTGCGGGGAGCGGACCCTTCGACGATCCAGCGGGGCCGTGCGAGGGAACAGGATCGAACGGCCCGGCGAACCGGGCCCTCTGACCCTCCACGGCCCACGGCGTCCGGAGAACCATGAGACGCACCCCCTTCACCCGTAGAGCAGAGGCAGGTTTCCGATGGACCACGGCCTTCCCGACGAGTTCACCGTCGAATCCGCGGTGGCCCTGGCCTGCCGCGCTCCTTCCGTGCACAACTCCCAGCCGTGGCAATGGCGCGTCGGGGATCGCACCGTCCACCTCTACGCCGACCGGACCCGGCTGCTGGCCGGGACCGATCCCGACGGCCGCGACCTGATGCTCAGCTGCGGCGCGGCCCTGCACCACATCCGGGTCGGCTTCGCGGCCTTGGGCTGGCGGACCGGCGTGCACCGCTTGCCCAATCCCGCGGAGCCGGACCACCTCGCCTCTCTGGAGCTGCACCGGCACGAGCCGACCCAGGAGGAGATCGCGCTCGCCGCCGCCATCCCCCGCCGCCGGACCGACCGGCGCAGGCACAGCTCCTGGACCGTGCCCGCCGGGCACCTCGAAAACCTCGCCCGCCACGCGGGAGACGAAGGCGCGATCCTGCGCCCCGCACTCGAGGCCGCCCGGTATCACCTCGCCCTCGCCATCTCCGAAGCCGCCGAGATCCACGCGGCCGACCCGGCCTACCGGACCGAACTCGCCGCCTGGAGCGGCAGGCATACCGCTCCCGACGGCGTCCCGTCGGCGAACGCACCCGCACAGGACGACACCCCCGGCGCCCTGCCCGCGCGTGCGTTCGCCGACCCCCGGCTCGGCCAGCCCGAAGGCTCGACCGGTGAGGCGGACGAGACCGTGCTCCTCGTGCTCAGCACGGCTTCGGACGACACGATGTCCCGGCTCCGCGCGGGCGAGGCGACCAGCGCGGTCCTGCTCGCCGCGACCAGCCTCGGCCTGGCCACCTCTCCGCTGACCGAACCGCTGGAGATCGCGGACACCAGGGCGAAGGTGCGCGAACTGGTCACCGGCGGCACCTTCCCGCAGATGGTGCTGCGCACCGGCTGGGCGCCCGTCAACGCCGACCCGCTCACCGCGACCCCGCGCCGGAACCTCGACGAGGTTCTCGCGCCGCTCGGGACGCCGGTGGCGGGCGAAGTGCGCTACCAGAGCCACTGAAACGAAAGGGAAAGACCATGCCGTACTGGCACTACTCCGACGGCGGCTGGGTCGGCATGCTGCTCATGATGATCACCGTGGTCATCCTGATCGGCGGCCTCGTCACCGTCGCGGTGATCCTGTTGCGCCGCACCACCAAGACCTCGACCGGCCACGACGACGCGATCAAGATCCTGAACGAACGCTTCGCCCGCGGGGAGATCGACAAGGACGAGTACGAGACCCGGCGCGCCGTGCTGCGCGGGTGACCGAACCCGCGCACGAAGGGACGAAGTGATGTCACGGACGGCCAAACCCGGTCCGCCCTCCGATCCGATCCCGCCTTCGGGCCCGCCCGAGCCCTCACGTTGGCGTCGCTGGACGGTGCCCGCGGTCTTCCTGGTGATGCTGCTTCTGTTCTTCCTGCCTCAGCTGCTGACCGCCGAGACCCCCTCCTTCGGCTACACGGAGCTTCTGTCCAAAGTAGACGCGGGGCAGGTGCAGAAGGTCACCGTCGACGACGAAGGGGCGATCAAGGGGAACCTCCGTGACGGGACGGCTTTCACGACACAACTTCCCGTCGCCCTCACCGACGACCAGTTGCTGCCGAAACTGAAGGAGAAGGGTATCCAGGTCACCGGCGAGCAGGGAGGCTCCTCGGCCCTGCTGTCCCTGGTCGGCAGTCTGGTTCCGTTGCTCCTGCTGGTGGGATTCCTGATCTGGATGGGCAAAGGCGCCCAGCGTTCCCTCGCCGGAGCCGGTGGTTTCGGCCGGTCGAAGGCGAAGATCATCGAAGCGCAGCGGCCCACCACCCGGTTCGCGGATGTCGCGGGATACGAAGGGGTCAAGCAGGACGTCAGTGAGATCGTCGACTTCCTCCGCGATCCGGATCGCTACGCGGCGGCGGGCGCGAAAGGGCCGCGCGGCGTCATCATGGTCGGACCGCCGGGCACCGGGAAGACACTGCTGGCCCGCGCGGTGGCGGGCGAGGCCAGTGTGCCGTTCCTGTCCGTCACCGGTTCCGAGTTCGTGGAGATGTTCGTCGGTGTCGGCGCGTCGCGGGTCCGAGACCTGTTCACCGAGGCCAGGAACCGGGCGCCGTCCATCATCTTCATCGACGAGATCGACGCCGTCGGGAGCCGCCGGGGCATCGGCGGTACGGGCGGGCACGACGAACGCGAACAGACCCTGAACCAGCTTCTGGCCGAGATGGACGGTTTCGATCAGAGCAGCGGGATCGTCGTGCTCGCCGCGACCAACCGGCCGGAGTCCCTCGACCGCGCGCTGCTGCGGCCCGGCCGGTTCGACCGGCAGGTCACCGTGCCGCTGCCGAACCAGGACGAACGCGCGGCGATCCTCGTCGTCCACGTGAACGGCAAGCACCTCGGCCCCGACGTCGATCTCCGGCGCGTCGCCCGGGGCACCCCGGGCTTCTCCGGCGCGGATCTCGCGAACCTCGTCAACGAGGGAGCGATCAACGCCGTCCGCGACGGGCGGACGACCATCACGGCGGCCGATCTCGACTCCGCCCGTGACCGGGTCCTGCTCGGCCGCCGCGAAACCTCCAACGCCCTGCTGCCCGAAGAACGGCACGCCGTGGCCGTCCACGAATCCGGTCACGCGCTGATCGCCGCACTGTGCGAACACGCCGATCCGGTCGCGAAGGTCACCATCCTGCCGGCGGGGATGGCACTGGGCGCCACCGAGCAGCTTCCCGAGGCCGAACGGCACCTCTACAGCGAGGCCTACCTCACCGACCTGCTGACCGTCCGGCTAGGCGGGCGCGCCGCGGAACTCGTGGTGTTCCGCCAGGGTTCCACCGGCGCGGCCGACGACCTCGCCAGCGCCACCGCGCTGGCGGTGAAGATGGTGACGGAGTTCGGCTTGTCCACCGCGCTCGGCCCGGTCGCCTATCCGGCCGCGCACGCGCGGTTCCTCGCCGAGGACCCGTCCGAGAACAGGCACGGCGGCTTCTCGGAGCGAACACAGCAGGTTATCGACCGCGAGGTCGCGCGCCTGCTGCGCGCGGCCGAAGACCGGGCCGTCGGCGCCCTGCGCCGGCACCGGAAGGCGCTGGATCTACTGGCCGCCGAATTGATGACCAGGGAGACCGTGGACGGAAGCGTCGTCCTCGAAGTTCTCCGGCAGGAAACCGAGGAAGGCGATCTCGCGTCCTGAACGAACCAGGGAGACACCGATGGACCATCTGAGCCCGCTCGACGCGGCGTTCCTGGAACTGGAGGACGGGGATGCCAACGCCTCCCTGTCCATCGCGTCGGTGGCGGTGCTCGAAGGTCCGCCGCCGTCGCACGCGGACTTCGTCCGGTCGATCACCGGCCGGTTGCCGCTGATCCCGCGCTACCGGCAGAAGATCCACCGGGTGCCGCTCGATCTGGGGCCGCCGGTGTGGGTCGACGACGATCGGTTCGACGCGGCCCGGCACTTCCACCGAGTCGCCGTCCCGCCCCCTGGCGGGGAGAAGGAGCTGTGCGAACTGGTCGCCCTGCTGATGGGGGAACGCCTCGACCGGGACCATCCGCTGTGGGAATTCTGGGTCCTGGAAGGACTTTCCGGCGGCCGCTGGGCGGTGCTGTCGAAACTGCACCACTGCGTCGCGGACGGCGTCACCGGTAACGAACTGCTGAAAGTGCTCTTCACGGACGCGTCTGGAGACACCGCGCCTGCCGAACCGGTCCCCGACCTCGGCACGCTGGACCTGCTCAAGGACGCCGCACGCAGGCTCATGCTGATTCCCGCCAGACAGCTTCGCGCGGTGGTACGGCTGGCGCTGTCTCCGTCCCGGGCGGTGCGCGAGATCGCGGATGCCGTTTCCGGGCTGACGGCCTTCGCTTCCGCGCTCATCCCCGCCGCACGGTCGTCGCTCTCCGGCCCCATCGGCCCGGACCGGCGTTACGAGGTGGCACATTCCTCCCTCGACGAAGTGCGCGCCATCAGCCGGGCCTTCGACGTCTCGGTCAACGACGTGGCACTGGCGGCCGTCACAGGCGCGTTCCGTGCGCTGTTGCGGCGGCGAGGTGAGCGGCCGGTCCCGGACGCGATCCGTGCCCTCGTACCGGTCTCCGTCCGCGGGAGTCGCGATACCGTCGACAACGAGGTCTCGCTGATGCTGCCCCTGCTTCCCGTCGACGTCCCGGATCCCGCGGGACGGCTGGCCGCCGTTCACCGGCGCTCGGCCGCGCTGAAGGCGAGCAAAGAGGCGGAAGCGGGCGCCACGCTGACCGGTGTCGCGGCGGGCGCGCCGTTCGCGCCGATCGCGTGGGCCGTCCGGCTCGCCGCCGGTCTCCCGCAGCACAACGTCGTTTCGGTGGTCACGAACGTCCCCGGACCGCGGACAGCGCTTCGGTCTCTCGGACGCGAGGTGCTGGAGCTCTACCCCTACGTCCCGGTCGCGTTGAACCTGCGGACCGGGGTGGCCGTGCTCTCCTATCGCGACAAGCTCACCTTCGGGATCACGCTGGACTTCGCGAGCGCTCCGGACACCGGGTTCCTCGCCAAGGCCATCGAGACCGAGGTCTCGGCCTTGGCGAGGATCGCGCGCCGGTCAGCGCCGGGCGCGAACGGCCTTGTGGACCGTGTCCGCGAGCAGCACGACCGGGACGGTGACGAACGCCAGCACCCAGCCGAGCGGGCTCGGCACGGTACCGCCGAGCAGGCCGGGCAGTGGCGGCAGGAGAAGGAACGCGGCCAGCATCGCGAGCTCGAAGACGATCGCGAACCACAGCAAGGGATTTCCGCGCAAGCCGATCCTGCCGACCCAGCGTGACTCGCTCCGGCAGGCGAAGGCATTCGCGAGCTGGCCGAGCACGATCGCGGTGAACGCGGTGCCGGACGCGGTCGCGAGCAGCGCCGCACCGGGCGTCTCGCCGAACCACCATCCGCCGCCCAGCAGCACCACCAGGAACGCCGCCATGGCCATGAGCGCCTCGGCCGGGCCGAGCACACCGAAGGCACGGCGTACCAGCCTGCGGTCGATCAGGGAACCGCCCTTCGCCGGTCCCTCCATCGTGCGCCGGTTCGGCGGCTCCGCGCCGAGCGCGACGGCCGGGAGGAGGTCGGTGCCGATGTCGAGCGCCAGTACCTGGAGAACGGTGATGGCCAGCGGGATCTGCCCGCCCGCGAGCGCCCACACGACGAACGGCGTGAGCTCGGCGACGTTGTCGGTCAGGTGATAGGTGAGGAAGCGCCGGATGTTCACGAACGTCGCGCGCCCGAGCTCCACGGCGGCCACGATGGTGCCGAAATGATCGTCGAGCAGGACCAGGTCGGCCGCCTCCCTGGCGACGTCACTGCCCGAGGCGCCCATCGCGACACCGATGTCGGCCGTGCGCAGGGCCGGCCCGTCGTTGACGCCGTCTCCGGTCATCGCCACGACATGCCCCCGGGCCTGGAGGACCTTCGCGATCCGGAGCTTCTCCTCCGGGGCCACCCTGGCGACCACCACACCGTCGACGTCGAGCAGCCTGCCGAGTTCCTCGTCATCGGCGGGCAGATCCTTGCCTTCCAGCACGAGCCGGTCCGGCCCGAGCAGTCCGACCTCCTCGGCGATGGCCGCGGCCGTCCCCGGATGGTCGCCGGTCACCATCGCCAGCCGGATCCCGGCGCGGCGGCAGGACGCGATCGCCGCACCGACGTCGGGCCGGGGCGGATCTTCCAGCCCGACGAGGCCGAGCAGCGTCAGCCCGCCTTGATCCTCCTTCGTGGACGGGTTCGCGTGGTGCGCCACGGCGAGCACCCGCAGGCCCGCCCGGCTGAACGCGGCGATGGCTTCCTCCGCGCCGGGCGCCTTCCCGCACAGCGGCAGAACGGTGTCCGGCGCGCCCGAGACGTGGAGGCCGTCGACGTCCGAGACCGACGACCGCCGCCGATGCGGATCGAACGGCCTGCGGTCACGCGGCCGCGGAGGAGCGGCGACTCCGGCTCGGGCGGCGAGGACGTGCAGCGCCACCTCCATCGGGTCGCCCACCGGACGCCATCCGTTCGCCTCCTCGACGGCGTGCGCGTCCGGGGAGCACCGGGCCGCGGAATCCGCGAGCGCGGCCACCGCCCGCACCGCCGAGGGCGAGCCGGTCAGCTCACCGACCGGCCGATAGCCGGCACCGTCGACCTCGACCGTGCCGGCCGGGGTCCACACCCGGACGACGGACATCTCGTTACGGGTCAGGGTGCCGGTCTTGTCGGTGCAGATGAACGTGGTCGCCCCCAGCGTCTCCACGGATTCGAGCCTGCGCACCAAGGCCTTGCGGCCGGCCATCTTCTGCGCCGCCCGCGCCAGCGACAGCGTCACGGTGGGCAGCAGCCCCTCCGGCACAAGCGCGACCGTCACCCCGATCGCCAACAGGAAGCTTTCCGTTCCCGCCCGGCCGAGACCGAGGGCGGCGGCGAAGAACACGCAACCGACCGCGACCGCGATCAGCGCCACGATCCGCACCACGCGGTGCAGCTGCGCGGCCAACGGACTCTTCGGCCGCACGGCGTTCGCGGTCACCGCGGAAATCCCGGCGAGGCGGGAGCGGGCGCCGGTGGCCGTCACGATCGCGACCCCGTGACCTTCGGTGACATACGTCCCGGCGAAGACGGATCCGCCCGTGTCCGGCCGCACGGGTCTGCTCTCGCCGGTGAGCATCGACTCGTCGACCGAGAGCATGCCGCACTCGGCGAGTTCCCCGTCGGCGCACACCCGGTCCCCCGCTTCGAACAGGACCACGTCGCCCACGACCAGATCCGCGGCGTCCACGACGACCGCACGCCCGTCCCGGCGCACCGTCGCGCGCACCGGCAGCAGATCCCGCAGCCGTTCCGCGGCCCGGTCCGCGCGGTACTCCTGCGCGAACGAGAAAGCCCCGTTGAGCACCACGACCACGGCGATCGCGATCGACAGCGCCGGCATCCCGGCGACCAGAGCCAGCCCCGCGGCCGCCCACAGCATCAGCGCGAAGAAGTGGACCATCTGCCCGGCCAGGGTCAGCAGCGGATTCCGCCGTTTCGCGGCGGGCAGGGTGTTCGGTCCGTCACGGCGAAGGGCGGTCGCCGCTTCGGCCGTGGTGAGGCCCGTCGTTGCCCGGGCCACGGCGGAACCCGTCACCGGTCCCCTGCTTCGCGGGCCACGATCACCGGGCACAGGGCGTAGGACATCACCGCTTGGCTGGTCGAGCCGAGCAGCATCCCGGCGATCCCGCCGCGGCCGCGGCTGCCCACGACCAGCAGCTGCGCCCGGTCGGCGCGTTTGAGCAGCTCGTCCGCCGGGCGGCCCCGCACGACCTCCCGGTGGACACGCACGTCCGGATACTTCTCCCGCCAGCCCGCGAGCCGTTCGGCCAGCACCTCGTTCGCGCTCTCCTCGAACTCGGAGCGCTCCAGGCTCCAGTGCGTCTCCTCGAACACCGCCGAGAGGAAGGTGTCGTCCCAGCAGTGCAGGGCGACCAGCTCCGTCTGCCGCCAGGAAGCTTCTTCGAAGGCGAGCGCGAGAGCGGCTTCGCTGGTCCGGGTTCCGTCGATCCCGACGACGACCGGGCCGTCGTGCGGCGTGTCCTCCTCCGCGACATGCGGCCGGATCAGCGCGACCGGGCACGCCGCCTTGGCGGCCAGCGCGACGGACACCGACCCGACCAGCACCCGGCCGAGCGGGCGCAGTCCTTCCGTCCCCAGCACCAGCAGGTCCGCGTTCTCGGCCGCGTCCTTCAGCGCCTGCACCGGACGTTCGTGCTGCAACACCAGCGAGACGTGGACGTCCGGAGCGACCTCCCTGGCGGCGTCCCGCGCCTGCCGCAGGAGACGATGCCCCCGCATCCTGATCATCTTCCCGAGGTCCTCGCGCGTCGGCATCGGCCTCGGATGGCTCAGCGATTCGTCGTCGATCGCGTGCACCAGCGTGAGTTCCGCGTGGCGCCGCCGCGCCTGATCCACCGCCCAGCGGACGGCCCTGATCGCGGACTCCGAGCCGTCGACACCGACGACCACCCCGTGCCCCGGATTCTCCGGCATGGCAGCTCACCCCATCCGATTTCGGCAACTGTCACGGACGTTAGGAGCAGGAGAGCGCCACCGGCAGCGGCGTTCGTAACCAGACGACGGGACCTTCGGCCCAGTCTGTCCACAATGGATCCATCCGGCGGGCCGCGGGCCGTTCGAAGGACGAGCGGGGGACGTTCTGCCCTATCCGGCACTCCGGAGCCTCGCCGATTCTTGGAGCCTGTTCGGCGGATTCCGGAGTGGCCGGCGTGTCGCGAAAGCCACTTTCGGGACGTCAGGTGTCGCGAAAGTGGCTTTCGCGACACGCCACCACCGTTGAGGAGAGGGCCGCCCGAATCCGCCACAGGCTTTACGAAAGTCGACCATGGAGGCCTGATGCCCGGAGGGGACGTCACACAACGGTGGGAAGTGCACGGCGCCGTCCAAGGTGTCGGTTTCCGGCCCTACGTCCACCGTGTCGCGACAGCACTGGGCGTCGGCGGGGAGGTGCGCAACATCGGAGGTCATGTGGTGATCACCGCCTCCGCGCACCCCGACGTCCTCGCGCGGTTCCACCGGACCATCCTGGACCGGACGCCGCCTCCCGCAATGGTCGAGCGAATCGACGTGACGACGCTGAAGTCACCGCGGAAGTCGCGGCGATTCTCGGTGCGGGACAGCGTGTCCCGGGCCGGACCTCGAATCGTGCCCGTCGATCTCACCACCTGCGCACCGTGTCTCGAGGAGCTGTTCGATCCGGCCGACCGGCGCTACCGGTACCCGTTCCTCAACTGTTCGAGGTGTGGCCCCCGAGCCACGATCGTCGAACAGCTCCCGTACGACCGCGTCCGGACGGCCATGAACCGGTTCCCGATGTGCGACCGGTGCGCCGGCGAGTACCACGACCCCACCGACCGGCGGTTCCACGCCGAACCGATCGCCTGTCCTCGCTGCGGACCGCGTCTTTCCTGGGCGGGCCGGACCGGGGAGGAGGCGCTCGCGGCCGCTGTCACGACGATCGGCGACGGTGGCGTCGTCGCGATCAAGGGGATCGGGGGCTATCAGCTGGTCTGCGACGCGACGAACGATCAAGCGGTCGGCCGGCTGCGGGCGGTGAAACACCGGCGGGGTAAGCCCTTCGCCGTCATGGTCGCGGATCTTCGTGAGGCGGCCGGGCAGGCGGTCGTCGACGGCCCGGCGGCCCGGCGGCTGGAGTCGGTGGCGCGCCCCATCGTGCTTCTCCCGAAGCGGCCGGGCACCGCGGTGTCCGGCGCGGTGGCGCCCCGGCTGCCCGAGATCGGGCTGTTCCTGCCGAACAGCCCGCTGCATCACCTCCTGCTGCACGACCTCGGGCGTCCGCTGGTCGTCACCAGCGGGAATCTGGCGGATGAACCGATCACGGTGTCCGACGAGCATGCCCGCGCGTCGCTCGGCCCGGTGACCGACGGAATTCTCGGGCACGACAGACCCATCCTCACCCGGAACGACGACTCGGTGATGCGGGCCGGACGGCTGATCCGGCGTGCCCGCGGCTACGCACCGGACCCGCTCGCACTTCCCGTCCCTTCTCCCCGGAGCGTGCTGGCCTTGGGAGCCCACCTGAAGAACACCGTCACCCTGGCGGTCGGCGACCGCGCCGTGATCAGCCCGCATATCGGTGATCTCGCCAAGGCGGGATCGGTCGACGCCTTCGAACGAACGACCCGCCGGCTGTGCCATTGGCTGGACGTCACCCCGGAGTTCTGCGCGCACGACCTCCATCCGCGCTACCACTCGACCTCCCACGCGGCGAACTGGCCGAGTGAGCGGCGGATCGCGGTGCAGCATCACCACGCGCACGTCGCGGCCGTGGCCGCCGAGCATGGCGTCGACGAGCCGTTCATCGGAGTCGCTTACGACGGCCTTGGCCTCGGCGACGACAACACGCTGTGGGGTGGCGAGGTTCTGCTGGCCACCTACACCGGCTATCGGCGGCTGGGCCGCTTCGGCAGGGTCGCGCTGCCTGGTGGTGATGTCGCGGTGCGACGGCCGGACCGCATGGCACTGGGCTACCGATTCGGCGCGGAGGACTTCGGCGCGGATCGTCTTCCCCAGCCACCGGAGACCCGGGAGTCCGCCCTCGTCCGGCGCATGATCGAACGCCGGGTCAACAGCCCGCTCACCTCCAGCGCGGGGAGGCTTTTCGATGCCGTCGCGGCCATGCTCGGGCTTTGCGACGAGAACAGCTACGAAGGAGAGGCCGCGATCCTGCTCGAAGCGGCCGCGTCCGGCGAGCCCACGGGAGACCCGTTCACCTGGAACCTGCATCGGCGTGACGGTCTCTGGGTCTACGACCCGGTACCCACCCTGCGCGAGCTACTCGGTTCCGGCGACTCCCCCGTCCCGCGGCTCGCGGCCCGTTTCCACGCGACGATCGCGGAGGTCACCGTCGCCCTCGTGAGCGAAGCCTCGGCCACGGGCGGGAGCAGAACGGTGTGCCTCGGTGGCGGCGTCTTCCAGAACGACCGGCTCACCACTTCGGTGACGGATTCGCTGACCGGACTGGGTTTCCGGGTGCTCACCGGCGAGCGGGTGCCGGTGAACGACGGAGGAATCAGCTTCGGGCAGGCGGCCGTCGCCGCCGCGCTGTTGACGGGACGGTCGACGTCATGTGCCTAGGTATCCCCGGCCGCATCGTGCGCGTCGACGAGGAGTTCCCGCGCACCGGGATCGTCGACTTCGACGGGTTGCGGAGACCGGTCTGCCTCGCTTACACGCCGGAAGCCGAGGTCGGCGACCACGTGATCGTCCACGTCGGTTTCGCGATCAGTGTGGTGGACGAGACCGAGGCGGCACGGACGCTCGCCGTCCTGCGCGCGATGCCGGACGTGTTCGAAACGGAGCTGGGACTGTGAAGTATCTCGACGAATACCGCGATCCCGTCCTGGCCGGACGGCTGCTCGGCGAACTGAGAGCGACCGCGACCCGGCCGTGGACGATCATGGAGGTCTGCGGCGGCCAGACCAACACGATCGTCCGGCAGGGCATCGACGAGCTCCTGCCGTCGGGAATGCGCATGATCCACGGACCGGGTTGCCCGGTCTGCGTGACCCCGCTCGAAGTCATCGACAAAGCACTCGCGATGGCCGCGCGGCCGGAAGTGATCCTGACCAGCTACGGGGACATGCTCCGCGTTCCGGGAACCGGCGGAGACCTTCTCGGGCTCAAAGCGCGTGGAGCGGATGTGCGGGTGGTGTACTCGCCACTCGACGCGGTGCGGATCGCGAGGGAACACCCGGACCGCGAAGTGGTCTTCTTGGCTGTCGGCTTCGAAACGACGGCTCCCGCCAACGCGATGGCGGTGCTCCGTGCGGCGACGGCCGGAATCGGCAACTTCAGCGTTCTGGTGAGCCACGTGCTCGTACCTCCCGCGATCACGGCACTGCTGGACGCCCCGGACAACCAAGTCCGCGCCTTCCTCGCCGCCGGACATGTCTGCGCGGTGATGGGCTGGACCGAGTACGAACCCATCGCCGCCCAGTACGGCGTTCCGATCGTGGTCACCGGGTTCGAACCGCTCGACCTGCTGGAAGGCATTCTGATGGCCGTGCGGCAGCTCGAAAGCGGGCGTGCGGAGGTGGAGAACCAGTACGTGCGAGCGGTCCGCCGGACGGGTAATGCCACCGCCCGCGACACCGTCGACCGCGTCTTCCAGGTGACCGGCCGGAAATGGCGCGGCATCGGGGAGATCCCCGCGAGCGGACTCGAGCTTTCGCCCGAATTCGCCGCCTTCGACGCCGATCGGCGCTTCGCCACGACCGGCGTGGTCACTCGCGAGTCCCCGGTCTGCATCGCGGGCGAAATCCTCCGTGGGACCAGGATTCCGACCGACTGTCCCGCCTACGGGAAAGCATGCACCCCTCGGACGCCACTCGGCGCACCGATGGTTTCGAACGAAGGAACCTGCGCGGCGTTCCACAACGCCGGCCGTCGATCGGAGTACCGATGACCGGATTCGCCTGCCCCGTACCGGATACCGATACCGACCGGATCCTGCTCGGTCACGGCTCCGGCGGGCAGCTCATGACCGAGTTGCTCAATGAGGTGATCATCGCCGAACTCGGTGGTGACGAACCGCTCGAAGACGCGGCCGTGGTGGGCGTCGGTGGCGTCGACACGGTCTTCACCACCGACGGGTTCGTCGTGACACCACGGTTCTTCCCCGGCGGCGACATCGGCTCCCTCGCGGTCCACGGGACGGTCAACGACCTGGCGATGCGCGGCGCCGTACCGGTCGCGCTGAGCCTCGCGTACATCATCGAAGAGGGCTTTCCGATCGCGGACCTGCGCCGGATCACCCGCTCGGCCGCGGCCGCCGCGGCGGCGGCCGGGGTCAGGATCGTCACCGGCGACACCAAGGTGGTCGGCCGGGGCGCCGCCGACGGACTTTATGTCACGACAACAGGAATCGGCTTTCGAACCGGTGAGGCCCGCCCGTGTGCCACGGGAGGCCGCGCCGGCGACGTCGTGCTCCTGTCCGGTCCGATCGGCTTGCACGGCACCGCGATCCTGAGCGCGCGGGAGGAGCTCGGCTTCGAACCGGAGATCTCGTCGGACAGCAGGCCACTGCATCGCCTCGTGGCCGCGATGATCGAGGCGGGCGGCGACGCCGTGCACGCCCTGCGCGACCCCACCCGCGGCGGACTCGCGAGCGCGCTCAACGAACTGGCTCACTCGTCCGGCGTTCTCGTCGAGATCGACGAAGCGACCGTTCCGGTCCCCGAACATGTCGCCGCCGCGTGCGCGCTGCTCGGGCTCGACCCGATGCACGTCGCGAACGAAGGGTGCCTCGTCGCGTTCGTGGCGCCGGCGTCCGCGCCGGCGGTGCTCCGGGCCATGCGCTCGGTTCCCGAAGGCGCGAGCGCCGCCGTGATCGGCGAGGTGACCGGCGGAACACCTGGTCGCGTGATCGCGCGCACCCTGGTCGGTTCCAGCCGTGTCGTCGACGTTCTCGTCGGTGAACAGCTTCCCCGCATCTGCTGAAAGGTGAAGTCGGTGAACGCCGTCCTGGATCTGGCCGGGCTCGACGCCTTGATCGGCGTGCTGAGAACGAGTGGAAGAACGGTGATCGGCCCCGTGCTGCGGGACGGGGCGATTTCGCTCGCGGAACTGACTTCGGCCGCCGATCTCCCCTCCGGCTGGGGAGTGGACACCGGCCCCGGGCACTACCGGGTGCGACGGCGGGAGGACGCCGCGGTTTTCGGTCACTCCGCCGGACCACAGTCATGGAAGCGGTTCCTTCATCCTCCTCGCCGTGCCCTGGTCGCCAGTGGTCCCGACGGTTTCCGGCCGGTACGTGAGGAGCCGGTCGACCACGCCTTCCTCGGTGTCAGGCCATGCGACCTGGCCGCGATCGGCAAACTACGCCAGATCGTCGGCGGCCCGATGCCGTTCGTGGTCGCCGTGGAGTGCACCGAACCCGGCGATGTCTGCTTCTGCGCGTCCATGGGGTGCGGGCCCTCGGCCTCGGGTGGCTACGATCTCGCCCTCACCGAACGGATCGACACCACCGGTCATCGGTTCCTCGCCGTCGCGGGAAGCCCGGCGGGTTCGGAAATCCTCGGCCGCCTCCCCTCCAGACCCGCGAGCGAACGCGACCTGGCCCAGGCGAGGGCCGATGTCGAAGGAGCGGCGACGCGCATGGGCAGGGCGATGCCGGACACCGATCTTCGTGCCCTCCTCGCCGCCAACCGCGAGCACCCGCGGTGGGCGGACGTGGCCGGACGTTGTCTCACCTGCGGCAACTGCACCATGGTCTGCCCCACCTGTTTCTGTGTGTCCACAGAGGACACGAACGACCTCGACGGCGGAGCCCTGCGGTCACAACGGTGGGCGTCGTGTTTCGAGATCGACTTCTCCGTGCTCCACGGCGGTGCGGTACGCACGTCCGGCGCGGCTCGTTACCGGCAGTGGATGAGTCACAAACTCGGCACCTGGCACGACCAGTTCGGCACCTCCGGTTGTGTGGGCTGCGGGCGCTGCATCGCCTGGTGCCCGGCGGGGATCGACATCACGGAGGAAGCCGCCGCGCTCGCCGACGTGATCGAGCGATGACCTCGCCGCTCCTCGACGGCCTGTCGGACGCCCAGCGCGCTTCGGTGATCGCCATCGGCAGGATCGAGGACTACGCGGCCGGAACACGGCTGTTCGACGAGGACGGCGACGCGGATCGATGCTGGCTGCTCATCTCCGGACACGTCGTCGTGGACGTTCATCTCGGGACTCGCGGATCCGTGCCGCTGCAGAGTGTCGGGCCGGGCGAACCGCTCGGGTGGTCCTGGCTCATACCGCCGTACCGCTGGCACTTCGGTGCGGAGACGGCCGCTCCGACCAGGGCACTGGTACTCGACGCCGAACGTCTTCGCGCCTTGCTGGAGTCCGACGAAGCCCTCGGCTTCCGGTTCTCCCAAGGTCTCCTCGGAGCACTGGCGAATCGGTTGCTGGCCACCAGGCTCCGGCTGCTCGATCTGTACCGGGATCCGGCATGACGCCCGGCGATCTGCTTCCCCGGCCCTACCGGGTGTCCCACCGCGTCCGGGAGACGGCCGACGTGGTGACGCTGACCTTGGTCCCGGACGGCAGGCCGTTGCCCGCCTTCCTGCCCGGCCAGTTCGCGATGCTGTACGCGCCGGGGGTGGGAGAAGTCCCCATCTCCGTCAGCGCGATCCCCGGCGACGGCACGCTGGTGCACACCATCCGGGCGGTCGGCGCGGTGAGCGGCGCGCTGCACGACGCCGGTGTTGGCACCGTGCTGGGCGTGCGTGGTCCGTTCGGCACCCCATGGCGTGCCGACGGCCCCGGGGATCTCCTGCTCGTCGCGGGCGGTATCGGGCTCGCTCCGCTACGGCCGGTGGTCAGGCACGCGGTGGCCCGGCGGCCCGACCACCGCCTGATCCTGATCGCGGGGGCGCGGACACCGGCGGATCTGTTGTATCGAAGTGAACTCGATGATCTGTCCACAAGAGACGGTGTCGAGGTGGTGCTGACCGTGGACCGGTCGATCGGGGATTGGAC
Organism: Amycolatopsis sp. NPDC049868; assembly: GCF_044461365.1. Classification (NCBI taxonomy): domain Bacteria; kingdom Bacillati; phylum Actinomycetota; class Actinomycetes; order Pseudonocardiales; family Pseudonocardiaceae; genus Amycolatopsis; species Amycolatopsis sp. NPDC049868. Next base: position 958,556 of record NZ_JBITKV010000002.1, on the reverse strand, counting down.
CGGTCGCGTCGGTTTCGTCACCGAACCGCTCGCCGTGCATCCTTTCGATCCCGATCGCACCACCGCGCTGCTGTGCGGTCCCGAACCGATGATGCGGTTCTGCGCCCGCACGCTGCTCGCCCGCGGGGTGCCCGCCGAACGGATCGAGGTCTCCCTAGAGCGGAACATGCAGTGCGGCATCGGGTCTTGCGGCCACTGTCAGCTGGGTCCGCTGCTGCTGTGCCGGACCGGGCCGGTCGTCGGCTATCACGTCGCCGGGCCCTTGCTCACGGTGAAGGAGTTGTGATGCTCTCCATCGCGGTGTGGAAGTTCACGTCGTGCGACGGCTGCCAGTTGTCTCTCCTCGACTGCGAAGACGAGCTGCTGCCGCTCTCCCGCCAAGTGCGCTTCGCCCATTTCGCCGAGATGACCAGCGTTTCCGAACCTGGCCCGTTCGACGTCTCGTTCGTCGAGGGATCGGTGACCACACCCGCCGAAGCCGAGCGGATCCGGTGGATCCGAGAACGATCCGCCGTTCTCGTCGTCATCGGCGCCTGCGCGACTTCCGGTGGTATCCAGGCACTGCGCAATTTCGGGGACGTCGAAGAATTCCGTTCGGTGGTCTACGCGCGCCCCGACTACATCGAGACACTCGCGACGTCGACGGCGATCGCCGACCACGTCGAGGTCGACCACGAGCTCCGCGGCTGCCCCATCGACAAAGGCCAGCTGCTCGAGGTCATCACCGCGCTGGCCGCGGGCCGCGAACCCGACCTGCCGGACACGAGTGTCTGCACCGACTGCAAGCGCCGCGGGTTGACCTGCGTGATGGTCGCGCACGGGACCCCCTGCCTCGGGCCCGTCACGCACGCGGGTTGCGGAGCGCTGTGTCCCGCCGTGAATCGCGGGTGCTACGGCTGTTTCGGACCGATGAAGCAGCCCAACGTGCCCGCGCTGCTCCCGCTGTTGCGCCGAAGCGGAATGGGCGACGACGAACTCCAGCTGGTGTTCGCGACCTTCAACGCCGCCGCGGAGTGGTCATGACACATCGAGCGAACCGAATGCTCCGGGTGGCGGGACTTGCCCGCGTGGAGGGCGAAGGTGCCCTACGCGTGCGAAGCACCGGCGGACGGGTCGAGAGCGTCGAGCTGGTCATCTACGAGCCTCCGAGGTTCTTCGAAGCCTTCCTTCGCGGCCGTGATTTCCGTGAACCACCGGATATCACCGCCAGGGTGTGCGGGATCTGCCCGGTCGCCTATCAGCTCAGTTCGTGCCGGGCCGTCGAAGACGCCTGCGGCGTGGACGTCGGGGGCGGGCTTCGCGCGCTGCGGCGGCTGCTCTACTGCGGGGAATGGATCTCCAGCCACGCGTTGCACATCTATCTTCTGCACGCCCCGGACTTCCTCGGTTTCCCCGATGCCATCGCGATGGCGGGCGAACATCGTGGACTGCTCGAACGCGGACTCGCCCTGAAGAAGGCGGGCAACCTGATCATGGAGGCGGTCGGCGGGCGCGCGATCCACCCCGTCAACGTGCGGGTGGGTGGTTTCTACCGGGTGCCAGAGCCCGCTGAACTACGGGCGCTCACGGACCCGTTGAAGCGCGCGCTGGACGATGCGCTCGCGACGGTGCGATGGGTGGCGGAATTCGATTCCCCCGGTATCGAGGTGCCCTACGACCTCCTCGCCCTGCGTGATGACGACGGGTATCCGCTGGATCGGGGTGAACCGGTGGCCGACACGGGCCTCCGGTTCACCGCGCGCGAGTTCCAGGACCACGTCACCGAACAGCAGGTCCCGTATTCGACGGCGTTGCACGCCCGGCTGGACGGGCGCAGGTATCTGACCGGCCCGCTCGCGCGCTACAGCCTGAACTCCGACCGGCTTTCCGCGCTCGCCGCGAGCGCCGCCGCGGAAGCCGGCCTCGGCCCGCGGTGCCGTGATCCGTTCCGCAGTATCGTGGTCCGCGCCGTCGAGATCGTTTACGCGGTCGAGGAGGCTCTTCGCCTGATCGCGGACTACGAGCGACCGGGCACCCCGTTCATCGACGTGGAACCTCGGGCCGCGACCGGGCACGGAATCACCGAAGCACCGCGCGGCCTGTTGTACCACCGCTATGAACTCGGCGCGGACGGCCGGATCGTGACCGCGAACATCGTGCCGCCCACGTCGCAGAATCAGTCGGCGATCGAGCACGACGTGGCGAGGCTGGTCGAACAGCACGCCGATCTCGACGACCATGCCCTGGTTTCACTCTGCGAGCGCGCGATCCGCAATCACGATCCGTGCATTTCGTGTTCCTCGCACTTTCTCGATTTCACCCGGGACGACCGATGAACGCGCTGGTGATCGGAGTCGGCAACGAGTTCCGGCGTGACGACGGTGTCGGCCCGGCCGTGGCCCGCGAGGTCGCCAGGCACGGTGTCGAGGCCACGATCAGCGATGGGGACACCGTACGGCTCATGGAGGCCTGGGAAGGCGCGGAACTCGTGGTCATCGTCGACGCCGTGCGACGTGTCTCCGGCGTGGACGGCCAGTGGCACAGGACGACCTTGCCGCAGCACGGCCCGATCGCGAGCTCCCACGGTTTCGGGATTCCCGAAGCCGTGGAACTCGCCGAGGTACTGGGGCGGCTTCCCGGCCGGTTGGTGATCTTCGCCGTCGATGTGACCGACGTCGGTTTCGGTCCTGGCCTGAGCCCCGCCGTGACCGCCGCCGTCCCGGCGGTCACGAAAGCGGTTCTCGCGGAGATCAGCCAGGCACGAGTCCCCCCGATACCGTGTAGCCGACAGCGGAACCGAACGAGTGACCAGGAGCGGGTATGACCGACGATGCGGCCGGCCAAGTGATCAAGGCCGAGCAGGACCGGATCCGCTGTCTCCTCGACGTGGATCGCGACACCTACGACCGCTTGCACGCCGCGGAGTACCGGTTGTGCAACCCGACCGGCACCGTGTGGACGAAGGCCGAATACCTGGATCTCCTCACCACCGGGCGGGTCGCCTACCGCGAACTGAGACTGACCGGCGACGTGGACGCCATCGTCGGCACCGACGTCGTCGTCCTCCGCTACCGGTGCGTCATCGAACTCACCGTCGACGGCACGGACATCCCGCGGCACGATGCTTGGCACACCGACGTCTACACCAATGCCGACGGCACATGGCGTTGTGTCTGGTCGCAAGCCACCGGCATCATGGACCTTCCGCCGGCCGCACCCTGATCCGCCTCACCGCGTGAGACATCCCCAAGGACCCGAACGGCCGGCTCAGCCTTCGGACAAGTCGGCTTCCGGCGGGTACACCCAAGTGATGCCCAGCGACCCCAGGCCGCGAGCGATCAGATCCTGCCGGACTTCGTGTGTGGTGCATCCGCCGTAGACCAGATGCGTCAGCCGCGTCCTCTTCGAGCCGCGGATGGGCTCGGCCATCAAGCTGAGCACGCCCTCACCGCACAGGTGATGTTCGACGTGCTCGTGCGGCCCCGCGTACTCGGCTTCGATCATGGCCTCGTATTCGCCGCGGCCGTTCGCGGTCAGCGTCGCGTACAGCTCATCGACCAATACCTTCACCTGGGGCAAATGATCCCGGTGATGGGTGATCAGGGTGGACCGCCGCCAGCTGCCGTCGTCATGCGATCTCCGGGACACGGACTTTCTCCCTCGTCTCGCGATACACGCAGACCTTCCCGACCACCGTGGCACGGGACTCTGCGTCTCGGAAAGGGACCTTCGCGAGGAAGCGGCGTACCGAAGGTCCTCTTCCCGGCGACGGCCATGAGCGGCCAGGGCAGTGGTCGCGGGCGGACCTGTGGTGGGGTGAAGGCTCCCTTCGCGGCATTAGACGCCACGAAGGGAGCCTTCGCCCCGGCCGCTCACCCGCGCCGACCACCTCACCGCCGGCGCCCGTGTCGTGAAAGCCACTTTCGCGACGCCTGATGTCCCGAAAGTGGCTTTCGCGACACGCTCGACAGGCGGAAGCGCGCGGTGACCCTCTATGTCACGTTTGCCTTACCCCTCAATAACCCTCATCAGCACTCACGACCCCCTCGGCAAATCGAACATGTCACGGTCCCGGTAGCCGTCAGGCCGACGGGTACTTCGCCAGGATGTCCCGGAGCGCCGCGACGAACCGCAGCGATTCGTCGTGCTCCCGCTGCCAGACATTCCGTCCGAAGATCAGCCCGGTCGCCCCGGCTTCCATCGATTCCCGCGCCTTCTCCAGCATCGCCTCGTCCCCCGCCCTCGTCCCGCCCGAGACGAGCACCAGCGTCCGGTTCGCCGAGCGCACCACGGCGTCGATGGCCTGCTGCGAGGTGAACTCCTCTTCATACGCCGCAGGGACTCCGGCGCGTTTCTCCGGATGCGGGAAGTTCACCTTGACCACGTCCGCGCCGAGTTCCGAAGCGGTCCGCGCGGCATAGTCGACCGCGTAGAAGGAATCCTTGCCGCCCTTGGCTTCGATCGCCTCACCGCGCGGATAGGCCCAGACGATCAAGGGCATGCCGAGCCGATGGGCGTCGTCCCGCACACGCCTGTACTGCTCGAAATCCGCTTCTTGCGCGGGAGTACCGACGTACAGGGTGTATCCGACGGCGTCGGCACCGAGCCGGACAGCGTCTTCGACGGAGGCGTTGACCGGCGACAAGGCCCTCGCGTCGGACGGGATGTCCGTCTTCCCGTTCAGCTTGAGCACGAGGGGCACCTCGCCCGCGTAGTCCCAGTAGAACTTCTCGGCGAGACCGATCTGCACGACGATCCCGTTGAAACCGCCTTCGACGGCGAGTTTCACTATGTAGCGAGGGTCGCTCGCCACGGGGTTCGCGGCGAAGTCCCGCGGGCCGTGTTCGAGGCCCTGGTCGTACGGCAGGAAGAAGGCCGTTCCGTTACCCAGGCCGTACTGCCTCAGAATTCGGTGCAGCCTGGTCTTCTTGCCCGTGTTCACTCCGAGTTCCGCCAGGTTCGGGCGAGTCGCCATGTGCGTTCTCCCTTTCTTCCGGTTCAGGACTGAGGCGAAGCAGGGCGTCCGCGAGCCCGGCCGCGATCTGACGCCGCGCGCCTGCCAGGTCAAGCAAGTCCGACACGGGCCGGTTGTCGGCCAGATAAGTCGCGGTGAATCTGTCGAACCCGTGCTCCACAGCGGCTTTCGCGAGCTCGAGCACCAAGGCGGTGGCCAATCCGACGCGCCGCCAACCGGGTTCGACCGCCACCGCGATCTCGGCGACGCCTGGCTCTTTCGTCGCTTCGTACCGGGCGATCGCCACACCATGGCCGGATTCGTCACGAGCGACGAGCGCGTACCTGCGATCGAAGTCGAGCTCGGTCAGATAGGCCAGCAGCCGGGGTGTCACCCGCGGCGGCGGGCCGCAGAACCGGCGGTACAACGTTTCCCGGTCCGCATGGGAGATGGCCTCGCCGAGTTCCCCGGCGTCGCCGGGTACCAGCCTGGCGACGTCGACCACCCGCCCATCGGCCAGTTTCACCCGCGTGGCAGCGGACTCTTCACCCATACCAGGAGAGTAGGCAGCCAAACCCCGTCGACGCTGAGGTCGAACAGTCCGCTTCGCAGGGACCAACGACCCTCGCCGCCGCCCGGGCCGTTGGCCCACCCTCGAACGAACCCGGAGCCGAGGGAGCACGTCATGCGGAAAACGTCCAGCGCCGGTCACAAACCCAATCCGGGGATACTCGGATTTCTCATCGGGGTACAGGTCACTCTCGCCGCCATCGCGTGGACCGACCTGGCACTCCGGCCGTCGACCGAGGTCCGGGGCCCCAAACGACGATGGGCCTTGATCATCGCGATCAATTTCGCCGGGCCGCTCGCCTACCTCACCTGGGGCAGGCGGCCGGTCGATCCGGCGACCCATGTCGTCGAGCAGCCGCGCCAGGCCTCGTGATGCCGGCCGGGAGGCAGTCGTGAAATGGACGCCCATCACCCAGGCGACCACCCGATCGAACCTGGGGAACTACGAATGCGCCCGAGGGGACTTCACTTGGGAAGGCGCGAGCAAGTCCCTCGACGGGCTGCCGGACGGGCGAGGGCTCAACATCGCCCACGAGGCCTTGGACCGCCATGTGACCGGGCGGACCGCGCTGCGCTGGCTTGATCGCCGGGATCGGGTCCGTGAGTTCTCCTACGCCGACCTCACAGCGCTCACGAACAGGTTCGCCAATCTGCTCGCCGGGCTCGGAGTAGGCCGGGGTGAGCGGGTTTTCACCCTTCTCGGCAGGGTTCCAGAGCTCTATGTCGCGACGCTGGGCGCGCTCAAGGCGGGCTGTGTCCTGTCGCCGTTGTTCTCCGCGTTCGGCCCCGAACCCGTTTCGCAGCGGATCCGGCTGGGTGAATGTGCCGTCCTGGTGACCTCTCCGGAGTTGTATCGGCGGAAGGTGCGCCCGCTCCGAACGCGGCTCCCTTCGCTGCGGCACGTGCTGCTCACCGGAAGTGAGGCCGAGCCCGGCACCATCGCGCTGGACGAGGCGATGGCGGCGACGGGAACCGATTTCGAGATCGCCCCGACCGCTCCGGAGGATCCGGCTCTGCTGCATTTCACCAGTGGAACCACTGGGGCCCCGAAGGGAGCGCTGCACGCGCACGCCGCGGTCCTCGCTCACCTCGTCACCGCCCGCTATGCCCTCGACCTGCGCCAGGACGACACGTTCTGGTGCACCGCCGATCCGGGCTGGGTCACCGGCATGTCCTATGGCGTGATAGCCCCGCTCTGCCTCGGTGCGACACTCGTCAGCGACGAGGGCGAGTTCGACGCGCGACGCTGGTATCGCGTCCTTTCTTCGCAGCGCGTCACGAACTGGTACACCGCTCCGACCGCGCTGCGCATGCTGATGCGCGAAGGAGACGGCCTCGCCAAGGACTTCGACCTGTCGGCGCTGCGGTTCATCGCGAGCGTCGGAGAACCGCTGAACCCCGAGGTCGTGCTCTGGGGCCGGGACACGCTGGGCCTGCCCGTCCACGACAACTGGTGGCAGACGGAGACGGGCGCGATCATGATCGCCAACTTCGCGGGCGAGGAGATCCGGCCCGGATCGATGGGGCGGCCACTTCCGGGCATCGAGGCGGGCCTGCTCCGGCGCGGCGACAACGGCCGGGCGGAGGTCACCGCGGGGCGGGTCCAGGAGATCACCGAGCCGGGCGTCGAAGGCGAACTCGCGCTCCGGCCCGGCTGGCCGTCGCAGTTCCGCGCCTACTGGAACGAACCCGCCCGGTACGAAAAGGCCTTCGCCGACGGGTGGTATCTCACCGGAGACGTCGCGCGGCGGGATGCCGACGGCTACTACTGGTTCGTCGGCCGGGCCGACGACGTCATCGAATCTGCGGGGCATCTCGTCGGGCCTTTCGAAGTGGAGAGCGCGCTGCTGGCCCATCCGGCGGTGGCCGAGGCGGGCGTGATCGGGAAACCCGATCCGGTCGCCGGCGAGCTGGTCAAGGCCTACGTCTCGCTCAAACCGGGCTACCTGCCCACCGAAGAGCTGCGCCTCGAACTCCTCGTGTTCTCCCGCAAGGCCCTCGGCGCGGTGGCTCCCAAGGAGATCGTCTTCGATCCTCGTCTCCCGCATACGCGCAGCGGCAAGGTCATGCGCCGCCTGCTCAAAGCCCGCGAACTCGGCCTTCCCGAGGGCGACGTGTCCACTTTGGAGGGATCCGGATGAGCAGGCGGCGTACGGCGAGCGCCTCGCGCGCGGGAAAGAGGTACGAGCTTCTCCGCCAGATGATCCGGATCAGGCGGTTCGAAGAACGCTGCGTCGAGCTGTACAGCGCGGGCGCCATCCGCGGGTTCATGCACCTGTACATCGGTGAAGAGGCCGTGGCCGCGGGCATCCTGCAGGCCGTCGCCGCCGAAGACCAGGTCGTGTCCACCTATCGCGAACACGGGCACGCGCTGGCACGGGGGCTGCCCATGGCGGCCGTGCTCGCCGAGATGTACGGGCGCACCACAGGATGCAGCGGTGGCCGCGGCGGCTCGATGCATCTGTTCGACGCCGGGCGCAGGTTCTACGGTGGCAACGCCATCGTCGCCGGCGGACTGCCGGTGGCCGTGGGCCTGGCCCTCGCGGACCGGCTGCGCTCCAGGCAGCAGGCCACGGTCTGCCTGTTCGGAGACGGCGCGGTCGCGGAGGGCGAGTTCCACGAATGCCTGAATCTCGCCGCCCTGTGGCGGTTGCCGGTCCTGTTCTGTTGCGAGAACAACCTGTACGCGATGGGAACCGCGATCGAGCAGGCCCAGGCGGAAACCGATCTCGCGGTCAGGGCCGCCTCGTACGGGATGCCTTCCTGGCCGGTGGACGGCATGGACGTGGTCGCGGTCGCCGAAGCCGCCGAACAAGCGCTGGCGAGCGTCCGGAACGGTGCCGGGCCGAGCTTCCTCGAACTGCGCACTTATCGTTTCCGCGCCCACTCCATGTACGACCCGGACCGCTATCGGGACAAATCCGAGGTCGAGCAGTGGAAACAACGGGATCCGATCGACCGGATGACCACACTGATGCGTGCGGACCACGAACTGACCGACCGCGCACTGGCCTCGCTCGAGTCCGAAGTGGCCGAAGAGATCCAAGAAGCGATCGATGCCGCGGAAGCGGGGCCTCTCGAAGCCGTCGAAAACCTCACGCGGTTCGTTTATTCGGAGCGACCATGACGAAGACGACCTATCGCGAAGCCCTGCGGGAAGGCATCCGCGAAGCGCTCAAGGAAGACGAGCGGGTCTTCCTCATGGGAGAAGACGTCGGCCGGTACGGTGGCTGCTTCGGCGTGAGCCTCGGTCTGTTGGAGGAATTCGGGCCCGAACGGATTCGTGACACACCTTTGTCCGAGTCGGCCTTCGTCGGGGCCGGGATCGGGGCCGCGCTCGGCGGCCTGCGTCCGATCGTCGAGATCATGACCGTCAATTTCAGCCTGCTCGCCCTCGATCAGATCATGAACAACGCGGCCACCCTGCTGCACATGTCCGGCGGGGCGCTCAACGTCCCGCTCGTGATCCGGATGACCACCGGCGCCGGCCGTCAGCTCGCCGCCCAGCATTCTCACAGCCTGGAAGGGTGGTATTCGCACATACCCGGGCTCAAGGTGATCACTCCGGCGACGGTGGAGGACGCCCGGGGAATGCTGCTGACCGCGTTACGCGATCCCGATCCAGTCCTGCTTTTCGAACACGGTTCGCTGTACAACGTGTCGGACGACCTCGCCGAAGGTGCCGGAGCCGTCGACATCGATCACGCGGCCATCCGGCGAAGCGGCGGCGACCTCACGATCACCGCGTACGGAGGCACGCTCCGGACGGCTCTGGCCGCGGCGGACGAGCTCGCAGCACAGGGGGTCGCCGCCGAGGTGATCGACCTCCGGGTTCTCCGGCCGCTCGACGAGTCCGCCATCCTTTCCTCGGTCGCCCGGACCCACCGGCTGGTCGTCGTCGACGAAGGCTGGCGCAGCGGAAGCCTGTCGGCGGAGATCGCGGCCCGGGTCGCGGAAAAGGCGCTCTACGAGCTGGACGCGCCGATCGAGCGGGTGTGCACCGCCGAGGTGCCGATTCCCTACGCGAAGCAACTCGAAGACGCCGCACTCCCCCAGGCGGCCGACGTCGTGGCGGCGGCGAAACGGGTGATGTGCTGACATGGCGGACTTCCTGATGCCCTCGTTGGGCGCGGACATGGACACCGGCACCGTCATCGAATGGCTGGTGGCACCGGGTGACGCCGTACAACGCGGTGACATCGTCGCGGTCGTCGACACCGCCAAGGCGGCGATCGAGGTCGAATGCTTCACCTCGGGGACCGTCGAAGAGATCCTTGTACCGCCGGGGAAGACCGTTCCGGTGGGCACACCGCTGGCGCGTATTTCCGCCACCGGACCGTCCACCACACCACGGAAGCCCGTGCCGCCGCCCGCACCGCGGAAGAAGGCACCGGCCGAGCTGGCGAGTCCTCCGGCCCGCGTCTTCGCGTCGCAGATCGGTGTCGACCTGAGCGCGGTACACGGCACAGGCCGTGACGGCCGGATCACCCGGGCCGATGTCGAACGCGCCAGGCCACCCCGCCGGCGGACGACGACAAGTGCCCGCCGGGTCGCGATCTCGCCCTATGCCCGGAGGCTCGCGGAAGAACGACGGATCGTCTGGGGATCGCTGGTCCCCAGCACGCGCGATGGTGTCCTTCACGCTCGTGACATCCCCGCGGCGGGCGAGTCCGGCCACACGTCCGATCCGGTGGCACTGCGTCAGGCGATCGCCGGTCTCATGGCCCGCTCCAAACGGGAGATCCCGCATTACTACCTCTCGACGACGATCGACTTGGAACCGGCCACAGATTGGTTGCGCGAGCACAATCTCGGCGTCCCCGTGCCCGAGCGGATCGTGCCGGCCGCTCTGCTGCTCAAGGCGGTCGCCGTCGCCGCCGCACGGGTGCCCGAGCTCAACGGCCACTGGATCGACGACGCGTTCCGGCCCGCTGAAAAGGTTCATCTCGGGGTCGCCGTCGCCCTGCGCGGAGGCGGCCTCGTCGCCCCCGCGATCGCCGAGGCCGACCGGCTCCCGCTGCCGGACCTGATGCGACGGCTGCGCGACCTGGTGGCCAGGGCTCGTTCAGGTTCGCTCCGCGCGGCCGAAGTGACGACCGCGACGATCACGGTCACCGATCTCGGGGACAACGGCGTGGAATCCGTCCACGGTGTCATCCATCCTCCGCAGGTGGCGCTCGCCGGCTTCGGCGCGATCGGACGGCGGCCCTGGGTGCACGGCGACCACGTCGCCGTGCGCACGCTCGTCACCGCGACGCTCTCCGCCGATCATCGGGCGACCGACGGAGCCACCGGCGCCAAGTTCCTCAAGACGATCACCACGTTGCTGCAGAAACCGGAGGACCTATGACCAGGCCACTCACCGAAGAGCGGGTGCGCATGGCGATCCGCTCCGCGTTGAAGGGATTCGCCACCGAATCCGATCTGGCGTCCCTCGATCCCGGAGAGAATCTTCGAGCGGCGCTCGAACTCGACTCCCTGGACTTCTTGACCTTCGTCGAGCGCCTCTCCCTCGATCTCGCGACGAGGATCGAAGAGAGCGACTACGGCGAACTGGCCACAATGGACTCGGCGACCGAGTTCCTGCTGTCGCGGAGCTGACCATGCTCCAGACGGTGGATGTGGGAGAACTGTCGATCGAGTCGTACCGGTCCGTCGTACCCGACCAGATCCTGGACCCTTTGCTGGAGACCGCACGTGACCTGCGTGGCGCACGGGTCCTGCATCTGAGCGCCACACCGTATGGCGGCGGGGTTTCCGAACTCCTGCGCTCCGCCGTACCGCTGTACAACGATCTCGGCATCACGACCACTTGGAAGATCATCGGCGGGAACCCGCCGTTCTTCGCGGTCACCAAGAAGCTGCACAACGCGCTCCAGGGCGAGTCCAGGCGGCCCATCACCCAAGACGATCGGAACCTCTACGAGCGAACCGCCGAGACGAACGCGGACGAGCTGCGCGCCGATCCCCAATTCGCCGGATACGACTTCGTCTTCGTGCACGATCCCCAGCCGTCCGCCGTCCTGTCCTACACCGGCAAAGGGGGCGCGTCCTGGATTTGGCGCTGCCATATCGACACTTCGGCGCCTTCACCCGACGCGTGGGAATACCTCAGGTCCTTCGTCTCCGGTTACGACGCGACCGTCTTCACCATGTCCCAGTTCGTCCCGCCGGATCTCGCCCCCGAACGGGTCGACATCATCCCACCGGCGATAGACCCCTTGAGCCCCAAGAACATGTCGCTCGACGATCGCACGGCGCACGCGGTTCTCAACTGGATCGGCATCGAACCCGATCGCCCGCTCATCACCCAGGTCTCCAGATTCGATCCGTGGAAGGACCCGCTCGGCGTCATCGAAGCGTTCCGGATCGCGAGGAGACGGACGCCGGGCCTGCAGCTGGCACTCGTCGGTTCGATGGCATTGGACGATCCCGAGGCGTGGGAGGTGTACCGCGCCATCAGCGCGGAAAGCGAACACGATCCGGCCATTCATCTCTTCACCAATCTCACCGGGGTCGGCAACATCGAGGTGAACGCCTTTCAGCGTGTTTCGACGGTGATGGTCCAGAAGTCCATCCGTGAAGGCTTCGGTCTCGTGGTCTCCGAAGCGCTCTGGAAAGGCACCCCGGTCGTGGCGGGCGCGACCGGCGGAATCCCACTGCAGATGGCGGACGACGCGGGTGGTCTGCTCGTCGATTCGATCGCGGGCTGCGCGGACGCGATCGGCGCCCTGCTCGCCGATCCGGCGGGTGCGGCGGCGCTGGGCGCGGCGGGCAAGGAGCGGGTGCGACGTCATTTCCTCCTCCCCCGGTTGCTCCTGGACGAACTGACCCTGGTCAGAGGCATCGGCCGCGGCGTCGCCCCGGCCGATCTCACCACCGTCGGCGACCACCGGGACCCGGTCTGCGGAATGGCGACCTACACCGCCGACCGTGCCCTCACCACCGAAGCCGGCGGGCAGACGTTCCGCTTCTGTTCGCGGCGCTGCCAGGAGATCTTCGCCCGGACCAGGAAGGAGCCCGCCGATGACGACACAGCGGTGGCACGCCGGTGAGCTACGCCAGGATCCGCTCACCGGCGACTGGACGGTGCTCGCACCCGGACGCGCGGACCGCCCGCACGGCGCGGAAGGGCCCTGTCCGTTCTGCCCCGGCCCGGGTGAAGACACACCGCCGGAGACCTGGCGGCTGCACGATCCGGAGCTCGACGAGTGGCGAGTGCGGTCGGTGCCCAACCGCCATCCGCTGTCCGACCGGCACGAGGTGATCATCGAGTCACCACGCCACGACTGGGATTTTCCTACCGCGACCGACACGGAGGTCGAAGCCGTACTACGGGCATGGCAATGGCGGCATCTGGCACTGCGCAAGAACTCCGCGCAGGTGGTCGTCTTCCGCAACCACGGCGTCCAGGCCGGTTGTTCGCGCCCGCACCCGCATTCCCAGCTCGTCGGTCTGCCGGTGCTCTCGTCGGCGGCGCGACGGGGTCTCGAACTGTCGCGCGAGCACCACCGCCGTGGCGGACGCCGGTACTCGGACGACCAGCTCGACATCGCCCTGGAAATGGGCACCCGCGTCGTGCTCATCAACCCGCTTTGCGTCGCACTGACCCCCTTCGCGCCCGTCACGGCCTTCGAAACGCGGATCGTCCCGCGCGTTTCCCGCGCCGACTTCGCCGTGGTTCCGGACACAGAGCTCGCCGGCGTGGCTCAGGCCTTGCGGCAGGTGCTTCGCGCGCTGCACGAGGCGCTCGGCGATCCGGCGTACAACCTCGTCGTGGAAACCGCGCCGACCGGGTGGGAACAGGCCGCGTTCCTGTCCTGGTCCATCCGTGTCCTGCCTCGGCTGGAGATCGCCGCGGGCCTGGAACTGGCCACCGGGATCCCGGTGGTCACCACTACTCCCGAACACGCGGCGTCGGTCTTGCGGGACAGGATCAGCGTCCACCACCGGGTGTGATCACCGCGGCGACCGGCCCGCCGCGGGGATGACCGCGACCGGGCACCGCGCGCGCTCCAGTACCTCGTGACTGGTGATGCCCAGAATCGGGCGGCTGCCGAGGCGCCTGCCGTGCGAACCGATCACGATCAGGCCGGCGTCGCCCCCTTCTCCGAGCAGCCCGGCCGCCCGGTCACGGTTCCGGACGAGCTGAGGCCGGATTTCGATCTTCGGCCAGACGTCCGCGGTCACCCGCACACGGGCGTCGAGCAGCTTCGCCGCGGCACTCTCGGCCTCGTGGTCGTACCAGACCAAGACCGGCGTCAACGGACGGTCGCGCCGGGCGGCGCATTCCGCCGCGAACGCCAACGCCGCGTCGCCCGAGGGGGAATCGTCTACACCCACCACGATGTCGCCGGGTGGGAAGGGGGCCGGATGGACGACGACCACGGGGGCACCCGATCTCGCGGCGACGGCCCGGACCACACCGCCGAGGAAGGCCTGCCCCCGGCCGCCGGCCCCCACCACGACCAGCGCGCTCGCCGCCGAACGCTCGATCAGCTTCTCGGCCGGGTCACCGGGTTCGGCGGTACAGCACCGGGGCGGCTCGGACGACACCCGCGCGGCGGCCGCCGACGCGTCGTGGAGACAACGCTCGCCGAACGCCATCGCCCGTGCCGAACCGGGTCCGTACACCCAGAGGATCTCCAAGCCGATTCGACGCAGCGCCGCCTCCTCGGCGGCCCATCTCACCGCCGCGATCGCCGCCACGGAGCCGTCCACCCCGACGAGCACGGGCTTCGCCTTCGCTGGGTAAATGTCCGTCCCGTCCATCAGATCAGCACCCGCTCCCGGTCACGGGGGACGACGGCCTGCCAGTCGTGTTCGGTACGGAGCCGTTCGGCGACCGCCTCGGCGCCTTCAGGCTCGCCGTGCACGAGGTAAGTGGTCTTCGGCGGGGTTCCCGTGGTGGCCCATCGCAGCAGTTCGTCGGCGTCGGCGTGGGCGCTGAAGGCGTCGAGCTGGACGACATCGGCACGGACGGTCGTGTACCGGCCGTGGATCTTGATCTGCCGGGCTCCGTTCGCTAGACCGCGGGCACGGGTGCCGGCGGCGGCGTAACCGACGATGAGCACCGTATGCCGATGGTCGGGCAGCATATGTTCCAGATGGTGCAGGACCCGGCCTCCGCTTGCCATCCCGGAAGCGGAGATGATGATCGAAGGCATCCTCGGCGCGTTGACCCGCATGGATTCCTCGACGGTCCGCAGTTCCGTCAGGGAACGCGGTGCCAACGGATCATGACCGGCGAGTTCGGGCCGGATCTCCGGCCAGCGATCACGGAACGCTTCGCGATAGACCCGCAACGCGGCCAAAGCCATCGGGCTGTCCACGTACACCGGCAGGTCGGGGATGGTGTGCGAGCGCATGAGTTTCGCGAGCGCGGTCAGTACCACTTCGGTCCGGTCGACGGCGAACGCCGGGATGAGAACGCTCCCACCACGCTTGGCCGTTCGCTTGATGACTTCACCGAGCCGGTCCATGGCGCCGGTGTCGTGGTGGACACGGGAGCCGTAGGTGGATTCGAGCACCAGCGCGTCGCACGACGGCCTCGGCGACGGTGGCCGCAGCAGACTGTGGGCCGGGCGGCCGAGATCGCCGCTGAACACGACATCGCGGCCATCGGACCGCAGGTGCGCCCACGCCGATCCGAGGATGTGACCGGCCTGGCCGAAGCGCAGTGTCATGTCCTTGGCCACCATCGTCTCGGCACCGTATTCCAGCTCCTGGAGGAGGCCGATGGCTTTCCGCGCGTCCTTCGCGTCGTAGAGGGGCAAGGCGGGCCGGTGTTTCGACCAGCCGTATTTGTTGGCGTG
Organism: Amycolatopsis sp. NPDC049868; assembly: GCF_044461365.1. Lineage (NCBI taxonomy): Bacteria > Bacillati > Actinomycetota > Actinomycetes > Pseudonocardiales > Pseudonocardiaceae > Amycolatopsis > Amycolatopsis sp. NPDC049868. The sequence goes on along the minus strand of NZ_JBITKV010000002.1, from coordinate 943,238 downwards.
CGCTGCTTCTTCGGTCATGAGGTGGGCGCTGTCCTCGAGAACGATGGGAACGAGGGCCGCGGTGCCCGGCGTCGCGTACACCGGCCCGCGCCAGCCGGAGCGCACCAGAACCGGCAGGTACCCGCAGTGATCCAGATGAGCGTGGGTGATCACCACCGCGTCGAGTTCGGTCAGCGAGCGCGGCAACGGCACCCAGTTCCGGCGGCGCAGGTCGGCGAGGCCCTGGAACAGCCCGCAGTCGACCAGTACCCGGGACCCGGGGCTCTCCACCAGGTATTTGCTGCCGGTCACGGTGCCGGCTCCGCCATGGAAGGTCAGCGCGACGGCCACGATGACACCTTTCTCGTGGAGGCTCAGAATCCGTTGCCGAGGACTTCGTCGACCGCTCGGCGGGGGCTCGGCGGCACCAGTCCGGTGGGGTAACCGAACCGCATCAGCGCCTGCGGGAACCCGGGAAGCTCCAGGTCTTCCGTCAGCCCGCTGCGTACTTCCGGCAGGTGCAACGGCTGGGTCAGCACCGAACCGGCGAGTCCGTCGTCGACCGCGTCGAGCCACGTGTCCTGCAGCGCGTGTCCCGCGTGCAGATGGTCGTACTTCCCGTCGTCGGTGGTGAGGAACACGAGCAGGGTCTCCCCCGCGAGCCGTCGCTGGAGCACGCGATGGTCGGGAATGGCCGTGACCGGGCGCACGAGGCCCGCCCAGGGAAGCGAGCCGGCCGGAAGGGTGCTCGCGGCCAGCCCCACACCGTGACGGTGGTAGCGCTCGTCCCGGATCGTCCACAACGCCAGCTCCCGCTGGTAGGCCTGATCGTGCTGATACGCCTCGGCGGCGAATTCGAGCAGATCCGCGACGTGGGCGAGTTCGAGTTCGTCATGGATCAGCCGGGCCTCGACCCCGCTTTCGGCCGCGGCGGCGATCAGGTCCCCGATCTTCTCCCGGGAGACCCGGCGGCCGGAGAACGGGTGGCGGTAGCTGCCTCTCCGGGCGATCGCCGAGTACCGGTGCAAATCCACATCCGACGGCGCCGAGCGCCCGGTGGTCTGGATCGCGGCGACCACGTCGGGCTCGTCCGCCTCCGGGAACATGCGCGTGACCGAGTCGTAGCCGAGCACTCTGACCCCCAGCTCCACGGTGGCGAGCGCGGCGCCGCACGAGATCAGCCGGTCACGCCCCCGGGTGTCGTGCTCGGGCAGTTCCAGGTCACGGCGCTCACGCAGGAGAAGCCGCTCTCTGTCCAACTCGAGCCGCCACGGCTGGGTGTTGTGCACGGAGGGCGCCCGCAGCAACGTCCTCGCCAGTACCTCGGTCTCAGCCCTCGTCCACCCGTTCTCCATGTGCCCCGTCCTCGGTTGTCCTTCGATCGAGTTCCACGATGCACCGGTCGCGTAGGGAGGCAGCAGGTACCGATGGCTCCGGTCCGAGGGACCAAGTGCCCGGCATGGGCCTGGCCAGTGGCCTGCGCCGGAAGTTCGCGGAGTGGTCGGGAAGCGGCGTTTCGGGCCAGGTCCGTGAAGGCCTCCTTGCCTACCCTGAAGGTAGGGAAGGCCCCCTTCCCTCGGCTCAGCCGAGGGAACTCGACCTTGCCAAGTACATGAAGGCCCCCTTCCTTGCGCCTACGTACAGGAAGGAGGCCTTCATGTACTTCAGCTGCCAACGCGGGTCCCCGAGGCCAGAGGAGGTCACGCGACACTAGGGCCCAAGGTCCCTGGTCGTTAGGACGTCTAGGCGGATGTGCCCGCCGAAGTACGCGGGTACCGTCGATCGAGCGGTCGGGACCCCGCAGCGCACCAGGAGGGAAGAGATGGCGACCAAGGTGTTCCTCGTGGACGACCACGAGATCGTCCGGCGAGGCTTGGCGGACCTGCTCGGGAGTGAACCCGACATCGAGATCGCCGGTGAAGCCGCGTCGGTCTCCGAGGCGCTCGCCCGCATCCCGAAGAGCGACGCGGACATCGCCGTGCTCGACGTCCGCCTTCCCGACGGAACCGGCATCGAACTCTGCCGGGACCTGCTCTCCACCGAGCCGGATCTACGGTGCCTGATGCTCACCTCGTACGCCGATGACGAGGCGCTCCTCACCGCCATCATGGCCGGGGCGTCGGGGTTCGTCCTCAAACAGGTACTCGGCAACGACCTGGTGTCGGCGATCCGCACCATCGCGAGCGGCGGTTCGCTGCTCGACAGCCGGACCACCGCCGCGCTGATGAACCGCATCCGGCGTGAACGCGACCAGAACGACGCGACCGCCGCCTTGTCCGAGCAGGAACGCACCGTCTTCGAGCTGATCGGCGAGGGCCTGACCAACCGCGAGATCGGCGAGCGGATGTTCCTCGCCGAAAAGACCGTGAAGAACTACGTCTCCCGGATCCTGGCGAAGCTCGGTATGCAGCGCCGGACGCAGGCCGCCGTACTCGCGTCCGAACTCAAACGCACCGCGGCGCCCCCGTTGTTCGGCGATCACTGACCCAGCGGGACCCGCCAGAGCACTCGTGCGCCACCGCCCTCACGGTCGCCGAACTCCGCTTCCCCACCGCAGCGCTTGGCCCGGTCGGCGAGGTTCGCCAACCCGCTGCGACGGCCTGTTTTCGGGATGCCGATGCCGTTGTCGGCCACTTCGATGACCAGCTCGCGGTCGGCCTCGACGGTGATGGTGATCTCGTCCGCCCCGGAATGCCGGACCGCGTTGCTCAGCGCTTCGCGGACCACCGCTTCGGCGTGTTCGTGCAAGGCCTGCGCCACGAGCGTGTCGACGGCGCCGGCGATCCGGACGGAGGGGGTGACCGTGCTTTCGGTCGTCAGTTCCGTGATCGCGTCCAGGAGACGGCGGCGCAGGCTCCTCGACGCGTCCGAGCCCGAGGTGTGCAGGTCGAAGATCGACGTCCTGATCTCGCGGACCGTGCGATCCAGCTGTTCCACCGCCTGCGTGACCCGGTCGCGCGCGAACGCGTCGGGTACGCGGGGAACGATGCTCTGCAGGCTCATCCCGGTGGCGAACATCCGCTGGATGACGTGATCGTGCAGGTCTTGAGCGATCCGGTCCCGGTCCGCGAGAACGTCCAGGAGCCGCTGGTTGCGCTGTTTCTCCCCGAACTCCAGCGCCACCGCTGTCTGGTCGGCGAACGACGAGAGCATCGGGATCTGATCGGGTTTGTACTGCGCGGAGCCTTTGTCCCTTCCGGCGATGAGAACCCCGCCGACACCGGAAGCGCTGTTCAGCGGGATCACGGCGGCGGGCCCGAGACCGTCGAAGGCGGGTTCGGGCTGTCCAGGGGAGACCGCGCTCAGGTCCGGGACGAGCGTGGGCCTGCCGGAATCGAGCACTTCGTCGATGGCCGGATGCCCGCCCACCAGCGCCGTACCCGCGACCGCGGCCGCCCTCTCCCCCGCGACGACGCTCACGGTCAGCGGTTGCCCGATATCCGTGTTGACGAGCATCAGGACCTGATCGGCCACGGAGAGTTCACGAACCCTGGCCGCGATCAGATTCAACGTAGCGTCGACCGAGGCACCCCCGAGGAGTTCGGCATTGACCTCCGCGACCGCTTCGAGCCACCGCTCCCTCGTCCGTGATCGTTCGAACAACCGGGCGTTGTCGATGGCCACCCCGGCGGCCGCGGCCAACGCCTGCAGGACCACCTCGTCGTCGGCGGTGAATTCGGCGGCGCCCTGTTTCTCCGTCAGGTAGAGGTTGCCGAAAACCTCGTCCCGGACACGAACCGGGACCCCCAGGAAGCTGTGCATGGGCGGATGATTCGCCGGAAACCCGACCGAGGCCGGGTGCATGCTCAGATCCGAGACCCGGACGGGGTGCGGCTCGGCGATGAGCAGGCCGAGCAGGCCTCTCCCCTCGGGCAGATGGCCCATCTGAGCCCTGGTTTCCGCGTCGATGCCCTCGTAGACGAACTGCGAGAGCCCGTCCTCGTCACCGAGCACACCGAGCGCGCCGTATCGGGCGTCGACCAGCTCGACGGCCGCCTGCACGATCCTCTGCAGGGTCGAGTCGAGCTCGAGCCCGGTGGCCACGGCCAGCACCGCGTCGAGCAGGCCCTGGAGCCGGTCCCGTGTCTTGATGATCTCCGACAGCCGTTCCTGGACCTCGTGCAGCAGCTCGTCGAGACGCAATCCGGTCAGCACGGCCGCACTCGGCGGCGCTTCGTCGGCCTTGCTCGGCTCCGACGGCATTCTGCTGCTCCTCCCGGATCGGCACAGGGGCTTGTCACATTTCGCCCCTGACCGTTCCAGCGTTACATCACCGGCCTCGTCTGCCAAGTTACGCGGCCGTCATCGGGGGTGATCATCGTCCGTACGCCGCACCGCCTCACCTGGTCGGCGGCGCGCGGCGCGCCGAACCGGCCCGTCCGGATAGCCGAGCCGCATGAGGAACAGCGGCCGTCCCGGCAGCGTCAAGTCCTCGGTCATCCGTTCCCGGACCGATTCCTCGCGCAGGAGCTGCGTCAGCACCGACGCCACCAGCCCTCCGTCGACCGCGGCGAGCCACGATCGTTGCATCGCCATGCCGGCCCGGACATGGCGGGTCCGGTCGTCGTCTTCCGTGCAGAAGACGAGGGTGGTCTCCGCGGCCAGCCTGCGAGCGAGGGTACGCACGTCAGGGATCACACTGCTTCGCCGAACCAGCCCTGCCCACGGGATCCCCGCCTTGTCATAGCCAGGGCGGACCAGGCCGTCACCGACGCTGTCGGCCTTCCAACCGCCTGTCCATTCCTCAAGTTCTCGTTGCAGACCGTCGTGATTCTGAATCGTTTGGGAAGCCTGTTCGAGCAGGACCGCGAGGACGTTCTTGTCCCCGATGTCCAGGACCCGGCAGCCGACTCCGTGCGGCAGCCGCCCGATGACCGGTTCGAGTACCGACGAGACGACCGGGATCGCGGCGAACGGACGTCGGTGACTCCGTCTTCGTGAAATGGCCGCGTACGCGTGCAACTCGCGATCCGACGGTGGTTCACGACCGGCGGTCGTCACGACGGCGACCAGTGGCGCATGTCCCGGGAGGATGGCGACGTCGGTGGCCCAGCCGAGTACCCGCACGGCCAGCACGAGGTTCTCCAGGGCAGCTCCGCAGGAGATGAGGCGGTCGCGACCGGTCGGGTCGTGCTCCGGCAGGGAAAGATCGGTCCGTTCGCTCAGTTCCGCGCGCATACCGGGCAAGGCCAGCGACCACGGCTGGCTGTTGTGTACCGACGGCGCCCGGATGACCGCCCGCGCCAGCACCTCCACCTCGCTACCGGACCAGCTTCGCTCATCCCGGTTCGGCATGTACCTGCCTCCTCTGGCGAAACGCGTCGACCACGCTGGGCAGCGTCGGATACAGCGAGCCGGAACCGATGAGCCGGAGGAGACCGGCGGCCTCGAGGTCTTCGCGTAGCTCTTGTTTCACTCGCGCGAGCGCGAACGTGATCCCTCGGCGGCGCAGCTCCTCGCAGATCCCGCGCAACGCGTCGGCCGCCGTGATGTCGAGCTCGACGTTGGCTTCCGCGTTGAGGACGAACCACTCGACTCGTCCCCCGCCGTCCAGGGCGGCGAGGGCGCGCCGCCGGAAGTCGTCGGCGTTGGCGAAGCACAACGGCGCGTCGTACCGGTAGATCACCAGACCCGGTTCGGTCGTCGCGTCGGGGTAGTCGCCGACGTCGTGCATACCGGGTACGCCGGGCACGAAACCGAGCACCGCGCCATGCGGCCGCGCCAGCCGGCGCAGCAGGTCCAAAATGGACAAGCCGACGGCGGCCAGCACGCCGTACAGGACACCGAGTCCGACGACGGCGAGCGAGGCCGACACCGCCAGGACGAATTCACTGCGCCGGAACCGGGCGATGCGCCGGAATTCCCGGAGATCGATCAGCTTCAACGCCGCGTAGACGACGATCGCCGCCAGGGCCGCCTTGGGAAAGCCGGCCAGCAACGGTCCGGCGAAGAGGACCGTCAGCACGACCGTCACGAGCGCGGTGAGCGAATACAGCTGGGTCCGGGCCCCCATCGCCGACGCCAGCGCGGTCCGGCTGCCGCTCGAACTGACCGGGAACCCGTGCAGGAGTCCCGACGAGAGATTCGACGCGGCCAGCGCGCGCAGTTCGCGGTTGGAATCGACCTGCTCGCCGTGCCTGCCCGCGAAGGCCCGGGCCGTCAGGACGTTGTCGGAGAAGCCGACGAGCGCGATCCCCACCGCGGGCAGCAGCAGGCTCGCCAGATCGGCACCGCTCACGTCTGGGACACCTGGCACCGGCAGTGATTCCGGGACCGGCCCGATCACCCGGATCCCCCGCTCGGTGAGCGAGAAGCCGGTGACGACGGCGGCCGCCACAAGTATCGCGGCCAACGGTCCGGGGAAGCGCGGAAGCCACCGCTGAAACGCGAGCAGGCTCGCCAGGACGAAGCCGCCGAGAAGCAGGGTCGGCCAGTGCAGGTGCGTGACGTTCGCGAGGAACGAGCCGAATTCCGCGACCATCCCGTCCCCCGTGACGGGAACACCGGTCAGCTTGCCCAGCTGGCTCACGATCATCAGCACCGCGATCCCGGCCATGTAGCCGGTCAGTACCGGTTTCGACAGCAGATCCGCCAGTACACCGAGCCGGGCCAGAGCACCCAGCAGGCACAATCCCCCGACCAAGAGCGCGAGCAAGGCCGCGAGCGCTCCGTAGCGGACAGGATCTCCCGCGGCGAGCGGGCCGAGCGCGACGGCCGTCATCAAGGCGGTCGTCGACTCCGGTCCGACCGAAAGCAGCTTCGACGATCCCAGTACCGCGTAAACCGCCAAGGGCCCGATCACCGCCCACAAGCCGGCTTCCGCGGGCAGGCCCGCGACTTCCGCGTATGCCATCACCTGCGGCACCAGATACGCGGCGACCGTCACCCCCGCCAGCAGGTCACCTCGCAGCCAGGAACGCCGATAGCGCGTGAAAGAGAACTTCATCGATGCCTCCGCCTCACCGCCGAGTACAACGAAGGCGGCAAACGCGCGAACAGCTTTCCCTCCTGCGGAAGGGAACTGTCCTCGTCGAGGAAGCGCAGTACCGGCTCGGCCGAAGACCGGTCGAACAGCGCCGCGAAGACCCGTTCGAGCTGAGCCGGGTCTCCGGCCACGACGTCGAGGAGGGTGGCGTCGAACAACAGATGCCGCGGCTTGGGCTTCGGCAGGTCGAAAGGATGACCGTGGGCCGCCAAGGACCGCGCGATCGCCGCGCTGTCGGCCTGGATGCGCCGAAAGGCGTATCCGGTCGACGCCTTGACGAGCCCGGCCTTGGATCCGATCGCGAGGATCGAGCCGCGCCTGCGGTCGACGGCCGAAGCGGAGAGCGGCAGGGAAGCCGATTCCTCACGGGTGACCGAGTACTCCCGCACGCCGAGAGTACTCGCGAGGTATTCGCGCAAAGCGCTTCGCTGCTCCTTGGGACGCGCCACACCCCGTGAGTGCGGCGGCGCGAAGGACGTGTGCTCGACCAAGGCTTCTTGCGGGCCACGCGGCAAGACGTAGACGAAGCTGGCGGCGCGCTCCTGGGACGTCCGGAAGTCGAAGAAGGTGGGCACGGCGGAGTCGAACGCCGGTTCGGCCGTGCGCACATGCCAGCCGCGGAAGATCAGCCAGCCGTCCACTCGGGATGGGCCGGGACGGAAGACGCTGTCGAACACCCAGTCGGCACGCAGGGATTCGCCGTCCACCACGACTTCCGCACCCTGGCCCGCCTGCCGGATCTCGGTGACCCGCCCACTGCGGAAGCGGACCCCACCGCGTCTTTCCGCGGCCTTGCCGACCGCCGCCGCCAGGTCGTCTCCGCGGACGAAGCGGTACCTGTACCGGCCGAGCCCGACGATCCGGCTGCGCCCGGCCGCGTGCACGTGGAACCGATCGAAGGTGCGCGACACCGCCTCGTCGAGAAGTCCCGGCTCGGCGGACCAGAACGCCCAGCCCGCCGTCGCCAGTGGCCGGCGGCCGTCATCGACGACGACGATCGGCCCCCGGGGCTCGGGTCGTGCCACCAGGTGCGCCACCAGGCTGAGGCCGCTGAGTCCTCCGCCGGCGATGAGGATCGTCATCGATCGAGTGAACGGCTTCGCGTGTCCGCGTACCAGTGACCAGAGGCGCATCCGAGGTCCCGGGTATCCGGGACCAACGGCACCGGACCACCCGCGTACTCCGGCTTAGTTTTGGCCGCGTAGGGCCGTACGCGAACGGAAAGAGCCGATGATGAAGCAGTCCCTCCGGCTGACGGGGCCGATCGTGGTCGGCGCCGACGGATCCGCCGGTGCCCGTGCCGCCGCCTCCTGGGGCGTACAGGCGGCCGACCGGCACGAGACCTCCCTCGAACTGTGGCACGCGCTGGGGCTGCCGGACTACTACTTCGGCAGCGTTCCCCCGTCCGACGAGCTCCTGCGCAAGGTCAAGAACCGCGGGGAAGCGATCCTTCGTGAAGCGGCGGACACCGTGGAATACCCGCACGGCCCGGTCGTCCGGACCCATCTCGCCGACGACTCCGTGGCCCCCGCGTTGATCAAGGCTTCCGGTACCGCGCGGCTGATCGTCCTCGGTTCCACCGAGCACACCCGCTTCACCGCACTGTTCGGTGGATCGGTGACGACCTCGCTCGCCGGGCATTCGCACTGTCCCGTCGTGTCGGTACGAGGCCGCGGCTGGGACCTGCCCTCCGCCGCGAAACTCCCCGTCGTGGTCGGCGTCGACGGAAGCCCCGCGGCCAGGCTCGCGATCGCCGCGGCATTCGACGAGGCCTGTGTCCGGGGAGCGGACCTGGTCGCGGTACACGCCTGGGAAGATGTCTCGGCTTCCCGTTCCTTCGGTGACCCCGCGGGCAACTACGGCTGGGGAGCCTTCACCGAGTCGGCTCGGCGGATGGTCGCCCAGCAGGTGTCCACGTTCCGGGAAAGCTATCCCGACGTCGAGGTGCACCAGGTCGTCGTGCACGACGAACCCCGCCAGGAACTGCTGCGCTGGAGCGTCAAGGCGCAACTGATCGTGGTCGGCAGCCGGGGCCGCGGCGGGTTCCGCGGTCTCCTGCTCGGCTCGACCGGGCAGAGCCTGATCCATCACGCCGCCTGCCCGGTGCTGATCTCCCGCACCGCGGGTTCCTGACAACGAAGGAGCGATCCATGTGCACCACCGTTTCCGAAGTCATGACCACCGATCCGATCGCGGTCACGCCGGGCACCGGGTACAAGCAGATCGCCGCTTTGATGGCGACGCGGCGGATCAGTGCGGTGCCCGTCGTCGACGGCGCCGGGGCGCCCATCGGGGTGGTCTCCGAGGCCGATCTTCTGGCTCGGCTTCGCGGGACCCGGCATACCTTGCTCGCCGGTCACCACGCCAGGGACGAGTCGCGCAAAGCGAAGGCGTTGCTCGCCAAGGACCTGATGACCGCGCCCGTCGTGACGATCGAAGCAGGCGCCTCACTGGCCGCCGCGGCCATCAGGCTGGCCAAGGAGGACGTGCGACGGCTGTTCGTCGTCGAGGACGCGAAACTCGTCGGTGTCGTGTCACGCCGCGATCTGCTGTCCACGTTCCGGCGCCCCGACGAGGACATCCGTGACGAGATCGAAAACGACATCCTCGCCGGCGCCCTTCGGGTGACACCCGGGCAGGCGTCCGTCACCGTCGCCGACGGTGTGGTGACGCTTCTCGGCAGGCTCGACAACCGCGGCGCCGTCGAACGCGCGGGCGCCCTCGCGGGTGAAGTCGCCGGCGTGGTCGACGTCCGGAACCGGCTCGACTTCGTCTGGGACGACGACGTCATCCGGCCCGCCTCCCTCGGCATCTGAGCCGCGGGACTTTCGCGGAGGCGCTCGGGCCGAAGGGCCGCTCAGCCCGGGGCGTCCGCCTCTCTTGAATCTCCGGCGAGCCGCGCACCATGGGAACACAGGTCAGCGATCCGCGGATCGAAAGCGAGGTCCCTCCCATGTCGGCCACGAATCACCAGCGGCTGGAAATCCTCGCTCGTTACGCGGATCTGAAGGATCGGCGGCTCGCGCTCACCCTGTCGCAAGAGGATCGCGACGAGGAGGACGACCGCGATCCCCTGGAGCGGATCACCTGCCGGACTCACCGTCGCTGGCTGCACCAATGCGTGTCGTCACCGCTGCACGTCATCGTCGTGACCGGGCACCGCTGGTGCCGCTCCTGCTCGCTCGCGCTCTCCGTCGCGATCGACGAACTGGCCGGAGACGTCACCTTCTCCTGCCCTGGCTGTGGGCGGGCGGCGCCGACCCGCGCGACCCGGCAGTTGATTCGCGCATGCCGCGCGAGTCTCGCCGCGGCGCATGACGATGGCCTCGTCTACCCGGGCCTTTCGACCCCAGAGCCACGTGCCGCGTCGTAACAGAATCGACTCGACCCGAAAGCCGTAACGAGGAGGATTTCATGGCCACCACCGAAAGCGGGCACCGGCACAGCGTTCCCGTCGAGTATCAGGAAGTCCACGATGGACGGTCGGCGGGCGCCAAGAGCCTCGCCGTACTCCGTGTCGCCACCGGCCTGCTGTTCCTGTGGGCGTTCGCCGACAAGACCTTCGGTCTCGGTTATGCCACCGCTTCCGGTAACGCCTGGATCAACGGCGGCTCGCCGACGAAGGGCTTCCTGAGCCGCGTCGACGTCGGCCCGTTCGCCGAAACAATGCGTTCCTGGGGTGGCACCTGGTGGGCGGACTGGTTGTTCATGGTGGGCCTGCTCGGAATCGGTCTCGCCGTGACCCTTGGTGTGGGAATGCGGCTATCCGCCATCACCGGCTCCGTGATGATGCTGCTGATGTGGGTGGCCGAATGGCCGCCCGCCAGGACGAACGGCGCGGGCGAACCGACCATGTCGACCAACCCGATCATCGACTATCACCTGATCTACGCCCTCGTGCTCATCGCGCTCGCCGCGGCCGCCGCCGGAAACACGTGGGGGCTCGGAGAGCGCTGGACGCGACTGTCCTTCGTGGACCGGAACCCCTGGCTCCGGTGAGCGAACCCGCATGCCCCATGCCAAGTACATGAAGGCCCCCTTCCTTGCGCCTGGCGCAAGGAAGGGGGCCTTCATGTACCTCAAGCTTCAGGCGCCCAACCCTCGGTGACTCACAGCCGTCGAAGGTAGTGATCGGTCCACGGCCGTTGCCGGACGAGCACCCGGACAGCGCCCGCGTCGGCTCCTTCGGCCGACACGAGGACCGGGTCGAGTTCGATGTCGACGACCTCCGGCACCAGCTCCATGATCCGGTCCGTTCGCAGAAGCAGCTCCGAAAGCGCGGATCGGTCGAGCGGGCTCTTCCCGCCGAACAACGCCTTGCCGGCGCGCAGGCCGTCGATGAGCGCATCGGCGCCCCTGGTGCCGAGCGGTCCCAGGCCGGTGGACCTGTCGTCGAGCAAGGCACCGTCGATACCGCCGAGTCCCAGCACCACCACCGGACCGAACACTTCGTCGGACTGGCCACGCACCAGCAACTCGCGATCGCCGAATCGGCGCCGGGTCACCCGGATCCCGAAACAGGCGAGCAGGTCCTCGCCGTCCTTGCGAGCCAGCCATCCGCCGCCCGGATGCGCCGAGAGGTAGTCCCCCACCAGACGAGTCGCCGCCGCGAGGTCGATACCGGGGAGATCCGGTCTCACTCCGTCCTCGGCTTTGAGCCACTTGGCTCGTTCAGCGGATTTCGCCATGACGGCCGCCGCCTGCTCGACATCGGCATAGCAGGGAATCCCGCCGTGCGGGCTGACGGACTCCAGCTGCCCGAGGCGTACGGCGAGCACGGTCTTGTCTCCTGGTCGCCCGGCCAGGCCGGCCAGCGGGTCGCCGACACCAGTGGGCACGCCGACGGCGATCACCGCGTCCACGCCTTCGTCGGCCAGGACCGCATCGACGCACGAGGCGAACGTTCCGGCCGTGACCGCGGCACTGGTGTCGAGCGGATTGCCCACGCTCGCATGCTCCGGCAACAGCCGCCGAAGCGCGGCCTGGGTCTCGTCGCCCAGTTCGGGCAGGGTCAAGCCGTTGCGAACGCAGGCCTCCGCCCCCAGAACCGCGGCACCGCCGGCGTTGCTCACGACGGCCACCCGGGAGCCCGAGGGCAGTGGTTGCCACGACAGCGCGGCGAGCAGGCCGAGGACCTCGGTCACCGTGTCGACGACGAGGACACCCGCTTGCCCGAACAACGCGAGTTTGGTCGCCGGCGGGACCGCTCGAGCGGCCGTATGCGCGGCAGCGGCGCGCTGTGCCGCCGCGGCGGAGGCCCCGCGAATGGCGACGACCGGCTTTCTCCTGGCGAGCGCCCTCGCGAGCCTGCTGAACTTCCGCGGATTGCCGAAGGACTCCAGATACAGCACGGCGATGTCGGTTTCGCCGTCGTCACGCCACCACCTCAGGAGATCGTTGCCGCTCACGTCGTACTTGTCCCCCGCGGACACCAAAGTGGACAGACCGAGCTCCAGTTCGGACAGCGCGTCCATCAGGGCGATCCCGAAACCGCCGGACTGGGTCACGACCCCGATCCGGCCCCGCCGGGCGACACGGTGCGCGAACGTCGTGTCGAGCCGGATCGCGGGCGAGGTGTTGACCACGCCGAAACAATTGGGGCCGACCAGCCGCATCCCATACCTGGCGGCGAGTTCGCGGACAGGGTACTCCAGCGGCGTGCCGGTCAGCCCCGCCGTGACGAGCACGATCGATCGCACACCCGCCCGTCCGCACTCTTCGACGACGCCGGGAACGGACTCCGCGGGAACACAGATCACCGCCAGCTCGACCGCGTCGTCCAAAGAGGACACCGACGCCGCACAAGGGACGCCGAGGATCTCCGTGGCGTTCGGGTTCACCGCCCGCGCGACACCGGTGAAGCCGGCGGCGAGGAGGTTCCGCAAGATCGCCCTGCCCACCGAGTCTTCGCGCCTGCCCGCTCCCACGACGGCCACCGAGGCCGGGGCCAGCACCGTGCGGAGACTCGCCACGTCGGCGAGCCGTTCCCGTTCCTCGATCCGTTCGAGATACCTGTCCGGCTCGCCGAGTTCGATCTCGACGTTGAGCTCCGGCCCGCCTTTTTCGATGGCGTAAGGAAGCCCGAGGTCGGAGAACACCTTGATCATCCGGGTGTTCTCCGCGAGCACCAGTGCGACGAAGCGGTGGATCCCCTGAGCCAAGGCCAAGGACACGAGATGTTCGAGCAGCAGAGTGCCGACTCCGTGTGCCTGGACGGCGCGGTCGACGACCAGGGCGACTTCGGCCGCGTCGTCCTCGGCCCATGGGCGGTAGTGCGCGACGCCGATGAGTGCTTCCCCCCGGAAGGCTCCGATCCCCGGGCCGTCGATCGCCATCCGGCTCAGCAGGTCCAGCCTCCCCGGATGCGCGGTGAAGAAGCGCAGGTAGCGGGCACGCTCGTCAAGCCGCTGATGCAGGTTCAGGACGGAGTCGAAGTCCTCCGCACGCAAGCGGCGGACGGTGATCATGTCGCCGTCCGCCAGCAAGGCACTCGTCCCGGCCGTCATGTCGCCGCCGGATTCCGGGTGGCCAGTACGACCGCGATCACGCCCGGAACCGTCCGGGCGAGCGCGTCGAGCACCCTCCGTTCGGCTTCGTCCCGGAACTCGCCGGCGATGTTCACATAGCCGCCATCGACCTCGACGGTCCACTTCGGACGGTGTCCGGCGTAGTCGCTGATCAGGCTGTGCACCTGCGCGGCGATCGCGTCGTCGGGCCGGACGAGCGGGCGCAGCAGATCACGCCTGCTGACCACACCGACCAGGACCCCCTCCTCGACGACCGGCAGGCAGCGCAGCCGGTCGGCCAGCATCCGCCTGCCGATCTCCGCGACCTTGGTGGACGGCGAGATCACCTCGACCGGCGTGGACATCAGCGCGCCGACCGTGATCCCGTCACCGCCCGCCCGGATTCCCCGCAACGCGTCGAATTCGGTGAACGTCCCCAGCACCCTGCCTTCGTGGTCGACGACCGGAAGGCCGGCGAATCCCTTCTCGGTCAACACGGCCACCGCCTCTCGAAGGGGTGTCGCGGGTGTGGTCGCCACCGCCGGACTGGTCATGATCTCCGAAGCACGCATCGGATCCTCCTTGTGTCGTTCTCGGTCAAGCGCGTGTGCGCAGGAAACCCCTGCACGCCTCGAAGAGGTCTTTCGGCGGACAGGCCGTGACACGGTGTTCGAGACCGGGTGGAACGACGGGACCATCCGTGTCCTCCGTCGTGGTCATCACGACCGGGACCCTCGCCCGGAGTGCGCACACCACACCGAATTCGCGCGCGGTCAGCCCAGGCTCGGCGCCCCGGACGTCGACGGCGAGATCCGGGGCGTCCGCCTCGTCCAGCGGACAGGTCCCGCCAGGTGAGAGAGCCCGGCACAGTCCCGCCCGGACATGGCACGGACTGACCCGGCACCCCAGGTTCCGCAACGTGGCGGCGACCTCGCGGGATTCGTCGAAGGTGGCCTCTGTCAGCAGGATCCTCATCGCTCCTCCTCAGGCCGCCGGCCGGTCCTGGGCCACCCGCCGCCATTCCCGCGCCCACTCGGCGGCGCGGCAGCGGCCGAGCGCTGCCCGGCAGGCCAGAAAGATCGCTGTGACCAGGGTGATCCAGCCCAGCCACAACCCCGCGCCGACGCCGATGCCTTGGCTCAGGGCGTCGTCGGCGGTGACCGGTGCCTCGGTGGGATGCCCGCTCGCGTCGAGCCAGATCCGCACCTCGTTCCCGGTCACCATCCCGGCGTCGACGGTCACCCTGCCTTCCCGGATCACTCCGCCGGGCGCCGTCCAGCGGGCGACGACGTCGACCTTCTCGTCCAGTGGCACACCGTCCAGGCGCACGTGTGCGGGCGGCGCGTCGGCGAGCAGCACGGCGGTCGTCTCCTGACGGCTCGCCGCCTGTTCCGCCGCACGCCCCCGACCTTCGGCGTAAGCCCCGGAACCCGCGGCGGCGGCGAACGGGACGGCCAGCAGGGCCAGCAGGACGGCGACGAGCACCAGCGCGGCTTCGAGCCGGTCCGACCACCGGATGAGCGGATTCCGCTGGAAACAAAGGAGCCGCGTGCTCGCGGTGACGATTCCGGTCCGCGCGTTCATGGCTTTCTCCTGTGTCCGGTTTCGCTCAGAGGATCGGACCGGGCTCGTACGCCACGGAGTTCAGCAGCCGGCCGAGCCTGCCCTCCGGAGCCGAAGCGGGCGGCGGGATCACCACCACCGGGCAGGTCGCGTGCCGCAGCGCCGTCTTGCACACCGAGCCGACCAGCAGTTCACGGATCTTGCCGGTGCCGTGGCTGCCCAGCACGAGCAGCGCGGCGCCCTTCGAACGCTCGACCAGCGTTTCGCCGGGATCCCCCTGGGGGACGTCGTAGGTGATGTCGAGCCCTTCGTGGGCGTCGAGGATCTTGGCGGTCGCGGCTTCCAGCGCCTTCAGGTGGACGTCCCTCGCTTCCGCCACGGTCCGGTCGGCTGACACGTCGTCGAGCATCGAGTCGTGGACCCATACGGTGACCACCTGCAAGGCGGCGCCTTGCCTGAGCGCCTGGTCGGCCGCCCAGCGCACCGCCGCGGCGGAACCCGCCGAACCGTCCATGCCGACAACGATCCGGTTCTCCGTCGCACTGTCCGTCATGGCGTTCTTCCCTTCTGTGCCGGTGTTCTCCTGGGTTGTTCGACCACGACCACCGCCTGCGGGAACCCGCGCGCGCCGTCGGTGCCGGCGAGCGTCCCGCGGACCACCGGGGTGTCGAATGGTTCGGTGAACGCGGTACCCGTCAAGCCGTGTTCGGTGGACGCGAGCAGCAAGCGCTGTGCGATCACTCCCGCGTGGACGAGCAGTCCGCGCGTTTCCGCCGCGGTGGAGACCAGGAACGCGATCCAAGAGTCGTCCCGGCCCACGTTCCTGGCGATCCGGCCACCTACCTTGGGCAGGTCACGGACGTGCGACGGCGTGAGCACCCGGATCCCGATGCCGTCGCCCTCGTTCGCCCCGGCGACCTCTCGCCCCCAAGTCGTCACCGAGGCCGGGACCGGCTTGGTCCGCCGGCCGGACAGGGCGGCGAAACGCGCGAAGTCGACCGCGACCGGGCGGATCCGACGCCGGGCTTCGAGCCTGGCGACCCGGTCCATGGCGAGGACGTCGCAAGTCAGATCAGGCAGCGGCGCCCAGCCCAGCATCCGCATCGCGCATTCGAGATTCGCCAGTACCGCGCCGCAGACGATCAGCCGCGCCCGCCCGCCCCGGTCCCGCGCCCCATGCTTGTTCGCGAGACGTTCGTACAAGTCGAGCGAGTCCGCGCGGACCGACAGCGTCCAGACATCGTCGATCCATCGCTTCGGTGCCTGCCGCGCCGCCGCCACGAGGATCCGTTTCTCCTCGGTCGACCAGACATGCGCGGTTCCGGTAAGGGAAGTCGTCATGACCGCTCGGTCTCCTGTCTGTCGCGGGCGACCGCTTCGATCGGGCGGCGTGGCGTCGTCACGCCCGGACTGCCGTAACCGAGCCTGAAGACGGTCTGGGGATGCCCGGCGTCGCCGAGCAGGGCACGCAGTTCGGCGCGTACGGCGGCGATCTCGACCGGCTGGGAGTAGAACGAAGCGCTCAATCCGGCGTCCGTCGCGGTGAGCAGGACCCGCTGCATCGCGCAGCCCGCGCGCACCTGGGAGACCGCCGCGTCGTTCGGCGTGGTCAGCACCGCGACCAGCGGGTCCTGCTCGAAGACGCGGGGAGCACCACTCTCGTTGACGTACCTACCCGGAAGCAGCCCACCTGCCGAACGAGGCCCGCCCGAGGAGGCGGGAACTCCGTCGTCCTCGGCGGTGTGCCGGGTCCATGCCCGGAGTTCCCGTTGGAAAGCCGCGTCGAGGCCCTGGAGATGGTCAGCGCGACGGACGAGCCCGGCGGTCGCCTCGAGCAGACCGGCTTCGTCGAGCAGGACCAGACGAGCTCCCTCCTCGCGGGCCGCCTCACGTACCGCGGTCCGCACCCGGAGTGGCACCGGGTCGTCCGTGAACGGGCGGCGGTTGCTGTAGCGCCGGGGAATCGCGGCGGCGAGACGGCGTTCGGTGGCGGTGGGACGGTGCCGGGGGCCGAGCGTCACCCGCGCCAGCAAGGCCGGCTTGTCCCGTTCGGGCGCGAACTCGACTTCGCTGATCCGGCCGGCCGCGGCGATGGCGAGCCGCAGATTCAGAATCGCCGCGCCACAGGCAAGCCGCGCCTCACGCGCTTCGGCGTCACAGGCACCGAGCACACGGCTCTCGTCGAGAAGGACGTCGATCGTGTCCGGTGTCAGTTCGAAGAGCCACGGCTGAGTGTTGTGCGGCGACGGCGCGCGGACCGCGGCGCGCAGCGCGTCGGCGAAGACCGGAGAACGAGTGAGGACCATCGGGCCGTACCTGCCTTTCGACGACTTCAGCGTCTCGCGCGACGGGACGGCACGGCAGTGGCCGTGGGCCCGGCGTGACGGGACCTTCGGCACCGCTATCGGGGCGCGAACTCCCGCCATTCCTCCTGCCACCGCGCCCAGCGAACCCTGTCGAGCAGGATCCGGCCGCAGCGATAACCGGCGAGCACGACCACGATGAAAGCCAGCCAGAGGCCCGCTCCCGTCCCGATACCGAGGATCCGGGCGTCGGCAACGGTGAACGGCGCGGCGACCGGGCTCCCGGACTCGTCGAGCCACACCGGCACCTTCGCGCCGGCCCGGATCCCCCGCGTCGCCTCGACCTCGCCGACCCGGCGGTCTCCTTCCCGGGTGACCCAGGTGGCCTCGGCAGGCGCGGTGTCGTGGACGACACCCGACCGGCCCGCGATGGCGATGGGCGCGCCGTCTTCGAGAAGGGTCGCCTCCGTGCGATATCTGGTGGCCTGCTCGGCAACGGCCTGTTCCGCGCGGGCCGCGAAGACACCGGAAGCCACCGCCGCGGCGACCGGAAGCGCGAGAACCACCAGGACGATCGCCACGATCACCACGAACGCCTCGATGCGATCCTCGCGGCGAGCGAGCGGGTTCCGCCCGGGATGGACCGTGTGCCAGGCTCGCGACCAGCGAGACGACGTGTTCATGACCTGGACCTCCGCTGCGGCTCGCCGGGAACTTGTCGTCGCCAGCGTCACGCGGCGACGCCACCCGGGAAGAGAGGCGACGGTCCCGGCCCGGCGGGACCTCCAGCCGTATTCCGGGCCGCTCGCCGGATCGACACTGGCTTCATGCGAGTACGTGATGTCATGACCACCCCGGTCGTCGCGGTGACCCCCGCGGCCACCATCGGCGAGGCGATCGCCGTGCTGACCGGCAAGGGAATCACCTCGCTGCCGGTCGTCGGCGACACCGGCGAACTACTCGGCCTGCTGGTCGAGGAAGACCTTCTCCGAGCGCGTTTTCTCGCCGACAGCGACCCGGACGGCGGGGTCATGCTCAGCGGTCACACCAAAGTGAGCGCGCTGATGCGGCGACCGGTGGCCGGCGCCCATCCCGACAGCGACCTGACCGACCTGACGGCGAAGATGCTGGATCGCGGGCTCCGGTCCGTCCCGGTCCTCGAACACGGTCGCGTGATCGGCGTCATCACCTGGCAGGACCTTCTCCGTGCCGGGCCTTCCGCGCAAAGGAAACGACCATGAACAGCAATCCCGGCAACACCCGCCATCTTCTCGTCGGCGCCGACGGCTCGGCCGAGAGCGAGCACGCGATCCGATGGGCCATCACCGAAGCCGCCGTGACCGGCGACGACGTCGAGGTCCTCATGGTCCTGCCGCGGGAAGAGCTTCTTCCCGGTACGTCGTTCGCACTCCAGCCGCACGGCAGGGTTCCGGTACGGAAGAACTATTCGCTCGAAGACGCGGTCGCCCGGATCCAGGATGAGCTTGCCGCGGGAGTCGAGGTGAAAACCTCGCTACGACAAGGAAATCCGACGTCGGAACTGCTCGCGGCGGCGAGCGGCGCGGACATGCTCGTGCTGGGTACCGGAACGAAGAGCGCGGCCGGCAGGCTTGTCTTCGGCAGCGTCGCGATGGCCTGTGTCAGGCACGCGACGTGTCCTGTCGTCCTGGTGTCGACGCAGGCGGTTCACCGTTTCAGCCCGACGGCTTCGTGACCCACGGTTCCACCCCGACCGTGCGCGAGCACGGCCCGGGGTGTACGTGGGGGTCAGGCGAACTCGGCCGACAGGGTGATGGTGGTCCCGGCGAGTGCCTGGCTGACCGGGCAGTTCTTCTTGGCGTCCTCGGCCGCGGCGGTGAAGCCCGCCTCGTCCAGGCCGGGCACCTCGCCGCGCACCCACAGGTGGATGCCGGTGATGCCTTCGCCGGGCTGGAAGGTCACGTCGGCTTTGGTCTCCAGCCGGGTGGGCGGCGTGCCCGCGCCGGTGAGGCCGTGCGAGAGAGCCATGGAGAAGCAGCTGGAGTGCGCCGCCGCGATGAGCTCCTCGGGGCTGGTCTTGCCGTTGGCCTGCTCGGCGCGGGACGGCCAGGACACAGGTTGGCTGCCGATGCCCGAGGAGTCGAAGGTGACGGTCCCCGATCCGGTGCTCAGGTCGCCTTCCCAGACGGTGTGCGCGGTGCGGGTGGTGGCCATGTGCTGCCTCTTCCCTTCATCGATTTCGCCGCTGCTGATCACGTCCCATCCAACCGGCGGCTACCGCAGGCGACAAGATCGCGACCGTGTGACATCGGGGCGCGACGGCCGGCCTGGCGCGATGATCCCGCGTCCGTCGAGGTGGTGGTCGAAGACTTCGACGAGGCGCGCGTGTGCGGGCAAGGTCGCTGGTACCCCGCAGGTCAGGATGGGCCTACGGGGCATGCGACAGCCTGTCTGTCCGGGTGGGACGTTCCGTCTGTGGCTAGAAGTCGATGTCGAGGTTGAAGTCGAGGTCCCGCAGGGCGTTGAGATCGAGGTTGGGATCGATCTCGTCGCCGAGGCCGAGCGCGTTGACCAGGCTGGTGTTGACCTTGTTCCCGAGCGCCAGGTCGACATCCGCGTCGAGGTCGGCATCGACGTCGACGTCCTCGTCGATATCCAGGGGCGTGCCAAGAGCGGTGCCGATGGCGGACAGGACGTCGGCACCGAGCCGGATTCCCCGCTCGGCGAGTTTGAGCGTGAGGATGGTGGTGCCCTCCAACTTGATGGCCTCGGCGTGGCGCGGCTCGTTCACCGTGCCGAGGCGGACGCCTGCCTTGGCACCGACCTTGGCGGTGACGACGCCGGTGGTGATGCCGACAACCACGTTGGAGATCACGATCTTCTTGCCGCCCTTGGACAGCTGGATACCGCCCACGAGCAACACTTTCCCGCCGGTGACCTTGCGGGGGTAGACGATCTTGCTGCCCTTGCCGACCTTCAATGCGATGCCGTCCTCGTCCTTGACCGCGCCGCCGACACCGCTGACAGCGATGCCTTTGCCCTCGAGGTCGAGTGCCGCGTTGAGATCAACGGTCAGCCCCGCGCCGATGAGCGGGGACTCACCCTGGACCGCGGCGTCGACACGTGCCGGGGCGGCGTCGGCGGCGGGTAACGGACCGGCGAGCGCGGCGAGGACGACACCCGCCGCGGCCAGCGCGACAGCGCGGACACGACCGCGCATTCCTTGCCCGATCCCGTGAAAGGTCTCCGGTTTCGCCGTCGTGGTGACGGTCGGCTTGCCCCTCTGAAGCATGTGGATCCTCTCCCTGTGCTGGGTGGCCGGTAGCCGGCGCTACGTGCGGTTCCACCCTGCTGCAGCACCGGGCCCGAGAGGATCACCCGAACGCGGAAGAGATCATCACGTTCGAGTGGTCACCCGCCGCGCACCAGCCAGGCGAATCCCCGGGGCGCCGGCCGGACAAGCCGGCCCTGATCTCGCCATCGGGTCCACCGGATCCTCGGGCACCGCCTCGGTCGATCTTCGACCTCGCCGAAGATCACCGACAGCGTCACACTCAATTCGGCATGTGCGGATATTCCGTCTCGGGCGGGCTCCGGACTGGCCTCGTCTTGGAGTCCGGGTCAGGTTTCGCGGAGCAGAGTTCGGTAGGGCGGGTCACCGTAGGCGATGCGGTAGTGGTGGGCGAAGCGACCGGGGTGGAAGAAGCCCCAGCGGGCGGCGATCTCGGTGACCGTGGCCCCGGAGCCGGAGTCTGCTGCCAGCAGGTCTTGGTGTGCGTGCTGAAGGCGGGCTTGGCGGAGGTAGCCCATGGGGGTGGTGGCGAGGTGGCGGCGGAAGGCGTACTGGACGGCGCGGATGGTGGTGCGCGCGGCGGCGGCGATGTCGGCGACCGAGATGTCCTCATGGACGTGGTCGTCGATGTACGCGACGGCCCGGCGGAGGGTGGCGGGGTGGGAGTCGTGGCGGTCTTCGATGGTGGGGTCGGTGCACGCGGTGTTCGGGAAGGTGGCCAGCACGGTGGCCCCGAGTAGTTGGGGTGCGGTGGAGGCGATCAACGGGGCGTTCCGGATCGCCGGGGTGGTGAGGACGTGGTCGCGCAGGAAGGTGATGGTGTGCAGCAGGTGCTGTCCGGCGGCCGGGGAGATCGGCCGGTGACCGGTCAGCTGGACTGGCTTGTCGTCGGTGTGGCTGGGTGCGGTCGCGGCTACCCGGGACAGCAAGGACGGCTCCAACATCGTGGCGCTGAAGCGCGCCCGGCCGCACCGGCCGGTGACGGGTCGGTCGGGCAGCGTGGCCAGGAAGACTTCGCCCGGGCCGAGGCTGTGGTGCACGCCGGCGATGTCCCAACGTGGGAACGTGCCGGACTCCATCACGAACACGCAGAAGCGACCCACTGGGTTGACGGTGTAGTCCATCTCGAAGCCGAAATCCGTGCGGTCCAGGCTGACCGGCCCCAACGGATCCTGGGTGATCCGGAACCGATGCGGTTCTACCTGGCGGGGACTGAACCGCGACGCCGCATAGCTGGTGCAGCAGAACTCCACGATCTTGTCCAGGTCACGGCTTTCGAAGATAACTGTCATGGTCTCCCCACATGACCGTGACCGGCGGCGGAGGCCACCTCTCGGTGACGGGGTTGAGGCGGCGGCGAGGTGGCGATCACCCAAGGGCTCCCTAGGTACGGCAAAGCACGGGCGGCGCCGTGCCGACAGACCAGCCTTCCCTCGCCGGCGCGCAGACGACAGACCCGACCGAGTGACCACCCGGTTGGAGCACACAGATCCCAGCGACGTGGCCCCGTCAAAGCGACACGGGGTGCCACCGCGCGCGGCAAGCCGGAGTCATCCTTGTACAGCCCCACATCGGCAAGAGAGTGCGTTGCCGGGCTAGCAGTGACGGTTCCAGGGACGTCCGATGCCTGTTCGTGTCGCGCTGCCGCCGGCCGGCAGGTCGAGTGTGTCGATCAGGGTTTGGTCTTCGTCGATGGCGTGGTGCAGGTGTCCGATCTTGCCGGTGGCGCTGTCAGCGTCGGAAGCGCCGATGAGCTGCCACATGCCGTCATCGGCGTCGTGCTGGACAAGCAGAATCGGCTCGCTGCGCTCGAAGATCTCACGGGTCTGGATACAGGTGGTGCGCAGAAGCCAGTGCCGCATCCACCAAGCCCGCCGATCACGCTGCATGACCTGGTCGGCGACCCACCAGATGAACGGCAAGTCCTCATGGGCTCGTGCCTCGTCCGCGGTCAGGTCCGGGCCGCCCTCCGGCACCCGCTCGAACGGGTCATCGGTCAGCGAGAACGCATGACCGTCCTCGTGTTCGAAGACGACGGCATGGAAGGTTCCGCCGCCGGGGTTGCCCGCGCCGATCCCGACCGACAAGCGAGCGACGTGCGGGTCCGACCCGGTCGTCCAACCGAACGCGTACGACGCCAGCTCACCCTGCGGTCCGACGAACTCTCCGAACGCCCGCCGGTCCACTCCCGTCACTGTGCCTGTCGGCACCTCGACCAGCGCACCCTGCAGCACCTTGGTATCCACCACCGCAAGGTAGCCGATCAAGAATCCACACTCGCACGGACGCGCTCATCGCGGGGGCAGGAGCGCTTCGCGATCTGGCAGTCGAAACCGGACCGACAAGCCGGTCGAATCAGCCGTCATGTTGCTCCCCTAGTGCCACCGCGCCTTGACCGACCGCTCACCCTGCGATACGAGAGTGGCTTTTCCCCGTAGCATGCGTCACCGTGGCCAACTCGACGACCGTGCTCTCCCACAGTTTCGACGGGACGTTCTACCGCATCCGTACGACGTCGTTCGATGTCCACTACATCATCGGTGACCGTGAAGATCCCGAGCAGGCAGAGAACATCGATGTCGAGGTGCGCTTGCCCGACGGCTCACGGTGGAGCGCGACGATGTTCACCGTCGCCGAAGTGGAACGACTCATGGAACAGTGGGCGCAGACCGGAGAGTGCGGGGGCGGCAGCTATTTCGGGTGCTCCGACGGCGTCATCGTCCGCGAACCGGGCGTCAGCTTCATGACCGAGGTACTCATCGGACTCCACGATGACGAAGACAACCTCACAGGTCTCCTCAAACCACTCGGCAACGAGTAGTTGTCGGCACGAGGACCGCGCGGCACCGTTCGACCAGCGGCATGAGCGGACTGTCACGTCCGAAGGAACGTGTCCGTCAAGGAAAGCGTCGGTCGAGTCCGCACGAATGTCCGGCCGTGGCAGCCTTCGGCGGCAACCACGAATTCCACGTGGGCAGGCTACGGTGAGCGGATGCGCGTGATCGCGCTATCCGGTAATTCCGGTTGTCGTCTCGGTGGCTGAAACGCCATGATGCGGCCATGATCCAGGCACGGATTGGTTCCGACCACGACTTTCTGCGGCTGACAGCCGATGCCGCAGAGGGTGGCCCGCCACGGTTCTTGCTTGCCGAGCTGCAGCTCCACGGCTTGTCCGCATCGGTTCGGGTCGTGCAGCACTATGCGTCGGGGTTCGCCGATCTCGCGGAGTTCTTCCAGCGCCACGTGGATGACTGGCGTGGCTGGGACGGAGTCCGGACTTGGGAGTCCCTCGAATGTGATCTGAAGATCGATGCGTCGCACCAGCACGGCCACGTGCAGCTGCGGGTCACCATCCAGAGGTTTCAACCCGACTGGGGAAACGAGGGCTGGACCGCGACCGGTGATTTGACGATCGAGCCTGGTGAGCAACTGTCGCAAGTCGCCCAAGAGATCAAGGCGCTCGCGACCGGCACGTAGCACTTCCCTTGGCACGATCGGCGGTTTGACAACTACCGGGCGGGGCGGTGCATGGTGGGTGGACACTGTGGGCATGGAGTTCTTCTGCTACCACCGCGATCGGCCCGGCTCCGTGGCGCTGCGCGAAGAGCTGTTGGAAGAGCACTGGTCCTACATGGACCGATACGCGACGGAGATGATCGCCCGCGGGCCGACCCTCGCCGTCGACGGCGACACGCCCACCGGCAGCGTGCACATCGTCGACCTGCCGGATCCCGCTGCCGCCCGCGCGTTCGCCTTCGAGGAGCCCAACTACCAGGCCGGCGTCTACCGAGACGTGCTGCTGCGCCGGTGGCGCAACACGCTGGGGCGCACCATGTGGGATTTCCCCGGTGGCCGCACCGGTGGCAACCGGTACCTGGTGCTCGGCCTCGGCACGGGACGGGCAGCCGACCTCGCCATGCCGCCCGATCGAGACGAGCTGATCGCGTATGGGCCACTGATATCCGACGACGACACAAGGTGGGTAGGCACAGCCGCGTTGGTCCGGGCACCGGACCCGGACACGGCACGCGCCGTCCTGACCCTGGACCGGTACGCCGACATCGAGGTCCACAACTGGCAGTTCGGCGGGCGGGCGTCATGAACCGAGGTTGGCGACGCCTTCCGATGGCGTTCGTGATCGAGTGATCTGCGGAGGTGGGGAGGATCGGCGGCCTAAGGTGTCGAAGGTGAGCACTCCTCCGGCACAACCTCCACTGACGCGCGATTCCGACGTCCCGATGTACGTGGTCGAGACGTACGGCGACCCGGCCACGCCGGACTCTCGCGACACCATCGGTGGGTGGCCGATTCTCCCCGCCGGGGAGCCTTGGCCACGGTGTTTCTGCGGCGAAAGGATGATCCTGTTCTTTCAATTCGACATCCCCGCGGACATCGCCGTGTTCGGCGGAGATCATCTCCTGGTCTTTCAGTGCCCCGCGCACAACGACGCGGTCGTCGCCCAAGGTGCGTCGGAACAGCTGCCGCCGAGATTCTGGGACACGCCACCACCGCTGTACACGGCACCCGGCGCGTTCTGGAGAATCCTGATCCACCGAGATGACACGAGCCCGGCCGCGGACCCGGACGAGTACCTGCGACCACGACGGCTGGACTTCCGTCCCGCGACCGAGCAGGTCACGATCTGGTGGCCCGGTGACGTGCTCTCGGACGGTCAGGACCTGGACTCGGCGTTCACCGCCCACGGCATCGGTCTCCGCGAGTTCAAAATCGGCGGGGTGCCGAGCTGGATCCAGGGCCGCGAGTCCTATACCTGCCCCTGCGGCAACAACCTCGTCTACGTATGCCAGCTCCCCACGGACACCGGGTTCGACAAACATCCCGACCGACCCGAACAGCTCGACACTTTCCGCTTCGGCCAGTACGGCCTCTTTCTCGGCAACGAGACCTACATACTGGCTTGCCCGGCACACTGCCACCCCGCCGCAGCCTGGCCGGTCAATCAAAACTGACCACCCGGCCGCGGCCGAGAGCAGGCCGCAGCCCTACCGAGTTCAGCCCCCGACTCGGCCGGTGTCGTAGGCCCACATCGCGATCTCGACCCGGTTTCGGGCGCCGATTTTGGTCAGGAGGCTGGCGACGTGGGTCTTGGCGGTCGTCAAGCCGATGAACAGCTCGGCGGCGATCTCCGCGTTCGTGCGGCCGCGGGCGACCAACGTCAGCACCTCCTCCTCGCGTTCGGTGAGCGGCTCGATCGGTTGGGTCCGTCGGCTCGACGGTTCCCTTGCGGCGAGTGTGGCCAGCAGCCGCCGGGTGATGTTCGGCGCGATCAGGGCATCGCCGACGGCGGCGGCATGGACGGCTTGGACGAGCAGCTGCGTCCCGGCGTCCTTGAGCAGAAAGCCGCGGGCGCCTGCCCGGAGCGCGCCATGGACGTACTCGTCGAGGTCGAATGTCGTGATCACGACTACTGCGATCGGTTCCGGGACGCCCCGCCCCGCGAGGAGCTTGGTCACCTCGATGCCGTCGAGCCCGGGCATCTGGATGTCGACCAGACACACGTCGGGGCGGAGCCGATGCGCCAGCTCGACGGCGGCGTGGCCGTCGGCGGCCTGGCCGACGACCTCGATGTCGGGCTGCGCGTCAAGGATCATCGACAGGCCGGTGCGGACCAGATCCTGGTCGTCGGCCACCAGCACGCGCACCGTCATCGGCGTACTTTAGTCGGCAGTTCGGCGTCGACCGTCCACCCGCCCTCGGGCGCCGGCCCGGCACGCAGCGTGCCGCCGAGCAGCTGCACACGCTCGGTCATCCCCAGCAGCCCGAAGCCGTGGTTCACCGACCGTGCCGGGTCGATCTGTCCGTCGTCGGTCACGCGTAGTCGCAGCGTTCCCGCGCCGTCCACGACCCGGATCTCCACACGCGAGGCGTCGCGGGCGTGCCGCAGGGCGTTGGTCAGCGCCTCCTGCGCCAGCCGGTAGACCGCCGCGTCGATCTGAGGCGGAAGTTCGTCCAGGCCATCCGGCAACTCCACGTCGACGACCGGGACCGGGGCGCGTCTGGCGAGGGACACCAGGTCGGCAACGCCGGGCTGGGTGGCGTACCCCGCCGGCGCACCGGCGCGCAGCACGCCGACCATCGCCCGCATCTCCGCGAGCGTCCGCGACGCTTCCCCTTCGATCGCCGCCAGCACCTCGAGTGCCGCCTCAGGCCGCCGGCCGGCCATCGCCTGGCCCGCCTGCGCCTGCACAGCGATCGCCGAGACATGGTGGGCGACGATGTCGTGCAACTCGCGCGCGAGACCGACCCGCTCCTGGCCGCGGATTTGGTCCAGCTCCCGGCGCCGGCTCTCGGCGCGGTAGCGGAACGCCGCTCCGCCCGCGGCCGCCGCCGCGAGGATGGCGAACCCGCCGAAGATCTCGGTCGGCCCGATGTGGTCGGGGACCATACCGATTCCCGCGGCGACCGCCACCACCGCCAGCCCGATCACGATCTCGCGCCCTGAGCCCCAGCGGACCAGCGCGTAGAGGAGCACCAGAACGTAGATCATCGTGTCGAGGCCCACGCTCGGGGCCCCGCCCAGCAGGCTCGCCAGTCCCAACGCCATCGCGGTGCCGAAGGCCACCACGACACAGGCCAGCGGGTGGGTACGCCGCCACAGCAGCACCGGCGCGAGTCCGACCGCCACGATCGTCGCGAACGGCCGCCAGGCGACGTCGTCCCGGAGGACTCCCTCGAGCAGCGCCGTCACCATCAACGCCCCGACCAGCACCCAGTCGCGCGAAAGCCGTTCAGGAGCGTCCGTGGCGCGCGGCTCGGCCCACAGCGAGCGCAGGGCGTTGGTGGTCACGCACCCAGCCTAGGGACCGCCGAGGCGTAAGGGACCGACCGAAAGAACGAGACGCCGCTCCTCCCCACGGCCGGGGCGGGTCCGGCCTCGACGACGATGTGCCCCGCCGCCGGGCTCGGCGATCGTTGGCCCACCGGTCCTCACCACGACAACGGAGCCCACGATGAGAACACGTCAACCCACCACGACCGCACTGGAAGAGCAGCGGATCCCGGTGAGAGCCAAGCTCGCCGCAGCGTGGACGAGCCTCGTGCTCCTGTACGCCTACGTGGACATTCTCGCCTTCTTCAAACCCGGCGTCATCAAAGACATCGAGGCCGGCGTCGTCTTCGAGTTCGACATCAGCCAGCCGTTGTTCATCGTCTTCCTCACGCTCATGGCGATCCCGATCCTCATGGTCGTGCTGTCGATGACCCTGCCCGCCCGGGCGAACCGCACCACGAACCTCATCGTGGCCTCGATACAGGTCCCCTTCGCGGCGTTCAACGCGGTGGGCGAGTCCTGGAGGTACTTCTACGGCCTCGGCGTCGCACTGGAATTGATCGTTCTCGCCCTCATCCTGCGGTACGCCTGGACCTGGCCCCGCATCGCACAGTCAGCGACCACGGCCACCAGCCCGGACGGTGAAACCGTTCGCGCCCAGTAGCAAGCGTGCACCAGCCACCTCGCCCACTTCCGAATCACCTGGCCACACAACAGGATCGCTCAGTCGGGCACCGGGGAGCCGCTCCAATGCGGGCGGCTCCCCGGCCTCCCTGTCCGAACCGCGACCTCGACACCGGTCTGCCCCGATCGGAGTCAGCCGCCCGGCGTGATCCCGCTGCCCGCCTTGGGGCGGATGCCGTCGAGGTATGCGTTAACCCGGATGCGGAGACCGCGCACGTCCGCCAGCGCGATCGTGAAGGCGCGGGTCGGCCGGTAGCCGACGGTGGCATCGACAGATTCGCACGGGCCGGTGATGAAGACGAACTCCTCATCGGGGTCCAGCCACGGGAAAGACCACAGTTCCGCACTGTCATGTCCCGGGGTGCGGGCCTGCCAGTAGGCCGGCCGTTGCATCACCTCGGCGAGAGCCGCGCGAAACGCCTCCACGGCGGCGGCCGGAATCGCGAGACCCCGCCCCGGCCATACCCGCGGCAGGTGGTAACTGGTGTTCGGGACCGCGTCGTCCGGCGTGTAGCCGAAGGTGACCGTTCCGGCCGAGACGTCGGCGTGCCAGCGCCCCATTCCCCGGGTGGTGATCGTGAACATGGCAGGCAGCAACCTCGATCCACAAAGGAATGTCAGGGACGGCGTGCTCGACAACCCAGCGTGCCAGAATCGGCGTAGCGGCCCAACGTACTCGCAGTACTCGATTATTGCCTTCTCTCGCGATCGCGTGGTACTTACTCCGCAGTACCGAGCCCGCGTGCATGAACACTAAACGTGTTCCACCGTGAGAACGGCTTCGGCGTCCCGTGCCAGCTCGATGTCCTCCCCCGTTCCCATCGCGAAAACGGTCACCGGCGCGCCGTCCGGGCTGAGCACCCGGTCGCCGTCCCCGAGGCACCGAGCCGGATCGACCGAGATCCCGAAGACTCCCAGCTCCCCGGCCAGTCGCGCGACCAGCTCCGGCTGATGCTCGGTGACGCCGCCGGTGAACACCACGGCGTCGATCCGGTCGAGACTCGCCGCCATCGCCCCGATCTCGCGGCGGATCCGGTGCAGGTAGACGGCGACGGCCGCCACCGCGTCAGGATCCCCGGCCGCTTCCCTGGCCAGTACGGAACGAAGATCACCGTCGGTCCCGCTCATCCCGGCGAGTCCGGAACGGTGGTACAACGCGTGTTCCATCTCCTCGACCGACATCGGCGCCGATCGCATGACGTGCAGCACCAGACCCGGATCCACCGAACCGGACCTGGTCGCCATCGCCGGTCCTTCCAGCGGAGTGAAGCCCATACTCGTGTCCACGCTCCGGCCGGCCCGGATCGCGGTCACCGAGACACCGGCGCCGAGGTGGCAGCACAGGATCCGTGGCGCGGGGGTGTCGAGCAGTTCCGCCATGCGACGTACCGCGTGACGGCACGAAAGGCCATGGAACCCATAGCGCCGCAGGCGTCCTTGGCTCGTCCATTCCCTTGGTAGCGCGTACCTCGATGCCTCTTCCGGAAGGTGGGCGTGGAACCCCGTGTCGAACGACGCGATCACCGGCGAACCGGGCCGCGATCGGAACACCTCCCGGGCGAGGCGGACCGCTTGAGGCTGGTGAAGCGGCGCGAACGGGGTGAGCCTTTCGAGCGCGTCCACGACGTCCGCCGTGAGCCGGACCGGACCGGTCCTGGACCCGCCGTGCACGAACCTGATGGCCACGGCGTCCACTGTGGACCATCGGTCGAGAGCCTGTTCCGCGTTGTCGAGATCCGTCACGGCCCACCCGACCGGCGAACCGTCGACGACCAAGGACGATTTCAGGCTCGAAGAGCCGGGATTCAACGTCAGGACACGCATGAAGACTCCTTCGGGCGCGGGAGTGTCCGGGCGGGCGTGCCCTGGGGGTCGGCCCACCCGCCCGGACCGGAACGGTCAGCCCTTGCCGACCTGGATCTTGACCTGCTTCTCGTGCGGCTTGTCGTCGACCGGCATGGAGATTTCCAGGATTCCGTCCTTGTAGCCCGCTGTGATCTTCGCCGTCTGCGCACCGGAGGGCAGGGAGACGGTCCGGCTGAACTTGCCGTAGTAGAACTCACTGCGACCGTGCTCCGAGGTCTTGGCCTCGCGCTCGGCGGTGATCGTCAGCAGCCCTTCGTGCGCGGTGACCGAGATGTTCTTCTCCGGGTCGAATCCGGGAAGCTCGGCCCGGACGAGGTACTTGCCGTCCTCGACGGACTCTTCGATGCGCACCGGGTTGTGCTCGGCGAACGGCCACGGGTTCTCCAGCCAAGCCGCGATACTCGGCAGGGTCATCCGGGAGCCGGGTACCAGAGTTGTCATATCCGTACTTCCTTTCCTTGTCGATCCGTCATGCTTCCCAGGTCCACTCGCGGACTTCGGGGAGATCTTCGCCGTGCTCGACGATCCACCTGCGGTGCCGCTCACGCGCGTCCGTCATCCGCTGCCGGACGGCACCGGCACGGGCGAGCAGTCCGGGCACCCGGTCGATCACATCGGTCACGAGCTGGAAGCGGTCCATGTTGTTGCGCACCAGCATGTCGAACGGTGTCGTGGTGGTGCCGTGCTCGATATAGCCGCGCACGTGCAGGTTGTCGTGGTTCGTGCGACGGTAGGCCAGCCGGTGGATCAGCCAGGGGTAGCCGTGATAGGCGAAGATCACCGGCCGCTCGGTGGTGAACAGGGCGTCGAACTCGCGATCGGTCATCCCGTGGGGGTGCTCCGCGGCTGGTTGCAGGCACATGAGGTCGACCACGTTCACCACCCGGACCGCGAGTTCGGGCAGGTACTCCCGGAGGAGCTTGGCCGCCGCGAGCACCTCGACCGTCGGAGCGTCGCCGGCGCAGCCGAGGACGACGTCGGGGTCGGAGTCCGGATGGGTGCCCGCCCATTCCCAGATCCCGGCGCCGCGTGCGCAGTGCACGGCCGCCTCTTCGCCGTCGAGCCAGACGGGGCTGTCGTTCTTCCCCGCCACGATCACGTTGACGCAGTCCCGGCTGCGAAGGCAGTGCTCGGCGACCCAGAGCAAGGTGTTCGCGTCCGGCGGCAGATAGACCCGGACGACTTCCGGGCTCTTGTTGGCGACATGGTCGACGAATCCCGGGTCCTGGTGGGAGAAACCGTTGTGGTCCTGCCGCCAGACATGCGAGGTCAGCAGATAGGTCAGCGACGCGACCGGCCGCCGCCACGGGATCTCCCGGTGCACCTTGAGCCATTTGACGTGCTGGTTGAGCATCGAGTCGACGATGTGCACGAACGCCTCGTAACAGGAGAAGAGACCGTGCCTGCCGGACAGCAGATAGCCTTCGAGCCAACCCTGGCAAAGGTGTTCCGAGAGTATCTCCATGACCCGGCCGTCCGCGGCGAGATGCTCGTCGACCGGTTCGATCTCGCACAGCCAGGTCTTGCCCGTCACGTCGAACACCGCGTCGAGCCGGTTGGAGGCGGTCTCGTCCGGACCGAACAACCGGAAGTTCGCCGCCTTGCGGTTCAGCGCGAACACGTCCCGCAGCCAGCGGCCGAGCACCCGCGTCGATTCCGCGACCGTACCGCCCGGCCGGACGAGCGGGATCGCGTGCGCGGCCACCTCCGGCAACCGCAGGGGCCGGATGACGAGACCGCCGTTGGCGTGCGGTGACGAACCCATCCGGCGATCACCGTGCGGGATCAGCGCGGTGACCTCGGACGTCGGCCTGCCGTCTTCGTCGAAGAGCAGTTCCGGACGGTAGGAGCGCAGCCATTCCTCCAATTGCCGCCGGTGTTCCGGGTTTTCCCGCGCGTCGGGGATCGGCACCTGGTGCGAGCGCCAGCTTCCTTCGACCTGCTTGCCATCCACAAAGGACGGTCCGGTCCAGCCCTTGGGGCTGCGCAACACGATCATCGGCCAGCTCGC
The DNA here is from genome assembly GCF_044461365.1 of Amycolatopsis sp. NPDC049868. Classification (NCBI taxonomy): domain Bacteria; kingdom Bacillati; phylum Actinomycetota; class Actinomycetes; order Pseudonocardiales; family Pseudonocardiaceae; genus Amycolatopsis; species Amycolatopsis sp. NPDC049868. Next base: position 911,280 of record NZ_JBITKV010000002.1, on the reverse strand, counting down.
CGGTCCCGCCGGCCCGCTCGCGGCGCGGGCCCGCGTCTGGATTCCGTCGATCTCGTCCAGCGCTCCGTCCAGCGCCGCCGCCATCGCCTGGTGCATGGCCGCCGGGTCGGCACCCTCGACGTAGTGCGGGGCATACCCGTAGCCGCGCAGCAGTTCGTCGAGTTCGGTACCGCTGATCCGCGAGAGCACGGTGGGGTTGGCGATCTTGTGGCCGTTCAGGTGCAGGATCGGCAGCACCGCACCGTCCCGGACGGGATTGAGGAACTTCCCCGAATGCCAGCTGGTGGCCAGCGGGCCGGTTTCCGCTTCGCCGTCGCCGACGACGCAGCCGACGACGAGATGCGGGTTGTCGAACGCGGCTCCGTAGGCGTGCGCGAGGGAGTAGCCGAGTTCGCCGCCCTCGTGAATCGACCCCGGAACCTGCGGCGCGACGTGGCTGGGTACCCCACCGGGGAAAGAGAACTGCCGGAACAGCTCACGCAGACCGCTCTTGTCGTAGGAGACCTCCGGCCAAGCCTCCGAGTAGCTGCCTTCGAGCCAGGTGTTCGCGTACAACGACGGCCCACCGTGACCGGGTCCGGTCACGAACATGACGTCCAGGTTCCGCCGCACGATGGCCCGGTTGAGGTGGACGTACACGAAGTTCAGCCCCGGAGACGTACCCCAGTGACCCAGCAGGCGCGGTTTCACGTGCTCGGGTTCCAGCGGTGTTTCCAGCAGCGGATTGTCCATCAGGTAGATCTGGCAGGCGGCGAGATAGTTCGCCGCCCGCCACTGAGCGTCCACTTGGGACAACTCGGCAGGAGTCAGCACCGCCGGTGCGGCGGGTGCGCCGAGAACGGTCACCGCGACTTCTCCGGCCGGACCACCATCACCGGGCACTCGGCGTGGTGCGCCAGCGCCTGGCTGGTCGAACCGAGCAACTGCCCGGTGAATCCGCCCCGCCCCCGGCTTCCCACGACCACCAGCTGCGCTTTGGCGCTCCACTCCAGCAGGGCGTGCCGAGGCCGGTCCTCGACAAGGACCCGCTCGATCTTGACGTCCGGATATTTCTCCTGCCAGCCCGCGAGACGCTGTGCCAGCAGCCGCCGTTCCTCTTCCTCGATCGACTCCCACTGCACGACGAGCCGCGCCATCCCGTAGGCGTCGTCGTACGTGACGTCCCGCCACGCGTGGACCACGACGAGGTCGGCCTTCCGCCAGGCCGCCTCTTCGAAGCCGATTTCCAGGGCACGCTCGCTCAACGGGCTGCCGTCGAGCCCCACCACGATCGGCCCCTCGGCCGGATAAGCCGTGGTGTTCTTCCGGCCTCGCATGACCACCACGGGGCAATGCGCGTGAGCGACGACCGCCGACGCGGTCGAACCGATCGTCATCTCCCCGAAGAAGCCCTTCCCGGTGCCGCCGACGACCACCATCGCCGCCGACTTCGACGCGTCGATCAAGGTGGGCACCGGCGAGTCCGCGGGCATTCGTGTGTCCACTTCGACCCCGGGCGCCACCGAATGCGCTTGCGCGACGGCCTCCTCCAGAACCCGCTTCCCATCCTCGGCGAGGATGTCGTACCAGGGCGCGGGGCCCGCCAAGCCGGCCCCGTAAGCCAGCTTGTCGACACGCAGGGCGTGCACGATGAGCATCTTCAGCAGTCGTTCTTCGGCGACGGCGGCGGCCCACCGCACGGCCGCCCTGCCCGGCTCGGTTCCGTCCACGCCGACGACGATCTTCCGGTCCGCCGCGTTCATTCTTCGTCCTCCTGGTAGGTCACTTTCGCTTCCACGACACCGGGAACCGCCTCGGCCAGCAGCTTGGCCACGTGACGGTCGGTGTCGTTGTCGTAGGCATCGCCGACCCGCACGACACCGTCGCGCGCTTCGACCGTCCACCTGCCCGGTCCGCCGTAGATCGCCAGGTGATGACGGACGTCCGCCGCGATCGCCTCGTCGGAACGGGCGAAGGCGCGCACGAAGTCGCCTCGCGTGAGGATTCCGACCACCCTGGAACCGTCCACGATGGGCATCGCGCGGATACGTCCGTCGAGCAGCGCCTTGCCGACGTCGGCGGCGTCCGCGCCGGTGCTCATCCCCGTGGCGGGCGTCGTCATCACCTGGGCGACGGTCAGCCCCGGCCTCGGCCGTGCCTCGTGGTCCGGACCCGAGCGGACGTCGTGCGGGAACCGGTTCCTGATGAGGTCGGCCTCGGTCACGATGCCGATCAGCCGATCGTCGTCATCGATCACCGGCAACGCGGTGAATCCCTTCTCCGCCAGCAGCTCGGCCGCGTGCTTGGCCGTGGTACCGGGCGTCACCGTGACGACCGGGGCCGACATCAGATCCCGTGCTCGCATGCTCCCTACTCGCTTCCTCGTCCGGTCGAAGCCGGACGGACGACGGCCACCGGGCATCCCGAGTGCGCGACGAGGGCCTGGCTCGTCGAACCGAGCAACATCCCCTGGAACCCGCCGCGGCCTCGCGATCCGACGACGAGCAGCTGGGCACGTTCGCCGAAACCGAGCAGGGCACGGACCGGTCGGCCGCGCGCGATCACCGTCTCCACGTGCAGGTCCGGGAACTTGGCCAGCCACGGTGCCAGCTGTTCGTCGGCCGCCCGGCGCTCCGAGGACTCGACCGCGTCCGGGTCCACCGTCAAGGCGTGTGCCCGGACCGACTCGTGCTCGGTGACCTCGTTCCACACCCTGACGACGATCAGGTCCGTGCCACGGAGCGACGCTTCTTCGAAGGCGAAAGCCAAGGCGGCGTCACTCGACTCGGAGCCGTCCGTGCCCACGACGACGGGGCCGGTCTCCGGTGGAGCGTCTTCCGGGCGTTTCCCTCTCGCGACGACGATCGGGCAATGACCGTGCTGCGCCAGCGCCACCGCCGTCGAGCCGACCAGCAGACCGGTGAAACCGCCCAGCCCGCGGGAGCCGAGGACGATCATGGTCGCCGCTTGCGACTCGTGGATCAGCGCGGCCACCGGCGCCCATTCCCGCGCCGCGGTCTCGACGACCAGGTCCGGATAGCGCTCGGCCACCGCGTCACAGGCTTCCGCGAGCCATCGCGCCCCCTGTGCCTCGAACGCCGACCGGATCGCGTCGGCGGACGGCACCACGCCGGGCATCCTCACCGGAGGAACCACGTACACGTGGACGAGCCGGAGCCGCTTCCCTCGCTTCTCCGCCTCGCCCGCCGCCCACACCGCGGCCCGCCGGGCGGATCCCGAACCGTCGATTCCCACGACGACCGTGCCTTCAGCCACGCTCGGCATGGCCACTCACCTCTCTCGTCCGAGCAGGCTTCAGAGCGGCCGCGACTTCGCCCGCCCACGCCCGCGCCGCCGACCGATCCCGGTAGTCACCGTCCTTGACCCGGAGCGCCGTCACGACCGCTCGTTCGGCGAACCGCAGCAGACTCCGGTCGATCCGCCCGGGGAACACCCTGTGCTCGCGCGCCCCGGACGACACCATCAGCCGGGCCACGTCCACGGGATCCTCGGCGGGCTTCGGCGGCGTCCCCACCGGGCCGCTGGAGAAGAGCCACACCTTCTTGGCCCGGAGCGCCTCGGCGTGCTTGTCGACGACGTCTTTGGCCGGCTCGAGCCACTGCCCCAGATACACACCGCTGCCCACCAGGACGACGTCGAACTCGTCGACCGTCGTGACGTCCTCGGCCCGCGACACCCGTACGGTCGCGTGGCCGCGCAGCTCCGCGGTGAGGGCGCGGCCGATCTCCTCCGCGATCTCCCAGGTCCCACCGTGGCGGCTGGCCGCCGCTACGAGGATCTTCATTTCGCTCTCCCGTCTGGTCACTTCCCAGCTTCGACCAGCGGAGAGGTGATGAGGAGAGACTGAAGTCCCGTCGGGCCGGGCCCACGGTCCTCGTCGTCACCTGGGAGAGGGCAGCGAGCCATTCCCCGGCGTGGAGGCCGGAACGGTGACGGGTCGCGCGTTCGACGACTGACGGCCCGGCATGAGCACGGCGAAGAAGACCAGCATTCCCAGCGCGACCCAGGGGTAACTCTCCCCGGCGACATGGGTCCACCACGGCGCGTCCGGGCTCGGCGAATAGCGCCAGTGCGGGGCGAGAACCGCGGCTCCACCCGCCACCGTGAGGGCGGGGACGGCCGTCCGTGGCCTGTCCTCCGATTTCAAGGCCAGGGCGAACAGCAGCGGGCACAACCACACCCAATGATGGGACCACGACATCGGGGACAGCAGCGTCCCGGCCGCCGCCGTGGTCAGGAACGCCGGAACGTCGCGGCCCGCACCGCGGTACCGGAAGACGATCACGACGGCGACGGCCACGACGGCCGTGCCCAGTGCGAGCCACCAGAGGGTCACGGACCCGCCGGTGAGGCCGAGCCGGGTCAGCATGCCGCGGAGCGACTGGTTGCCGGCGAGCGAGCCGTTCCCGACTCTGCCCGGCAGCCAAACGGCCGAAGTCCAGTACGTGAAGGAGTCGCGCGGTGCGATCAGCCAGCCGAGCCCGGTACAGACGACGAAGGACGAAACCGCGTTGAGAACCGGTTTGAACTCCTTGCCCAAGAAGAAGAACAGGACGAATACCACCGGGGTCAGCTTGAGCGCGGCGGCGACACCGACCAGGACACCTCGCGGCAGTCGAGGATGGCGGTGCAGGCAGTCGAAGGCGACCAGCCACAGCAGAAGGATGTTGATCTGGCCCCAGAACAACGTCTGCGTGACCGGTTCGAGCTGAACCGCGCACAAGGTGGCGATGGCGGCGATCAGGTGCCGGTGCGGTACGCCCGGTCGCAGCCGGTCGAGCACCAGCAGCATGATGTGGAACAGAAGGCCGACGCTGCCCGCGGTCAGCAGCAGGACACCCAGTGGATACAGGGCGAGAATCGCGCCCAATGGCACCACGGAGAACGGCGGATAAGTGTATCTCGCGGGATTCCCGCCACCATGGAAGTAGCTGTTGTACAGATCTTCACCGTTCCACCAGGCGACCGCTCCGGCCCGATAGATACGGGCATCGGACATCGCGGCGAGACCGCTGTCGGCCGACAAGCCGATTCGCACGGCCACGCCCGCGGCCAGCGCGAGCAGAAGCCATGGTGCGATTCGAGCGATACGTTGCCGCGGCAGAGACACGGAAAAACTCCCGACGAAAACCTGGCTGCTCCCCGCAGCACTTTGAGAAATGTCGAGCGTATAGGCGGAATTCGGCACGTCAGTCCGCCGGCGAGACGAATTGGATTACGCCGAAAGCATGCGCTTTTTCCCGGGCGCTGAAGATCTCGAAGAACGCGAGTCCGCCTGCCACGAAATCCACGGTCAAGGCATGAATGGACGCTTGCACGGCGGTCGTTGGCCTGTGCGAGGGAGGACCTTCGTCTCTACGGCGCGTCCGTCGCCGAGCAGATCATCGACGAATCGATGGACGACGCGGGAGGCGATCATGACGGTACGGCTCGGGATCAACGGCTTCGGCAGGATCGGGCGGGACGTCCTCCGCTGCGTACTGGAGTCGCCGGAAAGCCCGATCCAAGTGGTGGCGGTCAACGACATCACCTCGCCCGGGATGCTGGCGCACCTGCTGGTCCACGATTCCACCTACGGCAGGCTCCGGACACCGGTCGACATCGTCGACGGCGAGGCTCTCCGCGTCGGCGACCACCTCGTCAAGGTGACGGCGGAGGCCGATCCGGCTCGGCTGCCGTGGGGCGAATACGGCGTCGATGTCGTCATCGAGTCCACCGGCAAGTTCCGGACCCGTGAAGCGGCGGGCGTGCACCTGGCCTCCGGCGCCAGGAAGGTCGTGATCTCCGCACCGGGCAAGGACGTCGACGCGACGATCGTGCTGGGGGTCAACGAGGGCGACTACGACGCCGCGAACCATCACATCGTCTCCAACGCCTCATGCACGACCAATTGCGTCGCGCCGATGGTGAAGGTTCTTCACTCGGCGTTCGGTGTCCGGCGTGGACTGCTCACCACCATCCACAGCTACACCGGGGACCAGGCCCTGCTGGATCGCCCCCACAAGGATCCGCGCCGGGCTCGCTCGGCGGCGGTCAACGTGGTGCCCACCAGCACCGGCGCCGCCAAGGCCATCGGACTGGTGATCCCGGAACTGGCGGGCAAACTCGACGGGGTCGCGGTACGTGTACCTGTCGAGGACGGCTCGCTGACCGACCTCACCGTCGAACTCGAACGCCCCGTGACCGCCGGGCAGGTGAACCAGGCGTTCGCCGAGGCCGCAGACGGCGCGCTCAAGGGGATCCTGCGGTACACGGAAGCGCCCGTGGTGTCGCGCGACATCATCGGCGATCCCGCGTCGTGCGTGTTCGACGCCCCCTTGACCAAGGCCGACTCGAATCTGGCGAAGGTCTTCGGCTGGTACGACAATGAATGGGGTTACGCGACCCGCACCGTCGAGCTGGTGGAAATGATCGGACGTAGTCTGTGAAGAAGTCCTGGTGGATCGCGACGACCGCGGGAGCGCTGGTGCTCGCCGCCGTCGTGGTCCTGGTCGTGCGGGAGTCTTCCGGCCCGTCCGGACCGGGTCCGTCCCCTTCGTCCAGTGAAGCCCCCGCGCCGGATCGCCGCGCGATACTGGCCGTCAAGATCGACAACGTGGCGGCCGCCCGCCCGCAGACCGGTCTGGGCACGGCGGACCTCGTGTACGTGGAACCCGTCGAAGGCGGACTGACCCGGCTGCTCGCGCTCTACCGGGGCCGTCCGCCGTCGGTGATCGGCCCGGTGCGCAGCGCGCGAGCCACCGACCTCGGCTTGCTGGCGCAATACGGGAAACCGGCTCTCGCCTATTCGGGCGCCGCGCCCGAGCTGCTGCCGTCCTTGCACTCGGCGCCGCTGGCGAACGCCTCACCGGCGGAGGTGCCGAACGCGTTCTTCCGCGACGAATCCCGTCCGTCACCGCACAATCTCTACCTGCGCCCGAACCTGGTCCCCGACGGTGAGATCGAACCGGAGGGCGCGTTCCCTCCGTCGGGCGCCGCACCCGAATCCGGCCCGCCGTCCGCCACCGCCGCGATCCGCTATCCGGCGGCGGCCTTCACCTTCACCTGGTCCCAGGACATCGGCGAGTACCTGATCGCGGTGGACGGCTCACCGCTGACTTCGGTGGACAGCGGCCAGATCCGCGCCGCGACGATCGTCGAACAACGAGTCGCCGTCCACCTCGGCGAACGCGGGGAAACCGGCACGGTCCCCAACTCCCCCATCGCCCGGACGGTCGGCACCGGGAAGGCGACGGTGTGGCGGGACGGGCAGCGATTCGCGGCGACCTGGGACCGTGCGACCGCGCAGGCGCCGACCCGGTTCAAAACCGCGTCCGGGAAGCCGCTTCCCGTCTCCGAAGGGCCTTTGTGGATCCTGCTCGTCCCCGCATGACACAACGCGGCGGTCAGCTCACCCGCAGCACTGCCGCGCCGTTGACCCGGTCGGCCGCCAGATCCGTGAGCGCCCGGTCCGCCCCGTCCAAGGGGTACGGCACCGTGCTCACCTCGAGGTGATGGGTACCGGCGAACGCCAGGAATTCCCGGGCTTCGGCGCGGGTGTTCGCCGTGACACTGCGCACCTGGCGTTCCTGGAAGAGGTGCCGCTGGTAGTTCAGGGACGGGATGTCGGAGAGATGGATTCCGGCGAGCGCCAGCGTCCCGCCCCGGTCGAGGGCTTCGAGGGCGGGCGGGACCAGTTCTCCGGCCGGCGCGAACAAGATCGCCGAATCCAGCGGCTCCGGCGGCGGATCGGCGGCCGCCACGGCCGAGGCCGCGCCGAGCGCCAAAGCCAGCTTTCTGGTTTCCTCGCTGCGCGTCATCACATGTACGACGGCGCCGCGGGCGATCGCCACCTGTGCGGTCAAGTGGGCACTTCCGCCGAAACCGTAGATCCCGAGGCGGCCGCCCTCGGGGACCTGTGCCCGCTGCAGCGCGTGGTAACCGATCAGCCCCGCGCACAGCAGCGGCGCGAGCTCGTCGTCGGTGTACCCATCGGGCAGCGGCAGGGCATAAGCGGCGGGCACGACGGCGAATTCGGCGTATCCCCCGTCCTCGTCCCACCCCGTGTACCGCGACGCCGGACACAGATTCTCCCGGCCACGACGGCAGTACCGGCACCGGCCGCAGGTTTCGCGCAGCCACGCTATTCCCACGCGGTCACCCACCGCGAAGCCCGAGACACCGCTTCCCACGGCGGCCACTTCGCCGACGACCTCGTGGCCCGGTGTCACCCCGGCCCGGTGCACCGGCAGGTCGCCCTCCGCGACGTGCAGGTCGGTGCGGCAGACCCCGCACACCAGGACCCTGACCAGCAGTTCGCCGTCCGCCGGTCGCGGGACCGGCACCCTCGCCCAGTCGAGCGGGTGCGATGCCATCGGCCCGGGCCGGGAGACCCGCCAGGCGCGCATCTCCATGATCGCCTCCTCCGTCGGAATCTCCTTCCTACACCGATTGTGCGCCTTTCGGCCGTGGGGAAGGACCGAAGGTCACTGCCACCCGGCGAGCCGAAGCGTCACCGTGGAAGCAGAAGGGAGAAGAGAACCATGACCGTGCAGAAGGAAGAGCAGCGAACGCCCGAATCCCCGACACCGCGAGCCGGGCGCGAAATCTTCGCCGAGAAGGTGCAACGACTCGTCCACGAGGGCAACGTCCGGCGCATCGTCGTCAAGGACACCCAGGACCGCGTGATCCTCGACGTCCCGGTGAACGCCGGTGTCGTCGCGGCGGTTCTCGCCCCGGTCGCGACCGCGGCCGGCGCGATCGCCGCACTCGCGGGGCCCTGGTCCATCGCGGTCGAACACCGTGGCGACCCGGCGCCGGAGGAGAAGCCGTCGTGAAACCCGTGCGGTTCTGGGTCGGGCTCGTCTTGGTGGCACTGGGAGTGCTGGGAATCCTCGACGCGACCGGCGTCCTCGAAGCCGGAGGCTTGCTCGCCGCGTGGTGGCCGGCGTCCTTGGTCGGCCTCGGCATCGTCGCGATGCTGTCCCAGCGGCGGGTGTCGATCGGACCGGTCGCCGTGACGGTGATCGGGCTCATCCTGCTCGCGGGCACCCTGGATCTGGCGGAAGGCGGCCTGTGGTGGCCGACCCTGCTGGCCGTGGCGGGTTTCGCCGTGCTCGCCGGACTGCGCCGGGAACACTCTTCCAGGACACCGCTCGTGATGTTCGGTGGAGCGACCACCAGGGAACAGTCCCGCCATCTGCGGCACACCGATGTCTCGGCGATCTTCGGCGGTTCGACGCTCGACCTTCGCCAGGCGAAGATCGACGAAGGCGCGACCGTGGACGCTTTCGCCTTGTTCGGCGGTGTCAAAGTCCTGGTACCGCGGGGCTGGCGGGTCTCACTAGGCGGCCTGCCGTTCATGGGCGGCCTGGAAGACAAGACCAACGGCGCCGGCGATCTCCCGGCGGACGCTCCCGTGCTCGCCGTGAACGGGACCGCGATCTTCGGCGGCGTCGAGGTCACGAACACCGCTGAGAAATGACGAGAGGACTGCGCGGTATCGCCGCGGCCCAAGGGTCGCGCCGGTACCGCGCAGCCGCGTCTTATGGTCGCGGGGTGGATGAAGGGGCCTTTCACCGCATGTGACTCGGTCATGTCGCGAAAGCCACTTTCGGGACATCACACGTCGCGAAAGTGGCTTTCGCGACACACCACCTTTGCCTTACCCGCGACCCCGCGCAGAGCCAGGCAAGTGCTCCGCCTTCACCCGACTCAGGACACCAGTTCGGCGCGTCCGGCGGATGACATCACAGAGCCCTTCGGCCTCGTAGCGCCGGGATGCCAGATGGGACAAAGGGCACGGCGGAGATCGTGCCAGGCGGCCGGCAGCTCGGCCACGCATCGATCCGCGTTGGCCGTCTCCTGTTCCAGCACCACCGCCAAGGTACGGTCCGTGACCTCCAAGGCTCTCACGAGCTCGCGGGCGACGACCGCGTCCTGGAATTCGCCGAGCAGGTCCTGGAAGGCACGCAGTGCGGGCTTGGCGCCGACCGGCAGCACCCCGGCCCCTGCCTCCAGCGCGTACCGCAGCCGCTTGGCCGCTTTCCGCACCCCGTGGACGGCGCGGTCACGTTCCGGGCCGGCGGGGAGCACGGCGACCGCCGCCACGCGGGCGTCGACTTTCTCGGCCACCACACGAGCCAGGTGAGGAAGTACTCGCTTGGCGGGCCGCCGGGCCGCTGTGGGCCACTGCCGCCGGGGTTTCTCGCTCAGCACCACCTCCAGAACGTCCAGCGCGGTGAGCAACTGGAGATACCGGCGGCCGTCGAGCGCGCACCGGACCCGCTCGCGCGCCTCGTCCGACAAGGTGGCGAAGCAGGCGTTCGCCCGCTCTCCGGCCCAAGGCCGTGAACGAGCCCACTGAACTTCGATGTCACGCGCCGGCCCGAGTTCCCCGCCGAGCCAGCGCAATTCGTCGCTCAGCGCCTTGAGCAGCCTCCGCCCGCCCAGCACCCTGGCATACGCGGAGAAGACTCCGCGCAGGCGCCGGGTGGCCACTCGCATCCGATGCACCGCGTCCGGTCCGTCCTGCCGCACGGCGAGGTCCGCGGCGGCGAGGGCCGCGATCTGCGCACGCACGTAATGGAGGGCCACTCCTCGCGCGGAGTCGTCGGGAGGTCGAGACGGTCGCACGATCCGGTGATCGAGCACCGCGTGGAGTTCAGCCGTCCCGCCGTCGCCGATCCGTGCGACGGCAACCAGGTCGTCATCACGGGTATACGCCCGTACCAACCGGGAGAGGGAGGGCGGGACGACCGAGCCTGAACCCGCGAAGCGGACGGGCCCTTCAGGCGTTTCAAGGCACCACTGTCCTTCATGGACACTCAAGGTCAGGTCGTTTCTGAACAAGCGCAGCGAAACAGTGTCGAAGTACACGGTCTCGCTCACGGTTCCGATGGTCGCGCTCATGTACTTTCCTCCCGCAAGGTCGCCGCGTGGTCCGGAACGTAGGTCTGCAACAGCCGATCAGGACGGCGGTAGCCGTTCGACTCCGGGCGCGGCGGGAGTGAAACCGCCTCCTGAGCGACGTCGTGGTAGGGCACGCTCGAAAGGAGATGGGCGATCATGTTGAGCCTGCCGCGCCGTTTCTCCTCGCTTTCGACCACGTACCAAGGCGACTCGACGATGTCGGTATGCACGAACATATCGTCTTTCGCCCGCGAGTAGTCCTCCCATTGCGTCACTGACCGCAGGTCCATCTCGGAGAGCTTCCAGCGGCGCATCGGATCGTCGATCCGGTTACGGAACCGCCGCTCCTGTTCGTCACGGCTGACCGAGAACCAGTACTTGCGCAAGAGGATGCCGTCGCCGACCAGCAGCCGCTCGAAGATCGGACACTGCTGCAGGAACCGCCTGTGCTCTTCGGGGGTACAGAAACCCATCACCCGCTCGACACCGGCACGGTTGTACCAGCTGCGGTCGAACAGCACGATCTCCCCCGCCGCGGGCAGGTGTTCGACGTAGCGCTGGAAGTACCACTGCGTTCGTTCACGGTCGGTAGGTTTCGGCAGTGCCGCGATCCGGACGACGCGTGGATTCAGGTGTTCGGTGACCCGCTTGATCGCGCTGCCCTTCCCGGCCGCGTCCCGTCCCTCGAACACCACGACGAGGCGGATCCCTTCCTGCCGCACCCACTCCTGCAGCTTGACCAGCTCGGCCTGCAACCGCAGCAGTTCGCGTTCGTACACCAGACGCGGGATCCGCGGCTTGTCCTTGGCCATGTCCTCGACGGTACGAATCGAGTCGGAACGGGGATTCGGCCGTACGTCGGCGGCGGAGGGGTCTTTCGTCACCTGCGGCGAGAGCCGTCCGACTCTCGCCGCGCCGCTCCACTATGGATTTCTCCTGCTTCCGTCACCCTGTCCAGCCTCACCCAGGAGGCACCGGCGGCGGAAGGGACCAAAGACCCTCGGCTCCGTCACGCCCAGCGAAGCCGTTCGCCCCTGTGGCCGCGATCCGAAGGAAGCGAGCATGAAGACGACTCGGCCGTTGACCGCGAAGCCGCCAGCGCCGTGCTGCTGACGGCGACCCGGCTGAACCTCGCGTGGGCCGCTACGGGGTCGGCCTGCCGATACCGCTACAGCGCGCGAGAGATGAAATCCGGCAAGGGACCAACCACGAATCCGCATACGGGAGCACATCATGAACGTCGACGAACTGGTGAAGAAGGCCAAAGACGGTCTCGAAAGCAAGATGGTCTACGGCGAGCCGTACCAGGCCGACGGAGTCACGGTGATCGTGGCTGCGTCGGTCGGCACGGGCGGCGGTGGCGGTGACAGCCGTGACGAGAAAGGCCGGTCGGGCGAAGGCGGCGGATTCGGTCTGTCCGCGAAACCGGTGGGAGCGTACGTCATCAAAGACGGCAAGCTGCGCTGGGAACCCGCGGTCGACGTGAACCGGCTCTTGGCCACCTTGGGCATGATCGCGGTGGCGGCGTTGTTCGCGGCCACCCGTTTCGCGAAACTCAAGCACCGCACGCCATCGGTCAGGAGATCTTGCGCCGATAGGTGATCGTGGCGAAGAAGTACGCGACGACGAGGAGACCGGCGCACCAGGCGAGGGCGATCCAGATATCGGTGCCGACCGGCCGGCCGTCGAGCAGGGCGCGGAGGGCGTTCACGATCGAGGTCACCGGTTGGTGTTCGGCGAAGGCACGCACCGGGCCGGGCATGGTGGCGGTGGGCACGAAGGCCGAACTGAGGAAGGGCAGGAAGATGAGCGGGTAGGAGAACGCGCCCGCACCGTCCACGGATTTCGCGGAGAGACCGGGGATGACCGCCAGCCAGGTCAGTGCCAGCGTGAACAGGAGCAGGATGCCGGCCACCGCGAGCCAGGTCGCCGGCCCCGCTCCCGAGCGGAAGCCCATGACGAGGGCGACGCCTATGACGATCACGAGGGAGACCAGGTTGGCGACGAGCGAGGTCAGCACGTGTGCCCACAGCACGCCCGAACGCGCGATCGGCAGGGATTGGAAGCGTTCGAAGATCCCGCTCTTCATGTCGGTGAAGAGTCTGAGCGCGGTATAGGCGACGCCCGACGCGACCGTGATCAGCAGGATGCCGGGCAGCAGGTAGTTCACATACGAATCCGTTCCGGTATCGATCGCGCCCCCGAACACGTAGACGAACATGAGCATCATGGCGACCGGCATCATCGCCGTCGTGATGATGGTGTCCATACTGCGCGTCACATGCTTCACCGATCGTCCCAAAAGGACGGTCGTGTCACCGAAGAAATGCTTGTTCATGGTCTGCCCCTTACTTGTCCGTGCCGACGATGGCCAGGAAGACGTCCTCCAGGGACGGTTGTTTCTCCACGTATTCGACCTCGGCGGGCGGGAGCAGCCGCTTGAGTTCGGCGAGGGTGCCGTTGACGATGATCCGTCCTTTGTGGAGTATCGCGATCCGGTCGGCGAGCTGCTCGGCCTCGTCCAGATATTGCGTCGTCAGCAACACTGTCGTGCCGCGGGCGGCGAGTTCCTTCACCGCGGCCCACACCTCGATTCGCGCCTCGGGGTCGAGCCCTGTGGTCGGCTCGTCGAGGAAGATCACCGGCGGATTCCCGATGAGGCTCATGGCGATGTCCAGCCGCCTGCGCATACCACCCGAGTACGTCGAGACCTTCCGCGCTCCCGCGTCGGTCAGCGAGAACCGCTCCAGCAGGTCGTCCGCGATCTTGCCCGGCCGCTTCAGATGCCTCAGCCTGGCGACGAGCACGAGGTTCTCACGCCCGCTGAGGATCTCGTCGACAGCGGCGAACTGGCCGGTGAGGCTGATGACCTCACGCACGCTCGCCGGGCGCGTGGTGACATCCAAACCATCGACACTCGCCGTCCCCGCGTCCGCCTTGAGCAACGTGGACAGGATTCTCACGACCGTGGTCTTGCCCGCGCCGTTCGACCCGAGGAGAGCGAAGATACTGCCCCTTTCCACGTCGAAATCCACACCCCGCAGGACATGCAGCGTCTTGTACGACTTCTCCAGGCCTCGCACCCGGATCGCCTGAGCTTGTGTCGCCATCAGGGCACCCCCTTCCGCACTACTCATCATCACTGACTACTGGTACATAGTAGCGCTGACTACCGGAACCGCAAGCCTGACGTAGTGGCGCCGTCAAGACAGGGTCGTTCGGCGTGCGAAGGCCGTAAGCGGCTCTTCAGCCGGTGTCATCGGCAGGCTCGGCTATCGGGATGCGTACCGCACGCCGGATCCCGGTGTCCGCTTTGATCAGTTATCCCCTGGGTTTCGCCGGCGCCCTCGCCGCGGCTTTCCTCGCACGGGCGGGCGACGGCTCACCGCAGCCGCTCGTTTCGGTGGTGCTCATGGTCGCGGTGATCGATGCCGTCGCCTTGCTCGGCACCGCACGAGCCGCCTTCGCCACCGCGGCGATCTGCTGGATCCTGCACTCCTGGCTGGTACTGGGGCATCCGTCCGGGCACGACGCCCTCGTGTTCGCGCTCAATGCCCTGGGAGCCACCGGTTTCGCGTGGTTGTCCCGGGACGTCAGGTTGGCATCGGGTTCACCCGGTTCGCTGTCAAGAACCCGTCAACATCCTCGAACCGAAGACCAGGGGAACCCCACGCTGACGGCGTGACCACAACACTCACCCGCCCCGAGAGCGGAACCGACCGCTCCGAACGCCACCGCCTTTCCGTCGTCGGCGGGCTCGCCGCGCTGTCCTTGGACGCGATGGCGTCGGTCGCCTACGGACCCGAGGCGATCGTCATCGTGCTGGCCGTCGCCGGCGGTGCGGGGCTGGGCTTCACCGTGCCGGTCACCCTCGCGATCGCGGTACTGCTGGGCGTGTTGACGCTGTCCTACCGTCAGGTGATCGCCGCGTTCCCCGACGGCGGCGGGGCCTACGGGGTCAGCCGGGCCTACCTCGGACGCCGGGCCTCACTGGTGGCGGCGGCATCGCTGATCGTCGACTACGTGCTCAACGTCGCGGTGTCGGTGGCGGCCGGGGTCGCCGCGCTGACGTCGGCGTTCCCCGGGCTGCTGCCGTACACGCTGTGGTTGTGCCTCGGCGTGCTGGCGCTGGTCACCGGCGTGAACCTGCGCGGCATCGCCGAGAGTGCCCGGGTGTTCGTCGTGCCCACCGTGATCTACGTCGGCGCGATCCTGACCGTGATCGTCGCCGGCCTGTTCCGTTCCGGCCCGGCCGCGGCCGTCGTCGCGCCGGAACACGCGCAGAACCTGCAGGCGGTCGGAATTCTATTGCTGCTCAAGGCTTTCGCGAACGGTTGCGCGGCACTGACCGGAGTCGAGGCGATCGCCAACGCCGTACCGTCGTTCCGCAAGCCTCGTGTCCGGCGCGCACAACACGCGGAGATCGCGCTGGGTGGCCTGCTCGGCGTGATGCTCCTCGGGATCGCCGTGCTGATCGGGAAATTCGGAATCCATCCGGTGGACGGCGTCACCGTGCTCTCGCAGGTGACCACCGCGGCGCTGGGCGACGGCTTCGGTTTCTACCTGGTGCAGTTCTCGACCGTGGTGCTGCTCGCCTTGGCCGCGAACACGTCCTTCGGCGGGCTGCCCGTGCTGGCCCAGTTGCTCGCCAAACACAACAAGCTGCCGCACGTGTTCGCCCTGCGCGCGGAACGCCAGGTGTACCGCTACGGCGTCGGTTTCCTCGCCATCACCGCGGCCCTCCTGCTCGTCATCACCGACGGCGACATGAACACCTTGGTCCCGCTGTTCGCGATCGGGGTGTTCGTCGGGTTCACCCTCTCCCAGGTCGGGATGGTCCGGCACTGGCGGCGGACCCGCCCGGCCGGCTGGCGCGGCAAGGCCACGCTCAACGGCTTCGGCGCGCTGCTCACCGGAGCCGCGGCGATCGTGGTGACGACGACCAAGTTCGGCGAGGGCGGCTGGCTGATCGTCGTCGCGCTGCCGCTGCTGGTGGCGGCCATGGAATGGGTGGAACGCAGCTACCGCCGGATCGGCGAGCGGCTCGGACTCGGCCTGACCCCCGCTCCCCCGCGGCCGCACCGTTCACTCGTCATCGTCCCCGTGCACACCGTCTCCCGCCTGACCCGTGACGCGCTCGCCGCCGCGTTGTCGCTCGGCGACCACGTCGAGGCCGTGCACGTCATCCACCCCGACGACGAACAGGCGGCGCGGGACTTCGTCGCGGACTGGGAGAAGTGGCACCCCGAAGTGACGCTGGTCCAGCTCCACGACGAACGGCGCCGTCTCGGCGAGCCACTGGTGGAGCACCTCCGCACGGTCGGCGACCGGCACGTCTTCGTGCTGATCGCCGAGGTCGAACCGGAACATTGGTGGCAGCGGATCCTGCAGAACCAGCGCGGCGGCGTGCTCGCCCGAGCCCTGCGCCGCCGCTCGGACGCCGTCGTCTGCCGGATGCGTTTCCGGTTGACCGCCCGGTGACCGGCCTCCCCGAACGGCGCCACGGTAGGAATCCGTAAAACCGGATCGGCCTGTCTTGCTCTCCGGTCACGGACACGTTTGGCTGGAGCCATGGGCAGAGGGCACGCGTGGGCCGTTCGCCACGACGACCGTCCACCTCATCCGGCGCCGGTCGGCGATACCTCCGATACCGGCGATTCTCCGGCCGGCCGTTGACCTTTACGGCCCCCGGGCGCCCTCGAACGCGCCCATGAATCCTTTGTGGATGGACCAATGAACGAAAGCCCCACAGTCCTGCTCACCGGAGCGTCGGACGGTATCGGTTTCGAAACCGCCCGCCTGCTGCTCGCTCAAGGTTGCACGGTGATCGCCCATGCCCGCACCCGCGAGGAAAGCGAAGAATCCTGCGACCGGCTGGTGAAATCCGGCGTCGACGCGCGAAGGCTTCGGCCCGCCGTCGCCGACTTCACCGATCTGGGTCAGGTCATCGATCTCGCCGTCACCGTCAGCGAGACCTATCCCCGCCTTGATGTCCTGGTCAACAACGCCGGAATCACCGGGCCGCACGGGCGTGTGCTCACCAAGGACGGCCACGAACAGACCGTCCAGGTCAACTATCTGGCCCCGTACCTCCTGACCCGGCTGCTGGAGGACGCGCTCGATCGCTCCGAGGTGAGCCGCGTGGTGAACGTGTCCTCCTCGCTGCACCGCGGCGGGCGGATCAACTGGAACGACCTCAACTGGAAGCGCCGCTACAACCGCGGGGCCGCCTACGCACAGTCCAAACTCGCTCTCACCATGATGACCACCGCACTGACGGAGTTCCGGCCGAAGGTCCGGGAAGCCGTCAGCGTGCACCCTGGCATCATCGCCACCAGGATGCTTCCGGGATACAGCTACCGCGGCCGTCCGGTCGCCGAAGGAGCCGAACCCGTCGCCCGGCTGGCGAACCCAGGGGCCAAAGTCCTCAACGGCGGCTACTACGACGGGCGGTTGCCCGCGAAAGCCGCGGCCGCCGCCGTCGATCCCAGCGATGTACGGAAGCTGTGGTCCCTCAGCGAACGCCTGACCCTCTTCGACAAGCGACAGCTCTGACAGAGGTGCCCGGGGACGCCGGTCCCCGGGCACCTCCATTTCCGGACTACGCGATCCGCGCGCCGCCCTGTGCGGGCACGACGTCCGTCCACTTCGGACGACCGGTGACGACGAACGTGGTCTGCTTCGCCAGCGAGACCGCGTGATCGGCGAACCGTTCGTAATACCGGCTCAACAAAGCCGCGTCGACCGCTTTCGCGGTGCCGTAGGCCCAGTCCTGGTAGTCGATCACCGTGAAAAGCGTCCGGTGCAGGTCGTCCATGTCGTCGTCGACACTGATCAGCTTCCGGGCCAGCACCGCGTCACGGCTCTGGACGGCCTGCCCGGCCATCACCGCCAGCCACACCGCGATACGGCCCATTTCGACGAACCGCGGCACGAGCACCTGCGGCACCACCCTGGCCGGGTACCTGCGCTGGACGGCCTCGGCGACATGAATCGCCAGCCGTCCCATCCGGTCGAGGTCTCCGACGGCGTGGATCGCCGCCAGCACGACCCGCAGATCGGTCGCCACCGGCGACTGCAACGCCAAGATCGCGTGTGCGTGTTCCTCCGCCTCGGCCTTGGCCCGTTCCAGGGTCGCGCCGTCGGCGATGACCTCGCGCGCCAGCTCACCGTCGGCCTCGACCAACGCCGTTCCGGCTCGGTCCATCATGTCGGCGACCATCCGCGACGTCCGCAGCAGCCGGGCGACGAGCCGGTCGAGTTGTTCGTGGTAGGAGGTACGCATGCACCCGATCCTGGTGCGGCGGGAATCGCTTCTCGGTGACACGAGACCGAATTTCACGGGAACAGTACGCCGATCGCCCCGACGTCGACCTCTCGTTAACGTCCGCCGTCAGCCGACGTGGATTCCCGGCCGGAGTGCCGGATCGCGCTCGCTGGTGCGGATGATCTCGCGGACCACCGGTGCGGTGTCGCCACGGCCGAGGATCAGGTAGCGGAACAGGTGCCCGAGCGGGTTGCCCTCGCTCCATTCGAAATGGCACTGCGGCCGCACCCCGGTGGCGTCGCGCAGCGCGAGCAGGATGGCCGCGATCGCGTTCGGCGCGGCCGGGCTCTCCACACGCAGGACCCGGAATCCTTCGATCTCGACACCGCGGACCTTCAGCACGTCACTGAACCCGGACGGGTCGATGACGTCGATTTCGAGGAACAGGACGTCGGCGGCACCCGGCACCGGGTTCATGCCGCGCTGCTCGGCCTCCTTCGCCCGGTACTCGTCGGCGTCCCCGGCCTGACGACGGTTCGCGATGATGGTCAGCGCGCCGTCGTGAGCGATCGACTCGGTGACGAAGCGGCGGGCGGGCTCGTCGAACTCGATGTGCTCCACCCGCAGTTCCGTGGTGCGGGTGACCCGCGAGATCAGCGACACCACGATGATCCCGAGGACGAAGAACGCGGAGATCGTGAGGCCGTCGGGTTTCTCGATGACGTTCTCCACCAGCGCGTAGATCAGGATCAGGGTCAGCACGGCGAACGCGATCGCGGCCTTGCGCTGCCGCTTCTTCGCCGCGGAGATCGCCACGGCGACCGACGCCGACACCATCATCGCGAGGATCCCGGTGGCGTACGCCCCGGCCTGGGCGTTGACGTCGGCGTTGAAGATGATCGTCACCAGGATGCAGATCGCGGTGTAGACCAGCACCACCGGCCGGACCGCGCGGGCCCAGTCCGGCGCCATCCCGTACGCGGGCAGGTAGCGAGGGACGATGTTGATCAGCCCGGCCATCGCCGACGCGCCGGCGAACCACAGGATCAGGATGCTGCTGATGTCATAGACGGTACCGACCCATTCGCCCATCAGCTCGTGCGCGAGATACGCCAGTGCCCGGCCGTTCGCCTCGCCACCCGGTTTGAACGCGTCGGCAGGGATCAGGACCGTGGTGACGAAACTGGTCGCGATCAAGTAGACCGACATGATCAGCGCGGCGGCGGTGAGCAGCTTGCGGGTGTTGCGGATACGGCTCGCCAGTTTCTGCTCGGCGTTCTCGCCCTTGGCCGCCACCAGCGGCATCATGCTCACGCCGGTCTCGAACCCGGACAACCCGAGCACCAGCAACGGGAACGCCAGGATCGCCGGGCCGATCACCCCGCCGAACCCGCCTCCGCCGGAGGTGAGCGCGTCCAGCCAGCGGTCGAACGCGCCGGGATCGGTGAGCACCTCACCGATCCCGGCGACCACGACGACGGCGTTGAGCACCAGGAAGATCGCGACCAGCGGGATCGCGACCCCGACCGCCTCACTGAACCCGAGCAGGAACACCCCGCCCAGGATCAGCAGCAGGATCACCGTGATCAGCACTTCGTGCCCGTGCAGGAACGACGGGGTGATGGGGTTCTCCAGCGCGTGCACCGTCGCGTCCGCCGAGGACAGCGTGATGGTGATGATCCACGAGGTCGCGACGAAACCCAGCAGTACCAGCACGAAGATCTTGCCGCGCCAGAACGGCAGCAGGTTCTCCAGCATCGCGACCGACCCCTGGCCGTGCGGGCTCTCCTTCGCCACCCGCCGGTACATCGGCAACATGCCCAGCAGGGTCAGCGCGACGATCAGCAACGTCGCCAGCGGTGACAGCGCGCCCGCGGCCAGCGCCGCGATACCGGGCAAATACGACAAGGTGGAGAAATAGTCCACACCGGTCAGGCACATGACCTTCCACCACGACTGCGGCGTCGCGTGGTCCTCCTGGCTCTCCGGCCCCACCGGCTGGACCCGGTGCTCCATCAGCCATCGGCCGAACTTGCCCGTCGGCACCGCCTGCCTGTCCGGACTGTCCACCCGCTCCGGAACAGCGAAATCCGGCACCTCGGTCATACCCCTTGTCCTCCCCGCGTCTCCTGTGCGCCCCTGCACGCCATCTCCACCCGGACGTGGCGGCCGCACATCGACGCGGACACTAACGATCTCGCGTCAAGAATCGCCGATCCGGCCGTAAAGAAAACATCAATGTCGCGCGACAGGCAGAGGCGCCGCTTGCCAAGGCGGCCAGGAAGCCGCTGCTGCTCACGCTGGATCCGGCCGGCCGCTGATGGACTCCTGATAGGCATCCGCGTAGGTGGGCGTGTCCTTGATCAAGTCGTCGCAGAAGGCGGCCACGTCCTCGCCGATGAGTTCCAGCACTCCCTTGCCGGACGCGGCGCCCTCCTCGAAGAAGTCCACGATCCCGGACAGCAGGGGTCCGTCGGCCAGATCGACCGGCCCCACCTTGAACAGGTACTTCTGCATCTCCTTGTAGACGATCTGATAGTCCGGCGGGAGCGCCTTGACCCGCGCCACGTGCGCGCGCCACTGCTTCTTGCCCTCGATGATGTCCTGGATGCCCACGTCAGCCTCCCAGCTGCTTCAGTTTCCTGGCGACGTTCCTGTTCAGCTGCTCACGCCAGCGGTCGCGAAAGCCGCGGCCGCGTTCCTCTCCGGCCAGCGCCGCGCAGAAACCCTCGATGTCGTCGCCTAGCACGTCGTGCACGCTCTGCCCGTCCGCGGCCGTTTCCTCGAGCAGCCCCAAAGCGCCGTCGAGAATCGGCATCAGGTTGCGGCCGGTGAAGTCCGAGTAGAGGGAAAGACGCCCCGTGATCTCTTCCCACGCCGACCGGTAGTCGGCGGGCAATGCCTGCGCCCGGACTTCGAACGCCTTCCATTCCCTGGTGAGATCACTTCCTGTGATGGTCTCCCAGAATTTCATTTCCCGTCCTCCTTGAGCTTGTCGATCCGCGACGTGACGTACTCCCACTTCGCCCAGAACCTCGCGAGTTCCGCGCGCCCCGCGTCGTTGAGCGCGTAGAACTTGCGCGGCGGCCCTTGCTCGGACGGCCGTTTCGTCACCTGGACCAGACCGTTCTTCTCCAGCCGCAGCAGGATGGCGTACACCGTCCCCTCGACCACCTCCGCGAAGCCGAGCTCGTTCAACCGACGCGTGATGGCATACCCATAGGTCTCCTCGCCGCCGACGATCTCCAGCACACAACCCTCGAGCGTGCCCTTCAGCATCTCGGTCAAACCGTCCATCGCACCCCTCCTTGGTACTCAGTGGCACTGGGTACTACTACAAAGTATCACAGAGTACCGGGAGGGTGCGACTCGCTCCTCAAGTACATGAAGGCCCCCTTCCTGTACCTAGGCGCAAGGAAGGGGGCCTTCACGTACTTGGCATGGTGTGAAGGTCGAGTTTCCTCGGCTGAGCCGAGGCAAGGAGGCCTTCATGGACCTGGCCCGCGATCACCCGCCCCCGTAGCCGACCGGGGTGAAGGGAGCCTTCAGCCCAACCACTCCGCTAGCGCGTGAAGGCCCCCTTCCCTCGGCTGAGCCGAGGGAAGGGGGCCTTCACGCGCTTTGAGGGCTCAGGCGACGGCCTTGGACTCGGCCTCCGCGTCCGCCTTCTCGTGCAGGTCGACGCCCCGGGTTTCCGGGAGGGTGAAGACGACCAAGGCGCTGATGGCCATGAGCACCATGCCGTAGACGACGAACAGCGACGGGTGGCCGTTCTTGGCGAAGAGCGTCTGCAGGTACGGCGCGGTACCACCGAAGGCCGCGACCGCGATCGAATACGGCACGCCGACGCCGATGGTGCGGATGCGGGTCGGGAAGATCTCCGCGTAGACCGCGGGGCCGATGGAGGAGAACCCGCCCATGAGGACCAGCGCGATCGACATCGCCACGAACAACTGCCAGGCCTGGTCGCCGACCATCGCGTTCAGCGGGAAGCTCAGCACCAGCAGGCCGATGATCGCGATGAACAGGACCGGCTTCCTGCCGATGCGGTCGGACAGCCTTCCCCACAACGGCAAGGCGATCAGGAAGATCACGTTCGCGAACACACCCGCCCACAGCGCACCGGTCGGGTCGACGCCCCGCACGGTGATCGCGTACGACGGTGCGGCGACGGCCCACATGTAGTAGATGACCGTTGCCCCGACGGTCATCCCGATGACCTGCAGGAGCAGCTTCGGGTTCTGCTTGATCGTCTGCCAGATCCGGCCCTTCTCGGCCTTCTTCCCGGCGGCGTCGTCCTTCGCCGACTCGGCGAGGAACACCCCGGTTTCCCGCATGCGCAGCCGCATGTAGAGCGAGTAGATCCCGAAGACGCCGCCGAGCACGAACGGGATCCGCCAGCCGTAGGAGAGCATTTGCTCGCGGCTCAGCACACCGGAGAGGACCGCGCCCAGCAGTGTCCCGGCGAGCACGCCGCAAGTGCCGGAGAAATAGATCAGGCTCGACCACAGCCCACGCCGGGCGGGCGGGGCGACCTCGGAGATGTAGGTCTGAGCCGAAGGCAGCTCACCGCCGTGCGCGAGGCCCTGTGCCAGCCGCGCCACCACGAGGATCACCGACGCCCACACGCCGATCTGGCCGTAGGTGGGGGAAAAGCCGATGACGAGGCTGCCGCCGGCGGCGATCGCGACCGTCAGCGTCATCGCCAGCTGACGCCCCTTGCGGTCGGCGATCCAGCCGAAGACCAAGCCTCCGAGGGGCCGGGCCGCGAAGCCGACCGCGAAGACCGCCAAGGTGCTCAGTAGCGCCGAAACCTCGTCGTGAGCGTTGAAGAACTGCGCGGCGAAGAACGACGCGAACGTCGCGTAGATGTTCCAGTCGAACCATTCCATCGCGTTGCCCGCGCCGAGCCCGAACAGGGTGCGGCGGCGGTCCGGGATGGTGGCCGTGTCCACGGTCGCGCTCATCGGGTGGCTCCTTCGGCGAAGCGGTCGAGACGGCGGACGGCGAGTTCGGCGTAGACGGTGGCCGCCCTGGACAGCACGGACGGATCGAAGTCGGCGTACGGGCTGTGGTTGTTGGGCGCGGTGTCCGGTTCGAGCCCGGGCATCAGCGCACCGAGACCGAGGAACGTGCCCGGCACCTCGGCCAGCACCCGGGAGAAGTCCTCGGAACCGGCCACCGGATTGGGCAGTTCGGTGTAGTACTGCTCCCCGATCGTTTCGCGGACGACCTCCGCGCCGAACGCGGTCTCGTCGACGTCGGTGACGGTGACCGGGTACTCGCTTTCGAACACGACGTCGGCGGTGACGCCGTGCGCTCGCGCGACGCCCTCGATCGTCTCGCGGATCGCCGTGTCGAGCAGCGCGCCGGTGGCATCCGAGAAACAGCGGACGGTGGCCTCGAAGTCGGCGGTGGCGGGGATGACGTTGCGCTTGGTGCCGCCGCGGATGACGCCGACCGTGAGCACGGCCGGATCGAAGATGTCCAGCCGCCGGGTGACCATCGTCTGCAGCGCGGTGATCATCGCCGCGGTCGCGGAGATCGGGTCCTTGGCGCGGTGCGGCATCGAGCCGTGGCCGCCCTCTCCGTGCACGGTGACGAGCAGCCGGTACGACGCCGACATCAGCGTGCCGGGGCGGCTGGCGAACTGCCCGCTGGGCAGCATGGACGAGAAGACGTGCAGCCCGTAGGCCGCGTCGGCGCGCCTGCCGGCGGCGTCGAGCACACCTTCCCGGAGCATCACGCCTGCGCCGTCCCAGCCCTCCTCGCCGGGCTGGAACATCAAGACGACATCGCCGTTGATGCGGTCGCGGTGGGTGTGCAGCAGCCGCGCCGCGCCGACCAGCGACGTGGTGTGCAGATCATGGCCGCAGGCGTGCATCGCGCCGTTAGTAGCGGCGAAGTCCAGCCCGGTCGCTTCGGCCACCGGGAGTGCGTCCATGTCCGCGCGCAGCAAGACCGTGCGCGGCCGGGCCGAATCCCGGGCCGTACCCTCGCCGCGCAGCACCGCGGTCACCGAGGTCGTGCCGGTCCCGGTGGAGACCTCCAGGCCGAGCCCGTCGAGTTCACGCAGGACCCGCTCCTGGGTGCGGGGCAGGTCGAGACCGATCTCGGGCTCGCGGTGCAGGTCGCGCCGCAACCGGACCAGCTCGTCCTGCAGGCTTCGAGCGTCGTCGTGAAGGTCCACCGGTCGTTCTCCTCTTCGTCGGACGTCCGCGTCTTGGTCGTCGAGTGTGCGAATCCACGTCCGATATCGGGCTAGAATTGTCGGAATCGCTCAACGATCGGCCCCTGGACGTACAAATGGTGATCGATTCGCTGGATGAGGAGGACTTTTCGCTCATCCACGCTCTGCAACTGCGGCCTCGGGCCACCTGGGCGCAGCTGGGCGACGCCCTCGGCTCGTCGCCGGTGACGCTGGCGCGGCGATGGGAGCGGCTGCGCGATGGAGGCGGAGCCTGGGTGACGGCTTATCCGCGCGTGCCCGGGCGGTCCCGGATCCAGGCCGCGTACGTCGAGATCCGCTGCGCGAGCGGCCAGGTGCGGGAACTCATCCGCGAACTGTCCACCTGGCCATCGGTGGTCAGCATCGAGGAGGCTTCGCGCGAGTACAGCCTGGTGCTGACGGTGTTCGGCCTCGGCATGCACGACCTCTCCACCCTGCTGCTGGACGCGATTCCCGGGCTTCCCGGTGTCCTCAATATCCGTTCGCATCTGGTGTCCCGGCTGCACGTCGAAGGCAGCTCATGGCGGGTGGGCGCGCTGGACCGGGGGCGCGTGCAGGCGTTGTCCCAGCTGCCGCCGTCCGGCGGCACGGGCGGACGGCAGACGGCGCTGCAGCCGTGGCGGGAGCCTTACGCCTCGCTGACCGCCGCGCTGGGCGAGGACGGCCGCCGCACCGCCGCGGACCTCGCCCGGCTCACCGGCCGTCCGGTATCGACCGTCCGGCGCCAGTTCGGCCATCTGATCGCCGCCGACGCGCTGACGTTCCGGTGCGAGATCGCGCAGGGGCTCACCCCGTCGCCGATCGTCGTCAACTGGTGGTGCCAGGTGCCCGTCGCGCACGTGCCGACCTGCGTGGACCGGCTGCGGGCGAATCCGGCCATCCGTCAGATCGCGAGCCTGCCCGGACCGGCGAACCTGCTGGTGACCACCTGGATGCGCTCGATCGAGGAATCGATGCGGATGCAGGAACATCTGGAACAGGACCTGGCCCCGCTGTCGATCGTCGACTCGGCACTGATCCTGCGGACGGCCAAACGGATGGGATGGCTGCTGGACGACCTGGGCCGCAGCACGGGCTTCGTCGTCACCATGCCCGCTCGCCGGGAATGAAGCCCCATGGTCTGGGCGCGTGTCGCGAAAGCCACTTTCGGGACATCACACGTCCCGAAAGTGGCTTTCGCGACACGCCCTGGCCACGAGGCTCGCCTGACCACTCACCGCAACAAGCCACATATGCATTACCCCTCAATAACCCGAATCACCACTCACGACCTGTCCGGCCGGGGCGAAGGCTCCTTTCGTCGCATCAGACGCGGCGAAAGGAGCCTTCAGCCCACGCACGACAACGGGGATACCGCGCAGATAGAGGCCTTCGCGACACGCCCTGGCCTGGACGGCGCGGCCTTGCCTTGGCCCTCATGAAAAAGGGGCCACGCGCGACCGGGATTGGCAGCCGGTCGCACGTGGCCTCCGAGGTCCGGCCCGCTGGGGGTTCGAGCCGGAGTTGGTCTCGGCCGCGCACTGCGGCCGAGCGTCTCTAGTTCGGCGTGACGGGCTGGCCGCCGAGGGTCACCTCGATGACCTTGTCCCCGCTGAGCGTGAACTTCACCTTGTCGTTCGGCGCCCGCGTGCGGATCTCGGCGACGAGCGCGTCCGCGTTGGGGATCGACCGGTCGTCCAGCTTCGTCACGACGTCGCCGGATTTGAGGCCCGCCTTCTCCGCGGGGCTGCCCGGCGAGATCTCACCGAGCTGCGCTCCGCCCGTCGGCGCCGTCTGCACTCGCGCGCCGATGAAGGTCTGCGTCGCCTGGCCGGTGTTGATGATGTCGTCGGCCGTGCGGCGCGCCTGGTCGATCGGGATCGCGAAGCCGATGCCGACGTTTCCGCCGCTCTCGCCGCCCTGGCCCTGCGCGGACTTCGGGCTGTAGATCGCCGAGTTGATGCCGATGACCTGACCGGCCATGTTCGCGAGCGGGCCGCCGGAGTTGCCGGGGTTGATCGCCGCGTCGGTCTGCACCGCCGACATCACCGTGGTCTGGTCGCCGTTGCCGCCGGCGCTCACCGGCCGGTTCAGCGCGCTGACGATGCCCGAAGTGACCGTGCCCGTCAGTTCGAACGGCGAACCGATCGCGACCACCGGCTGGCCGACCCGCAGGTCGTCGGAGCGGCCGAGCTCCACCGGGGTCAGGCCGCTGACGCCGCTGACCTTCACCACGGCGATATCCGTCGTGGGGTCGCGGCCGACGACGGTCGCCGTGCCCTTCTTGCCGTCCTGGAACACCGCCTGGATCTGCCCGCCGCCGGCGGCGACCTCGACGACGTGGTTGTTGGTGAGCACGTAACCGTCGGTGCTGAGCACGAAACCGGAGCCCTCGCCCGCACCCGACCGGCCGGACACCTGCAGCTCGACCACGCTCGGCGACAGCTTCTGCGCCACGGATTCGACCGAACCGGCGGGCAGGTTGCCCGTCTGCTGTGCGGGCTTCGGCGCGTCGAGCGCGTTCACGGCGGAGCCGCCGGACCCGTCGCCGGTCAGGTAGCCGACCGTGCCGCCCGCGACACCGCCGACGACGAGCGCGATCGCCGCGACACCGGCGAGCAGTTTGCCCGAGGTGGACTTCTGCGCCTGGCGCTGCTGCGGGACCGCGTAGACCGACGGACCCGGCTGGGTGTACGGCGTCTGCTGGCCGGGGATCTGGTGTCCCTGCGTGTACTGCCCCTGCGTCTGGTGCTCCTGGGTGGGCGCCTGCTGAGTCTGCGTCTGAGCGTGGGGCGACCACGGGTTGTACTGCTGCTGCTCCGCGGGGTAGGCCTGCTGCGCTCCGGTGTGCGGAGTGGCATGGCCGCCGAGGCCGGTCGCGTCCGGCTGCTGCGGCGCGGGCTGAGCCGCCCAGCTCACGCTCTGCTCCGCGTCCGGCCGATCGCCGGCGGGCCGCGCCTTCTCGGCGTCGTGGCCGCTGGGGTCGTTCTCGGTCATGTCTTCACCTTGCGGGATGGTCCTGAGAAGTTCCTGAGCCAAAGCTGTGCATCGCACATGAGTATGGCCCTGTCAGCGGGTGGCGCGCAGCCTGTCCGCGATCTGCTCGGGGGTGGCGTCGTTGATCCACACGGCCATCCCGGACTCCGAACCCGCCAGGTACTTCAGCTTGTCCTTGGACCGCAGGACCGAGAACACCTCCAGGTACAGCCAGCCGAGTTCGCGGTCGCGTTTGGCGGGCGCCTGGTTCCAGGCCGCGATGTAGGGCAGCGGCCGGTCGTAAAGCCCGTCGCAGCGGCGCAGGACTTCGAGGTAGACGTCGGCGAAGTCGTCACGTTCGGCGTCCGACAGCGCGGGGATGTCGGGCACCTGGCGATGCGGCACGATCTGGACCTGCACCGGCCAGCGCGCCGCGGGCGGCACGAACGCCGTCCAATGCTCGCCCGCGACCACGACCCGCTCCCCGGACGCCCGCTCGGCGGCCAGGACGTCCCCCATCACCGGACGGCCGTGCTCGGCCTGGTAGGCGCGGGCGACCTCCAGCAGGCGCTCGGTCTTCGGCGTGACGAACGGGTAGCCGTAGATCTGACCGTGCGGATGGTGCAGGGTCACGCCGATCTCTTCGCCGCGGTTCTCGAACGGGAAGACCTGCTCGACACCGTCCATCGCGGAAAGTTCGGCGGTGCGGTCGGCCCAGGCGTCGACGACCGCACGGACCTGCTTCGCCGTGAGCCCGGCGAAAGACCCGTCGTGGTCGCTGGTGAAGCAGACGACCTCACAACGGCCGACACCCGGCGCGACCGGCACCAGCCCCGCTCCATCCACTGTGGACGAATCACCGAGGACGTTACGGGCGAAGGAAGGGAACCGGTTCTCGAACACCGCGACGTCGTAGTCCGGCTCCGGGATCTCACTGGGCTTCCCGGGCTTCGTGGGGCACAACGGGCACAGATCGGCCGGCGGTTTGTAGGTCCGCGTCTGCCGGTGGGCGGCCATCGCGACCCATTCGCCGGTCAGCGGGTCGCGCCGGATCTCCGAGGCCGCCGCGACCCGAGGCAGGTCACGCGTGTCTTCGGCGGTGCGTTCGGGCGCGCCGGGCGCGTCGAAATAGATGATCTCCCGGCCGTCGGCCAGGTGCCTAACCGTGCGCTTCACGCTTCTTCAGCCTCAGCCGTCTCCGCCGTTTCGGCGATCATCAGCTCACGCGCCTGCTCGGTGAGCGTTTCCCTTGCGTTGTCGGACAAACCGTCGTCCGAGACGACGACGTCGGCCTCTTCGAGCCCGGCGATGGTGGAGATCCCGACGATGCCCCATTTGGTGTGGTCGGCCAGCACGACCAGCTTGCGGCCGGCTTCGACCAGCGCGCGGTCGGTCTCGGATTCGGTGAGGTTCGGCGTGGTGAACCCGGGGCCGTCGGCCATCCCGTGCACGCCGAGGAAGACGACGTCCAGGTGCAGCGAGCGCAGGCTCTGCACGGCGACCGGCCCGACCAGCGCGTCCGACGGGGTGCGGACACCGCCGGTGAGGACGACCGTGCGATCCGGCTGGTTCGCGCCGCGCAGCACGTCGGCGACCTGGATGGAGTTCGTGACGATCGTCAGGCCGGGAACCTCGTCGAGTGCCCTGGCCAGCGTCCAGGTGGTGGTGCCCGCGGAGATGCCGATCGCGGTGCCCGGCCGGACCAGCCCGGCCGCGAGGGCGGCGATGGCCTCCTTCTGCGCGCGCTGGCGCACGGATTTGGCCTCGAAACCGGGTTCGTCGGTGCTCTTGCCGACGATGGAGGTGGCGCCGCCGTAGACCTTCTCGACCAGGCCACGGCTCGCGAGCACGTCGAGGTCGCGGCGCACCGTCATATCGGAAACGCCGAGTCTCACGACGAGATCGCTGACCCGGACCGCCCCGGTCCGGCGCGCCTCTTCGAGGATCACCGCCTGTCGTTGCCGCGCGAGCACGGAGCCTCCGATGACTACACTGGATCAACTACACAAAATCCTACACGATCAAACATGACGCGGCTCAGTGAGCCGCCTGCCACCATGAGGCCATGGCCAGGCTTCGCGACGTCGTCTTCGACTGCCGGCATCCGGCTTCGCTCGCCCGCTTCTGGGCGGCCGCGCTCGACGGCTACGAAGTCGCACCCTACGACGAAGAGGAGCTTGATCGCCTTCGTTCACTGGGGTTTTCCGGTCCCGAAGACGATCCTTCGGTGTTGGTCGAAGCCGCATCGGGGCCTCGGCTCTTCTTCAACCTGGTGCCCGAATCGAAGGTCGTCAAGAACCGCGTGCATCTGGACCTGACCGGAGACGACGTCGAACGGCTCGTCGCCTTGGGCGCGCGTGTACTCGCGCACCCCGAAGACGGATTGGTCGTGCTCGCGGATCCCGAAGGAAACGAGTTCTGTCTCGTTACTTCTTGACGCCTTCGATCGGGACGCCGCGGAAACTCAGCACGAAAAGCGAGACGGCGCCGAAGAACAGCGCGATATCCGCGACGTTCCCGACGAACCAGCCGTTGTAGTCGATGAAGTCGACGACGTGACCGCGCGCGAAACCGGGCTCGCGGAACAGGCGGTCTCCCAGATGTGTCGCCGCGCCGCCGAGCAGCAGCCCGAGCGAGATCGCCCAGCCCGCCGAGCGGACCTTGCGGGAGATCCACAGCAGCGCGACCACCGCGGCCGCGGCCAGGATCGCGAAGATCCAGGTGGAGTTCGCGCCGAGGGAGAACGCCGCGCCCGGGTTGTAGAGCAGCCGGAACCGGATGAAGTCGCCGATCACCGGGATCGGCGCGTGGTCGGTGAGGGCGTCGACGGCCCACCATTTGGTCAGCTGGTCGGCGGCCAGCAGCACCACGGCCACCAGCAGTGTCCACAGCAGACGACGGGGCGGCATCTCAGGCGCGTTCTCGGTGCTCATCACCCGTCAGAGTAATGGCGAGTGCGTTGAGCGCGGCGGGGAAGCCCACGTAGACGGCGAGATGCAGGATGGCCTCGACGGCCTCCCGGAGCTCCCCCGAGTCCCGCGCCTCGCGAAGGACGTCGGCCAGTTCCGGCGCCACGCCGCCCTTCGCCGTGTACACCGCGATCCGCTTGAGCCGGCGGGTCGTTTCGTCGTCCTGCTCCAGGTCACCGCCGACGTTCGCCACGGCGTCGCGGTGGAACCGAAGCTGCGCCTCCGCGTATCCCAAGGCCTCCAGCGCGGCGACCGTCACCAGTTGCCGCTGTGCCGGCGAAAGCCCCGGCCGCTGATAGACACCGCCGTAGACGAAGGCGACGGCTTCCCTGCCGTAGTCCGTCGCCTCGACGGCGTCGAACAGCTCCAGCACGGCGGGGTTCTCGACGCCGCCGAGAAGCCGGAGCAGTTCGAGCCCCTTGTCGTAATCACCCATCAGGCCGGGGCTCCCGGAAGCCGCAAGGTCATCAGCGCGCCGCCGGTGGACGCGCGGCCCGCGTAGACGTCGCCGCCGTGCCGCTGCGCCGCGTGCTGGACGATGGCGAGGCCCAGCCCGGAACCGGGCAGCGTCCGTGCCTCCGACGAGCGATAGAAGCGGTCGAACACCTTCGGCAGATCCTCGTCGGCGATCCCCGGCCCCGAGTCCTCGACTTCGAGCACCGCCGTACCGTCGCCGACCGGGTACAGCCGGACCCCGACCGTCGACCCCTCGGGCGAGAATTTCACCGCGTTGTCCAGCAGGTTCAGCACCGCGCGTTCCAGCGCGCTGGTGTCGCCGGTCAGCACCCACGGCTGGAGCGAGACGTCGAACTCGATCTCGCCCGCGCGGCGGCGTGCCCTGTCCAGCGCGCGCTCGACGACGTCGACCATCTCGACCCGTTCGTGCTCGATCCGCGGCTCGTCCTGGCGCGCGAGTTCGACGAGGTCGCCGATCAGCTGGGTCAGCTCGTCGAGCTGGCCGCGGATGTCGGCCTCGATATCGCTGCGGTCCTCGTCGGACAGCGTCCGCGCACCCGGTCTGCTCGCGGACAGGAGAAGTTCCAGGTTCGTGCGCAACGACGTCAGCGGGGTGCGGAGCTCGTGCCCGGCGTCCGCGACGAGCTGCCGTTGCCGTTCCTGCGATTCGGCGACCGTGCCCAGCATCGTGTTGAAACTCTGGGTGAGGCGGGCGAGTTCGTCGTCGCCGCTGACCGGGATCGGCCGCAGGTCGCCCGTCGTGGCGACGCGTTCCGCCGCCGACGTGAGTCTGTCGACCGGCCTCAGCCCCGCTCTCGCGACGGCCGTTCCCGCGGCCGCGGCGACCAGGATCCCGGCACCGCCGATCAGGAACAGGACCACCGAAAGCTCGTTCAGGGTGCGTTTGGTCGGGCCGAGCGACTGGGCGAGCACCATCGCCTGACCGGCGCCCTGCGGGAGGGCGACGACCCGGCTGTCGGTCTTCGGGTCGGTGCGCAGGGAGAACGCCTTGTCCCCGGAGGCGACGGCGATCTCGTCGTCGCCGTACGGCGGACGGCTGCCGGACTGCGGATAGGTCAGCCGGACCTTCTGCCCCACCGTCAGCTGGCCGATCTGCAGGTCCGCACTGGCCAGGAAGGCGCCGGGGACCTGCTGCAGTTCGGTCTGCACCTGCGGCGAATCGACCGCGGCCTGCGCGCGGGCGAGCAGGTTGTCGTCCACCTGTTGGTAGAGGTTGTCGCGGACGACGAGGTACGCGCCCAGGGACACCAGCGCCACCGCGCCCGCCACCGAAGCGGCCGCGAGCAGCGTCACCCGGCCGCGGAGCGAGAAGCGCCGCGTGCCCCAGCGGTCGCCGCGCGGATCCTTTTCGGATACGTCGACGACCGGGACCGGCTCCGTCACGGCGGGGTTTCCCTCAGGACGTAGCCCACTCCCCGCACCGTGTGGATCAGCCTCGGTTCGTTCCCAGCCTCGGTCTTTCGGCGCAAATAGCCGACGTAGACCTCCAGCGCGTTGCCCGACGTCGGGAAGTCGTATCCCCACACTTCCTCCAGGATCCGGCTGCGGGTCAGAACGTGCTTCGGGTAGGAGAGGAACAGTTCCAGCAGGGCGAATTCGGTCCTGGTGAGACTGATCTCCCGCCCGGCCCGGCGCACCTCGCGCGTCCCCGGGTCCAAGGTGAGGTCCGCGAACGAGAGGACCTCGGCGTTCTGGCCGGCCTGCGGATCCGGGATCGCCCGGCGCAGAAGCGCGCGAAGGCGCGCGAGAAGCTCTTCGAGCGCGAAGGGCTTCGGCAAGTAGTCGTCCGCGCCGGCGTCGAGACCGGACACCCGGTCGGACACGGTGTCCCGCGCGGTCAGCACGAGAATCGGCAGGTCGTCACCGGTGCTTCGCAGGCGTCGAGCGACCTCCAGGCCGTCGAGCCGCGGCATCATCACGTCGAGGACCATCGCGTCGGGTCTGTTGGCGATGATCGCTTCCAGGGCCTGCGCGCCGTCCCCGGCCAGTTCCACCTGGTACCCGTTGAACTCAAGGGATCGCCTGAGTGATTCACGGACGGCCCTGTCGTCGTCCACTACGAGGATGCGCATGGCGACAGTCTTACGCAGAGTGCTGAGACTCGCCTAAGAACACACACAGAACCAACAAAGGAAATCGCGCAGTCCAGAAGACGTTTCAGCCGGTCTCGGGCCCCTTTGCAACAGGTGCGTTCCATCTCCGCCACAAAGCGAGCATCCGGACCCCCACCACGGCGGCGGCTGCTACCACCGTCACCGGCCCCGGCGGTAGTCGCAGAGCGTGACCGATCACGACGAGCACGGCCCCCGCGAGCGCCGCGACCGCGTAGATCTCCTTCCGCAGCACGAGCGGGATTTCCCGCAGGAGAAGATCACGCACCGCACCGCCGCCGATACCCGTCGTCATGCCGACCAAGCACGCCGCGTAGGGAGTGGCGCCCGCGTTCAGCGCGATGGTCGTCCCAGCCGTCGCGAACACCCCGAGCCCGAGCGCGTCCGCGAGCAGCATGGCGCGCCGCAGCTTCGCGATCTGCGGATGGAAGACGAACACGACCAGCGCCGTCCCGCCGCAGACCGCGAGATACGGCCAAGTCCGCAGCGTCGTGGGCGGCGTGATCCCGAGCAGGACGTCGCGGATGACCCCGCCGCCGAGCGCGGTCGTCAACCCGACGACCACGACCCCGAAGACGTCCAACCTGGACCGCACCGCCGCGAGCGCCCCCGAAGCGGCGAACGCGATCAAGCCGAGGAACTCGAGCGCGGTGAGGAGCATTACTGGTCGAGCAGGCCACCGCGGTAGGCCAGCAGCGCGGCCTGCACCCGGTTCGCCGCGCCGATCTTGGACAGGACGGCCGAGACGTAGCCCTTGACCGTGGCCTCGGACAGATGCAGGCGGCCGCCGATCTCGGCGTTGGACAGCCCCTGGCCGATCAGCCCGACGACCTCACGCTCCCGTTCGGACAGCGACGCGAGCAGCTTGCGCGCCGGCTGCGCGGCCCGCTGCTCGTCCCGATGCGACTGCACCATGCGCGCCGCGACCCCCGGATCCAGCACCGCGCCGCCGCGGGCCAGGTCCCTCACCGCCCGCAGGAGAGCCGCCGGGTCGATGTCCTTGAGCAGGAAGCCGTTGGCCCCGAGCCTGAGCGCGAGACTGACGTAGTCGTCGATGTCGAACGTGGTCAACATGGCCACGGTCGGCGGATCCGGCAGGGCCAAAATCGCCCTCAGCGCGCGAATGCCGTCGTCAGGCGCCCGCATCTTGATGTCGAGCAACGCGACGTCGGGGTGGTACCGCCGGGCGACCTCGACCGCTGATCTCCCGTCGCTCGCCTCGCCCACGATCTCGATATCGGCAGCGCCCGACATCATGGCACGCAGGCCCGAACGGACCAGTTCCTCGTCGTCGGCGAACATGAGCTTGATCAACGAAGCCCTCCGGCAGCCGGGGGAGCGGCGTCTCGCGTCCCGTTAACGAAGATTACCTACTGTTGTTCAGGGTTTCGAAACCAGACACGTACGAGTGACCCGCGCGGGTCATCTGTGTCGATCTAGCGCTCGATTCAGACCCTGTTTTCCTGCTGGAGAGTGTGGCCGCTCCTGGACGGATCCGCAGGTCGAGTGTCACTGGACGGCCAATGTCGCTGTCCGGCCGCCGCTCATGAGGCACCTGCCGCGCAACCGCCGTTCGGGGCATTTCGGGCTTTCACCGGGCCGGCCGCTGGGTTGCCCAGGGTGTGACGGCGCCCTCTCGCCTCCTCCGTGTAGCCACACGGTAGGCTGCACCTGGCAGCACATGCCCTCGTAGCTCAGGGGATAGAGCACCGCTCTCCTAAAGCGGGTGTCGCAGGTTCGAATCCTGCCGGGGGCACACTTCTCAACCTCTTGATCCGTCACTGCCTCAACGCTCGCCCTCCGCGATGAGACCAGGATCTTCCTTTACAGCCAAAAGCAGGGTCGATATTCTGCCACGTTCGGGTTCGTTCAACGAGCGAGGGGCACCGTTGAGTACCGCATGGCAAGTTCGCGCAGGCAGGCGCGGTGAACGCGATAAGGAAGCCTTGGAAAGTGGCCTTGTCATAGTCGGCTGGCCGGCCATGACAGACCTTCGCGATTTCACGACGAGATCAGCTCTCAAAGCCGCAGTTGAGAGCAGCTATCCGGACCGTTCGACGTACGTGGTCGGCAACTGGACAGGACAGTTGTGGCGATTTTCAAATGAGATGACCGACGGCGACTTGATTGTCATGCCACTCAAGAGCCGACAGAGATACGCCATCGGCGAGATCACCGGCCCATACGCCTATCGTCGTGATCCTCGCGACGATTTCAGGCATACACGGCCGGTTCGATGGTTGCGAACAGACGTTGCTCGCGATGAATTCGAAGCCGACCTTCGCAGCAGCCTCGGTTCACTACTCACCATATGTCAGCTGGCCCGGCACAACGCCGCACAACGCATTCGCGCGCTCGCCGCCGGAGAGCAGGACCCCGGTTGGCGACATGGCTCGTCGAGCATCGATCCCGACGCTACACGGGCGGACCTCTGGGAGACAGTCGAAACGGGTACGGAACCTGTCCGGCTCACAGTGCGCGAACTGCTGGCGAAATGGGGATTCTCCCGGCGGACCGCTACCTCCCTCGTCTCCGTTCAGTCCGATCTGGCCGAGCGGGGAATTTCGACCAGACCGGCCTTCACCAAGGCCCGGATGGACTCCGTCGTCGAACTGGTGCCGGCCGCGGACGAACCCGAATCGTCGAAGGAACCTTCAGAGAAGGCCGAAGTGGCGGACACGGAGGCACTCGACGAACTTCCGACGAAGTGGCTCGTCCGCGCCGTACTCCCGGACGATCCCAGTATCGAGACCATAAATATGGGAAAGTCGCTCGCAACAGCGATCACCGTCATGCTCGCGAAAGACTATTCTCAGCTGGCTGTCGTGGACGACGACGGCAACTACGCGGGAGCCGTCAGCTGGGAGTCGATCGGACGCGCCCGGCTCGCGAAAGCGGACCCTACGCTGCGTGACGCGACCACGCAGGTCCGGGTGATCGACCATGACGACGAACTGTTCGGCCAGATCGACGAGATCTACCGTCAAGGATTTGTCCTGGTACGTGGCGCCGACCGCCGGACTCTCATCGGCATCGTCACTGCGAACGATTTGGCGAAACAATTCGGCACGCTCGCCCGCCCCTTCTCAATACTCGAAGAGGTCGAACTACGACTGCGGCGCCACACCAAACGATGCCTGCCGGATGCCATATTCGCCAAGTTCGTGCCACGCTGGGCGAAAAGTGGAAACCCGACTTTCGGCGGGTATTCGAGCATGCTCAGAGATCCGGACAATTTCGAGCAGCTGAGCTGGCCACTTGATCACGAAACATTTCGAGAGCTGCTCGACCAGGCTCGTGATATTCGCAACGAACTTATGCATTTCTCGGGTGAAGCCCTACCGGACAACGACCTCGCCTTGATCGAGGGCTTCTGCGCGATCCTGCGAACGGTCGACCAGTCCGGCTAACCCCGGGGACATCGGTATGGGACCGACTACGCGGTCCCATACCGATGAGCGAACCGCGCGAGACGGGTGCGAACCCTGGCGTGACGCCACGCTTCCCGGACCTGGTTGCCTTGGTCAACGCCCCGCGGGACGGCCGTCCGGGTCCGTCATCGTGATGGCACCACCCCGCGCTTGCAGGACCACATCGGCCCGGTACTTGCCGTCGCCGAGGGCGGCGAGGGTACCGAGGCTGACCATCCGTGTGGTGGCACCGTCCCGGTCGAACACCAGCAGATTTCCGTCCTGGACGTAGTCACCGCTGTGAGTGCCATCGCCTTCGACCGTGACGGGCCTGCCGAGTTCGCGTTCGATTCGCGCCCCCGAAGCAGGGCCGGTGAGGATGTGCACCGACGTCCAATCGCCGGGTGCCAGTTCCTTGAGCGGTCGCGAACCGCCCGACTTGGCGAGGTCGCCGATCGTCTTTTCGAGACCTTCGTCGAATTCCACTGTCACTCCTGGGGTGCTCGTGCCACAGCCCATCACGAGGGCGAGCAGGGCGAGCAGAGTCACTATCAAGCGCATGGTCAGTATTGGTCCGGATACGCCGACGGGTCGCCGGGGTCGTGGTCGTCGTTGCGCCCCGGATTGTCCGTGGGCCAAGGCTTGTTCTTGGTTTCGCGGGTCTCGCCAGGAGGCGATTCGTTGGACGATACCAGTGTGTCGTTCTTGTCGATGACCACCATTTTGCCGTCCTTGACCGCCTGTTCGACGAGGTTCGCCATCTCCTCGGGGCTGGCGTCCGGGTTGGCTCGGGCGATCGCGCGGCCGACTTCGTTGTTGTGCAGGTCCATGGCCACCGGAACGTGGTGGCTGCTCGGGTTCCGCTCGTGCGCCGTGGCGAAGTCGCGGGCCCAATCTTCTCCGTACCGCTGGGTCATCATCGCGTTCCAATAGGCGTGGCGGAACGCGTCGGCGTGCCCGTCGGTCAGGCCTTTGCCCTCGAACTTGCCCTCGGCGACATGCAAGGCGTCCTGGCGGATGTCGGCGAACTCCTTGAGCCCCAGCAACCCCTTGCGCATCTGCAGATCGTCGAGCAGTTTTGCTTCGGCTTGGGTGATCTTCTCTTTCGAGAAACCCGCCCGCTCCGCGAGCCAGCCTGTCAGGCCGCTCGGCCACACTGTCGTGCCGTCCGTCTTGACCTGATATTTCGCCAGGAGATCGCGATGCCGCTGTTCATCGGCGATACGATCTTCGCCCGCCGCGGCGGCCGCGGCCAACGTCGTCGCGCCGGCGTCACCGATCTCGCCGGCCATGATGCGCTGAAGCACGGAGTTCAATTCGGTGTCGATCTGGCCGGCGCGGGCCAGGATGGCTTCCATTTCCACTTGCAAGAGCACGCCGGAGAGAAACCCCGCGGCTTCCTCTGTCTCGACGACCTTGCCGTTGTCGATCCGAAAACCGTTCTTGGCGGCGAAGTCCTCGGTCGTCTCGACGCTGCGCACCAGATCGCGCACAGCCTGCTCCGTGTCATCGATGATCTTCACGGCCGCGGACAATCGCGCCGCGAGATCCTCGAGTTCCTGACAGCGGGCGCGGAGGTTTTCGGCCGCCGCGTCCGCCGCTTCCCCGGCCCACCCGGCGGGCTTGGCACCATCGATCTCGTCCTGCAAGCCGAGCACCTGACGGTTCTGCGCGGCCAAGTGGTCACCGATCTGTCCTATCCCGTCAGCCTTCCATTGGCCGACATCGGCCCACGTGACCATCAAGAACCACCCGCCCCGTCGAATCCCTGCTCACCGGCGTCATCTCGAGCGCGGTACGCAGTCGCGGCAGTGGTCAGCGACGCGGCGTAGGAATCCACACCCTTCGCCCAGACGCCGATGGAATTCTCCCAATGCGGACCGAGCTGGGCCGCCGTCTTCGCAGACTCGGTACCGGTCAATGCGCCCGAAAGCGCCGCCACCCGCTCCAGGTCCAGCTCGCGAACAATTCCTGCGGCACGCTTGGCCTGATCGGCCGCGTCCCGCAAGGCTTTCGGATCAGCTTCGAACCCCGCCATAGACCCCTCCCCCTCGGATTGAGGCTACTTGTCCCGTTTGGGAGGTTCAAGCCAACGAGATTGCGCCTCAGGCTTTGTGGAAATCGTCAAGACGACGACCTTCGGCTGACGATTCCGTGGCGGCCAGCCAATGCGGATAGGTGACATAGACAAGTTCCGTGTCTTCCTCGGCC
The DNA here is from genome assembly GCF_044461365.1 of Amycolatopsis sp. NPDC049868. NCBI lineage: Bacteria > Bacillati > Actinomycetota > Actinomycetes > Pseudonocardiales > Pseudonocardiaceae > Amycolatopsis > Amycolatopsis sp. NPDC049868. Next base: position 872,761 of record NZ_JBITKV010000002.1, on the reverse strand, counting down.
ATGTAGACGACCTCGGCACCGGAACGCAGATAGATCACCTCGCCGACCCGAGCCGTCACCGAACCCGAAGGGCCCTCGACGGTGAAGACGCCCGAAGTGATGACGAGAGCTTCGTCGTACGTCATCTTCCAGGGATTCTTCTCGCCTCTGCCGTAGCGGGCGAAGCCGACGGACATGGCCGCGCCGCTGCCTTGCGAGACGACGTCGGCCAGGAAGATCTGCTGGTCGAGTCGCTGGAACCAGGCCGAAGCGTCATCGCTCGTGAAGTGTTCGACGGACATCCCAAGTCTCCTTAAGTGGAACTTCTTCCACTTAGTTAACTGGAAGAAGTTCCACTTGTCCACCGGTTAGGCTCACGAGGTGCTTCCCATCGCAGGGGCCGGGACTCCAGAGCGGGCGGACGCGGCTCGCAACCGGCAGAAGATCGTCCGCGCGGCGGCCAAGCTCGTTGCGGCCAAAGGGATCGACGGGCTCGCGTTGGACGAGGTCGCGGCGGAGGCGGGCGTCGGGATCGGGACCGTGTATCGCCGATTCCCGGACAAGGGCGCGTTGGCGCAGGCATTGCTCGACGAGAACGAGCGCGAGTTCCAGGAGGCGTTCATCAGCGGGCCGCCACCACTGGGGCCCGGAGCACCAGTCGCCCAGAGGCTGAGGGCGTTTCTCGAAAAGTACGTCGACAGGCTCGAGACGCATGGCGAGTTGCTCATGGTCGCGGAGACGGAGACGCCGATGGCTCGGTTCGTGACCGGTGCGTACCGGCTGCACCACAGTCACCTGGTCGCGTTGATCAGCGAGATCGAGCCGGAAGCGGACGCGCATTTCAGGGCCGACGCGCTGCTCGCACCACTGGCAGCCGCGCAGTACGTCTACCAGCGGCAAAGCATGACGCCGGAGCAGATCAAAGCGGGTTTGAGCGACCTGTGCCGGCTCGATGACTAGTGTCGCGGAAAGTCTGGAAGGGGTGGCATGGATCTCGCGGTGAGGTCCGAACTGGTCGAGCAGGTGCGCGCGTTCACCGAATGGGTGGGCGCTGGGCGGAAACTCACCCAGACCGGGCGTATCACCTTGGCCGACGCCAAAACGCTGGTGCCTTTGTTGAGCACCGGTGATGTGCTCGAGCGGACCATCGGCAACCACGTGTACCGGGCCAGGTCGAGCGAGCATCTGCTCGATCTGATGCTCGTCGTGGAGTGCGCCAAAGTGGCGCGGCTGGTCCGGAAGACCGGGCAACGATTGGTTCCGGTGAAGAAGAATCAGGCGCTTCTCGATGACCGGCGGAAGCTGTGGTTCGCGTTGTTCACCGGGTTCGACAAGCTGGGCGAGGCGTTCCTGCACTCGGGATTCGGCGAGTCACTGCTGCGCCCCGAGTTCGAGCACGGCAGCCGCGCCGTGTTGGCGTCGTTGTACAGCGCGGACGGCGCTGTCACCTTCGCGAGTTTGTGTGCGACGGTCTGGAATATCGTGAGCGCACCTTACGTGTTGGAAGATCTCACCGAACTCCAGCTTGAGATGTTGCGGAGCACGAACGACCGTGACACCAAGGAGACGCTCGATGTGCTGCGGCGCTTAGGAGTGGTGGCCCTTGAAGACAAATCGGCCGAGCTGACCGAACTCGGCCGGTCCGGCATGCGACAGCTCTTGGGCGAGCCCGAAGCCGGGGATCCGATCTACCAGGTGAAGATCACTCTGCTGGACAACGAGAGTCTCCCGGTGTGGCGACGGGTGCTGGTTCCGTCGGCCACTCCGCTCGACCGGTTGCACGTCGTAATCCAGGCCGCGATGGGTTGGGAGAACTACCACCTGCACTACTTCCTCGACGGGGAGACGCACTACGGCGAAGCCGAGCCCGAGCTGCAGTACCGCGACGAACGCAAGGTGCGGCTGGACGACCTCGTGAAGCCCGGCGGCCGCCTCGTGTACAACTACGACTTCGGCGACAGCTGGGACCACGAAATCCTCGTCGAGGAAGCCACGGTCGCCACGTCCGATGGGCGTTACCCGAGGTGTATCGGGGGCGAAGCGGCGTGCCCGCCGGAAGACGTCGGCGGAACCGGAGGGTACGCCCGGCTGATCCAGGTCCTCGGGAATCCCGGTCACCCGGAACACCAGGACATCGTCGGCTGGCTTGGCCTCGACGAACCCGGCCAATTCGACCCCGCACGCTTCAGCCTCGAAGAGGCGAATCAGCGCCTCGCCGCGCGTCGATAGGACGGACGCATGCTCGGCTTGGAGAAGTTCGACCTTGGCGACATCGCGATGGCCCTGCAGGACCAGACCGACTACGAGTACTTTCACCTGGTCGATCCACGGACCGGCGAGATGGGTTTCTGGACACAGGACGGCGGGATCGACGGCCGGAACCCCATCGACCTCGATGACGTGGACCTGATGGTCATCGAGCCTTTGCCGTCCTCTGTCTGGTACCAGGACATGGCCGACTTCGCGGCGGGTATCAGTGACGGGCGAGCCGGCGAACGGCTATCGAGGGCCCTCCACGGCAAGGGCGCCTTCCGCCGTTTCAAGAACGAGTTGCACGACCGGTACCCGCACCTTGTTCCCGTCTGGAACGCCTTCAGCGACAACCGCGCGAATCGTCGCGCGGTCGAGTGGCTTGCCGACCATTCCCTTGTCGAGGAAGGCGCCGCTGACCGATTCGCCGCGGAGCATCCGGATCCCGACCTGCCCTGAAAGAGCAGGTCGGGACACGATCAGCGCTCGCCGAGCTGCCATTCCGGCCGCACGTAGTGGCAGGTGTAGCCGTTCGGGATGCGCTCCAGGTAGTCCTGGTGCTCCGGCTCGGCTTCCCAGAAGTCACCGGCCTGGGTCACCTCGGTGACCACCTTGCCCGGCCATTTGCCGGAGGCGTCGACGTCGGCGATCGTCTGTTCGGCGACCTGCTTCTGCGCGTCGTCGGTGTAGTAGATCGCCGACCGGTAGCTCGTGCCGATGTCGTTGCCCTGGCGGTTGCGGGTCGTCGGGTCGTGGATCTGGAAGAAGAACTCCAGGATCTGCCGATACGTGAGCTGCGCCGGGTCGAAGACGATCTCGATGCCTTCGGCGTGGGAGCCGTGGTTGCGGTAGGTCGCGTTCGGCACGTCGCCGCCGGTGTAGCCGACCCTGGTGGAGACGACCCCGGGGTGCCGGCGGAACAGGTCCTGCATGCCCCAGAAGCAGCCGCCCGCGAGAACAGCCTTTTCCGTCACTGTAGATCTCCTTCGGTCGTTGACACCCAGTACAACGTGTCGGCCCCGCCCTGTCATCCCCGTCCAAGTGTGACGGAACGCTTACGTCCACCGTGCGTCTCACGCTAGGTGAAAACCCTTCTCGCGGTCCTCGCAGCCCTCCTCCTCGCCGGCTGCGCGACGCCCCCGCCGAGCCCGACGCCGGAAGACGCCTTCCGCTTCGGCGGCATCTCGATGCCTGCCAGCGGCAAGGTGCTGGAGACGCAGCACGACCGAGGCATCGACTCGCGCTACGTCGTCGTCCTCACCCTTCCGGCGGAGGACGTGCCCAAGCTGCTCGAGGCGTCGAACTTCGCGCCAGGAGTCATGGAGGACGACCGGCTCGTGGACGGCCGCCGCGTGGTCCGCAAGGTCACCGTCGAGGGGACCACGGTGCATATCGAACTGTTCACGACGTGAGCACTCTGCGTGAAAAAGACGGGCCGTTCGGACTCGCCTGGGTGACCCCCTAACGTGTACCTCCACGCACCATCCGCCGGAGGACGCATGGATCCGTTCCGTGTACCGCCCGAGCTGTTCCGTTTCACCGACGGGAGCAGATCCGGGCTCCCCCTGGCGATCCTGCACGCCTTCGGTGAGGCCAACGAGCGGCTGGAGACGGCGCTCGGGATCGACGACGTCCGCACGAGGCTGCGCGAAGTCGGCTGGCTGGAGACGCTGGACGACGAAGACCTCGTCAAAGCACTCGACCAGCTCAAGGGCCAGGGCCACCTCGACGTCGTCCAGAGCCACGTGGGTGACTACCGGACCGCGTCCGAGTACGAGCGCCGCAATCTCCAGTACGCGCTGACCCGGCTGGGTGAAGCGGCGTACGCGGGTGTGGTCCGCGCGAACGAGGTGCTCAACGCGACCGGGGCGCTCCAGACCGCGACGCTCGAAGCGCTGGGCGAGCGGCTCGGTGAGCTCGCGAAGCAGCTCGAAGACGGCACAGACAGGCGCGTGTTCAGCACGCTCGCCGAAGTCGAGGGCCACCTCGAAGCGTTCCGCGACAACACGAAGCGCTTCAACGGCGACCTCCAGCGCCTCCTGCACGCGGAGGCCGACATGGCGACGTTCCACGAGGTCAAGGCGGCCACGGTCGCGTATCTGCAGGAGTTCCTGAACGACCTCGAGCATCACACGCACACCATCGCCACCCGCATCAAGGAGATCGACGACCACGGCATCGAGCGCGTGCACCGGCGGGCGCTCAACGGGGCGGCTCTCCTCAGCCCCGATCAGCGCTGGCTCGACGTCCGCAAGGCGCGATGGGACGGGCTGCGCGCGTGGTTCCTGCCCGAGGACGGGGCGACGCCGCGGGTCGAGGACCTCCACAACCTGGCGCGGCGGGCGATCATCACGCTTCTCCAGGTCCTGGACCGCATCACCGAATCTCGGCGGCGCGCGAGCAGCGCGGTCGCCGATTTCCGTGAGCTGGCGCGATGGTTCACCGTCGTCCCGGCGCAGGAGGACCTGCATCGCCTGTGGTCCACGATGTTCGGGCTGAGCTCCGCGCGGCACGCACATCTCGCCCACGCCGACCCGGAGACCGTCAGCACGACGGCCTCGTGGCTCGACGCGCCGCCGGTCGAGGTGTCGGAGCTGCTCCGCTCCGCGGGCCGCACGGAGCGGTTCACCAGGACCGGGCGGGTCCGCGATGTCACCGCGATCCGGGCGGCGCGGGTCCGGCAGGCCATCGAGGAACGCGCCGAACTCGAAGCGGCGTGGAACATGCTCGACACCGGCGGCGTCGTGCGGCTTTCCGCATTCGAGAAACTGGACCACACCGTTTTCGAGCGGCTGCTGGACCTGCTGGGACAGGCGCTGGGCAGGCCTCCCGGCGCGGAGGGCACCCGGCGGAGCACGACGTCCGACGGGCAGATCGAGATCGTCCTGCGGCCGCCGCGGAACGGCGCGGTCGCCCGCTTGACCACCACGAGCGGCGTCTTCCGCGGCCCCGACTACGAAATCGAGATCAGCACGGCCGGAGGCGGTGCGTGAGCCTCACGAACCAACTGGTCATCGCGGAACGCGAAGAGGTCGCGCGCGGGATCCGGGCCCTGCTGGCCACCCCGCTGATCGGCGAACGCGGCTCCCCCGAGACCTTCGACCTCATCCGGCGCCGCCGGGAACCCATCCGGCAGTGGTTCGACTACTACTGCGGCTGGACGCTCACCGTCGAACCGCGGCTCGGCTACGCCCGGCTGGTCAAGGTCCGCGCGGCCGCCGACCCCACCCGTCCGGCGCGACGGCTGCGCTCCGGGCGCGCCGCGTTCGACCGCCGCCGCTACGTCCTGCTGTGCGTGGTGGCGGCCGAACTGCTGACCGTGCCGGTGACGACGATCGGGCTGCTCGCCGGCCGCGTCGCGCAGGCGAGCGCCGCCGACGACCTCGTCACCACGTTCGACGTCGCCACCAGGGCGGAGCGGCTGGCGTTCGTGGACGTCCTCAAGCTGCTGGAGTCCTTCGGCGTCCTCGAAGCCGCCGACGGCGATCCGGAGTCCTTTGTGGACGATCCGGCGGCGAAGGTGCTGTTCCGGGTCGACGCGACCCTGTTGCTCCGGCTGCTCGCCGCGCCGGTCGGGCCGTCGCAGCTGGCCGTACCCGCCGACGACGTCGCGCTGCGGTTCGAGGAACTGCTGGAAGCGGTGTCGCACGAGCAGCGCTACGGCCTCTCGTCGGGCCGCCACGAGGACACGCCGAGTGCGTCGGACGTCCAGCGGAACCTGTGGCTGCGGCACACGGTCTTCCGCCGTCTCGTCGACGATCCGGTGCTGTACTTCGCCGAGCTGACCGCGGAGGAACGCGCGTATCTCGGCACGCCGACCGGACGCCAGTTGCTGCGGCGAGCCGCGGAGCAGGGCGGATTCGTCCTCGAAGAACGTGCCGAGGGCGTGCTGCTCGTCGACGTCGACGGGCTGGCCACCGACGAGCGGTTCCCGGACGACGGCAGCAACGCCAAGGTCGCCGCGCTCCTGCTGCTCGACGCGCTCGACGAGCCGCGGACCACCGACTACCTGCAGAAGGCGACCGCCAAACTGCTGAAACGCTTCCCGCGCTGGGCCAAGACGTACCGGGGCAAGGACGGGGTGCGGCGGCTGACCGTCGACGCGCTCGCCGTGCTGACCGGCTTCGGCCTGGTCCGCACCGAAGCCGAACTCGTCCGGCCACTCCCGGCCGCCGCGAGGTACACCGACCGCACCGAGGAGGCGCCGTGACCGTGACGAGGTGGATCCCCTCCCGTGCGGGCATCCTCAACATCTGGCGCTACTACGACGAGATCTTCGAGTTCCACGACGGGCGCCTGCTGCTGCGCGGCCCCAACGGGAGCGGGAAGTCGAAGGCGCTGGAGCTGCTGCTGCCGTTCCTGTTCGACGCGAGCCTGCGCGCCAACCGGTTGTCGACCTTCGGCACCAGCGAGCGCAGCATGCACTGGAACCTGATGGGCGAAGGCGCTTCCGGTGCCACGCGCGTCGGGTACGTGTGGCTCGAATTCGGCATGGCGGGCGAAAAGTGGTTCACCTGCGGCGCGCGGCTGCAGGCCAGCACGCACACCAGCACGGTGCACGCCGACTTCTTCACCACCGATCTGCGCGTGGGCGACGGGGTGCCGCTGGTCAACGAGGCGGGTCAGCCGCTGACCAAGAACGCGCTGGAGGAGGCGCTCGGCGAGCACGGGACGGTGCACGACGGCGCGGCCGAGTACCGCGCGGAGATCCGCGCGAAACTGTTCCCCACCTTGAGCGAACAGCGCTACGACGCGCTGATCACCGCGTTGCTCCAGCTGCGGATGCCCAAACTCTCCCAGCGGCTCGACCCGAGCCTGCTGTCCAACCTGCTCTCCCGCGCGCTTCCGCCGTTGGGGCAGCAGGAGATCGCGGATCTCGCCGAGGGTTTCGAGCGGCTCGACGCGCAACGCGAACGGCTGGGCTCGCTGGAGACCGAGGTCGACGCGACCCGCGCGCTCGCCGCGCGGCAGAAGACCTACGCCCAGCGTGTGCTGCGCGCGGGCGCCGCGAACCTCATCAGCGCGACCACGGAACTCGACGAACTCGCCGCGGCCGCCCGCCGTTCGGCCGAGGAGCACGACGAGGTCGCCGCGAAGAAGGAAGCCGCCGAGGAACGGGCGGCGAAGCTCGAGAAGGACGTCGAAGAGACTGAAGCCCGCCTCTCCGGGCTGACCGAATCCGAGTCGTACCGCAAGGGCCAGGAACTCGACAAGCTGCGGCAACGGACCTTGTCCACGCGCGAAAAAGCGGAGGCACTGCGCGCGGACGCGGACCGGCTCCGTGCCGAGGCGGACGCCGACGAGGAGCGCTCGCTGGCGGCGAAGCAGGTCGTGAAACGGCAGGCCGACCTCGTGCGCTCGCTGGAGACCGAGGTCCGCGCCGCCGCGACCCGCGCGAACCTGGCCGGGGTGCACGACGAACTCGTCGCGGGGCTGGACGAACCGGCCCGGCTCCGCCCGTTGCTGCAGGCCGCCGTCCGCGGCAAACGCGACCAGGTCGAGACGCTCGGCCGGGCGCTGGACAAACACGAACGCGCCGTCGGACGGCGTCACCAGGCCGAGGCGGACCTGGATCGCGCGCGAGCGGATTTCTCGCTCGCGCAGGAACGAGTGGACCTCACGACGGCCACGCGGGAACTCGCGCTGAGCGATCTGCGCACCCGGCTCGCCGAATGGGCGATCGGCTGCCGCGAGCTGCGGTTCCCCGACGTGGAAGCGGTCGTCCGGGACGCCGAGGCGGAGGTTTCGCTGCTGGGCAGGCTCGGCGCCGTCGCCGAGACAGTGCTCGAAGACATCATCCGGCGGGAGGCGGCGACCGGTGCCGCGCTGGCCACCGCGCGCGCCGAGCACGACGAACTCCTCGTCGAGGCCGGCGTGCTCGAAACGGAGGACGTCCTCGCGCCCGAGCCGCCGCGCACCCGCACGGCGGACCGGGCCGAGATGAGCGGCGCGCCGCTGTGGCGGCTGGTCGATTTCGCCGGCTCGGTCCCGGAAAGCACGCACGCGGGGATCGAGGCCGCGCTCGAAGGCGCCGGTCTGCTGGACGCCTGGGTGAACTCCCACGGTGTCGTCGACGGGCACGACGTGCTCGCGGAGACCGGGACACTGCCGGTGGCGTCCGGCCGTTCGCTCGCCGACGTCCTCGTGCCGGAACCCGACGCGGAGCTCTCCCCGGCGAAGATCCGCCGGATCCTGGAAGTGATCGCCTTCGACGACACGCTTCCCGCCGGTCCCGCGGCGATCGGCGCGGACGGCGGCTGGCGGATGGGCGGCCTGTCGGGCAGCTGGACGAAGGACGCTCCGGCGTACATCGGTGGTTCCGCCCGGCTGCGCGCCCGCGAACGCCGTATCGCCGGGCTGCGGGACAAGATCTCCCTCCGTGAGAAGACCATCGCCGAGCTGGAGGGCGAACTGGCCGCGCTGCGCGGCAGGCGCGAGCTGATCAAGATCGAACGCGCCGCCCGCCCTGGTCACGACGATCTCCTTGCCGCGACCGGGGAACTGACCACGGCCGAGGCCGAGCTGACCGCCGCCGACGCCGCCGTCCGGCATCTGGAGACCGCCGTCGCCGCGCTGGAGATCGAGGCCAAGACCGCGCTGCACGAGCTGACCGCCCAGGCTTCGGAGTCCGGGTTGCCGACCGAACGCGCGCCGCTGGCCGCACTCGCCACGGCCCTGCGCACCTACTCCGACCAGGGCGAGAACTGGTTGTACGAACACGGGAACCTGCTCACCGCGACGCAGCGGGCCGAGCTGTGCGCCGAACAGGCGGACCGGTCGGAGGCGAACGCGGCCCGGCGCGAGGACGAGGCCGCCGACGCGGAGACCGAGCGGACCAAGCTCACCGCGATGCTCGACGCGATCGACGGGACGGTCGGCACCGGCCAGCGCGAGGTGCTCGCCGAAATCGACGGCCTGCGCACGAAACTGCGTGAGCTCTCGGGCGAACTCCGCGCCGCGAACGCCGACGCCAAGGAGCTCGCGGTGTCGCTGGGCGCACTCGGCGTCCGCCGGACGACCGACGCGCGGGCCCGCGAGGAGGCCGCCAAGAAGCAGGACGCCGCCGCGCTCCGGTTCCGGAAGCTCGCCACGGGGATCTTCCCCGCGGACGGCGGGATCGAGGATCTGCCGAAGTTCCAGGCCACCCTGTCCGCGTCCGAGAGTGTCCGTGCGGCGCTCGACACGGCCCGGCTGGTGGCCGCGGCGTGGCCGTCCGTGCCGCACGCGCCGAGCAATCTCGGCGAGGCGCTGCACCGGCTGTCGGAGGCCGTGCACACCTGCCGGAACACGCTCAGCTCGCGCGCGGAACTCGATCTGGAGACCGACGAGGACGTCCAGATCTTCACCGCGGTCGTCGACGGGCTGCGGGTCGGCGCGGCCGAACTGCTGAAGATCCTTTACGCGGAAGCGGAACAGAGCAGGCACGAGATCACCGATCGCGAGAGCGACCTGTTCGACAAGACACTGACCGGCGACACCCGCCGTCATCTCGCGGCCCGCATCCGGCAGGCCAACGACCTCGTCGACGGGATGAACGCGCGGCTGGAACGCGTGCGGACCGCGTCGAGGGTCGCCGTCCGGCTGGTCTGGCAGGTCTCCCCGGATCTGCCGCCGGGCACCAAGACCGCGCGGGATCTGCTGCTGAAGGATCCGGATCTGCTGACCGCGGAAGACCGGGTGTCCCTGCACAAGTTCTTCCGTGAGCGCGTCGAGCAGGCGAAGGCGGACGACACGGCGACCAGCTGGGAGCAGCAGCTCGCGCAGGTCTTCGACTACACGTCGTGGCACCGGTTCGTGGTCAAGGTGGATCGCGCGAACGGCGCGGGCTGGCAGCTGCTGACCAAGAAGCTGCACGGCGCGCTTTCCGGTGGGGAGAAGGCGATCGCGCTGCACCTGCCGCTGTTCGCCGCCGTCGCCGCGCACTACCAGGCCGCGCCCGAGGCACCGAGGGTGATCCTGCTCGACGAGGTGTTCGTCGGCGTCGACACCACCAACCGGGGGCAGGTGTTCGGCCTGCTGTCCGCGCTCGACCTGGACCTGATGCTGACGTCGGACCACGAATGGTGCACCTACGCCGAACTCGGCGGCGTCGGGATCCACCAGCTCATCACCGGCGGCGACGGCGACGACGCGGTCACCACGGCCCGGTTCACCTGGAACGGCCACGACCTCCAGCCCGCGGGGCATTAGCCTGAGCGGCCCCAAAGCCGGGCGCAGCGGGGGCCTTTCCGCCGTTCTTCCTTGTGCGGCGCGGGAGGGCTCGCTACGTTCCTGCCGGTGGCTGTGCGGATCCAGGTGCTGGGCTCGCTGCGCGTGTGGCTGGACGGCGCGGAAGTCGACCTCGGCCCACCGGCCCGCCGTGCCGTCCTGGGTCTGCTCGTGCTCGCCGGCGGCGAGGCGATGTCCAAGCAGGAACTGGTGGACGCGCTGTGGGGTGAGCGGCCGCCGCGCAGTGCGGTGAACGTCCTCCAGACACACGTCAAACATCTGCGGCGGCTGCTGGAACCCGGCCGTCCGTCGCGGTCCGGGAGCGAGATCCTGCCGCATGTCGGCGGCGGTTACGCGGTGCGCTGGGACGCCGTCGAGATCGACCTGCCGCACGTCCGACGGCTCGTCGCCGAGGCGAACGACGCCCAGCGCGACGGCGAGACCGGCCGTGCCGCGGCGCTGTTCGGCGAGGCTCTGCGCTGGTGGCGTGGCCGGCCGCTGGCCGATGTCCCGTTGCTCGCGACGCATCCGAAGGTCTTGGCCCTGATCGCGGAACGTCGCGCGCTGCTCGCCCGCCACGGCGACGCGATGCTCGCGATCGGTGCCGCCGACGAGGTGCTGACCGAACTGGTCGAAGCCGCCGCGGATCAGCCGCTGGACGAGCCCGCACAGGCCAGGTTGCTCCGCGCGTACCATCTCGCGGGCCAGCGGGCGACGGCTTTCCGCCTCTACCAGGAGGTTCGTGAGCGGCTGCTCGAAGAACTGGGAGTCGAACCCGGACCGGAGCTCGTGGCGGCGCACACCGCGCTGCTCGAAGACGGGGAACCGCTTCCGAGCCCGCGTCCCGCCACCCGGGTCCCCCGGCAGCTGCCCGCCGAACCACCCGGATTCACCGGCCGGGCGACCGAACTGTCCATTTTGGACGAGCTGGTGCCGCGCGGCGGCGGCTCCGGCGGCGCGGTGGCGCTCGCGGCCGTCACGGGGACCGCGGGCGCCGGGAAGACCGCGCTGGCCGTGCACTGGGCGCATCGGGTGAAGGACCGGTTCCCGGACGGGCAGTTCTACGCGAACCTGCGTGGCCATTCCGGCGGCGCGCCCGCGACGGCACTCGAAGTGCTCACCCGGTTCCTGGCCGCGCTGGAGATCCCCGCGGAACGCCTTCCCGCGGACACGGAGACCGCGTCCGCGCTGTACCGGACGCTGATGACCGACCGGAAGGCGCTGGTGGTGCTGGACAACGCCGTCGGCGTCGATCAGGTCCGGCCGCTGCTGCCCGCCGGTCCGGGCTCTCTGGTGCTGGTCACCGCCCGGGACCGGATGGCCGGTCTGGTCGCCTTCCACGGTGCCCGGCGGCTCACCTTGGGCATGCTCGATCCCGGTGAAGCGCTGGAACTGCTCGCGCGGCTGCTCGGCTCCGAGCGGATCCGGGCCGAGTACGAAGCGGCCGCCGAAGTGGCCGGGCTGTGCGCGTATCTGCCGCTGGCGCTGAGGATCGCCGCGGCCAACCTCGCCGACGATCCCGGAAACGGCATCGAGGACTACGCCATCGAGCTGCGCAAGGGCAATCTGCTCGCCGCGCTCTCCGTGCCGGGCGACGAGCAGATCGCCGTCCGGACCGCCTTCGACCTTTCCTACGCGGCCTTGCCCGCGGAAACGCGACGGCTGTTCCGGCTGCTCAGCCTGGTGCCGGGCAACGACATCGGCGTCGAAGCGGTCGAGGTCCTCACCGGTTCGGATCGGGCGGGCCGGATGCTGGACACGCTCGCGGGCGCGCATCTCGTCGAGCAGCACGCGCCGGACCGCTACCACTTCCATGACCTGCTTCGCCGCTATGCCGCCGATCGACTGGCAGCACGGGAATCCCCGGCGGAGCGCGCATCCGCCCGCCGCCGCCTCCACGAGTGGTACCTGCGTGGCGTCGACAGCGCGGCGAAACTGCTGTACCCGCACATGTTCCGCATCCCGCTGTCCGTGCCCGACGGCCCGGTTCCCGCCGCGGCCAAGGAGAACGCGGCGGACTGGCTGGAAACCGAACTGGGCAGCCTCGCCGCCGTCGCCGAGGACGCGTCGCGGACCGGGCCGCTTTCGGTGGCCTGGCTGCTGGCCGACGCCCTGCGCGGTTATTTCTGGATGTCGTTGCGCCAGGTGGAATGGCGGACGACCGCCGGGGCCGCGCTGTCCGCCGCCGAGGAGGACGGCGATCTCCGTGCCCGCGCGTCCGCCCGGTTCAGCCTGGCGGACCTGGGTTTCCGCCAGGGGCGGTATCGGGAGGCCGTCCGGGACTACACCGGCGCGCTCGTGCTCGCCCGGCGGGCCGGGTGGACGGAGGCGCAGGCCGCGGTGCTGGGCAATCTCGGCTGCGTGTACTGGCAATCCGGACGGCTCCCGGCGGCCGCGGCGCGGTTCTCCCGGGGTCTGGAGCTGAGCAGGCGCGCCGGAACACCCGCCGGGGAGGCCGTCGCGCTGGGCAATCTGGGGCTGGTGCAGTGGGAGATGGGCGATCTGCCCGGGGCCGCCGGGCATTACGTCCAGGCACTGCGCCGGTATCGCGGCATCGGCTCGCGCTACGGGGAGGCGATCAACCTGGCCAACCTCGGGCAGACGCAACACGCCCGCGGCCGGGTCACCGAGGCCGCCGGGCTGCTCGCCAAAGCGCTCGCGCTGCATCGCGAGGCCGGAAATCGCGCCGGGGAAGCGGAAACGCTCGGCAGGCTGGCCTCGGTGTACTGCGATCTCGGCCGTCGTGCCGACGCGCTCGACCACGCGCGCGAAGGACTGCGGCTCGCGCGGGAGACCGGCGAACCGCGCGGCGAAGGCGAAGCGCTCGTCGCGCTCGCGAGCGTGCACCAGCGCGCGGGGCACCGGCAGGAGGCCGTCCGCCGGTACCGGCAGGCGCTGGTCCTGTTGCGGGAGACCGGCGACCGGTATCCCGAGGTCGACGCGCTCATCGGGCTCGCCACCGTCACCGGCGACCTCGGGCAGGCCCGCCAAGCGCTCGCCCTCGCCGAGCGAGCGGGCTATCGCGCGTTGCGAAGACGGGCGTCGGCCGCGGTGGATTCGATCCTCGTGACCTAGACCGCTATGTCGCTACTGGTGTCATAGGTGCCCGCCGGGTGGAAGGTCACGACGACCCACGGGTTGACGCCGTCTTCCTTGCCCGCGCCGTCCTGGCAGGAGAACTCGCTCATGTCGAACGCGCTCCACCTCTTGTCCGGCAGTTCCGTCATCGACTCCTCGATGCGGCCGACCCAGCGGCAGGCCGGACTGTGCACCCGCGGCGACACCGACGGTTCCGCCCAGACGATGCTCCCGCCCTCTGCGCACCACGAAAGGCCGAACGTGTAGGTCCACCTCCCCGGATCTTCGAGCACGACCGGCTTGATGGCCTTGACGCCGGAACCACATTCCCGGGCCGCGTCCGCCTCGCCGGGTGTGGCGAACGTGAGACCGGCGCAGAGGATCGTCGAGCAGACAAGGACGTTCATCGCTCCCACTGTTCCGCCGGATTCGCTCGTCCGCAAGCCGCCGGATGCCGGGTCCAATCGACGTCCAATGGCCGTCCAGTGCCGCCGAATAGCTTGTGCTCGCACAGTTTCCGCAGAGGGGAGTACGGATGAGGGCACGACTCAAGAAGGTTTTGACCGCGGCGGCCACCACGGTGACCGTCGCGGCGGCGCTGGTCGTCGGAACCGCGACCGGGAGTTCGGCGCAAGACGCCGGGCTGCGCGCGTTCGCGATCTCGTCGGACGGCAAGCTGATGGCCACCTTCAACACCAACACGCCCCAAGTCCTCGACTGGGTCCAGCTCGTCAAGGGGCTCACCTGCGATGAGACCTACCTGATCGGGATCGACTTCCGGGTGCAGGACGGCCTGCTGTACGGGGTGGGGAACAAGGGCTGCATCTACACGATCAAGGTCCCGCCCGCGGTGCCCAACGTCATCGTCACGAAGGTCTCACAGCTGAGCGTTCCGCTGTACGGCAAGGACTTCGGCGTCGACTTCAACCCGGCCGCCGACCGGCTGCGGGTGATCAGCGACAACGGCCAGAACCTGCGGCACAACCTCGCCGGCAACGCCACGGTCGAAGACGCCTTCCTGACCACACCGCCCGCCCCGGGGCGGACCTACGGCGTCACGGCCGCCGCCTACACGAACAACGATCTCAACCCCGACACCGCGACCACGTTGTTCGACATCGGCACGGCCACCGATCAGGTACTCATCCAATCGCCCGCCAACAACGGGCTCCTGGTCCCGACCGGCGCGCTCGGCGTCGACACCGGCCCGATCGCGGGATTCGACATCTACAGCGATCTGACCAACGGCAAGACGACCTCGGTGAGCGCGTTCGCCGTGCTCAACCCGGCCTCCGGGCCGTCGGGTTTCCACAGCGTCAATTTGCTGACCGGCGCGGCGACCAAGGTCGGCGACTTCCCGTTGCCGATCGCGGATGTCGCGGTGGCGCTCGACACGAACTGAACGGGGAACGCCGCTGTCCGGTGTCCGGTCTTTGGGACTGGGCACCGGATGGTGGCGCGTTGCCGTTTCCGGAAATCGGTAATGCTTCGGTTGTGCGCAGGGTCGGGAATTGTCGGTGGTCGGTCGTATGTTCGCGGGGTGGATACTCATTCCGCGCCTGTGGCGCTCCTGGAAAGCCTCACCGATCCTTCGGTGCTGGCGGCGGTGAATGATGCCGCGAATCTGTTGGACGACAAGGATTCGGTGGCGTTGGCGCAAGCCGCGTCGGCCGGGATCGCGCGACTGGAGGCGGTGCGGTTCCGGGCATTGGCGCAGCTGAACCGGCACCGCGACGGCGCGCGGAGTGTGACGCAGGAGGCCGCGCTTGAGTTGTCCCTTGTAGACAGTCATGCCGGTGCGATGGTCGCCGCGGCCGACGCGTTGACCACTCGTCTGCCTCGCACCCTGAACCTGATGGATGAGGGAAAGCTTGCCGGTTTCAGCGCGATGAAAGTCGCTTCGTCGACCGTATGGCTCTCCGACGAGGACGCCCGTACGGTCGACGCACTGCTGGAGGACCGGATCGCGGACAAGAACCCGGATCAGGTC
Organism: Amycolatopsis sp. NPDC049868; assembly: GCF_044461365.1. Taxonomy (NCBI): domain Bacteria; kingdom Bacillati; phylum Actinomycetota; class Actinomycetes; order Pseudonocardiales; family Pseudonocardiaceae; genus Amycolatopsis; species Amycolatopsis sp. NPDC049868. The sequence goes on along the minus strand of NZ_JBITKV010000002.1, from coordinate 857,256 downwards.
CGGAAAGCCGCGAACCATGCGGCGAACACCATCGACCCCGACGGGGCCGGTAAACGAGCCGAGCGGCATCGTGAAGGCCGTCGCCTCACTATGCGGCACGGTGAGACCGGGGTCGCCTCGATTGAGGTCGAGGACGGACCGGTGGAGAAGGTCACTGCCGCGTATCAGCGGATCGACCGGGAAGCACGCGCTCTCCGAACCGGTGGCGAGACTCGTACTTTGGAGCAGTTGCGGGCGGATGTCGCGCTGGATCTGCTGCTGGGCGGCCAGGGTGGGGCGGGTGAGCGCAGCGAAGTGTTCCTGTATATGGACTTGTTCACTTACCTCGGTTTGAATGATGATCCGGCGGAGCTGGCGGGGCATGGCACGATCCCCGCAGCGTTGGCCCGGCACATCGGTAGCGGTGAGAACAGTGTGTTGCGGCGGATCATCACCGATCCGTTGTCCGGGCAGGTGCTCGATCTCGGTCGTGATCGTTACCGGCCGACGGCGGGTCTGGGCGAGTTCGTGCGGGTGCGGGACCGGGAATGCCGAAGACCCGGGTGCCATCGCCCGGCTCAAGCGTGCGACCTCGATCATGCGGTGCCGTGGCAGCACGGCGGGCACACCGCTGACACCGAACTCGTCGATCTCTGCCGCCGCGATCATCGGTTGAAAGACGAACCCGGCTGGACCTACCACCTCGCCCCTGACGGCACCCTCACGATCACCACTCCCACCGGGCAGCGCTACGACAGCACACCGCCGCCACTTCACGAACCCCGCCCGGCAGCCGACGAACCACCACCGTTCTGAGGCCGTCGCCAGAATTCGGCGACAAGCAAGTTACGCGCGAAGAGCATCAGCCACGGACAAGTCACACCGTCCAGTGCATCGCCAGAAAACGGCGACAGATGGGCTGTGCGTGAAGGGCTCGGCCTCAGCCGGAAACCGCCGCTGACAACTCTCACCGTTTCGGTCCGTCGCCAGAAAACGGCGACAGGCGAGTAACGCGCGAAGAGCTTCAGCCGCCGACCAACCACACCGATCCTGCGCGTCGCCGGAAACCGGCGACAGGCAGGAGATATGCCCACCGGCAACCGACCAGTTACCGAAAAACGGCCACAACCCGGCACCCCACAGCCACCGCTCAAACCTCCCCCCCGGTCGGACCCGGCAAATCGACCCCTGACCCGATCCCCAAAGCCGCCGCGATCGGCACGCTCACAGGCATGGAAACCGACTACGTCTTCCCGGGCCGCCGCATCGCCGCGCTCTCGATGATCCTCGGCCCGATCCTGCTGCTCACCGGGACCTTGTTGCGGTCACGCTTCAACTTCTTCTTCCCCGACCAGCTGAAAGCGATGAGCGAACATCCCGCGCTCATGACCGCCGCGTACACCTGTTTCCTGGCGGGCAATGTGCTGCTGTGGCCCGCGATCGTCGCGCTCGCCACCAAGATCGGCCGTACCAGGCCGGCCTTGGCCGCCTGGGGTGGCCTGTTCGTCCTTTTCGGACTCTTCGAGCGGACCTTCCACGCCGGGATCGACCAGGCCGCGCAGGGGCTCACCGAACGCCGCGGAGCCGGTTTCGCCGGAACCGTGGTCAGCGAGTCGTACCAGGATCTGCATCTGTTCAGTTTTCTGTCGTTCACGATCATGTTCGGCTGGTACGTGCTCGCGTTCGCCGCCTATCGGGCGAAAGTGCTCGGCGTCGCCGGGTCGATCGGGCTGGCGACGATGGGACTTCTGCCGCTCGGCGTTCTGAAAGGCACCGAAATCGTGTCGATCATCGGCACCACCGGACTTTGTCTCGCGTTGGTTCCGGCCGGTGTCCGCACATTAATGGAAAGTCCCAAACCCGGCCGCCGGACGGTGTTGCTCGCGGCGATCGCCGTTCCGATTCTGGGCGGCCTCGCCCTCGCGAGCGCGCTGGGCTGAACTCAGGCCAGCCGCGCGGGCGCTTTCCCTTTCCTGCCACCGGATTCGTGTTCGCGCCCCGCCGGGAGGCAGCTCATCAGCAGTACGACACCGACAGCGCCGAGAAGCATGTGCCCGGCGAGGATGCACAGCCCACAGAATCCGATCCACAATGAGATCTTCATTCTCAGAGGGTAGGGCCATTCTCGGGGACGGGGCCCGGACTTGGGAAAGACTTAAGGTCTCCTTTGGGAAAAGGGTCTGTCCGGCGTACGCGCGTAATGCACCACCAGCGACACCGTCGCGGTCAGGAAGACCACCTGCATCAGGCTCCGCGGCACCAGTTCGTCCATCGTCGAGACCACCGGACCGTGCAGGGCCTTGTACACGTTCGCCGGGAACATCCCCAGTAACAGCAGAGTCAGCCCGGCGGACGCCCACGGCGCCGTCCGCGACCACAGGACCCCCGCGGCGCCCGCGAGTTCGAGGGCACCGGTGACGGTGACCAGCAGCTCCGGTGCGGGCAGCGCGGGCGGCACCATCGCGACGAGTTCCTCCCGCATGCCGATGAAGTGCGCGAGACCGGTGGTGACGAACAGTGCCGCGACCCCACCGCGCACGGCCACCGGCCAGGGCTTGAGCCGCTGGACGCCGAAGACGCCCAGCAGGGACAACGTCGCCGTGACGGCGATCAGCATCAGTACGGGTACGAGACCGGGATCCATGACCTTGCCTTCCGGGCAGCGAATCTTTCCATTGCCAAGATGCGCTGTTGCAGGCCATCTTGTCAATGACTAGATTCGACGTCATGAGTCCCTATCACCACGGCGACCTCCGCCGGGCCGTGCTCGACGCCGCCGTCGCGGCCATCACCGAACACGGCCCGGCGGGGATCAGCCTCCGCGACCTCGCCCGGCGCGCGGGGGTCTCGCACGCCGGGCCGGTGCACCATTTCGGGGACAAGGCCGGGGTGCTCACCGCGCTGGCCGCCGAGGGGTTCGACCTGCTCGCGGACGCGCTCGCGGCCGAGGGTGACCGGGGCTTCGTCGAGGTAGGGGTGGCGTACGTGCGCTTCGCGATCGAGCATCGCGCGCATTTCGAGGTGATGTTCCGCCCCGAGCTCCACCGTGAGGACGACGAGGCGCTGACCACCGCCCGTGACCGTGCGGGGGCCCTGCTGACCAGCGGCGCGTCGTCGGTCAGCGACGACGCGATGGCGGGGGTCGCCGCGTGGTCGTTGATGCACGGTTTCGCGAATCTGTGGCTCACCGGCGCGCTGCGCGCCGAGCACCTCGAGGATCCGGACGCCGCCGCCCGGTCGATCGCCCGGATCCTGTTCCCCTGATCAAACCTGCGCGGTGGGCATCACGGTGACCTGCTGAAGGTTCACCCGCGCCGGGAGCGCGGTCAGGAACGCCACGGTCTCGGCGATGTCCTCCGGCTTCAGCCAGGTCAGCGTCTCGCGCGCGCCGTCCAGCCACTCCAGCGCGCCGGCGTCGGTGACGTGCCCCTGTAGTTCGGTCTCGACCAGGCCCGGCTCGATCGCCGCGACCCGCACCCCCTTCGGACCGAGGTCGGCGCGAAGGTTCTTCGACAGGTGCGTCACGTATGCCTTCGAAGCGACGTACACGGCGAAGGACGGGAAGACGGCCTGCGCGCCGATGGACGAGGTGTTCACCAGGTCCGCGACACCCTTTTCGGCCGCCGAAGCGACCAGATGCGGGACGAAGGCGCCGATGGCGTTCATCAGGCCGGTCATGTTGACGTCGATCATGCGCTGCCAGTCGCCGGTGGCGAGCTCGTCGATCGGCGCGGCCAGCATCACGCCGGCGTTGTTGAACAGCAGATCCGCACGGCCCAGTTTCGCTTCGACCTCGGCCGCCGCGGCGCGCATCGCCTCGGCGTCGGCGACGTCGGCCGCGAGCACGAGCGCGGTGCCGCCGTCCCGCTCGATCTCCTTCGCCAGTGTTTCCAGCCGGTCGGCCCGGCGGGCGACGAGCGCGACCGCCGCACCGGAGGCGGCGAGCCGCCGCGCGGCCGCTTCGCCGATCCCGCTGGACGCTCCGGTGACGACGGCGACCCTGTTCGCGTGCGGTACCGGGGAGTTCGTCATCTCTGTTTCTCCTAAGTGGACTCGGGTGATGAGTCCAGAAAACCGGGCCACGCGCGGAGATGGCACGGTCTGTTCAGCCTGGGTCCGGCAGTACCAGTCAGGCCGCGCACGGAACTGTTACGTGCTCATCGAGGTCCGCGGACACGGACCGGCCACCGTGATCGGCATGCGAATCCGATCCCTCGCGCTCGCGCTGACCGTGATGACGGCCACCGCTGCCCCCGCGTCGGCCGTCATCGGCGGCACCGAGTCCACCAAGCCCTACGAATTCATGGTCTCGCTTCAGTACGACTCTCCCCGCCCGGACGGGCACCGGTGCGGGGCGGTGCTGATCGCACCCCAGTGGGCGGTCACCGCCGGCCATTGCGCCAACACCCCGAACGGCGCGACGGCCGGCGTCCCCCGCGGCTGGAAGGTCCGCGTCGGCTCGCTGGACACCACCACCGGAGGCGAGGTCGCCGACATCGACAAGTTCTACCGGCGCCACCTCTCCTACAACCCGCCCGGCGAGGACATCGCGCTGCTGCACCTGCGCGAACCGGTGCGAGCCAAACCCATTCGGCTCGCCGCGAGCAGCCCGGCCGTCGGAGCCCCCGTCCGCATCCTCGGCTGGGGCGCGGCTTCGACCGGCTGCGGCGACTTCGCCGACCCGAAATGTTTCCCGAGCAAGCTGCGTGAAGCGGACACCGAGGTCGTGCCGCTCGACCGCTGCTGGGACGACGACGGGAAAACCCTGCCGTTGTGCGTCGGCCGCACCGATCCTCCGGTCGGGCCGGGGACGACGGACTCCGGAGGCCCCGCCCTGGTCCGGTCGGGCGACGGCTGGGCGCTGGCGGGAACGGTCATCGGACCGGGTATCCGGGGCGCCGACTTCCCCGACATGTACACCGATGTCGCGAAGAACGCCGCCTGGATCAACGGCATCGTGACCGGCACCGACGTCCCGCCGGACGACCCCGGCCCGAACGTGGAGGGCACGGCCGCGGTGGGCGACTGCGTGGGCGCGGTGGTGCGCCCCGCCACCGCGCGTGCCGGCGACCCGGCGCTGGTGCTGACCAACGGCCATTGCGTACCGAGCGGGCGGCCCGCACCGGGGAAGGCCCTGGTCGACCGGCCCGCCGACCTGCCCCGCCCGGTCACCATCGCCGGCCGGGACGGCTATCCGAAGAGCAGCGCCGGCGCCACCCGATTGGTGTACGCGACGATGACCGGCACCGACGTCGCGCTGTACCGGCTGGACAAGACCTACGCGCAGCTGGCCAGGGAGGGCGCGAAGGTCTTCCGGCTGGCCACCACCCCGATGCGCGCCGGAGACCGGCTGCTCATGGCCTACTCCGGCGGCCGCCCGCAGTGCACGGTCGAGGCCGTGGTGCCGCATCTGCGAGAGGCCGGATACCAGCAGGACGACGCGGTCCGCTACGCCCAGAGCGACACCTGCTTGAGCAGGCCCGGCCGCTCCGGTTCGGCGCTTTTGGCTCTCGACGCGAATACCGTGATGGGCATCAACAACACCCACAACCGGGACGGTGGGCGATGCACCGAGGGCAACCCGTGCGAGGTCGGCCGGGACGGCACCGTGACCGCGGTGCAGGGCCGCGGCTACGGCCAGCAGGTCCATCGGATCTCGGCCTGCCTGGCCAAGGGCTCACGGCTCGACCTGTCCCGCCCCGGCTGCCGTCTGCCCGCCTGACCTGCGACGAAATGCGCGGAAAGAAAAAAGCCGGAAAGATCGCCGTCGCTGTCGAATCGGCGGGTCGCCCTTCGTATAGGGAGTGAAAGTCCGCACGAACGAGGAGGACGCCATGACCCAGTACCTGATCAGCCTCTACCACCCCGACGGCCCCCTCCCGCCGCCGGAGTTCCTCGAGCCGGTGACGCGCAAGATCCAGGCGCTCAACGACGAGATGAAGACCGCGGGGGTGTGGGTGTTCGCCGCCGGCCTGCACCCGCCGACCACCGCGACCGTGCTGCGGGCCTCGGAGAACGGTCAGATCGCGACGCTCGACGGCCCGTACCTCGAAGGGAAGGAACATCTCGGCGGTTTCACCATCGTCGAGGTGCCGGATCTGGACGCCGCGCTCGACTGGGGCCGCCGGATCGCCGAGATCACCTATCTCCCGGTCGAGGTCCGGCCGTTCCAGGGTGTGGAAGACCCTTCGTGCGTGCCCTGACCTCCGAAGACATCGGCCGCGTCTTCGCACAGGAGTACGGCCGCGCGGTATCCGTGCTGGTCCGCGTCTTCGGCAGCATCGACATCGCCGAAGACGCGGTCCAGGACGCCTTCGCCGAGGCGGTGGACCGGTGGCCGTCCAGCGGTCCACCGCCGAGCCCGGCGGGCTGGATCATCACGACCGCCCGTAACAAGGCCGTCGACCGCCTGCGCCGGGAAGCCGCGCGCGACGACAAGCACGCCCAGGCCGCGCTGCTCAACGCGGACAGCGAACCAGTGGAGGAGGGCCCGGTGCGCGACGACCGCCTACGGCTGATCTTCACCTGCTGTCACCCCGCGCTGGCCGTCCCCGCGCAGGTCGCACTGACACTGAAACTGCTGGGCGGCTTGACCACCGGCGAGATCGCGCACGCGTTCTTCGTCCCCGAGACGACGATGGCCCAGCGGCTGGTCCGGGCGAAGGGCAAGATCCGCGACGCGAAGATCCCGTATCGCGTCCCTGGCGACGCCGACCTGCCGGACCGGCTGCGTTCGGTGCTCGCCGTGATCTACCTCGTGTTCAACGAGGGATACGCGGCCAGCTCGGGTGAGCGGCTGGTGCGGGAGGATCTGTGCGCCGAGGCGATCCTGCTCGGCAGGCTGCTGGCGGGCCTCATGCCCGACGAGCCGGAGGCCACCGGGCTGCTGGCGCTGATGCTGCTCACCGAGTCCCGCCGCGCCGCCCGCACCGGTGAGGACGGCGACGTCGTGCTGCTGGCGGAGCAGGACCGGTCACGGTGGGACCGGTCTTTGATCACCGAAGGGCAGGCGCTGGTCCGTGCCTGCCTGCGCCGGAACCAGCCGGGGCCGTACCAGATCCAGGCCGCGATCAACGCCGTGCACAGCGACGCCGCCGACACGGCGAGCACGGACTGGTCGCAGGTCGTCGAGCTGTACGACCTGCTGCTCGCGATGAATCCGACGCCGGTCGTCGCGCTCAACCGGGCCGTCGCGGTCGCCGAGGTACGCGGCCCGGCGAAGGCGCTCGACGTGATCGACGCCCTCGACCTGGAGGGATACCACCTGTATCACGCCATCCGAGCCGATCTGCTGCACCGCGCGGGCCGCACGGCGGAAGCCGCCCAGGAGTACGAAGAGGCGATCCGGCAGGCGGGGAACAGCGCCGAACGACGGCTGCTGGAACGAAAGCTGGCCGCGCTCAGTCGTTGATCAGCCGCGCCGGGCCGGGCCCCTTGGCGGCGAGGAAGTCACCGGGGTTCACCAGCACGCACTGGTCGAAGGACAGGCAACCGCAGCCGATGCATTCGGTGAACCGGTCCCGCATGCACTCCAGCTGCTCGATGCGCTTGTTCAGCTCGGCGCTCCAGCAAGCGGAAGCCCGCCGCCAGAACGCGTGGTCCGGCGCGGCGCCCTCGGGCAGGAAGTCGAGCACGCCGCCGATCACCTCCAGCGGGATGCCGAGATGGTGCGACGCGCGGATGAACGCGACGACGCGGAGCACGCTGCGGGGGTAGCGGCGCTGGTTTCCGCTGGTCCGCCTGCTGCTGATGAGACCCTGACGTTCGTAGAACCGCAGGGCGGAGGTGGCGACACCGCTGCGCCGCGACAGCTCCCCGATGGTGAGTTCGGCCGGGAGTTCGGACATGCCGATGATCCTAGCTTGACTTGAACCCTTGTTTAAGTTTCATGCTGAAGGCATGACAGTACAGGGGACCTCCGAAATGACCATCCACAAAGTACAGTGGCCGACGCCCGATGACGCGACCGTCGTCGTGGCGCGGGAATGGCCGGACGCCGACGCGGCACGGGCGGCGTACAAGAGCCAGGAAGGGCTCGTTTCCTTCACCGCGTACGAAGGCATCGATCACGACGGCGCCTTCACTTACGAGCAGTGGACCAGCGAAGAAGCCATCCAGAACCTGGACGGCGCGCCCGTGTTCCGCCTCCACCGCGGCCACCGCGGCGAAGGAGTGCCAGGCTGCCTCGTGATCGTCTCGGTCGAGTTCGAAGGGCCCGACGAGCGGCGGCAACGCGACTGGATCGACCTCGTCTTCGAAGCGCTGGCATCCGAACCCGCGCACCCCAAGGGCGGGATCTCGGGGTACTTCCACGTGAGCACCGACGGGACCCGCGTACTGAACTACGCCGAATGGGTCAGCGCCGAAGCCCATCTCGCCGCCCTCGCGGCCCCCGGCGCCGACGGTATCGGGACGACGGACGCGTGGAAGAAGGTGCATACCTTCCCGGGGGTATCGGGCGGGTCGGTCAAGCGGTACCGCCCGATCTTCTCGGCGGTGGCGGCATGAAGCCGATCCTGGTCGCCGGAGCGACGGGCAACGTCGGTTCGCAGGTGGTCGCCAGGTTGCGGGAGCGGGACGTCCCGGCCCGGCCGCTGAGCCGGAATCCGCCGCCGGACGGCGTCCGCGGCGATCTGGCGAAACCGGAAACGATCGCGCCGGCGCTCGACGGCGTCGACACCGTGTTCCTGATGCTCTCCGGCGCCGCCGAGGCCCTGGTCCCCACGGTGTCGTTGCTCGGAGAACGGGTGAAGCGCGTGGTGTTCCTTTCTTCGGGCGCCGTCGACGATTCCTTGGCGGAGCAGGACAACGCCATCGGCGCCTGGCATCGCACCGTCGAGGAGGCGATCGAAGCCACGGGCCTGGAGTGGACCTTCCTGCGGCCGCACGCGTTCGCGACCAACGCACTCGGCTGGGCGCCGTCGATCCGCGCGGACGGCGTCGTCCGCGGCGCGTACGGCGAGGCGTCGATGCCGCTGATCCACGAGAAGGACATCGCCGCGGTGGCCGTCGAAGCACTGACCGGCGACGGGCACGCGGGGGCCAAGTACACGCTCACCGGCACGCGGCCGATCACGCAGGCCGAACAGGTCCGCATCATCGGCGAGGCCGCGGGTCGTCCGGCGCGCTGGGAGGAGATCCCGCTCGACGAAGCACGTGCCGCCATGCTCACCAAGATGCCGGACTTCATCGTCGACACGATGCTGACCGGATTCCGGGGATTGCTGGCGAAACCGGGCGAAGTCACCTCGACCGTCCAGGACGTCACCGGCAGGCCGGGGCTGGAGTTCGAGGTCTGGGCGGCCGATCACGCCGCGTCGTTCCGCTAAACTCGGATTCGTGCCGACACCGGTTCATGCCGCGGTGGTCCACTAACCGCCGTTCCTGAAATCACCCCACGGAGCCCGCGGGGTCTCTTCGCCGCGGGCGAAAACAGGAACGGAAACCATGAACCCCCTGTCCACAAAGGACGGTGGTCGGCGCTGGCTGACCACCGTCGGCACGAAATGCCCCGAACGCCTCGTCGCCGTCGACGATCGCATCACCGCCGACGAGGCGTTCCGGCTGGCCGCGTCCGGCACCGGTCTCGTCTGGTGCGGCGACTTCCCCGGCGCGCGGAACCTCCTCGCCGCGTTGTCCCGCCGTTGCGGTACGGCGGCCGGGAAACCCTTTCCGGACCAGCGGAACCATCGGGCACGCCGGGCGCGGATCCTCGGCAGGCTGCTGGTCCCGCTGGATCCGGGCCATGTCCTGCCGGTGCGCCGCGGGCCGGACGTACGCGAGGCCTGCGCCGCGGTCTACGGGCCGTCCGAAGCCGCGTCTCTGGTGTCCTTGCGCGAGCTGCTCGGCGTCATCGGCGCGCACGAATGGCGCGTGAAGGGTGTCGAGATCCCGGCGCTCGGCGCGAGGATCCACCCGCACCACGGCGTCTTCTCCCCCGTCCGCGGCGAGTACGTCGATCTGGTGGCGAGAACTCCTTTGCCCGCCAAGGAACTGGCGTTCGACATCGGCACCGGGACCGGTGTGCTCGCCGCGGTCCTCGCGCACCGGGGAGTCGAACGCGTGGTGGCGACGGACAACGAACCCCGCGCGCTCGCGTGCGCGCGGGAGAACTTCGCCCGGCTCGGCTTCAGCGGAATCGAAACCCTTGAGGCGGACGTGTTCCCGCCGGGCCGCGCACCGCTGATCGTCTGCAATCCGCCCTGGCTGCCCGCCCGCGCGCGCACCCCGCTCGAACGCGCCGTGTACGACCCGGGAAGCCGGATGCTGAAGGCGTTCCTCGACCGGCTGCCGCGGCACCTCGAACCCGGCGGGGAGGCGTGGCTGATCCTGTCCGACCTCGCCGAACTGCTGGGCCTGCGCCCGCGCGAAGAGCTCCTCGACGCGTTCGAGCGGTCCGGCCTCGAAGTCCTCGGCAGGGAGGACATCCGGCCGAGGCATCCGCGGGCCAACGCGAAGGAGGTGACCTCGCTGTGGCGACTGAAAACGGGGCGGCTCACAACCCGAGCAGCGCCCGTGCCTGACTGATGAACACGCGGGCGGCGGGGCTGACCGGCCCCTCCGTCCGCCAGGCCAGCGCCAGTTTCGCCCGCAGCCCGGCCGGCCGCGTGATCTTCATGGCGTGCAGCTTCGTGTAATGCGTCGCCAGCGACATCGGCACCACGGCGACGCCGAGGCCGCGCCCGACCAGTTCGGCGACGACGTTCGGATCGCCCGCCTCCAGCGTCACCCGCGGCTGGGCGCCGTCGGCGAGGAACGCCGCGTCGACGATCGCGCGCATGCCGGTGCCCTTCGGCAGGCTCACCAGCGACCGGCTCTCCAGCTCCGACAACGTGATCGTGGCCTGCCCGGTGAGCGGATCCTCCGGCCCGGAGATGGCGACCAGCGGCTCGTCGAGGACGACCTCCAGGCCGATCCCCGGCGGCGGTTCGCCGGAGACCCCGATCAGCGCGACGTCGAACCGGCCGTCGGCGACGCCCGCGAGCAGGACGTCGGAGGTCGCCTCGGCGAGCGTGATGTCTACCGCCGGATGACGCTCGTGGAAGCGGGCGAGCAGATCCGGCAGGTTGACCGGGCCACGCGAGGACACCATGCCCATCGCGACCTGGCCGCGGACCAGCCCGGTGAGATCGTCGACCGCCTGCCGCACCCCGGCGACGGCGGCGAGCGCGGCCCGCGCGTGCGGGAGCGCGGCGGCACCGACCTCGGTCAGCCGCACCGCCCTGGCCGACCGGTCGAGCAGCGGCTGCCCGAGTTCGCGTTCGAGGCGGCGGATCTGGGCACTGACGCCGGGCTGCGCGACGTGCAGCCGCTCGGCGGCGCGGGTGAAGTTCGCTTCCTCGGCCACCGCGACGAAGTATTCGAGCTGACGCAGTTCCATAACCAATGATTCTAGTTGCCAGACAAACCAGATCTTGGACTTCTGACCGAATCGGGCTCACGCTGGTCTCATGACCACGATGCTCCGCTCCGGCGACCCGGATTACGACCACGAACTCGCCGGCTTCCAGACCGCGGTGCCCCGCCGTCCCGACGTCATCGTGCCCGCCGCGTCGGCCGCCGACGTCGTCGAGGCCGTCCGTCACGCCGCCGAGCACGATCTCCCGATCGCCGTCCACTCCACCGGGCACGGCGTGGGCGTCCCCTTCGAAGGCGGCGTCCTCGTCACCACCCACCGCATGACCGGGATCCGGATCGAAGACGGCGTCGCACGGGTCGACGCGGGCGTGCGCTGGGGTGCGGTCATCGAGGCCGCCGCGAAGCACGGGCTCGCGCCACTGAGCGGCTCCTTCCCCGGCGTCGGTGTCGTCGGCTACACCCTCGGCGGCGGGTTCAGCCTGCTCGGCCGCAAGTACGGACTGGCCGCCGACCAGGTGACCGCGATCGAGGTCGTGACCGCCGACGGCGAACTCCGCCGCGCCACCCCGGACACCGAAAGCGACCTGTTCTGGGCCCTGCGCGGCGGCCGCGACAATTTCGGGATCGTCACCGCGCTGGAGTTCCGGCTCGTCCCGGTCACCCGGCTGTACGGCGGCAGCCTGCAGTTCGGCACCGAATCGCTGTCCGCGGTGCTCCACGCCTGGCGTGACTGGGCGGCGGACCTGCCGCGCGAGATGACGTCGTCGCTGGGCATGGTCCCGATGCCGGATCTGCCGATGGTGCCCGAGCCGCTGCGCGGGCAGCACGTCGCGCAGATCCGGATCGCCTTCCTCGGCGACGCCGCCGAGGGTGAACGCCTGGTCGCCCCGCTGCGCGCCGCCGCCCCCCTGCTGGGTGACACGCTCGCCGAGATCCCCTTCACCGAATCCGGGAAGATCGCGAACGAGCCGCCGTTCCCGCACGGCTACCGCGCCGACAACGCCACCGTGTCCGAACTCGACGACACGATGCTCGACGCGATCCTCGAACACGCCGGCCCCGGCGCCCCCGTGCCGACCGTCGTCCTGCTGGACCTGCTCGGCGGTGCGCTGTCCGACCTGCCCGAGCACCCCGGGGTCGGCTGGGACCGCGAAGCCCGCTTCACCGTCCGGGCACTGTCCGTAGTGGACGACGCGAGCATGGCGGAGATCAAGGCGGCCCACGGGAAGCTGTTCGACGCGCTGAAGCCCAAGTCGACCGGCAAGCTCCTGACCTTCGTCTACGGCGACAGCGGCGCGGGCGACGAAGCGTCCAAGGTGTACTCACCGGCCGATCTGCGGCGGCTCGCCGAGGTCAAGGCGGCCGTCGACCCGGCGAACCGTTTCCGGCTGACCCATAACGTCGAACCGGCGCGTGACGCTGGGTGATCTCCGAAATCCGCTGGTAGGAGGCCCCGATGCGGGGCGAAGGCGCAGTGTGCGGCACCCGTATACTTCCGGGCCGATACCGCCATTAGGGGGCACTGTGCGCACTTTGGACCATGACGAGTTCCTCGCCATGCGCCGGTTCCCCGCGCTCGACGGGCTGCGCGCGATCGCGGCCACCATCGTGATCCTCTTCCACTTCGCGGGTCCGAAGTGGAGCTGGCTGTCCGGCTGGGTCGGCGTCTACATCTTCTTCGTGCTGTCCGGTTTCCTGATCACGACGCTGCTGCTGCGTGAGCAGGACCGGACCGGCCGGATCTCGCTTTCGGCGTTCTACCTGCGGCGCGTGTTCCGGATCCTGCCGCCGTACCTGGTGATCCTCGGCGGGATCATCGTGTTCGTGTGGCTGCGCGGGGAGTTCTTCACCCGTGAGTTCCCGCACGCGCTGAAGTACTACCTGACCTTCTTCAACGAGTTCTTCCCCGCCAGCAGCCCGAACGGCCCGGACAACTTCTTCAGCGGCTCGTGGACGCTGGGCATCGAGGAGAAGTTCTACCTGTTCTGGCCGTTCCTGCTGGTGGTCGCGGGAGCCGTCGGGCTGGCCGCGGCCTGGCGCAAGCTCGCGCTGGCGTTCGCCGCGTTCGCGCTGATGGCCGGGCTGGTCGGGGTCACCAGCGGCTGGGTGCTCAACGGGCCGCAGGTGCCGATCTACCGGTCGACCGTGCACTACGCGATCCTGCTGATCGGCTGCGTGCTGGCGATCGCGATGCACTACCGCCGGTCCTACGCGGTGATCAAACCGCTGACCCATCCGCTCGCGGCGATCCCGGTGTTCGGCGCGTTCGCCCTGCTGCACGTCAACATGGAAAGCCTGTGGTGGGAGACCGGCAGCAACCTCGGCCTGCTGATCGCCTACGGCCTGCTGTCGGCGATGCTGCTGGTGGTGCTGGTCTCGCCGGGGCCGCTGCGCTGGCTGCTGGCGACGAAGGTGATGCGGTTCGTCGGTGAGCGCTCGTACTCGCTCTACCTGCTGCAGGGCCCGGTGCACTTCGCCGTGGTCGCGGCGATCCCGCCGCTGGGCGAGCACCGGATGATCAGCGCGCTGACCGTGTTCGCGGTCGGGCTCGGGATCGCGGACCTCATCCACCGCTGGGTGGAGCAGCCGATGATCCTCACCGGCAAGAAGCTGATCGCGCGCCGCCAGGAGCGCAAGGCGCTGCGCGCGGCCGAAGCCGAACTCAAGCGGCCGAACGCTGTCGAAGCCCCCAGCGGCGCGCGCTGAATCAGCGCGAGAGGGTGACGATCGGGATCACCCGGTCGGTCTTCTTCTCGTAGTCCGCGAAGCCCGGCATCGTGCTGACCATCTTCGCGTACAGACGGTCGCGCTCGGCGCGGTCTTCGAGCACTACGGTCGCGGTCGCCTCGAACTTCTCCGTGCCGACCTCGATGGTGACCTTCGGGTTCGCGACGATGTTGTGGTACCAGGCCGGGTTCTTGTCCGCCCCGGCGTACGACGCGGCGATGACGTACTTGCCGTCGTCCTCCGCGTACACGAGCGGCGACGTGCGCGGCTCGCCGCTCCTCGCCCCCGTGGTGGTGAGGAGCAGCAGCGAGCCGCCCTCGAACATGCCGCCCACCTTCCCCTCGTTCTCGCGGAACTCCTTGATGATGTTCTTGTTCCAGTCGAGCGTTTCGGACATCGCTTCCTCCAGTGTCGATCTCTCCGCCGAGGCTACTCAGCCTTCACGGGCCTTGCGGCGCTGCTCCTCGGCGCGCTCCCGGCACTTACGAAGGAATTCTTCGTCGTCAGCGGCGCTCGTCGCGGCGAACCTGCCCGGCCGGTCGTACTCCGGGAACGCCGGCGTCTCCCTTTCGTACCGTCCGCGCGGCGCGCGGGCGGCGTGCTGCGGGCGCCCGGCGACCAGCCAGACGATCGAGCCGATCAACGGGACGATCAGCACCAGCAGCAGCCACATCCCCTTGGGCATGTTGCGGCACGATCCCTCGTCCGTGGTGATCACGTCGACGATGCAGAAGATCCACAGACCGAGCGTGAGAACGCCGAATAAACCATTGAAATACAGCATCGAAAGACTCCCCAGTTCCAGATGACCGGGGTAAGTCTTAGCACAGGAGGGCGTCGAGAATTCCCGCGGCCACCTGCCGCGCCCGCGTTTCCCCGGGGCATTGTTTCGGCCCTGCTCCGAACGGGTGCTCCGACAGGTCCACCTCGACCACCTCGCCGCCGACCCACCGCCGCGTGACCCGGACCGGCGGATCCTCGCGCAGGATCCGGTCGAGCAGGCTTTCGGCGTCCTCACCGGGCCGATGGGCGGCCAGCGCCTTGCCGAGCAGCTTGGCCGTCGCGTCGCAGGCCTGCACCAGGAGCCCGATCCGCGCGGCCGTCCGCTCATCGGCGTCACCGCCGCAGACCTCGACCAGCCGCCGCATGGCTTCTTCGGAGTCGGCACCGATTTCCGTATGCGGATGGTAGGCGCCGGAAACCGTCGCGATGTCGCGGGAAACGTCGGGCAGACCGAGTTCCGCGGCCAGTACGGCGACCGGGACCGTCCACAGGATCCGCTCCACCTGCTCGTCCCGCATCGCCTTGGCGAACGCGAAAGCCTTGTCCCGCAAGGACCCCATCGGCGCCAGCTCGGCGAGGACGAGTGCCCGCCGCCGCGCGTGGTCCTCCGGGCGGCTGAACCGGGCGACGTTCGCCCGCAACCACCGGACGCCACCCGGCTCGACGTCCTGGGGCACCGGCGGAACGGGGGCTTCGATCAGTGGATTCTCCATACCGTGACGCTAAGTGCGGAACGCTTCGGTCACGGCCGAAACATGAG
Source organism: Amycolatopsis sp. NPDC049868 (assembly GCF_044461365.1). Classification (NCBI taxonomy): domain Bacteria; kingdom Bacillati; phylum Actinomycetota; class Actinomycetes; order Pseudonocardiales; family Pseudonocardiaceae; genus Amycolatopsis; species Amycolatopsis sp. NPDC049868. The sequence goes on along the minus strand of NZ_JBITKV010000002.1, from coordinate 841,649 downwards.
CGCATCGTCGTTGTTATGGTGACCGGGTGACGGCCGTGTCGGAGGCAACCGAAGTCGACGGCGCGGGGCGAACGGCGCAACCGCGCCAGTTGATCGTGACCGTGTACGGCCTCTACTCACGCGGCGAGGGCGGCTGGCTCTCCGTCCGCTCCCTGATCGACCTGCTGGCCGGGGTGGACGTCGAGGAACCGGCCGTCCGGTCGTCGATCTCCCGGCTGAAGCGGCGCGGGATCCTGTCCGCGGTGCGCCGGGACGGGGCCGCCGGATACGAGCTTTCCGAAACCGCGCTGGCGATCCTGCGCGAAGGCGACGAGCGGATCTTCCGCCGCGAACGCGCCACCCCCGGCGACGGCTGGCTGCTCGCGGTGTTCTCCGTCCCGGAGGCCGAACGGCACAAAAGGCATGTTCTTCGCACGCAACTGGCCCGGCTCGGCTTCGGGACCGCGTCGTCCGGCGTCTGGATCGCGCCCGCGCACCTGCGTGACGCGACCTCCGACATGCTCCGGCGGCTCGAACTCGAGGAGTACGCCGATCTCTTCCACGCCGAGCACCTCGCGTTCGGCGACGTGCGGGAGAAGATCCGCGACTGGTGGGACCTAGACCAGCTCGAAGCGCTGTACACCGCCTTCGTCGACGAGCACGCGGCCGCGCTCCGGCGGTGGCAGCGGCGCAAGACCACCGACGAGGCCGAAGCGTTCGCCGACTACGTCCGGGTGCTGACCGACTGGCGGCGGCTGCCCTACCTCGACCCGGGCCTGCCCGCCGAACTACTGCCGCCGGGCTGGGCCGGGATCCGGGCAGCGGACCTGTTCTTCACACTGCACGCGCGGTTGGGCGAGGCCGCGGCCGCGCACGTCTCGCGCACACTGCCCTAAACGACCGCGAAGCCCTGCACCTCCACCAGCGCCTCGGCGTCCCAAAGCCGGCTGACACCGATCCCCGCCATCGCGGGGTACTCCTTCCCCGCCAGCCGCTTCCACACCGCGCCGATCTCGCGCGCGTGAGCCCGGTAGTCGTCCATGTCGACGATGTAGACGGTCACGCTGCACAGATCCGACGGCTCCCCGCCCGCCGCGCGCAACGCGGTGAGCAGGTTGGACAGCGCGCGTTCGAACTGCTCGACCACGCCGTCGCCGACGATGCGGTTCTCCTCGTCCAACGCCGTCTGACCGGCGAGGAAGACGAACCGGCCACTCGCCGCGACGGCGTGCGAGAAGCCGGAGGGACGGCCGAGCTCGGGCGGGTTGATGCGCTCCATACGGGTCAGCATATCCCGTATCGTTGACGGTCGTACATACCGCGACATACCCTGAGCGGCGTGCGTATCGCGGTGTTAGGCGGCGGCCCGGCGGGGCTCTACTTCGCCACGCTGGCGAAACAGCTCCATCCCGATCATGAGATCACCGTCTGGGAGCGCAACGCGCCCGACGACACCTTCGGGTTCGGGGTGGTGTTCTCCGACGAGACCCTCGGCGGCATCGAGCACGCCGATCCGGTGATCCACGCCGCCATGCGCCGCGAGTTCGCGCGCTGGGACGATATCGACGTCCACTTCCGCGGCACGGTGCACACCTCCGGCGGGCACGGGTTCGCCGCGATGAGCCGCAAACGGCTGCTCGGCATCCTCCAGGAACGCTGCGCGGAGCTCGGCGTCGACGTCCGTTTCCGCACCGAGGCACCGAGCGCGGCCGAGGCGAGCGCCGAGTACGACCTCGTCGTCGCGGCGGACGGCGTCAACTCGCCGACCCGGAACGCTCTCGCCGAGAGCTTCCGTCCGAGCCTGCAGACCAGGCGCTGCAAGTACATCTGGCTCGGCACGGACCTCGTCTTCGACGCCTTCAAGTTCCACGTCCTGGAAACCCCGCACGGGATCATGCAGATTCACGGCTATCCGTACAGCGACACCGCGAGCACGTTCATCCTCGAACTGCACGAGGACGTCTGGCAGCGCGCGTTCGGCGAGATCGCCGCCACCTCGCTGGCGCCGGGTGAGAGCGACGAGAAGTCGATCGAGGTCATCCGCGAGCTGTGCGCGGACGTCCTCGGCGAGCACCAGGTGTTCGCCAACAACTCGAAGTGGACCGCCTTCGCCACCGTGCGCTGCGCGAGCTGGCGGCACGAGAACGCCGTCCTGCTCGGCGACGCCGCGCATACGGCGCATTTCTCCATCGGTTCCGGCACGAAACTCGCCATGGAGGACGCGCTCGCGCTCGCCGCCTGCCTGCACGAACAGTCCGATATGGACAGTGCGCTCGAAGCCTACGAAGCCGAACGTCGCCCCGTCGTCACCTCGACCCAGCGCGCCGCGCAGGCGAGCCTCGAATGGTTCGAGAACATGGGCCAGTACACCCATCAGGAGCCGGCACAGTTCGCGTTCAACATCCTCACCCGCAGCCGCCGCGTCACCTACGACAACCTCCGGCTGCGCGATCCCGAATTCGCCGCCGAGCTGGACAGCTGGTTCGCGTCCACTTTGGACTCCGATATTCGGCCGCCGATGTTCCAGCCGTTCCGGATCGGGAACCTGGACCTGCCGAACCGCGTCGTCGTCTCGCCGATGGACATGTACTCCTCCGAAGACGGCGTCCCGACCGACTTCCACTTGGTACATCTGGGAAGCAAGGCGCTCGGCGGCGCCGGGCTGGTGATGACGGAGATGGTCTGCGTCTCCGAGACCGGCCGGATCACCCCGGGTTGCGGCGGCCTGTACACCGGGGAACAAGAGCGAGCGTGGAAACGGGTCACCGACTTCGTCCACGGGCACTCGCCCGCGCGGATCGGCGTCCAGCTCGGCCATTCCGGGCGCAAGGGCTCCACGAAACTGATGTGGGACGGCATCGATCAGCCGCTGCCCGAGGGAAACTGGGAGATCTGCGCCCCGTCCGCGATCCCGTACCGCGAAGCGAACCAGACCCCGCGCGAGCTCACGAAGGCCGAGCTGGCCGAGATCCGTGACCAGTTCGCGCACTCCGCGGCCGCCGCCGCGCGCGCCGGATTCGATCTTCTCGAGTTGCACTGCGCGCACGGCTACCTGCTGTCGTCGTTCCTGTCCCCGCTGACCAACCGGCGCACCGACGAATACGGCGGCTCGCCGGAGAACAGGCTGCGTTTCCCGCTCGAAGTCTTCGACGCCGTCCGCGCGGCGTGGCCGGCCGAGCGGCCGATGACGGTCCGCATCTCCGCGACCGACTGGTACGACGGCGGAATCGACGTCGACGACGCCGTCGAGATCGCCCGCGCGTTCGCCGAGCACGGCGCGGACGGTATCGACGTGTCGACCGGCCAGGTCGTCAGCGAGGAGAAACCCGAGTACGGCCGCAGCTACCAGACGCCGTACGCCGACCGGATCCGCAACGAGATCGGGCGCGAGTACGGGATCGCGGTGATCGCCGTCGGCGCGATCTCCTCCTACGACGACGTCAACTCGCTGATCCTCGCGGGCCGCGCGGATCTGTGCGCGCTGGGCCGGACTCACCTTTACGATCCACAGTGGACACTGCACGCCGCCGCCGAGCAGGGCTATCCGATGCCGTGGCCGAAGCAGTTCGCGGCGGGCAGCCGGAAACCGCAGGGCGGCCGCACCGACGGGCCGAAACCACGGCTGGAACTGCTGCGCTCGGGAGAACCCGGCACCGCGCACGCCCGCTGGCGACCTGGGAGCGACCGATGACCGCCTTCGCATTGAGCCCCGATCAGCAGGCCTTCGCCGAAGAAGTCCGGCGGCTGGGCGCCGAAAAGCTCCGCCCGCTGGCCGAATCCGGTACCGAAGGCGCGGTCAACCGGCCGCTGCTCAAGGAAATGGGCGCGCTCGGCCTGCTCGCCCGGCTGTTCCCCGGTGCCGACGGCGGCAGCCCGAGCCGGGAGGCCGCCGCGACGGATCTCTGCATCCTGCGGGAATCGCTCGCGAGCCAGAGCACCGAGGCCGAGACTGCGTTGGCGCTGCAGGGTTTGGGCACGTACCCGGTGTTGCAGTCCGGGCAGGACTCGCAGGTCGCGAAGTGGGTTCCCGCCGTGGCCGCGGGCGACGCCGTCGCCGCTTTCGCGCTCACCGAGCCGAACGCGGGTTCGGACGCGGCGGCGCTGGAGCTCGCCGCCGAACCCGACGGCGACGGCTGGCGTCTCACCGGCGAGAAGATGTGGATCTCCAACGCCCCCGAGGCGGATTTCTACAGCGTTTTCGCCCGCACCACACCGGAAGCGGGATCGCGTGGTGTCTCGGCGTTCGTCGTCCCCGCCGATCGCGCCGGGCTGTCGGGCGAGCACCTCGACCTCGTCAGCCCGCATCCCATCGGCACCCTGGTCTTCGACGGCGTCCGCGTGGAGCGGGACGAACTGCTCGGCGAACAAGACCGCGGCTTCGGCGTGGCGATGCGGACGCTGGACCTGTTCCGCCCGAGTGTCGGCGCGTTCGCCGTCGGGATGGCGCAGGCCGCGCTCGACGCCGCCGTCGCCCACGCCCGGACCCGGGTGGCGTTCGGCGGGCCGTTGCTGAAGCAGCAGACCGTGGCACACACCCTCGCCGAAATGGCGACCCGCACCGAAGCGTCGCGTCTGCTCGTCTACGCCGCGGCCGCCGCGTACGACGCGGGCGAGCGGAACCTCGCCGGCCGGGCCGCGATGGCGAAGCTGTTCGCCACCGAGACCGCCCAGTACGTCGTCGACTCGGCCGTGCAGATCCACGGCGCCCGGGCACTGCGGCGAGGGCATCTGCTCGAACACCTCTACCGCGAGGTCCGGGCGCCGCGGATCTACGAAGGCGCGTCCGAAGTGCAGCGGACGATCATCGCGCGATCGCTGGCTTCTTCTTAGCGGGACGCCGGTCGAGGTACCACTGCGTAGCGAGCAGGACCAGCGTCGGGCTCAGCCAGGCGCTGATCGCGGCGACCGATTGCGAGAAGGCGATCTCGCTGCCGCCGAACGTGGTCTCCAGCCGAGGTTCCAGCGTGATCATCGCGATCGGCGTGACCACCCGGCTGACGATGATCGACATGGTCAGCGCGAAACTGCGGATCATCCAGCGGCGGTGATCGGCGAACCGGCGTTGCCGTGCCGCGCGCCAGCCGGCGAACGTGCACCCCAGCCACAGCACCCCGGCCACGACGTTGGCCACCCTTGTGGCCGGCCCGAACGGGCTCATCGCGCCGACGGTCAGCGCCAGCAGCCCGGCCGGAAGCACCCCGGCGAAGACGTACACCCGGCCGATCTTCCGGTGCACCGCCGGGTACTTCGCCCGGAACCACGGCCAGATCTGGAGCAGCGCGCCCGCCATCGCGATCGAGCCGAACAGCACGTGCGCCGAAAGGAACCAATAGTGCGAGGTGAACCCCGGCGGCTGCGGCACCCGCGACCGCGACGGGTCCAGCGACAGATACGGCGGCATCGAAAAGGCCAGGAACACCACGACGATTACGGCCATCGGCGCGACCCAAGGCCTTCTCCACCACGTTTTCCGTGGCGCCGTCTCCGGCCGGTCACGTCGTTCTAGCCTGACGGTCATCACTGTCCCCCACGTTTCCGGTAGCGGCAAACAACTTTCCGCTGCCGAACCTAGAACGCGGGGCGACCGGGAAGAATGGAGCGAGCCGCCGGTTCGAGGGTGGAGCAGGCCCTACCGCCGGCTGCCGCGCACCCGCTGGACGACGTCGCGGTAGGCCAGCCCGCTCTGCTTGATCGTCCGTACCTGCGTCTCGCGGTCGACCCGGACCAGGCCGAGCCGTTTCGCGTAGCCGTACGCCCATTCGAAACTGTCCAAAAAGGACCAGGCGAAATAGCCCCGGACGTCCGCGCCCGCCTGCCGCGCGGCGGCCGTCGCGGCGATATGCGAGGCCAGGTACGCGGTGCGGTCGTCGTCGCGGACGAAGCCGGTCTCGTCGGGGACGTCGGCGAACGCGGCGCCGTTCTCGGTGACGTAAAGCGGCAGCCCCGGATAATCCCGGCCGATCCGGACGAGCAGTTCGGTGAGCTTGTGCGGCAGGATCTCCCAGCCCAGCGCCGTCGACGGCGCCCCGAACGGGACCTTGCGGAACGCGGGCATCCCGAAGTGCTCCACCGCGTCCCCGTTCTCCTCCACCCCGGAATACCGCGTCCCGAAGTAGTAGTCGATACCGAGGAAATCGAGCGGTGCCGCGATGATCGACGGATCCCACGGCTCGGACGGCAGACGGATGCCCTGGCGCGCGAGGGTCTCCAGGACGTCCTCCGGGTACCTGCAGTGCACGAGCGCGTCGAGGTAGAACCGCGTCCCGAGCCCGTCCTCGAAACGGGCGGCTTCGCGATCGGCCTCGCTGGGCGTGGCCGGGTCGGCGGTGCTCAGGTTGAGCGTGATGCCGAACTTCGTCCCGGACGGCGCGAGTTCCCGCATCCTCCGCACGGCGAGACCGTGGCCGAGCAGCAGGTGATGGGCCGCCGCCATGCCCGCCTTCGCGTCCCGGCGGCCGGGCGCCATCACGCCGTGGACGTAACCGTGCATGGCCGTGCACCACGGTTCACTCAGGGTGGTCCAGTGGCGGACCCGGTCGCTCAGCCGCTCGAACACGAGCATCGCGTAGTCGGCGAACCGGACGGCGGTGTCGCGCGCTGGCCAGCCGCCCGCGTCTTCGAGGTGCTGGGGCAGATCCCAGTGGTACAGCGTCAGCCAGGGATCGATGCCGTTGTTGAGCAGCTCGTCGACCAGCCGGTCGTAGAAGGCGATCCCGGCGGGGTTGACGCCGCCCCGTCCGCGCGGCTGCACGCGGGGCCAGGAGACGGAGAACCGGTAGGTGTCGACGCCGAGTTCCTTGAGCAGCGCGATGTCGGCGGGCATCCGGTGGTAGTGGTCGCAGGCGATCTCGCCGGTGTCACCGTTGTCGACCGACCACGGCGACTGGGCCCAGGTGTCCCAAATGGACGGTGTTCTTCCGTCTTCGGCGACCGCGCCTTCGATCTGGTACGCCGAGCTGCCGACACCCCACCGGAAGTCCGGCGGCAAGCTGCCGATGAGCTCGTCGTCCCCCGTCATGACTCTCTTCCCGCCTTATTTCACCAGTTGATACATGGCGGAGGCTAAGGTCGTGGGGCATCCTGGAAAGGTCCGCCGCCATAAGATGGGTATCCGCATGCCTGCCAAGCGCACCACCGTCCGTGACCTGCGGCGGCACAACCGTTCCCTCCTGCTGTCGAAACTCTACTTCGACGGCCCGCTCAGCCGCCACGAATTGAGCGGTCTGACCGGTTTGAGCGCCGCGACCGTCAGCAACGTGACCGCCGAACTCGGCGAAGAACGCCTCATCATCGAAGCCGGTCTCGTAGAGTCCGACGGCGGCAGGCCGCGCGTCCTGCTCCGCGTCGACCCGGCGTACGGCCATGTCGCGGGCGTCGACATCGGCGAGACCGGGGTGAAGGTCGAGCTGTTCGACCTCACCATGAACCGGCTCGCCACCGTCGAGCACCCACTCGCCTCCCCGCGCCCGGACGCGGCCGCGGCGGTCACCCAGGTGGCGTCCGGACTCCGCGAAGTGATCGCGGAATCGGGTATCGACGAGGCGACCGTGCTCGGTGTCGGCGTCGGCGTCCCCGGCACCGTCCACCAGGGCGAGGCACTCCGCGTGCACGCGCCCACGATCGGCTGGAAAGAGGTCCCGCTCACCGACCTCCTGCGCGCGGAGGGTGTCGAGCTGCCGCTGTTCGTCGACAACGGCGCGAAAACCCAGGGCCAGGGCGAAATGTGGTTCGGTGCCGGCCGCGGCGCCCGGCACGCGGTGATCGCCCTGATCGGCTCCGGGGTCGGCGCGGCCGTGGTCACCGACGGCACCACGTACCGGGGCTCCACCAGCAGCGCGGGCGAATGGGGCCACACGACCATCGTCTACGGCGGGCAGGAATGCCGCTGCGGAGCACGCGGCTGCCTGGAGTCCTACGTCGGCGCGGAGGGCGTCCTCGCCCGCTACCGCAAGGCGCGTGGCGGAAAGACGGCCTCGGACGAGGACGAGCAGACGCAGTTCGCGGCCCTGCTGGAGTCGGCGGGCAAGGCCAAGGCCGCGGCCAAGGTGCTGGAAGAGACCGCCGGCTACCTCGGCGCCGGGATCGGCAACCTGATCAATCTGTTCAACCCCGAGCGGATCGTGCTGGGCGGCTGGGCGGGGCTCGCGCTCGGCGAGCGGTATCTGCCCGAAATCCGGCGCGCGGCGGGCGAGCACGCGCTGGCGCACGTGTTCGACCAGACCGAGATCGAACTCGGGCAGCTCGGGCCGGACGCCGTCGCCATAGGAGCCGCCACCCTCCCGGTCGCCGCCCTCCTCGACCAGGGTGCGGACCCGCGAACGGCCGGGTCGAAGCGGGGCACGGCCGCCTGAGCCTTAATTCGGGCTCGAAAAATAGGTCTTGTCGCAGTGGTAGAGACCATGCATACTTTGTTGTCAGGCACAACAAAGTAGTTTCTGCCTGCGAAGAGAGGCGACAACGATGTCCATCTCCTCCCTCTTTCGCTGGACGGCGCTCCTCGCCGCCGGCGTTCTCCTCGGCTCACTCCCGGCCACCGCGCGGCCCCCGGCCGCCGAGGCCGCGGTCATGGCCGCGACGTTCACCGACGACTTCAACGGGCCCGCCGGCGCGGGTATCGACACCTCGAAGTGGCATTTCGAGACCGGCGACAACGTGAACAACCACGAGCGGCAGTGGTACACGTCCGGGACGAACAACGCGGCGCTCGACGGCCAGGGCAACCTGGTCATCACCGCGAAGAAGGAGAACCCCGGCAACTACAACTGCTGGTACGGGCGCTGCGAGTACACCTCGGCCCGGCTGTCCACGCAGGGCCAGTTCACCCAGACCTACGGCCGGTTCGAAGCGCGGATGAAACTGCCACGCGGCCAGGGGATGTGGCCCGCGTTCTGGATGCTCGGCGCCGACATCGGCAACGTCGGCTGGCCCAACAGCGGCGAGATCGACATCATGGAGAACGTCGGCTTCGAGCCGAACACGGTGCACGGCACCCTCCACGGCCCCGGTTACTCGGGCGCGGGCGGCATCGGCGCGGCCTACAACGGCCCCAACTTCTCCGACGACTTCCACACCTACGCCGTCGACTGGGCACCGAACCAGATCAAGTGGTACGTGGACGGGAACCTCTACCAGACCCGCACCCCCGCCGATCTCAACGGCAACCGCTGGGTCTTCGACCATCCCTTCTACCTGATCCTGAACCTCGCCGTGGGCGGCTACTGGCCGGGTGACCCGAACTCCAGCACCGTCTTCCCGCAGCGGCTCGTGGTCGACTACGTGCACGTCAACTCCAGCGACACGGCCGGGCGGACCGGCCGGATCACCGGGATCGGCGGCAAATGCGTCGATGTCGCCGGGGCGAACACCGCCAACGGCACCCCGATCCAGATCACCGACTGCAACGGGAACGCCGCGCAGAACTGGACCGTCGGCGGCGACGGGACGATCCGCGCGCTCGGCAAGTGCATGGACGTCTCCGGCGGCGGGACCGCGGACGGCACGGCCGTGCAACTGTGGGACTGCAACGGAACCGGCGCGCAGAAATGGGCGATCAGCGGCGCGCGCGACATCGTGAACCCGCAGGCGGGCAAATGCCTCGACGCCACCGGGAACAGTTCCGCGAACGGGACCAGACTCCAGATCTGGACCTGCGGCGGTGGCGCGAACCAGAAGTGGACGACGCCGTGAAACGGCTGCCCTTGCTCGGCGCCGCGGTGATCGCGGCGGCCACGCTCGTCGCCACGCCGGCGCAAGCCGCCGGGGAGACCGTCAACATCTGGCTCACCACCACGAACGACTCGCGCGGCGTGAACGTCACGCGCGGGCTCCAGCAGCAGTCACCGGTCAACTTCGCCGCGGGCACCGGAACGGGCCAGCAGACCATCACCGTCGACGAGAACACCACGTACCAGCAGTTCGAGGGCGCGGGCGCGTCGTTCACCGACACCGCCGCGTGGCTGATGAAGGGTAGCGGCGCGCTGTCACCGGCGACACGCGACGAGACCATGCGGAAGCTGTTCGATCCTGTTTCGGGCATCGGCGTCAACTTCATCCGCAACCCGCTCGGTTCCTCGGATCTGGCGCGATTCAGCTACTCGTTCGACGATCTCCCCGCCGGGCAGACCGATCCGAACCTGACGAAGTTCTCGATCGGCCACGACCTCGACAGCATCCTGCCGCTGACCAAACAGGCCAGGGAGATCAACCCGGCGACCAAGGTGATGGCGTCGCCGTGGAGCGCGCCGCCGTGGATGAAGGACAACGGCGATTTCAAACTGGGCTGGCTGAAGGCCGAGTACTACCCGGCGTACGCCCAGTACTTCGTCAAGTACATCCAGGCGTATCAGGCACAGGGTGTCCCGATTCATTACGTGTCGGTGCAGAACGAGCCGACGTGCTGCGCGAGCTATCCGTCGATGAACTGGAACGGCGCCGGTCTCCAGTACTTCACGAAGACCAACCTGTTACCCGCTTTGAAGGGTGCCGCTCTGTCCACAAAGGTGCTCGCGCTGGACTGGAACTGGGACAAGTACGCGGAATTCGGCGCGCCGACGATGGACGACGCGGCGATCCGCACCGACCCGAACTTCGGCGGGATGGCGTGGCACGGCTACGGCGGCGACGTCGCTCAGCAGACCGCCGTGCACAACCAGTACCCGAACGTGCCCGCGTACAGCACCGAGCATTCCGGCGGGACCTGGGTGAGCCATCAGCAGGCCGAAGACATGGCGAACATCGTCGACTACACCCGGAACTGGAGCAAGAGCTTCATCAAGTGGAGCCTCGCGGTGGACCAGAACATGGGGCCGCACAACGGCGGCTGCGGCACCTGCACCGGGCTGATCACCGTCCACAATGGAGATTCGCGGCACGGGCAGGTCGACTACACCGTCGAGTACTACACGACGGGTCACCTGACGAAGTTCGTGAAGCCGGGCGCGTACCGGATCTCGTCCAACGACAACTCCGCGGTGCGGAACGTCGCGTGGAAGAACCCGGACGGGTCGAAGGTGCTGATCGCGTACAACACCAGTGGCGCGAGCCAGAACGTACGCGTCAACTGGGGCGGGCAGTCCTTCACATACCCGCTGCCCGCGTCGACGTCGGCGACGTTCACCTGGTCGGGGACGCAGTCGGGCGGCGGTGTCCGCACCGGCGCGATCACCGGGCTCGGCGGCAAATGCGTCGACGTCGCCGGGGCGGACAGTGCCAACGGGACGGCGGTGCAGCTCTACGACTGCAACGGCTCCGTCGCGCAGCAGTGGTCGTTCCAGGCCGACGGCACGGTGCGGGCGCTGGGCAAATGCCTCGACGTCACCGGGATGTCCACCGCGGACGGCGCGCGGCTGCAACTGTGGGACTGCGCGGGCGGGGCGAATCAGCGATGGGCGGCCAACACCGCCCGCGACCTGGTGAACTCCGGTTCGGGCAAATGCCTTGACGCGACCGGGAACTCCTCGGCCAACGGCACCCGCCTGCAGATCTGGACCTGTACCGGCGCCGCCAACCAGAAGTGGGTCACCCCCTAGGCACCCCCGCATTCAGTCCTCTGAACGCGATTGGGAACGTTCGGCGTAGGCCTCGACGAGCTGGTTTTCGGCGTCGGTGAGGTACTGCGCGAGGAGCTTTTCGGCGCCGAGGCCGTCGCCGGCCTCGATACGCGCGAGGATCTCCGCGTTGCGCTTGAGGTACGGCTCGTGGAAGCGCCGCGGGTCGGCCATCATGTGGAACACCAGCCGCAGCTCGGCCAGGATGCCGCGCATCAGTTCGTCGATCCGCTCGCTGCCGCTCAGTTCCGCGATCGCCGAATGGAACCGGATGTTCGCGGTGCCGAGGTCCTGCCAGCGCTCACTTCGCTCGGCGATCCTGCCGTCCTCGACCAGGCGCGCGAGCTTCGCGAACGTCGGGGGCTTCTCCGTCACCGCCCGGACCGCCGAGCACTCGACGACCTTGCGCACCTTGTAGAGATCGACGACGTCCTCGACGGGCAGCACCCGCACGAAGACACCGCGGTTGAGCTCATGGGTCAGCAGGCGTTCGTGCGTGAGCAGCCGGAACGCCTCGCGCAGCGTGTTGCGGGAGACGCCGAGCGCCGAGCCGATGTCGTGCTCCGACAGCCGGACGCCGGGCAGGAAGAACCCTTCCGCGATGCGCGTGCGGAGGACGCCCGCGACCCGTTCGGCCGTACTGGTGCGGCTCACCATGCCGCGATCCGCTTCGAGTCCTTGAACCGAGGCAGGACCACCCTCCGCGATCGTCACGTGACCGATCCTAACCGGCTACAAGAGGTCAAGCCAAGGATCCTCTTGTGGAATTGTTGAACAATACCTACAGTGGCTACCCATGTGACCCGTGCCACGATGGATTCACCCTCTGGAGGTGCCGATGGACGCGACAGCCACTACCGAAGACACACGCCCCTTCGCCTGGTTCCGCACGCTCGGTTCGCGAGGCCGCCGGGCCTTCGTCGGCGCGTTCGGCGGATACGGGCTCGACTCGTTCGACTACCAGACCCTTCCGCTGGGTCTGGCCGCGATCACCGCCTACTACGGCCTCTCCGGGGGCGAGGCTGGGCTGCTCGGCACCACGACACTGGTGGTCTCGGCGATCGGCGGGATCGGCGCGGGCGTCCTCGCCGACCGCATCGGCCGGGTCCGCACCCTCCAGATCACCATCGCGATGTACACGGTCTTCACCGTGCTCTGCGGGTTCGCGCCGAACTTCGAGACGCTCCTGGTCTTCCGCGCCCTGCAGGGCCTTGGCTTCGGTGGCGAATGGGCCGCCGGCGCCGCGCTGGTCGCGGAGTACTCGCAGGCGAAGTATCGCGGCCGGACCGTCGCCTTCGTGCAGAGCGCGTGGGCGGTCGGCTGGGCGCTGTCCGTCGTCGTCTACACGGTGGTCTTCAGCATCTGGAGCCCGGACATCGCCTGGCGCGTCATGTTCTGGACCGGGGTCATCCCGGCGCTGCTGGTGCTCTGGGTCCGGCGGAACGTCCAGGACGCGCCCGTCGCGGAAGCGGCCCGCGCCACGAAGAAGGAACGCGGCTCGCTGGCGGGCATCTTCAAACCGGACCTGCTGCGCACGACGTTCTTCGCCGCGCTGCTCGCCACCGGTGTCCAGGGCGGTTACTACACGCTCGCGACCTGGCTGCCGAGCTACCTGAAGACCACCCGCGGCCTCACCGTCATCGGCACCGGCGGCTATCTCGCGTTCCTGATCTCCGGCGCCTTCATCGGATACGTCACCGGCGGCTATCTCACGGATCTCCTGGGCCGCAAGAAGACGTTCCTGCTGTTCTCGGTGCTGTCGGCGGGCCTCATCGTCGCCTACACGCAGATCCCGGCGGGCGCGAACACGCTCGTACTGTTCCTCGGCTTCCCGCTCGGGTTCTCGATGTCCGCGATCTTCAGCGGGTTCGGCGCGTTCCTCGCCGAGCTGTACCCGTCGGCGCTGCGCGGGACCGGGCAGGGCTTCACCTACAACCTCGGCCGGGCCATCGGCGCGACGTTCCCCGCCGTGGTCGGTTTCCTCGGCGCGGGCGGCGCGATGGTGTTCGGCGCGGTCGGCTACGGAATCGCCGTGCTGGCGCTGCTCGGCCTGCCCGAGACTCGCGGCCGCGAACTTCTGTGACCACAATCGGAAGAGGAGGCACCGCGATGACCACCTTCGACGACCCGGCGACGTTGTCCCCCGGCGAGGCCCGCGCCCTGTTCCGCGCGGGCACGGCCCGCCCGACCACCGGCTGGGCGAACGGGTTCACCCAGACCAATCTGATCGCCGTCCCCGAGGACTGGGCGTACGACGTCCTGCTGTTCTGCCAGCGGAACCCGCAGCCCTGTCCGGTGCTCGACGTCAGCGATCCGGGCGACCCGTCGACCCGGCTGGCGCCCGGCGCGGATCTGCGCACCGACCTGCCGCGTTACCGCGTCTGGCAGAACGGCGTGCTGTCCGGCGAGCTCGCGGACGCGAGCGGGTTGTGGCGCAGCGACATGGTCGCCTTCTCGATCGGGTGCAGTTTCACCTTCGAATCGGTGCTGGCCGCGGAGGGAATCCCGCTGCGGCATGTCGATCAGGGCCGCAACGTGGCGATGTACGTGACGAACCGCGAGTGCGTCCCGGCCGGGCGGCTGCACGGGCCGATGGTGGTCTCGATGCGGCAGATCCCCGAAGACCGGGTGGACGACGCCGTGCGCATCACCCGCGGGATGCCCGCCGTGCACGGTGCGCCGGTGCACATCGGCGATCCCTCCGTGCTCGGCATCGCCGACCTCGGCAAGCCCGACTTCGGCGACCCCGTCGACGCGGCACCCGGTGACGTGCCGGTGTTCTGGGCGTGCGGCGTGACCCCGCAGGCGGCGCTGATGGCCTCGCGGCCGCCGTTCGCGATCACGCACGCGCCGGGCTACATGTTCGTGACCGACAAACTCGACAGTGAGTTCAGGGTGGCCTGATGGACTTCAGCCGTATTGACCTCAACAGCGACCTCGGCGAAGGCTTCGGCGCCTGGAAGATGGGTGACGACGACGCCATGCTCGACATCGTCACCAGCGCGAACGTCGCGTGCGGCTTCCACGCCGGCGACCCGTCGGTGATGCGGCGCGTCTGCGAGCGCGCGGCGGAGCGGGGCGTCGTCATCGGCGCCCACGTCGCCTACCGCGATCTGGCAGGCTTCGGGCGGCGGGCGATGGACGTCGCCCCCGACGACCTGGCCGACGACGTGCTCTACCAGATCGGCGCGCTCGACGGATTCGCCCGCGCGGCGGGAACACGGGTGCGGTACGTCAAACCGCACGGGGCGCTGTACAACACGGCGGCGGTCGATCCGGAGCAGGCGGCCGCGGTGGTCGAGGGGATCCGGCGATTCGGTCCCGGGCTCGCGCTGCTGTGCCCGCCGGGATCGGAAATGGCCGAGCAGGCGGAAAAGGCCGGGTTCCCCGCGTACGCCGAGGCGTTCGCGGACCGCGCGTACACCTCCGAAGGCCTTCTCGTCTCCCGGAAACTGCCTGGCGCCGTGCTCCACGACGCCGACGAAGTGGCCGCCCGGGCGGTCGCGATGGCGACCACCGGCAAGGTCGTCGCCGCCGACGGGACCGAGCTGGCGCTTCAGCCGCATTCGCTGTGCGTGCACGGCGACACGCCCGGCGCCGTCGACCTGGCACGGCGGATCCGCGCGGGACTCGGCGCGTCCGGTGTCCACATCGGATCGTTCCTCGAGGCCGCGTGATGCGAGTGCTGCCCTATGGGGCGCGTGCGGCCATGGTCGACTTCGACGATCCGTCGGAGGTGCTCGGGCTGCACGCGTCACTGGAGCAGGACCCGCCGGACGGTGTCCTCGAACTGGTCCCGGCCGCGCGGACCATGCTCATCCGGTTCGACCCCGGCCGCACCCACCACGACCGGCTCGCCGAAGACGTCCTCCATCGGTCCACAGTGGACATCAAACCGCGCGAGACCGCCGAGATCGTCGTGCCGGTGCACTACGACGGCCCGGACCTGGCCGACGTCGCGGCCGCCTCCGGTATGTCCGCGGAAGCCGTCGTCCGGCGGCACGAGGACGGGACCTATGTCTCGGCGTTCTGCGGCTTCGCCCCGGGTTTCGCCTATCTGACCGGGCTCGACCCCACGCTGCACCTGCCGCGCCGGACGAGCCCGCGCACCCGGGTGCCCGCCGGCTCGGTCGCGATCGCGGGCGAGTACACGGCGGTGTACCCGAACGCCTCACCCGGCGGCTGGCAACTGATCGGGCGCACCACGCTGCCGGTGTGGGACGTCGAGCGGGAGCCGCCGAACCTGCTGGCGCCGGGCACGAGGATCCGGTTCACTTCATGACCGCGAAGATCGAAGTGCTCCGGCCCGGCGTTTTCACCACCGTGCAGGATCTCGGGCGACCGGGGCTGGCCGCGATCGGCGTCGGCCGGTCCGGCGCCGCCGACCGCGGTTCGCTGCGGCTGGCGAACCGGCTGGCCGGGAACCCCGAGGGCAACGCGGCCCTGGAATGCGTTCTCGGCGGCCTCGCCCTCCGATTCTCGGCTCCGGCGACCGTCGCCGTCACCGGCGCGCCGTGCTCGATCACCGTCGGCACGCGGGCTTTCGGCCCCGGCTCGCCGATCCCGGTCGGCCCCGGCGAAGAACTCGTCCTCGGAATGGCTTCTCACGGTTTGCGTTGCTATGTCGCCGTGCGCGGCGGCATCGACGTCCCCGCGGTGCTGGGCGCGCGGGCGACCGACACACTGGGCAAACTCGGCCCGCCCGCGCTCTCGGCCGGGATGACCTTGCCGGTGGGACAGCGGGTGCTGCCCCACCCCGGCGTGGATCTCGCTCCCCGCGCTCCCTTGCCGGACGTGCCGGTGCTGCGAGTGACTCCGGGGCCTCGGGTTTCGTGGTTCGTTCCCGGCGCATTGTCCACTTTGGTCTCCACTGGTTACGTCGCCACCGCCGACGTCGATCGGGTGGGTGTACGGCTGGACGGTCCCGTGTTGTCGCGGGCACGTGGTGGCGAATTGCCGCCCGAGGCCGCCGTGCCGGGGGCGTTGCAGGTACCTCCTTCCGGGCAGCCGATCCTGTTCCTGGCCGACCATCCGGTGACCGGCGGCTATCCGGTGATCGCGGTGGTGGAGGAAGCGGATCTGGATCTGGCCGCGCAGGTGCGGCCGGGGCAGCGGGTGCTTTTCCGGCTGGTTTGAGGGGTTTTGGTCCGTGCTGCCGAATCCTGGGCGATGACCTCAGTCGGCTGTTCCGGTGGACGATGTGGCTCATCGGCGGCAGAGCCTGCTGGCTCAGGGCTATGAACGCGTGCATGTCGAGAATGAATACTGGGACGGTCCGGTGTCAGGCGAGGACGAGACAGAGTCAGGTGAGTACCTGATCTGGCCGATCACCCGATCCACGCTCGAAGCGGAGATCGAGCACTATCTGATCTTCGCGGAGTGGCTGCGCGACGGCCAGGTTGGTCCCCACCCCGGTAACCCCGCCGAAGAATGTTCGCTTCGGCGAGCTCGACGAGATTTTGGCTCCGCTGCGCAGAGTTCCGCGGACATATCAGAGGAGGATCGCGTCCTGGGCATCCTTCGACGAACATCGTTACCGTCTCGACGGACCAGGGTATCTGGTCCGGTGGAGTCAGAAATCACGTGAGTGAACTCCACTGGCTCTCAGAACCGGTGAGCGAGTGAAGTGTTGCGGGCTGACTTGTCAGCCCTGATCGGCCGTCGTGGTCGCTTGTGACGGTGCGCGATTCCGTTCGTCCTGTTCCAGGATGGCGTTAACCCGGATCTGCCTCAAGTAGCCACGAGCAGGCCGATGTCCGCCGCTGCCCGGGGCAAGACAAACGCGGCCCAGTCCTCTCAATGCGTGATGTGGCTGGGCGAGTCGGATTTGGAGGCTTCATGGGGGTTCGGCCTATGTCCTGAGGTGCATGGTGTTGCGCCTCGGTGTCCCGGTGGGGTCGAGATAGGCGGGTGGGGTGAATTCCGGTAGTCCGTCTTGGGCGATCTGGACTTTCCATTCGCTGCGGTGGATCAGTCGGTGGTGTTTGGTGCAGAGTAGGACGAGGTTGTCGATTTTCGTTTCGCCGTGGTGTCGCCAGAAAACAATGTGGTGTGCGGTGCACCGGGGTACGGGCATGTCGCAGCCCGGGAAGGCGCAGCCGCCGTCGCGGAGGGTGAGCGCGTATTTCTGGGCCAGGGACACGGTGCGTTTGGAGCGGCCGATGTCCAGCGGTTCGCCCGCTGTCCCGAGAACCCCGGGGCGGACGCGGGCGTCGCAGGCGAGGATGCGGGCGTCGGTCGCGCTGATCGGCCCCACCAGATCCAGGTGGGCTTCACCGATGTCCCGGATCAAATCGTCGTAGGACATGGTGACCAGGATGTGCGTGGCCTCGCCTGCTTGTCCGGGGAGATTCCGGCTGGTGGTCTTCAACCGCACATAGTCGGTGAAGGCATCCCCGTAGCGTTCGTCTTGGGTGCGGGGGTCGCGGACCCCGTCGATGGCCTTGTGGGGTTTGGCCATCGGATCCAAATCCGACTTCAACCGAGCGTAGGTTTCCAGATCAAGCCGCGCCTTGAGACCCAAGGTGCCGTCACGATGTTTCACGAACCGTAGTTCCGGGCGGGTCTCCTTCGGATCCTCATTGCGGGGCTCCTTGCCGTCCGGGTCGAGCTTGTCCAGCAGGCGGCGTCCGGCGCTGGCGATCTGCCGTGGCCCGGCACGCCTAGCCAGCTCGACCAGGATCTTCTCCCCGTTCCGGACGTCTTCCTCAGGCACAGTGGAGGGAATCCGGGCGAGGGTCTTGATGATGGCATCGATCTGACCGCCGCCGATCGCACCCTCCGCCGCCGCCTCGGCCGTCAACGGCGCCAAGGGCGGTTCAGGGTCGCCGCCGATCGAGGGACCGGGATGCAGGGCCAGCACCCGGTCGGCGCGGGCGTCGGCTTCCTTCTCCGACACCAGGAAATCCTCGTAAATCAGCCCCGCCAGCGTCGAATGACCACTACAGCCACGGATCCCGCGGGTATTGATTTCCGCGAGGATCGCGTTCTGCTCGGCATCCAACTGGCGTTTCAACACTTCGAGTTCTTGTTTGCGGGCGTGCAGCGTCGCCGTGTCGACGCGCCACCACTCGGTGGACGTCTTCGGAGAGGCATCGTCGCTGGACACAAGATCAACGCTACGCCGAATCGAACACCTGTGCTATAGCATATTCAGACTATATCGCTCTCCGATAGTGCATAAAAATTCACCGCTCCCAATAAGGAACAACGGTCGCGCCTAATGGCCAAAGGAGACCTAGCGCGCAGGAAGTCCCGAAACCCGCAAAGTGATGTTCAACCGCCCCGCCAAACCCAGCTCCGGATCAGCGGTCCCCGGCAAAACCCGAGGCACCCCATGGAAAGCCAGCCGGGACTCGCCGCCGAACACGAACAGATCCCCCGAGCGCAGATCCACATCCGTATAAGGCCGCCCGCGATCGGTCGTGTTCCCGAACCGGAAGACGCAGGCGTCCCCGAGGCTCAACGACACGACGGGCTCCAGCGAAGCCTCGTCCTTGTCCTGATGCTGCCCCATTTTCGCGGCGGAATCATAGAAGTTCACCAGCGCGATGTCCGGCTCATACGACGAAACCCCGTAGGCGTCGGAGACGGCTCGCCGTCCGAGATCGCCCAGCCAGCCCGGAAAGGGGAGCACCGGGGAGCCGTCTTCGGTCACCTTCGAATACCGGTACGGATGCCAGTGCCAGCCGAGGCACACCGTCCGCACCGACATGACGCCGCCGTTCGGCAGCCGCGTCCGCCGGTAGCCACGCCAGCCGCGGCAGGCTTCGACCAGGCGTCGTTGCTCGGCGAGATCGAGCCAGCCGGGAACGTGCACCGCGCCGGGCGCGACTTCGGTACGCGGGCGAGGGATCAGCGCGTCCACGTGTCGAGTGTGCCAGGACGCGCGCCGATGACCCGGTGGCCCCGCACCATGACGCCGGCCGCGGCGAACCAGCGCAGCACGCGCAGGCCGAATCGTGGCCCCACCGGGGCATCCATGACCGTCACGGCCAAGCAAGCTGCCATAAAGCGGTCGGAAATGCCACCTTTCGGACTACTCCGATCGGCCGGTTGACCACAACGCGTTCACCCGGTCACTGTGCGAATTCGACCACGGTCACCCCGGCCCGCGCGGGCACCGGATCGTTCATCTCCGCGAGCACCGCGGGGACGTCGTCGAGGCCGACCCGTTTGCCGATCATGCCTTCGAGGTCGATCCCGGCCGTCTCCACCACCCGCAGCATCTCGGGGTACTCGTGCGCCTGCAGGCCGTGGATGCCGACGATCTCCAGTTCCCCGCCGATCACCCGGTGCATCGGGATCGGCGCGATGCCCTGCGCGGGCGGCATCAGGCCCGCCTGGACGTGCCGTCCGCGTTTGCGGAGGCTCCCGACCGAGGCGGCGCAGGTGGCCGGCGAGCCGAGGCAGTCGAGCGAGACGTGCGCGCCGCCGCCGGTCAGCTCCCGGACGCGCGCAGAGACCGCCTCGTGGCCGTCGAACGAGGAAGGGTCGACGGCCACAAGAGCGCCCATCCGCGAGGCCAGCGCCCTGGCCTGCGGGGACGGGTCGACGGCGACGACCGACGCACCGGCCGCGACGGCCAGCAGGATCGCCGAGATGCCGACGCCACCACAGCCATGGACCGCGACCCACTGACCCGGCCGGACCGCGCCCTGGCGCAGCACGGCCCGGAACGCCGTCCCGAACCGGCAACCCAGCGCCGCCGCCTCGGCCGACGACAGCGAATCCGGCAGCGCCACGAGGTTGACCTCGGCGTTTTCGATGGCGACGTACTCGGCGAACGAACCCCAGTGGGTCGCGCCCGGCTGGAACTCGCGGTCGCAGATCTGCTGGTCACCGGCGGCGCACTGGGCACAGGTGCCGCAGGCGCAGACGAACGGCACCGTGACCCGGTCACCCGCCGACCAGCCTCGGACGCCCTCGCCGAGCGACGCGATCCGGCCGGCGAGTTCGTGCCCGGCGACGTGCGGCAGCTTCACCGACGTGTCGTGCCCCTGCCAGGAGTGCCAGTCGCTGCGGCACACCCCGGTCGCCTCGACGGCGATCACCACCCCGCCCGGCGGCGCGACCGGATCCGGCACCTCGCGTACCTCGGGCAGCACCCCGAACTCCTCGAAGACGACCGCCCGCACCCGCGCTCCCTACGTGTCCCGGCCTCTCTGCATCATGAGACCCTCGCCGGGCACCGTACACCGGGCCGCCCGACCGCGCGGCGGCCCGAGAAGCCGCGACAGCGACTCCGGCGGCACCCCGAGGACCTCCTCGAGATTCTTGAGCACCAGCAGGGATTCCGGTCGTTCGGGACGGCAACGCCCCGACTGCCAATGGCTCAGTGTCGCGAGGCTGACCGAGCACCCCCGCCCTCTCAGCCGGTACCGGATCCGATCGAGCCCGAGACCCCTCGCCCTGATCGCCGCCCTGAGGGCGTCCGCGAACGGCCCGGTTTCCAAAAGCCGCCTGAGTTCACGTCCTTCCGCCACCCCCCGGTCGATGGTGTGTGTCCGCTGACCGGTCATCTTCATCGCCTTCGCACGCTCGCTAGCCACCCGGAATAGCGCAGCCTAGGCGGGCGAACACATGATCGGAAGGGCCTTAGATCACCTTTCCGCGCGGCATGCGGGTGACGTGCGGGCGTGCCGAATTATGCAGGGACGTAGGGAAAATTCCCACCGTGCGGCCCGGCCTGAACGCGTCCACAGTGGACACGGGGCTCAGCGTAGCGCGACCGACAGGGCCTGCGCGATCTCCTTGCCGATGGCGTGTGTCGCCGCGTCGGGCGGCGAGCCGACCTTGACCACCATCGGGCCGCCGAACGGCTGGCGCTCCACGACCTCGATCCGCTCGCCGAGGCCGATCGAATGCTCGGTCAGGTAGCGCAGGAGTTCCGGATCGGTGTCCCAGACACGGACGATCTCGCCGACCGCGCCGGGCGGGAGGTCGTCGAGGATGCGCATCGGCATCTCCTCGACGCTGCCGTCGGGGGCGGGGATGGGGTCGCCGTGCGGGTCGCGCATCGGGTTGCCGAGCTTCGCGGCGATCCGCTCGACGAGCCGGTCCGACACCGCGTGTTCGAGCGCGTCGGCCTCGGCGTGCACCTCGTCCCAGGTGTAGCCGAGTTCGGACACCAGGTAGGTCTCGATCAGCCGGTGGCGGCGAAGCACCGAGCGGGCCAGCAGCCTGCCCTCGGTGGTCAGCTCGATCCCCCGGTACGGGACGTGCGCGACCAGGCCCAGCTGGGACAGTTTGGTGACCATGCCGGACGCCGAGGACGGGCTGACCTCCAGCCGTCCGGCCAGCGACGTGTTGGTGACGGCCTCACCGCGCTCCACCAGCCCGTAGATCACCCGGACGTAGTCCTCCACGGACGACGACCTGCGACTTGCCCCTTCACCCATGGTTGCGAGTTTACGGCTTGCCGCTTGGCCGCGGCTCACCCAGCGTGCGGCCGCCAGCGGTACCGGATCCAGCCGGGGACGGGGTCGGCGCCGAGCTGGGCGTAGAACGCCTCACCCTTCTCGTTGCCCTCCTGCATGTCCCATTCGACCCGGCCGGGGGTCCGCGCGCTCAGCTCGTCGAGCAGCTCCCGCCCGAGGCCGAAACGACGGTGCTCGGGGCGCACGAAGAGATCGTCGAGCCAGATCCCCGGCCGGGCCTCCCAGGTGGAGAAGTTCCAGCTGCAGAAGGCGAAACCCGCGACCTTGCCCGGCTCACCCGGCGGGGTGGCCAGCAGCACCCAGGCCTTCGGATCGGGCCCGAAGAGGAATCCGGCCATCTCCTGCCGGTCGAGCTTCAGATCGTGTTTGTCCTCGTAGACCGCGTGCTCCTCGATGAGCGCGCAGATCTCCTCGATGTCGTCCGCGACCGCGTCCCGCACCGGCATGGGTCTCAGCTCCGTTCGTAGACGATGTCGCCGCCGACGGCGGTGGCGACGACGTGGATCGAATCCAAAGCGGACTCGTCGGTCGGGTCGGCCGAGAGGACGGCGAAGTCCGCGAGCTTGCCGATCTCCAGCGTGCCCAGGTCCTTCTCGGCGAAAGCGGCGTACGCGGATCCGTAGGTGTACGCGCGCAGGGCTTCGGCGGGGGTGAGCCGCTCATCGGGCCCCAGCACGACACCGGACGCGGTCTTCCGCCGCACCATGTCGGCCAGCGCGAGCAGCGGCGCACCCTCGACGACCGGGCGGTCCGAGCTGGCGGGCAGCACGCATCCCGCGTCGAGCAGGCTCTTGAGCCGGTAGCACCACGGCTCGCGTTCCGGGCCGAGCGCGGCCCGCATACCGTCGCCGATCTCGTTGACGAACCGGCCCTGCGGCGAGGCGATCAGCCCCAGCGACGCCAGCCGCTTCAGCTCCTCCGGCCGCAGCACCGCGCAGTGCTCGATGCGGTGCCGGTGGCCGGGGCGCGGATCGGCCTTCAACGCGGCTTCGTAGGCATCGAGGACGACGGTGATCGCGCGGTCGCCGATGGCGTGCGTCGCGATCTGCCAGCCGGCCTTGTGCGCGGCGGCGATCGTCCGCGCGATCTCGGCTTCGGGCACCTGGAAGTAGCCGACGTTGTCCGTTTCGCCGGCGAACGGCTCGTGCATCGCGCAGGTGCGGCCGATCAGCGAACCGTCGGCGAACAGCTTCATCGCGCCGATCCGCAGCCATTCGTCGCCGAAGCCGGTGCGCATCCCCAGATCGAGCCCGAAGCCGGCACCCGCGTCGAGGTCGTGCAGCACACTCGCCGCGACCATCACCGTGCTCCGCACCCGCAGCACCCCGCGTTCGCGCGCCAGCTGATACGCGGCCAGCTCGGCGGGGGTCTCCCCCACGAGACCCCCGCCGATCCCGGCCTCCTGGACGCTCGTGATCCCTTCGGCCAGGTATCGCCCGCTCGCCCTGTCCAGGCCGCGGACGACCCGCTCGACCGGCGTCGGATAGGTCAGCGGCCGCAGCATGAGCTGGGCCTGTTCTCGCAGAAGCCCCGTCGGCGAACCGTCCTCGTCGCGGACGACGTCACCACCGACGGGCACGTCGCCCAGGTCCAGCCGCTCCAGCACCGCGGAGTTGACCACGGTCATATGCCCGGACGTGTGCTTGAGCCGCACGAGATGCCCGGGAGCGGCGCGGTCGAGGCCCTGCCTGGTCGGATGGCCGCCCACGAGTTTGTTCTGGTCGTAGCCGCTGCCGATGATCCAGCCGCCCGGCGGGGTTTCGGCCGCGCGCCGCGCGACGGCGTCGTACACCTCGTCGACGCTGCGGCAATCCGAAAGGGCGACGTCGTCGAGAGCCATGCCGAACCAGGCCATGTGGTTGTGCGCGTCGTGGAATCCGGGCACCACCACCGAGCCACCCAGATCCACGCGCCTTTTCGCGGAAAGCGCGGCCGCATCGTGACCTAAAGCCACAATTCTGCCGTTCAGCGCGGCAAGCGCTACGGATTCCCCTGTACCGGTGAGGAACCGGGCGTTCTCGTAGACCGTGTCGACCCGCATGGATTCGACCCTATCGATCGATCGATCGGTCGTCTAGGCTCGGCGTATGAGCACCGTGGACTACGCACTCGACGATGGCATCGCAGTGATCTGGTTGAACCGCCCGGAACGGCTCAACGCGGTGGTCGCCGAACTGGTCGACGACCTGCTGGAGGCGCTCGACGCGGCCGCCAAGTCGGACGCGCGCGCCGTCGTGCTGGCCGGACGGGGACGCGCGTTCTGCGCGGGTCACGACCTGAAGGAACCCACCCCGGAGGGTGATTCACGCCCGCGGCTCGACCGGCTACAGGACGTGACACGTCGCCTTCGCGGCCTCCGCCAGCCCGTCATCGCCGCCGTCCACGGCTACGCGATCGGCGCGGGCGCCGAGTTCGCGATGGGCTGCGACCTGATCCTCGCCGCCGAAGACGCGGTGTTCGCCTTCCCCGAGGTCTCCCTGGGCCTGAGCGTCACGGGTGCGGCGTCGCGGTTGCTGCCGCTGCTGGTCGGCCCGCTGAAGGCCAAGGAACTCCTGCTGCTGGGCGAACGGGTGAGCGGCGCCGAGGCGTACGAACTCGGCCTGGTCAACGCCGCCCTGCCGGCCGACGACCTGATGGACACCGCGCTCGCGTGGGCGGCCAAGATCGCCGCGCATCCGGCGGCCGCGGCCACGATGGCCAAACGCGCCCTCGATTCCGGCATCGACAGCTCGCTCGACGCCGCGCTCGAACTCGAAGTCAGCCACGCGCTGATCACCGAACACTCCGCCGAGGTCGCCGCTTCGGCCCAGGCCTTCCGGAGCCGGACATGACCTCGCTCGCCGGGATCGACACCCTGACCGGGCTGACCACGAGGGCCGCCGCGCTCTGGCCGGACAAGACGGCGTGGATCTTCGACTCCACCGGGGAGAGCTTCACCTTCGCCGACGTCGACGCGCGCAGCACGGAGTTCGCCCGCGCGCTGCTCGATCTCGGCGTGGCACCGGGCGACCGGGTCGCGGTGATGCTGCGCAACCAGCCCGAATTCCCGTTGCTGTGGCTGGCCTTGGCCAAGATCGGCGGCGTGCTCGTCCCGGTCAACACCGGGTACCGCGAGTTCGACGGCACGCACGTGCTGCGGCATTCCGGCGCCAGGTTCGCCGTCGCCGCCGAGGAATTCCTGGAGCTGCTGAACAAGATCGCGCCGGAAACCTCGCTGGAACGCGTGCTCACGCCCGGTGAACTCACCGGCTCCGGCGGTGTCCCGGGTTTCGCGAGCGAAGGCGAACGCCCGGTCAACATCCAGTACACATCGGGTACCACAGGCGCGCCCAAGGGCTGTGTATTGCCGAACAGGTATTGGGCGACGCTGGCTACCAGCCTGGCCACGGACTTCCCCGCGGTCGGCGCGGACGACGTCATCCTGACCGCGCAACCGTTCCACTACATCGATCCACAGTGGAACGTGGCGCTGGGGCTCGCGGGCGGCGCGACGCTGGTGGTGCTCGACCGCTTCCACCCGTCGACGTTCTGGGAGAAGATCCGCGAACACGGGGTCACCTGGTTCTACTGCCTCGGCCTGATGCCCACCCTTCTGCTGCGCCAGCCGGAAAGCGAGCTCGACAAGGCGCACCAGGTCCGCGCGATCTGCGCTTCGGCCATCCCGCGCGACCTGCACGCCGCGCTCGAAGCACGCTGGGGCGCGCCGTGGTTCGAGGCCTTCGGCATGACCGAGACCGGCGGCGACATCCGGATGTACCCGGCGGATCACGAGGAGACCGTCGGCACCGGCTGCCTCGGCAGGCCGGCGCCCACCCGCGAGGTGATGATCGCGGACGCGGATGGGAAACCACTGCCACGCGGGGAAACCGGCGAACTGCTGATCCGCGGGGTCGGCCTGATGCACGGCTACCACGACGATCCCGAAGCGACCAGGCGCGCTTTCGACGGCGGCTGGTTCCACACCGGCGATCTGGCCACAATGGACGGCGAAGGCCGCGTGTACTACGTGGGCCGCACCAAGGACATGATCCGCCGCAGCGGCGAGAACATCTCCGCCGACGAGGTCGAACGGGCACTGCAGCTGCATCCCGCGGTCAAACTCGCCGCCGTCATCGCGGTGCCGGACGACATCCGGGGGGAAGAGGTCAAGGCGTACATCGTCCTTGACGAGAACGAGGGGCACCGGTGCGAACCGGCCGAGCTGGCGGAGTTCTGTTCGGCGAAACTGGCGTATTTCAAGGTTCCCCGGTTCTGGGCCATCGCGGCGGAGCTGCCGATGACACCGTCGGAGCGGGTCGCGAAGGGTGAGCTCAAGAAGGCGGAGGACCTCCGCGCCGGTTCGTGGGACAGGACCACCGAGTCATGGTTGTGAACACCCGCGAACGAGTCCGGCAGGCGGCGGTGAAACTGTTCGCCGCCAAGGGGTTCCATGGCACCGGCATCCGGGATCTGGCGCAGGAGGCGGAGCTGTCCTCGGCCAGCCTGTACCACTACATGGGCACCAAAGAGGATCTGCTGGTCGCCATCATGAACGAGTCGTTGCGGCGGCTGCTCGACGCGGCCGAGCTGGCGACCGCCGGGCTCACCGATCCCGTTTCACGGCTCGGATCCCTGGTGGCGCTGCACGTGCTCGCGCACGCCATCCAACCGGATGACACCCGCGTGGTGGACAACGAGGTCCACGCGCTCACCCCCGACGCGAGGGCCGGAGTGGTGGGCCTGCGCGACGCCTACGAAAAGCTGTGGGCGGACGCCATCGAAGACGGTGTCGCGGCAGGTGTCTTCCGCACCGATCAACCTTCGGTCACCCGGCTCGCGCTGGTGGAGATGTGCAGCGGGGTCGCGCGCTGGTATTCGCCGAAGGGGCCGCTCACCCTGGATCAGCTGGCCTCCCATTACGCGGAGCTGGCGCTGCGGGCGCTCGCCTGCGAACGGCAGCTGGACGTCACGGCGTTGCAAAACTGCCGTGAAGTGGTCTCGGGAGTGTGGCGAGTGCCCGTTTAGCGGCGACTTTAGGCCGGTACGCCTTGCTCAGACGGCTTCTCTGGGGGACGCTCGAAGGGTGACTGAGCAAACGATCCAACTCGAACTGGACGACTCGGGTCTCTCGCCGGCGTTGCCGGTGCCTTCGAACCCCCGTGATCAGGTGCAGGACGTCCCCTACCGCCCGGTGGGCTTCCGCGACGACGACCTGCCCACGGCCCTCGAACGGTGCGCGACATGGCTACGCCAGGCTCAGGAGTGGCTCGGGGAACCGGTCGATGTGCTGGCCGTCCATCTCGACTATGACGACCGCAAGGGTTCGCCCTACTACGACGTGAAGCTTCTCTGCAACGAGGAGGACCTGGCCGGGGTCCCGATCGCGATGCGGAACCAGAAGGACGACTAAGGCCAACGCAATGAACGGGCCGTTCCTTGCGAAATTTGCAAGGAACGGCCCGTTCATTGCACGGGCGAGTGTCAGCCCAGCGTGCCGCCGACCTTGACGTGCCCCTTGAGCAGGTTGCGCGCGATGGTCCGGCGCTGGATCTCGTCGGTGCCCTCGTAGATCCGCAGCAGCCGCAGTTCGCGATACCACCGCTCGACCGGCAGTTCCCGCGTGTAGCCCATTCCGCCGTGGATCTGCAGGACGCGGTCGACGATCTCGTTCGCCTTCACCCCGCCGTACAGCTTCGCCATCGACTGCGCGTGCCGCGAGTCCAGCTTCTGGTCGACCTGCCAGGCGGCGTGCAGCACCAGCCAGCGCAGCGCCTCCAGCTCGGTGCCGGAATCCGCGATCATCCACTGGATGGCCTGGCGCTCGGCGATCTTCTGCCCGAACGTCTCCCGCGTGTTGGCGTGCTCGATGGCCATCGAGATCAGCCGCTCGCAGGAGCCGATGGCACGCGCGGGCAGCAGGTAGCGGCCCGCGCCGATCCACTGCATGGCCAGGTCGAACCCGTGCCCGAGCTCGCCGAGGATCTGTGTCTCCGGCACGCGGACGTCCTCGAAGACCAGCGCCGCCGGGCCCCATTCGCCCATGGTGTCGATGTATTCGGACTTCCAGCCCGCGTCGCGGTCGACGAGGAAGCAGGTGACGCCGCCGTTCGCGCCCTTCTCCGGATCGGTGATCGCGAAGACCATCACGAAATCGGCCTCGTTGCCGCCGGTGATGAAGGTCTTCTCGCCGTTGATGACCCAGTCCGTGCCGTCCTTGCGGGCGGAGGTCCGGATGGCCTTGGCGTCCGAGCCCGCGCCGGGTTCGGTGATCGCGAAGCACGACTTGCGCTCACCCGAGATCGTCGGGAGCAGGTAGCGCTCCTTCTGCTCGTCGTTGGCGTAATACAGGATGTTGTCCGCGGCACCGCCGAAGCGGAACGGCACGAACGTGCGGCCGAGTTCGGCCTCCAGCAGCGCGGTCATCACCGCGGACAGGCCCATGCCGCCGTATTCCTCCGGCGTCTGCACACCCCAGAACCCGGACTCCTTGGCCTTCAGCTGCAGCTCGCGCAGCTCTTCACCGGTGAGACCCGGCTGACCGGCGCGTTCACGGCGCAGCACCTCCTGCTCACGCGGCATGAGGTCGCGCTGGACGAACGTGCGGACCCAGTCGCGCACCTCGCGTTCCTCGACGCTCAGAGAGAAATCCATGGTCAGCCCGCTCCTGTTCGACAGTGACTAAGCGCTCGCTTAGTCCAGCGTACCGCTTCGGTTGTCGTTCGCCGAGGAGATGTCATAAGTTTTCGCAACCTGTTCCCGTCTCGTCGAAGGGCACCCATGAGCACGGCAGCACCCGCGACGAAGCGGGATCGCACGCACTACCTCTACATAGCCGTCATCGTGGCGGTGGGGCTCGGCATCGCGGTCGGCATCCTGTTCCCCGAGGTCGGCAAGGAACTGAAGCCGCTCGGGACCGGGTTCGTGAACCTGATCAAGATGATGATCTCGCCGATCATCTTCTGCACGATCGCGCTCGGCGTCGGCTCGGTGGCGAAGGCCGCCAAGGTCGGCCGCGTCGGCGGGCTCGCGATCGGCTACTTCCTGATCATGTCGACGGTCGCGCTGGTCATCGGCCTGGTCGTCGGCAACATCCTGCAGCCCGGCACCGGCCTGCACCTGACGCCCGAGATCGCCGAAAAGGGACAGGACCAGATCGCCAAGAGCGAGGGCACCGTCGAATTCCTGCTCGGCATCATCCCGAAGACGCTGGTCTCGGCGTTCACCGAGGGCGAGGTGCTGCAGACGCTGCTGGTCGCGCTGCTCGCCGGGTTCGCGCTGCAGAAACTGGGTGACAAGGGCGAGCCGATCCGCCGCGGCATCGAGCACATCCAGCGGCTCGTGTTCCGGATCCTGGCGATGATCATGTGGGCGGCTCCGGTCGGCGCGTTCGGCGCGATCGCCGCCGTCGTCGGCGACACCGGCTGGAAGGCTCTGCAGAGCCTCGCGGTGATCATGCTCGGCTTCTACATCACCTGCGCGCTGTTCGTGTTCGTGGTGCTCGGGCTGATCATCGGCCTGTTCGCCAGGGTCAACATCTTCAAACTGCTGCGCTACCTCGGCCGCGAATTCCTGCTGATCCTGTCGACGTCGTCGTCGGAGTCGGCCCTGCCGCGGCTGATCGCGAAGATGGAGCACGCCGGCGTCTCCAAACCGGTCGTCGGCATCACCGTGCCGACCGGGTACTCGTTCAACCTCGACGGCACCGCGATCTACCTCACGATGGCGTCCATCTTCATCGCGGACGCGCTCGACAAACCGCTGACCATCGGCGAGCAGATCTCGTTGCTGGTGTTCATGATCATCGCGTCGAAGGGCGCGGCCGGGGTCACCGGCGCGGGGCTCGCGACACTGGCGGGCGGGCTGTCCTCGCACCGGCCGGAGCTGGTCGACGGCGTCGGGTTCATCGTCGGCATCGACCGGTTCATGTCCGAGGCCCGCGCGCTGACGAACTTCGCGGGCAACGCCGTCGCGACCGTCCTGATCGGCACCTGGACCAACGAGATCGACCGGGAGCAGCTGGACCGTACGCTGAACGGCGAATCACCGTTCGACGAAGCGACCCTGCTCGACGAAAACGGGAGTGACGAGACGGTGGAATCGGGTAAGAAGGAGACGTGATCGAATGCGCGGTCCGCTGGTCGGAGCCCCTCCCCGCTGAACCCCGGTTCCTGGCCCTGCTCGACGAGCTGGAGCAGGGCCGGTACGCGAACTACCGCCAGGACATCGACAAACGCCGGTTCCTGACCGGCCGGGTACTGGCGAAGACCGTCGCCGCCGAGCGGCTGGGCCTGGCCGTCGAGGCCGTGAGCTTCGACGCGACCTGCGAAGACTGCGGCAAACCGCATGGGCGGCCCCGTGTCCCCGGCGCGCCGCTGATGCTGTCGATCTCGCATTCCGGCGACCTCATCGGCGTCGCGGCCACCGCGGGCACCCCCGTCGGCCTCGACGTCGAGACGGCCACCAGGCGGGCCGAGGACTCGCTCATGGAGTACGCGCTGACCCCCACGGAGCTGGCCGCGATCTCCGGACTCTCCGACGACCAGCGCGCGACGGCGTTCTTCACCTACTGGACGCGCAAGGAAGCGGTCATGAAGGCCACCGGGAAGGGCCTCAAGATCCCGCTGCAGAGCATCACGTTCTCCGGATACGACGAGCAGGCCCGGCTGGTCCGGTCGTCCCACCAGGCCCTCGACCCGGACCGGACCCGGCTCGCGGACCTGAAGGCGACCGAGGGCTACCGGGCCGCCGTCGCGCTGATCACCTCGGACGACATCTCGGTCACCGAAGACTTCGCGCCCCTCTGACCGCACGCGAAACGCGTCAGATCTCCAGGCCCATGGCGGCGAGCAGGGTGCGGAACTTCGCCGAGGTCTCGTCGAGTTCGGTCCGCGGGTCGGAGGCGGGCACGATGCCGCCGCCGGCGTACAGCCGCATGGCGGTGTCGGCGATCTCCGCGCACCGGATCCCGACGGCCCATTCGCCGTCCCCGGCCGCGTCGACCCAGCCGACGGTGCCCGCGTAGTACGCGCGATCGAACGGCTCCAGCTCTTGGACCAGCGAGCGCGCGGCATCGGTCGGGGTGCCGCAGATCGCGGGCGTCGGATGCAGCGCGGCGGCGAGGTCGAGCGCGGTGACGTCCTGGTCGTTCAGCTCACCGGTGACGGTGGTCGACAGATGCCAGATCGCCGGAGTCGAGACGAGTTCGGGCCCGCGGACGTCGAGGGTGCGGCAGAACGGCCGCAGGATCTCGACGACGGATTCCACCACCACGGCGTGTTCGACGTGGTCCTTCTCGGACGCCAGCAGCGCCTCACCATTCGCCTTGTCGATCGCCGGGTCGGCCGACCGGGGCATCGACCCGGCATGCGGCCGGGAAACGACGGCGCCGCCGGTGCGGGACAGCAGGAGTTCGGGGGTCGCGCCGACCAGCGTGCGCCCGTCGGGCAGCTGCGCGGCGTAGGTGGTGTGCCGGGGATTCCCGTTCGCCAGGTTCCGGACGACTTCGGCGACCGGCACGGCCTCGGCGAAGTCGAGATCGAGCGCGCGGGCCAGGACGACTTTGCGCAGGTCACGGTCGCTCAGCGCCGCGACGGCCGTGCGGACGGCGGCCAGATGGGCCTCCGGCTCGGGCACGGGAGTGACCTTGACCGGCCGCGGAAGCGAGGTGCGCGGCGGGACGGCCGCGTGGTCGGACGACGCGCGGTGGACCGCGCGCGGGAGCACCAGATGCCCCGGTGTCGACGTGGTGTCACTGGTGTCGAAGGGCAGCACTCCGACCGCGATCGAAGCACCCGAGTCGGTGAACAGCCCGGGGAGCGCCCCGGACAGCCGCGACGGCTCGGTGTCGGTCGCGGTGGCCACGGCCCCGCTCGCGAGGAGCGCGTGCCGTGCCGTGGCCAGGAGGAAGTCGCCCCGCTCGTAGCGGGCGGCCAGGTCTGCCGGGGTCGCCGGTGCGGTACTGGTCGTCACCCCACCAGCGTCCCAGGCTCCGGCTGAGACCAGGGGAAAGTGTTGCCCGGGCAACAGCCTCTCAGACAACACCTTCCCCCGGACAACCTGTGACCTGGGCGGAAGCGTTACTTCAGCGCCTCGAGAAGAGCCTCGCGCTGCCGCTCGCCCAGGCCGGCGGCACGCCGGTCCGGGTCGATCCCGGCCTGCTCCAGCAGGGCGGCGACCTTGACCGCGCCCAGGCCGGGCACGGCCTTCAGCAGCTGCGTGACCTTCGTCTTGCCGATGGTCTTGTTCTCCTTGGCCTGCTTGAGCACCTTGTCGATGCTCTCCTTGCCGGACTTGATCGACGCAAGCAGCTCGGAGCGCGCTTTGCGAGCCTCAGCCGCCTTGGCGAGGGCATCGGCGCGCTGCTCCGGAGTCAACGTGGGCAGAGCCAACGTAGTAGTCCTTTCATCTCAGGTCTCCGCTTTCGCGGCCGACGGCCTTTAACCATGCTTGCAAGAGCAAGCGCTGGCCAGCCGTCTCTGTACCACGGCTCCAGTAAACGCCACCCGTTCCTCGGCCGTGAAACCGACACGCACTTATTACCCCTCGACCACGCCATGGGCAACCCGCCCCAGCCTGCGGAAACACGCCGTTCGAGCGGCGATTCGCCGATGTTCATCACCCTTATGAGCGATGTCGCCACTTCGCACAGTCAGCCATTTTTCGTTTCATGGTAAGAAAAGTACGAATTATTGATGATCTTGGCCCGAACCGGCGAACACCCGTTAGCGCGACACTGTGACCGAACGGTTGCCTGCGATGTTACTGACCGGTTCACCCCTCCCGGATTAGAGTCGGCGCAACCCCAGTTCACCGGAGAACGAGCACCACGGGAGTACGCGATGTTGAGCACGATGCAGGACGGGCAGCTGTCACTGGGCAGGCTGCTCCGCCACGGCACCACGGTGCACTCCGAGAGCGAAGTCATCACCTGGACCGGTTCAGAAGCCCGCCGGGAGACCTACGGCGAACTCGGCAAGCACGCCGCCCGCCTGGCGAACGCCCTCCGGAGCCTCGGCATCACCGGCGACCAGCGCGTCGGCACCTTCATGTGGAACAACGCCGAGCACATGGCCGCGTACCTGGCCATCCCGGCGATGGGCGCGGTACTGCACACCCTGAACATCCGGCTGTTCCCGGAGCAGCTCGTCTTCGTCGCCAACCACGCCGAGGACCAGGTCGTCATCGTCGACGGCACGCTCGTCCCGCTGCTGGCCAAGCAGCTGCCCGAGCTGAAGACCGTGCGTCACGTCATCGTGGCCAACGGCGACGCCTCCACCCTCCCCGCGCCGGACGGTGTCCAGGTGCACTCCTACGGCGAACTGCTGGCCGGACAGCCGGACACCTTCGACTGGCCCGAGGTGGACGAACGGTCGGCGGCCGCGATGTGTTACACCTCGGGCACCACGGGTGACCCGAAGGGGGTCGCGTACTCCCATCGGTCGATCTGGCTGCACTCGATGCAGGTCACGATGTCGGACAGCATGCGGCTGGCCCAGCACGACAAGGCCCTCGCCATCGTCCCGATGTTCCACGCGATGGCGTGGGGCATGCCGTACGCGGCGCTGATGGTCGGCGCCTCGCTGCTGATGCCGGACCGCTTCCTCCAGCCCGCGCCCATCGCCCAGATGCTCGCGGCCGAGAAGCCGACCTTCGCCGGCGCCGTGCCGACGATCTGGCAGGGCCTGCTCTCCCACCTCGACGCGAACCCGCAGGACATCTCGCATCTGCGTGAGGTCGTCGTCGGCGGATCGGCCGCGCCGCCGTCGCTGATGCACGCCGTCGAAGACCGCTACGACGTGCCGATCCTGCACGCGTGGGGCATGACCGAGACGTCGCCGCTGGGCAGCGTCGCGCGTCCGCCCGCCTCCGCGACCGGCGAGAAGGCGTGGGACTACCGCTACACCCAAGGCCGCTTCCCGGCGTCCGTCAGCGCCAGGCTGATCGGCGACAACGGCGAGGAACTGCCGTGGGACAACGAAAGCGTCGGCGAGCTCGAAGTGCAGGGCCCGTGGATCGCCGCGTCGTACTACGGCGGCAAGGCAGGCGACGAACCCGACCCGGAGAAGTTCCACGACGGCTGGCTGCGCACCGGCGACGTCGGCAAGATCAGCCCCGACGGCTACCTGACGCTGACCGACCGCGCGAAGGACGTCATCAAATCCGGCGGCGAGTGGATCTCGTCGGTCGACCTGGAGAATCAGGTGATGGCGCATCCCGCGGTGGCCGAGGCGGCCGTGGTCGGTATCCCGGACGAGAAGTGGGACGAGCGCCCCTTGGTCGCCGTCGTGCTCAAGGAGGGTGAGAACGTCACGGCCGAAGACCTCCGCGAGTTCCTGTCCGACAAGGTCGCGAAGTGGCAGCTTCCGGAGAATTGGACCTTTGTGGACGAAGTCCCGAAGACCAGTGTCGGCAAGTTCGACAAGAAGCGGCTGCGGGCGTTCCACTCCGAAGGCAAACTCGACGTCAGTCAGCTCTAACGGGTTAATCTCCCGCGCGCCTGCGCTTCAGTGAAGGCCATCTTGAGGGACTCTGGTCCCGGAAGATGGCCTTCACGGCGTTCGGCGAAGGGTTTTGTTGGTGCGTAAGACAAGCAGGCGGGCGTTCCTGGCACTGGCGGGGACGACGGCGCTCTCCGCCTGCGGGTCCAACACCGTCCAAACAGGAAACCCGCCGCCCTCGACGGCCTACTCCGCCGGGGTGACCAAGCCGAAACCGAAGCCGGTGGACCTCGCGCAGTGGTACCACCCGTATCCCGAGGCGGGCGTCCAAGAAGCCGTCACGCGCTACGCGGCCGCGTACCAGAAATCCAAGGTCGCGGTGCAGTGGAATCCCGACGACTACGAAACGAAACTGACCGCCGCGCTGCAGGCCGGCCCGGTCCCGGACGTCTTCGAAGGCCAGGTCACCGTCGAGCGCGTCCGGCAGAACCTCCTCGTCCCGCTGGACGACATCGTCGGTCCCGTGCGCGGGGATTTCAATCCCTCGGTGCTCGCCGCACAGTCGGTCGACGGCAAGACGTACGGCATCCCGCAGGCACTGGACACCCAGGTCCTCTTCTACCGCAAGAGTTTCCTGCAGGAGGCCGGAGTGCAGCCGCCGCAGACGCTCGACGAACTCGTCGACGCGGCGAAGAAACTCTCCAAGGACGGCGTCAAAGGACTGTTCGCCGGCAACGACGCGGGTGCGGCGGCGCTCGCCGGGCCGCTGCTGTGGTCGGCCGGGCTCGACTATGTCAAGGACGGGAAATCCGTCGGCTTCGACGATCCGCGCACCGCCACGGCCTTCGCGAAACTCCACGAGCTCAACGGTTCGCTGCTGCTGGGCGCCGCGACGGACTGGCCGGATCCGCTCCCGTTCATCGACGGGCTCACCGCCATGCAGTGGACCTGGCTGTGGAACCTGCCGAAGATCCAGGACACCCTGAAGGACGACTTCGGTGTTCTGGCCTTCCCCCGGCTCGACGCGGCGGGCGCGCCGTCCGTCCCGGTCAGCGGGTTGAGCGCGATGGTGCATTCCAAGAGCCTGAATCCCAATGCCGCCAAGGACTTCGTCAAATGGCTGTGGCTGGAACGCGTCGACTTCCAGCAGGAGTTCGCCACCAGGTTCGGTTTCCATCTGCCCGCGCGGCTGAGTGTGCTCGACAAGGTCGCCACGGCGGCCGACGCCGCGAAGCTGGTCAAGGAGAACGGGCGCGCCGCCGGTCCATTGTGGACATCGGCGGCGAACACCGCGCTCGTCGACGCGCTGGGCCGGATCGCCCGCGACGGCGCCGACCCGGCCACCGAGACCAAGGCCGCCGTCGAGGCCGTCAAAGCCGAACTGGGTCGCCTGTCCGCGTGAGCCGCCGCGAACGGACGTAAGCGACGATCAGCACGATCGACAGGAGCACCGCGCCACCGTCGGTGACCAGTGAGGGCAGCACGCCCGGCCAGCCGTGTTCGGCGATCGCCGCCCGGTGCACTTCGAACGGCACGACGTACACGCCGAAGGCTTGGGCGACGTTGAACGCGAGCACCGGCCAGAACAGCCAGCGCCATTGGAACCACACCAGCAGTCCCAAGGCGTTGCCGGCGATGAAGACGTTCCCCACCAGCCGCAACGCGCTCAGGTACGCGGGCGCGTCAGCCGTGTCCGCCCCCTTGAGCCGCATGCTCGCCTCGATCAGACCCAGATCGATGATCACGTAGTTCTGCAGTGTCGTCCCGAGCACGAAGACGATCGAGCAGAGCACCGTGACCAGGCGGATCTTCGGTGTCCAGAGCATCACTTCCCCCGTTCTCTATCAGTGATAGAGACCAATCTATCACTGATAGAGTCCACGGGTGGCACGCAAAGGCTCGCTCGACCTCGCCAAGATCACCGAGGCGGCCGTCGAACTGCTCGACGAAGCCGGCCTCACGGAGCTGACGACCCGGCGGCTGGCGGCGAAGCTCGGCGTCAGCTCACCGACGCTGTACTGGCATGTGAAGGACAAGGCGGAGCTGCTGGATCTCGTCGCCGAAGCGATCTGCGCCGATGCCTTCGAGATCGATCGATCGCTGCCGTGGCGCGACCAGCTCGCGAGCGGGCTCCGCCAGTTCCGCGCCCTGCTGCTGCGCCACCGGGACGCGGCCGCCCTGTTGCGCGAACGGCCGCCGACCGGGCCGCACCGGCTGGGCCATATCGAGACGACCGCGCGGATCCTGCTGGAGGCGGGCTTCTCCGAAGAGGACACCGCCGGGATTTCGCGGCTGCTCACGGCACACGTACTCGCGTCGGTCGAAACGCTGCCCGCGCGGAAGCCGGACGAAGGATTCCTCGCGCGACTAGAGGCATATCCCCATGCGGGCAGGCTGGGCCCGGCTTTCGCGCGGCAGAGCGGCGAGGACGTCTTCGAGCTGGGTGTCGAGGTGATCCTCGACGGGCTCACGGCCCGGCTCTAGTCGCCGGACACACCCCAGATCGCCAGCTCGACGGCGACGTCGTTCTCGTAGAGCAGCGCGCAGTTCGCGCTCCAGCGCGGCCGGCGCTCGTACGGCAGCCGCCCGGCCTTGTCGAGTTCGTCGAAGTCGGCCACGGACGGCTCCTCGGTGCCGAACGCGGCGACGAGTTCGGCGTCGGCCAAGGGCCGGATCGTGCCGAAGTCGTCCTCACCCGTGGCGCTGATGAACTCGTGGACGTCGAGCACGGAATGGGTCCCGGACTCCTGGACGCTCTCCACCTCGTACAGCTCGTCGATCGAATCCGGGCGGCCGAGTTCGTCCTCTTCCCAGAGGTAGTCGCCCTCCTCGAAGACACGCGCCTTCATCGCGTCCAGCGCCGCTTCCGGGTCGCCGTCGAACCGGCCGCGGACGGACCAAGCCGAAGCACCCACCGGGCCACCTCCTCGCTCGTCGAGCGGTCAGCGTAACCAGCCCGCTTCGCTACTCACGTATTCGGCCGAACGTGACAAATCTTCGCATTACCCTTTTCTGGCGTTCACCCCACGGCTAACGTCTTCCGGCATCGTCCTTCCGCGACACCCACCCGCGACGACTAGGGGCACCGCCATGTCCGACATCTCCAGGCGCACCTTCACCGCGGCGGGCGCCGCCGGCGTCGGCCTGCTGCTGTGCACGCCGACCGCCAACGCGCTCGACCGCGCGCTGGCGCGCACCGCGTCCCGCGCGGTCCGCACTGCGGGCACCACTCTGGAAGCCGCGGCGGCCCCGCTGACCGGCGGTCCGGGCTACACGCGGCTGACCGCGGGCCCCGGCTGGCCGCTCGTGGTCCGCGGCGATCTCGCCGCGCCGAAGTCCGGCCGCGACGACCGGCGCCGCGCGATGGCGTCCTTCGCGCAGTTCACCGACCTGCACTTCACCGACGCCGAAAGCCCGGCGCGGTTCGAGTACCTGCACCCGTTCGTCGGCTCGGCGCACCGGCCGCAGGAAACCCTCGGCCCGGTCGCGACGACGGCGCTGGTGGAGCGGGTGAACAGCCTGAAGACGGGCCCGTTCACCGGGCGGGCGATCGACTTCATGGTCACCACCGGCGACAACACCGACAACCACGAGCTGATCGAGCTCGAATGGTTCCTCAAGGTGCTCAACGGCGGCACGGTGAACCCGACCTCGGGCGACCCGGACGTGCACGAGGGCGTCCAGACATCCGGGTCTTCGCACTACTGGAACCCCGGCAAGCCGCTGGACGACGCGTACACGAAGAAGGGCTTCCCGCAGCTGCCCGGGCTGCTCGGCGCGGCGTCGAACACCTTCACCTCGCCCGGCCTCGACGTCCCGTGGTTCTGCACCTTCGGCAACCACGACGACAGCATCGTCGGCACGGTGCCGGATCTGCCGGGGATGGACGCCTGGTACACCGGCCGGTTCAAGGTGATCGGCAAGGACGAGACGACGTCGCAGAAGCTCGCCAAGGCGATCGGGTCCGGCTCCGGCGTGCCGATCACGGAGCTGTTCGGCGGTTCCGGCACGATCCGCGAGATCACCCCGGACGAGCGACGGCGGCCGTTCAGCACCGCGGAGTTCGTCCAGCACCACCTCGACTCCGCCAACACCGGCCCCGGTCCGGTGGGCCACGGGTTCAGCGGGAACAACGCCGACGGGCGGAACGTGTACTACACCTTCCGCATCGCGCCGGGCATCGTCGGCATCAGCCTCGACACCACGACGATGGCGGGGCTGGCCGACGGATCGATCGGGCTCGGGCAGTTCACCTGGGTGGAGAACACGCTCAAGCGCAACAGCTCGACGTACTACGACTTCTTCGGGCGCAAGGTCACGCAGAACGTGACGGACGAGCTGTTCATCCTGTTCAGCCACCACACCAGCGACACGATGGGCAACGTGCTGCCGGACGCGCGGCATCCACTGGAGCTCCGGCTCAACGGCGACACGTTCGTCTCGCTGCTGCACCGGTTCCCGAACGTGCTGGCGTGGGTCAACGGGCACACGCACCACAACAAGATCACCCCGCACGCCGGCAAGACCGCGAAACAGGGCTTCTGGGAGATCAACACCGCTTCGCATATCGACTTCCCGCAGCACGCGCGGATCATCGAGGTCGCCGACAACGCCGACGGCACGTTGTCGCTGTTCACGACCCTGATCGAGGCGGAAGCGCCGTACGAGGTGCCGTACTCGGACACGTCGACGCAAGCGCTTGCGTCGCTGTACCGGGAGTTCTCGTACAACGACATCCACGCCTCACTGGGCGCGGTCGGTACCGCTCAAGACCGGAACACGGAACTGCTGCTGCCCCACCCGCTCGCCTGACCCCCCGGGCGTTTCGTGAGTGGCAAGGATGGTTCCAACCAAGGGTGTCTTGGCTACCTACCGACTTCCGGCTGCCGCCGATCCCAGGCCCCGCGCCGTGAAGGTTCTGGAGGTATGTCGCGAAAGCCACTTTCGGGACATCAGACGTCGCGAAAGTGGCTTTCGCGACCCCCGGTCAAGGTTGGCTCTGACCATCCATGCCACTCACGAGGTCCGTTACCTCAGGGGTAATCGACACGGGGCGCGGTGCCGGGCACGCTCGGCGTCATGACCGACGTAGAAGGCACCGCGCTCTTCCACCGGACCATGCCGTTCACCGAGCGGCTCGGCATCGAGGTTCTGGAGCACTCCCCCGCCGCCGTGCGCGCCCGGATCGCCTGGGACGAAACGCTCTGCACACTCGGCGGGGTGCTGCACGGCGGCACCCTGATGGCGCTCGCCGATTCCGCGGGCGCGGTCTGCGCGTTCCTCAACCTGCCCGAGGGCGGGCAGGGCACGACCACCGTCGAGTCGAAGACGAACTTCCTGCGCGCGGTCCGGTCCGGCCACGCCACGGCCACCGCGAAGCCGTTGCACGCGGGCCGCAAGCTCATCGTGGTGGAAACCGAGGTCCGCGACGACGAGGACAAGCTGGTCGCGAAAGTGACACAGACTCAGGCCGTCTTGTAGGCAACTGTTTACATACCTCGCGCGACCCGCGAAAATCCCTTCCCTACTGGGTGGAATCGAGGGATGGAGCCGGAATGCGCATACGAGGGCTGGTCACGCTGCTGACGATCGCGACGATGACCGCGGTGACGGCACAGACGGCGGAGGCGGGTCCCGGTCGTCCGGACGACGAGTCGATCGACTACCACGAATGGTCCGGTCACCCCGGTTTCCGCGACGGCAGGCTCGAAGGGCTCGGCCTCGACCACGGCGCGCTGCGCATCGACCGCCCGATCGGCACGATCGAGCACACCGAACCCACGCTCGGCACCACGAAGACCTATGAATACGGCCAATGGACGTCGCGGAGCCACACGCAGGGCTTCGACGCCTCCCAGCTGGTCGCCTCGTGGAACGCGAAGACGCCGGCCAAGACCTGGGTCAAGATCGAAGCGAAGGGCCGCACCGCGTCGGGCACCGAGACCTCCTGGTACGTCATGGGCAGGTGGGCGAGCGGAGACGCCGACATCAAGCGCACCAGCGTCGACGGCCAGAGCGACGCCAACGCCGCGGTCGACGTCGACACGCTGGTCATGAAGGCGGGCGTCGCACTTCGCTCGTACCAGCTGCGGGTCAGCCTGTACCGCGAAGCCGGTTCCCGCGCCACGCCGTCGGTGACGTCGGTCGGC
The DNA here is from genome assembly GCF_044461365.1 of Amycolatopsis sp. NPDC049868. Taxonomy (NCBI): domain Bacteria; kingdom Bacillati; phylum Actinomycetota; class Actinomycetes; order Pseudonocardiales; family Pseudonocardiaceae; genus Amycolatopsis; species Amycolatopsis sp. NPDC049868. Next base: position 801,120 of record NZ_JBITKV010000002.1, on the reverse strand, counting down.
GCGATGACGTCGCTGGTGCCGGACCGCTTCGAGGTCCAGCCGACGAAACCGGGCCGCGCCACCGGCATCGAGCTCAAGGTGCCCGCCTACGCGCAGAACCTCCACAAAGGACAGTTCCCGGAGTACGGCGGTGGCGGCGAGAACTGGTGCAGCCCGACGTCCACCGAAATGGTGGCCGAATACTGGGGCAAACGGCCCACGCCCGAAGACATGAAGTGGATCCCGGAGGGTTACGTCGATCCGACCGTCGCGTACGCCGCCCGCTACACGTTCGACTACGCCTACGACGGAACCGGCAACTGGCCGTTCAACACCGCGTACGCCGCTTCACTCGGACTGCGTGGGCACATCACCCGTTTGCACTCCTTGAACGAACTCGAAAAGTACATCGCGCGCGGCATCCCGGTGATCACGTCGCAGTCGTTCAAGGCCGAAGAACTCGACGGCGCGGGTTACGGCACCGCCGGGCACATCATGGTCGTCGTCGGCTTCACCAAGGACGGTGACGTGATCGCGAACGACCCGGCCGCGAGCAGCAACGACCGGGTCCGAAATGTCTACAAACGACACCAGTTCGAAACGATTTGGCAGCGCACCAAGCGGTACAACACGAATGGCGGAGTTTCGAGCGGTCCCGGTGGAGTCGCGTACATCATCACACCTGGGCGCTAAATCGATTCTGCGCGCGCAGCGCGTCCATTGAGGGCGGCGGCGGGGGCATGGATGGACGATACCGCACCCGAGCGGATGTCGCGATCCGGGTCGGCTTCGTGGCAAGCTGCGAAGTCGACTACTCGGAGGTGGGCATGCCGTACGAGGTCCAGGGCGTCGTTTCCCGCGCCAAGGGTGAACCGGTCTCGCTGGAGTCCGTGACGGTGCCCGATCCCGGGCCCGGCGAGGCCGTCGTCTCGGTCAAGGCGTGCGGCGTGTGCCATACCGATCTGCACTATCGCGAGGGCGGGATCAACGACGGGTTCCCGTTCCTGCTCGGTCACGAGGCCGCGGGGTTCGTGGAGGCCGTCGGCGACGGCGTGACCGACCTCGAACCCGGCGACTACGTGATCCTGAACTGGCGCGCGGTCTGCGGTACCTGCCGCGCCTGCCGCCGGGGCAGGCCCTGGTACTGCTTCTCCACGTTCAACGCCGACCGGCCGATGACGCTGGCCGACGGCACCGCCCTGTCGCCCGCGCTCGGCGTCGGGGCGTTCCTCGAAAAGACGCTCGTCCACAGTGGACAGTGCACGAAGGTCGACCCCGCCGCCGAGCCCGCCGTCGCCGGACTGCTCGGCTGCGGGGTGATGGCCGGTCTCGGCGCGGCACTGAACACCGGCGCGGTGAGCCGCGGCGATTCCGTCGCGGTCATCGGCTGCGGCGGTGTCGGTGACGCCGCGATCGCCGGGGCGAACCTGGCGGGCGCGAAGACCATCGTCGCCGTCGACACCGACGACCGGAAACTCGCCTGGGCCAAGGAATTCGGCGCCACGCACACGCTGAACAGCAAGGGGCTGAGCGAAGACCAGGTCGTCGAGGCGATCCAGGAGTTCACCGGCTCGTTCGGCGCGGATGTCGTGATCGACGCGGTCGGCAGGCCCGAAACGTGGCGGCAGGCGTTCTACGGGCGCGACCTGGCGGGCACGGTGGTACTCGTCGGCGTCCCGACCCCGGACATGCGGCTGGAACTGCCGCTGATCGACTTCTTCTCGCGCGGCGGCTCGCTCAAGTCGTCGTGGTACGGCGATTGCCTGCCCTCACGCGATTTCCCGATGCTGATCGACCTCTACCTCCAGGGCAGGCTCCCGCTCGACAAGTTCGTCACCGAGCGGATCGCCCTCGACGGTGTCGAGCAGGCCTTCGAGCGTATGCACCAGGGAGACGTCCTCCGCAGCGTGGTGACGTGGTGAAACTCTTCACCGACGCCGATTTCCCGGCCGATCCGTATCCGGGAGCGCGACCGGGGCATTCGTTCGTCCACTTCGACGGTGCCGGGCACAGCCTCGACACCGCGCCGGAGGGCTGGCGCGAACGCCAGGCGGTACTCGCCTACGGCTCGAACGCGTGCCCGTCCAAGATCACCTGGCTGCGGGAGAACATGGGCCTGGAGGGTCCGGTCGTCGTCTGCCACGCGCGCTGCACCGACCTCGCCGCGGTCTGGGCGTCCGGCCTGCGGTTCCGGGACGGGCAGCGCCCCGCGACGCTGGCCGCCGCCCCGGGCGTCGTCGAGGAGCACGCCGTCTGGTTCGCGACCCCCGGACAGCTGGCCGTGCTCGACGAATGCGAAGGCGCCGGCATCCGGTACAACCTGGTGCGGCTGACCGCCCCGGCCATCACCCTCGACGACGGCACCGTGCTCGACGACGTGCTGGCGTACGTCGGCGCCGCGGACATCCGCCTGCCGATCCTGGTGGACGGCAGGCATATCCGCGTCGCCGACCTCGAACAGCGCCGGGCCGCGGCGCTGAACGGGATCCCGGCCGAAACGCACGGCCTGGACTGCACGCTGGTCGAGGCCAGGACGTTGATCAGAGAAGCTTCCCGGGATTGAGGATCCCGCTCGGGTCGACGGTCTTCTTCGCCGCTCGCAACACTTCGACGCCGATCTCGCCGATCTCCGCCGCCAGATAACGCGCGTGGTCGACACCGACGGCATGGTGATGCGAGATCGTGCCGATGCCGGTGATCGCTTCCGAGGCCGCCGCCTTCGCCCGCTGCCATTGGGCGATCGGGTCGGCCTCGTCGCGCGGCGTGAGCACGGTGAAGTACAGCGACGCACCCGTTTCGTAGGCGTGCGAGACGTGGCACATGATGATGGCGTTGCCGAGCGTCGCGGTGAGCGCGGCACGGACCGCGTCCCGCAGGTCGATCAGTTCCGCCCAGTACGCGGCGGTTTCCAGGGTTTCGACGCAGACCCCGTTGTCCATCAAGGCGTCCCGCTGCCGAGGGCCGGAGAACCGGCCGCGGCGCCAGGATTCGCCGAGCGCGGTTCCGATGCGCACGGCATCGAACCGCGCCAGCACCCGGGCGGTCTCCTGACGCCGCCGGGCGACCTCGCGTTTCGACGCGCCTTCCCAGCCGACGATCAGCAGGCAAGGAGCGTGGACTCCCCGTGCCTTCAGATACCGGCGCAGCGCCTTGGTCTTCCAGCTGTCGTTGAGTGCGAGCGAGACCTCGCTTTCGTCCACATCAGACAGTCGCGTGACGTCCGCGAGCACGTGCCGCTGGGCGAGTTCACGGACCGCGTCGGTGCCCTTCTCCCAGCCGTCGAGGACGAAGCCCTCGTAACGGCGTGCTTCCGGCACCGGGCGGACGCGGAGGGCGACCTCGGTGATCACGCCGAGTGCGCCTTCGCTGCCGATGGCGAGATGCCGCAGATCCGGTCCCGCTGCCGACGCCGGCGCCACGCCGAGCTTCCATTCCCCGCGCGGGGTCGCGAGCCGGACCCCCTTGACCATGTCCTCGAACCGGCCGTAGCCCGACGAGGCCTGTCCGGCCGACCGGGTCGCGGCGAATCCGCCGATGGTGGCGCGTTCGTAGGACTGCGGAACGTGCCCGAGGGTGAAGCCGTGCGCGGCGAGCAGCCGATCGGCCTCCGGACCGGTGACCCCCGCCTGCAGGACCGCGATCCGGGACACGGGATCGACGGAGACCAGTTCGCCGAGCCGGGTGAGGTCGAGCGCGATCACCGAGGCCTTGCCCCCGCGCACCGCGGCGACCCCGCCGACCACCGACGTCCCGCCGCCGAACGGGACGACGCCGATGTCGTGCCGTGCGCAGATTTCCAGTACCGACTGGACTTCGGCGGGATTCTCCGGCAGGACGACGGCGTCCGGCACCGGAAAATCACCGAATCCCCGTCGCCGCATCAGGTCCAGATAGGACAGACCACTGGCCCGCGCGAGCCGTTCCCCCGGCGCCGTCAGGACGTACTCGGCGCCGACGAGTTCTTCAAGGTCTCGCTTGGGCCGTTCGTCCAGCACCGGTTCGGGAACGGACAGCGCCGAATCGGGCGCGAAAGGCGCCGCGGAGCCCAACGGGCCGATACGCTGGACGAGCCACCTCAGGGCCTTGGCCGGAAGGTGGGCGGCATCACCGGCCTCGGGCGTCCAGGATCGTCTTAACCGGTGGTCAATAAGCTCGGTCACGACTACAGTGTTACATATGGACGTAAAACGTCACTCACCTGCGGAAACAGGCGTTTCGGCGCTGGCGGACACCCGATCCCGCCAGGCCTCGACACGTGTGTCCGACGACGTTCTGCTCGACGCCGCGAAGAAGTGCGTGCTCGCCGTCGGCGTGCGGCGGACCACCCTCGCCGAGATCGCCCGGACCGCCAAGGTCAGCCGGATGACCGTCTACCGCCGGTTCCCGGACGTGCGCAGCGTGCTCGCGACCCTCATGACCCGTGAGTTCGGCGGCCTGCTGCAGGGCGCCGCGGAACCCGAAGCCGAGCCCGCCCACTTCCGCGAGAAGCTCGTCCAGAGTTCTTCGGCCGCCGTCGCCGCGCTGTCGGGCGATCCGCTGTTCCGCACCCTGCTGGACCTCGATTCGGAACTGGTCCTGCCGTACATCGTCGAACGGTTCGGGAAGACCCAGCGCTTCGCCGAAGGCGTGATCCTGCACCTGCTGAAGTCGGGCCACGAGGACGGCTCGATCCGCAAGGGCGACCTGGCCGCGCAGGCTCGCACCTTGCTGCTGCTCATCCAGTCCTTCGCGTTCTCGTACCGTCCCGCCATCACGGACGTGGACGAGAAGAAGCTGATGGCGGAGTTCGCCAACGTGCTCGACGCGGCGCTGCGCCCGTGACGCCGGGCTCGCTCAACGCACTTCGGCGCGACCGGGAACTCACGGCGCTGGCCGGCGGCGAGCGGGTCGATCTGGTGGTGGTCGGCGGCGGTGTCACCGGCACCGGCATCGCGCTGGACGCGGCCGCGCGGGGGCTCTCGGTCGCCCTGGTCGAGGCGTACGACCTGGCATACGGGACATCCCGCTGGTCCAGCAAGCTGGTCCACGGCGGGCTCCGGTATCTCGCCAAGGGCGATCTGGCGCTGGCACACGAAAGCGCCGTCGAACGCGGGATCCTCATGACCCGCACCGCCCCGCATCTCAGCAGGGCGATCCCCCAGCTGTTCCCCATGTACCGCAGGACCTCTCGCGGTCAGCAGGCCTTCATCATGACCGGGCTCGTCGCCGGTGACGGCCTTCGCCGCGCGGCCGGGACGCCTGCGTCGGTACTGCCCCGCCCGAGGTCGATTCCGGCCGCGGAGGCGCTGGCGCTCGCACCCGGCCTGTCCCCGCAAGGTCTGCGCGGGGCGCTACTGGCCTACGACGGCGCGCTGACCGACGACGCGCGCCTGGTGGTGAGCCTCGCCCGCACGGCCGCCGCACGCGGCGCGAAGATCCTGACGAGGGTCGAAGCGCTCCGGCTCGACGCGGAATCGGTGCTGGCACGGGACAGGCTCACCGGGCAGGAGATCGAGATCCACGCCCGGCAGGTGATCAACGCGACGGGTGTCTGGGCGGGCGAACTGGCGGAGTCGGTACGGCTGCGGCCGTCTCGCGGTGCACACCTCATCCTGGCTTCGGGGGCGGCGCGGATCGGCGCGACGTCGGTCAACGTGCCCGTTCCCGGCGAGAACAACCGGTTCGTCTTCCTCCTGCCGCAACCGGACGGCCGGGTGTTCGTCGGGGTCACCGACGAACCGATCGACGGCCCCGTGCCGCGGGTGCCGACCGTGCCGGAGTCCGATGTGGACTTCCTGCTCGCAGTGGCGTCGACGGCGTTCACCCGCCCGCTGACCCGTGCCGACGTCGCGGGCTCGTTCGCCGGTCTGCGGCCGCTGGTCGAAGGTGGTGGCGGTCGCAGCGCGGATCTCTCGCGCAAGCACGCGGTGGTGACCGGAGCCGACGGCGTGCTCACCGTCGTCGGCGGCAAGCTGACGACCTACCGGAAGATGGCCGAGGACGCCGTCGACGCCGCGCTGAACCGGTCCGGGCTTCTCGCCGGGCCGTCGCCCACGTCCCGGCTCCCGTTGCTCGGCGCGACACCGCGCGACCGTCTGTCCACTGTGGATGCCCCGCCTCGGCTGGTCGCGAAGTACGGCACCGAAGCGCCGCGGGTCGCGGCACTCGGCGAGGTCGACCCCGAACTGGGTCTGCCCCTGTTCGGCGGGACCGACATCAGCGCCGCCGAGGTCGTCTGGGCCGTGCGGCACGAGGGCGCTCTCGACGTCGAGGACGTCCTGGAGCGCCGCACCCGGCTCAGCCTGGTCGCTCCCGACGCCGAGGCCGCCCGCGCACGCGTCCAGGAGCTTGTCGGCAAGTCGCTCGCCGGCCTCTCCTGATCCTCCTCCCGCATTTAGTCCTCTCAATGCGGTGAGTCATGCCCTCGACTTGACGAGTCGTTGGGTTTTTGCAACAGTATGTTCCATGAGCCCGGTAAGACGCGGCAAAGAGCTGCCGATCTACAACCGGCTTCCCGTGCTCCGGGCCGAGCGTGGACTGAGCAGGGCCGCCCTCGCGGCGGCCGTCGAGGTCAATCCGCAGACCATCGGCGCGCTCGAACGGGGAGACCACTACCCGAGCCTGGACCTGGCGTTCCGCATCTGCGCGGTGTTCGACCTCCCGGTCGAAGCCGTGTTCAGCCGCGAACCGTTCACGCCGCTGTCCACTCAGGTCTACCGGGAGGGGGGAACATGAGCGAGGAGCGAGGCCGTCTCGCGGCGTACTGGGAGCGTCAGCAGGAACGGCTGGACGAGGTGGAACGCAAGCGAGCGCTCAAGCTGCCGACCTGGCGCACGCGGAAACGGCGGCGAGCGTTGAGTGTGCTGATACTCGTCGGCGACCTGATCCTGATCATCGGTGCCGCCCTGTTCCACGCGCAGCCCCCGCCGGTGTTCGTCGTGTGCTGGTTCGGCGGGGCCGTCATCGCCGGCGGCGCGCAATACCTGCTGCGGATCCTCACCGGCAAGATGAGCGGCGGGTTCTCGATGCGGCTCGACGAACGCGAGCGGGAATGGCGCCACCGCGTCACCTACGTCAGCTACCAGGTCCTGGTGGCCTTGATGCTGGTCGCGGTGATCTACGGCCTGGTCGTCTCGGGCACCGAGGACGGCGGCGCACGCGGCGCGATGATGGCCTGCGCGCTGCTGGTCACCGGCACCACGCTGGCCACCGTCATCCTGGGCTGGTCGCTGCCGGACGACGACCCCGAAGACTTCGAAGAGGTGAGCCACGCATGACCATCACCCGGACCCGGTCGGATCGCCGTCGTCTCGCGGTCGCCGCCGTGATCGGCCATCTGGTCGTGATCGTCGGTGCCGCGCTGCTGCGCGAGCCGACGCTGTGGTTCGCCGTGGGCCTGATGGGGCCCGGGCTGTGCCTCTGTGTCGGCACCGCGGCGGTGCTGCGCAAGGCCGTCGGCCGCCCCGGCTCCGCGGCGAAGGATCTCGACGAGCGCGAGCTGCTGCTGCGAAACCGCGCGCACTACGCTGCGTTCCAGGGGATCTGCGTGTTGATGCTGGTGGATCTCGGGTACGGGCTTTACGCGGCGGGGCAACCGGATGCCGGTTCCCTCCTGGCCGCGATGACAGCGGCGTTGCTCGTCTTCGGGACGTCGCTACCGGCGCTGTGGCTCGCGTGGCGGCTGCCGGACGACGACCCTGAAGACTTCGAGGGGGTGGCTCCGGCATGACCGGGGACAAGAAGCGGCACAAGGTGTCCATCGGCGTCGTCGCCGTCGTGCTGGTGGCGGGTGGGGTCCTCGCCGGCGCGGGCCGGGCGGTCCTGGTGTACCGGGCCAGCTCGGTGGTGAGCAACGTCAAGCTGGACGGGCTGATCGAGCGGAACCGCACGGTTTCCGGCGTCCATCGGGGATTCGCGGCGCTGGTGCGGTATTTCGAGGAGGGGAAGTGGAAATGAGCGAGGGGAAACTGGAGATCGACAAGGTCTCCAAACGCTACGGCGCCAAGGTGGCGCTGGACGAGGTGAGCTTCGAGGTCCAGCCCGGTGAGCTGTTCGGCTTCGTCGGCAGCAACGGCGCGGGCAAGACCACCACGATGCGGATCGTGCTCGGGGTGCTGGCGGCCGATTCGGGCCAGGTGCGCTTCGGCGGCGCGCCGATCACCCACGAGACCCGCACCCACATCGGGTACATGCCGGAAGAACGCGGGCTGTACCCGAAGATGAAGGTGCTGGAGCAGCTGGTCTATCTCGCCGAGCTGCACGGGATGTCGGCCAACGACGCCCACCGCAGTGCCGAGAACTGGATCGCCCGGCTCGGGCTGACCGAGCGGCGCAAGGACGAGGTGCAGAAGCTGAGCCTCGGCAACCAGCAGCGCGTGCAGCTCGCCGCCGCGCTGGTGCACGATCCGAAGGTCCTCGTGCTGGACGAGCCGTTCTCCGGCCTCGACCCGCTGGCCGTGGACGTGATGAGCGGGGTGCTGCGGGAGAAGGCCGCGACCGGGGTGCCGGTGGTGTTCTCCAGTCACCAGCTGGATCTGGTCGAGCGGCTGTGCGATCGGGTCGGCATCATCCGAAGTGGACGGATGGTCGCCTCCGGCACCGTCGGGGAGCTGACCGCCGGCGCGGGCAACGGTCTCGTCGTCACCGCCCCCGCCGCGGCGCCCGGCTGGGCTTCGGCCGTCCCCGGCGTCCGGACGATCGAGCAGAACGGCCAGACGACGATCCTCGAACTCGAGACGGGTGCCGACGACCAGGCCGTGCTCGCCGCGGCGCTGGCCACCGGGCCGGTCACCGAATTCACCAAACGCAGGCGTTCGCTGACCGAGCTGTTCCGCGACGCCGTCGCCGAGAAGCCGGCGGCACAGGGAGTTTCCGCATGAACACCGTTTCCTCATGGCGCGCGGTCTGGCTGATCGCCAAACGCGAGCTGAACACCCGGCTGCGCACCAGGTCCTTCGTGGTCGGCACCGCCGTGCTGCTGGTCATGCTGATGGGTTACGTCCTGCTGCAGTCCACGCTGATCGGCAACGAGGACAAGAGCAAGGTCGGCCTCACCGGCCAGACCGCCGGGATCGCGCAGCAGCTGCAGACGGCGGGCGCGGCGATCGGCGAGAAGATCGAGACCGTCACCGTCGCCGATCCGGCGCAGGGCCGGTCGCAGGTCGAGAACGGTGACCTCGACGCGCTGCTGTCCGGCAACGCGACCGAGCTGAAGGTGCTCGTCAAGTCCGAATTGGACACCAAACTGCGCACACTGCTGAACGGCGTTTCCCAGCAGGAAGTGTTGAACGGCATCCTTTCCGAAGCCCAGGAGTCCCCTGAGCAGGTGATGCGCACGGTCCACCAGACGCAGGTCGAGGTCGACTCGATCAAACCGCCGGACCCCGAGAAGTCGCAGCGGATGGTGATCGGGCTGATCGTGGCGGTGCTGCTGTACATCAGCATCGTGACCTACGGGACGCTGGTCGCGCAGGGCGTGGTCGAAGAGAAGTCCAGCCGGGTGGTGGAGATCCTGCTGTCCACCGTCCGCCCGTGGCATCTGTTGCTGGGCAAGGTGATCGGGCTCGGCCTCGTCGGGCTGACGCAGCTGGTGATCATCGGCGGTGTCGGGTTCATCGTCGCTTCGGCGACCAACGTGCTGACGCTGTCCGGCGTCGCGACGGGCGCCCTGCTGTGGGGTGTGGTGTGGTACCTGCTCGGGTTCCTGCTGTACGCCACCGTCTACGGCGCCATGGGTTCGCTGGTCTCCCGGCAGGAGGACACCCAGTCGGTGATCGGCCCGGTCAACATCGTGCTGATCCTCGGCTTCATCGTCGGGTTCAACCTGCTGGCCCAGGCTCCGGAGGGCACGGGCACGAAGGTGCTTTCCCTGGTGCCGCTGCTTTCCCCGGTGCTGATGCCCGCGCGGATCGCGGCGGGCACCGTCGAGGTGTGGGAGATCGTGGCGTCGCTGGGCCTGACCGTGGCCGCCATCGCCCTGTTCACCTGGCTGGGCGCGCGGATCTACCAGAACAGCGTCCTGCGGGTCGGCAGCCGGATCAAGCTTTCGGAAGCCCTGCGCGGCTAACCTTTGATGGCGCCGTAGCGCTCCAAGGCGACCTGCCGTTCGTGCGCGTGGTCGACCATGGGTGCGGGGTAACCCTTGACGTTCTCCGGTTTGTGCACGGCCTTGCCCGGCACAGACCGGAGTTCGGGGACGTAGCGGCGGACGTAGTCACCGGCGGGGTCGAACTTCTCCCCCTGCGTCGTCGGGTTGAAGATCCGGAAGTACGGCGCGGCGTCGGTGCCGCTGCCCGCGACCCACTGCCAGTTCAGCTGGTTCGACGCGAGATCGCCGTCGACCAGATGCTTCATGAAATGCCGGGCGCCGAGCCACCACGGCAGGTGCAGGTCCTTGACCAGGAAGCTCGCCACGATCATCCGGACGCGGTTGTGCATCCAGCCCTCGGCGAGCAACTGGCGCATCCCGGCGTCGACGATCGGGAACCCGGTGCGCCCCTCGCACCACCGCCGGAAAGCCTCGTCGTCGCTCTCGTGTTCCATGGCGTCGAACCGGGAATCGTAATTCTTCCGCGCGGTTTCGGGGCGGTGCCACAGGACGTCGGCGTGGAACTCGCGCCAGGCGAACTCGCCGCGCAGCGCCTTGGCGCCGGAGCCCTCGTTCCCGGCGAGGTCGGCCAGCAGGGTGCGCGGGTGGACGCAACCCCAGCGCAGATACGGCGAAAGCCTTGTCGTACCGGGACGATCGGGGCGGTCGCGGTCCTCGTCATAGGTTTCGAGGCCGTCGTCCAGGAACTCGTGCCAGCGCTCCAGCGCCGCCTTCTCACCGGGCTCGGGCAGCTCCATCCCTTTGAGCGAAGGGGTTTTCGGGAGCTTGACCGACCGCGGCGGCTCCACCCAGTCCACAATGGACTTACCGGTGTCGGCGGGGCGCGGCCAGCCGTGGCGCACCCACGCGCGGTAGAACGGCGTGAACACGCGATACGGGTCGCCGTCGGGCTTGGTGATGCGGCCGGGGGTGATCGCGTACGAGGAACCCGTTTCGGCCCAGGCGATGTCGTGCTCCGCCAACGCCTTCTTGACCTCGTCGTCGCGGCGGCGGCCGTACGGGCCGGTGTCGGCACTGACGTGCACGGTCGCGGCGCCGACCTCGCGAGCCGCTTTGACGACTTCCTCGGCCGGGTCGCCCTTGACGAGCATCAGCCGTCCGCCGAGCTGGTCGTCCAGCGCCTTCAGGCAGCCGTGCAGGAACGCGACGCGCGGGGCGCCGGAGGGTTTGAGGAGCGCGTCGTCGAGGACGTACAGCGCGAGGACGTGCTTGCTGTGCTTCGAGGCCTCCAGCAGGGCGGCGTGGTCACCGAGACGGAGGTCACGGCGGAACCACAGCACTACCGGGGCTTCTCTGGTCACCCCGAAAACCCTATGCGGTACCGGCGGTGAGCGCAGTCCCGGATGCTAGGAACGGGCCGTTCCTTGCGAAATTTGCAAGGAACGGCCCGTTCATAGCGCTTGCGGGAGGGGGGATCAGCGCTCCGAGATGGGCGCGTAGTCCCGCGACGCGTAGCCGGTGTAGATCTGCCGCGGGCGGCCGATCTTGGTGGCCGGGTCCTGGATCATCTCGCGCCAGTGCGCGATCCAGCCCGGCAGGCGGCCGAGCGCGAACAGCACGGTGAAGTACTTCGTCGGGAAGCCGAGCGCCCGGTAGATCAGACCGGTGTAGAAGTCGACGTTCGGGTACAGCTTCCGCTCGATGAAGTAGTCGTCCGAGAGCGCGGTCTCTTCCAGCTTCTTCGCGATGTCGAGCAGCTCGTCGCCGCCCTTGAGCTTGGAGAGGATCTCGTCGGCGGTGTTCTTGATGATCTTCGCGCGCGGGTCGTAGTTCTTGTAGACCCGGTGCCCGAAGCCCATCAGGCGGACACCCTTTTCCTTGTTCTTCACGCGGGTGACGAAGTTCGCGACGTCGCCGCCCTCGGCCTTGATGCCCTCGAGCATGTCCAGCACCGCGCTGTTGGCGCCACCGTGCAGCGGGCCGAACAGCGCGTTGATGCCGGCCGAGATCGAGGCGAACAGGTTCGCCTCGGAGGAGCCGACGAGGCGCACGGTCGAGGTGGAGCAGTTCTGCTCGTGGTCGGCGTGCAGGATGAACAGCAGGTCGAGCGCCTTGGCGACGTCCGGGTCGACCTCGTAGGGCTCGGCGGGGAAGCCGAAGGTCATCCGCAGGAAGTTCTCGACCAGGCCGAGCGAGTTGTCCGGGTACAGCAGCGGCTGGCCGACGGACTTCTTGTACGCGTACGCGGCCAGGGTCGGGACCTTGGCCAGCAGCCGGATGGTGGACAGCTCGACGTTCGGTTCGTCGAACGGGTTGAGCGAGTCCTGGTAGAAGGTCGACAGCGCGGATACGGCGCTGGAGAGCACCGGCATCGGGTGCGCGTCACGCGGGAAGCCGCTGAAGAAGGCCTTCAGGTCTTCGTGCAGCAGGGTGTGGCGCTGGATCTTCTCGGTGAACTCCGACAGCTGCGTCTGGGTCGGCAGCTCGCCGTAGATGAGCAGGTACGAGACCTCGATGAAGGTCGACTTCTCGGCCAGCTGCTCGATCGGGTACCCGCGGTAGCGCAGGATGCCGGCGTCACCGTCGATGTAGGTGATGGCCGAGGACGCGGCGCCGGTGTTCACGAACCCCGGGTCGTGGGTGATGTACCCGGTCGTCGCCAGCAGCTTCCCCAGCTCGATCCCAGGCGCACCCTCCACCGGGTGGATCACCTTGAACTCGTGCTCGCCATTGGGCAGGCGCAGCGTCGCGGTCTCGCCGGACTGCCCCGCAGCCGTCGTCGCGTCGGACATGTAAGTCCCTCTCACGTTCAGCACGGGCCGGCGGCGCCTGTAGGTTCCACAGGTACGCCCTCTTTCACGCGCGTGACCCACGGCCTCGCTGCACACCGCCCCGCTGGGGTATGAATTCCCCTCCACGCTAGTCGAGAATGGGGTCAACGCGCAGCGGGTGAGTTGCTCACAACAGCCCCTTTGGGACCAGGTTCACACGGCGGATGCCATATCCGCGGCCGTCGGCGGTTCCGCCCCACTCCGCGAGACGGTGATCGACGCCGCTTTCGCCGCGAATTCGAGCGCCGCGCGCCAGCCGCCGGCGTCGAGAGTGGACACGTCGCGCACCCCATTCGAGTACAGCCATGCCAGCAGGGCGCCTTGCACGGTGTCCCCGGCGCCGATCGTGTCGACCACGTCGACCCGGCGTGACGGGACCTGCGCGATTTCCCCCGCTCGTGTGATGACGGACAACCCCTGCGCGCCGCGGGTGAGCACGACGGCATCGACTCCGCTAGAGGTCCAGACCTTTGCCGCGTCGACCGGATCGGCGCCTTCGGCGAGCCATTCCGTGTCGTCGTCGGAGATCTTGAGCAGGCGGACATACGGCAGCCAGGACCGGAACCTCGCCCGGTACGCCGCCGGATCCTCGATCAGCGCCGCTCGGATGTTCGGATCGAGAACGGTCAGCACGCCGCGCGCGGATTCGCGGCGCAACAGCGTTTCGTACGTGCTCGCACCCGGCTCCAGGACCATGCCGAGGGTGCCGAGGGAGAGCGCCGTCACATCTTCGGGGAGCGGGCCGGGGTCGGCGACGAGCCTGTCCGCGGTGCCCTCGGTGTAGAAGGTGTACTGCGCGGAACCCTTTTCGTCGAGCGCGACCACGGCGAGCGTCGTCGGCTCGTTTCCCCTCTGCAGCAAGGCGGTGTCGACACCGGAGGCGTGCAACCGGTCCACCAGCGCGACACCGAAGCGGTCATTCGAGACACGGGACAGGAAGCCCGTCGGGACGCCGAGCCGGCCGGCGGCGAGCGCGACGTTGTAAGGACCACCACCCATCCAGGGCAGCAGCGCGCGCAACCCACCGTCCACAGTGGAATCCAACGGTTCACCAGGAACGAGGTCGACCAGCGCCTCTCCACCCACGACGATCACGGGCGCGATGCTAGCCGAGGCGGTGGTTCCACCACCAGAATTGTCAGTTCAGGACATTTTTTGTCGCTATGCCGCCAAGGAGGAGTTCCGACAGCGCGGTGAACGCTTCGGCGTCGGTCACCCCGGTGCGCTGCCCGATCACGCCGGTCTGGATTCCCTCGATGATCAGCCCCGCCATTTCCGCGATCAGCCGCGCGTGCACCTCGCGGAAAACACCGTCGGTGACGCCGCGATCGATGAACGACCGGATCCGGGCGGCCGCGGCGCGGCTGTTGAGCTGATAGGCGTCCCGCGCCGGCGCGAATTCGGCGATGTCGGTCATGAAAGCGGCCGAGGCGCGATTCAGGTATTCGGAGATCCCGGCGAGATACTCGCCGAGGATCTTGCGGGCGTCGTCGATCCCGGCGATCCGCTCCTCCAGCAGCTCGGCGGCCCCCTTGAAAAAGTGGGTGACGACCTTCACCGCGAGCTGCTCCTTGCTGGGGGCGAGCGCGTAGAGGGTCGACTTCGAGCAGCGGAGCCTCGCGGCCAGGTCGTCCAGCGTGAACGGGGAGAACCCCTCGGCGAGGAAGAGCGCTTCGAGTTCCGAGAGCAGCGCTCTCTGACGCGCGGTGGGCTGGCGGCGCGAGGTCATCGGATCACTATCCCCTACGCGAACGGTGTACCCCCAGCGCCGTCTACTGTACGCTGAATCAGCCCACAGTACTGTTTTTAGTACCGTTCAGCTCGGAGGAGCCATGCCGGCGGACCGTCTGCTGCCCAGCACCGAGGCCCAGGATCTGATCGACCTGGCCAAGGAGATCGCGCGCGAGGAACTCGCCCCGATCGCGAGCAAGTACGAAGAGACCGCGCACTTCCCGCGCGAACAGTTCCGGCTGCTCGGGCAGGCCGGGCTGCTCGGCCTGCCGTACTCGGAGCGCTGGGGCGGCGGCGAGCTGCCGTACGAGGTGTACCTGCAGGTTCTGGAGGAGATCGCCGCGGCGTGGATGTCGGTGGGCGTCGGGCTTTCCGTGCACACGATGTCCTGCTTCGCGCTGGCGCACCACGGCACCGACGAGCAGCGTGACCGCTGGCTGCCCTCCATGCTGGAAGGCGGCCTGCTGGGTGCGTACGCGCTCTCGGAGACCCACGCCGGCTCCGACGCGGCCGCTCTCTCGACCCGCGCGCGGCTCGACGGCGACCGGTACGTCGTGAACGGCACGAAGGCGTGGATCACCCATGCGGGTGAGGCCGACTTCTACACGACGATGGTGCGTACCAGCGACGACGGCGGGCAGGGCATCAGCTGCCTGCTCGTCGACGCGGCGACGCCGGGCCTCTCGGCCGCGCCGCCCGAGCGGAAAATGGGTCTCACCGGGTCGACCACGGCACAGCTGATGTTCGAAGACGCCGCCGTCGACGCCGAACGCCGGATCGGCGAAGAGGGCCAGGGGCTGAAGATCGCGCTGTCGTCGCTCAGCTCCGGGCGGCTGGGCATCGCGGCGTGCGCCGTCGGGCTCGCGCAGGCCGCGCTGGACGAGGCGCTCGAATACGCGAAGGGTCGCACGCAGTTCGGGCGGCCGATCATCGAGTTCCAGGGCCTGGAGTTCCTGCTGGCCGACATGGCCGCGACCGTAGAGACCTCGCGCGCGATGTACCTCGACGCGGCCCGCCGCCGCGACCGCGGGCTGCCGTTCCAGCGGCAGGCGTCCATCGCGAAGCTCGTCGCGACCGACGGCGCGATGAAGGTGACCACCGACGCCGTGCAGGTCCTCGGCGGCGCCGGATACACGAAGGACTTCCCGGTGGAGCGGTACATGCGGGAGGCGAAGGTGCCGCAGATCTTCGAGGGCACGAACCAGATCCAGCGCATGGTGATCGCGCGGGAACTGCGGAAAGGCTGACACTCCGCGCTGCTACGATCACCGATGGTCACCACTTGGCCGTGAGACACCGTGGAAGACGCGAGGAGACGCTGTGACAGCCGTTCCCTATTCCACGACCGGGTCGCACGGTGAACCAGGGTGGGCCATCCCGGATCACCTGCTGTCGGTCGCGGAGTACGCGGCGCTCGGTGAGCCCGATTCCGGATTCACCGAGCTCGTGGAAGGCCGCCTCGTCAGGTCACCGAGCCCCAAGAGGAGACACAACAAGGCGCTGTACGCCTTGGCCAGGCAGCTGGAGTCGCAGCTGCCCGAGCACCTGGAATTCGTCCAGGACATCGACGTCGATCTGGGGCTGGTACCGCCCGGTGAGCCAGGTTTCGCCAGGCGCCCGGGTCTGATCATCGCCCTTCGCGAGGCAGGCGAACGGATCGACGAAGAAGACACGATGTATCACGCGGACGACGTCGTCGTGGTGGTCGAGATCGTGTCACCCGGCTCGAAGCGCACCGACTACGTGACCAAACACGGCGAGTACGCCGACGCGGGGATCCCGCATTACTGGATCGTCGACCTCAGCGAACCGGTCTCACTTGTCGCCTGTCACCAGGCGGGCGAACTCGGCTATCAGGACGCTCCGGCCATGACAGGCGAATTCAAGGCCGTCGAACCGTTTCCGGTGAAGCTGGATCTCGACCGGTTGCTGTCGTGAGTGATTCGGGTCCGTGGAACGACCCGAATCACTCACGAGCGGTCAAGCCTCGCGGTAGCGCCGGTCTTCGGCCACGCCGACCCCGGTCGCCTCGTCGAAGTGGTAGACCTCGCGGCCGCGCACGAACACGCGCATCGCCCGGTTCATCACGTCCAGCGGGTCGCCCGACCAGATGACCACGTCGGCGTCGAGGCCCGGCTTCAGCGAGCCGACCTGGTCGTCGAGGTCCAGCATCGCGGCCGGGTTGACGGTCAGCGCCTTCAGCGCGGTCTCCGGGTCCAGACCGTCCTTCACCGACAGCGCGGCCTGGTACACCAGGAAGTTGATCGGCACGACCGGGTGGTCCGTGGTGATCGCGATCTTCACGCCCGCCCTGGCGAGGATGCCGGGCGCGCGCAGGGTGCGGTTGCGCAGCTCCACTTTGGACTTGGTGGTGAACAGCGGCCCGAGGATCACCGGCACGTCCCGCTCGGCGAGCAGGTCCGCGATCAGGTGCCCTTCGGTGCCGTGGTTGATCACCAGTTTGTAGCCGAACTCGTCGGCCAGCCGGATCGCGGTGACCATGTCGTCGGCGCGGTGGACGTGCTGGTCCCAGTACAGCTCCCCGTCGAGGACCTTGGCCAGCGTCTCCTTGGTGAGGTCGACGTCGAACGGCTTGCCCTCGCCGGCGGCGTGCTCGCGCTGGGCGGCGTAGTTGCGCGCGGCGGTGAAGGCGTCACGGATGGTCGACGCGACGCCGAGCCTGGTCGACGGCGTCTGCTTCTTCTCGCCGTACACGCGCTTCGGGTTCTCGCCGAGCGCGCTTTTCACGCTGACACCCTCGGCGAAGATCATGTCGAGCACTGTCCGGCCCCAGGTCTTGACGCCGATCGTCTGCCCGCCGATGGGGTTCCCCGAGCCAGGCTTGATGACGACGCTGGTGACGCCGCCCGCGAGCGCGTCGTCGAAGCCGGGCTCGTACGGGTCGATCCCGTCGATCGCGCGGAACCGCGCGCCGTTGGGGTCGGTCATCTCATTGGTGTCGTTCCCGGACCAGCCTTCGCCGTCTTCGTGCACGCCGAGGTGGGCGTGCGCGTCGATGAACCCGGGCAGCACCCAGCTGCCCGCGGCGTCGACCAGTTCGGCGTCGTCGGGGACGTCGACCTCGGCGTCCGTGCCGACCGCGACGATCTTCCCGTTCTCGATGAGGACCGTGCCGCCGTCGATGGGATCACCGTCGACCGGGACGACGTAACCACCGACGATGGCCTTGACCTGTGCTTTGTCAGACATACTTTGACACGCTAACGAACTGGGCCACCGGTCCGCACGCGGGGCTTTTCGAAATGGACCAGTTCGTAGTGCTTCTCCGGCGTGCGGTGCGTCTCGACGTAGCCGAGCTTCCGGTACATCCGCAGCGGACCGGCGCTCCGCTCCCCGGTGAACAGGCGGAACACGGTCACCGAAGGCGGCGCGGCCGCTTCGGCGGCGAGCAGCAAGGAGCTGCCGAGCCCGTGTCCCTGCCTGTCCGGCGCGACGATGAGCCTGCCGACGAGACCGGCGCCGCCGTCCACGACGATCCGCACGCTCGCCACCAGCCGCCCGGATTCCCTGACGCCCCAGGCGAAACACGCGGGGTCACCCAGGGCTTGTTTCGCCTGCTCGAAGGTTTCCACCAGCGGCGGGAGGTCTAGGTTCTCGTGCTCCCTGGCCTCCGGGACGTACGCCGCGCGCTGCAGCGTGAGCACCTCTCCCGCGTCCGCGGGGCCCAGCCGGAGCGGCGACGACCGTGGCATCGTCAACGTACCCGGATTCCCCAGCTCCCGGTCCACGACGACGCGGGCTCCAGCTCGATCAGATCGGTGCCGGTGTTGAGCGCGTCGGCGGGGCAGGTCATCGGCTCGATCGCCACCGCCCGGCCGCGGCCGACCAGGTCGTCCGGCGTGAAGACCTGCGCCCAGCGGAAGTCCGGGCCCGCCCAGACCAGCAGCTCCCGGTCCTCGTGCGAGAGAACGTGGTGGTGGTTGCCGTCCTCGGCGACGCTCAGCCCGCCGAACGCCGTGTCCAGGTCGACGCCTTCGAGCAGCTTGCCGGACCGGAAGTCGTACTCGGTCCCCTCGACGTCCTGCTCGTCGGCGTACGGCATCTGCTCGTCGCCGAGATACGGCCGGACCCGGCTCGCGGGCAGCGTCAGAGTCAGCTCGTCGGTGGGCGTGTCGCCGATGCGGAAGTAGGGGTGCGTGCCGAGCCCGACACCGATGGGGCTCTCGCCCTCGTTGCGGATCTCGTGTGTCACGACCAGTTCGCGCGGCGAGATCTCGTAGGTGATCGTCGCGCGCAGCGGCACCGGCCAGCCTTCCTGCGCCGGGACGTCGATGGCCAGCGTGATCGACGACTCCGCGTGCTCCAGCAGCTCCCACTCCTCGTGCCGGGTCAGGCCGTGGATCGCGTTGCCGCGCGCCTCTTCGGTGATCGGAAGCTGCTGTTTCTCACCCTGGTGCACCCACTGGCCGCCCTTGGTGCGGTTCGGCCAGGGCAGCAGCACCTGCCCGGCGCCCTTCGGCGGCTTCTCGTCCTCGGCGAACGCCTCGACGTAAGGCACTCCGCCGACCTCGAACGCGCGCAACCCGGCACCGATCTCGGTGATGACGGCTCGCGCGTTGCCGCGGGTGATCTCGAACTGCTCTCCGGTGGGATTGGCCATGCGGACGAGGTTACTGTGAGAACGCCACGCCCGGACGAAGGAGACCGCCGCGATGACCGTTCCCGGCTACCCCAGCACCGTCGGCCGCATCCTGGAACGGAGCGCGCGCCGCGTCCCGGGCCGGGTCGCCCTCACGTTCGCCGATCGCGTGTGGACGTACGCGGAGCTCGACCGCGCGGCGGGCCGGGTCGCGGCGAAGCTGCTCGGCCGCGGGCTCGTCCACGGTGACCGGGTCGCGGCCTTCGGCAAGAACTCCGACGCGTACTTGTTGCTGTACCTCGGTTGCGCGCGGGCCGGGCTGGTGCACGTGCCGGTGAACTTCAACGCCCGCGGCGAGGAACTCGAATACCTGCTCACCCAGTCCGAGCCCGCCGTCGCCTTCGTCGACCCCGCGCTGGCCGAGCACGTCGGCGTCGATCATTTGTCCACAATGGACGTTCTGGACTGGGCGCTGGACGAGACCGTCGAGCCGCACGAGGAATCCGGGGTCGCGGACGATGACCTCGTCCAGTTGCTCTACACGTCCGGGACGACCTCGCGGCCGAAGGGCGCGATGCTCACCCATCGCGCGCTGGTGCACGAGTACTCGTCCTGCATCGCCGCGCTCGACCTGAGCGACCGCGACGTGCCGCTGCACGCGTTGCCGCTCTATCACTCGGCGCAGATGCACGTGTTCCTGATGCCCGGGCTGGCCGTCGGCGCGACGAACCATCTCGTCGAAGGGCCCGACCTCGGCGACATCCTGGCGCGGATTCCCCGGCAGGGCATCACTTCGCTGTTCTTCCCGCCGACCGTCTGGGTGGGACTCGCGAACCACCCCGGTCTCGCGGACGCGGATCTGAGCAACCTCACCAAGGCCTACTACGGCGCGTCGATCATGCCCGTCCCGGTGCTGAACGCGCTCCGCGCCCGACTGCCGGAAGTCGGTTTCTACAACTGCTTCGGCCAGTCGGAGATCGGTCCACTCGCGACAGTGCTCCGCCCCGAAGAGCACGACGCGCGGCCGGATTCCGTCGGCCGCCCGATCCTCTTCGTCGAGACCCGAGTGGTGGACGCCGAGATGAACGACCTCCCGCCGGGCGAACTCGGCGAGGTCGTGTACCGCTCTCCCCAGCTGTGCACCGGTTACTGGGGCAAGCCCGAGGAGTCGGTGGAGGCGTTCGCGGGCGGCTGGTTCCATTCCGGCGACCTGGTGCGGCAGGACGAGGAGGGTTACCTGTTCGTCGTCGACCGGATCAAGGACGTCGTCAACACCGGCGGCGTGCTCGTCGCGTCGCGAGAGGTGGAAGACGCGCTGTACGCGCATGCCGCCGTCGCCGAGGTCGCCGTCGTCGGCCTGCCGCACGAACGCTGGATCGAGGCGATCGCGGCGGTGGTCGTGGTGAAGGAACCCGTCGGAGAAGCGGAACTGATCGAGTTCGCCAAGAAGTCGCTGGCGGCGCACAAGGTGCCGAAGTCGGTGCATTTCGTCGGCGAACTGCCGAAGAACGCGTCCGGGAAGCTGCTCAAACGCGAGCTGCGGCAACAGTTCGGCGGGTCAGCGTCCGCGATCGGTGTCCAGGGACCGCCCGGGCGCGGCGGATTCTCCGGATCCCAGCCGAGTTCGCGGTCTTGAAACACCTGCGTGAGCAACGGGCACCATCGCGGATCGAGATGTTCGCGCGCCCATCCACTGCGCGCATCACGTCCGGAGACGGTTCGTCGACCAGGTTCGCGATCGGCGGGCCGTCGTGTGGAGGCTGTTGCAGTCGGTGCACCAGATCAGGACGCTACCCGGTCTCGCGCAAGATCTCCCAAGCATTGAACCCGTCTTCGGCGTGAGGATCGCCGAGCGCGAGCCAGGCCGGATGCCGTGGGTCGTCGAGGCCATCGACCAGGCAACCGAACCGCGGCGTGAGCGGCGGGTCACCGGGAAAGAGCCCATCGGGATCGTCGACGAGCGAAGTCAGGAACGCGATGTCGGAGACATGACGGCTGAGCACGCCTGGCTTCGGCGGCTCATCGATCAGGGCCTTCACCTTGACCACCAAAGCCGCGGCCAGCCCCGGCAAGTACAGCGTCGCCGACCTTCCGCCATAGGTCGCGGTGAGCGGCCGCGCGTCGTCGAGCGCGGTCTTGCCACCCGGGATCGACACGATCTTTCCGGCGGGCGTCCGGAGTCGTGGCGTGGCACGAGCGCCGAGCTTGTCCGGCGCGAGGATGTCGACCACCATGCCGGTTACCGGATGAAGGTAGCGATGAGCCTTGCCGTCCGCACTGATGCCGTCGACCTCATAGCCCAGCCTCTTGAGCACCTGATGTGCACGAGGGAAGGCGTCGAGCGTGAACCGAACGTCGAAGAGTAGGTCGATGTCCTTCGTCACCCGAGGGATCGACCGATCGGCCAGCAGGCCGTGCAGGATGACCATCTGCCCGCCGATCATGACCCAGGGCTCGGGTAGCCGGTCGGCAAGGTCGAACATCGCGGGCCAGACGACTCGGTCATTCTCGCCCTGCAACAGCGGCAATGCCAGTGTTCCCAGACCGGCTCGCGGCGCGGAATCGCTCATTCGCCGAGCTTATGGACCTCGCCCAAACGAGTGAGAAGTTGTTGTGCCGCGAGGACAGAACGTTCGTCCCCAGCATCGAGGAGGTCCGCCGCGACAGCCGCCGGGATCGCAAGGCCGCCCGCACCCGGCGGACGCAGAACGCCGGACAGGGCGGGAACACGAATCACCACGTTGGGTTCCGCGCTGTTCAGGCGGAGCCGCCGTGACCGCGCGAGTTCGTCGAACCGGACGGCATCCACATAGAACTCTTCATCGGCGCTGCCCGCCATGAGGTCGGCACCGTGGCGCCCGGCAGCGACAGGACCACTGACGACGGCGTACGGATCTTCCCGGAGTCGCGCGAGCGGCCCTGCCAGCATTCGTACGCGGTGCACGCGCGCGCGACCGGAGAGCAGGCGTGGCCAGTGGGCGGGCACGCGTTCCCGCGCGTAGCGCTTGAGCCGGACCCGTTCCGACGGCGAGATCCATGACGGCTGGTAGCCGCTCAACGACCACAGGAAGCCCCACGCCATCCGCGAGGAGAGCGGACGGCCGGCAGCGGGCTTCACCACGCTCTTCCGATGCTCGACCGACCGGGCGTCGACAAGCAGTTCGTGACCTATCCGGACCGCGTCGAGCCTGCCGCCGTGCACGAGTTCGCGGACGCGCTCCCGCGAGATATCCAGAGCTCGCGCCGCCTGCGCGACCGGAAGCAACTGGGCCGAGTCGACCATGTCCACTCCCTTCGATCGCCGATCGGTTCACCGCCAAGTTTACACAAACATCCGTAAGCAAGAAGGTTTGTGTAAACCGCGCTTACTAGACCGGTCGTCATAGTTTGAGCTACAGTCGTCCGCATGGTTCGCCGCACCGACACCCGGCAGCGCATGCTCGACTCCGCCGCCGACCTCTTCCACCAGCAGGGTTACCACGCCACCGGGCTCAACCAGCTCGTCGCCGCCGTCGGCGCCCCCAAGGGATCGCTCTACTTCCATTTCCCCGGCGGCAAGGAGCAGTTGGCCGCCGAAGCCATCCGCCAGTCCGCCGACCGGCTCTGCGACCAGCTGCGCACGATCGCCGCGAACGCGCCCGACATCGTCACCGGTATCGAGAACGTGGTCGACGCGCTGGCGACCTCGCTGGAGGAGTCGGATTTCCAGCGCGGCTGCCCGCTCGCGACGGTCGCGCTCGACGCGTCGGGTGACAGCGAGGCGATCCGCCAGGCCTGCGCCGACGGCTACACCTCCTGGCACACCGTCATCGCCGACGCGCTGGACACCGCCAAGGCGGACCACCTGGCGACGGTCGTCCTCGCCGCCATCGAGGGCGGGTTGCTGCTGGCCAAGACGTTGCACGACACCGCGCCACTGCGCGCGATCGCCCCTCACCTCCGCACCACACTCGAACGGGAGCTCTCCTGATGCGCGTCCATCACCTGAACTGCGGAACCCTGCGGCCGCTCGGCGGCAAACTCATCGACGGCAAGCCCGGCCTGTTCCGCCGCGCCGAACTGATCTGCCACTGCCTTCTGCTGGAGACCGACAACGGGCTCGTGCTCGTCGAAACCGGCGTCGGCACCCCCACCGTCAGTCGGCCGGCTGAATGGCTCGGCGCCGGTTTCGTCCGGATGATCCACCCCGTCAGCGACGACGACCTCAGCGCCACCACCCAGATCCGCAAGCTCGGCTTCGACCCGGCCGACGTGCGCGACATCGTGCTCACCCACCTCGACCTCGACCACGCGGGCGGGCTCGTCGACTTCCCCCACGCGCGGGTCCACGTCCACGATCGCGAGCTTCAGGCGCTGGAGAAGCCGATCGACCGCAAGGAGGCGAGCCGCTACCGCAAGGTGCAGTTCGGCCACGGGCCGATCTGGCGGTCGTACCGCGCCGACGGCGAGCCGTGGTTCGGTTTCGACGCCGTCCGCGAGCTCGAAGGGGTCCCGGACGTGCTGATCATCCCCCTCGCCGGGCACACCCGCGGCCACGCCGGGATCGCGGTCGACACGGGTGACGGCTGGCTCCTCAACGCCGGCGACGCCGTCTTCCACGGCGGCGAACTGGAGCAAAAGCCGCACATCCCCTTCGCCTTGGGCGTCTTCGAGTCGTACATGCAGACGGAGAAGGCGGCACGACTGGACAACCAGCGCCGGCTGCGCGAACTTGTCAGTAACAACGGTGCCGAGGTGACGGTCTTCGCCGCGCACGACGCCACCGCATTCGAACGGCTCAGCCAGAGGAGCAGGCTATGAAGGTGCACCACCTGAACTGCGGCACGATGCGCGCACCGGGAGGCAAGCTGCTCGACGGCCAGCCGGGGCTGCTGCGCCGCTCGGAGCTGGTGGCGCACTGCCTGCTCATCGAGACCGGCGACGGGCTCGTGCTGGTGGACACCGGTTTCGGCCGCAAGGGCGTCGAGAATCCCGGCGCCTGGCTCGGGACGCCGTTCACGATCATGGTCGGCGCGAAGCCGGTCGAGACGGAGACGGCGGCCCACCACGTCGAGGCGCTCGGCCACCGGCTCGAAGACGTCCGGCACATCATCTGCACCCACCTCGACGTCGACCACGCGGGCGGGCTCGCGGACTTCCCGAACGCCGTCGTGCACGTCCGCACGGCGGAGCACGACGCGGCGACGTCGCCGTCCAATCAGAGCGAGAAGCTCCGCTTCCGCGCCAACCAGTTCGCCCACCGTCCACTGTGGAGCATGTACGACGAGGCCGGGGACGACTGGTTCGGCTTCCAGGCCGTCCGCGAGCTCAAGGGCCTGCCGCCGGAGATCCTGCTGGTGCCGCTCGCGGGTCACACCAAGGGCCACACCGGCGTCGCGGTCGACACCGGCGACGGCTGGCTGCTGCACGCGGGAGACGCATACTTCTTCCACGGTCAGATGGACCCGGTGAAGCCGCATTGCCCGCCGGGAATGACCGCGTTCCAGAACATGGTGCAGACGCTGCGCAAACCGCGGCTGGAGAACGTCGAACGGCTGCGCGAGCTGAGCCGGGAACACGCCGACGACGTCACCGTGTTCTCGGCCCACAGCCCGGTGGAGTACCAGGCGCTCAGTCGCTGAAAGAAGGCCGCGGCTAGCCGACCGGCGGCTCGATGGGCTGCCGGTCTTCTTCCTTGTGCGTGGCCCGCATGACGAGCCAGTTGATCCCCCACAGCACGATGCCGACGCCGAGCAGGATCGCGGCGACCTTGTAGTCGCGCGCCGGCCGCCCGGACAGCGGTGTCACCAGGTAGACGCAGAAGATCGCGGCCAGCACCGGGACGATCGTCGGTGCGCGGAAATGCTTGTGCGCCGCCTTTTCCTTGCGCAGCACCAAGACCGCGACGTTGACGATGGCGAACACCGCCAGCAGCAACAGCGCCGTCGTGCCGCCGAGCACCCCGATATCCACAAAGGACACGAGGCCGATCGCGATCAGGCTGGTGAACACGATCGCCACCCACGGGCTGCGGCGGAACGGGTGCACGGTGCCGAGCTGCTTCGGGATGATCCGCTGGTTCGCCATGCCGTAGAGCAGGCGGCTGGCCATCAGCATGTTGATCAGCGCCGAGTTGATGACCGCGAAGAGACCGATCGCCGAGAACACTTCACGCGGGAAGCCAGGCGCCCCGACGTCGAGCACCTTCAGCAACGCGCTGCTCTTGGCCGCCGCCAGATCGTCCGCGGGCACCAGCAGCGAAGAGGTCACCGAGACCATGATGTAGATGGTCGCGGCGATGACCATGCCCCACAGCATCGCCTTCGGGAAGATCCGGATCGGGTCCTTGCACTCCTCGGCCATGTTCACCGAGTCCTCGAAACCGACCATCGCGAAGAACGCCAGCGACGTCGCCGAGGTGATCGCCACCAGCATCGTCTGGTTCTCGGTGTCGAACTCGACCAGCCGCGAGGCGTCCCCGTTGCCGTTCAGCACCGCCCACACACCGACCCCGATGATGATCAGCAGACCGCCGATCTCGATGCAGGTCAGCACCACGTTGGTCTTCACCGATTCGGAGACCCCGCGGAAGTTGATCAGCGCGAGGCCGATCACGAACAGGATCGCCACCAGTGGCATCGGCGCGGTGATGAACTCCTTGAGATAGGTCTCCCCGAACGCCTTCGCCGCCGACGAAGCCGACGTGATCCCGGAGCACATCACCGCGAACGCCACCATGAAGGTGAGGAAGCGGATCTTGAACGCCTTGTGCGTGTAGAGCGCGGCCCCCGCCGCCTGCGGGTACTTCCCGACCAGTTCCAGGTAGCTGAACGCGGTCATGAACGCGACCACGAACGCGATCAGGAACGGCAGCCAGAGCGCGCCGCCCACCCGGCCGGCCACCTGCCCGGTGAGCGCGTAGACGCCCGTCCCGATGATGTCCCCCACCACGAAGAACAGCAGGAGCTTGGAACCCATGACCCGTTTGAGGCTCGGCTGACCGGCCGGACCGGTCTGTTCTGTTGTCGTCGTGTCCGCCATGCGGCAAGAGTGTGCCGCATCACGTCTGTGGCCGACAGTCCGATTTGGTCAGTTCTTCGTCACGGGTTGACGAAGGCCTGCTCGGGGTAATCCACTCAGTTGGCGTCGACCGCGGTCTTCACCAGCGGGACCATCATGTCCTGCGTCATCTTCACCGGACCGGTGTAGTTGACCAGCACCGGGACGTTGCCCACGAGTTCGGCGGACGCCAGCGTCGCGGTCTTGGTCTCGTCGGTGTAGTAGATGGCGCCTTCGCCGACACCGGCGACGTCCTTGGCGTTCTGCTTGGCCTTCTTCAGCGCGGCGATCATCTCGGCGGGCTTGATCTTGTTGCCTTCGAAGCGGGTCACCGCGAGCGCGCCGATCTGCTTTCCGGCGGCCGAGTAGACGCAGCTCTTGGCCTTGCCTCCGTTGGCGGCGTTGTCCTGCACCGGGCCCGGCGCCGACGTCACGCCCTGGATGGAGACGGCCTTGCCGACGGCCTCGGCGGGCAGCAGCGCGCACGGCTCCTTCGCACCGGCGCCACCGGTGGGAGCGGCCGACGAACTCGGCGCGGCGGAGGGCGCGGGAGCCTGGCTCGACGGCTTGGCCGCGTTGTCCGTCTTTTCGTCCCCGGACGAGCAGGCGGAAAGGGTCGCGATGACAGCGGCGAACAGGATGATCGCCCGTGAAATACGCATGGGCCCGACGATAGACCGGACGGCTCAGTCCACCGGGGCCCGGTACCGCCAGAACGACGGGATCAGCAGCGCCGCGCCGACGACCAGCACGATGACCAGCACCCCGCCGCCGGAGGCCGCGGCGGCCGTGCCGACCCCGGCGGCGGCCCAGCCGTGGGTGAGGTCGGCGATCCGCGGGCCGCCCGCGACGACGACGGTGAACACGCCCTGCAGCCGTCCGCGCATCTCGTCGGTGGTGGCGACCTGCAGGATCGACATCCGGTAGATCGCGCTGACCATGTCGGCCGCGCCGGCGAGCGCCATGAAGAACACCGCGAGCCACAGCGAGTTCGCGAGCCCGAAACCGGCGACGGCGGCGCCCCAGACACAGACCGAGACGATCACGCCCGCGCCCTGGTTGCGGATCCTGGTCAGCCAGCCGGAGAAGAGGCCGATCAGCATCGCGCCCGCGGGGAGCGCGGCGTACAGCCAGCCCAGCGCCGGACCGCCGCCGGGCGGGTCGCCGAAGGTGCGCTCCGCCATCTCCGGGATCAGCGCGCGCGGCATGCCCGCGACCATCGCGATGATGTCGACGAGGAACGAGGCCAGCAGGATCTTCTGCGTGGCCAAGTACTTGAAGCCGTCGATGATGTCGCGGATCCCGGCCCGGCGCGCGATCTCGCCGAGCGGCGGGATCGGGGGAAGCCGGTAGACCGCGACGAGCGTGGCCGTCAGCGCGGCGACGTCGATCAGGTAGAGCGTCGAGAGGCCGAGGACCGGGATCAGCGATCCGGCGAGCAGCGGGCCGAAGACCGCGCCGAAGGTGGCCATCGTGCTGCTCAGCGCGGTCGCGGGTGCGATCAGGCTGTCCGGGACCAGCCGGGCGACCACGGCGCTGCGGGTCGGCATGTTGACCGCGAAGAACGCCTGATTGACCGCGAGCAGGCCCAGTACGAGCCAGACGGAGCCGATGTCCAGGAACGCCTGGAGCCACAGGACCGCCGAAGTGAGCGTGACGCCGACGTTGGTGACGAGGAGCAGCTTGCGGCGGTCGACGGCGTCCGCGATGGCGCCGCCCCAGAGACCGAAGACGAGCAGCGGGACCAGTGCGACCAGGCCGGTCAGGCCGACGTAGGCCGACGAGCCGGTGAGGTCGAAGACCTGTTTGGGGACCGCGACGGCGGTGAGCTGACTGCCGATCGCGGTGACCGCGGTGGAGAGCCAGAGGCGGCGGAACGCGGGGATCTTGAGCGGCCGGGTGTCGACGACGATCGAGCCGAACAGCTTGCGGACACCTTTGCGCTGTTCAACCCCCACGTCGTCACTCACAACCAGACAGCTTAGCCGCGCTAACTAACCATCCGCGCGCGATTTAGGTCACCCGATCACGCGTGAAGGCCGTGCCGCCGTGGCCCGGTGACCCAGGTGACCGAGTCTCAGGTGACCCAACGGTCTCCCGGGAGCGCGCCAGCGCGACGGGGAGACTTCACCGCCGCGCGCCCTCTTTTGGGCCGAAGGCCCCCGGAAACGCGATGAAGGGGCGCCTCTCCGCTCAACGTGACGTTGAGCGGAACGACGCCCCTTCGGCGCGTTTGCGGAAGCGCGCGGCAAAAATTACGGCGCGACGCGCTCGATCTGCCAGCCGTCGTCGGTCCGGACGTAGCGGAGCCTGTCGTGCATGCGGTCCTCGCGGCCCTGCCAGAACTCGACGACGTCGGGCCGGATGCGCCACCCGCCCCAGTGCGGCGGGAACGGGATGTTCTCGACGTCGGCGAAGCGGCGCTCGATGCCGTGCAGCGCGGTCTCCAGGGCGCGGCGGCCGTCGACGACGCGGGACTGCGGCGAGGCCCAGGCCCCGAGCTGCGAACCCCGCGGGCGGGACGCCCAGTACTCGGCGGTCTCGGCGACGTTGACCTTCTCCACCTCGCCGCGCACGTGGACCTGACGCTGCAGGGGGTACCACGGGAAGGTGATCGACGCGTAGCGCGTCGCGGTGAGGTCGTGGCTCTTGGTGGACGTGTAGTTCGTGTAGAACACGACGCCGCGCTCGTCGAGGCCCTTGCACAGGACGGTCCGGGAGGACGGCCTGCCCTCCTGGTCGGCCGTGGCGAGCACCATCGCGTTCGGTTCGGCGATCCCGGCGGAGACGGCCTGGTTCAGCCAGTCCTGCAGCTGGGCGGTCCAGGTCTCCGCCAGCGCGGATTCGTCGAAGGCGGCCCCTTCGTAGGCAACCCGCATCCCGGGCAGGCGCACGACGGCGTTGTCTCCGTCGGCAGCGCCAGCAGCGCCGTTCTTGATCTCCGGCATCATCCGCCAAACCTCCGTACCCGGTCGGGGCATCTGTGACTTCGGCTTTGCCGCCGACGGTATTGCCTCCGACGCGGCGGCGAAACCCACTGAACGGTGACACCCGCCACCCCTCCCGGATCATCTGTGTGTAGCCGCTGGACCGCAAGCCGTCACCTCCCCGTTACCCGGCCGAGCCTGATCGATCAAGGCCGAACGTCGGTCACCCGGGATCTTCGCTCCGTTTCGGCCCGCCCGCCCGCGAAATCGCGCCCGGCTTCACAAACGGTGGAAATGCCCTGGACAGACCGGGTCCACGCGGATGGGCAAGGAATTCTTTCCGCTTTTGTTTCGCCGATATTTCGGCGCTCCGCGAATAGTTCTTCCGGTTTTCACGGCGGCGCCCGGGCCCGTCCGAGCCAATTCTGTCGGTTGACAGAAATTACCGGCCGGAACATCTCCCCCGGATGTGCCGTCGGAGGCCTGGCTCCGGGACGCAATTCGCGTCCCGAAACCGGCCTCCGCTTCTTCCGCCGTGTTGTCAGTTCGTGACAGTGAACTCCGCGCGGACGATCCAGCCCCAGCAGTCGTACGTCGCCGTGTAGCGCCCCGGCACCGTCCCCACCGGACCGTCGCCGCGCAACGCGACACCGATGCCGCCGGTGCCGCCGTCGCCCACCACCCGCAAGGGGATCGGGGCGGCGAGACCGTCCGCGACGAGGGACGTCGCGAGCTCGCCCGCACCCGACGGGCGCAGGCAGTAGATATCCGCGGTGACCGTCCCACCTGCGACGACAGCGCTCGGGCTCATGACCAGACTGGACGGTCTGGTCGCGTTCGCCGGTCCGGCACCGGCCAAGGTGGACAAGATCGCCGCCCCCGCGACGCATAACGCGGCCGAACGAATTTTCATCCTCTGCTCCCTCCCGAAGGGCGGGCGAAGATTTCACCCGCCACCCGATGGACGTACGACGTCCTGGACCGGGTTGTCCACCTCGCGAGACTCCGCCCAATGGTGCGAACGGCTGGATTTAGCAGAATGTGACAGCGAATCGTGCAAGAGCCGACGATCACACTAGGTAGACCTTGCGCCACTCGATAGGATCGCCGCCGAGAGCAACGGGGTGATCACCTCTATCCAATATGTTCAGAGGTTTGGATGGGACGGCCGGGTGTGCGGCCGCACCATCCGCCATTGCCGGCCAGGCTTCCGGGAGGGAGTCCGACACCGGTCGATCAGTCCTGCGCTCGAACCGCCGGAACTTTCCACGCCCGAGTTACTCCCCTTCCCCAGGAGTGCGTTGTGATTTCCCGTTCCCGCCGTCTGATGACGGCGTTGTTGTGCGCCCTTTCGCTGGCGGGCGTGACCGCCCTTTCGGCTTGTTCCGACAGTACGGCCGCTTCCGGCACCAAGGTCACGATCGGTTACAGCGCCTGGCCGGGCTGGTTCCCGTGGGCGGTGGCCCAGGAGAAGGGCCTCTTCGAGAAGAACGGCGTCAACGTCGACCTGAAGTGGTTCGACAGCTACACCGAAAGCATCAACGCCCTCTCCTCGGGCGCGATCGACGCCAACAGCCAGACCCTGAACGACACCCTCGCGTCGGTCAGCGGTGGCGCGAAGCTGTCGGTGGTGCTGGTCAACGACAACTCGACCGGTAACGACAAGATCATCGCCCGCGAGGGCATCACCGGCGTCGCCGACCTCAAGGGCAAGAAGATCGCCGTCGAACAGGGCACCGTCGACCACTACCTCCTGCTGCTCGCGCTGCAGGAGGCGAAGCTGACCGAGAAGGACGTCGAACTGGTCCCGCTGCTGACCGACGCCGCCGCGGCCGCGTTCGTCGGCGGGCAGGTCGACGCCGTCGCCGCCTTCGCCCCCTTCACCTCGAAGGCGCTCGAGCGCCCCGGCAGCCGCGCGATCGCGACGTCCGCCGAGTTCCCCGGCGCCATCCCGGACCATCTCGTCGTGTCCGAGCAGATGTCGAAGGAGCGCAAGAAGGAGGTCCAGGCGCTGGTGAACACCTGGTTCGAGACGATCGAGTGGATCAAGCAGAACCGGGACGAGGCCGTGCGGATCATGGCGAAACGCGGCGCCGTGTCGATCGACGAGTACAAGTCCTACGACGCGGGCACCACGATCTTCACCAAGCAGCAGAACCTCGACGCGTTCACCCCCGGCGTCACCCCCGCCCACCTGAACTTCCAGGCTGGCAAGATCGCCGACTTCATCGTCTCCAACGGCCTCGCGCCGAGCCGGCCGAACTTCGACGGGCTGTTCGACGACCAGTACGTCAAGGCGGTGAAGTGAGCACCACGGACGCCGCGAAGCAGGCAGCTCAGCGGGCGGACGCCGCTGACGAGGCCGAAGCGCGCCGTCTCGAAGACGAGCAGCGGCTCGCCGAAGCGCAGGAAGAGCGGCGTGGCGCGCGGCCGGACTGGTCGCCGCTGCCCCGCCGGGCGGGCCTCAAGCCGAACGCCTCGCCGCTGCTCTCGCTCCGGACGCCGATCCCCGCCCGCTGGCGGTGGACGCTGGCGGCGGCCTCGTTCGTGATCCCGCTGCTGATCTGGGTGACGCTGAACGCGCTGGGCACGATCAAGCCGATGTTCCTCCCGACGCCGGTCGCGGTGTTCGACGCGCTGGTGAAGATGATCGAGTCGGGTGAACTGTTCACCGACCTCTGGGCCACCACCCAGCGGGTGCTGCTCGGCTTCGGGCTGGCGGTGCTCGTCTCGATCCCGCTCGGCATCGTGATGGGGACGTTCGACGCGGGGCTGGCACTGTTCGAGCCGGTCATCGCGATGCTGCGCTACCTGCCGGCGAGCGCGTTCATCCCGCTGCTGATGATCTGGCTCGGCCTCGGCGAGCCGTCGAAGGTCGCCGTGCTGTTCCTCGGCACGGTCTTCTTCAACACGCTGATGACCGCCGACGCCGTCCGCGGGGTGCCGCGTTCCCTGATCGACGTGTCCTACACACTCGGCGCGCGGCGCGGCGAGGTGCTGCGCAAGGTGATCGTCCCGCACGCGCTGCCCGGCATGATCGACGCGACCCGCGTCAACGCGGCGGCCGCGTGGAACTTCGTGGTGGTCGCCGAACTGATCAACGCCACCGCCGGGCTCGGCCTGCGGATCATGCGGGCGCAGCGGTTCACCCAGACCGACCGGATCTTCGCGCTGCTGGTCGTGATCGGCCTGCTCGGCCTGGTCATCGACATCGCGCTGCGGCTCCTGCGGGCCAGGGTCGGGAAGTGGGCGGCATGACGCTTCAGCTGAAAGCGGTCGCCAAGGACTACACGGTCCGTGGCAAGACCACCCGCGCGCTCGACGGGATCGACCTGGACATCGCGCGCGGCGACTTCGTCTGCGTGGTCGGCGCGAGCGGGTCCGGCAAATCGACCCTGCTGTCGCTGATCGCCGGCCTGACCGAACCGACCGAGGGCCTGATCACCCTCGACGGCGACGCCGTGACCGGGCCCGGCCCGGATCGCGGGCTGGTGTTCCAGCACGGCGCGCTGTACCCGTGGCGCACCGTGGAGAGCAACGTCGCGTTCGGGCTCGAACTGCTGAGCATCGACAAGGCGGAGCGAGCGCGCCGGATCGACTGGTATCTCGAAGAAACCGGGCTCGACCAGCTGAGGAAGTCTTTGCCCAAACAGCTTTCCGGCGGGCAGAAACAGCGGGTCGCCATCGCGCGGGCGCTGGTGTGCGAGCCCGACGTACTGCTGCTGGACGAACCTTTCGGGGCACTGGACGTCCAGACCAAAGAGGACATGCAGGTCCTGATCCGCCGGATCTGGACCGACACGCACACCACCGTGCTGATGGTGACCCACGACGTCGAGGAGGCCGTTTTCCTCGGCGAGCGCGTCGTGGTGCTGGCCTCGGACCCGGGCCGGGTGGCCGCGGACATCGCGGTCGACCTGCCCGGTGAACGCGACCTCGCGGTCAAACGCGCGCCCGAGTTCGTCTCGCTGCGCGCGTCCATCGAAGACCTCGTCCGGGAGCAGCACCGCGGACACCTCGGGCGGAGCCGGGGAGAAAGGTGACCATGAGGCACGGGAAGTCCCGGCCCGAACGCAGCCGGCGTTCCGGGTTGCTCGGCAGACTCGGCATCCGTGGCAAGCTCAACCTGCTCCTGATGTTGCCGCTGACCGCCGTGGTCCTGGTGTCGGTGCCTTACGTCGCCGGGGAGATCGACGACGCCCGGTCCGCCCGCACCACCGCCGACGTCGCGTCCCAGGCCCGCGCGCTCGGCACCCTCGCCTGGGAACTGCAGCGGGAACGGCTGCTGACGGCGCACTACATCGCGTCCTCGTCGGCGAGCAGTTCGGCGATGCTGAAGCAGCAGGGCGTGGTCGCGGAAACGGTGAACCAGGTGCGGTCGGGGCTGAGCGCCGACGCGCCGGAAGAACTCGCGGCGGCGCTGGTGCGCATCGGATCGCTGAACGAGATCCGGGAGAACGCGCTGCGGCGCGGTGCCTCACTCGACAGCGTGGCGCGGACTTATCACGCGGTGATCGACGCGGTCATCAACTCGCTCCGCCTCGTCCCGCAGCAGACCAGTGACGCGGAGGGTACCCAGCAGCTGACGGCGCTCGACGCGCTGCTGCGCGCGAACGAAGAGAACTCGTTGCGCGGGATGGCGTTGATCATCACGCTGGTCACCCCCGAATCGGGGACGCCGGTGCTCGCGGACGCGAAGCAGCAGTCGTCGCTGTTCCTCGAACGGTTCGTGCAGCAGGCCGACGTCAGCCAGGCCACGCAGGTCGTCGCGGTCGAGCAGGGTGAGACGGGCCGCCGGGTCGACGCGCTGGAGGCCAGGCTCCCCGAAGCTCGCGGCCCGCAGGCCGTGCAGAGCCTGCTGCCCGACATCCTCGGCGCCGTCGACGCCCAGTCGAACCAGCGGCGGCTCGCCCAGGACGCGGTCACCACCGGCATCACCGACGCGGCGACCGCGCGAGCGGACGCGGCGCAGAACCTGGCGTGGACGATCGGTATCGGCGCCGGTGTGCTGTTCCTGCTGGTCGGTGGTCTCGCGATCGCGGTCAGCCGGTCGATCGCGGATCCGCTGCGGAAGCTGACCACGGCGGCGACGTCGGTCGCGGACCTCGCGAGCACCGAACTGGTCCGCGTCACCGACACCGAGCAGGCGGAAGAACTCGCGCCGCGGCTGGCCACCATCGACGTGTCCTCGCAGGACGAACTCGGCAAGCTGGCCGAGGCGTTCAACCGGGTGCAGGCCACCGCGGCCGAACTGGTGGAACGGCAGGCCGTCACGCGGCGCAACGTCGGCCTCATGTTCGCCAACGTCGCGAAGCGCACGCAGAACCTGGTGGGCAGGCAGCTGGCGCTGGTCGACGAGCTGGAGCGCAACGAGCAGGACGTCGCCCTGCTGGCGAGCCTCTACCGGCTCGACCACCTCTCCACCCGCCTGCGCCGGAACGCGGACAACCTGCTCGTCGTCTCGGGAAACCGGGACGAGGCAAGGATTTCCGGTCCGATCGAGTTGTCGACGGCGCTGCGTTCGGCGCTCGCGGAGATCGAGGACTACCAGCGGGTGCGGCTCGGCTCGATGGGCGACGTCCTGCTGTCCTCGCCGTTCGGCTCCGATCTGGTGCTGATCTTCGCCGAGCTGCTGGAGAACGCGACGTCGTTCTCCCCACCGGAGTCCTTTGTGGACGTCGGCACGAAGATCCTGCCCGACGGCTCCTGCCTGATCGTGATCGTGGACCAGGGCATCGGCATGACCGCCGAACGGCTCGCCGAGGAGAACCGGCGGCTGGTCGAGCGCGAGCGGCTCGAACTGGCGCCGACCAGCGTGCTCGGGCTGTTCGTGGTCGGACGGCTCGCGCGGCGGCACGGGCTCAAGGTCGAGCTGACCGAGACCGAGCCGGGCGCGGGTATCACCGCGCGGCTCACCGTCCCGCCGGATCTGCTGACCTACCGGCCGCCCACGCCGAAGTCCGTCCCGGCGCCGCCGGCGTGGCCGACGGTGGAACCGAGCGACGAGCCGGAACCGCTGCGGCTCGCGGCTCCGAGCGAACCGCCGACGCTGGCGATCGCCGGGATGATCCCGCGCGACGGCCAGCAGCCGAGGGACTTCCGGTGGTTCCGCAAGACCGACGGGGCGATCCCGGAACCGGCGCCGCCACCACCACCGCCCGCACCCGTGCCCGAGCCCGTGTACCACGCACCCGCGCCGACGCTCACCGCCGCCGCCCCCGGCGAGACCCGGGGCGGGCTGCGGCGGCGGGTCAAGGGCGCGCAGCTTCCCGGTGCCCCCGAAGCGCCGTCGCGGCAGAAGTCCAGGCATGATCCAGAAGCGGCCAAAGCGGCCTTCGACGGCTTCGAGGCCGGACTCGCGAAGGCCACCGCACCGCCACCACCGGCCGCCGCACCGGCACCGATGCCGACCCCGACACCGGTGCCCGCCGCTTCCCGCGGCGGTCTCACCCGGCGGGTCCCGGGCGCGCAGCTGGCGCCGGGGCTGGCGAAAGGTCCGGCCGCGCGGCACCAGACCGCGCGGGCGGCGCTGAACACCACCAAGCCCAAGGGCATGCGTGACCCCGAGGCCGAGCGTGCCGCGTTCGACGCCTTCAGTAACGGGTTGGAGAAAGCCGTCAACCCGGAGATGCAACAGAGAGAGAAGAGCAAGAGATGACGACCGGAGTCAGCGTCGAAGCCCGGAACTTCAACTGGTTGGTGACGCGCTTCGCGCAGAACACGGCGAGCGCGATGGGCGCGATCGCCGTCTCGGCCGACGGCCTGCTGATCGCGATGTCGTCCGAGCTGGAACGGGCCAACGCCGACCGGCTGGCCGCGATCTGCTCGGCGATGCTCGGCCTCGCGCACGGTGTCTCCGAGAGCCACCCGCTCGGTTCGCCCGACAAGATCATCATCGAGCTGGAGCAGGGCTACCTGCTGGTCTGCACGATCAGCATCGGTTGTTCGCTCGGTGTGCTCGCCACCAAGCAGGCCAGCCTCGGCACGATCGCCTACGAGATGGCGATGTTCGCCAACCGGGCCACCGAGGTGCTCACCCCCGCGCTGATCGAGGAACTCAAGAAGAGCGTCGGCAGCTGAACTGACGAGGGGACAAGGGAATGAGCGACGATCAGGTACCCCAGCCGCGAGGTGCCGAACAGGGCATCTCGCCGCTACGCCCGTATCTGCTCACCGCCGGCCGCGCGCAGCCGGTGGACGGCACGCTCGAAATCGAGGCTCAGGTGCTCACCAGCAGGCTCGGTGCGGCGTCGAACGCGAGGCTGACCTTCGAACGACGGGAGATCGTTTCCCTTTGCCGGGAAACGAAATCCGTCGCCGAAGTGGCGGCGATGCTCGGCCTGCACATCGGCGTGGCCAGGGTGCTCGTGGCGGATCTCGCCGCGCTCGGCTACGTCGTCCTCCGCCGCCCGGCGGGAGCCTTCACCCAGGACCTCGGCATGATCGAAAGGGTCATTCGTGGACTCGAAGCAATTCGCTGAACCGGCGTCGGTCAAGCCGCCGACACCGGTCAAGATCGTCATCGCCGGCGGGTTCGGGGTCGGCAAGACGACCACCGTCGGCGCGATCTCCGAGATCAAACCGCTGACCACCGAGGCCGCCATGACCTCGGCGGGTGCGGCCGTCGACGGCTCCGGCGGGGACGTGCCGTCGAAGACCACCACCACGGTGGCGCTGGACTTCGGCTGCATCACCATCGACGAAGAGGTGAAGCTGTATCTCTTCGGCACGCCGGGGCAGGACCGGTTCGGGTTCATGTGGCACGACCTGGTGCTGGGCGCGCTCGGCGCGCTCGTCATCGTCGACACCCGGCGGCTCGACGACTGCTACCCGGCCGTCGACTACTTCGAGAAGGCCGGGCTGCCGTTCGTGGTCGGGGTGAACGTCTTCGACGGCTCGCTCAAGCACGACCTCGAAGACGTGCGCTGGGCGCTCGCGGTGAGCGAGGACGTCCCGCTGATCACGTTCGACGCGCGGCAGCGCCTCTCGGTACGGGACGCGCTGCTGGCCGTGCTGCACAACACCTTCCGGCGGGCGTCCGCCGCCTCCTGACGCTGCCCCGAGTGTCATGAAAGGGTCGTTCCTGACGTCTTTCGTCCTGAACGACCCTTTCCTGACATCCGGCGGGGGTCAAGCGGGCCGGGTGATGGCGGCCAGCATCAGGGCCCGGAGTTCGGCCGCGACGTCGGCCACCGGCAGCGGCGGCGTATGCGCCTGCCACTCGCGCAGCAGGCCGGTCGCCGCGCCGACGAGCGCGATCGCCGTCAGGTGGTAGTCGCGATCGGGCGCCACCCCGTGCACGGCGGCGTGCCGGGCCTCGGCTTCGATGAACGCGGCCCACCGGTCGACCCATTCCTGGTGCTGCGCCTCCAGCGCGGCGCTGACCCCGACGGCCTCGACGTAGTTGAGCCGCGGCATCCGGGGATCCGAGGTGACCGTGCTGACGAAGACGTCCAGCAGCGTCCCGATCCGGGTGACCGCGTCGGCGTCCTCCAGGCGTTCCAGGGTGCCGGTGACGTGCTCCAGCGCGAGCGCGTTGATGCGCTCGTGCAGGGTCAGCAGCACCTTCTCCTTGCTCTCGAACTCCTCGTAGAAGTTCCGCGTCGAGACGCCGGCGCGGGTGCACAACTCGGTGATCTTCGCCTGCTGGTAGCCCGTCGAGGTGAACAGGTCCAGGGCCGCCAGGAGCAGGCGTTCACGCCGTTCGGCGCGCCGTTGCTCGGGCGCGACCCCGCCGTAGGTGCGGGCCACTCGACCTCCCGATTCGGTAACAGGGATTGCCAGATGCTAGCAACAGCGCCTACATTGCGAAAATCTCGATTACCAAACTGGAGGCAACGGTGCTTCGGACAGTTCTGGTCTCAGCCCTCGCAGCCACCCTGATCGCCGCGCCCGCCGCGCAAGCCGCGCCGAGCGCGCCCGGGGACCTGGTCGACTACAAATCGGTCATCGCCACCGCCCCGGCGAAGGCATGGAAACTCCACTACCGCTCCACCTCGGCGACGGGGCAGCCGAACACGGTGTCGGGCATCCTGCTGGTCCCGCACGCGCCCTGGACGAAGGGCGCGCGCCCGCTGGTCAGCTACGCCGTCGGCACCCACGGCCTCGGCGACCGCTGCGCGCCGTCGACCCGGCTGACGAACGGGTCCGAGAACGAAGTCCTCCTGATGAGCCAAGCGCTCTCGCGAGGCTGGGCCGTCGTCGTGACCGACTACGAAGGCCTGGGCACCCCGGGCACGCACACTTACGCCGTCGGCCAGTCCGAGGGCCGGGCCGTCCTCGACGCCGCCCGCGCCGCTTCCCGGGTCCCCGAAGCGGGCCTGTCCAGTACCGGACCTGTCGGCGTTTTCGGCTACTCGCAGGGCGGCCAGGCCGCGGCTTTCGCCGGCGAACTGCAGCCGTCCTACGCGCCCGACGTCAACCTGGTCGGCGTCGCGGAAGGCGGGGTCCCGGCGGATCTGAACGCGGTCCTGAAGTTCAACGACGGCGGTCCGGCGTTCGGGCTGGTGCTCGGCGCCGCCGTCGGCTACGCGACCGCGTATCCGGAACTGCCGTTCACCGAGGTGCTCAACGCGAAGGGCGAGAAGGCCGTCGCGAAGGTCAAGGAAGCGTGCACCGTCGAACTCGGCGCGGCGGCGCCTTTCGCGCGGCTCAACGACTTCACGACCGTGCCGAACGTTTCGTCGGACCCGCGCTGGCAGGCCCGGCTCGGCGAGAACCTGGCGGGCAAGACCAAACCGGGCGCGCCGGTCTTCCTGTACCACGCGTCGCTGGACGAACTGATCCCGCTTTCGGTCGGCAAGGGCCTGCGCGACCGCTACCAGGCCCTCGGCGCCGACGTCACCTGGCAGGAATTCCCGCTGCTGGAACACATCGGCGGCGTGTCGGCGGGCGGCCCGGTCGCGATGACCTGGCTGGGCACCAAGTTCTGACGGGGAGTCGGTCCGTGAAGGCCTCCTTGAGGGACCCAGAGTCCCTCAAGGAGGCCTTCACGGACTTTCGAAGACCCGGAGCGCGGTCACGGCATCCGGTGCCAAGGAAGTCGTGAGCGTCCCACCAGCGGCGAGCGAGGTACGCGACCACCACTCACCGGAAGCCTCAGGCACCACAGGCCCCCCGACGACCAGATCGGTCGCCAGCACCCGGCGCCCGGCCAGATGCGCGAGACTCGCGTCCAAAGTGGAGTCCCCGATCTCCAAAGTCTGCCGCAGCACCGGAAGTTCACCCCGCGTCACATGCTGGGTCGTCACCAAGGAGCCGGGCCGTTCACCCGCCCGCCCGAGCACCAGCACCTCGCGCGTGTGCAAGTAGGCCTCCGCGGCCAGCGAGGCCCGGAACACGGCGGTATGCCGGGCGCGGGCGGTCACCACGGTCGGCTCCGGCAAGTACGCCAAAGACCCACCATCGTCCACGGCGATGTCCACAAGGGACGAACTCCCCTCACCGTGCAACCCGGGCAAAGCGATCGTCGCCGCCACCCCGGAAAGCCGCAGCGAAGCACCAGGACCGACACGAATGGTCAGCCGCAGCTCGTCCCCGCCCAGCGGCGAGGTCGCCGAGTTGACCAGGTGTACCACCGCCGTCGCACCGGTGCCCCGTTTGGGAAGGAGCGTGAGCGGCGCCATCGAGCGCAGTTCACGCAGTACGGTCCGGCCGCCCTCGAAGCAGGCGGTCAGCCGCGCGTGTGCCTTCACCCCGCGCGGACCGGGAGCAGCGAGCGGACCCAGTCCGCGACCGCCGGCGCGTCGGGAGTGTCCACAAGGGACTGGGTGATCACCGGCAGCTCGCCCCGCATCCGATGCGCGTCCGAGGTCATCACGTCCATGTCCGCCCCGACCAGATGCGCGATGTCGATCTTGTTGATCACCAGCAGATCCGCCGTCGTGACCCCCGGACCGCCCTTGCGCGGCACCTTGTCGCCACCGGCGACGTCGACCACGAACACCTGGCTGTCGGCGAGCCCCCGGCTGAACACCGCGGTGAGGTTGTCCCCGCCGCTTTCGATGATCACCAGGTCCAGCCCGGGGAACCGTTCCTCCAGCCGTTCGACCGCGTCGAGGTTGGCGGTGATGTCGTCGCGGATCGCGGTATGCGGGCAGGCGCCGGTCTGCACGGCCTCGATCCGCTCCGGGTCGAGCACCCCGGCCTTGCGCAGGAAGTCGGCGTCCTCGGTGGTGTAGATGTCGTTGGTGACGACGGCGAGGTTCACCTCGTCGCCGAGCGCCCGGCACAGCGCCGCGGTGAGCGCGGTCTTCCCGCTCCCCACCGGCCCGCCGATCCCGATCCGGTACGCGCGCCCGGCGGTCGGCGCCTGCTCGTAGTGGTCGGGTTCCGCGGCGGTCGGGTCGAAGTTGACCGGATGCACATGTCCGTGACCGTGTCCGTGACCATGCTCAGCTGGCAAAGAGACGCACCTCTTCCTTGTGATGCCGGGCGTGTGCCTCGGCGAACAGATCGAGTGCCGGCGAACCCGGCGCCGGGAGATCGGCCGGATCGTCGCCCGCGACGTCGGCGGCCCGCCGGGAAACCTCCCGGACCTCCTCCGCGAGGCGGGCCACGACGGCGTTGACGGCGAACGGGTCGAGACCGAGCAGCCGTACGGCCGCGCTCGCGGGACCGCTGATCGCGAGGTAGGCCACCGCCATCGCGGCGTCGAAGGGCACGCCGACCAGCGCGCCGACGATCACCGGATGATGCGGTCGCGGAGTTTCCTTCAGCAGCTGGGAAAGCACCGGCGACGGCCAGGCCGCCTTACCCGCCCGCGCCGTCCCGCGCCCCTGTGCACGGGACGCCTCCCGCTGTGCGAGCGAAGGCGTTCTCGCATCGATTTCGAGGTCGAGCCTTCGCCAGTGTCCACTTCGGACGCCCCGCGCGGCCGCGTGCGCCGACGCGGCGGCGAACACCGCGGCCAGCGCACCCGCCGTACGCAAGCGTCCGGAGAGGAAACCCGGCAGATCGCGCTCATGTGTGATCAGCTTCCGGGTCACGGCTTCTTCGAGCCCGCCGGAGTGGACGTGCCCGCCCCCGGGGAACCGGGAGTCGGCCAAGATGATCGCCGCAGTGTTCATCAAAGAGTATCCATCAGAACAAGAAGTACCGTTGCGCCATGGGCAGTTCGGTCACCGGCCGCGGCTCGATCAGCTCGCCGTCGACGTGCACGGCGAAACTGTCCGGCTCCACCCGGATGTCCGGCGTCGCGTCGTTGAGCACCATGTCGGCCTTGCCCCGGGACCGGGTGTTCGAGATCGGCACGAGCTTCCGCGCGATGCCGAACCGCTCCGCCACCCCGCTTTCCAGCGCTTCCGGGGCCACGAAATGGAAGCTGCTCGCGGCGGCGACCACCGGCGCCGCGCCGAACATCGGCCGCGCGAGCACCGGCTGCGGCGTCGGGATGGACGCGTTCGCGTCGCCCATCGCCGCCCACGCCGGGAATCCGCCCTTGAGCACCACATGCGGCCGCACCCCGAAGAACTTCGGTTCCCACAGCACGAGATCCGCGAGCTTCCCGATCTCCACCGAGCCGATCTCGCGCTCCATGCCGTGCGCGATCGCGGGGTTGATCGTGTATTTGGCGACATAGCGACGAGCGCGCAGATTGTCGGCCGCGCCGTCGCCGGGAAGCGCGCCCCGCCGTCGTTTCATGACGTGCGCGGTCTGCCAGGTCCGGATGATCACCTCGCCGATACGGCCCATGGCCTGCGAGTCCGAGCTCATCATGGAGATCGCGCCGAGGTCGTGCAGGACGTCCTCGGCCGCGATGGTCGTCGGCCGGATCCGGCTTTCGGCGAACGCCAGATCCTCGGGCACGGACGGGTTCAGATGGTGGCAGACGACGAGCATGTCGAGATGCTCGTCGAGGGTGTTCGCGGTGTGCGGGCGCGTCGGGTTCGTCGACGACGGCAGGATGTTGGGCAGCCCGGCGACCTGGATGATGTCCGGCGCGTGCCCGCCGCCCGCGCCTTCGGTGTGGTACGCGTTGATCGACCGGCCACCGATGGCGTCCACAGTGGACTCCAGGAAGCCCGCTTCGTTCAGCGTGTCGGTGTGGATCGCCACCTGGACACCGGATTCGCCCGCCACGGTCAGGCAGGCGTCGATCGCGGCGGGGGTGCTGCCCCAGTCCTCGTGGAGTTTGAACCCGCCCGCGCCGGCGGCGAGCTGTTCGCGCAGCGCCTCGTGCCGGACGGTGTTCCCCTTGCCCAGCAACAGCACATTGACCGGCTGGCCGTCCATCGCCTGCAGCATCCGGCCCAGATTCCACGCGCCGGGTGTGACGGTGGTGGCCTTGCTGCCCTCCACCGGCCCGGTCCCGCCGCCGACGAGCGTCGTGAGCCCGGACGCCAGCGCGGTATCGGTCAGCTGCGGGCAGATGAAGTGGACGTGGCAGTCGATACCGCCCGCGGTGAGGATCTTCCCGTTGCCGGAGAGCACCTCGGTGGACGGTCCGACGACCAGCGCCGGGTCGACACCGTCCATCGTGTCCGGGTTGCCCGCCTTGCCGATACCGACGATCCGGCCGTCGCGGACACCGACGTCGGCCTTGACGATCCCCCAGTGGTCCAGGATCACCGCGCCGGTGATGATCAGGTCGGGCGCGCCTTCCGCCCGGGTCGCCATCCCCTGGCCCATGGATTCGCGGATCACCTTGCCGCCGCCGAACAGCACCTCGTCACCGCTGCCCGCCGGCCCCATGCTGCGGTCTTCGGTCACCTCGATGAGCAGATCGGTATCGGCGAGGCGGATCCGGTCGCCGGTGGTCGGGCCGAACAGTTCGGCGTACCGCTCGCGATCGATCGACGGCATCAGTGTTCCCTCCGCAATCCGGGTACCGCGCGGTTCCCGGCCAGCGGGACGAGGTCGACTTCGCGTTCGACTCCCGGCTCGAAACGCACCGACGTTCCCGCGGGCACGTCGAGCCGATGTCCACGGGCGGCTTCGCGATCGAATTCGAGCCCCGGATTGACCGCCGCGAAATGGTAGTGCGAACCGACCTGGACGGGCCGGTCGCCGAGGTTCCGCACCAGCAGCCGGACCCGCGGCCTGCCCGGGTTCAGCTCGACCGGCGCTTCACCGGTGATGATCTCTCCTGGTCGCACTCGCGGCCCTTTCTAGACGATCGGGTCGTGCACGGTGACTAGCTTCGTGCCGTCCGGGAAAGTGGCTTCGACCTGCACGGAATCGACCATCTCCGGCACTCCGTCCAGTACCTGTGCCCGGCCGAGCACCGAACGCCCGCTCGCGACGAGTTCGCTCACCGTCCGGCCGTCGCGAGCGCCTTCGAGGACGTGCTCGGTGATCAGGGCGACCGCCTCGGGATGGTTCAGCCGGACCCCGCGCTCCAGACGTTTGCGAGCTACGTCCGCGGCGACGTGGATGAGCAGTTTGTCCCGCTCCTGGGGGCTCAGGTGCATGGGGAAGGTCTATCACCGGAAACCGCCCGCCGCCGGTTCTCGAAACACAGGATTTACCTCGGCACCAGGTACACGCAAAGTGAACGCCACCGTAACTCTTCGCGTACGAAGGTACTTTTCACTGAATCGTTCTCGTAATCGTGACCGAAAGCACCACATCTTTCGATTGCCCCGCGCCGCGACGTGGAGCAAAGTTTGTCCATCCGTGCGATGAGGCGCGCCTTCGCTGCGTGTATCCCGTCCACGCATGAACACAAAGCCGGGGAATGCGCATCGAAAGGTTTCACCACAGTGAGTACCTCCACGATCAGCACCAATCAGCCGTCCGAGCAAGTCGACGACGGTTTTCGACCGGGTCTCGAAGGCGTGGTCGCCTTCAAGACCGAAATCGCCGAGCCGGACCGTGACGGCGGCGCGCTGCGTTATCGCGGTGTCGACATCGAGGATCTCGCCGGCAAGGTGACCTTCGGTGACGTCTGGGGTCTTCTCGTCGACAGCCGCTTCGGCCATGGGCTACCGCCCGCCGAGCCGTTCCCGCTGCCGGTGCACACCGGCGACGTCCGGGTCGACGTCCAGGCCGCGCTGGCCATGCTCGCCCCCATCTGGGGCTACCGGCCGCTGCTGGACATCACCGACGACGAGGCGCGCGACCAGCTGGCCCGCGCCTCGGTGATGGCGCTTTCGTACGTCGCCCAGTCCGCCCGCGGCATCGGGCAGCCCGCCGTCCCCCAGACCCGGGTCGACGAGGCGAAGTCGATCACCGAACGCTTCATGGTCCGCTGGCGCGGCGAGCCCG
Organism: Amycolatopsis sp. NPDC049868; assembly: GCF_044461365.1. NCBI lineage: Bacteria > Bacillati > Actinomycetota > Actinomycetes > Pseudonocardiales > Pseudonocardiaceae > Amycolatopsis > Amycolatopsis sp. NPDC049868. Next base: position 756,780 of record NZ_JBITKV010000002.1, on the reverse strand, counting down.
ACCCTGCCCACGTCAAGGCCATCGACGCCTACTGGGTCTCGGCCGCCGAGCACGGTCTCAACGCCTCGACCTTCACCGCCCGGGTCATCGCCTCGACCGGCGCCGACGTCGCCGCGGCGCTGTCCGGCGCGATCGGCGCGATGTCCGGCCCGCTGCACGGCGGCGCGCCGGCGCGGGTGCTGCCGATGATCGAAGAGGTCGAGAAGACCGGTGACGCGGTCGGCCTGGTCAAGGGCATCCTGGACCGCAAGGAACGGATGATGGGCTTCGGGCACCGCGTGTACCGCGCGGAGGACCCGCGGGCACGCGTGCTGCGCCGGACCTGCCAGGAGCTCGGCGCGTCGCGCTACGAGGCGGCCGCGGAGCTGGAGCAGGTGGCGCTGAAGGAGCTGCGCGAGCGGCGTCCGGACCACCCGATCGAGACCAACGTCGAGTTCTGGGCGGCCGTGATCCTGGACTTCGCCCAGGTACCGCCGCACATGATGCCCGCGATGTTCAGCTCGGCGCGTACCGCGGGCTGGGCCGCGCACATCCTGGAGCAGAAGAAGACCGGCCGTCTCGTGCGTCCGTCGGCCAAGTACGTCGGGCCGGAGCCGCGGAAGCCGGAAGACGTCGAAGGCTGGGACCTGGTGATCAAGCAGTCCTGACGCGCGCTATGAACGGGCCGTTCCTTGCGAAATTTGCAAGGAACGGCCCGTTCATAGCATCTGAGGGACCGAAGAATCGTGCGCCGCGGTCGCCGAAAGCATGGCCGTCAGCTGATCGACCAGCCACCCGTCCAGCGCCTCGCGCGGCACGGACCGCTCCTGCAGCCAGCTCAGCAGAGCGCCCTCCACCACCGCGGTCCAGCAGCGCAAGGTCAGCAGGAACATGGGCGAAGGCTCCGACACCCCCAGCGCGCCGAGGATGAGCTCGACGGCGCGGTTGCGGACCTCGTCGATCGCCGCGTCCGTCTCCGACGTCGCGATCACCGAGCCGCTGCGCAGCAGCGCGACATAACCCGCCCGGTAGTGGTCGGCGACGTCGATCAGCCCGCGCACGGCGGCCCGGAGCCGGGTTTCCGGCGGGCCTTCCTCAAGCCCGGCCAGGCCGTCGATGAGCCCTTCGGTGACCGTTTTCAGCGCCTCGACCTGCAGCTCCCGCAGGCTCGAGAAGTACCGGTAGAACAGCGGCCGGGATACCTCGGCGCGGGCGACGATGTCGTCGACCGTGACGAGTTCGGGCGCGCGCGAGCCGAACAGGTCCAGCGCGGCACGGATCAGGTCCTCGCGGCGCGCCTCCGGCGACATCCTGCGGGGGCGTCCGGTCACGGGGTGACGTCCAGTTTCGCCGCGGCCCGCAGCAGTCCGGGGGTGAGCCGGGAGAGGACGAGCGCGGCCTTGGCCTCGGGCGTCGACGGCTGGATTGCCTTGTCCTTCTCGACGGCGCGCAGGATGTCGCGGGCGACCTTCTCCGGGCCGAAGCCGCGTTTCGCGTACAGCTTGCTGCTCGACTTCTGGCGCCGCTTCTGCTCGATGTCGTCGACGCCGACGAAACGGGTGGTGCTGGTGATATTGGTGTTCACGATGCCGGGACAGATCGCGGTGACGCCGATGTTCTCGGCGGCCAGCTCGGCCCGCAGGCAGACGCTCAGGGTCAGCACGGCGGATTTCGTGGTGGCGTAGGCGGAGAGGATCTTCGACGGCAGGTACGCGGCGGCCGAGGCGACGTTGACGATCTGGCCGCCTTCGGCCCGTTCACGCATCTGCTCGGCGAAGACGCGGCAGCCGTGGATGACGCCCCACAGGTTCACGTCGATGAGGCGTTCCCAGTCCTTCACCGTCGTGTCGAGGAACGGGCCGGACAGGCCGATCCCCGCGTTGTTGACGACGATGTCCGGGACGCCGAACTCCTCTTTGACCTGCTGGGCGAACTTCTCGACCGCTTCGGCGTCGGAGGAGTCCACTGTGTACTCGCCGACGGTCGCGCCCTTGTCCCGCAGCAGTTTCGCGGTGTCGGCGGCGGCGGAGCCGTTGATGTCGGTGATGACGACGTCCGCCCCCTTGTCCGCGAACGCGAGCGCCGTCGCGCGGCCGATCCCGCTGCCGGCGCCGGTGATCACGACGAGCTTGTGCGCGAAACCGCCCGTCCGGGCCCGTTTGAGCGCGCGGCTCTCCTCGCCGCCTTCGACGTGGTCGATCAGCTCGGCGGTGGCGTCGGCGATCACCTGGGGCTTCTCGCGGACCACCCAGTGCGTGCCGACGATCCGGCGGATCCGGAGGTCCGGCGCCCAGCGCTCGATCTCGGTCTGCAGCGGCGTGGTGACGAACTTGTCGCCGGTGGGCGCGAGCACCTGCACCGGGATTTCGGCGGGCCGCGGCTTCGGCCGGGAGAGACGCGTGAACATATTGGCGCGATACAGATTGAGGCCATATAGGCCGTCCGAAGTGGACGGTGCGGCGGCGGCCGGATCCATCCGGCCGATCAGCGCGCCCATCGCGCCGGTGCGCCAGAGCACCTGCGGGATCAGGGGGATCTGGAAGCCGAGGATGTAGGTCGAATGCGCCCACTGGACGAGCGCGTTCTTGAGGCGTTTCGGACTCGGGCGCACCTGCGCGCGGAACCACGCTCCCGCGTGGTCGAGACTCGGCCCGGAGATCGACGTGAACGACGCGAGCCGTCCGCGCAGCCTGTCCCCGGTGACCGAATGCCAGGTCTGGATCGAGCCCCAGTCGTGCGCGAGCAGGTGGACCTTGCCCTCGGGCTGGACCTCGTCGACGATCGCGGCGAGGTCTTCGGACAGCTGGTCCAGTTTGTAGGACGCGCGTCCCGAAGGCTTGTCCGAGCGGCCCGCGCCGCGGACGTCGTAGACGACCACCCGGTAGCGGCGTTCCAGCAGGGCGGCGATGCCGTCCCACATGGAGCCGTTGTCCGGGTAACCGTGGACGAGCACCACCGTGGGCGCGTCGTCGACGCCGGTCACCCGGACCGAAAGGCGGACACCGTCGCTGGCCGTCACCCACGTATGAGACACCCGCTTATCAGACACAGTGTCATGTTAGACAACCTGTCAATAAGGCCGTTTCTTCAGCACCGCGCGGCCGACGGTCCAACCGGTGTCGATCACGAGGACGAACGTCCAGATCCGCCCGATGTTCGACAGCCAGTGACCACTGGAGTTCCAGTACCAGTCGGCCGGGTGGGGGCCGCCGAACAAGGCTTCGACGGGCCAGCTGTGACCGGCGACCGCCAGAGCCGCCTGCGCGACGACGTAGACCCCGGCGTGGATCGCCCAGTTCCGGAACGGGTTCGCGCGCTTGTTCGCCTCCCCCGTCACCGATTCGGCCGCTTGTGGACTGTCCTCGATCGTGCGGGGTACCGGCTTTTCCTTTTGTGACACCGTTTTTCGTGGTTCCACGGGAAACTCCGCAACTCCGACACGTCGTACGGCGCCACGAACCACGAAAGATCCGAAGAGCAGGAGCCCCGCCGCGCCGAAGCAGGCGACGCGCCATCCGGAGTCCGAGCCGTAGAGCTGCCCCGCCAGAAAGGTTCCGGCCGTCGCTCCGAGTAGCGTCGCGCTCTCGTAGATCCCCATCGCCCGGCCGAGGCTCAGCCCGGCCGCCTCGGCGACCACCGCCTGCTCGACCGGGATGGCCGCCGCGAACGCCGCCGCGGACAAGACCCACATGACGGCGAGCACCGCCGGGCTCGGCGCGAAGGACAGCCCGGCAGCGAAGATCGCGCTCGCCACCATGGCCAGCGCGAGGACCCGCGTCCGGCCAACCTTGCGGACGAAACCGTGCAGGTAGTCCGGGAGCAGGCTGTAGACGATGAAGCCGGGGATGAACACGGCGGCGATCTCGCCGAGCTGGAGCTGATGCCCGCGTTGCAGATGCATCAGGAGCAGCAGGGCGACACCGGCCTCGGCCATCGCGGTCAACGCGACGAGCGCGAGCATCGGGCGCATTCTCTTGCCCAATTGCAGCAGCCGCGGCGCGCCCTCCTCGCGCACTTGCGAGGACTTCGCGTTCAGCAGGACCACCGCGGCCACCGCACAGGCCGCCGCGCCGAGCCAGAACACGCCCCGGTAGTCGATCCAGGCGATCGCGGTTAGCGCGACCACGAAGGCGATCCACGTGCCGCCACCCTCGGCCGCGAACAGCTTGCTGAACGCGCCGTCGTCCGCCGCGAGCCCCTCCCCGACCCGCGCCCGCAACGCCACCCAGAACAGCGCCCCACCCGCACCGCCGAGAACCGCGGCCAGATAGGCGACGCCGATGCCCGGCGTCACCGCGTAGACCACAAAGGACAGTCCATAGAGGACAGCGCCGACGGTCGCGATCCGACCCCGGTCGAACCGGTCCGCGAGCGATCCCGCGATCGGTCGGACCACGAACGACACCAGCGTCTCCAGCGCGGTCAGCGCCCCGACTTCGGCGGCCGACGCGCCGAGCTGGCTCCCCACCCACAACGGCAGGAGAAAATCGAGAACCTCCGCCGGGCCTTTGGCCAGTGCGGCGGCGAGCTGGTTCTCCTCCGCCCGCCTCTTCTGTGCTACCTCATCCACCCCGGAACCCCCTGTTCGGATACGACTGTATTCTAAAGAGGCCTGCGCGGGCAAGGAGTCGACGGGGCGAGAGGTGAGGGGTGTGTGGAAATAGGGACGTTGAGTGTCCCTATTTCCACACACCCCCTCGCGACCGGACCGATGACGCCGGACTGTGTGGATTTTGGGACGTTGGATGTCCCAAAATCCACACAGTCATGGGCCGACGCCCTCGAAGAACACGACCGGGCCGCCGGAGAGGAGGATGCGCCAGTGCCGAAGATCGTGGACCGCGCCGAACGCCGCCGGGAGATCGCCGGCGCCCTCCTGCGCATCGTCGCGCGCGAAGGTGTCGAGGCCGTCAGTGTGCGCTCGGTCGCCGCCGAAGCCGGGGTGTCCGCGGGCGCGGTGCAGAAGTACTTCTCCACCAAGGAAGACCTCTTCCGGTTCGCCCTGGACATGACGAGCGAGTTCCTGGAACAGCGCTGGAAGACCCTCGACCAGACCGGGAACCTACTGGACCTGCTGCTACGCCTGCTGATCGAGGCGATGCCGCTCGACGAGCAACGCCGCGCGGAAGTGATCGTCATCAACGCCTTCACCGCCCGCGCCGCCGTCCGGCCGCCCTGGGCCGAGTTCATCCGCACCGGTTACGACGAGCTCGCGGAAATCACGACTCAATACCTCTCGAAAGCGCAGGCGGCGGGCCATGTCCGCGACGACCTCGCGGCGAGCGACCTGGCCGACGCCGTCCTCGCCCTCTCCGACGGCTTCGCGAACCGGATGCTCACCGCCGCCGACCCCGCCGCCCTCCTGCCCTCCCTCGAAACCTCCGTCCGCACGCTACTGACTTCCCGCATTAGTCCTCTGAATGCGGGAGGGCGGTGACACCGGTGTCCATCGATCGGTTGACAACCGGGTTCAGTCCAGCGGACGTCCCGGGACAGCGGACCGCTGAAGCACGATCGACGTATGAACAACGCGGTGAAAGTGCGTGGCCTGCGCAAGGAGTACCCGGGCCACGCGGCCGTCGGGGGGATCGACCTCGACATCGAACAGGGCGAGGTGTTCGCGCTGCTCGGCCCCAACGGCGCGGGCAAGACGACGACGGTCGAGATCCTGGAGGGCCATCGCAAGAGAACCAAAGGCGAGGTCGACGTGCTCGGCGAGGATCCCGGTACGGCGGGCCGGGCCTGGCGGGCGAGGCTGGGGATCGTGCTGCAGACGGCCAACGACGCCGCCGAGCTCACCGTCGCCGAGACCGTCCGGCATTTCGCCCGCTACTACCCGAACCCCCGTGACACCGAAGAAGTGATCGAGAAGGTCGGCCTGACCGAGAAGGCGGGCGCCCGCGTCAAAAGCCTGTCCGGCGGGCAACGACGTCGGGTGGACGTCGCGCTCGGGATCATCGGGCGGCCCGAGCTGGTGTTCCTCGACGAGCCCACGACCGGATTCGATCCGGCGGCCCGGCGCCAGTTCTGGGAGCTGATCAGGAGTCTCGCCCACGAGGGCACCACGATCCTGCTCACCACCCACTACCTCGACGAGGCCGAGGCGCTGGCCGATCGCGTCGCGGTCATCACGCGCGGAGCGATCGTCGCCGAGGGCACGCCGCAGACACTCGGCGGCCGCGCCACCGCGGAGGCCACCGTTCGCTGGGCCGACGAGCACGGCGCCCATCAGGAGCGCACCCACTTCCCGGCCAAGCTGATCCGCGAGCTCTCCGCCGACGGCCGCGAGCCGTCGGAACTGACCGTCCACCGCCCCACCCTCGAAGAGACCTATCTCGACCTGATCGGAGAAGCCCGATGAGCACGCTGACCCTCCCGGGCACCTTCTCGCTCGGCCTCGTCCGCGGCGCCACGGAGATCAAGCAGTTCTTCCGCCTCCGCGAGCAGGTGATCTTCACGTTCGCCTTCCCGTCCCTGCTGATGATCCTGCTCGGCTCGATGCTGAACTCCTCGATGCCCGGCATGGCGATCACCACCGGACAGGTGCTGGCCGCGGGCATGATCGGCTCCGGCATCGTCTCGACGTCGTTCAACAGCGTCGGTATCGGTCTCGCGGCAGATCGTGAAGCCGGTGCGCTGAAACGGCTTCGCGGCACGCCGATGCCCGCGTCGTCCTACTTCATCGGCAAGATCGTCCTGGTCGGCGCGACGAGTATCGCCCAGGTAGTACTGATGTCGATCGTCGGCAGCCTGCTGTTCGACCTGAGCCTGCCCACCGACCCGGTGAAACTGCTGACCGCGCTGTGGGTCTTCCTGCTCGGCGTCACCTGCTGCACGCTGCTCGGCATCGCGCTCGGCTCGGTGACCAAATCGGTCAGCGGCGCGGTCGCCGTGGCCAACCTGATCTACATCGCGTTGCAGTTCATCTCCGGGGTGTTCGTCACGCCGATCACCAATCTGCCGAAGGTTATGGTCGACATCGCTTCGTTCTTCCCGGTGAAGTGGATCTGCCAGGGCTTCCGCTCGGTGTTCCTGCCGGCCGAGGCCGCGACTCAGGAAATGGCGGGGACATGGGAACTTCCGATGGTGGCACTGGTGCTGACGGCGTGGTGCGTCGCGGGGCTGCTGCTGGCGAGGCTGACGTTCCGCTGGTCGAACGAAGGCAAGTGAACGCCTGGGAGCGGTTCTACTGGCTGTGGGAGGTCCTCTTCGGGATCACCTTCGCCGCGACGACGGCACTGGTGCTCTTCGACGACGGGACGACCACGGACAAAACGGTCGCGATCCTGTGTTTGACCGGCATCGCTGTGGCCTACCTGGCGCGGGGACGCCATCTCATCAAGGGCCCGGACTACGAGTACACGCCGTGGGTGTTCACCACCGTGATGATGCTCTTCCTGGCGGGCGCCAACTTCGCCAGCACCACGTCGAGTTTCATCCTGTTCTTCGTTTGCCCGGTGCTCTACATGACGCTGTCGACGAAGACGGCGTCGGTCTTCACCACGATCGGGGTGCTGCTGGGCCCGGCGTCGTCGATCGCGCGGGGCGGCTTCGATCAGCTCGCTCTGCGTATCCTGCTGCCGATGACGGCGATCCTGATCGTCTTCAGCATCCTCGCCGGCCGCTACACCAGCCAAATCATCGAGCAGAGCAAGAGCAGGGCCGCGCTGATCGACCAGCTGAAAGCCAGCCAGGCGGAGGTTTCCCGGCTCTCGCGGGAGGCGGGGACGGCCGCCGAACGCGAACGCATGGCCCGCGAGATCCACGACACGCTCGCGCAGGGTTTCACCAGCATCGTCACGCTCACCCAGGCCATCGAGTCCGAAATGGACAACGATCCGAAGGCGGCCCGCCGTCACCTGGAGCTCGCGGCGCGGACGGCGCGGGAGAATCTGGCCGAGGCGCGGGCGATGGTCGCGGCGCAGGGACCGTCGGCGCTCGCCGCCGCTTCACTGGAGGAAGCCCTGCGCCGCCAGGTGGAACGGCTGACCGAGGAGACCGGGATCGAGGCGTCGATCGAGGTCGGCGGCCCGCTGCCGGCGCTCCCGATGTCCACGGAGGTCGTCCTTCTGCGGGCGGCACAAGAGGCACTGAGCAACATCCGCAAGCACTCCCGCGCCACCCGCGTCTCGCTTCGGCTGTCCGTTGTGGACGGACGTGTCCGGCTCGGCGTCACGGACGACGGGACCGGATTCGACCCCGCCGCGCCCACCGGCGGCTTCGGCCTGGCGGGGATGCGCACGCGCACCGATCAGGTCGGTGGCATCGTGACGCTGAACAGCGAACCCGGAGCGGGGACGACACTGGAACTGGAGGTGCCCGCGTGATCACGATCATGCTGGTCGACGATCACCCCGTGGTACGGGAAGGCCTGCGCGGCATGCTGGAGGCCGAGCCGGATCTGAGCGTCATCGGGGAAGCGGGCTCCGGTGACGAGGCCGTCGCGCTGAGCCGGGTCAAACAGCCGGACGTGATCCTGATGGATCTGCGGATGCCCGGTCTCGACGGCGTCGGCGCGACGCGGAAGATCCTCGCCGACCGGCCGGGGCAGCGGGTCGTCGTGCTCACCACCTACGAGACGGACGCGGACATCCTGCGCGCGGTCGAAGCGGGGGCCTCCGGCTACCTGTTGAAGGACGCTTCGCGCGCGGAGCTGGCTGGCGCGATTCGTGCCGCGTCGCGCGGCGAAACGGTCTTGGCACCTTCGGTCGCCGGGAAGCTGGTGAACCGGGTGCGCAACCCGACGGCGTCACCCTTGTCGGCGCGCGAGATCGAGGTACTCCGGCTGGTGGCGCGGGGAAGCACGAACGCCGACATCGGCCGGACGCTCCACATCAGCGAGGCGACGGTCAAGACCCATCTGCTGCGCGTGTTCGGGAAACTGGACGTTTCGGACCGCACGGCCGCCGTGACCACCGCTATGCGACTGGGCCTGCTCGGGTAGGCAGAATGCGTCCCATGCTTGCCACGACCGAAATGGCGCTGCTTCGCCGCCTCGCGCACGAGCAATCCTCGTGCCGCACCCCGTCCATCGTCGCCGCCGTCGTCCGCGACGGGGAAATCGCCTGGTCCGGAGGGCGCGGACGCGTCAACGGCGAGACACCGGGCGCCGACACGCAGTACCGCCTCGGATCGATCACCAAGACGCTCGTCGCGACGGCCGTCATGCGGCTGCGCGACGAAGGCAAGCTCGACCTCAACGACCCGCTGGAGCAGCACCTGCCCGGCACCGCGTTCGGCTCGGCCACCATCGCGCAGCTGCTGTCGCACACTTCGGGCCTGACCGCGGAATCGCCCGGCTCCTGGTGGGAGCGCACCGTGGGCGCGGACTGGGACGCGCTCGTCGAGAGCCTCAAGGACGGCGCGACGCGGCTGCGGCCGGGCAGCCGGTTCCACTACAGCAACGTCGGCTACGGCGTGCTCGGCGAGCTGGTCGCCCGGCACCGCGGGCAGTCCTGGCTCGACGTCGTCCGCGCCGAGATCCTCGGCCCGCTCGGGATGAACCGGACCTCGCCGCATCCGGAAGGCGCGCACGCGGACGGATTCGCCGTGCATCCCTTCGCCGATCTCCTCATGCCGGAGCCGTCGCCGGATGCGGGCGCGATGGCCCCCGCCGGCCAGCTGTGGTCGACGGCCACCGACCTCGCCCGCTGGACGGCGTTCCTCGGCGGGCACACCGGCGGCGTCCTGAGCGAGCAGACCGTCGCGGAGATGCGCGAAATGGTCACCGTGGACGACGGCGACGCCTGGACCACCGGGTTCGGCCTCGGCGTCATGCTGGTCCGCACGGAAGGCAGGCGGCTGGCCGGGCACACCGGATCGATGCCGGGCTTCCTCGCCTGCTCGCTGGTGGACGCGAACGCCGGTATCGGCGCGCTGGTGCTGACGAACTCGACGGCGGGCGTCGGTATCACGCAGCTGTGCCTCGACCTGATGAACCTGACCGAGCAGCACGAGCCGTCCATGCCCGCGGAATGGCAACCGTCCACTGTGGACCCGAAGCTGCTGGAACTGACGGGGTTGTGGCACTGGGGCCCGACGCCGTATCACCTGCGGCTGCTCCCGGGCGGCCTGTTCTCCCTCGCGCCGACCGACGGGCCGGGCCGCGCGTCGCGGTTCGCGCCGGTGGGCGACGACACCTGGGTCGGTCTCGACGCCTACTACGCGGGCGAAACCCTGCGGGTCGGCCGGGACGCGGCGGGCAAGCCGAACCACCTCGACCTCGCGACGTTCATCTTCTCGCGGACCCCGTTCGACCCGGCCGCGCCCATCCCGGGCGGCGTCGACCCCGAGGGCTGGCGCTAGCGGAAGCGGACGGCGGCGGTCGTGAACTCGCGGCCGCCGCCGGCGCACACCAGGACGTCGCCGTAGTCGGGGTCACCGACGACCCACATCCGGCGCGGGCCGCGCAGTGACTCGGCGAGTTCGCCGGGGCATCGCTCGATGACGAACTTCGCCGGGCGGCCGTCGAGCACGGCCCACCCGCGCGCGGTGTCCGCGTCCGGGTCCAGCGTGGCGGTGGCCAGTGTCCAGGGGCCGAACACGACGTCGAGGACACCTTCACGGCGCCGGATCGTGAACCGCAGCGCCGTCCACCACTGGCGGGTCTTCGGCGAGGCGATCTCCCCCGGCCCGTCTCCGCGCACCCAGCGCGGCAGGCCGGGAACGAACACGAGCACGAGCGTCGCCACGAAACCGAGCGGCGCGCCGATCGCCGCCGTCTCGTCCCACTCGGCGAAGATCGCGTGGACGCCGAAGACGAGGAAGTACAGGAACAGGAAACCCCACCTGGGTCTCCACGGCTCGGGCATCAGGCCGCTGGGGTGTGCCCGACAGCCGCGCCGACGGCCGCGATGAACTTGCGGGCGATGCGCTTGCCCTCGCCCCAGTCGACGAAGCCGAACTTCAAGCTCGTCTGGATCGCCAGCCCGGAGCCCTCCGTCGTCCGCTCCACCTTCACGGTGACCGTCTGCCCGTAGCTGAAGAGGCCGAGCTTGGTCGAGAAGGTGACGTACCCGGCCGCGGCGTCGTAGTAGGGGGCCTGGCCCTTTACCGCGGTGACCCCGTCCGGAAGGGCCTGCCACAACGTCTCGGGAGGCAGGGGGAATCGCTCGTGCACTGTCGCCATGGGGCGAGAAGCTACCCGTGCGGCAGGCACCGGCGGGAGCGAGTTCTCCGATCTCACATACCGGACACGCGACACCGACTTTCAGCAGGGTCGTCCCGACCTGAGAGACTGGGCACATGACCGACGCACCTGAGTTGACCCTCCCCGCGGACCTGAAGCCTGCCGATGGCCGCTTCGGCTGCGGACCGTCCAAGGTCCGTGACGAGCAGCTCGCCAACCTGGCGAAATCCGGTGCCACCTACCTCGGCACCTCGCACCGTCAGAAGCCGGTGAAGTCCCTCGTCGGCCGCGTGCGTGCGGGTCTGTCCGAATTGTTCTCCCTGCCCGAAGGCTACGAAGTGGTCCTCGGCAACGGCGGGACGACCGCATTCTGGGACGCCGCCGCGTTCGGGCTCGTGCGGGAACGTGCGCAGCACTTCACCTACGGCGAGTTCTCCTCGAAGTTCGCCACGGTGACCAAGGGCGCCCCGTTCCTCGCCGACCCGATCGTCGTCAAGGCCGACCCGGGCAGCGCGCCCGAGATCGCCTACGAGGCCGGCGCCGACCTGGTCGGCTGGGCGCACAACGAGACGTCCACGGGTGTCGCGGTGCCGGTGCGCCGCCCCGAAGGCAGCGAAGGCGCCCTCGTCGCCATCGACGCCACCTCCGGTGCGGGCGGCCTGCCGGTCAAGGCCGAGGACTTCGACGTCTACTACTTCGCGCCCCAGAAGTCCTTCGCCTCCGACGGTGGCCTCTGGATCGCGCTGGCCTCGCCGGCCGCGGTCGAGCGCATCGGCGAGATCGGCGCGAGCGACCGCTGGATCCCCGAGTTCCTGTCGCTGACCACCGCGCTCGACAACTCCCGCAAGGACCAGACGTACAACACCCCGGCGGTGTCGACGCTGTTCCTGCTGGCCGACCAGATCGAGTGGATGAACTCGAACGGCGGTCTCGAGTGGACGACCGCGCGCACGCGCGACTCGTCGACCCGGCTGTACGAATGGGCCGAGAAGACCGGCTACACGACGCCGTTCGTCAGTGACCCGTCGCTGCGCTCGCAGGTCGTCGGCACCATCGACTTCGCCGACGAGGTGGACGCCGCCGCGGTGGCGAAGGTGCTGCGCGCCAACGGGATCGTCGACACCGAGCCGTACCGGAAGCTCGGCCGCAACCAGCTGCGCGTCGGCCTGTTCCCGGCCATCGACCCGGACGACATCACGAAGCTGACCCAGAGCATCGAGTACGTCGTCGAGCGCCTGAGCTGAGCTAGCTGTCCGTGAAGGCCTCCTTCCCTACCCTGAGAGTAGGGAAGGAGGCCTTCACGGATTTGAGCGCCAGAAGAAGAAGGCCGTACAGCACATAGGACTCCGTCGCCAGCCACCAGCCGAAGCTCCCGGCGGGGCGCGGCGCGAGCCACATCGGCGCGATCACGAACAGCGCCACCGTCACGGCCGCGAGCGCGTACGAAACGACCGACCGCCGCCAGACCAGCAGCACGAGGATCGGCACGCACCAGATCCAGTGGTGCGTCCACGAAACCGGCGAGACCAGCAGCCCGCCGACGGCGCACGCGGTCAGCGCGAACACCGGTTCCGCCACGCGCACGATCACGAACGCGGTCAGCGCGACCACGGCGATCGAGGCCAGCACCCAGACGACGTCTTCCGCCGAGCCGAATCCGAACCGCGCGAGCATCCCGCGCAGCGACTGGTTGCCGACGTAACCGCGATCGCCGATGCGGCCGGTGTCGAAGAGGATGTCCGTCCAGAACTTCGCCGACGCGCCGGGCGCGGTCAGGAACATCAGCGCCCCCGCGCCGAGGAAACCGGCCACTACCCGGCCCGCGGAACGGAAGTCCTTGCGGAACAAGAAGAACAGGATGAAGAAGGCCGGGGTCAGCTTGATCGCCGCGGCGATCCCGATCAGCAGGCCCTTCGTGCGGGCGCGGCCCGGCAGCAGGGCGTCGAGGACGACGATCAGCATCAGCAGGGTGTTGACCTGGCCGAAGCCGAGCGTCGAGCGGACCGGCTCCATGATCCCGCCGATGGCCTGTGCCCCGATCGCCGCCAGGACGGCGATGGCGCGGCCCCGGACGGCGGAACGATCGGTGAGCGAACCGTTGAGCGTGGCCACGAAGAGGTAGACGACGATGCCGCCCGCGATGATCGACGCGAGCCCGACCAGTCTCGTGGCCAGCGCGGCGGACAGGAGCGTGCCGGGCAGGAACACCGCGGCCGCGAACGGCGTGTAGGTGAAGGGCAGCCAGCCCCCGTGCGTCTGCACCCACGCGCCGTACGGGTCACCCGAGTCGAGAAGCAGCCGAGCGCCGCCGATGTAGACCTCGAGGTCCTGGCCGTCGAACACCTTGAGCGTGAACAGCACGCCGACCACGACGGCTTCGAGCGCGATCAACGCCCCCGCGAGTTTCCGCCCCGACAATCCCACCAGCACCCGGCGAGATTACCCACCGACACCGCGCGTTCAGTCCTCTGGATGCGGTGAACCACCGCATCCAGAGGACGAAACGCGAGCTAGGCGAGGGCCTGGGTGGGCGGGAGCCGCGCCGCGCGCATCGCCGGATAGGCACCGGCGACGGCACCGACCAGTGCCGAGATCCCGACCCCGCCGAGCAGGGCGCCGACGGGGAGCACCGCCGGCCAGCCCTGGCTCAGCGCGTATCCGGACGTCACCAGCACCCCGACCAGGACCCCGGCGATCCCGCCGAGCCCGGACAACAGCACCGACTCGGCCAGGAACTGGCCTCTCACCTGCCGTTTCGTCGCGCCGAGCGCCCGGCGGAGGCCGATCTCCCTGCGTCGTTCCAGCACCGAGATCACCATCGTGTTGGCCACCCCGACGCCGCCGACCAGCAGCGCCACCCCGCCGAGCCCGAGGAACAGCGCGCTGTAGGTGTTCTCCGTCAGCTTCTGCGCCTCCAGCGCCTCCGACGGACGACGGACTTCGACCTCGTTCGGCGCCTCCGGGTTCATCGTCTGCGCGAGCACCGACCGCACGTTCTCGACCTGCGAATCCTTCGCCCGCAGGTACACGGTCGTCGGGTGGCCCTTGAAGTCGAGGAGCCGCTTGGCCACGTCCCAGCCGACCAGTACCGAGCGTTCGATCTCGGGCGCCAGCGGCGTCGGCCCGAGGATCCCGCCCACGGTGAACCACTTCCCGTCGACGTACACCTGCGGCGGCTTGGCCGGGTCGATGTGGTCGATCCCGAGCCGCGCGGCCGCGACCGAACCCAGCACGACGACCGGATAGTCGCGAGTGGCGTCCCGGAGGAACTGCCCGTCGCGGACGGCGCCGCCGATGACGCCGAGAAGATCCGGCGTCGCCGCGTAGACCCCGAGGCCGGACGTCTCGTCCTTGTCGACCTTGTCCGTGCGCCGCACGGTCGCGCCGGTGGTCCCGGTCGCGGACGCCGCCGTCACCGGGGCGATCCGCTTCGCCATCGGCACCGCGCTGTCCGGCAGGGTCGCGTCGCCGCCGAACATCGTCTTGCCCGGTCCCGCCGTGAGCAGGTTGGTGCCGAGCGCGGCCAGCTGGTCTTGCAACGCCTTCGCGCCCGACGCCGGGATCGCGAGCACCGCCACCATCGCGGCGATCCCGATCCCGATGCCGAGCGCGGACAGCACCGCCCGCATCGGCCGCGTCCGCATCCCGTGCGCACCGAGGTTCAGCACGTCACGCGGGCCGAGCCGGGCCGGATCCGGCGTCTTGTCGAGAACGGGCGCGCTCACACCAGCACCCCCGTCCCGGTGTCGAGCCGGATCCGGCCGTCCCGCAGCTCGATCCGCCGCGGGATACCCGCCGCGATCTCCCGGTCGTGCGTGATGATCACGACCGTCGTGCCCTGCGAGCTCAACGTGGCCAGCAGGTTGAGGATCGCCGCGCCGTTGCCCGTGTCGAGGTTCCCGGTCGGCTCGTCGGCCAGCAGGATCGACGGCGAGTTGACGACCGCCCGCGCGATCGCCACCCGCTGCCGTTCCCCACCGGAGAGCTCGTTCGGGAAATGCCCCGCACGATGCGCGAGACCGACGCGGTCGAGCGCGGCCAGCGCCCGCTCGTGCCGTTTCCGCCGCGGCACCCCCGCGTACAGCAGGCCTGTCGCGACGTTGTCGACCGCGCTCACCCCCTCGCTGAGGAAGAACTGCTGGAACACGAACCCGATCCACCGCGACCGCAACGCGGAAAGCTTGCGATCGGGCAGTTTCGCCACGTCGTGCCCGCGCAGTTCGATGACACCGCTGGTCGGCCGGTCGAGTGTGCCCATCAGCTGCAGCAGCGTCGATTTGCCGGAACCGGACGGACCGAGGATGGCGACCATCTCCCTGTCCTCGATGGACAGTGTCACTTCGTGCAGGGCGCGCACGCCGCCGGGATAGGTGCGCGAGGCGTTGCGCACGGCCAGCACCGGGGTCATGACGTCGTCACCACCCGCATCCCGGCGGCGAGGCCGGTACCGGTGACTTCGACGCGCCCGTTGGAGAACAGGCCCGTCTTCACCGCG
Source organism: Amycolatopsis sp. NPDC049868 (assembly GCF_044461365.1). NCBI lineage: Bacteria > Bacillati > Actinomycetota > Actinomycetes > Pseudonocardiales > Pseudonocardiaceae > Amycolatopsis > Amycolatopsis sp. NPDC049868. The sequence continues at coordinate 741,178 of NZ_JBITKV010000002.1, read as the reverse complement.
ATGAGACGCCGCTTGCCGCCTTCGTCGACCTCGACGGCGTACCCGCCCTCGGCGAGCGCGAGCAGCGCCCCGACCGGGACCGCCAGCACTCCACTGTGGACTTCCTTGGTGAACCGCACGGACACCGGTGTCGAATCGAGCGATCCCGCCGCGGCCGGATCGTCCAGCTTGATCTTCACCTTGATCTTCGGCTTGCCGTCGTCCTGCCCGGTGCCGTCCTTGCCGTTCTCCGCGACCTTGCCGACCTCGGTGACCACGCCGGTCGTGGTCTTGCCGCCGGTGATGTCGACCCCGACCTTGTCCCCCGCCTTGGCGATGGCCTGCTTGGCGGCGTCGAGTTTGACCTCGACGAGACGTTCAGTGCCGGTGTACTTCAGCAGTTCACCGCCGCCGGGGCCGCCGAGTTGCGCGGCGAGCTGCGAAACCCGGATCTCACCGGGCGCGAGGACGACGTCGCCCTGCCCGAACGCACCGGTCTGCTCCAGGCCCAGCGACTTCTGCCATTTCTTGAGCGCGGCGGCGGTGGCGGAGGTGAACTTCTTGTCGGGTGTGCCGAAACCACCGAAACCGAGCGCCTTCAGATTCTCTTCCAGCTGCTTGACGTCCGGGCCGTCCGTGGCCCCGTCGGCGAGGTCGCGGAAGAACGGCAGCGTGCCGTAGAACAGCGGGACCGGTTTGGCGTCGACGCCGTACACGGCCTTGCCGCGAGTGAGCACGGCGCCCGCGTCCGGCAGGGAGGTGATCGTGCCCTGTTTCCGGCCGGCGAGGGAGCTTTCCTCGCCGTAGCCCAGTTTCCCGTCCGCTTCCTCTTCCTCCTGCAGGTCGGTCTTCTCGACCTTCGCGGTCTCGACCGGGGGCGGCGCCTGCCCGACCTGCTGGGCCTCGGAGGTGACCCTGGTCAGCACGACCACGGACATCGTCCCGACCACGACGACGAGGACCGCCGCGATGATGAACCAGCGTGCCCGGCGCGAACGCCGTGCGCCGCCGGGGCCTTCGTGTTCGCTCATTTCGCCGGAGCCGCCCTCATGGTCATGCCGAGACCGCAGGCCTTCGCCGCTTCTTCGAACTTCTTGGGGTCGCTCATGTCCATCGTCATGGCGGCGCCCTTGCCGCTGGGGTCGGGATCCGGGAAGTCGACCCCGTGCTCGCGCATGCACTTGGCTTCCTTGCGCATCTTGTCGAGTTCTTCCGGCGTGGGCGGCTTGATCTCGCCACCGTTGGGCAGCAGCTTCCGGCACGCGTCGCTCGCGGCCTTCATCTTGCTCTCGTCGCGCCCGGCCTCGCCCGCCTCGATGGAGATCGAGCCGTGCCCGTCGCCGTCGGTCTTGGGATCCGGCATGTCGACGCCGTGCTCCCGCATGCACTTCGCGAAGTTGCGCATCTTGTCCTCGTCGGACACGTTGTCCGCCTGCTTCCCGTCGCCCGCGCCGGCGGCGGGCGGGGAAGAGATCGAAGCGACCTTGTCGCCACCGTCCCCGCCACCACCGCAACCGGCCACCAGCGCGAAGACCGCTCCGGCGATCAGTACCGCCATGGGTCGTTTCCGCATCGCTGCTCCTTCGGTCGTCTTGGCGCCCCGATTTCTACGGAGACGGCGATTCCGGGGCGGTAAGCGATGTTGCTTATGTCGCGCTTACAGTCCCGATCAGCGGAACAGAGATCCGACCTTTCTGCCGTCTTTACGGGTGAACCAGGCCCTCCATGGACCTTTCGGAGGTTCACATCCGACCTCTGGCTTCCTAAAGTCCCCGACGTCCACACCTCAGCGAGGAGGAGTGCATGATTCGCCGCAAGTCACTCCGGGCCTTGGCGGCCCTCGTCATCGCGACCACCGCACTGGGCGCCGTGCCCGCCGCGGAAGCCGCGCCACTCCCGTCCGATCACGCTTACGACGACCCGTTCACCGCCGACCGGACGCGCTGGTGGCGCGACGACCGCTTCGGCCAGTTCATCCATTTCGGCGCGTATTCCCAGCTGCAGGGGAAGTACACCCGCCCTGATGGAAGCGTTTGCCAGGACGCCGAATGGATCCAGCGGAACTGCGGGATCCCGCGCGACGAATACGAGCGGATCGCCGCGAAGTTCAATCCCGCCGGTTTCGACGCGAACGCCATCGCGCAGTCGGCGAAGGACGCCGGGCAGAAGTACGTGGTGATCACGTCGAAGCATCACGAGGGTTACGCGACGTGGCCGACGAAGGTCAACAAGTTCAACCTCCGCGACCACTCGGCGTTCGACAAGAAGCGCGACATCCTCGCCGAACTGAAACGCGCGACGGCCGCACGCGACGTCAAACTCGGCTTCTACTACTCGATCTGGGATTGGCACGACCCGGACTTCCCGGATCCCGCGACGTTCCCGAAGTACAAGGAGCGGATGTACGCCCAGCTCAAGGAACTCGTCGACAACTACCACCCGGCGGTGCTGTGGTTCGACGGCGAATGGAGCACCGACCGGCCCAACAACCCGTGGACCGAAAGGGACGGCGAGGAACTGGAGGCCTACGTCCGCAGCCTCGATCCGTCCATTGTGGTCAACAACCGGGTCGGCAAACGGCGGGTGGTCGACGGCGACACGGGCACGCCCGAACAGGAGATCCCGGACAAGCCGGTCGACGGGCAGCTGTGGGAATCGTGCATGACCCTCAACGGCAGCTGGGGTTACACCGAATGGGACCACAACTGGAAGTCCTCGGCGGATCTGACCAGGAAACTGCTCTCGATCGCCGGCCGCAGCGGGAACTTCCTGCTCAACGTCGGCCCCGATCGCAACGGCCGCGTGCCGCGGGAATCCATCGACAGGCTGAAGCAGATGGGCCAGTGGCTGCGGACGGACAAGCAGTACTCGGCCGTCTACGGCGCGAGCGCGCCGGGCCTGGTCTCCGAACCGGGCTGGGGTGTCGTCAGCCGTCGCGGCGACAAGCTTTACGCGTCGGTGTTCGACTGGCCCGCTTCGGGCGGTTCGCTGACGCTCGACGCGTTGGCGCCATTCCGGGTCCGCGACGCGCGGGTGCTCGGCAGCCGTCAGCACGTGCGGGTCGAGCAGTCGCCCGGAAGCGTGAAACTCACGCCGTCGGGCGGCCGGACGAACGACATCGCGACCGTCATCGAGCTGAGTGTCGACCCCCTGCCGCAGGCGCCCGCCGGCCGCGGGACCGGACTGACCGCCGAGTACTGGCCCAACGCGGACTTCACCGGGACACCGACGGTGCGACGGGTCGAGCCGGGCGTGAACCACAACTGGAAGTTCACCGGCTCACCGGACGCGAAGATCCCGGCGGAGAGCTTCTCGTCGCGCTGGACCGGGCAGGTCGCCGCGCGCGACACCGGGAAATACACGTTCACCACGGTCTCGGACGACACCGTGCGGCTGTGGGTCGACGGGAAACTCCTGATCGACAACATCACGCCACATGGGCCGAGTGTCGACAAAGCGACTCTTGATCTGGTCGCCGGGAGGTCGTACGCGATCCGGCTCGAACACACCGAACGCGGCGGGGAGGCGTCGATGAAGCTGCTGTGGTCGAGCCCGAACACACCGCAGCAGGTGATCCCGGCGAGGCAGTTGCACCCGGCCGGCTGATCCACGCTTATCCCCCGCTTACCCCCATCCGGGGCAGACTGGCCAGGTGAGAGTGCTGGTGGTGGAAGACGAGCGGCTCCTGGCGGACACGATCGCCGAGGGCCTGCGACGGTTCTCCATGGCCGTCGACGTCTGCTACGACGGCGCGCAGGCCCTGGACCGGGTGGGGGTGCACGGCTACGACGTCGTCGTGCTCGACAGGGACCTTCCCGTCGTGCACGGCGACGAAGTCTGCGCCGCGGTGATCGGGACCGGCGGCGAGGCGCGGGTCCTCATGCTGACGGCCGCGGCCGACGTCAACGACCGGGTCGCCGGGCTGGGCCTCGGCGCCGACGACTACCTGACGAAACCGTTCGCGTTCGCCGAACTCGTCGCCCGGGTGCAGGCGCTCTCGCGGCGCGCGCGGCCGGCGTTGCCGCCGGTACTGGAACGCGGCGGAGTCGTCCTCGACCTGCCCCGGCACCAGGCGTCCCGCGACGGCCGGTTCCTTCCCTTGTCCCCCAAGGAATTCGCGGTCTTGGAGGTGCTCATGCGCGCCGAAGGGACCGTCGTCAGCGCGGAAGAACTGCTGGAGAAGGCGTGGGACGAACACGCCGACCCGTTCACGAACGCCGTCCGGGTGGCGATGATGACGTTGCGGCGCAAGCTCGGTGAGCCGCCGCTGATCGAGACCGTGCCGGGCGCCGGTTACCGGTTCGGGTCGTGAAACCGCTCCGGCTCTCCGTCCGCACCAAGCTGACGGCGCTCTACGGCGGCGCGTTCCTGATCGTCGGGCTCGCCCTCCTCATCGTCAACTACCTGTTGGTGAGCTCGACCCTGCCGGATACGGCGGCGTTCGCGAACGGAGCGACCGCGGGAGCCCAGATCGAGGTCGCCAGGGCGTATCCGATGGACACGACGAGCATCCTCCCCACCGAACGAGCCCAGGCCACGCAACTGGTCGCGACCTCGATCACCGAGTACCGCTCGGACGTCCTTACCACCCTGCTGTGGCAATCGCTGGTGGCGCTGGCGATCGCCGGCGCACTCGCGGTGCTGCTCGGCTGGCTGATGGCGAGCCGCGTGTTGCGGCCGTTGCACGCGATCACTTCGACGGCAAGGAAACTCGAGGTCGAGAACCTCGACCGGCGGATCGGCCTCGACGGCCCCGACGACGAACTCAAGGAACTCGCCGACACCTTCGACGGCATGCTCGACCGGCTCGCCGTGTCGTTCGACAGCCAGAAACGCTTCGTCGCCAACGCTTCCCACGAATTGCGGACCCCGCTCGCGGTGCAGCGGACGCTGGTCGAGGTCGCGATGGCCGATCCCGACGTGAGCCCCGAGGTCCGGAAACTCGGCGAACATCTGATCTACACCAACGAGCGCAGCGAACGGATGATCGAGGGTCTGCTCGTACTCGCCCGCAGCGACCGCGGCCTGGCCGCGCGTGCCCCCGTCCGGCTGGACGAGGTCGCGGCGACGGTGCTCCGGTCGGCGGCGGCCATGGCCGAGGAAGCGGGTGTCACGGTGGAGTCGCGGCTGCGCCCGCGGACGGTGTCCGGCGATCCCGTGCTGCTGGAACGGCTGGTCACGAACCTCGTGCACAACGCCATCACCTACAACCGCAAGGGCGGCTGGGTCCACGTCGACATCGGCGGCGATCCGGCGCTGGTGGTGCGCAACACCGGCCCGCAGGTACCGCTGGACGCCGTACCCGCCCTGTTCGAGCCGTTCCGCCGGCTTTCGGGCGACCGCACCGGCGACTCCCGCAACGCCGGGCTCGGCCTGTCGATCGTCCGGTCCATCGCGAAGGCACACGGCGGGACCGCGGGCGCGGAACCGGGCGGCCGCGGCGGCGGACTGGTCGTCCGGGTACGCCTGCCGTAGATTCCCCCGATCGTGACTGTGCGTGTCCAGCGCGTCACGCGGCGACCGGCGCGTCGCTGCTACAGAATGCACTTGCGGTCATGAACAAAATAGTGAGCAGGACACATGACATCGGCGCGCCTCACACGTCAAGGCGACGCGCCGTTTTAACGTGGACACCCACAAAGGTGAAGAATCGGGGAGGCGAGAATGCGAGCGCTACGGGTGGTCGGGCTGCACGAGGACGGTAAGTCCATCGTGTGCGAAGACCCGGCGAGCCGCACGCGCTTCCTGCTCCCCGCGGATGAGAGGCTGCGAGCGGCGGCGAGGGGTGACATCACCCGCCTCGGCCAGATCGAAATCGAGTTGGAGAGCCAAATGCGGCCACGCGAGATCCAGGCACGAATCCGGGCCGGTGAGTCCGTGGAGCAGGTCGCGAGCAGCGCCGGCGTCACCGTGCAGCGCGTCGAGCGGTTCGCGTACCCCGTTCTGCTCGAACGATCCCGCACCGCCGAGCTGGCCCAGCGGGCCCATCCGGTTCGCGAAGACGGCCCCGACGTCCAGACCCTCGGCGAGGTCGTGGCGCACTCCTTCGGGCAGCGCGGTCACGACTACAGCCAGGCGACCTGGGACTCCTGGCGAGGCGACGACGGCAAGTGGGTCGTCGTGCTGCGCTGGAAGGCCGGCCGTTCGGACAACCGCGCGCACTGGTCGTTCTCGCCCGGCGCGCACGGCGGCACCGTGCAGGCCCTCGACGAGAACGCCGAAGTCCTGCTCAACCCCAACGCCTACCGCGCGCCGCGTACGGTCCGCGCGCTGGAGCCCGGCAAGGACGCGGTCGTCCAGCCGACGCTCGATTCGATTTCGGACGAACCGGTCGCGAAGGTGATCGACGCGCCGATAGCCGAGCCCGAAGAAGATGCCGAGCCACCACTTCCGGCTGACGAGCCGGATGAAGTGGCCGAACCCGCTCCACGGGCGAAGGGGAAGAAGAACCACCCCATCGTTCCATCCTGGGAAGACGTCCTCCTGGGCGTCCGATCACAACGAGGTTGAATCCGCACGTAGTGGCCCCTTCCGGTGGAGGGGCCATTACGTGCGTCCGGGGACCTGCGCGATCAGGGATTTCGGCGCCACGAGGCAATACGCGTCGGTGACGATCTGTTCGATCTCGGCCCAGTCGACGTCGGTGTCCAGCCGCACCCCGAGCCACCCCCGATGGCCGACATACGGCGGCCGGAAGAACCGCTCCGGCTCCGCGCCCACCAGTTCCTCCTGTGCCCCGGGCGGCGCCGGGCACCAGAAGGCGACCTTGTCGTCGTGATGCCGGTCGGCGTACATGACAAACGTCTTCTTGCCTCGCACGAACCAGGTCGGCTCGCCGTGACTGAGCCGCTCGGACACTTCCGGCAGCGCGAGACAAAGCCGTCTGAGCGAATCGAGCGGATCACCGGCCATGAATCCCAGTATCCTCGCCGTCGGGGGGATTCATGCAGGATTGGTACGTACGCACGGTCAGATTGCGTTTCCAGGTGTTCACCGGGACGCCGTACGCGCACGTTTCGCCGTTGGAATGGCAGGTCGACCCCGAGGCTCTCCGCGGAATCGCCCGGAGCCGCGGCTACCTGGAGATCGCTCCGATGTTCCAGGGCTGCCTGAGCTTCCAGTTCGCACCTCAGCACGTTCCGCCGGTCCCAATCTTCGACGGTCCGGACCGGCCGGACAAGGATCGGGAACGCTGGCTGCTCAACCACCTCAGCGGCTCGGATCAGGTCTGGATCAGCCTCAAGCACGCGAAACTCTCCGCCCGGCGGGTCGCCGAGGTCGCCGGGACGGAAGGCTTGCGGGTGGCCGCCGACTTCTCCGATCCGGGCGACCGGGTGCTCCTGCTCAGCCGGGATCCGTCACCACCGCCGCTGCCCTTGCCCGCGCCCGCCGGGTTCCGGTTCCGCTACGTCTGGCTGAACTACATCGCGCCCGCCCTTGTCTTCGTCCTCTTCGCCACCGCGGGCGTGATCGTCGGGGCGCCGGCAGGCTTCGAGAACACGATGGCCGAACTGCTGTTCATGGCGGCTTTCGCAGGCGCGATTCCGGCCGCTATGGCCACGAACCTGTTCCCGCGCACCATCCGCGTCGGCTGGCTCGCCCGGGAATTCGACGGCAGCCCCTACGTGGACCTCGCGATGCGCTCCTATCGGATCCCCGCCGACCTGGTCGTGCAGATCGCCGCGTACCACGGTTATGAGCTTTACGGGCAATCGGCGGCACAGGGCGGCGTGCCGAATCTCAAGTTCCGCAAAAGCTAGAAGACGACGATCAGCACGCCGATCCACGCGATCACGATCCCCGCGGCCGCGCCGAACGACGCCCACCGCACGATCGGCACCCGCCGCGCGAGCCACAGCGACGGCGTGATCCCGGCGGTCACGACGGCGGCCGCGAGCAGCGCGAGCCAGCCGTTGGTCTCACGCGCGAGGGTGTTCGCCAGTGCCAGCATCGCCACGACGACCACGGCCGCGACGAACGCCGAAACCGTCAGCCCGGTCAGCCACGGCGTCGGCTCCCCGGGCGGGTCCGGCGTGCCGAAAAGGCGCCGCGCGAGTTCGTTGCGGGGTACGGGGGCGGGCGGGTCGATGATGACGCCGTCGCCGGAGACGGGGTCGACGAACCGCACCGACGTGCCCATCGTGGCGGCGACCCGCTGGGCGAGCTGGCGGCCCCGCTGGGAGACCACGGAAGCGGCTTCGGTACCGGAGGAGCCGACGGCGGAGGCGACCCTGGCCCATTCGTGCAACGCCTGCGCGAGATCCGAACCGATCGCGAGTGAATGCGGGTCCACCTCGCGCGCGCTTTCGCCACCCGGCCCGGCCAGCACCGCGCGTCCCTCACGGATCCGCAATTCCATGGGTTCTCCTCGTGATCGCTCGGGTGCTCACGATAGCGGTGGACGCGTCTCGTAGAACGCGATCGCGCCCGCCGTGGCGACATTCAGCGAATCGACGCCTTCCGGCATCGGGATCCGCACCGCGACGTCGGCGGCGGCGATGGCCTCGTCCGTCAGGCCGGGGCCTTCCGCGCCCAGCATCAACGCGACTTTCTCCGGTGTCTGGTCCCGTAACTGGCGCAGCGAAACGGAATCCGCACGTGGGGTGAGGGCGGCGATGCGGAAACCGCGGTCTCGCAGCAATTCCAGGTCGCCGGGCCAAGACCCGAAAGTGGCGAACGGGACGCGCAGGACGTGCCCCATCGAGACGCGGACACTGCGCCGGTACAGCGGGTCCGAGCATCCGGCGCCGAGCAGGATCCCGTCGACGCCGAGCGCGGCCGCGTTGCGGAACAGCGAACCGAGGTTCTCGTGGTCACCGACGCCTTCGAGTACCGCGAGCACCCGTGCGCCGTCGATGACGTCTTCCACCGACGGCGGCGGAACGGGCCGGTCGGCGACGGCCAGTATCCCGCGGTTCAGGTGGAATCCGACCACGTCGGCCATCGTCTCGGCCGAAGTCACATAACCCGGGACGTCGACGCCGTCCAGGTCACCGCCCAATTCGTGGAATCGCCGCTCCACGCCGAGGAGGGAGCGGACCGGATAGCGGGATTTGAGCAGGCGCTCGACCACGACGGTGCCCTCGGCGATCACAAAGCCACGCCCACCCGGCCTATCGGGACGCCGATCGGCTGTGGACAAGTCGCGGAAATCGTCGAGCCGCGGGTCGTCACGGTCGTCGATGGTGATCAGTTCAGCCACCAGGAGAGTGTGTCATCCGCCCGCTGCGCGGCGTTTGCGTCCGAACGTCGAGGGGTAGGTGGTACGAACGGCGGTATTTTGCTGTCAGTTAACCCCTAGTGACAGAGAGCACCAGTTTGGCCGCTAGCCGGGCGACTGCGATGCGTGAAACCGTTGGGCCGCCTGGCAGTCCCGCCTGGATCCCGCGGAGCGTGGCCAATGAGGAGCTCGACGAACATGGGTAAAAATCTTTCGGCGGACCCCTGTGAACCCCAGGATCGCGGACGTTACCGCCGGAAGGTCCAGCGTTGCCTCGACACCTTGGCCCGAATGCTCACCGATGGAAGTTTTTCCTTCCCGCGCAAGAACATCGGCCTTGAGGTCGAGCTGAACCTCGTCGACGCGGAGCTGCGCCCGTCGATGACGAACACGACGGTGCTCGAAGCACTGAACGATCCGTCGTTCACCACCGAGCTCGGCCAGCACAACCTGGAGCTCAACGTGCCGCCGCGGCCGCTGGCAGGCGAATCCGCGCTGCTGCTGGAGGACGACCTCAACGCGTATCTCGGCGCCGCTTCACGCAAAGCCGAGGAATCCGGCGCTTCACTGGCGATGATCGGCATCCTCCCGACGCTGCGGCACGAGCACTTCGACCAGAAGTGGCTCACCAACAACGCTCGTTATTCGTTGCTCAATGACCGGATCTTCGCCGCTCGTGGCGAGCGCACCGTGCTCTCGATGGAGGGCGCGCCACTGCCGGGCAGGCAACCCGAGCGGCTGCGCAGCTACTCCGAATCGATCCTTCCCGAGGCCGCGTGCACCTCCGTCCAGCTGCATCTGCAGGTCGCGCCGGAGGAGTTCGCGGCGCATTGGAACGCGGCGCAGGCGCTGGCCGGCGTCCAGATCGCGATGGGCGCGAATTCGCCGTTCCTGCTCGGCAAGACACTCTGGCACGAGACCCGGATCCCGCTGTTCCTGCAGGCCACGGACACCCGGCCCGAAGAACTGAAGAACCAGGGCGTCCGGCCGAGGGTGTGGTTCGGCGAGCGGTGGATCACGTCGATCTTCGACCTGTTCGAGGAGAACGTCCGGTATTTCCCCGGTCTCCTGCCCGAGACCGACCGGGAGGACCCGATCGAGGCGCTCGACTCCGGGCAGGCCCCGAAACTCACCGAGCTGCGGATGCACAACGGCACCGTCTGGCGCTGGAACCGGCCGGTCTACGACGTCGTCGACGGCCTGCCGCATCTGCGGGTGGAGAACCGCGTGCTGCCCGCCGGCCCGACTGTCGTCGACATGGTCGCGAACGCGGCCTTCTTCTACGGGGCGCAACGGGCTCTCGCCGAGGCTGACCGTCCAGTGTGGACACAGATGTCGTTCCAGGCGGCCGAGGAGAACATGTACGCGGGCGCGCGCCGGGGTTTCGACGCGCAGCTGTACTGGCCGGGTATCGGCTGGATCCCGCCGGACGAGCTGGTACTGCGGGTCCTGCTGCCGCTGGCGCACGAGGGACTGCGCCGGTCGGACGTTTCGGACGAGGCGAGAGAGCGCTATCTGGGCATCATCGAGCAGCGGTGTCTCACCAGGCGGACCGGCGCGGCGTGGCAGCGGGAGTACGTCCTGCGCGCGGAGGAGCGCGGCGCCGAACGGGAGACCGCGCTGAACCGGATGCTGGGCCGGTACCTGGAGCTCTCCGCCACGGAGACGCCGGTGCACACCTGGTCGCTGGAGGCATAGAGTTTCCGCCCAGGGAGGTGGCTCGTGCCCAAGATCATCGGCCGCTCGCTGGAGGAGCATCGGCGAGAGGTCCGCAGCAGGGTGTTCGAAGTCCTGCGCGGCCAGCTGTACGAGCGCGGGTTCGACGCGATCACGCTCGCGGGTGTCGCCGCCGAAGCGGGCCTCGGCCGGACGGCGATGTACAACCACTTCCCCGACAAGGAAAGCCTGCTGGTGGCCTTCGTCGAGGACGAGGCGACGCGGTACGTCGAACGGCTGACGGCGGCCGTCGCGACCGCCGACACCCCGGTCGAGAAGCTTTCGACGTTCGTCCGGCTGCAGCTGCGGGTGCTGGCCGAGTACCACCTGCCGCCGGGGACGGCGCTCGCGTCCGCGCTGGCGCCCGCCGCGTACCGGCGGATCAGCGCGCACGCCGACCCGATCACCGGCCAGCTGCGGGAGATCCTCGCGGAGGGGGTGCCGGACGAGGATCCCGACGTCCTGATCCCGATGATCACCGCCGCGCTGGGCAGCCGTCAGGTCGTCGACGTGCCACCCGAACGGCTGGACGACGCGATCGAGGGAGCCGTCCGCTTCGTGCTCAGAGCGGTCGGGATGACGGAAAACCCGTGAATTTAGGGTAGCCTAACCCGTGATTGTGCCTTACGCTCTTTCTGACAGCATGTCAGATCGATGCTTGGAGGCTCTGTCCATGCCGGTGACCACCGACGTCGAATCCGGGCCGTTCTCCGCGGCCCTGCGCGCCTCCACCCTGCCCGCCCACGAGCGGGCCAACCACTCCGAGTACATGAACGCGCTGCTCGGCGGCGAGCTCACGCGCGACGGGTACACGCGGCTGGCGATCCAGTACTACTTCATCTACCAGGCCATCGAGCAGGCCGCCGACGAGCTGGCGAAGGACCCGGTGGCCGGCAAGTTCGTCTTCGAAGAGCTGCGGCGGCTGCCCAGTCTCGAACGCGACCTCGAGCACCTCGTCGGCCCGGACTGGCGCGAGACCATCCGGCCGCTGGCCTCGACGGAACGCTACGCGCGGCGCGTGGCCGAGGCGTCGGACTGGTCCGGCGGGTTCGTCGCCCACCACTACACGCGCTACCTCGGCGACATCGCCGGCGGCCAGGTCATCCGGCGGCTGTTGGAGCGCAAATACGAGCTCAGCGAAGCGGGTTCGCTGTTCTACCACTTCGACCAGCTGGGCAGCGCTCCGAAGTTCCGGGACAACTACCGCGAACAGCTGAACGCGGCACCGTGGAGCGAGGGTGAACGCGCGCGGCTGATCGAGGAGGCGATCGTGGCCTTCGAGTGCAACATCGCGGTGTTCGACGAGCTGGCGAGCGAGCTGGACGAGTACCGGGCCGCCTGACCCTCCGCTCGCCCCTGCCTCGGTCCCGAACGCCATGAACGGTCCGTTCCTTGCAAATTTCGCAAGGAACGGACCGTTCATGGCACGCGCGGGCGTCGATTACGCGGTCCGCCGCCGCACCACCAGCACCAAAGCGAGTCCGGCACCCAGCAGCACCAGGCCCCACAGCAACCAGACACCGCTCTCGACACCGGTCGAAGCCAGCGCCGAATCCGGCCGGTACTTCACGTCAGGCACCAGGTCATCGGAGGCCCCCGGCCCGGCGCCGGCACCAGGCCCGGCGCCGCCCGGCCCTGGCAGATGAGCGCACGAGGCACCCAGGCTCACCGTCGCCTCGTCGAGCACCTCCCCGACCTTGTAGAACTTCGCGAACGCCTCCGCGTTGCCCAAGGTGACCTTGATCCCGGCGACGCTCAGCGCCCCCGCGCCTTCGGTCGTCTTCGCCGCCGCGAGGTCCAGCGAAGCGAGCTCGACACCCGGCTGGTTGATCGGCGGTGACGGCGCCCCGCTGGTCGTCTTCAGTTCCACATCGGCGTAGAGCTTGCCCTTCCCCTGTGCCACGACCACCTTCGGCCGTCCGATCGACAACTCGAACGAGTGACCCGGGTAGGCGAAGGTCACCTTGCCCCGGAACTGCGTCGTGAACTCGGTCGCCGACTTGTACTGGGCGTTGTCGAAGCCCCACCGGTACGCCCCGCTCGGCGGACCCGTCCCTTCGATCTTGTCGATATCGGTGATCTCGACACCGTCCGAAGCGGTGATCGACGTGCCCGATCCGGTCCCGACGTAGCGGCGGAAGCTCTGTTTGAAGCCCCACAACAGGTTTCCCTGCTTCACCGAGTCCGGGGTGAGCACGCACGCCGGGGAGGAGGTCGTCGTCGTGACCGGAGCCGAACTCGAAGGCACCACGCTCGAAGTGGGAGCCGGCCCGCTCTTTCCGGGGAAGACGAGCCGCCCGGTGTCCAGGGCCTCGCCCGCCTGGTAGAAGTCGGCGAACGCGGCGGCGCCCGCCGCGGTCAGTTTCGCCGACTCGATGTCGACGGCGACGTTGTCCCCTGCCTGCACCGGAGCCTTCAGCTTGAGGTCCGCCAGCACGACGTCGGACGGCGTCCGCACCTTCTCCGGCGCGGTTTTGGTCCCGTAGAAGGCATAGCCGATCTTCGCGGTGAGCGTCCCGGTGCCGTCGTCGCCGAAGGTGATCCTCGGGTCGGCGATGGTGAAGTCCCAGATCGTATGCGCCTCGAGGGTGTACGTGACTTGACCGGTGTAGGAGACCGTGCCCCTGCCAGACGACTCGTACTTCCATTTGTACGGGTACGGCTCGACGTTCGGCGCCGCGGTGTCGAACACCACCCCGTTCGACGGCGTCACGGTGCCACCGCCACGGGTGATGTAGTCACGCCAGGAATGCCTGAGTCCCCAGGCCAGGCCGGTCGCCGCGTCGCCGGTCTCGGTGAACTTCAACGGTGTCGTGCTGTCCCACGTGAGCACCGGGGTGTCCCAGCCGAAGACGAAGACACTGAACGGCTGCGTCTTCGCGCTGTAGGTCGTCCCGCCCGCGACGTACTCGGCCTTGACGGTGACCGAGTACTCCCAGTTCCCGTCGTCGTCCACCGGGATCTGGCTGCCGACGGCGCCCTTCTTGATCAGACGGCTGACCTGGAAGTCCTTACCGGCCCGATCGCGGACGTCGGCCTTCGCCGGGCCCACGCGGAGGCCGAAGCCCTTGCCGTCGTTGGCGGCCGGATCGAAGCCGGTGCCCTTGACGACGATCTTCGTGCCCGCCGGGTCGAGTCCGGCGCTCGGGGTCACGGTCACCTTGGGCGTGACCGGATCGGCGGCGAGCGCCGGGGTGACGGCGGCTCCCGCCACCAGCGCGGCGCCGGCCAGCACGGCGCCCCATCTTCGCAAGGACACTTCATTCACCTTCCGCGTCGCGGGGCCGCTTGCGGGCCCGGATCAGGGGGACGGCGAGCGCGGCGATCAGCACCACGCCCGCCACGACGGCGATCCACCACCACGAGCCGGATTCCCCGCTCCGCACTGCGGGTTCGGCAACCGGCACAGCCTCGGGGGATTCCACAGTGGACAAGAGGGGCGCCGAAGACGACGCCGGTGCCGCGCTGGAGGAGGGCGACGGCACCGGCGAAGACGAAGGAGGCGGTGGCGCGACGGCCTGTGTCGTGGCCGTCTTCGGCACCGCGAACGTCACCGGCGTGAAGGTCTCGTTGTTCGCGTTGACGACGCCGTGCGCGCCGACGGTGATCAGTCCACATCGGACTCGCTCACAGTCGACGTCGACGATCTTCCCGGTCCGGTCGGCGGCCTTGAACCGCGCGCCGGGAATCACCAGTTTCGCCGACCACGTCCCGTCCGCGGCGATCTCGCCGTTGGCCGCGGACGCGGTGTCACTGCCGGGAAAGGCGAGGAACCGCTGGAAGCCGTTGTTGTCCTTCGCTTCCTTGTCCTTGACGTACCGGTAGGTGGCACCGGCCGCCCCGCCCTGGCTCGGCTGCCACGCGCCATCCGCGACCCAGCCGAACAGCAGGTAGATCCCGCCGTATCCCTTCGGCACGGACTGGAAGCCGGTTCCCTTGACCTGCAAGGAGGTCGCGTACTCCGGATCCGCGGAACCAGGTGAGAACGTCACGGCCGCGTCCGCCGCCGCGGCGGGTACGGGTGCGGCGATCACGAGCAGCGCGGCTGCGACGGCCACTCTCATCAGCTGTTTCATCGGCGCTCCTCGGCCGCTCGGTGGGGCAGGACGATCGGTTTCCCGGTGCGGGGGTGGGTGAGGACCTCCACGGCATGCCCGTAGACCTCGCTCAGCAACGACTCCGTCAACACTTCGGCGGGTGTGCCCTCGGCGGCGAGTTCCCCGTCGGACAGCACCGCGATACGGTCCGCGTACGCGGCGGCGAGCCCGAGGTCGTGCAAGACTACGAGCACCGCGTCGCCCGCTTCGGCTCGCGCTGCCGCGAGGGTGAGGACCTCTTCGCTGTGCCGGAGATCCAGCGCGGCGGTGGGTTCGTCGAGCAGCAGGATCCCCGCTCGCTGGGCGAGCACCCGCGAAAGTGCCGCCCGTGCCTGCTCGCCACCGGACAAGGTGGTGAACCGGCGCTCGGCGAATTCGGTCATCCCGGTCGCCTTCAGCGCGGCCGCGATCTCGGTGTCGTCGAAGTCCTCGGCTTCCGTTCCCCGCCAAGGGGTCCGGCCCATCCGCACGACGTCGGCCACGGTGAACGGGAAGGTCACCGTGTTCTGCTGGAGCAGGACCGCGCGCCGTCGCGCGAGTTCGATCCCGCTCCAGGCACCGAGTTCGGCTCCAGCGACGAGGACCCGTCCCGAATCCGGGCGAAGGTCTCCGGCGAGCAGTCCGAGCGTGGTCGACTTGCCCGCGCCGTTCGGTCCGACGACCACGAGGACCTCGCCAGAGCGCACCTGCAGCGATACGTCGCGAAGCAGCGTCTTTCCTTCGACCGTATAGGAAACGTGGTCGAGTTCGGCACCGTTCATGCCCAGCCACCCGAACGACGCCTGGTGCGCAGCAGCAGCCAGAAGAAGAACGGCCCGCCCACGAACGCGGTCAGCATGCCGATCGGCAGATCGGCGTAGGTGAACAGGGTTCTGGCGCCGAGATCCGCCGCCGCGAGCAGCAACGCGCCGCCGAAGAGGCTCGCCGGGATCAGCACGCGATGCCCGGGGCCGAGCAGCATCCGCAGCCCGTGCGGCACGATCAGGCCGACGAACCCGATGATCCCCGAGTACGAGACGGCCGCGGCCGCCATCAGCGCGACGACCACGACCGCGCCGAGCCGCAGCTTCTCGACGTCCACGCCGAGATGCCGGGCCTGCCGTTCCCCGAGTGCGAGGAGGTCGAGTCTCCTTGCCAGCGCCAGGGAAACGGCGACGCCGGCGGCGACCAGCGGCAGTACCGTCACCACATAAGGCCAGCGCGAACCGGCCAGGGAACCCAGCTGCCAGAACACGATCTGCTCACGGGCGGCCTGATCGGCGGAGAACATCAAGAACGAGATGATCGCCATCGCGACCGCGTTGACCGCGACGCCGGTCAAGATCAGCGTGACCACTTCGGAGCGCCCGCGCGACCGCGAAAGCGCGTAGACGAGCAGTGTGGTGACGAGCCCGCCCGCGAATCCCAATGCCGGTGTGGTGAAGGCGCCGAAGAACGTCCAACCGGCCACAATGGACAGACTCGCCCCGACGGCCGCGCCGGACGAGACGCCGACCACGGCCGGTTCGGCGAGCGGGTTGCCGAACACGCCCTGCATCAGCGCGCCGCAGACGCCGAGGACCCCGCCGACCAGCAGTGTCATCACCACGCGCGGGAACCGGACCTGCCACAGCGCGCCCTCGGCGAACGGGTCGAGCCGCGTTTCCGAAAGCCCGACCCGGTGCAGTACCGAACCGAAGACCTGAGAGAGCGGGATGCCGTATTGCCCGGTGCCCGCGGAGACGAGGGAAACCGCGACGACTCCGGCGATGAGTGCGGCGAAGACCGCCGTCACCCGGAAACCGCGGTTCATCCGGCGTCCGGGGCGTAGAGGGCCCGCGCCAGCGCGTCGAGCACACCGGCGGTGAGCGGGCCGAAGCTCAGGATCTGCGAGTCGGCCATGTCGACGATGCGGCGATGCCGCCCGGCGGGCGTCTGCGCCACGCCGGGCACCTGGAGCGCGCCGTCGACCCCGCCGACGGACTCGAGCCCCTTGGTCATCATGAGGATCACGTCGGGCCCCGCCTTGGCCAGCGCCTCCGGGTTGACCGGGCGCATGCCCTCGATACCCGCCTCGGTGGCGACGTCGATCGCGCCGAGCGCCCCGATCAGCGAATCGGCGCCGGATCCCTTGCCGAACAGGTGATACACCCCCGCCTGTCCGCGCATGTACAGGAAGACGACGCGAAGCTTGCGTCCCGGATCGGCGGGCGCGAGCTTCGCGATCTCCGCCTTCTTGGCCTCGACTTCGGCCGCGAGCCGGGTCGCGAGGTTTTCGCCCGCTTGGGAAACGCCGAGCGCGGCGGCGACCCGACGGACGATGTCGCCGACGTTGTCCATCGAGCGTTTCGCGTCGACGACCACCACGGGAACGCCGGACGCGCGCAACTGCAGCACGACGTCCCAGGGACCCAGTGTGGTGTCGGTGATCACCACGGTCGGCCGCAGCGCCAGGATCGCCTCGGCGTTGAGGCGGTGGCCGTTCACGGTGACCAGCGGCAGGTTCCTGGCCGACGGGAAGCCGGTGGAGACGTCCCGGCCGACGACGTTGCCGCCGAGGCCGAGGCCGAACACGGTCGCGGCGAGCGTGCCGGACATGTCGAAGGCGAGGATCCGGCTGGTGTCGGCCACCGTGACCGGCGTGCCCTGGTGATCGGTGACCGTCGCCGGGAGGTGCTGGACCGCCGGTTTCTCGCCGGCGATGTCGGCCCGCGCGAGCCGCGCGGTATTCGGACCCGCATGGTTCTTCGGCTCCGCCAAGGGTTCGACCTGCGAAAGCGCGCGAAGGTCAGCGCCGGTCTCGACGGCTTTCGTGGCCGCTAGCGGTGGAGTCGAACATCCGGTGACAACGATGGCCAGGAGCAGAGCGACCGTGGGCAGCGACCCCCTTGACAACATTAGGCAAGGCTAACCATATTTACCGGCGAATAGGTAAGCCTTACCTAACGCTGTGACCTCCTTGTAATCGAAGGGAACCTTCATGTCGAAGAGATCGGTCCTGCTCCGCGCCGCACTCGTCACGACCGCCGCGACCGCGGCCGTCACCGCGCTCGCCGCCCCCGCCTCGGCCGCGCCGGGCAGTGCGACCCACAACGGCAAGACCCTCTCCGCCTCCAACGCCACCGGCCTCGCCTCGGCGGGCGAGACCATCACCGTCACGGGCAGCGGCTACAGCTCCACCGAGGGCTACTACGTCGCGCTGTGCGCCGTTCCCGAGGACTACGGCTACGGCACCAAGCCGAGCCCCTGCGCGGGCGGCGACGGCCAGGGCGGCACGGGCGTCGGCCCGTCCGCCTGGGTCACCAACCTCCCCGGCGGTTCCTCGCCGATCGCCTCGAACGGCACCTTCACCACGCAGATCCGGATCGCCGAGGTCAACTCCGGTCTCGACTGCTCGAACCCTTCGGTGACCTGCGCGATCATCTCGCGCCGCGATCACTTCGCCTCGAACGACCGGAACTCGGACGTCTTCATCCCGGTCTCCTTCTCCTGATGGCGGGCCGGTCGCGGGGCAGGGCCCGGCCCGCCCCGCGATCGGCGGTCCGCCAGTCGCGGCACGCGAGTGTCCTCAATGGACGCCCAAGCCAAGGGCCCGCGGCCGGTGAAACACTCCCGCCAGAATCACCTACACGGTGGTTTACGGCTTGATGACCGCCGTCACATCACCTTGACCTCCAGCTAACTGGAGCTAGCAAGGTGGGTTTCAGGCGGTGGTCCCACCGGGTACAGCCGCTACGAACGGGTCGTTCCACCTGGGGAGAAACGCGGCGCCCCCAGTCGCCGCAAACGGGTGAAGACGACTAAGTTCGTCCTTGGAAACTTGTGTCGAAGACAGAAGGAGGGCCGATGGCCCGCTACGTGCTCCCCGATCTCGACTATGACTACAGCGCCCTGGCGCCGCACATCTCGGGCGAGATCAACGAGCTGCACCACAGCAAGCACCACGCGACCTACGTCAAGGGCGCGAACGACACGCTCGACAAGATCGCCGAGGCCCGCGAGGCCGGCAACTTCGGTGACATCGTCGGCCTGCAGACCACGCTGGCGTTCCACCTCGCCGGGCACGCCAACCACGTCGTGTGGTGGAAGATCCTCTCCCCGGAAGGCGGCGACAAGCCCACCGGCGAGCTGGCCTCCGCGATCGACGAGGCGTTCGGCTCCTTCGACAAGTTCAAGGCGCAGTTCACCGCGGTCGCCACCACGATCCAGGGCAACGGCTGGGCCGCGCTCTCCTGGGACCCGATCGGCAAGACGCTGATCACCCAGCAGCTGCGCGACCACCACAACAACCTGGTCCTCCCGACCACGCCGATCCTGCTGGTCGACGTCTGGGAGCACGCGTTCTACCTGGACTACAAGAACGTGAAGCCGGACTACGTCAAGGCGCTCTGGAACATCTTCAACTGGGCCGAGATCTCCAAGCGGTTCGACAACGCCGTCGCCGGTGGCAACGGCCTGCTGCTCGGCTGACTTCTCACCACGAAGCGGGGCTCTCCTTCCAGGAGGGCCCCGTTCTTCGTTTCTTGACCTCCAGCCAAGTCGAGGTGTCAAGGTGGACGCATGGACGTCGCCGCATACCTCGATCGACTCGGGCTCGACCGCCCCGCCACCGCGGACGTCTCCGCGTTGCGGACGCTGCAGGAGCGCCACCTCGCGGTGGTGCCGTTCGAGAATCTGAGCATCCACCTCGGCGAACCGATCGTCCTGGACACCGAGACGCTGTCCGACAAGATCGTGCGGCGGCGCCGTGGCGGCTTCTGTTACGAGCTGAACGGCCTCTTCGCCGCCTTGCTGGGAGAGCTGGGCTTCGACGTCACCCTGCGGGCGGCGAAGGTCTTCCGGCCGGACGGCACCCTCGGGCCGCCGTTCGACCACGCCGTCGTCCACGTCGAGCTGGAGGAGCCGTGGCTGGCCGACGTCGGCTTCGGCCGATTCAGCCGGTTTCCGCTCAGGCTGTCCGCCACCGAGGCACAGGCCGACCCGGACGGCGAGTTCCTGGTGCTCGACGCGCCCCACGGCGACATCGACGTCCTCCTGGACGGCAAACCCCAGTACCGGATCGAGCGGCGGCCGCGGGCACTGGACGAGTTCGTCCCGACGGCGTTCTGGCAGGCGACCTCACCGGACTCGCATTTCACACAGGGGCCGACCTGCTCGCTGCCGACCAAGCACGGCCGGGTCACGCTCGCGGGCGACAAGCTGATCGTCACCACCCACGGCGTCCGCACAGAGACCAGGCTTTCGGGTGACCAGGAGATCCTCGACGCCTATCGGAAGGAGTTCGGGATCGAACTCGACCGAGTACCGGAACGGTCTTGACGCCGATCGGCGAGGTCATCGACCATGAACCTCCGGAATGAACGAAGCCCCGCCTCCGGGGGTGACCCGGTTGCGGGGCTTCGTCCGTTCCCGAACTGACTGCCGCTCCCACCACGAAGCGGACGTGTATGAGGTTAGCCTAACCTCATCTCCCCGGGCAAGGGGTTCGGCCAGGAGACGCCGATCTCACCCTTATGAGTGACGGCAGACTTGTTCTCATGAGTCTTCTCAACGGCAAGGCCGTGGTGATCACCGGCTCCGGGCAGGGCCTGGGCAGGGCTTTCGCGCACCACGCGGCCGCACAGGGCGCGGCGGTCGTGGTGAACGACATCGAATCGGGCATCGCGGAAGAGGTCGCGAAGGAGATCCGCGCGCTGGGCGGGCGTGCCGTGTCCCACGACGGCTCGGTCGCCGACGCCGGGCAGGCCGCCGGGCTGATCGACCGGTGCGTCACCGAGTTCGGGAGGCTCGACGGCCTGGTCAACAACGCCGGCGTCAACTACCGGGCCGAACCGTGGGCGGACGACCCGGCGCGGATACGCGAAGTGGTCGAGGTC
The DNA here is from genome assembly GCF_044461365.1 of Amycolatopsis sp. NPDC049868. NCBI lineage: Bacteria > Bacillati > Actinomycetota > Actinomycetes > Pseudonocardiales > Pseudonocardiaceae > Amycolatopsis > Amycolatopsis sp. NPDC049868. The sequence goes on along the minus strand of NZ_JBITKV010000002.1, from coordinate 720,311 downwards.
AACGTGCTCGGCCCGCTGTTCTGCGGGACCGCGGCGGCGAAGGTGCTGCGTGCCCAGGGCGGCGGCGTGATCGTGAACGTCGGCTCCGGCTCGATGATCGGCCAGCGGCGCGCGGCCGCGTACTCGGCGTCGAAGGGCGCCGTCGCCTCGATGACCGCCTCGTGGGCGGTGGACCTGGCCGAACACGGCATCCGGGTCAACGCCGTCGCGCCGGTGGCCTGGACGCGGATGGCCCGGAACGATCCGAGCGTCGTCCAGACCCCGGAGCACACCCCGGAACGGGTGGCCCCGCTGGTGACGTACCTGCTCAGCGACCTCTCGGCGGGGATCACCGGGCAGATCCTCCGGTTCCGCGGCGACATCCTGTGCGTGCTCCGGCAGACCGCGATCAAGGACCCCGTGCTGGAACGGGACGGCTGGACCGTCGAAGACATCGCGGACGCGGTGGACGGCGACCTGAGGGAGGCGCTGGAACCGCCTCCCTCGACCAGGTGGAAGTGAGGTTCTCTTGAGGGGTAAGGCAAAGGCGGCGTGTCCTGAAGGCCTCCTTTGAGACGTTGAAGGTCTCAAAGGAGGCCTTCAGGACATCAGGATTCGGTCCACCCCTCCGGATCCGCCCATCGGGTTGGCGTTTCGCCGGACATCGGACGCCCGACGCACTAGCTTCACCCCGTGGCCACCCCGAACGACTACCGCGCCATCGCGCGCAAGACCGACCGTCCGATGTGGATCTGGGCGGGCTGCGCGCTGGTCAGTGTCCTGCTGCTGTTCGGCGTCGGTATCGTCGTCGCGATCACCCTGCTGAACCAGAACGACGAACCCGAAGCCAAACTCCCCGAAACCTGGCCGTCCACGTCCGGGCAGGCGCTCCGCCCGGTCACGATGCCGACGGGCGAGATGGTGGCCGCGCTGACGCGCGAAACCGGCGCGCAGGTGCTGTGCCAAGCGATCCCGGAGCAGCGCTGGGAGGAGATCCTCGGCGGTCGCACGCTTCGCGAGGCGGGCGGGTCCTGTCACGCTGTCACCGCGCGACTCGACGTCAGCGCGCAGATGATCCCCGCGCTGCCCGAGGACACGAGCCGGGGTGTGCCCACGAAGACCACGGTCGCGGGCAAGCTCGCGGTCATCGCCACCGACAAGGACGGCACCAGCCTCGGTGTCGAGCTCGCCGAGGTCGCGCCGCACAACGGCGCCTCACCGGTGCTGCACGTTTCCGTCCGCGGCAGGACCGCCGAGGGCCCCGAAGCCGAACAGAAGGCGAGGGCCCTGGCCGAGGCGCTGATCGCGGGTGCGATGCCGCCGGGGCCGAAGTTGCCGAAAATCGGCGAGGACGGCGAGATCCCGCTGGAGAAGATCGAACCCGGCCCGATCAAGGACCGGCCGCTCCCGGTGATCTCGTGGCTGCTGTGCGGAGAACTCGGCCGCGCGCTCGGCGTCCCGTCCGACACGGCGAAGCCGACGTTCTTCGCCGGATGCGAGCTGAACGGCGTGACCGCGGACTACAGCGAGCTGTCCTCGGCCGTCGCCCCGAACACGACCATCGCGGGGCTGCCCGCCCAGCTCGACGAACGAGGCGTCGTCGTGCAGCTCACCGACGACCCGGAGGGGCAGACACTGAAGTTCAAGGGCGCCGGCGATCTCCGGGCGCTCGCCGAAAAGGCGGTGCCGCCGCTACTCGGCCGCTAAGCCCGGTAGTTCGACAGGAGGTCACCCAGAAGGGTCTCGTACGCCTTGCGCTCGAAACGGGCGCCGGTGAACCGGTACTCGTCCGAGTCTTCGAAGGGCTCGTAGTCGGTTTGCCAGCCGAAAGCCCGCCATTCGACCACGTCGTCTCCGAAGACGACCTCGACGCTGTACCCACCGCAGCCGAGATCGCCGCACAGCGGACACACCAGCAGCGCGACCCGGCCGTCGTCGAAATCGCCCGGCAGGCGGCCCAGCAGACGGCAAAGCGTCCCGACCGCCGCCTCCCGCCACAGCTCGTCGTCCAGGAACAGCGTCGTCCGCTCCTGCACGGGAACCATCGAGCACAACGCGACGCCGTCGATCGTCCAGTCGAGAAACCCGGTCGCCGACGGTTCGACGCCGAGCCTGTTCACACCCGCTCCCGCTTCAGCACCCGCAGACCGTTCCCGAACCGCCGCACCGGCAGGCTCACCCCGCCACGCCGGATCAGCACGACGGCGCACACCACCGCGGCGACCGCCGAGATCGCGCCGCCGATGTAGAACGGCGAGCGGCCGCCGAAGACGTCGGCCATCCAGCCGGTCATCGGGCCGCCGATGGGGTTGCCGCCGATCAGCACCAGCACGTACAGGCCCATCACCCGGCCGCGCATCTCCGGGCTGACCGCGGTCTGCACGAGCGCGTTCGCCGTGTTCAGGAAGGTGATCGTGGCGAAGCCGAGCGGGATCAGCGCGAGGCCGAAGGTCAGGTACGTCGGCATGAACGCGGTGATCACCTCGAACGCGCCGAGCAGGAACGCCGAGATCAGCAGCAGCCGCACGCGCGGACCGCCGCGGGTGTTGCGGCGGGCCGACATCAGCGCGCCGGTGAAGGTGCCGACGGCGACCAGCGTCGACAGCAGGCCGTAGCCGTCCGCGTTGGTGTGGAAGACGTTCGCGGCGACGATCGGCAGCGACGTGAAGTACGTGATGCCGAACGTGCTCACGAAGAACACGAGCACCATCACGGTCATCAGGTCGCTGCGCCGCCGGACGTACCGCAGCCCCTCGACGAGCTGCCCCTTCTCGCGCGGGATGGCCGGGCCGCGGAAGAGCTTGTCCGGGTTCATCAGCACCAGCGCGGTGATGACGGCGCCCGTGCTCACCGCGTTCGCCATGAACAGCCAGCCGGTGCCGACCCAGGTGATCGCGAATCCCGCGATGGCCGGGCCGACGATGCGGGCCATGTTGAAGATCGACGAGTTGAGCGCGACGGCGTTGGTGACCTTGTCCCTGCCGACCATCTCGGCGACGAACGACTGCCGCGCGGGCACCTCCAGCGAGGCCGTCACGCCGAGAGTGAAGCAGAGCAGGTACACGTGCCAGAGCGCCGCGATCCCGCTCAGATCGAGCGCGCCGAGGACGACGGCCTGCGTCAGCACGGCGATCTGGATGCCGATCAGCAGCCGCCGCTTGTCGACGCGGTCGGCCAGCACACCCGCCCACAGCGAGAGGAACAACGTCGGCGCGAACTGCAGCGCGACCGCGATGCCGAGCGCGATCGGGTCGTTGCCGCTGAGGGTGAACACCAGCCAGTCCTGCGCGATGCGCTGCATCCAGGTGCCGATGTTCGAGATGACCTGGCCGGTGAAGAAGAGCCGGTAGTTGCGGACCTTCAGCGAGGAGAACATGCTCCCGCGCGGCTTCCCGCGCGCGGGTGGTGGCGGTGGAGCGGGTTCGGAGGTAGCGGCGGTCTTGGAAGGACACTGTGTTTCGCTACCCGTGGTCGTCACCGCTGTTAGTTCCCCGCCATCCTGTCGATGATCTCGGAGGCGCGAGAGAGCACTTCACGTTCTTCCGCGCTCAACTCCGCCAATTGCTTGTCCAGCCAGATCTCCCGCGCGGTGATCTGCTCGATCACGTAGGCCCGGCCGCGATCGGACAACTCGACGATGGCCTGGCGGCCGTCCGTCGGATGCGGCCTGCGCTCCACGTAACCCATCTCTTCGAGCGCGGCGATCACCCTCGTCATCGAGGGTGGCTGGACACCTTCCTTCGCGGCGAGCTGGCCAGGGGTCAGCGCACCGCATTTGTGCAACGTCGACAACGCGGACACCTGGGTCAGCGAGATGCCGTCACCGGCACGCTGGGCCCGCAGCCGTCGATTGAGCCGCACCACCGCGAGACGCAGGCGGCTCGCAAGTGAGCGCTCGTGCGTGTCTCCGGACATATAGTTAGCATACCTCACGATCGGATCATCGGCCCGTGAGATCACCCACGGCTGACATAACCGCTGGTCAGTTGAACGCGGCCTGGATCGGCCCGACCGCGAAATAGGCCACGAACATGATCGCGATACCCCACATCAGCGGGTGCACGCCCTTGGCCTTCCCGGTGACCGCCCGGATGACGACGTAGCTGACGAAGCCGGCGCCGATGCCGTTCGCGATCGAGTAGGTGAACGGCATGACCACGATCGTCAGGAACGCGGGCAGCGCGACGGTGAAGTCGGCGAAGTCGATCTCCTTGACCTGGCTCATCATCAGCGCGCCGACGACGACCAGCGCCGGTGCGGCGGCCTCGACCGGGACGATCTGGTAGAGCGGGGTCAGGAACATGGCCGCGATGAAGAGCACGCCGGTGACGACGTTCGCGAGCCCGGTCCTGGCGCCCTCGGCGATACCGGACGCGGACTCGACGTACACGGTGTTCGAGCTCGACGACGCGAACCCGCCTGCCGCGCCGGCGAGACCGTCGACGAACAGCGCCTTGCCGACGTTCGGGAGCTTGCCGTCCGGCGGGAGCAGGCCGCCTTCCTTCGCCAGCCCGGTCATCGAGCCCATGGTGTCGAAGAAGTCCGCCAGCACCAGGGTGAACACCAGCAGCACCACGGTGATGATCGGCAGCCGCGTCCAGGCGCCGAAGGAGATGTCGCCGACCAGTGAGAGGTCCGGCAGGCCGAGGACCTGATCCGGCAGCGCCGGGTAACCGAGGTTCCAGCCCTGCGGGTTCACGCCCTTGGACGGGCCGACCTTGGTGATCGCCTCGACGACGATCGCCAGCACGGTCGACGCGAGGACACCGATCAGGATCGCGCCCTTGACCCGCTTCGCCACCAGGATGCCGGTGACCAGCAGGCCGACGACGAACACCAGCGTCGGCCACGAGGCGATCGAACCGTTGATGCCCAGCCCGACCGGCACCGTCGTCTTCGCGTCGTCCGGGACGCGGCGGACGAATCCGGCGTCGACCAGGCCGATCAGGCAGATGAACAGGCCGATGCCGACCGCGATCGCGGATTTCAGCGGCGGCGGCACGGCGTTGAACACCGCCGTCCGGATACCGGCGAAGACCAGCAGGACGATGACCAGACCCTCGATCACCACCAGGCCCATCGCCTCCGGCCAGGTCATCTGGGAGGCGAAGGTGACCGCGATCAGGCTGTTGATGCCGAGGCCGGTGGCGATGGCGAACGGGTAGTTCGCGACCAGGCCCATGATGATCGTCAGCACCCCGGCGACCAGCGCGGTCACCGCGGCGACCTGCGGCACGGGGAGGATGTTGCCGAGGACGTCCTTGTGCGCGCCCGCGTCTTCGGCGGAGAAACTGCCCAGGATCAGCGGATTCAGCACCACGATGTAGGCCATCGTGAAGAAGGTGACGATCCCGCCGCGGATCTCACGCCCCGGTGTCGAGCCGCGCTCGCTGATCTTGAAGAACCGGTCCAGTGTGGACCGGGTGCGCTGCTCCGCCATCGCGTACCACCCTTCGCCCGTTGCCGGGTACCCTTCCCCACGTGGGCGAATCGATCAATTCCGGGGAAGTAAACGGTTCATTGCGGCCAACGCCGGAGCTGCCGAAGCGGCTGACCGACCTGACGCCGGTCGTGATCGTAGGTACCTCGCTCTGGGCGGTCGCGACCGTGGTCCTGTTCTTTGTGACCGACGGCATCTGGGTGCAGACGGCGGTCTCCGGCGTCGTGCTCGGCTTCATCGGTCTCGCGATCATCGCCTGGCAGCGCGCCGCCGCCCGCCGCGGCTCGAAGAGCGCCCAGCGCCTTTAGTTCAGGAGGGCCGAGGGCGAGGGGTCGTCGAGCAGGGCCGTCAGGACGTGGCGGTCGGCCCATCGGTCCGTGGCCCAGGCGAAGGCCCGGCCGAGGCCTTCGGGGGTGTCGGCGGCGTGCAGCCTGCCGTCGGACCACCAGGCGACCTCGTGTTCCGCGTCCTCGAAGGTCACCGTCAGCGCCTCGTGCAGCAGCACTCCGCCCTCGGGCGGTTCGACGCCCAGCTGATCGGCGGCCAGCCGGAGCGCGGACAGCTCCGTCCACGGCACGTACTCACCGTCTTCGGTGACCTTGGCGTCGAGACCGCTCGCCACCGGCAGGTCCAGCAGTTCCGCCAGCGCGGCGGCGCCGCTCGCCGCGACGACCATCCGCTCCGGCGGCAGCACGGCGGCGAACCACGGCACGTCGAGCACGACGGCGTCGCGAGCGTCGACGGCCGAGCCGTCCGCGGCGCGGACCCGGTCCGGCGCGGGAACGTCCACTGTGTACTCGGCGAGGGCCGCGTGCGCCCGGGAAGCGAGCCCGGGGCTCACCTTGCGCTCGGGGTCCCCGAGCCGCTCCAGGAGATCTTCGACGTCTTCGGCGTCGGCTCCCAGTTCCGTCCGGACACCGGCGGCGAGCAGGATCTCCTTGCTCAGCCCCGAATCCGGGACGACGTCGTAGAGCCCGGCCAGCGCCGGCGCTTCCGGCATCCGCCAATCGAGCGGCGCTTGCCCGTCCAGCAGCGCGTACCGCGCGAGCCACCAGCCGGTGTGCCCACCGGGTTCGGTGAGGGCGCGCCAGGTTTCGGGACGCGCCGCGAGCAGGCGCAGCGCCTCCGGCCAGGCGTCGTCGCCGACGAGGTCGAGGTCGCGCACGGCGAGCACCCGTGACGGCGGCCGTTCCCGGGAGTCCCACCACTCGTGCTCGTCGGGCAGTCCGTGTTCGGGTTCGAGCGGTTCGTCGTCGGTGATGATCGCGAACGAATCGAGCACGCCGACCGCGACGAGCGTGGCCATCGGCCAGTCTTCGGCGAATTCCTCGTCCAGCACGGACAAAGCGCCGTCTTCTTCGAACACCTCGGGGTCGAAGATGTCGCCGAGCGGCGACGTCGGCAGGACGAGTTCGTCGGCGCGACGCCAGCCGTCCTCGCTCGGTAGCGCCAGCGCACCCGCCCATTCGGGGGCTTCGTCGCCGACCTCGGCGATCAGGCGGAGCACCGCGCCCGCGAGCGCCATACCGTCCAAACCGGACCGGACGTCTTCGACACTGCGTTCGACGGCCGCGCTCAGGGCGTCGGCTTCCAGCAGATCGCTCGCCTCGGCATGCTTGGCACCCAAGCGTTCCAGCAACGGATGTGCCGCGGCCGGGTGCACCAGCCGCAACCCGATGATGTCCACATCGGACAGAAGTTCGAGCAGTTCCGCCGAGCCGCCGACGAGCAGCGCGTCACGGACACCGGGCAAGGTGCGGCCGTCCGACATCGGCACCGGCAACGCGCCGAGATCGTCCTTGGTGAGGTCGTGGGCTTCGAGCGCCGGGAGCAGCACATCGTAGAGCGAGCGCCACCACGATGGCTCGCGCTGGGCCCCGGTCAGCAGCTCGATGGCTTCGGCGGGCGAAAGCGACCGTGCGCCGACCGCACGAAGGTCCACACCGGACAGTGAAATCAGTCCGGGCACGAGATCGGCCAGCAGCGGCGCCAATCCCGGCACGTCCACCGAAAGGACACGCGCCTGGCGCCCCGGCAGGTCATCACCCGCCTGCGCGGGAAGCCAGGGTGAGTCGCTGAGGTTCTCAAGGATGGCCTCGCGCAGCGTTCCGTCCACAGTGGAACGCGGGAAACCCGCGCCGGGTACGAGCGCCAGACGTTCCTTGCCCGGCAAGGAACAAACGAGGTCGACGTACTCCCGCGCCGCGTTCTTCAACGCCGCGGTCAGCTCCGGCCCCGGCAGCGCGCGGCGGCGGGACGGCTCGATCGGGAGCGTCGCGATCAGCCTGGCGGGCAGGGAAAGCTCGTCGTCGGTGGGGGTCGGCGCGTGCAGCACGTCTTCACCGAGCGGGCGGGGCGAACCGGATCCGTCCAGCGGGACGGCCCAGACGACCTCGCCGCGATGGACCTGCCAGTGCTCGGAACCATCCGGCGACGCGATCTCGACGACACCGTCGCCGAGATCGGACCGGCGCCAGACACCGCCTTCGACCTCGACACTCTCCAGCCAGGGCAAGGTGAGCAGGAGATCGCCGATGTCGTTCTTGAGGTCCGCCAGCAGAACCTGACCGTCGACGCCCTCGCGCAGCGGGAGCCGGACCTCGGTGGTGAAACCTTCGGGCACGGGAGGCTCGTCCTCCGCGACCGGCCACGGCAGCCGCAGCACGGGAACGTCGCCGGTGCGATCGGCTTCGGCCCGCGTGCGTGCCGCGGAGAACGCGACCCCACCGGTCACCGAAACGATCCTCGGCTCGGCGGAAACCGTGAGCACGGCGGCGAATCCGACGCCGAACCGGCCGACGGTCTCCTCCCCCTTGCCGGAAGCGCGAAGGGAGGCAAGGGATTCGACCCCGCGGGCGTCCAAAGGCGCGCCCGTGTTGGCGAACCTCAGCTCGCCGTCCACAACGGACACCCGAAGCCTGCCGCGGTCACCGGCGGCGAGGGCGGCGTCGGCGGCGTTCTGCGCCAGCTCGACGAACAGCCGGTCGCGGTAGCCACCGACACGCAGGTCGTTCTCGGTGTTCGTGTCCTCGGTGAACCGCGTCGGCGAATCGGCCCACGCCCGCAGGACGGCGGCGCGGAGCCGCTCGGTGCCGAACGGGTCAGTGCTCACTGGCGCTTTCGGCCTCGACCTGCGCCTCGTCAGCGGTTTCCGAGGATTCGACGGCTACGGCCTCCGGCTCGACCTCCGGCTGTACCTCCGCGGTCTCGGGCGCCTCGGCCACCGGAGCCTCGGGCTCGTCGACGACCGTGGCCTCGGCGGGCTCGGGCTCGGGTTCGGGTTCGGGAGCCTCGGCAGGGGTCTCCGGAGCCGGCTCGAAGTCCATCAGCGAGTCGTCGTAGACCAGTTCCGCCACCGGCACCGACGAGGTCACCTCGACCTCGATCTCGGAATGCGCGCCGCAGCCGTACTCGACGTCGACGACATGGCCGTCCGCCGGGGAGATGTCGTTGGTGCACGCGCCGAAGGCCGCGCTGAGCGACCCCGCGAGCGGCACGAAGAAGCCGCAGCTCCCGCAGACGTCGGGCGCGCTGCGCGCCATATCCGACCGCGGGCCGAACTCACCGCCGTGCCAGCGGGCGGCGGCGTCGAGCCTGCCGTGCCGGGACAGCACGTGGACCCGGCCGAGACCGGTCTCCTTGGCGACCGCTTCGACCGCAGGGTCGTCGGACTCCAGGTACGCCGGGGCGAGCCGCGGGTCGTCCTTCTCCACCGGGAAGATGTCGCCGACGCCGAGGTCGCCCGCCTGCACCCGGCGGTCCCACGGCACCCACGCCGGGGCGACCCGGGCGTCCGGACCCGGGATCAGCACGACCTCGCTGACCGTGATCGGCTCGTCCTCACCGGCGAGCGCGACCGTCACCGACCAGCGCCAGCCTCGATACCCCGTCACGGTCGCCTCGAACAGGTGGCTCGCGGAGACCGCGTCCTCCCGGTCCACGCCGACGTGCGCGCCGACCTGTTCGGCACCGGCGTCCTCCAGCACCGCCGCGCGGGCCAGATCGACCGCCTCGGCGAGTTTGCGCTGGATGGAGCCGTCGTCCAGGGTCAACAGCAGGGTCATGCCCCCATTCTGCCGCACGCGATATCGCGGTCCGTGTCAGGCTGTCCGCGTGCGCACGCTGATGACCACCTCGCTCCTGCTGGCCGCCGTCCTCGGTGGCTGCGCCGCCGCGCCGGTGAGCGACGCCGCCCCGCCCGCGCCCGAGAAACTCAAGGTGCGGGTGCTCTCGACACTGCCCCACGACCCGGCCGCCTTCACCCAGGGCCTCGAGTTCTCCGGCGACACCCTGTACGAGGGCACCGGCCTGGTCGGGAAGTCGTCCATGCGGGCCGGGCCCGCGGGCGGCACGCCGTCGGTCCGGCGGGAACTGCCCGGCCTGTTCGGCGAGGGCATCACGGTGCTCGGGGCGACGGCCTGGCAGATCACCTGGAAGGACGGCGTCGCGATCGAACGCGACGCCAAGACGCTGGCCGAGCTGAGGCGGGTGACGTACACCGGCGAGGGCTGGGGTCTGTGCCACCGCGACGGGCGGCTGATGATGAGCGACGGGTCGTCGAAGCTGACCTTCCGCGATCCTGTGTCCTTCGCGCCGACAGGCAGTGTCGATGTCGGCCGTGACCAGCTGAACGAGCTGGAATGCGTCGGCGACGCCGTGTACGCGAACGTCTGGCAGACCGACCGGATCCTGCGGATCGACGCCGCGACCGGGCGGGTCACCGGCGAGATCGACGCTTCCGGCCTGCTGGAGGAGGCCGAGCGTGGTTCAGCGGACGTCCTCAACGGCATCGCGGCGGTGCCCGGCACCGACGAATTCCTGATCACCGGCAAGCTCTGGCCCCGGATGTTCAGGGTGAAGTTCGTCCCGGTTTAGGTCGAAAACAGCGAAGCTTGCTTCTCCTTTGAGGGTGGCGGCGGGGGCATGGATGGAGAAAGCAGTGGTGAACGCGCGAAGCGAGTCCCGCGTAAGGCAGGATTGAACCGTGGGAATCTTCGGCTCGAACTCTGGACCCGACGGCACGCGTTCCGGCCGGTCGGGCAAGGAGCGCGGCCGCAAGAGCAAGCGGAAGTGGACGCCGGAGCCCGGCGCCGCCCAGGCGCGCAGCTGGTCCGCACCGCCGCCGACCAGGGTCGACCAGCAGCCGGTGCCGCCGCGCGCGGCCCGCCCGCAGCCGCCGCACCAGCCCCAGTACCAGCCGCATCCGGCCGGGCCCACCGCCGACGAAGCGCGCACCAGCGCGATCCCGATGGGACACCAGCAGCCACCGCCGCCCCCTCCGCCGAGGACTCCTCCCCGTGGCGCGCGGCCGTACCCGCCCGATCCTTCGCAGCGTCAGACCGAACCCGTCCGGCGTCGTCCGGGCGGGTTCTACGACGAACACCCGCCGGGAAGCGGCGAGTACGAGCACTACGACACCGGCGGTTACGCGGGCGAGCCGCGCTACGCCGAGGAGCCGCCGCACGAGCACCCGACGACCGCGGCCCCGCCCCGCGCGGGCTCCCTGCCGAGGATGCCGAAGAAGATCACGGTCACCCGGGTCGCGGCGATGCGCAGCCGTCAGCTCACCGGGCAGGCCGTCGGCGCCTTCCAGCGCGCGACGAAGGCGGACGGCGCCGACAAGTCGGGTCTCACTTCGCTGACGTACGCGGTGATGCTGAACTACGCCAGCGACGCCGCGATGGCGATCGCGCTGGCGAACACCCTGTTCTTCGCCGCCACCAGCGGGGAGAGCAAGGGCAAGGTCGCGCTCTACCTGCTCATCACGATCGCCCCGTTCGCGCTGGTCGCGCCCGTGATCGGCCCGGCGCTGGACAAGATCCAGCGCGGACGGCGGCTCGCGATGTGCGTGTCCTCGGCGGGACAGGCGCTGATGGCGATCGTGATGGCGCTGCATTTCGACGACTGGCTCCTGTACCCGGCGGCGCTGGGCATGATGGTGCTCTCGAAGTCGTTCACCGTGCTCAAGGCCGCGGTGACACCACGGGTGCTGCCGCCCGAGATCACGCTGTCCAAGACCAACGCGCGGCTGACCGTGTTCGGCCTCGTCGCGGCCGGCGTGTTCGGCGCGCTGGCGAGCGGGGTCAACGCGATCTGGGGTTCACAGGGCGCGCTGTGGTTCACCATGCTGATCTGCGTCGCGGCCGCGGTGCAGTCGATGCGCATCCCGTCCTGGGTCGAGAAGACCGAGGGCGAGGTACCCGCGTCGCTGTCCGCGCATCCCGAGCGGCGGGTCAAGAAGCAGCGGCAGCCGATGGGGCGGCAGATCGTCGTCTCGCTGTGGGGCAACGGCACCGTCCGCGTGCTGACCGGGTTCCTGATGATGTTCTCCGCGTTCGCCGTGAAGGCGCAGGCCGAAGGCAGCGGGCAGAGCCCGTTCGACCAGTTGCTGCTGCTCGGCATCATCGGCGCCGCGGCGGGCGTCGGCGGTTTCCTCGGCAACGCGCTGGGTTCGCGGCTGCACTTCGGCAAACCGGATCAGGTGATCCTGGCCTGTGTCGGAGCCTGTCTCGGCATCGCGATCATCGCCACCGTGGCGGCCGGGCTGGCGACGGCGGCGATCGTCGCGCTCGTCGGCGCGACCGCGAGCGCGCTGGCGAAGATCAGCCTCGACGCCGTGATCCAGGAGGATCTGCCGGAAGAGTCGCGCGCTTCGGCGTTCGGGCGGTCGGAGACCGTACTGCAGATGTCCTGGTGTTTCGGCGGCGCTGTCGGCCTGCTGCTGCCACCGACGTACTGGATCGGCTTCCTGGTGCTGTCGATCCTGCTGGCCGTCGGGTTCACGCAGACGTTCATGGTCCGGCGCGGGACTTCGCTGATCCCGGGACTCGGCGGCGACCGGCCGCTGCGCCCGGAGCCGACCAGCGAATCGCCGATCCCCTCGCAGCCCGGTGACTCCCGGTGGCGGCCGGGCTCGTAATCTTCACCGTATGCGGCGACTTCGTATTTTGGCCCTGCTCGCGGCGGGTGGTTTCGTGGTGGCCGGTTGCGCGGCCCCCGGCCCCGAAGAGGTGACCTTCTTCGCCGACGGCAAGACGGTGAACGTCTCCCCGCTGGCCGCGTGCGACATCAAGAGCAACCAGTGCACCACCAGGCCCGACGCCGCGGGCAAGCTGCGGATCCGGCCGGGGAAGCCCGTGCAGATCTCGGTGCCGAGCGCGATCGCGGAAACGCCGTGGAAGGTCACGGTGCAGTACGTGAACGGCAAGGGCGAGCCGCAGGAGCTCAAGCAGGACATCATCACGTCGCTGGACCGGTTCGCCTACACCGTGACGACACCCCGGCCCGACGACCAGATCCTCGTCGTCGAGGTCGCGCAGGCTTCGGTGATCAGCCAGACCGGACGGCCTGAGGACGCCGAGGCGGTCACGACGGCGATCTGGTCGCTGCAGGTCGAGCCGCCGGCCGCCTGAGCTCCTCCCCTCACGTGCCATGAACGGTCCGTTCCTTGCGAAATTTGCAAGGAACGGACCGTTCATAGCGCGCTACGAGGGTGGGGCCGCCGATCAGGGATCGAGGTCCCGCGCGACGGCGCGCATGATCTCGGCGATCTGCTTGGTGTTCTTGCGGTCCGGGTAGCGGTTGCGCCGCAGATCCGGCTGCACCTTGAGCTCGAGCAGCTTGATCATGTCCTCGATGAGCCCGTGCAGCTCTTCGGCGGGGCGACGGCGCGCCTCGGCGACCGAGGGCGGCGGATCCAGCAGCCGGACGGAGAGCGCTTGCGGGCCGCGGCGGCCGTCGGCGACACCGAACTCGAGGCGCTGGCCCGCCTTGAGCCCTTCGACGCCCTGCGGCAGCGCGGCTTTGCGGATGTAGACGTCGGCGCCCCCATCCTGGGTGACGAAACCGAAACCCTTCTCCGCGTCGTACCACTTGACCTTGCCGGTCGGCACTTCCCTCACCAATCCTTTGCTGTCCCGCTCACAACGAACGCGCCCGGGGGCGTACCCAGGGCGCGCGTCCCATAAGCGTATCTCGCCACAGGCCCTGTGGAGAAGCGGATACCGGCGGATACCCTCTCCTTCATGGAGACCGCAGTAAAGGAGGCCGCTGTGGCCGTCCCCGAAAAGCCCGGCAAACCGATCCTCATGCGCGTCGGCATCGGCCTGTTCGCGCTGGGCATGATCGCCGTCACAGCGGTTTTCGTCATGTTCGCCGCCGGACTCGAAAACCTGCCGGTGTGGCTGTCCGCCGCGGCGGGCGTGATCACTCCGCTGGGGCTCGCCCTCGGCCTGATCGCCCTGATTCGCGAGGCTCGCCGAAAGAGCTGAACCAGCCGGGGAACTCGGTCAGCGAGTCGAACACCACGTCGGCTCCTTCCGCGAGCAGCTCTTCCTTGGTGCACGGGCCCGTCGTGACCCCGACCGGGACCGCATCCGCCGCCAGCGCGCCGCGGATGTCGCCGACGTGATCCCCGACGTAGACGCGGGCGCCGTGCTCGGTGAGCGCGGCGGCCTTCTCGGTCGACCACAGCTCCCCGACCAGGACGTCGACCTCCAGACCGAGCGCGTCCAGGTGAAGTTTCGCGTTGGGCCCGTATTTGCCGGTGACGACGACGGTGCGCCCGCCCGCCGCGCGAACCGCGTGCAGTGCTTCGGCCGCCCCGGGCAGCGCGACCGTCACCGGCACGACCGTCTCCGGGTACATCGCGCGGAAGCGTGCCACCAGCTCCGGGATGCGCTCCTCCGGCGCGCCGAAACCGCGCAGGCTGGCGTCGAGTGGCGGGCCGAGGTTGGCCGCGAAGTATTCGCCGTCCAGCGGCAGGCCGGATTCCACGCCGAGCGCGTTCATCACCGCGACCATGCCCGGCCGCGGATCGATCAATGTCATGTCGAGGTCGAACCCCACGGTGATGCCCACACGATCACGGTAGCCGTCACCACCGACCGATTTACATCGGATCGGCGCTCGTCAACTTCTTTGACATGGACGTGATCTGTGTCAAGCTAGCGGTGTGGGCGAGATCACGAGCTTCTCCGATCGGACCAAGGCCTCCCTGCGGGAGGCGCTGCTCGACGCGGCCACCGAGCTGCTCACCGAACACGGCTACACGGCCCTGCGGATGGCGGACGTCGCCGCTCGCGCCGGCGTGAGCAGGCAGACCGTCTACAACGAGTTCGGCAACAAGGGCACGCTCGCCGAAGCCGTGGTCCTCCGGACGACTTCGGAGTTCCTGGAAGGCATCCGCCTGCGCGTCCAGGACGCGCCGGACCTGCGCGACGGGATCCGTGAGGCGGTCGTGTACACGATCGAGCACGCCCGCGAGAACCGGCTCGTCGCCACCACGCTGGGCACCGAAGCGGGCGAGGACCTGCTTCCCCTGCTCACCACCAAGGGCGAACCGATCCTGACCGCGGCCACCGAGGTCGCGGCCGGGCAGTACCGCGAGTTCGAGCCGTCGCTCTCCCCGGAATCCGCCACGCTGCTGGCGGAGACCGTCGTCCGGCTTTCCCTGTCCCATCTCGTCATGCCGACGCATTCGGCCGACGAGGCGGCGGCGGCGGTCGTCGCCGTGCTGGCACCCGCGATACGGGCGCTGACCACCGATTCGTCCACAATGGAGTGACACGAAGGGGTACGTCATGACCGACACGCTCTCCGAGCTGCGGACCGGGTTTTCCTCACTGCGCAAGGGCGGACTGAACTGGGACTCGTTCCCGCTGCGGCTGTTCGTCAAGGGGAACAAGAAGTTCTGGAACCCGGCCGACATCGACTTCTCCCGCGAACGCGAGGGCTGGGAAACCCTCAACCCGGAACAGCAGCGGTCGACGACCTATCTGGTGGCGCAGTTCATCGCGGGGGAAGAGGCGGTCACCGAAGACATCCAGCCGTTCATGCGGGCGATGTCCGCGACCGGCCGCTTCGGCGACGAGATGTACCTGACGCAGTTCTGTTTCGAAGAGGCCAAGCACACCGAGGTGTTCCGGCGCTGGATGGACGCCGTCGGGCTGACCGAGGACCTGCACCCGTACGTCGCGGAGAATCCCCACTACCGCAAGCTTTTCTACGAAGAGCTGCCACAGTCCCTGCGCGCGCTGGAAGACGATCCCAGCCCGCTCAACCAGATCCGCGCGAGCGTCACCTACAACCACGTCATCGAGGGCAGTCTCGCGCTGACCGGGTACTACTCGTGGCAGCTGATCTGCACGCAGCACGACATCCTGCCGGGCATGCAGGAACTGGTGCGCCGTATCGGCGACGACGAACGCCGCCACATGGCGTGGGGCACCTTCACCTGCCGCCGTCACGTCGCCGCGGACGATTCGCTGTGGGACGCGGTGCAGCAACGGATGGGCGAACTGCTTCCCCACGCGCTGGGCATGATCCAGTGGGTGCAGGACCAGTTCGAGGAGATCCCGTTCGACAACGATCCGGAGGAGATCATCCAGTACGCGGCCGACCGGGCGCAGCGGCGTCTCGGCGCGATCGAGTCCGCGCGCGGGATGCCGCCGGAGCAGATCGACCTCGACTACTCGCCGGAAAACCTCGAAGAGACCTTCGGCGAGGAAGACGCGAAGGCGATCGCCGCGGCTGCCGCCAACTCCGCGGCCTGATCGCGCGTGAAGGCCCCCTTCCCTCGGCTGAGCCGAGGGAAGGGGGCCTTCACGCGCGTTATCCGGCGGGCCAGTACACGGCGTGGCTACGGCCGTTTTCGTTGTCGGACAAGCCGGCGATCGTCCCGTTCGCGGTGATGTGGGTGGCGACGCTGTAGGAACCACCTGGCAACGCGCCGAGAACCGTCGGAGTGCCGTTCGCCGACCACTTCGTCGCGATGTTGTTCTCCAGGCCCACGACCGTCCCGGCCCGGTCGACGTCGTAACCCAGTCCGCGCGCGGTCGAAAGCGTCGTGCGGATCCCCGCACGGTTCCACTTGACCGGGCTTTCCGTGCCGAACACCAGATAGCCGCCGCCGGCCGCGACACCGGCGTTGTTCACCGCGCGCGCCCAGCCCGGGTCCCGTTCCGGCCAGTCGAGCCAGGTCATCCGCCCGTCACGCTCCCACCGCACGGGTTTCGGGTTGCCGTTCACGTCGGCGCTTCCGACGATCACGCCGAAATCGTTCATGTCCTCCGCGGTGCTGTACGGATTTCCCGGGGAAAGATCGGTGATCGCACCGGCGAGATTCCAGCGCACGACGTGGTTGTTCCCGGCGGCGTCGGACGCCGTTCCGGCGACGGTCCTGCCGTCCGGGGTGATCCATTCCGCGTTCGCGTAGGCGCCGCCCGGCAGCCCGCCGAGGTCCACCACCTTGCCATCCGGATTCCACCGGACCGCGTGCATCGTCCCGTCCGCCGCGCGCCCGGCGCCGACGATCACCCCGCCGTCGGTGATCGCGTTCGCGGTCGCGTAGTCCCCGCCGGGCAGGTACGGCAAGGCGGTCACCGTGCCGTCGGATGCCCACTTGACCGCCGCTTGGTTCCAGTTCGCGTCCTTGTGGGCCCAGCCGACCGCGACCCCACCGCGGTTGACGTCCGTCGCCTTGCTCTGCTCGCCGCCGAGACCGGGCAACGCGGAGATCCGGCCCCGCGCGTCCCATTTCGCCGCGTGGTACTTGATCTGACCTTCCAGCGGTGTCGACGAACCGACCATGACGCCGTCGTCGTTGATCGCGTTGACCTCGCTGTACTGGTCCCCCGGCAGCGTGCCCAGATCGATCGGGACGGTCGCGGTGGCGGCCGCCACGCCGGGCAGTATCAGTGGCAGGACCACCAGCGAGCCGGCCAGAGCGAGAACTCTTCTGCTTCGCTTGAGTGTCATGACCTTCTCCCCTTCGCGGCGGTTCGGGTCCGCCGCGAAGGGAACACGCGGCAACGTTGTGACAGGTTGCCTCGAAGTGTCAGCTTGGGCTGAAAGGGCCCTTCACCACGTCTGACGCGGTGAAGGGCCCTTTCAGCTCCTTACGCTCAGAGCCCGATCGCGCCGAGGGTGCCGCTCACCACGCCCTGGTCGCCTCCGCCGTCGGTGCTGGAGTGGGTCTCACTGGACCCGGCACCGTCCTGGCCGGCCCAGCCGCTGTGCTGCCGTAGGTGTCCGCCGAGGCGATGCCCGCGGCTCCGATGGTCAGTGGCAACGCCAGTGCCGAGGCGATCAATGTGCGGCGAATCGTACGCATGAGAATTCCCCTTTTCCTTACGGTTGCGGGATTTCTGTTCGGGACGCTGTCACCGTCCTGATCGCAGGCTGCCCGTCGTGGCGGAGTCCCATGCGTACGGAAGCTGTGAACGATCACACCGCGCGGGAGGCCCATCCGAAGCGAGCAGGCCTCCGAAACGGCGGTCAGGCGTGTTCGGTCGCCGCAGCCTTCTCCAGCCCGAGGATGCTGATCGACTCCGCCCGCATCTCGACCTTGCGCACCTTGCCGGTCACCGTCATCGGGAACTCCTCTACGACATGGACGTAGCGCGGGATCTTGTAGCGCGCCAGCTTGCCCTCGCAGAACTCTCGCACCGCTTCGGCCGTCAGCGGCTCCGCGCCCTCGCGCATGCGGACCCAGGCCATGAGTTCCTCGCCGTACTTCTCGTCCGGGACGCCGATCACCTGCGCGTCGAGGATGTCCGGATGGGTGTAGAGGAACTCCTCGATCTCGCGCGGGTACAGGTTCTCACCGCCGCGGATGACCATGTCCTTGATCCGGCCGGTGATGTTGACGTACCCGTCGGCGTCCATGATCGCGAGGTCGCCGGTGTGCATCCACCGCGCCGCGTCGATCGCCTCGGCCGTCTTGTCGGCCTGTTCCCAGTAACCCAGCATCACCGAGTAGCCGCGGGTGCAGAGCTCGCCCGGTTCGCCGCGTGGCACGGTCAGCCCGGTCTCCGGATCGACGACCTTGACCTCCAGATGCGGACCGACCCGCCCGACCGTCGACACCCGCCGCTCCACCGAATCGTGCGCCCGGGTCTGCGTCGAAACCGGCGACGTCTCGGTCATGCCGTAGCAGATCGACACCTCCGTCATGCCCATCCGGTCGATGACCTGCTTCATCACCTCGACCGGGCACGGCGAGCCCGCCATGATCCCGGTGCGCAGTGAGGACAGGTCGTGGGAGGCGAAGTCCGGGTCGGCCAGTTCGGCGATGAACATCGTCGGAACCCCGTACAGGGACGTGCATTTCTCGGCCGCGACGGCTTCGAGGGTGGCCTTCGGCTCGAACGCGGGCGCCGGGATGACCATGCAGGCGCCGTGGCTCGTCGCCGCGAGATTGCCCATCACCATGCCGAAGCAGTGATAGAAGGGCACGGGGATGCAGATCTTGTCGGCTTCGGTGTAGTTGCAGAGTTCGCCGACGAAGTAGCCGTTGTTGAGGATGTTGTGGTGGCTGAGCGTGGCCCCCTTGGGGAAACCCGTGGTGCCGGAGGTGTACTGGATGTTGATCGGGTCGTCCGCGGAGAGTTCGGCCTGCCGCTTCACCAGCGGCGCGCGGCCGGCTTCGCGGCCGGTCTCCAGCAGCGACGGCCACTCCGGGCCGTCGAGCAGCACGACGTGTTCCAGCGCCGGGCATTTCGGTCCCGCTTCGGCGATCATGCCCGCGTAGTCCGAGGTCTTGAACGAGTTCGCGGCCACGATGAGCTTGATCCCGGCCTGGTTCAGCACGTATTCGAGTTCGTGCGAGCGGTACGCCGGGTTGATGTTGACCAGGATCGCGCCGATCTTCGCGGTGGCGTACTGGACGCAGGTCCACTCCCAGCGGTTCGGCGACCAGATGCCGACGCGGTCGCCCTTGGCGATCCCGAGGTCGAGCAGGCCCAGCGCGAGCGCGTCCACTTCGGCCGCGAGTTCGGTGTAGGTCCAGCGTTTCCCGGCCGCGCGGTCGACGAGCGCGTCCCGGTCACCGAAGGCGGCGACGGTGCGGTCGAAGTTGTCGCCGATGGTGTCCCCCAGCAGCGGGGTGGCCGAGATTCCCGATGCGTAGCTCGGTACTGCGGGGGCGTCGGGCATGGAGACTCCTGCGTTCGGCGGCATCGACGCGTCGAGTCTAGGAACGCGGCGTGACGGCGGCCACCTGCAAGTGGAGACCACCTCGGGGGAAACCCGGAGGCCCGCTCCGGCGGTGGCCGATATCGTCGAGGGCATGCGCCTCTACATCGTCGACGCCTTCACCTCCGAAGCCTTCGCCGGTAACTCCGCCGGTGTGGTGCTGCTGGACTCCCCGGGCGACGCGGGCTGGATGCAGTCCGTCGCCGCCGAGTTGAAGCACGCCGAGACAGCCTTCGTCGAGGTCGGTGGCGAAGGGCCGAAGTCGCTTCGCTGGTTCACGCCGGAGACCGAGGTCGATCTGTGCGGGCACGCGACGCTGGCGACCACACACGTCCTCGGCGGCGAGCAGACCTTCACGACGAGAAGCGGCGAGTTGCGCTGCCGAGCCGAGGACAGCTGGGTGTCGATGGACTTCCCGGCCGATCCGCCCCGCGAGTCGGACGACGACCTGTCCTCGATCCTGCCGGGCCTGGAGTTCGAGTACGTCGGGCGCAGCAAGCACAACCTGTTCGCGGTGGTGGACGACGCTTCCGTGGTGCGCTCGCTCGCCCCGGATCTGGCCGCGCTGCGCGCGCACTGGAACGGGCGGCTGATGGTCACCGCCCCGGGTGACGTGGACGGGATCGACTTCGTCACCCGGTTCTTCGCGCCGGGCGTCGGCATCGACGAAGACCCGGTCACCGGTTCCGCGCACTGTGTCCTCGCGCCGTACTGGGCCGCCCGGCTCGGCCGCGACAAGCTGGTCGGCGAACAGGCCTCGGCCCGCGGCGGCATCGTGCGGATGAGTCTCGAAGGCGACCGCGTCCTGCTTTCGGGGCAGGCGGTCACCGTGGCCAGCGGGGAGTTGCACGTCTGATGCGCCTGATCCTGAACGTCATCTGGCTCGTGCTGTGCGGCTTGTGGATGGCGCTCGGCTACATCGTCGCCGGCGTCATCTGCTGCATCCTGATCGTCACCATCCCGTTCGGGCTGGCGTCGTTCCGGATCGCGGCGTACGCGCTCTGGCCGTTCGGCCGCACCGTGGTGGACCGGCGGGACGCCGGGGCCGCGTCGACGATCGGCAACGTCATCTGGTTCATCTTCGCCGGGCTTTGGCTCGCCATCGGGCATGTGCTGACCGGGGTGGCGCTGTGCGTCACGATCATCGGGATCCCGCTGGGCGTGGCGAACTTCAAGATGATCCCGGTCTCGCTGATGCCGCTGGGCAAGGAGATCGTCGAGCTTCCGTGACGGCTCAGTCCTCGGGTTCCCACGGCAGCGGGATGATCAGGCAGGGGCCGCCGACGAACAACCCGCCGTCGATCCCCAGCGCCTTCCCGCCCGCGTAGAGATACGGTCCCTCGATCTGCGCGGGGTGGATTCCCAGCTGGTCCGCGATGACGCTGTGCCCGTGCACGATCCGCTCGCCGCCGAGCCGGTCCATGAGCTGTTGCGCGACGTCGGCGCCTTCCGGGCCGCGGAAGGCGTAACGCGTGGTCATCCGCCGCCACACGTCCCACCAGGCCTCGATGTCGCTGCCTTCGAGGATCTCGCGGCCACACGCGTTGATCCCGTCGATGTCGTCGCCCCAGCCGAGGTACTCGAGCGTGTCCGAATGCATCAGCAGGTGGTCCGCGGCCAGCGTCAGCATCGGGCGCGAAGTCAGCCATTCGATATGCTGCGGGGTGAGCCTGTCCTGGTCTTCGAGCAGCCCGCCGTTGATCTCCCAGCTGCGGGCGAAGCTCCGCGGCCCGAAGTCGGACGGCACCTCCGTGTCGCCGAAGTGGTACATCCCGAGCAGCAGGATCTCGTGGTTGCCCAGCAGCGTCCCGCAGTGCCCGCCCGCCGTCGCGGCCTGGCGTTCCAGCCGCATCACCAGGTCGATGACGCCGACGCCGTCCGGCCCCCGGTCGACGAAGTCTCCGAGGAACCACAGGGTCGCTTCGCCACCGGCCCAATCGTCGTCGGAGTCGAGCAGCCCCTTCTCCCGGAGCGCCTCGGCCAGCTCGTCCCGGTGTCCGTGCACGTCACCGACCACATAGGTCGGGGACGTGGGCTGATCGTCGTGCATCGTCTGACGATAAGCCCTCCGCATGCGACCGTGCCGCTCAGCCTTCGCCGAACGGGTCGCCGGTGCGCCCGACCAGATCGGCGATCGAGTCGATGATCTTGGTCGGCCGGTACGGGTAGTGCTCCGCGCTCTCCCGCGTGGAGATGCCGGTGAGCACGAGAATCGTCTGCAATCCGGCCTCGATTCCCGAGTGGACGTCGGTGTCCATCCGGTCGCCGATCATCAGCGTCGACTCCGAATGCGCGCCGAGCCGCCGCAGCGCGGAGCGCATCATCAGCGGGTTCGGCTTGCCGACGTAGTACGGCGAGCGGCCGGTCGCCTTCTCGATCAGCGCGGCGACCGAACCGGTGGCGGGCATCGAGCCCTCCATGCTCGGGCCGGTGGCGTCGGGGTTGGTGGCGATGAACTTCGCGCCGCCCTCGATCAGCCGGATCGCGCGGGTTATCGCGCTGAAGCTGTACGTGCGCGTCTCGCCGAGGACGACGTAGTCCGGGTCGCGTTCGGTCAGCACGTAGCCGACCTCGTGCAGTGCCGTGGTCAGGCCTGCCTCGCCGATCACGAACGCCGAGCCGTTCGGACGCTGCGACGCGAGGAACTTCGCGGTCGCCAGCGCGGAGGTCCAGATGGCCTCCTCGGGGATGTCGAGACCGGTCCGCTCGAGCCTCGCCCGCAGGTCACGCGGGGTGTAGATCGAGTTGTTGGTCAGCACCAGGAAGCCGATGTCGTTGGCGCGCAGCTCCTTGAGGAACTCGTCCGCGCCGGGTACGAGGTGCTCTTCCTGGACCAGCACGCCATCCATGTCGCTGAGGTATGTCCAACGGCGCTCGTTCATACCGCCCACCCTAATGATCCGAGACGGCGTGAACAGCCACGGACGCCGCCTTGACCGAAAGATTGACCGGTGTGCCGGGTTCGAGCGCCAGCTCGGCGACCGCGGCCGGGGTGAGATCGGCGGCGAGACCCGCCGCCCAGTCGTCACCGCGGGCCCGGACGCGGATCACCGGCCCGTGTGGTTCGAGCGCCTCGACGATTCCCTCGACGGTGTTGCGCGGGCTGCCCCGATGCTCGCCGTCGCGTAGGTACACGGCGACGGCGCTGGGCGCGAAGACGGCGACGGCCGCTTCGCCCTCGACGACGTCCTCGGCCGGGATTCCGGCCAACTGCCCGCCTGACGTGCGCAAACCGCCTTCGACGGCGACGCCGGGCACCAGGTTCAGCCCGGCGATCCGCGCGGTGAACGCCGTGCGCGGCGCGGAGAGGACCTTGCGGGTCTCGCCGCGTTCGACGATCCGGCCGCCGTCGAGGACGGCGACGTGATCGGCCAGCGCCAGCGCGTCGAGCGGGTCGTGGGTGACCAGGACGGTCGGCGGTCCGGAACGCAACACCCGTCGAAGCAGCCCTCGGATGGCGGGCGCCGCGTCGACGTCCAGCGCGGCGAAGGGCTCGTCGAGCAGCAGAAGTCCCGGCTCGGCGGCCAGCGCCCGCGCGATCGCGACCCGCTGAGCCTGCCCGCCGGACAGTTGCGCGGGCCGCCGTCCGGCCAGGTCGAGCGCGTCCACTTCGGTCAGCCACTCCCGCGCGCGCCGCTTCGCCTCGGCGCGCCCGGCTCCGGTCGAGCGCGGCGCGAAGGCGACGTTGTCCAAAGCGGACAGATGGGGGAAGAGCAGGGCGTCCTGGGAGAGCAGGCCGATCCCGCGCGCGTGCGGCGGCAGTCCGGCCAGGCCACGTCCGCCGAGCGTGATCCGTGCCCGGTCCGGCCGGAGCAGACCGGCGAGGCAGCCGAGCACACTGGACTTCCCCGACCCGTTCGGGCCGAGCAGCGCGAGCACCCCGCCGGCAGGGACTTCGAAGCCGACGTCCAAGGTGAACTCGCCGCGCCGGAGTGCGATCTCGGCCGATAGGGTCACGACCGGACTCCTTCGAGCGCGCGCGGCCGGGCGAGCGCGATCACCGCGACGGCGACCAGGATGAGCAGCAACGCGAGTGCCACGGCGCTGTCGACGTCGACCTCAGCCTGGGTGTAGACCTCCAGCGGCAGGGTCCGGGTCACCCCTTCGAGGCTGCCGGCGAAGGTGATCGTCGCGCCGAACTCGCCCAGCGCCCGCGCGAAGCTGAGCACGATGCCCGATCCGAGCGCGGGCAGCAGCAGCGGCAGCGTGACCCGGCGGAACACCGTCCACGGCTTGGCTCCCAGCGTCGAAGCGACCCGTTCGTAGCGGTCACCTGCGCCGCGGAGGGCTCCTTCGAGGCTGACCACCAGGAACGGCATCGCGACGAACGTCTGCGCGATGACCACCGCGGCCGTGGTGAACGGCACCTGCTCACCGGTCAGCGTGGTCACCAGGATGCCGAGGAAACCCTTGCGGCCCAGCAGGTACAGCAGCGCCAGCCCGCCGACCACCGGCGGCAGGACCAGCGGCAGCAGCACCACCGCGCGCAGCACGCGGACACCACGCGCCCCCGAACGCGCGAGCACCACGGCGAGCGGGACACCGAGCAGCACACAGGCCACAGTGGACAGTCCGGCGGTGACCAGCGAGAGCTTGAGGGCGTTCAGCGACGACGTCGAGGTGATCAGGCTCGGGAAGCGCGTCAGGTCAGAACGCACCAGCAGGCCGACGACCGGCAGCACCACCAGCGCCAGCGCGCAGATCGCCGGCGGCCAGAGGATCCAGGGCACCCCGCCCCGCGCGGGGTCACGGCGTACCAAAACCGACCTTCGCCAATTCCTTCTTCCCTTCCTCACCGAGGACGAACCCCCTGAACAGCCCGGCGAGCTGAGCCTGCGGGGCGTCCTTCACCACCGCGATCGGATAGTCGTTGATCGCGCCCGCGGCCTCGGGGAAGTCCACTTTGTCCACCTTCGCGGCCGCCGACGTCGCATCGGTGACGTAGACGAGCCCGGCGTCGGCGTCGCCCGACTGCACCTTCGCGAGCACCGACTTGACGTCCTGCTCCTCGCTGGCGGGTTTGAGCGTGACCCCGGACGACTGCTGGACCTTCTTCGCCGCCGACCCGCACGGCACCTGCGGCGCGCAGACGACCACGGTCAACCCGTCCTTCGCGAGGTCGGCCAGGCCCTTGATGCCCTTCGGGTTGCCCTTCCCGACCGCGATCGCGAGCCGGTTGGTGGCGAACACCGACGGCTGCCCGTCGAGCAAGTCGCCCTTCGCCGCCTTGTCCATATTGGCCTGATCGGCGGAGGCGAACACGTCCGCCTTGGCGCCTTGGGTCAGCTTCTGGACCAGCGCCGAAGAGCCCTCGAAGCTGAACTTCACGGTCACCCCGGAGTTCTGCGCCTCGAACCGCTTGCCCAGCGTCCCGAACGACTCGGTCAGCGACGCCGCCGCGAACACGGTCAGCGTCCTCGACTCGGCCGTCGCGGTGACGGGCTGATCCGAACCGCAGGCGGTCGCGGCCAGTGCCAGCACGAGCAGGGCGGGGACGAGTCTCCTCATCGGCTTCCTTCCGGGGTTTCGATCACGACGGTGGTCGCCTTGACGACGGCGACCGCGAGCACTCCCGGCCGCAGCCCGAGTTCGCGGACGGCTTCGGCGCTCATCAGGGAGACCACGCGATGCGGGCCGCATTGCAGCTCGACCTGCGCCATCACCTTGTCCGTGACGACCTCGGTGACGAGGCCGACGAAGCGGTTGCGCGCGGAGCGGCCGACGTTCGACGGATCGTCGGGCTGTTCGGCCTGCGCCTTGGCGAACGCGGCGAGCTCGGCGCCGTCGACGACCTTGCGGCCCGCCGAATCGTCGAACGCGGTCAGCTGGCCGGCTCGTACCCAGCGGCGGACGGTGTCGTCACTGACGCCGAGCAGACGAGCGGCCTCGGATAACCGAAATTGCGGCATGACTGGAGACTACTTGCCGCAGATGCGGAATGGCTATGGTCGCGAAGAAGTGCCGGGGAGTTCGTCGCGGAGGCCATCGAGCAACGCGCTCTGGAATCGCTCAAGTACTTTCCGCTCGTCCGGAGAGAACTGTTCGAGCACCGACTTCATGTTCGTGTACGCGGATTCGAAGAGCGGCGCGTACCGCTCCATGGCACCGGGAACGACCTCGATCAGAACCTTCCGGCGGTCGGCGGTGTCGCGGACGCGGCGGGCGAGCCCCGCCTTCTCCAGCCTGTCCATGACGCCGGTCACAGCGCCCGTCGACAGCCCGGTCAGCTCGGCGATCCTGCCCGCTGTCAACGGTCCCGGCGCCTGCCCGGCGAGTTCGAGCACCTTGTGGTCGGTGGCGGACAGGCCCATCCGCTCGGCGATGCGCGCGTGCCGGAGAACGGTCAGCGTGCTGCTTTCCCTGCCGAGATGGGCGAACCGGGCCATTTCCTCCGCCGAGAGCGGATATTTCGCCATCCGGAAACCCTTCCGATTCGGTGCCTGCCGAATTCTAGACAGTCGGTTTTCGCCAGGTTCGGGGTTAGTCTGGTGACAATGACAGCGATCGATCTCGGGTTTCCCCGTGTCCCCGGTACACGCGGTCGCCCCAGCGCGCCCAGGCCGGACAACCCCGCTCTGATCGACACTTTCGGCCGCGTGGCGACCGACCTGCGGGTGTCGCTCACCGACAAGTGCAATCTGCGCTGCACCTATTGCATGCCCGCCGAAGGGCTGGAATGGATGCCGAGCGCGGACGTGCTGACCGACGACGAACTCGTGCTGCTGCTGCGGATCGCGGTCGAACGGCTCGGGATCACCGACATCCGGCTCACCGGCGGCGAACCACTGCTGCGCCAAGGGCTGGAGAAGATCGTCGAGCGGGTCGCGGCGCTCGAACCGCGACCGCGGCTTTCCATGACCACCAACGGGATCGGGCTCGCGAAGCGCGCGAGGTCGCTCGCTGACGCCGGTCTGGACCGCATCAACGTCTCGCTGGACACCGTCGACCGCGCGCTGTTCGAGACGATCACGCGCCGCGACCGGCTTTCGCACGTGCTCGCCGGCATGGCCGCCGCGCGCGAAGCCGGGCTGGACCCGGTGAAGGTCAACGCGGTGCTCATGCGCGGGCTGAACGAAGACCAGGCCGTGCCGCTGCTGAAGTTCTGTCTCGCCGAGGGATACCACCTGCGGTTCATCGAGCAGATGCCGCTGGACGCGCAGCACGGCTGGAACCGGGCCGACATGATCACCGCCGAGGAGATCCTCGGCATGCTCGGCGAGGAGTTCTCGCTGTCGCCGTTCCCCGCCGCGCGTGGCGGGGCGCCCGCCGAACGCTGGCTGGTCGACGGCGGACCGGGCGACGTCGGCGTGATCGCGTCGGTGACGCGCCCCTTCTGCGGCGCCTGCGAGCGGACCCGGCTGACCGCGGACGGCGCGGTGCGCTCGTGCCTGTTCAGCAACGACGAGACGGACCTCCGCGCCCTCGTGCGCGCGGGCGCGCGCGAAGAAGAGGTGGCGGACGCCTGGCGGGCGACCATGTGGGGCAAGCTCGCCGGACACGAGATCAACGAGGCCGGGTTCGCGCAGCCGATCCGGCCGATGAGCGCGATCGGCGGCTGACATGGTGACCATCGTGGTGCGGTACTTCGCGTCGGCCCGTGCGGCCGTCGGCGTCGAAGAGGAGAAGGTGACCCTCCCGGACGGCGCCCGCGTCGCCGACGCCGTCGCCCACCTTCGCGAGCTTCACCCGGAGAAGCTGGCGAAGCTGCTCGACGCGGTCTCGTATCTGCTGGACGGCGTCGCGGTGCGGGATCTCACGCGGCCGCTGAACGACGCGGCCGAACTGGACGTCCTGCCCCCGTTCGCCGGCGGCTGACCCGTCGCTGACCTGCGCCTGCCGGCGAGGTGTCGCGAAAGCCACTTTCGCGACGTCAGATGATGCTGGTGGTTTATTCGGTGAGCCGTGTTCGGTCTGATTGTGATCAGTTGGTCGCAGGTCCGTGAAGGCCTCCTTCCCTACCTTCAGAGTAGGGAAGGAGGCCTTCACGGATTACGTGATCGTCATCCGCGGGCCCGGCAGCCGCAGCGACACCACCAGTCCCTGTAGTCACAGCGACGGCGTGTGAAGGCCCCCATCCCTCGGCTCAGCCGAGGAAACTCGACCTTCACACCTTGCCGAGTACAGGAAGACCTCCTCAGCCCCACCGAATAGACCAACAGCGACGTCAGATGTCCCGAAAGTGGACTTTCGCGACATGATCGCCGTCGCACCATTGCCGCTGACCTGCGCGAACCTCGAAAGTGGTAGCAAAGGTCCCTTGCTCGCCGTCTTGAGTTCACCGTCCGGTCGCCGAAGCAGCCGAGGATGCGCCAGTGATCACTCCCCGCCGTATCCTCGCCGCGCTGCTGGCCGCGGTCGCCGCCACGAGCCTCGCGACCGCGCCGGCCTCCGCCCACGAACGTGGCGTCAAGCCGTTGCCGCAGGCGCACAGCCACAACGACTACGAGCACACCCGTCCGCTGCAGGACGCGCTCGACCAGGGCTTCACCAGTGTCGAGGCCGACATCTTCCTGGTGGACGGGCAGCTGCTGGTCGCCCACGACCTCGCGGACACCCGCCCGGACCGCACCCTGGAGTCGCTCTACCTGGAGCCGCTGCGCAAGCGGGTGCTGGCCAACCACGGCGTCGGCGTCTACCGGCAGCGTGCGGAGTTCCAGCTGCTGATCGACGTCAAGGGCGACGCGAACAGCACCTACGCGGCGCTTGAGAAGCGGCTGTACGACCCGCGCTACTCCTTCCTCTTCTCTCTGTACGCGTTCGGGCACGTGAAGAAGCGGGCCGTCACCGCGGTGATCTCCGGCGGGCGCCCCAAGGACGTGATGCTCGGGCAGAAGTTCCGGCTCGCCTTCTACGACGGCCGGATCAAGGATCAGAACGACCTCGGCATCGGCTCGGATCCCCGGGTCACCCCGCTGGTCTCGGACTCCTGGACGGGGCTGTTCACCTGGACCGGCGTAGGCCCCTTCCCCGCCGAGGAGCGGGCGAAACTGCACGACCTGGTCAAGCGGGCCCACGCGGCGGGTCAGCGCGTGCGCTTCTGGGCCACACCGGACGCCGCCGGGCCAGGCCGTGACGCGTTGTGGAAAGAGCTGGTCGCCGCCGGGGTCGACCACCTGAATACGGATGACCTGCCGGGACTGGCGAACTTCTTGAGGTCTCGCTAAAGTGCGCGGCCCATTCGCGCGCGAAGGCGCACGAATGGGCCAGTCATCCCTTAATCCACGTGATGCAAGCCTCACGATCTGTGAATTATCTCGGTCAGGAAACGGCCAGATAACGGCCCGCTGACCTGCACAAACAGCCGAATCGTTATGGGTTGCGTGCTGTTACTGTGATGTAGGTCACGGCTCGAATAATTTCCGTCCCGGCCGTTCGTTACGTACCGTCGCTTTTCGGTTGGCCCCGACCGACCACGCAACACCGGGAACCCGTAGCGCCGAGCCCTGTCCAACGGATTCCCGGACCCAACCCCGAGCGAAAGCATTTCCGGACAGGGACGAGGGGACCGAGCCGACGCGTCGTGCGTCAGGCGAAGTCAGCCGGCCCGAGACGGCCGGCCAAGACCCGCGGGTCTTCCCTCAGCACCGACTCGTAGGCGCAGGGAGCGAGATCTATTCACATGTCTTACCGAGGCAAGCACCGCAAGATGTCCGCCGCCACCCGTCACATCGCCCGCGTCGCCATTGCGGGTGTCGCGGTCGGCGCTCCCCTCGCAATCGCCGCGACCCCCGCGTCGGCGACCAACTGGGACGCCATCGCGCAGTGCGAGAGCAGCGGCAACTGGAGCACCAACACCGGTAACGGCTACTACGGTGGTCTGCAGTTCTCGCAGAGCACCTGGCGTGCCTACGGCGGCACCGGCAGCGCGCACAACGCGTCGCGCGAGCAGCAGATCGCCGTCGCCGAGCGCGTCCTCCAGGGCCAGGGCATCGGCGCGTGGCCGCACTGTGGCAAGAAGGGCGGCTCCGCCAGCCCCGCCAAGGCCAAGTCGAGCGCCCCGAAGGCCACCAAGAAGGTGACCCCGAAGAAGTCGACCGCGCCGGTCCAGAAGCAGGCCCCGGCCCCGGCCGCGAACGTCGCCAACTCGAACCCGGCGGGTGACTACACCGTCGTGGCCGGCGACACGCTGTCGAAGATCGCTTCCAAGTTCAACGTCCAGGGCGGCTACCAGAAGCTGCAGGAGCTGAACAAGGAATACGTGCCGAACGCCGACTTCATCGTCGTCGGCCAGAAGCTCGCCACCAAGTGAGCTCTTGAGCACCAGTAAGTCGTGATGCCCGCGGGATTCCCGCGCGGCCACGTCGCGACTGACAAGGCCCCACCGCGCCATTCCCCCGGCGGTGGGGCTTTGTCGTGTCCGGGGCCGGATCGCGCCTCCAGATGTCATGAAAGGGTCGTTCAGGACGAAAGACGTCCTGAACGACCCTTTCATGACACTTGACGGGCCCGGCTCACGAACGAGCCCCCTACGGCGAGTTGACCCATTCGTCGCTGCCGTCGCTGAAGTGCTGGTGCTTCCACACCGGCAGCCGCGCCTTGACCTCGTCGACCAGCTCCGAGCAGGCGGCGAAGGCCTGCCCCCGGTGCTCGGCCGCCACGGCGCACGCCAGCGCGACGTCCCCGATGGCCAGCGCGCCCAGCCGGTGGCTGACGGCGACCGCCCGCACGCCTTCCCATTTCCCCGAGAGGTCCTTGACGACCTCCGCGAGCACGTCGGCGGCGCTGGGGTGCCCTTCGTAGGCGAGCCTCTCCACCGACCGCCCGCCGTCGTGGTCCCGGACGACACCGCCGAACGTGACGACGGCGCCCGCGGCCGCGTCGTCCACCAGCCGGGCGTGTTCTTCGACCGAAAGCGGCTCGTCGACCACCGCGATCCGTGCGACCCGAACGCTCACTGCTGTGCCTCCCGTGGGTGGTCGCCGCCCGCCAGCTGGTCGACGGCGTGGTCGAGGATCCCGTCCAGTACGCCCAGGCCGTCCTTCACCCCGCCGCGTGAACCGGGCAGGTTCACCACGAGGGTCCGGCCCGCGACGCCGGCGACGCCGCGCGAGAGCACGGCCGTGGGCACCTTGGGCAGTCCGGCGGCGCGGATCGCGTCCGCGACGCCGGGGAGTTCGTAGTCGAGGACGGCGCGGGTGACGTCCGGGGTGCGGTCCGTCGGCGAGATGCCGGTGCCGCCGGTCGTCACGATCACCTGGACCCCGGCCGCGACGGCGGCACGCAGGGCTTCGCCGACCGGCTCCCCGTCTTCGACGACGACGGGCGCGGGCACTTCCCAGCCCCGTGCGGCGAGCCAGTCCGTGATGACCGGGCCGGTCGTGTCCTCGTAGACGCCCTTCGCGGCGCGGTTCGACGCCACGATCACCCTCGCGACCCGGTTCACGGCCGCTCCCAGGTCCCGGTCTTGCCGCCGTCCTTGCGGATCAGGCGGACATCGTCGAGGGTCGCCGCCGGATCGACGGCCTTGATCATGTCGTGCAGGGTCAGCCCGGCGACGGCGACGGCGGTCAGCGCCTCCATCTCGACGCCGGTCCGGTCGTTCGTCTTCGCGGTCGCGGTGATGTGCACGGCGGTCTCGCCGAGGGTGAACTCGACCTTCACCCCGGACAACGCGATCTGGTGGCAGAGCGGGATCAGCTCGGGCACCTTCTTCGCGCCCATGATGCCCGCGATCCGGGCGGTCGCGAGCGCGTCGCCCTTGGGGAGCCCATCCGTCGCCAGCAGGCCGAGCACCTCGGCCGTGGTGTGCACGGTGCCGCCCGCCAGCGCGGTGCGGGCGGTGGGCGTCTTGCCGGAAACGTCGACCATACGGGCGGCGCCCGTATGGTCGACGTGGCTGAGTTCACTCACGCCCAGCAGGCTAGTCCTCAGTACCTGTTGGCGGAGCCGAGGTCCGCTCGACGAGGCACCCCGCGCGTGAACCCGCTCGGCCGAAGGCCTCGCTATCGCGGTGGCAGGCGCCCTGCCGGCCCACCGTGCGGTGGATTACCGGCCGGCGCCTGCCGACGCCGATCGCGATCGCGGGTTCACCTCGGAAGATTCAGAACATCCGCTGCTTCGAGCGAACCTCGTCGAGGGCCTTCTCCCGTTCCTGCCGCTGCTCCGGGGTCATCGAAGCGAAGAGCCCGCCCTTGTCCGCGGCGCAGGCCGTGTCGCGCACGGGACGCTTGCCTTCCACGAGGAACTGGTTGACGGCGTTGTTGCCGCAAGCGTTCTCCGAGCTCAGCCAGACCCCGTGCCCGCCGTCGTCGACGGACACCATCCGCGCCCGGTCGCCCAGCGCCCGCCGCATCTCCCTGGCCCCGCTCAGCGGGGTGGCCGGGTCACGCAGGTTCTGCACCACCAGGATGTTCGACGGTCCCCGGTCGCCGATCCGCACCTGCGGCTCGATCGGCTCGGACGGCCAGTAGGCGCATGCCCAGATGTTCGCCGCCGCGGCGCCGAACATCGGATACTTCACCCGGTCCTTCTCGACGTTGCGCTGGTAGGTCGCGACGCTCTCCGGCCAGTTCACGTCGTTGCACACCACGTGCAGCTGCGCGGCCAGCAGCTGCGCCACGTCGATCTGCTGAGCCTGGGCGGCCTGCTTCACGACGCCTTCGGTGTCGAGCGCCTGCCACTGCTGCGCCAGCGTCGGGAAGGTACTGGTCGAGTACAGCGAACCGAAGGTGCCCATGCGGAACGCCGCGCCGTCCACACCCGGGACCGCGCCGCCGTCGAGCTTGGCGACGAGTTCGTAGAACTTCGCCGTCACCTGCTGCGGTGTACGGCCGAGCCCGTAGCTCGCGTGCCGTGCCGCCGCCCACTTCGCGAAGTCCGGGAAGCGGTCCTGGAACCCCTCCGCCAGCCGACGGGACCCGGTCGTGTCGAGCCCGCCCGGACCGGTCGCGCTGTCGAGCACGACGCGATCGGTCTGCCTCGGGAACAGCGTCGAATACACGGCGCCCAGGTACGTGCCGTACGAGACGCCGTAATACGAGAGCTTCTCCTCGCCAAGGGCCGCCCGGATGCGATCCATGTCGCGGGCGGTGTTGGCCGTGGTGATGTACGGCAGGTTCGCCGCCGTCTTCGAATCGCCACACTGCTTCGCGACGCCCTCGACGTACTTCGCGCGTTCCGCCACCTCCGCGGCGTCGCGCGCGTACGGCGGAACGTTGCTGACCTGCTGCTCGGGCTTGAGGTCGCAGGTGACCGGCGTACTGCGGCCGATCCCGCGCGGATCGAAGCCGATGATGTCGTACGCGTCGAGCACACTCGACGGCATGCCCGCCGCCCGCAGCCCCGCGGGCATGGTCAGCCCGGGCCCGCCGGGGCCACCCGGGTTGGTGAGCATGATGCCGCGCCGCTTCGCCGGTTTGGTGCTGGCGAGCTTGGAAACGGCGATGTCGATCGTCTTCCCGCCCGGGTCCCGGTAGTCGAGCGGGACCTTCAAGGTGGCGCATTGCACGCCGGGCGCGGCCGCGTCCTCCGGACACGGCCCCCAGCTGACAGCCGAAACCGCGGCGGACGCCGTGACCGGTACGAGTACCGCCATGGTGACCGCCGCGGCGGTGAGTGCCCCGATCCTGCTCAGGACAGAGCGATTCATCCCCAACCCCCGTCATGATCGACTTCTTGGTCGAAGTCGAGCCTATGAGCGGGCCATCGGCGGAGTCGTCACCCTGAAGTCGGCCTCGGGGTCGGTCTCAGTGATGACGAGCCCTCCGAATGGAGCAAGGGACCTTTGCTACCACGCCCGGCAACGGAGTCTCCCCAAGGGCGCCTCGCGCCCGACGGAGACTTCACCGCCGAGCGCCCTCTTTCGGGCCGAAGGCCCACGGAAACACGATGAAGGGGCGCCCTCCGCTCTCAACCTGAGTTGCAAGCGGAACGGCGCCCCTTCGGCGGGTTTTCGTCAGCGCTCGGCAGACTTCACGGCCTTTGCCGCCTTCTTGACGGCATCGGCCACCGCGGGGGCGACGGCGTTGTCGAACACGCTCGGCACGATGAACGAAGCGTTCAGCTTGCCGTTGTCCACGACGTCCGCGATGGCGTCGGCGGCCGCGAGGAGCATCGAGTCGTCGATGTGGTGCGCGTGCGCGTCGAGCAGGCCGCGGAAGACACCGGGGAACGCGAGCACGTTGTTGATCTGGTTCGGGAAGTCGCTGCGGCCGGTGGCGACCACGGCGGCGTGCTTCTGCGCCTCCAGCGGGTCGATCTCCGGGTCCGGGTTGGCCAGCGCGAACACGACGGCGTCGGACTTCATGGTCGCGACCTGCTCGGCCCCGAACAGGTTCGGCGCGGAGACCCCGATGAACACGTCGGCGCCGACGAGCGCCTCGTGCAGCGTGCCCGCCTGCTGCTCGGAGTTGGTGTGCTCGGCGATCCACGTCAGGTTCTCGTCGAGGTTGCCGCGCGCGGAGTGCACGATGCCGTCGATGTCGGCGGCCACGATGTCGCCCGGGTTCTTGCGCAGCAGCAGGCGGATGATCGCCGAGCCCGCCGCGCCGACGCCGCTGACGACGATCTTGCAGTCTTCGATGTTCTTCCCGACCACGCGCAGGGCGTTGCGCAGCGCGGCGACCACGACGATCGCGGTGCCGTGCTGGTCGTCGTGGAAGACCGGGATGTCGAGCTGCTCACGCAGGCGCTTCTCGATTTCGAAGCAGCGCGGCGCGGCGATGTCCTCGAGGTTGATGCCCGCGTACACCGGTGCGAGCGCCTTCGCGATCATGATGATCTCTTCGGTGTCCTGGGTGTCCAGGCAGACCGGCCACGCGTCGACGTCGGCGAATTTCTTGAACAGCGCCGCCTTGCCCTCCATCACCGGCAGCGCGGCGGCCGGGCCGATGTTGCCCAGCCCCAGCACCGCGGAACCGTCGGTGAGCACCGCGACGGTGTTGCGCTTGATGGTCAGGCGGCGCGCGTCCTCGGGGTTCGCCGCGATCGCCTGGCAGACGCGGGCGACACCCGGCGTGTACGCGCGGGAGAGGTCGTCACGGTTGCGGAGCGCGACCTTGGGGCTGACCTCGATCTTGCCACCGAGGTGGATCAGGAACGTCCGGTCGGAGACCTTGCGCACGCGGACGCCCGGCAGCGAGTCCAGGGTCTGCGTGATGTCCTGCGCGTGGTTCTCCGACAGGGCGTTGGCGCTGATGTCGACGACGATCGACTCGGGGTGCGACTCGACGACGTCGAACGCGGTCAGCACGCCGCCGACCCGGCCGACGGCGGTCGTCAGGTCACCCGCCGCGGTGGACGACGCGGGGGCCTCCACCCGGACGGTGATCGAATATCCGGGACCGGGAACCGGCATGGCACTACCCCCGCTGAGGAAAGCTCGAATAGGTCGATCGAAAACCTACTCCCGTGACGACCGCCACGAACCCTCGCAGGGGGTGACTGACGAGTAGCTCGCGCTTACGGAAACCCGCCGAAGGGGCGGTTCGAACCTGCCTCGCGTCTTCGCGCGAGGCGGCCCCTTCATCGGGTTCCCGTGGGCCTTCGGCCCGAAAGAGGCGCGCGAGAGGGCCTGTGCGGGCGTTGGACGCCCTCGGCAGGCCAGGCCAGTAACCTCTACCGGTTGATCTCGGTCTCGGGGTGCACGTACGGCACCGTGTCGAGGGGGAAGGTCACGTCGCCGAACGGGGACAAGGCGCCCTGCCGATCGGACGCGAGCTCGGTGACGGGGTGCTCCCCGTCTTCACCGGGCCACGTGGGGTCGATGCCCGCGCGCTTCTTGTTATCGCCCTTCGCCACAACGTCCTCCAGAGCATGGTCAAGCCGTTCTCGAGGGACAGTCTGCCCGAACGCGGCTGCCGGGCCACCACCCGCCCGGTATCCTGGTCCTCTATGCCCGCGCCATCCCTGGCGGACTGGCTGCGCCAGGAGTCCGACGACGCCCTCGCCGCGCTGCTGCGCACGCGTCGCGACCTGTCCACGCCGCCCCCGTCCGACACCATCGTGCTCGCCACCCGGGCCGGCACGCCGGGCTCCGTCGCGCGTGCCTGCGAAGACCTCGACACCTTCACCCTCGCCGTCCTCGACGCCCTCCTGCTGGCCGGGGCGGACACCGGTCCGGTCGCCGCCGCCGAGGTCGCGCGGCTCGCGGGCACGGAGATCGGCGAGGCGCTGACGCTGCTGCGCAAACGGGCCCTGGTCTGGGGCGAGGACGACGCGCTGCGCGTCCCGCCGTCGGCCCGCGACGCGCTCGGCCCCTTCCCCGCCGGGCTCGGGTCGTCGTCCCCCTCGCTCGCCGGAACGGATATCAAGACCGCGCTCGCGGAGGTCGGCGAGGACGAACGCGCCCTGCTGACGACGCTGGCCGCCGGGCCGCCGATCGGCCGCACCCGCGACGCGTCGGCCGACGTCCCGCTGGAGCGGGCGCAGAACCCCGTCCAGCGCCTCCTCGCCAGGGGGCTGCTGCTGCGCCGGGACGACCAGACCGTCGAGCTGCCGCGCGAGATCGGGATCGCGCTGCGCGGCGGGGTGGTGTTCGAGCAGGCGTCGCTGCGCGAACCGGAACTCCCCGTCCATCCGCACCAGCAGTCCACTGTGGACACGACGGCGGCCGGCGAGGCGATGGAGTTCTTGCGCCAGACCGAAAACATGCTTCGCGCCTGGTCGGAGACACCACCGCCGGTGCTGAAGTCCGGCGGGCTCGGCGTCCGCGAACTGAAGAAGCTCGCGAAGGATCTCGACGTCGACGAGGCACGGGTGACCCTGCTGGCGGAGATCGCCGTCGGCGCCGGATTGGTGGCCGACAGCGAAGCGACCACGCCGGAGTGGGTGCCGACGACGCTCACGGATTCGTGGCTCGCGTCGCCGACCGCGCAGCGCTGGATGACGGTCGCGCAGGCCTGGCTCGAACTGCCCCGGCTACCCGGTCTCGCCGGCGGACGGGACGCGAAGGACAAGCCGATCGCGCCGCTTTCGGAAGACCTGCGCCGTCCGCTGGCGCCCACTTCGCGGCGCCGGATCCTCCTCGCACTGGCGGCGCTGCCCGAAGGCGCCGGCGTGAAGAGCACCGACGAACTGGTCGCCGCGCTCGCCTGGCGCGCGCCGAGGCGGGGCGGACGGCTGCGGGACGAGACCGTGCGCTGGACGATGGCCGAAGGGGCCGCACTCGGCCTGATCGGCCTCGGCGGGCTCACCACGGCGACCCGGGCGCTCCTGGCCGACGATCGCCCCGGGGCGATCGAGGCGATACTCGACGCGCTGCCGCGTCCGGTGGACCACGTCCTGGTCCAGGCCGACCTGACCGTGGTCGCGCCGGGACCGCTGGAGGCCGAACTCGCGGCCGAGATGACCGCCGTCGCCGACATCGAATCGGCCGGGCACGCGACCGTCTACCGGATCACCGAGACGTCCGTGCGGCGCGCGCTCGACACCGGGCGCACCGCGGGCGAGCTGCACGCGTTGTTCGCCGCCCGATCGGCGACGCCGGTGCCGCAAGGACTCACGTATCTGATCGACGACGTCGCCCGGCGGCACGGGCGGCTGCGCGGCGGGGCCGCCGAGTCGTTCCTGCGCTGCGACGACGCGTCCCTGCTCGCCGAGGTCATGGGCAGCCCCGTCGCGACGGAGTACGGCTTGCGCATGATCGCGCCGACAGTGCTCATCAGCGCGTATCCGCTCGCCGAAGTCCTCGACGCGCTCCGCGCCGCAGGGTTCGCTCCGGCCGCCGAAGGGCCCGATGGACGCGTCATGGACATCAGACCGTCCGGACGCCGCCTGCCCGCGAAGGCGCGTGCCGCGCGTCGCGCGCCTGGTGAGCCTGCCGGGCTGACCGACGAGCAGGTCGGCAAGATCGTCGCGCACGTCCGGGCAGGCGACGCCGCTTCGGCGCGCCGCCGGGGCGAGACGGTGCGCGCTCCGCAGGGAGGCGGCGCCGGGGACACGTCCGCGACGCTGGCGTTGCTGTCCCAGGCGACCATGGAACGCCGCGAGGTGTGGATCGGGTTCGTCGACTCACGAGGGACGGCGAGCCAGCGGGTGGTGCGGCCGCTGCGGGTCGGCGGCGGTGTCCTCGAAGGGACCGACAACGAGCGCTACCCGCTGCACCGGATCACGTCGGCCGCCTTGGTGGAGGACTGACCACTCCGCGTTCAGTCCTCTAAATGCGGTATGGCAGCTACGCGAGCTGCTCGGTGCGGAGGTCCTTCAGCACCATCGACATGGCCTCACCGTGTGTCGGCCAATCCGGCGTCCCGATCCCGACCGAATGCAGAGCGGACCGGACGGCGGCGTGAGCCTTCGCGATCGAGTGCGAGAGGTCGTCGCCGGAAACGTCGGCCTCGATCTCCATGACC
Organism: Amycolatopsis sp. NPDC049868; assembly: GCF_044461365.1. NCBI lineage: Bacteria > Bacillati > Actinomycetota > Actinomycetes > Pseudonocardiales > Pseudonocardiaceae > Amycolatopsis > Amycolatopsis sp. NPDC049868. Next base: position 682,628 of record NZ_JBITKV010000002.1, on the reverse strand, counting down.
GCTCGTCCGCCATCCGCGGAGACCGCGCTGTCCACGAATCCGTCGAGGCAGCGTTCTTGCTCGAGCAGCGCTCGCATCACCTTGTCGCAGTAACCGAAGAGATCACCATCGCCGTCGGCGATGAACACCCAATGCGCGTGAACCGTCACACCCATCAGTAACTCCCTTCGATCTGGTAGCAAGGTTGACGAAGCAGCCAGGACACCGCGTTCTTTCCGTAGTTGGCACCGCTCGGCGTCAGGTGGATCCAACGCTGATGCTGCCCACAAGGACATCGGACGGTGTAGTAGGTCGGCGGATCCAAGATCCTCCATCCTGCCCGATGAAAGTGCTCCAGAACAGCTTCCAGATCCTTCCTAGGATGCTTTCTCCAGTACCCCACCGGCTACTCCTCGACCAGGTTAACGCAGATCAAGAAGACCGGCGTCACGCTGAGATCCCGTTCACGGACGATCCTGGTTCTATCGGGAAGCGGCACAGTCTGCTACCAAAAGTGCCAGCACATCACCGCAAAGTAGTCAACTTGAGGGCGACTTGCACCGAAGCGCATTCAGAGGACTGAATGCGGGGAGTCAGAGGGCGCGAAGGCCTTGAAGCACCCGCTCCATGAAGGCGCGCGAAGAGGAATCCCCAAGGATCAGCTCCGTCTGGTGGATCAGCACCAGGCTGGCGTCCGCCATGTCGCCCACGAGCACCTTCACCACGCCCAGCGGCAGCCGCAGATGCGCGGCGATCTCCGCGATCGAGCGGGTGTCCAGGCAGAGGTCGCAGATCTGCCGGTGCTCCGGGGTCCGCACGCCGCGGTACCGGCGGCCGTCCTCGCTGGTCGACACCAGCGCCTCCAGCGCCAGGTCGTGCGCGGTACGGGTGCGCCCGCCGGTGCGGGTGTAGGGCCGGACCCGGGAGCCCGAAGCCGGCACGTAGACCGCGGCGGGCGCGACGTCAGCGGCCACGGGACGCGGAGGCGCCTGACGGATCGGCGAAGGCATCGGCGCGGGAGGCGGCTCCGGCGGCGCGGCCGGACGCCGCGGCATGACCGTGCTGATCGAGCTCAGCTCGAACCGGCTCGGCGAATCGAAGGCCTCGCGTTCGGTGCCCTGATAGAGGGAGTCCCAGCCGGAGGGGTCCGGTTCGGTGAATCCGCTGATCTTCATCGGTCACCCACGTACGCCACCCTGCAGTTGTGCCCGCAGCTCGGGGGTGATCTGCTGGCCGACCCGCTCGACGAGCAGCGTCATCTCGTAGGCCACGGTGCCGATGTCACACGTCGGCGCGGCCAGCACGGCGAGTGACGAGCCGTCGGCGACCGACATGAGGAAGAGGTAGCCGCGTTCCATCTCGACGACGGTCTGGTTGACCCCGCCCGCGTCGAAGCAGCGGGCCGCGCCGGCGGTGAGGCTGATCAGCCCGGAGGCGACCGCGGAGAGCTGTTCGGCCCGTTCCTGCGGCAGCCCGTCCGACGGCGCGAGGAGAAGCCCGTCCGCGGAGACCAGCACGGCGTGTGCCGCACCGGGAACCCGGCGCGCGAAATCCGTGATGAGCCAGCCGAACGAGCTTTGCTGCCCGGATGCCGTCACAAGTCCCTCCTCGCTGCGTCAAGACCACCTGGGCGGCGTGGTCCGGGCGTCTCCCGCCGACCAGCACCGATCCTGGTACCGGCGAGCCGAAAGACGCCTCCACCCAGCGTATTCGTCCCGCCGATCGTGTCGAGCCCGCCACCCGGCCGACGTCGTTAACCGAACGTAAACGTCCAGCCGCTCACCGCGTCGACCCATCGCGAACCACGCATTCGTGGGTCACCCTGTGGTGGCCTGGCGCGACCAGGTGTGAACCGGCGTCCGCGCAGGTCACCGGCGTTCCGACCACTCGATCGGGTGCCACCGGCGCCGGATCGCGTGGAAGGGGTCGCCTCGCGTTCGATCCGACCGGTGACGCCACTCCCCGAAGCGGGTGAAGCCTGCCGAGTTCACCCCAACGGCCGCATCCGCCCCGGGCTTTTGTCCCTTTACCCCGCGCGCAACGCCGAATCGTGTGCGATGGCGTGCTGCACGACCGAGATCAACACCTGCTTGGCGGACTCACGTTCCCGGGCGTCACAGGCCATGATCGGCACGGACGGTGAGATCGTCAGCGCGTGCCGGACGTCCTCGATCTGGTGGTGCAGCAGCCGGTCGAAGCAGTTGATCGCCACGACGTACGGCAGCTTCCGGTTCTCGAAGAAGTCGATCGAGGGGAACGCGTCGGCGAGCCGCCGCGTGTCGACCAGCACGACGGCACCGATGGCGCCGACCGCGAGGTCGTCCCACATGAACCAGAACCGGTGCTGGCCCGGCGTACCGAACACGTACAGCACCAGGTCCGAGTCCAGCGAAATCCGGCCGAAGTCCATGGCCACGGTCGTCGTCGACTTGTTCGGGGTGGCCGAATTGTCGTCGACGCCGGTACTGGCCTCGGTCATCATGGCCTCGGTGGTCAGCGGATCGATCTCCGAAACCGCTCCGACCAGCGTGGTCTTCCCCGAGCCGAATCCGCCAGCGACCACGATCTTGGCCGACGAAGTCGGTCCGGTCACCTGCGGCGCATTCGCGTCGGAGTCAAATTCTCCGAAGCCCACTGAGCACCCTCTCCATGAACTCGATACTCGGCCGGTCACCCACGTTCTGGCTGGCGCTGTGCACCAGGACCAGACCGAGGCCGGCCACGTCTCCGATCAGCACCCGGACCACGCCGAGCGGCAGGCGCAACAGCGCCGCGACTTCGGCGACGGACCGGGTGTCCAGGCAAAGGTCGCAGATCGACCGGTGTTCGGGGACGCGTACCCGGTCGAGCACACGTCCCTGTTCGCTGGTCGAGATCAACGCCTCGATGGCAAGGTCGTACGTCGGCTTGGTCCGTCCCCGCGTGCGGAAGTACGGCCGGACCAGGCCGGAGGATTCGACGTCGGTGGTGTACTGCTCGTCGACGAACTCGTTCTGCGCCTGCTGCGGCAAGGCCGCGGCGAGCGGGTCGGCGGCGGCCGCCGCCGCCCGGCGCTCCTCCTCCTTGTCGAAGGAGAACTTGGCGAACTCGCCCGAGTCGTACAGCGGACCGCTGCCACCACCGAACAGTTCCGCCCCGGGGCCGCCGAGGAGGCGTTCCCGGTAGTCCGAGACGCTGAAATCGGCGGGTCCCTGACCCGCGTTCGAATCGGTCAGCCAGCGGGAGGCCTCGTCCGGGGACACGGGGTCGTTGTCCGACCCCTGTGCCCGTCGCGATCGCCATTCGCGGTCGACCCGGTCCCGGAAGGACGTCCAGTCCTCCCGGCCGTCGTCTCGTTCCGACCACCCGCCGGAGAAGTCGTCACCGAGCCGGCCATCGCCCCTCAAGCGCCCGTCGTCCACGGCATTCTCCTCGGTTCCCGGTCGCTCAGCGGCGGACCGACGCGCCCTGCAGCTGCGCGCGCATCTCCGGTGTCAGCTGTTGCCCCACCCGTTCCACCAGCAGGGTCATCTCGTAGACGACCAGGCCGATGTCGCTCTCCGGCGATCCGAGGACCGCCAGGCAAGAACCGTCGGACACCGACATCAGGAAGAGGAAGCCGTTGGCCATCTCGACCACCGTCTGCGCGACCGTGCCGCCCTCGAACACCTTCGCCGCACCGCGCGCGAGGCTCGTGAGCCCCGACGCGACCGCGGCCAGCTGATCGGCCCTGTCCTTGGGAAGTCCCTTCGAGGATGCCAGCAGCAAACCGTCCGCCGACACCACCACGGCATGCGCCGCGCCCGGGACCCGGTGCACGAAATCCGTGATCAGCCAGGCAAAGCTGCTCGTGTGTCCTTTACCCTGCGCCTGGCCGCCAGGCTGCGCCGGACCACCCGGCTGCATCGCACCCGCCCGTGTCACTGTCACTCCTTACTGCTGTCATCGGCAGAGGTATCCCTGCCGGTCACCGGAACGCCGTTGTCATCCAGCGCATCGAGCGGGCGTTCCTTCAACGCGTGCCGTCCCGACGTGTAGCCCTTCTGGAAGCTTGCCATCCGACTCCGCGCCGCCGTCGCCGAGCGGGCGATCGCGCCCGTGCCCGGCATTCCGGAGGTCTTGTCGGCGAACGAGTCTTCCTTCTTCGGCTCGTTCCCGCCGATCGAGCCGGGGACGAGGTACTGGTTCGGCACCCGTTTGGGCAGGCCCGCCGGGGTGATCTCGTCGTTCCGGTCTTCGTACAGGACCTGCGCCGCCTGCCAGCCGTCGTCCGACGCGCTGCGCCAGCCATTGTCCTGGAGCACCGTCTCCGGCGGAACACTCTGCGGTGTCCGAGTGGGCAATGCCTCCCCGGAAGTGTCCTCGACCGCGGGCTCCGCCGCTTCGGCGCCACCGCTGGGGGTCCGCACGGGCAGCTCGGACCCGACCGGCTCGGTGTAGGTCGTCGGGGTGTCGCCCCCGGCCTCGTCGCCTTCGCTGAACCAGCGCGAGAGCACCGACTGGTAGATCGGCAGCCGCCGGGTGGGGACGTCGTCATCGAGCGCCGACTTGCCCGCGTCCGAAGGCTGGCTGGTCTCTTCAGGCTTGTTCTGCGGCTCGACCGGCGTGTACTTCGGCTCCCGCTTCGGCAGCACCAGCGACGCGAACTGGGTCTCGGTGCCGCTGGAGGCGCCGTCGCCGTTCGTTTGCGTGATGTCTTCGGCCGTCGGCCACGCCGGGGTCTCTTCGACGGGGGCCGCGGGGCTGAGGAACGGACCGGCCGCGTTCTTGCCCGCGACCAGGTCGTCGAGGCTGATCGGCTGGTCGAGCGGGACGAGCCCGCCCTGCTGCGCGACCGGTTGCGGAGCCGGCGGCTTCGACGGCGGCGGCGGGGTCATCTCCAGGCCGCGGTCGGAGGCGGGGATGTTCGGCAGCGAGGTCGACATCTCGGACACCGACGGCATCGAAGGTATCGACGTTTCCGAGCGGTTCGCCGGCGGCGGGGTGTTGCGCGCCCCTGGCCGCATCTGCGTGAGCAGCTCGGCGGGCACGACGACCCGCGCGATCACGCCGCCCTCGATGTCCTCGTTCTCCCGGAGCCGGACCTCGATGCCGTGGCGGCGCGCCAGGCGCGCGACCACGTACAGGCCCATCCGCCGGGTCACCGAGACGTCCAGGTCCGGCGGGTCGGCCAGGCGCTGGTTGACCTCGGCGAGCCGCTCCTCGGTCATGCCGACACCGTGGTCGGTGACCTGGATGGCGAGTGCCTTCTTACGGGTGATCACCGCGCGGACGGTCACCTTCGTCTCCGGCTCGGAGAAGTAGGTGGCGTTGTCCAGCAGTTCCGCGAGCACGTGCACGAGGTCGTGGATCGTCAGGCCCTGGACGGCGACCTCGGGGACGATCCCGATCTCGATCCGGGCGTACTGCTCGATCTCCGAGACCGCGGCGCCGATGACGTCGGCGGCGGGCACCGGCTTGGGCACCGACTTCGCGAGACCGGCGCCCGAGAGCACCAGGAGACTTTCACCGTTGCGGCGCAGCCGCGTGGCGAGGTGGTCCAGTTCGAACAGGCTGGCCAAGTGGTCCGGGTCCTGCTCGTCGGCCTCCAGCCGGTCGATCACGCCCAGCTGGCGTTCCACCAGCCGCTGCGACCGGCGGGACAGGTTCACGAAGATGCCGTTGACGTTCTCGCGCAGGAGGGCCTGCTCGGCGGCCATCTTGACGGCCTGTTCGTGGACGACGTCGAACGAACGCGCCACTTCACCGATCTCGTCACGCGAAGTGACGGGCACCGGCTCGACCGACCGCTTCGAGGCGTTGACCGGGTCCGGGTCGTCCAGGATCGCTTGCACGGTTTCCGGCAGTCGTGTGTAGGCCACGTCGAGCGCCGTCTTCCGCAGCACCCGCAGCGGGCGCAGCATCAGGCGGGCGATGACGAGCATCAGGAACAGCGCCGCGAGCAGGGCCAGCAGCACGACCGCGCCGCCGATCCAGGCCGAGTTGATCGCGTCGGTGGCCAGGCCGTCGGCCTGTGCCCGCAGCTGGCCGAGCAGGTTGGTCTCGACCGCGCGCAGCTTGTCCAGCGCGACCCGGCTGTCGTTGCCGAGCGCGACGTTGTCGATCGCCGGCGGCTCGTTCTGCTGGTGCAGCGAGAACGCCATCGTGGTGATGCGGCGCCGGTCGTCGACCTCGGGACCGGAGAAGGTGTCCGAATAAAGCTGCCGCTGTTCGGGGCTGGCGTTGTTGATGAAGGCCGCCGTCGAGGCGTCACCGCTCGCGACCGCCGAGCGGGCCTGGTCGAACAGGTCGCCGGGGAAGCCGGAGCGGAAGGAGGCGATCAGCAGCGCCGCGTCACCGCGGGCGATGAACTCCTTGCTCTCACTGATGGCCTGCACGGTGACGCCGAGCCGGAGCACGTCGCGGTTGGCCACCGCGGTGGCCACCTCGCGGCCGAGCTGGACCAGCGAGTCGAGGATGCCGGAGTAGGCGATGAGGATCGGGGTGTCGCCCAGCAGCGAGGTGTTCATCGCGCCGCGCAGGGGGCGCAGGGCGTCGAGCCGCTGGAGACCACGCGAATAGCGGTCCCTCGTGTCCTGGTCGTCCGGATTGATCTGGTTCGCCGAGGCACGCAGGTCGTCGACCGCGCGGTCGACCTTGGCGATCTGCGCGTCGAGACCGTTCTGGCGCGACGGGTCACCGGAGGCGATCTTGGCGACGGCGAGCGCGCGTTCGCTCTGCAGCTCGTGCACCACGAGGGTGATCTTGTCGGCGAACGCGACCTGGTCGGCCGTGTCCTGGAACCGAGCCGCTTCGCTGCTGTCGTCGATCACGCGGAGCGTGCCGAGCGCGAGCGCGGTCAGCGTCGGGATGATCAGGACGGCCGCGAGCTTCGATCGCAGACGCCAGTTACGCAGGCCCAGGAACGACCCTGCCTTCCCACCAGGACCGTCTCCGGTTTCCCGCGCAGGGGTCCCTCCCACCCCCGCGGTGTCTTCGTTCGGCACCGCCGCACCACCATCATCTTCATTCGGGCCGGGAAAGCCCATTTTGGACATGCCGTTCTGCTGCTGCCTGGGTCGGTTGTCGGAGACCACTACCCGCACGCTCCTGCCACCCGGCAGGGAGACGTTGGACGCGAGTGCTCACTCTGACGAATGAGGAAGTCGTCTTTGACGCAGTCTCTCAAGTGCACTTGGCCGAAATCCCGCCTGACGTCATTGGTCTATTCGGCCTAACCCGCCAGTGCGCGGGCGCGCACCAGTGAAGCACGGTCGTGTCCGACATCAGGATCGCGTTCGACACAGAGTGCCTTGCACCTCGGGAAAGGTCCAGAGCGTTCGGCCATCCAAGGCACTCTCTTTCACTACATCAGTGGTCCACACCTCACTACCGGTGCATGAGGGTAGCGAACGGGCGGCCCAGATGTAACCCTTCGGTCAAGACATACGAGAAGGCCCCGGACGGCCCTTGACCCGTCGGCGCTCAGTTGTCAACAAGTCCCCGGCGCGAACACGCCCAGTTGTGTTCACTTCTGACAAACAACCTGTTCGGGTGATCGTTACCACTTGGGATCATGGGATGACCACCCATTGTGAGCACAGTGTGTGTTCTCTACAGTGGGCCCGTGACTCGACAAAGAGTCACTTCCGAATTCCACATCAGGCCACGTCATCACGTGGCCTCCCCCTCGATCAGGAGCACCACTTGCTTTCGAAGAAGGCCTTGAGCGCCCGCCTCGGGCGGCCGTCTCGTGGAATGGCGAGGGCGATCGCATTCGCGATGGCGGCCGTCGTCACGACGTCGGTCGGTGGCTGCGGCCTGCTCGGCGGTGACGATTCGTCCTCTTCCGGCGGCTCGGGGAACCTCGAGAAGTCGAAGATCAAGGTCGCCGTGATGTCGACCATCGACCTGGCCCCGCTGCGCCTCGCCCAGGACGGCGGCTACTTCAAGAACGAGGGTCTCGACGTCGAGGCCGTCGAGGCGGGCACCGGCCAGATCTCGCTGACCAAGCTGATCGGCGGCGAGGTCGACATCGCGTACGCGAGCTACACGCCGTTCTTCATCGCGATGAGCAAGAACACCGCCGACATCAAGCTGGTCGCGGACGCCTCCTCCGCCGGTCCGAAGAGCACGATGCTGGTCACCCTGCCGACGTCTTCAGTGAAGAGCGTCAGCGACCTGGCGGGCAAGAAGATCGGCATCACCGCGCCGAACACCGTCTCGGACACCCTGTCCAAATCGGTCATGAAGGACCACGGCGTCGACGCCAGCAAGGTCCAGTGGGTGCCGATCCAGCTGCCGAACGTCGGCGCCGCGCTCAAGAACGGCGACATCGACGCCGGCTTCCTGACCGAGCCGTTCATCACCCAGACCGCGAAGCAGGCGGGCACCGTCCCGGTCGTGGACACCGCCACCGGCGCCACCCAGGACTTCCCCACCGCGGGCTACGGCTCGCTCGGCAAGTTCGTGTCGGAGAACCCGAAGACCGTGGCCGCCTTCCAGCGCGCCATGCAGAAGGCCACCCGGGACGCGGCGGACCGCTCCAAGATCGAGCCGCTGCTGGTCAAGTACGCCAAGATCGACCAGGACACCGCCGCGCTGACCACGCTGCTGACCTTCCAGTCCACCCTGGACCCCCGCCGCATCCAGCGGGTCCCGGATCTGCTCCTGCAGATGGGCGCGATCCCGACCAAGATCGACGTCGGCCCGATGATCGCGGCGCAGGCCACCAGTTGACGACGCGGCATTACTTCTAATAGTCACATTTCTCGGAAATTGATCACTGAAAGTAATGATGTCCAAGCGGGTGATCAGGTGATCGGGCGAATGGCCTAAAATGATCACCCGCTCACGACACCCATTGTGAGCAGGTGGGCAAATCTCTAAGGTGACCGCGTGCCTGGCGGAATGAAGCCACGACACGGATGAAAAAACCCAACGGTGATTCATTGTTTCCGAGGAGCTGGCTTTGTTTCGAAACGCCATGAGCAGGAGCAGCGCACGTAGAGGACGGAGTGCCGTCGGCGTCGCCCTGAGCGCGCTCATGCTGGCCACGTTGGGCGCCTGTGGCGCGCTCGGCGGCGAGGACACGTCCAAGGCGTCGGGTGGCGACGGTGGGCTGGAGAAGACGAAGATCAAGGTGGCCCTGCTGCCCGTCGTCGACCTCGCGCCGCTGCGGCTGGCGCAGGAAGGCGGCTACTTCAAGGCCGAAGGTCTCGAGGTCGAAGCGGTCGACGCGCCCAGCGGCCAGCAGGCGATGACCAAGATGATCGGCGGCGAGGTCGACATCGCCTTCTCCACCTACATGCCGTTCTTCGTGGCGAAGAGCAAGGGCGCGGCCGACATCAGGCTCGTCGCCGACGCGGTTTCGGCCAGCCCCAAGAGCAACGCGGTCGTCACGGTGCCGAACTCCACGGTCAAGACGATCAACGACCTCGCGGGCAAGAAGATCGCGATCACCGACAAGAACACCGCCTCCCACCTGCTCACCGTCTCGGTGATGAAGGACCACGGCGTGGACACCAGCAAGGTCCAGTGGATGCCCATGCAGCTGCCGAACATCGCCGCGGCGCTCTCGTCGGGCCAGGTCGACGCGGGCTACCTGCCCGAGCCGTTCCTGACCCAGGCCTCCAAGGTCGTCGGCGCGACCCCGGTCGTCGACATCTCGACCGGCGCCACCCAGGACTTCCCCCTGGCCGGCTTCGGCGCGCTCGGGTCCTTCGTGGACAAGAACCCCAAGACCCTGGCCGCGTTCCAGCGCGCTCTGGGCAAGGCCGTGCGCGACTCGGCCGACCGCTCCAAGATCGAACCCCTCATCGTCAAGTACGCCAAGGTCGACGCGGAAACCGCTTCACTGCTCACGCTGCCGACGTTCGGGTCCACTCTGGACGCCCGTCGCCTGCAGCGGGTACCGGACTTGCTGCTGCAGACCGGAGTGATCGGGGCCAAGCTCGACGCCGCTCCGATGCTCGCCCCTCAAGCTGGATAAAGGTAAAGGTGCCACGACTTCTCCGTGCCCTTGCCGGTCTGGCCGGTTTCTTCCTCGTCTGGGAAGTGATCGTCCAGGCCGGCCTGGTCCGTAAAGAGTTCCTCCCCCCGCCGTCCGTCGTCCTCGTGACGATCTTCGAACAGTTCGGCGAGACCCAGTTCATCCGGGACCTGATCGCTACGTTCCTCGCGTGGGCGATCGCCCTGCTGATCGCGGTCGCCATCGCGGTACCCGCCGGCCTGCTGCTGGGCAGCATCCCCGGCCTGCGTACCGCGACCGCGGTGGTCATCGAGTTCCTGCGGCCGATCCCCGCCGTCGCGCTGATCCCGCTGGTGCTCCTGCTGATCGGCGGCGGCCCCGAGGCGAAGATCACGCTCGCCGTGTACGCGTCGTTGTGGCCCATCATGTTCAACACGATCTACGCCCTCGGCGAGATCGACCCCGTGCTGCTGGAGACCGCGAAGGCCTGCGGTACGAGCAAGTTCCGGACGATGACGTCGGTGGCGCTGCCGCATACCGCGCCGTTCGTGTTCACCGGGGTCCGGCTGTCCGCCAACATCGCGCTGATCGCGGTGGTCAGTACCGAATTCCTCGCCGGGGCCAAACTCGGCATCGGCAACTTCATCATGCAGGCCAGCACCGGCTCCACCAGGTTCGACCTCGTGCTCGCCGGCACCGTGGTGGTCGGCGCGCTCGGCTTCCTCATCAACGGCGGGCTCGAGATGATCGGCAGGCGGGCGTTCCGCTGGAGCACGGTCGACCGGGAGGCGGTCTCGTGACGACCCTCACGCTGACCAGCCGCGTCGGCAAGCGCGTGGGCCGGGGTATCGGCATCCTGGTCCGCAACTGGCTGCTCTTCTTCGCCCTGCTCGGGATCTGGGAGCTCGCGACCCGGCTCGCGGAAAGCCCGTTCTTCCCGCCGCCGACCGAGATCCTGAACGCCTCGGTGAAACTGTGGTTCACCGGTCCGGCCTCGCAGCTGTTCCTGACCGACACGGTGTTCGACAACGTCCTCCCGAGCCTCGGCCGGACGCTCGGCGGCTGGCTGCTGGCCGGTGCGTTCGGTGTCGCGCTGGGTGTCCTCCTGGGACGGTCCAAGCACGGGATGGACTACGTCGGACCGCTTTTCGCGTTCTTCCGCTCGGTCCCGCCGCCCGCGCTGATCCCGGTGTTCATCGTCCTTTTCGGACTCGGACCGGGGATGCAGACCGGGTCGATCATCTTCGGCGCGATCTGGCCGGTGCTGCTCAACACCGTGGACGGCGTCCGGTCGGTGGACCAGGTGAAGATCGACACCGCGAAGTCGTTCCGGACGCCCCGGTCGTACTGGGTGCGGTCGATCGTGCTGCCCGCCGCCGGGCCGAAGATCTTCGCCGGCCTGCGGCTGAGCCTGTCCATCTCCCTGCTGCTGATGGTGATCTCGGAACTGGTCGGCTCCTACAACGGCATCGGCCGGTCCCTGATGGACGCCCAGCAGGCGTTCGACTTCCCGCTCATGTGGTCGTGGCTGGTCCTGCTCGGACTGCTCGGCTTCGGGTTCAACGCGGCCTTCCTCGCGGTGGAGCAGAGAGTGCTTCGCTGGCAGCCCACCCGCAACGGCCGTATCTAGTTCGGCTGGACAGCGGAGCAGAGGGATGCAGAGGAAATCAGCCACAGGTTCGAAGCCGCCCCGGCCGCAGGCCCCGCTATCGCGGTGGCGGGGCGCCGGACCGCGCAACTCGACAAGCGTCACGAACGAGCGCCCTGCCGACGTCGATCGCGGTCGCGGCTTCGCCTCAAGGACACGAAGGGTCAGCAAGATGTCAACCATGCTCGAAGTCTCCGGGCTGAACCACCGGTACGGCGCGGGAGAAAAGGCGCACATCGCGGTCAACGACCTGTCGTTCACCGTCGAAGCGGGGCAGCTCGCGAGCATCGTCGGCCCGTCGGGCTGCGGCAAGTCCACGCTCCTGCGCTGTATCGCCGGGCTGATCAAGCCGACGTCCGGCCGCGTCAGCCTGCACGGCGACGACGTCTCCGGCGTACCGGAGGATCTGGCCGTGGTGTTCCAGGACTACAGCCGCTCGCTGTTCCCCTGGCTCTCGGTCGCGAAGAACGTCGAGTTCCCCTTGCGGTGGCGGAACTTGAGTCGCGCGGAGCGCCGGACGCGGGCGCAGGAGGCGCTGGAGTCGGTCGGCCTGTCCGGGGTCGGCTCGAAGTTCCCGTGGCAGCTCTCGGGCGGTATGCAGCAGCGTGTGTCGATCGCGCGGGCGCTGGCCAGCCGGCCCGCCCTGCTGCTGATGGACGAGCCGTTCGCGTCCGTCGACGCGCAGACGCGGTTCGAACTCGAAGACTTGACGCGGCGCGTGCAGCGCGAGAACGGGAGCACGGTCCTCGTCGTCACGCACGACATCGACGAGAGCGTCTACCTGTCGGACCGGGTGCTGGTGCTGTCGAAGTCGCCCGCGAAGATCGTCGCGGACCTGCCGGTGGGGCTGCCCGCGGAGCGGGACCAGATCACCACGCGCGAGTCCGCCGAGTTCGTGACGCTGCGCGGTGAGGTCGCGCGGCTGCTGCACGGTGGCGCTCCGGAAGCCGCCGCGGCCGCTTCGGACGCGGCCGAGTACGAGCTGGCGCAGCAGGAGGAGGCAGCTGCCGACGCAGAGCCGGAATCCCACATCCGGAACTGAACTCCGAGCACACAGAACAAAGTTTGCCCGAATCTGCAAGTAGGCGGATTCGGGCAAACTTCTATGACACATATATTATGTATCTGAATGCAGCAATACCCCATATTTCATCAAACAACCCACTCAGGAATGCTATTCACATCCGATTGAATCGGAGTTCACCCATCCTTCAGCGCCATTCCAAACAGCTTTTTGGTAGTACTGGTTACCGACCCACTGTCCGCCACCAGGCATCCACAGTTGGGTACCTTGCACCAGAGTGGCGATCGCACCCGAACCCGGCGACCGCCAAAAGACTCCGTACGCTCCTGAGATGTAACACCAACCACCGTCCATCGAATGCTTCACCGCAGCACGCGAAACACTGCTGCTCACCGAATTACCCTGACCAACTGAGGCATTCGCAGCGTTGGTTGCCAGCAGAGAAAAAGCAGGAACAGCCACGAGAGCAAACGCAGTCCGCGCAATCCGCCTTTTGGAGTTCAAAGATATTCCCCTCACAATACCTAACGGTCCAGCCATTCGATCTTGCACTCGCAGCGTACGGCGAGACATCAGACCGTGTCCATGAACAGATAGTTATTCACTCCCTTGGAGCAGCTAGCACTCAACTCGTACCGCTGCGCACTACCTGAGAAATCCGACTGCGCGAGCAACCCGAATTTCGCCACCCCAACCAGGACCGAAGACGAATACCTCGACCAAAAGCGATACTACGACGATATACGTCGTAAAAGCTGACGGCTTCCACGCATTCAGGCGAAGCACATTGCACACTTTCATCGTTTGGCTGATCACCCTCGAAAGGGCATTATTCGCGACCCGCCCACGCTTCAAGGTCCCTTCATTGCAACTAGCGCAATGAAGGGACCTTGAAGCGGACTCTGGGGCCTCAAGGAGGCCATCACCGGTTTCGTCAGTACAGCGTGCGCGGGTTCGCGTCGATGCGGACGTGCACCAGATGCGGCCGCTCGTCCGGCAGCGCGGCTTCCAGCGCCGGCTTGAGGTCCTCGGCCTTCTCCACGACCGACGTGTTCAGCCCCAGGCTCTTCGCCAGCGCGGGGAAATCGATGCCGCCGAGGTCGACGCCCGGTACCTTCTCGCCGCCCGCCGCCTCGCCGAGGATGCGCACGGCGGCGTACTGCGAGTTGTCGAAGATCACGAACGTCACCGGCAGGTTGTGCTGCGCCGCCGTCCACAGTGCCTGGACGCAGTACATGCTCGACCCGTCGCCGAGGATCGCGACGACCTTGCGGTCCGGGCGGGCCAGCGCGGCACCGACGGCGGCCGGGAGACCGTAGCCGAGGGTGCCGCTGGCGACGGTGAGGAAGCCGGTGTCGGTGGACTTGATCGGCAAGTGGTCGTGCAGGTCGTTGCGGTGACTCGGGGTCTCTTCGACGACGATCGCGTCGTCCGGCAGGACTTCGGACATCACGGAGTAGGCGAAGGCCGGGGTGATCGGCGTGACCGCGGCGGGCTTTTCCAGCCGGGTACGGGGTTTCGGCGCTTCCCGCGGCGCGGCGCGGTCCAGCAGCGCGCGGATCGCGAGCTTCGGCGTCGCGCGGATGCCGGTGCCTTCCGCCGCCCTGGCGAGGATCTGCTCGTCGTCGCTGACCAGGAACAGCGGCGGCAGCGCGGTTTCCGACTCGCCCCGGTACACGTGGTAGGTGAACGCCGGGGCGCCGATGACGACCACGAGATCGTGCTCCACCAGCGCGCTCGCGAGCGCTTTCCGTTCCGGCTGAAGGAATCCGAAGAACTGCGGGTGGTCCTCGGGGAAGGAGCAGCGCGCCCCCATCGGCGGCGCCCAGACCCCGGCACCGACCTTCTCGGCCAACGCGACGACGTCCGGCACGGCGCCTTCACCGTCGATACTGGGGCCGGCCACGATCGCCGGGCGCTCGGCGGCGTCCAAGGCCGACACCAGTTCGTCCAAAGCGGACGGATCGGGCGCGAAACCGCGGATCTGCGGCCTGGAGACGACCGGCTTCGTGGTCTCGACGTCCCAGTCGTCCACGGGCACCGAGACGAACACCGGCCCCATGGGCGCCTGCGTCGCGATGTGATACGCCCGCGCCAGCGCCGCCGGGACGTCCTCCGCCCTGGCGGGCTCGCAGCTCCACTTCACGTACGGCTTGGGGAAGTTCGCCGCCTCGACGGCGCCGAGGAAGGGATCGTCCGGCAGCAGCGACCTGGTCTGCTGACCGGCGAGGATGATCAGCGGGGCGTTGTTGCGGTACGCGGTGAAGATATGCCCGAGCGCGTGACCGACCCCGCCGGCGGAGTGCAGGTTCACCAGCGCCGCCTGCCTGCTCGCGCGGGCGTACCCGTCGGCCATCGCGACGACGGACGCCTCGTGGAGCGCGAGCACGTAGGTGAAGTCGTCGGGCCACTCCGTGAGGAAGGCGATCTCGGTCGTTCCGGGATTGCCGAAAACGGTGGTCAGGCCCAGATCGCGCAACAGTTCCCTGGTCGCGTCACGTACGGTGCGGGTAGCCATGGCCCCACGCTATCTGGTCGATACCGGATGGTTGAAGATGCAACCTCGTATCACCGTGCGTGGTCTGGACCTGACCCGGCGCGCAGGCCTACTCCTTGACCAGCGCCACCCATTCGCGCACGGCGGCGACGTCCACATCGGACTCCCAGCCGCCCGGCCGGACCGCGCCGCCGACGTGGAACGCGCCGACCCCGCCCGCCCGCAGCAGGTGCACCTGCTGCGCGCGCAGGCCGCCGCCGACAAGGAGCCGCGGCCCGTCTTCACGCCGCGCGAGCCGCTGCAGCACGGAAAGGCCGTGCGCCACGCCGTGCGGATGCCCGGCCGCGAGCACCGTGTCGCAGCCGAGCGCGGTCAGCTGGTCGTAGGCGCGCAACGGGTCCCGCGCGCGGTCGATGGCCCGGTGGAAGGTCCACGGCAGCCCGTCGAGTTCCTTGACCAGGGTCTCGCAGGCCTCGACGTCGATCTCGCTTTCCAGGTCCAGGAAACCGAAGACGAACTCGCGCGCGCCCGCGTCGATCAGGCGCACGGTGTCCGCGCGCAGCCCGTCGAGGTCACCGGCGGCGAAGGACATGTTGTCGCGCAGCATGACGCGCACCGGGAGATCGGTGGCGGCGAGTACGTCGCGCAGGGTCTCGACCGACGGCGTGAGACCGTCGCTGGCCATGTCGCTGACCAGTTCGAGGCGATCGGCCCCGCCCTCCTGTGCGCGCTCCGCGTCCACCGCGGTCAGCGCGATCACTTCCAGCAGGCCGGTTTTCGAACTCATGGACCTTCCAATTCGCTTAAGCCGAGGGGTTGTCGTCACCCCTGGCGTGGCGACCGCGCCGGAAACCGCCTTGCAGGCTGGTCATCCGTTCGCGGACCGCTTCGGGGGAAAGTGAGAGTATCGGCCTCTCCCCTCGCGGCTTTTCCGGCCTGTCGTCCTGCGACCGGGCCTCGGGAACGACGGCGGGCAGCACCGGCCAGGTCTCCTCCGCGCCGTCCTCCTGTTCCAGTTCGGCGGGCGTCGGCCAAGCGGGCTCGGGCTCCGGCGCCTTTTCTTCCGGCACCAGAGCCTTCGGTTCCAGCGGCTTCAGCGTCGGCTCGGTCGGCTCGTCCGGATCCTCCGCGGGCGCCTCGGGCACGGCGTTCTTCACCGGTTCGAATGACGGCAAGGAGGGCGGACCGGGTTCGGCGGGCGAAGGCCCTTCGCGCGGGCCTCCGTGGTCGAACCACTGCGAAAGCACGCTCTGGTACTTGGGCATCCGCTCGGTCGGCGAGTCCAGTTCGAGATGGTTGACGGCGTCGTCGTCCGAAGACGGCCACTCCGGCGGGGTCTCGCGCTCGACCACGGGAGCGCGCCGCAGCGGCCCGGGGTCCAGCACGGGCGCGAACCGCGATTCCTCCGCGCTCTCCTGGGGTTCGGGCAGCGGCGGGACTTCCAGCGGCGGTTCGGGTTCCGGTTCCGGCGCGACGGTGACGGTGACGGGCGGGGGTTCCGGCAGCGGGGCGGGCCGGGGCGCTTCGACGATGAGTTCGGCGGGCACGACGACCACCGCGGTGATCCCGCCGCCGTCGGCGGACCGCAGGCGGACGTCGATATGGTGCCGGACGGCCAGTGTCGCGACCACGAACAGGCCCATCCGCCGGGACACCTCGACGTCGACGTCCGGCGGGTTCGCCAGCCGCGTGTTGGTCCGGTCGATCTCCGCCTGCGGCATCCCGGCGCCGTGGTCGGTGATCTCGATCTGCCATTCGCCGCGGTCGGTCTCGTGCCCCTCGACCTGCACCATCGTGCTCTGATCCGAATAGCGGGTCGCGTTCTCCAGCAGCTCGGAGACCACGTGCACGAGGTCGTTGACGGCCTCGCCACGCACCGCGATCCGCGGCGCCGCACCGAGTTCGATCCGCTGGTAGTGCTCGACCTCCGACAGCGCGGCGCCGATGATCTCGTCGGCGACCACGGCGCCGCCGTCTTCACGGACGACGTCGGTTCCGGAGAGCACCAGCAGGTTTTCGCTGTTGCGGCGCATCCGGGTCGCGAGGTGGTCGAGCTCGAAGAGACCGGCGAGGGTGTCGGGATCCTGTTCGTCGGCCTCCATGCGGTCCAATACGGACAGCTGCCGTTCGACGAGATCCTGGCTCCGCTGCGACAGGTTCACGAACATCGCGTTGATGTTCTCCCGCAGCATGGCCTGCTCGCCCGCGAGCCGGACGGCCTCGCCGTGCACCGCGTCGAACGCGCGCGCCACCTGGCCGAGTTCCTCGCGGCTGAACACCGGGACCGGCGCGACGGCCAGCCGCCGCCGCAGGTTCTCCGGCTGCGGTTCGGGATCGCTGAGCAGTCCTTCGACGGCCGCCGGGAGCTGGTGCTCGGCGACCTGGAGCGCGCTGCGGCGCAGGATCCGCAACGGCCGCAGCAGCGACCGCGCGATGATCACCGAAAGCACGCCGGCGACGATCAGGACGGCGAGCACGATGCCGCCGTCCCAGATCGCGGACGTCCTCGCGCGCGCCGCGAGGGCGTCGGTGCGTTCCTGGAGCTGGACGAGCAGCGCCTGCTGCACCTGATGCGCCAGATTGACCGTGTACGTGGCCGAGGTGTCCCACTGGTTCGGGTCCAGCCCGCCGAGTCCCTGATCGTTCTCGGCGCGGATGAGCGCCGATTCCACCATGTCGTTGCCGATGTCGACGATCAGGCCGATGACCGTGTCGTCGTACATCCGCTGCTGTTCCGGCGTCGCGAAGGTGCGGTAGTCGCTGCGGGCGGCGGCGAGTTCGGCCTCCGCGCCGAGCAGCGCGCGGGTCCGGTCCCGGTTGAGCCCGCCCTGCGCGAGCGCGGCCGCCATGATCGCGCGTTTGACCGACATCTGATCCTTGACCCGCGCGAGCGCGTTGCCCGCGAGGCGGAGCTTCCCCAGATCCGGGTCGGAGACGTCGGCCGCGGTGGCGTCGCTGATGTCGAGCAGGCCGGAGATCAGCTCGCTGTAGGAACGCAGCACCGCGTCGGCGGGAAAAGCGGAGTGTTCCGCGGAAAAGCGGAGTCCGGTCAGCACGCGCAGGCGGTCGCTGGTCTGCTGCAGGCTCGTCGCGGCCTTGTCGCCGAGCCTGCTCTTGCTCTCGCCGAGTGTGCGGTCGAACTTGCCGATGGCCTCGTCGGCACGCTTGCGCTGCTCGGTCAATTCGGAGAGGTCACCCTTGCGGTCGCCCGCGACGAACCGGACGGTGAGGTCGCGTTCGCGCTGAAGCTGGTGCACGGCTTCGGCGACGGTGCTGTCGACCCGGCCGCGGGTGGCGAATTCGGCCAGCTGCCGCGCGTCCCGCAGATCCGAGTCGACCCGGAGGCCGACGAGGGCCACCACCGCGAGCGCGGGAATCAGGAGTACCACGAAGAGTTTGGTACGCAGGTGCCAGTTCCGCAGCCGCCAGCGGCCGCCGACACGAGGATGCCGTTCCGCCGCGTCGCCCCCATGGGGACGCTTGTCGCGACGGGCCACCTGGTTTCCTTTTCCCACCACGGGACCCTTTCCCATGGCTGACGTCGGGGACGAGAGCCCGAACCTACTGTAGAGTAACAAGGTTCGAGAACGATCGAAAGCCGCGCCATCGGGCGTCTCCCGCAGGCGATCGTATGGGGCACGGACCATACGATCCAGAAGGAGGAGCACATTCTCTCGGTAGGTGAGCGGTGACGAAGATGCGCGTCTTGGCGATTCCGCTGGTAGCGGCCCTGCTGGCGACCGCCGGTTGCGGAGTGTTTTCGGGTGGTGACGCAAGCACCGACGCGCCACTCGAACGGACGGAACTTCGCGTCGGCGTCGGAAGCCCCATCGACACGGCGCCCTTGCGGGTCGCCGTCGCCGACGGGAGGTTCACCGCGGCAGGCCTTTCCGTGACCCTCGTCGAAGTTCCCGCCGACCAGGCGATCGGCAAACTCACCGCCGGCGAGATCGACCTGGCGTTCGCCAGCGACGTGTCGATCTTCCGCGCCGCCGCGGCCGGAACGGCCCTGCAACTGCAGGGCGAGGCCTACACCGCCGGCCGCAACACCATGGCGCTCGTCACACTCCCCGGCTCCGACTACACCGAACCGACGCTCAAGAAGGCGCCGAAGATCGCGGTGAACATGCTCGACGACGTCGGCGTGCTGGCGGCCCGGTCGGTGCTGGCGACCGCGGGTGTCGACGTGAACCGGATCCAGTTCAAGCAGAACCCCTTCGACCGGATGCCGCAGGCGTTGCAGGCGGGCGAGGTCGACGCCGCGTGGATGGTCGAGCCGTACATCACCAGGGCCGAGAAGGAACTCGGGGCGAGCATCCTCGCCGACGGCGCCCGCGGCGCGACCCTGGACTTCCCGATGTCGTCCTACGTATCGATGGGCGCTTTCGGCCAGGCCAACGCCCGCACGCTCGCGGTGTTCCGGAAGGTGCTCGGCGAAGCGCAGGTGCGAGCGGCCGACCCGGCCGTCGTCCGCGACGCGCTGCCGTCGTTCTCCGACATCGACCGGACCACGGCTTCGCTGATCTCACTCGGGACGTACCCGGTCTCCCTCAACGGCATCCGGCTTCAGCGCGTCGCCGACCTGATGCACAATTCGGGCATTCTCGGCGCCCGGCTCGACGTGCAGTCGATGGTGGCGCGCCCCTAAATGTTCTCCCCGGTCGGCCTGAGACACACGGTGCGCTCGGGCGGCCCGGTGTAGTGCAGGGCGGTGTCTTCCGACGAACAGGCGGCCTCCGACGATCCCCGCGTGACGACCGCCCGCGCCTCCGCGCTGATGTCGGTGCAGCGGACCTTCGCGATCCGCGTCTCGTGCACGACGTCGCGCAGGCAATCCCCGGTCTCGACGTTCAGCGCGAGACAGAGTGTCTTCTTGGCCGTCCGGCTGGACGAAGCCCCGTACAGCTCGAACTGGATGTAGTCCGCGTCGCGGCAGTCGGACGAACCCGTCCTCACCTCGTCGATGCGGAAGGTCGCGCGACTCGAACTGCAACTGGCCGTCGTGTAGCTCTGGTTGCCGCCCGCCTCGTCGGTCAGGTACAGGCACTTGCCCGCCTCGACCGTGGCGAAACTGCTCGACTGCGAGATCCCCCAGGCGGCCAGGCTCCCCAAGCCCAGCGCGAGGACCACACCCAGCACGATCGAGACCCTGGCCGGCACGCTCAGCGGTGCCGGTTTCGGGAACGGCGTCGGCGGCGCCACCTCCGGCATCGGGGGCAGGGGCGCGGGCGCGTTGAACGGGTCGTACTCGGGCGTCCCGCCGGTCGGTGTAGTCGTCAAGGTCCCCTCCAGTCACCTTCCGTACATCCTTCCACCAGCGGTGCCGCGACGGGAGCCGGTGTGGCCGGAACGTATAAAGGAGGATGTGACCGATGGCCCGCTGATCGTCCAATCCGACAAGACCGTGCTCCTCGAGGTCGACAACAGCCAGGCCGACGACGCGCGGATCGCCATCGCGCCGTTCGCCGAGCTGGAACGCGCGCCCGAGCACGTCCACACCTACCGGATCACGCCGCTGGCGTTGTGGAACGCCCGCGCGGCCGGCCACGACGCCGAACAGGTCGTCGACGCGCTGACCACGTACTCGCGGTTCCCCGTACCCCAGCCGCTGCTCATCGACATCGTGGACACGATGGGCCGCTTCGGGCGGCTGCAGATCGCCAACCACCCGGCGCACGGCCTGGTGATGTCGACCATCGACCGCGCGGTGCTGGAGGAGATCCTCCGGCACAAGAAGATCAGCCCGATGCTGGGCGCGCGCATCGACGACGACACCGTCGTCGTGCACCCGTCCGAACGCGGACGGCTCAAGCAGGCGCTGCTGAAGGTCGGCTGGCCCGCGGAAGACCTCGCCGGTTACGTCGACGGCGAAGCGCACCCGATCGCGCTGGCCGAGGACGACTGGGAGCTGCGCGACTACCAGCGCAAGGCCGCCGAGGCGTTCTGGGCGGGCGGATCCGGCGTCGTCGTGCTGCCGTGCGGCGCGGGCAAGACCCTGGTCGGCGCCGCGGCCATGGCGCACGCGAAGGCGACCACGCTGATCCTCGTGACGAACACCGTCGCCGGACGGCAGTGGAAGCGGGAACTGGTCGCGCGGACCTCGCTCACCGAAGAGGAGATCGGCGAATACTCCGGGGAGAAGAAGGAGATCCGGCCGGTCACCATCGCGACGTACCAGGTGGTCACGCGCAAGACCAAGGGCGAGTACAAGCATCTGGACCTGTTCGACTCACGGGACTGGGGCCTGGTGGTCTACGACGAGGTCCACCTGCTGCCCGCGCCGGTCTTCCGGATGACCGCGGACCTGCAGTCGCGGCGGCGGCTCGGGCTCACCGCGACCCTCGTGCGCGAAGACGGGCGCGAAGGCGACGTGTTCTCCCTCATCGGCCCGAAGCGCTATGACGTCCCGTGGCGCGACATCGAGGCGCAGGGCTGGATCGCGCCGGCCGAGTGCACCGAGGTCCGCGTGACGCTGACGGACGCCGAGAGGCTCGCGTACGCGACGGCCGAGGCCGAGGAGCGGTACAAGCTGGCGGCGACCGCGGACACCAAGACCAAGGTGATCAAATCGCTGGTCGACCGGCATCCCGGCGAGCCGACACTGGTCATCGGGGCCTATCTCGACCAGCTGGAGATGATCGGCGACGAACTCGACGCGCCGGTGATCCAGGGCGCGACGCGGAACAAGGAACGCGAGGAACTGTTCGACGCGTTCCGGCGCGGTGAGATCAGGACGCTGGTCGTTTCGAAGGTCGCGAACTTCTCGATCGACCTGCCGGAGGCCTCGGTCGCGATCCAGATCTCCGGGACGTTCGGCTCGCGGCAGGAGGAGGCACAGCGGCTCGGACGGCTGCTGCGGCCCAAGGGTGACGGACGGCAGGCGCATTTCTACTCAGTCGTCTCGCGGGACACCGTCGACACGGAATACGCGGCGCACCGGCAGCGGTTCCTGGCGGAACAGGGGTACGCGTACCGGATCGTGGACGCGGACGACCTGCTGCGCCCGATGTAGGGCCGCCGGCTTTCGGCCAGCGGCTAGAGCATGTCGCGAAAGCCACTTTCGGGACATCAGACGTCGCGAAAGTGGCTTTCGCGACATGCCCCGCTCCGCACCAAAAGTCCACTGTGGACGATCGCGCTGGTGCGCGTGTGACTCCAGCGACGCCTGAGGCGACCGCCCCGGGATCCCGCAAACGGGGTATCGAAAACTGTCGGTGCTTCGAACTAGTGTTCGGTAGAGTTGACCGAACACCAGTTCGAGGGGAAGCCGATGACGATCGCACCGTTCCGACCGGGTACACCGCCTGTCCAGACCCTGCCGCCCGGCCGGTGGCACGGCCGGATCTGGGTTTCCGACCTGCCGTTGGCCAGGCCGGAGCGCTACACCGGCTGCGTCGCCGAATTCGACCGGTCCGGGCTGTGGCCGGTGCTGATCCCGCACGACCAGCGCTTCGCGGCCAACGGCGAGGACTGGATCGACGACCGCGGCAGGCTCGCCCCCGCCGATCACCGGATCGCCTCGGTGGATCCGGCCGAGGTGCTGGCCCGCTGGTGGGACACGTCGTGCTGCGACGGCGCCTGCCTGCGCCCGTTCGGCGCGAAATTCCCCGGCCTCGCCCGCCGTCCGTCGCGCCGGGCGGATCCGCTGGCCGAGGCGGGTAACACCGGATCGATCCTGGCCGCGCGCGGGCAGCACCGGCTGGCACTCGTGCAGACCGAGCGGCCCGCCGACATCCCGGCGATCCTCGGCTGGACGGGCATGATCAAGGCGACCGATCAGGTCCACGAGCTGTCCGCCGTCCTGCGCAGCTGGGAAGACCGTTTCGGCGCGACGCTCACGGTGCTGGGCTTCGATTCGATGGAGCTGTCGGTGGCCGCGCCGCCGCGGACCCAGGGCCGCGCGCTCACGGTCGCCGCCGAGCACCGCTCGTTCTGCCTGCCGTCCTTCGCCGGTCAGCCGGGCAATCTGCGCGAGTTCGCCGCCAGCCTGGTCCAGACCCGCCGGTGGCGGTTCTCATGGGCGTGAGCCGGCGTTTACACCGGGAAGGGAGGGGGAATCAGGGCGACACGGGAAGGCGGTGATCGACGTCGCGGAGCTGCGGATCGGCACTTCGGGCTGGCGCTATCCACCGTGGCGCGGGGACTTCTACCCCCGCGGCCTGGTGCAGCGGCGCGAGCTGGAATACCTGTCGTCCCGGATGAACTCGGCCGAGATCAACGGCTCGTTCTACTCGCTGCAGCGTCCAGAGCGGTACCGCGCGTGGGCAGAGGAGACACCGGACGACTTCGTCTTCGCCGTCAAGGGCGGCCGCTTCATCACGCATATGAAGCAACTGCGCGACGTCGAGACGCCGCTGGCGAACTTCTTCGCCTCCGGCGTGCTGGCGCTCGGCCGGAAGCTGGGGCCGATCCTCTGGCAGCTGCCGCCGCGGCTGGCGTTCGACGCCGAGCGCGTCGAGGCGTTCTTCAAGATGCTGCCGCGCACCAGCCACGCCGCCGCCAAGCTCGCGAAGGAACACGACGGCAAGCTGAAGGCCGAACCGCATACCGATCCGAACCCTCGCCGGAAGCTCCGGCACGCCGTCGAGGTACGGCATCCGAGCTTCGCCGAGCCCGAAAGCCTGGAGCTGTTCCGGAAACACGGCATCGCGGTCGTGGTCGCCGACACGGCGGGCAAGTTCCCGTTCGTCGACGAGATGACGAGCGACGAGTTCGCGTACGTCCGCCTGCACGGCGACGAGGAGCTGTACGTCAGCGGGTACAGCGACAAGGCGCTCGAGAAGTGGGCCCGGAAGATCAAAAGCTGGGGTCGCGACACGTACGTCTACTTCGACAACGACGTCAAGGTCGAGGCGCCGAAGAACGCGATCACCCTCGCGGAACTCCTGGCTTGACCCGCGCACGCTGCACAGTCAGCGCGCAGTGAGCGGTGTCCTGTTTAGTGGTTCATGAGGTCACGGGCGTACTCGCGTGCTGGTTCTGGGGGTCGGCACGCCGGGCGCCCGTGCCTCACTCAGTCTTGACGGTTTCGCCCACGAGCGAGGCCAGTTTGGTGCGGACGTCCTCGGCGTCGGGATGCGCGAGCTCGGTCAGCACCCGCACCGAACGCAGCCAGCACTCACGCGCCGACGAGGGATCACCGAGCCGCAGATGGATTCCGCCGAGCTGGGCCAGTACGTCGGCCGCCTCGTAGAGCTCGCCGTGGGCGAAGAACATCTCGACGGCGCGTCGCATGCAGGCGATGCCCTCGTCGCCGCGGCCGAGCCCGACCAGCGCGGTTCCCTTGGTGTGCAGGGTGAAGCGGGCTTCGTCGGGGAGCGCGTGCGCCTCCAGCGCCAAGGCCTGGTCGGCGAAGTCGAGCGCCTGCTCGAAACGGCCGGCCTGGGTGCAGATGTCGCCGAGGGCCTGCAGCGCGCTGGCCTCCATACCGGCGCCGACGTTGCTCTCCCGGATGAGCCGCAACGCGCGCGTCCCGTAGTCCCATCCCGTGTCCGGGTCCTGGCTGGCCAGCGTGAGGTTGTAGAGGGCCCGCGCCTCACCCTGCCGGTCCCCGACCTGCCGTTGCAGCTCGACGACCTGCTTCAGGTAGGCGATGCTGTCCTCGTATTGGCGGGCGACCCCGCAGGCCACACCGAGTCCGCTGAGGACGGCGGCCTCGCCGGAGCGATCCCCGAGGTCGCGGGCGGCGCGGAGCGCGACGCCGAACACCGAACGCCAGTCATCCAGCCGCGCCCGCACGATGAAGTACGACTGCAGCAGCCACGCCAGCTGCCAGCATTCCCGGTACCGCCGCTCCCGGTACGCGATGTTCACCGCGGCGATGAGGTTCCCGGCCTCCTCGTCGAACCAGTCGAGCGCCTGTTCGTAGTGCCCGAACTTCAGCCCGGCGCCGTCGAACCGCTCCGGCTGGACGAGCCGGTAATGCCGTTCCGGACGCAAAAGCCTCGACGCGTTCAGCGCGGAGGCGAGCGAGGCGTGCAGCAGCCTGTCCAGCACGGCCGTCCGCTCCTCGGGCCCGTCGAGCTTCTCCGAGAGTTCGGCCGCGTACGCGCGGATCAGGTCGTGGAACTGGTACCGGCCCGGTTTGGACCGCGCGATCAGATGCGCGGAAGCGAGTTTCGCCAGATCCTCGTGTGCTTCCGCGATGTCGACGCCGGCCACCGCCGCGGCCGCGGGCACGCTGAAGTCGCCGCCGGTCGGCAGGCCGAGCAGCCGCAGCATCCGCGCGGCCCGCTGGTCGAGCGCCCGGTACGAGTACGAGAAGACGGCCCGGATGTTCGTCTCGTCGCCGTCGGCGAGGTCGAACGAACCCAGCCTGTCCTGCTCGGCTTCCA
The DNA here is from genome assembly GCF_044461365.1 of Amycolatopsis sp. NPDC049868. Classification (NCBI taxonomy): domain Bacteria; kingdom Bacillati; phylum Actinomycetota; class Actinomycetes; order Pseudonocardiales; family Pseudonocardiaceae; genus Amycolatopsis; species Amycolatopsis sp. NPDC049868. Next base: position 657,218 of record NZ_JBITKV010000002.1, on the reverse strand, counting down.
GCAGCCGGACGAACTCGCCCAGCGTGAGGTCCGGGAACTGCGCCGCCCGCACCGCGAGGATCCGGATGGCCAGCGGCAGCCCGCCGCAGTACCGGACGAACCGTTCGGTGGCCTCGGGGTCCTCGGCGACCCGGTCCAGCCCGATCGTCGACGCGAGGAGGGCGATCGCGTCCTCGTCCGGCAGCTCCTCCAGCGCGACCCGCCGCGCGCCGTGGGTCGCGACGAGCGCCTGGAGCTGCCATCGGCTGGTCACCAGCACCAGGCAGCCGGGTCCGGGCAGCAGGGGCCGGATCTGCTCGGTGCTCCCCGCGTTGTCGAGCAGGATCAGCATCCGGCGGCGGGCGCTGTACGTGCGCCAGGTGGCCGCGCGCCCGTCGACGTCGGCGGGGATCCGGTCGGCGGGGACCCCCACGGAGACGAGCATGGTTTCGAGCGCGGCGGCGGCCTCGACCGGCTCGCCGGGACCGTAACCGCGCAGGTTGAGGTACACCTGCCCACCGGGGAAGCGGTCGCCGACCTCGTGCGCGAAGTGGACGGCGAGCGTCGTCTTGCCGATGCCGCCCATCCCCTCGATCGAGGCGATGGACGTCGACCGCTCGGTGTCCAGCGCCTCCGGGACGAGCCCGTGCAGGGCCTTGAGGTCGCGCTGGCGGCCGGAGAACACCCGCAGATCGGCGGGGAGCTGACGAGGGATCAGCGGTTCGGCGCCGAGCCGGTACCGGGTCAGTTCGGAGTCCAATGTGGTCTCGACGGACTCTTCGCCGGTCAAGATCGCCTGGTGCGCCCGCTGCAGCGACGCGCCGGGGTCCAGGCCGAGCTCTTCGGCCAGCACCGCGCCGATCCGGCGGTAGACGTTCAGCGCCTCGGCCTGCCTGCCGGAGCGGTAGAGCGCGATCATCAGCTGTTCGTGCAGCCGCTCCCTCAGCGGGTTCTCGCGGCACAGCCTGGTCAGCTCGGGAACCGCGACGGCGTGCTCGCCGAGGGCGATGAGCGCGTCGGCCCACTGCTCGCACACTCGTAACCGCTCTTCGCCCAGCTGGTCGGCTTCGTCCCGAAGCAGCGCTTCGGAGTGGACGTTCTGCAGTGCCGGGCCTCGCCATTCGGACAATGCCGAGGCGAACCGGCCCGCGGCTCCGCGCAGGTCGCCGTCCCGCGCGGCCTCCGCTCCGGCCGCGGCGTGCGCGCGGAAGCGGGCCAGGTCGAGCAGGCTTTCGTCGAGTTCGAGCAGGTAGCCGCCCCGTTCGGTGCGGATGGTGACCTCGTCGCCGAGCGCGCGGCGGACCCGGAGGATGTAGGTCTGCAGCGCCCCCTTGGACCGCCGCCGGTCGTCCGGCCACAGCCAGCGGCCCAGCTCCTCGACCGGTACCACCGTGTTCGCGCGCAGCAACAGGCCTGCCAGCACGATGAGCGGCCTGCTGCCGCCCAAGGGCACCGGCAGCCCGTCCGCCGTGACCTCGGTGGGCCCCAGCACGCGAAAGTCGAGTGCCACGTCGCTCATTCTGTCCGGAACCGAGGGAAACGGCACGCGATTCCCGCAGTGGCATGATCGGTGCCGATGGATGTCTACGCTATCCCCCTGCGCACGCGGTTCCGGGGCATCACGGTCCGCGAAGGGCTGCTGGTCCGCGGCGAAGCGGGCTGGGGCGAGTTCTGCCCGTTCTCCGACTACTCCGACGCCGAGAGCGCGCCGTGGCTCGCGTCCGCGCTGGAGGCGAGCGAACGCGGCTGGCCGTCGCCGGTGCGGGACAGTGTCGAGGTGAACGCGACCGTGCCGGTGGTGTCCCCGGAGAAGGCGTACGAACTCGTTTCCGCTTCGGGCTGTCGCACGGCGAAGGTGAAGGTCGCCGACCCTCGGGTGAGCCTCGCCGAGGACTGCGCCCGGGTGGAGGCGGTGCGGGCCGCGCTGGGCCCGCGGGGCGCCGTCCGGGTCGACGCGAACATGGCCTGGGACGTGGACACCGCGGTCAAGGCCATCGGTGAGCTGGACCGCGCGGCCGGCGGGCTTGAGTACGTCGAGCAGCCTTGCCCGTCGATCGACGAACTGGCCGACGTCCGGCGCCGGGTCGGAGTGCGGATCGCCGCGGACGAATCGATCCGCCGGGCCGAGGATCCGCTCAAGGTGGCCGTCGCGGGGGCGGCCGACGTCGCCGTGCTGAAGGTCGCGCCGCTGGGCGGGGTGCGGCGCGCGCTGGAGGTCGCCGAAGCCTGCGGCCTGCCGTGCGTGGTGTCGTCCGCCGTCGAGACGAGCGTCGGGCTCGCCGCCGGGCTGGCGCTCGCGGGCGCGCTGCCCACGTTGGACTTCGCCTGCGGGCTGGGCACGATGTCGTTGCTCACGGGAGACGTCTGCGGCGACTCACTGTCCCCTGTGGACGGACGGCTGCCGGTGCCGTCGCAGGCTCCCGCGCCCGATCTGCTCGCGGCCCACGCCGCCGCCCCGGACGTCCGGGCGGCCTGGGAAGCCCGCCTCACCCGCGTCCGCGCCCACCTCCGGATGTCATGAAAGGGTCGTTCAGGACAAAAGATGTCCTGAACGACCCTTTCATGACACTTCAGAAGATCAGCTGCAGTGTTCGAAAGGCGATTCGTAGCTGGCGGAACCCGCCGAGCCGCCCCACCGGACGCACTTCGCACCGGCGGCCGCGCTCACCGGGCCCGCGTAGTACTCGAAGCTGCCGGAGTCGGTCTTCCTCGCCGAACCCTGCACTTCGAGGAAGGCCGAGACCGCGCTGCCCGTGCCGACCGAGGTGGACTTGATGGTGGTGACGCAGTTGTTCTGGTTCGTGGCGTTGTACAGCAGGTACGCCGTCGCGGCGCTGCCGACCGCCTGCGAGTCGATCACCTTGTAACCGTCGCCGCACACCTCGACGGCGTCGTACGGGTTGGGGTTCCCGCTGCCGCTGCAGGTGTTCTTGGAGGTCACGTTGGCGTTGGGGTAGCCGAACTTCACACCGTTGAAGTAAGCGGGCTTGATGTTGCTCGGCCACGAGGAGTCGTTGGTGCGGACCTCGTAGTGCAGGTGCGGGCTGATGTTGTTGCCCGGCTTGGAGGTGTTGCCGACCTCGCCGATCTTCTGTCCCTGCGCGACCTGCGCGTTGAGCGCGACCGAACGGACCTTCAGATGCGCGTAGTAGGTCGACCATCCCCCACCGTGGTCGATCTTCACCAGGTTGCCGAACCCGTTCGCGGAACCCTGGTGCGCCGAGATGACGACCTTGCCCGCCGCCGCCGCGACCACGGTGTCGCCGAGGTCCGCGTCCGCGGAGCCGCCGCGGTTGAAGTCGATCTCGTAGGCCCGGTGCGCGCTGCTGTTGTCGTTGTCGCCGTTCCACACCTGGTTGCAGGGGAACGGAAGCTGGAAGTTGGGACGCGGCCCGACGGCGGCTTCGGCCGACGTCGCGGTGATCGCCAGCCCGGCCATGCCCAGCAAGGCGGTGGCGGCCGCCGTGAGCACTCGTCTGAATCTCATCGGATGTCCTTTCTCGGCGTTTCGCGAGAAGCGTCCCGAAAGGGCGTACAAGCGAGATACAAACGACCACGAGCCCTCCTGGCCGAGGGGACCAGGAGGACTCGTGCCGCCTCCGCACCGGGTCCGTCCGCGTCTTCCCCGTCCCGGTGCGGGTGTCTCAGCCGACCCGCTCGATGGTGGCGCGGCGGATCAGGAACTTGCCCGGCTCGCGGACCTGCTCGAAGGCCGCGTTGTTCAGGAGCGCGCAACTGCCGGAAACGCCGGTGACCTCGACGGTCGTGGACTTGTCGTTGTCCAGGTTCGTCACCTTCAGCTTGGTGCCCGCCGGGAACTCGCTGCTGGACGCCGCGGGCGCGCCGCCCTCGCCGGACAGCGTCACCGTGGAGCCCGGGCAGACGACCTCGCCCTCCCCGGCGACCGCTTCTTCCTGCGGAGCGGCCTCGTCCTCGACCGCCATGGCGTCGTCCGCGGCCTGCTTCCCGCCGTCGGCCTGCACGTCTTCGGTGCACCCGGCGGCTTCGCGGCGCTGCTGGATGAGGTCGACGACGGCCTGCCTGTTCGCGATCCGCGCCCCGGACAGGGCGTCCGGCTCCGCCTGCTGGCCCGCGATGAAGTTGAGGTTGTTACGGAGGGCGGTATCGAGTCCCTGGCAGCTTTCCGCGGCCTGCCCGTCCGGAGTGCTGATCGCGAACATCGCCGCGGCGATGGCGGCCACCCCGAGAACGGACGCGATGCCGATCGTCGCGCGTTTGCGGTGTTTCCCGGCGCTGTTCATCATCGGTGTCTTCCTCCGGTCTGGTTCCTCCTCACCCACATCCATGGATACGGCTGGATAACGAAAGTGGTTCAAACCGATTTCAGCCGAGCCAGGGTTTCGCGATGCGCGCGTACGTGCCGTCGTTCAGCGCGAGATGCAGCCACTGGTCGGTCCATTCCTTGAACACGACATCGCGCGGCAGGAGGTACGCCTTCTCCGAGAAGGTGAACGGCTCGTCGGGATGCACCGCGCACAAACGCGGGTTCTGTTTAGCCTGCCAACGGGTTTCGGTCGCGTCGGTGATCATCAGATCGGCCCGGCCCGCCAGGATCTCGGCGAAGATCGTGTTGTTGTCCGGATGCCGCACGATGGTCGCGCGCTTCAGGTTGGCGTCGGCGAACTGTTCGTTGGTACCGCCCGGATTCACGATCGCCCGCACCCCCGGCTGGTCGATCTGCTCCAGGGTCTGGAACCGCTTTTCGTTCTCGCACAAGGTGATCGGTGTCTTGCCGTCGCGAAGATAGGGAACGGTGTAGAAGCCCTTCTTCGCGCGGTCCAAGGTCACCGAAACCCCGCCCATCGCCAGATCGCATTTCCGCCCGACGTCGTCGGCGATCGCCTTCCAAGTGGTCTGGACCAGCTGGAGCCGGACGCCGAGCCGCCGGGCCAGGTCGCCCGCGAGGTCGATGTCGATCCCACTCCACGCGCCGGCGGCGTCCCGATAGGTGAACGGCCGATAATCCCCCGTCGAACACACGCGGATCTCGCCGCGGGCCTGAACGACGTCGAGCCTGCTTCGCGCGCCATGGCCTTCAGGCGCGGCACTGGCCGTGCCGATTCCCAGCACGGTCAGCACCGCGACCCCGAACGTGAGCGCTTTCGCCTTGATCGTCATCAAGGCATCTTCCACGCCCTGAGGTAAGCACGCACCAGCCAAGCGTCGGCCCAACCGGCGTCCGGCTCCTCCGGCAGTGGCGACGCCCCGCGCACCAGCTCGTCGAGACGGTGTTCCAAGGACTCGACCGCCTCCAGCGCTTCCTCGCGGGTTTTCTTGCCCTGCCTCAAATCCCGGAGCCAGCCGAGCCACGGTTCGGGGATCGGCAGCGTGATCCGGCCGGTCTCCAGCAGCTCCACACCCTGCACGCCGAGGCGCACCATGTGCATGGCGAACTTCGTGTCGAAGCCGTATTTCTCGATCAGCTCCGGCCTTCCCGCCTTGCCCCGCAGCCCCAGCATCCGCTCGCGCTGAGCGCGGGAGTAGCCGAGGAACCGCAGCCCGGCCCGGCGCGAGACGATCCGGTGCGCTTGCTCGCGCAGCTCGGCGCCGAGCTCGTCGATCACCACGATCTCGGCCTCCGGCACGAACAACGGCAACAGGACGGTCGGGTTCCCGTTGAGCGCGAGCCGCAGCCACTTGCGCAGCGAGTAGACGGTCAGATCGAGGTCACCGGGGCCGGACCGGACGCCTTCGGGCTGCGTGCGGAAGATGTACTGCTCGAACCGCTTCAGGCCGATGACGTGGTCCGGCGGCTCGATACAGATGCCGAGCTCGTCCCGGTCGTCCTGGCCGGACACGGCGGTGCCGTGCAGCCCGGACCCGACCTGGCAGCGCAGGATCGTGCCCTGCTCGGCGATGGCGGCGAATTCGGGGCTGTCGTGTTTCACCGGACAAGTCATACCCGCGGGCGGGTGCGCGAGGCATCCGGTTTTCGGCCCTTCAGGGTCGGATTCCAGGGTCGGGCCGGGGCCGGTCCCCGATGTGCCGGGGGTCGTTCCGGCGCGAACATGGAGCCATGACGAACAGCGTGTACACCCCCCAGGCCACCAAGAAGCTCTACCGCAGCCGCACCGACAAGATGCTCGCGGGCGTCGCCGGCGGCTGGGCCGCCTACCTCGGCGTCGACGCCGCGATCCTGCGCATCGCCCTCGTGGCCGGCGTCTTCTTCACCGCCGGATTCGCGATCCCGCTCTACGCCGCCGCGTGGCTTCTGACCCCGGAACAGCCGGGCGAATCCTGATCGGGGCGGACGCCGTGCGCAGGGGGCGCGGCGTCCGCCGGATCGCGTTTAGCCCGCTAAACGCGATCCGACGGGGGACCAGGGGGATGAAGAAGGGCCCGGACATGGGGATGTCCGGGCCCTTTCCGGAGTTCGGCCGCGAGACCGCGCGTTCGCCGTTACACTTCCCCTGACTTTGTCACAGGGAGCGGGAAGCGGGGGCCTCCATGGCCGGGTATCTGAGCCTCAGCGAGTACAAGCGGATGCTCGAAGGCGCGCTGGACGACTTTTGCCAGGCCCTCACCAAGCGCTGGATGAAAGACGCCGTCAAGGCCATGCTGAAGCTCTCGCCCGCCGTTCCGTGCTCCGCGGAGCCCTGGGCCTGGCAATGGCCGCCCGAATCCTACGGCCACCTCGCAGCCGCCGACGACCTGTGCGGATATCTGACGTGGGTCACGGACGGCATGCACGGCCACTACAAGGACGTTCACTGCGACGGCCACAACCCGCAGCTCGGGAAGAAGGTCGAGTGCCACGTCGAACGGAACCTCGCGCAGATCGAACGGCTGGCGTGGAACCGGCGGCAGGAGGTCGCCAAGTTCGTTCCGCAACTGGAGGGACCCGACCTCGCGAAGCTGGAGGCCGCGCACAACACGTTCCTGAACGTCGCCGGCAACCTCGGCTTCCAGGACAAGAACGGGCGGGTGACCGAACTGCTCGGGCAGGGCGCGGTCGTCCGGAACGTCGAATGGCTGGACGGCGCGACCAGCGCGACCGAGCCCTGGTTCATCTCGTGGACCGGGCTCGCCGCCCAGGAGTTCAGGGAAGGGTTCTTCGCCTCGATCGCGCCGACCATGGCGCACCAGTCGCTCATCCTCGCCAGCCTGTCCACGCTGTACTCCACCCGCGCCTCGACGATCCAGGCCACCCGGCTCAACATCGTCAAACGGCTCAACTGGGCCACCAAGAAGCTGGACGAGAAGGTCACCCTCAAGGTCTTCACCGCGGACTCGATCCTGGAGAAGGTCGACCAGGCGCGAACAGTCCACGGCGTCGCGACCAATCTGCTGTCCGCCGCGGCGAAACTCAGCAAGGTCGTGAAGACCGTCGACGAGGCGGGCGGGAAGGTCCTCGGCCCGGTGGGAGCCGTCCTCGATCTGGCCGGTTTCGTCGGCGGGATCATCAAGGGACTCACCGTCGAGCAGGACGCCATGTCCCTTCAGGACATCCTGCAGAAGCTCACCACCTCGATCCAGGACGAGCACAACGCCTTGTCCGGCCTCGAATCCGACTTCGGCGCGAACGTGCTGGCCCTGCAGAAGGCGATCGCGGGGGTGCACAGCTACAACCTCGAGCTCTACGACCTCACCGCGAACACGCGGCCCAACCAGACCGACCGCGCGAAGTACCGCGGGGTCCAGGTCGAGGTCTACTTCGTGCTGCGGTTGGCGCAGACCTGCTTCGAAGCGGCCGAAGCCTATTCGGCGCAACTGCGGATTCTCGCCGAGGCCGACAACGCCGACCGGCACCTCGCGGGCCGCGACGAGCAGACGTGCACGGGCGACGACACGACGTTGGAGATCCGGGACGCCGTCGAACAGTTCATGAGGACGAGCTGTGCGCGATTCCTTCTCGCCGGTGAGCAGCTCAGGACGGCGGCCGAGGCCTACGCGCGAACGGACGGCGAGCTCTCGGACGACCTCAAGAAGCTGTTCACCGCCTGGGAAAGCGCCAACAAGGACCGCGGGAAGATCGATCCCAATCCCGAGACGGTCGAACGGGAAAGCGCGGCCACTGAGGCGGGCGGAACCGACCGGACGGGCCTTGAGCCGAGGAAGCCTTCGGAACCGAACTCCACCAATCCGTACGAGGCGGACCGTCGGAAGCAAGGGCGTAAGTACGCGGTGGACGGGCAGTCGTAGGCCACGGCTCCCGCGGCCACGACACCTTTGCGCGTGAAGGCCCCCTTCCCTCGGCTCAGCCGAGGGAAGGGGGCCTTCACGCGCCACAAGCGGGCAAAGGAAAAGCCCGGACGCGCGAGGCGCGTCCGGGCTTTCCGGTGGTGCTACAGGCTCGAACTCAGAAGTCCATGCCGCCCATGCCACCGGACGGGTCGGCGGGAGCGGCCGAGGCCTTCTCCGGCTTGTCCGCCACGACGGCTTCGGTGGTCAGGAACAGCGCCGCGATGGAAGCGGCGTTCTGCAGCGCGGAGCGGGTGACCTTCGTGGGGTCCGGCACGCCGGCGGCGAGCAGGTCCTCGTAGACACCGGTGGCGGCGTTGAGGCCGTGACCCTGCGGGAGGGACTTGACCTTCTCCGCCACGACGCCGCCTTCGAGGCCGGCGTTGATCGCGATCTGCTTGAGCGGCGCCTCGACGGCGACCTTGACGATGTTGGCACCAGTGGCCTCGTCGCCCTCGAGCTTCAGACCGGCGAAGGCGGCCTCGGCGGCCTGGATGAGAGCGACGCCACCACCGGCGACGATGCCCTCTTCGACGGCGGCCTTGGCGTTGCGCACCGCGTCCTCGATGCGGTGCTTGCGCTCCTTCAGCTCGACCTCGGTGGCGGCACCGGCCTTGATGACGGCCACGCCGCCGGCCAGCTTCGCCAGACGCTCCTGGAGCTTCTCGCGGTCGTAGTCCGAGTCCGAGTTGTCGATCTCGGCGCGGATCTGGTTGACGCGACCCTGGATCTGGTCGGCGTCGCCCGCACCCTCGACGATGGTGGTCTCGTCCTTGGTGATGACGGCCTTGCGCGCCTTGCCCAGCAGGGAAAGGTCCGCGTTCTCCAGCTTGAGGCCGACGTCCTCGGAGATGACCTGGCCACCGGTCAGGATCGCGATGTCCTGCAGGATCGCCTTGCGGCGGTCACCGAAGCCCGGGGCCTTGACGGCGACGGACTTGAAGGTGCCACGCATCTTGTTGACGATGAGGGTGGCCAGGGCCTCGCCCTCGACGTCCTCGGCGATGATCAGCAGCGGCTTGCCGGACTGGATGACCTTCTCCAGCAGCGGCAGGACGTCCTTGACGGTGGAGATCTTGGAGCCGAAGAGCAGGACGTACGGGTCCTCGAGCTCGGCTTCCTGACGCTCCGGGTCGGTCACGAAGTAACCGGAGATGTAGCCCTTGTCGAAGCGCATACCCTCGGTGAGCTCGAGCTCGAGCCCGAAGGTGTTGCTCTCCTCGACGGTGACGACGCCTTCCTTGCCGACCTTGTCCAGCGCCTCGGCGATGAGCTCGCCGATGGTGCGGTCCGCGGCGGAGATCGACGCGGTGGCGGCGATCTGCTCCTTGGTCTCGATCTGGACGGCGGCCTTGTGCAGCTGCTCGGTGATGGCCTCGACGGCCGCCTCGATGCCGCGCTTCAGGCTGATGGGGTCGGCCCCGGCGGCGACGTTGCGCAGACCCTCGCGGACGAGAGCCTGGGCGAGCACGGTGGCGGTGGTGGTGCCGTCACCCGCGACGTCGTCGGTCTTCTTGGCAACTTCCTTGACGAGCTCGGCCCCGATCTTCTCCCACGGGTCCTCGAGCTCGATCTCCTTGGCGATGGAGACACCGTCGTTGGTGATCGTCGGCGCGCCCCACTTCTTTTCGAGCACGACGTTCCGGCCCCGCGGGCCGAGGGTCACCTTGACGGCTTCGGCGAGGGTGTTCAAGCCGCGCTCAAGACCGCGGCGGGCGTCCTCGTCGAACGCGATCAGTTTGGCCATTGCGGTGTGGTCCTCCGGTATTGGGCGCCGCCGCACGCCTACTACAGCGCGGCGGCAGGACTCTTCCTCGGCCAGGCTCGGTGCCCGCGACGGACGACCCACCCGATCAAGGGTGCGGCCTCACCGTCCCGACCTTCAGGCGAGCGGTCGGTGACCGCTCCGCCTGGCACTCGACGGCGTCGAGTGCCAATGTCGTGTTTAGCACTCCCCAGGGGAGAGTGCAAGAACCGCAGGTCAGCGCGGTGGTATTCAGCTGCTCGGCTTGATGGAGATCGACGACGGCGGAGGCTTCAACGACGAGCCGGGAGCCTGCGACTGGGAGCCGCCGGGGCCGACCGGGATGTTCGGCGCGGTGGTCTGCGGGCCGTTGCCGCCGCTCGAATCACTGAAGATGAGGATGGCGGCGACGATCGCGCCCGCGACCACGAGGGCACCGACGATGATCCAGATCCACTTGGCGCCGCCGCCCTTCTTGGGCTGCTGCTGGAAACCGCCCTGCTGCTGCGGCGGGCCATAGCCCGGGGGCGGACCCTGCTGGAAGCCACCCTGCTGGAAACCGCCCTGCTGCTGCGGCGGGCCGTAACCCGGGGGCGGACCCTGCTGGAAACCGCCCTGCTGGAAGCCACCCTGCTGCTGCGGCGGGCCGTAACCGGGCGGCGGGCCCTGCTGCGGCGGGGGACCCTGCGGTCCCGGTCCCTGCTGGCCGTAGCCCGGCTGCTGCTGTCCTCCGTACGGGTGCACGGGGCCCCCCTCTCCCTGTGGCGGCGTGTTCTGCCGTGGCGCCTGCTGCTGGACGGTCGCGGCCGCCGCCTGCCCGGGCGCGCCGGGAGGCTCGTTCGAAGTCGCGAGCGGGCCGAGCGCGCGCCTGGCGGCCGCGATCATCTCAACACAGTTGGGGTAGCGCTCGGCGGGATTCTTCGCCATTCCCTTCCGGACGACCTCGTCGATCCCGGCGGGCAGGCCGACGATCCGCGAGATGGCCGGGGGCTCGCCGTTCAGATGCCCCTTGATGACCGTCTGCACGTCGCCCTTGAAGGGCGGGCTGCCGGTCAAGCAGGCGTAGAGGACGCAGGTGAGCGCGTACTGGTCGGTGCGGCCGTCGAGCGGCTCGCCGCGCAGGTGCTCGGGCGCCGCGTACGTGGGCGAGCCGAGGAAGTCGCCGCCGCGGGTCCGGTGCCCGGTGGCGCCGCGGCGGGTCAGGCCGAAGTCGGCGACGTAGACATGCTCGCGCGAGGTCTCCTTGCTGGTGACCAGGACGTTCGCCGGTTTGACGTCGAGGTGCACGAGACCCCGGTTGTGCAGGGTGTCGAGCGCGTCGGCGACCTGGTCGAGCATGTTCAGCGCGCGGGCGGGCGCGATCGGGCCGCCGGAGATCAGGCCGGCGAGGTCGCCGCCGTCGACCATCCGCATGGCGATGTAGAGCATGCCTTCGAGCTCGCCGAAGTCGTACAAGGGCACGACGTTGGCATGGTCGATCGCGGACGTGTTCCGCGCCTCGTCGACGAAGCGTTCGCGGAATTCGGCGTCGGCCCCGAGGTGATCACCGATGACCTTCAGTGCCACCTTGCGCCCGAGCCGCACGTCCGTGGCCTTGTAGGTCACGCTCATGCCGCCCTTGCCGAGCACACCGTCGATGCGGTAGTTGCCCAGCCGACGACCCGTCAGGTCCCCCGACTCATCGCCTGTCACGCCGCGAAGCCTAACGCGCCAGTTCCGGACGCCGCCGGGGGTCGCCCGAAGTAGGTTTAGGAGACCTTGCGTACGTCCGCGGCCTGACTCCGCCCGTCACGGCCGGACTGGACTTCGAATTCCACGCGGTCACCCTCGTCGAGCGTCCGGAATCCGTCGGCCTGAATGGCCGAGTAGTGGACGAAGACGTCGGGCCCTTCGGTGGATTCGATGAATCCGTAGCCCTTTTCCGAGTTGAACCACTTGACGGTGCCGACTGCCACGGCGCACTCCCTCAGCACAGGATCCGTCGGCCTTCTCTGCCCCGGCCGGCGGTTTCGAGTGCAGTTCACGCTACCCGAATTACCGGCGTCGGCAATGCTCAATTCGTCCCAAGGTCATCCGCGAGAAAGCCGCCTATTGCGCGCTTGCACGAGGACGCGTCCTGGTCCCGCGAAGTCCAGCGCGAGCCCTTCGCCGGTGCGGACCGACTGCGGGCCGGACTGGTCGACCGCGCGGAGACGGCACTGCACGGTGTCCGGGTAGGCCAGCAGGAAGTCCGGCCGCACGGTGACGAGTTCGCCCGCGGTGAGTTCGAAGGCGTCGACCGGGCCCTGCGCGGCCAGTACGAGCGGCCCGCTTCCGCTGTAGTGCTCCAGGAAGCCGGAATCGGCGCCGAAGAGCTTCTGCAGCGGCGCCCAGCCGGGATCGTGCCGGACGGTCGCCGGCCGGGCGAGGATCGCGTCCCGGCTCACGCACCAGCCTCCGCCGCCGTTGAACTCCAGCGGGTAGACGTCACCGGCGGCCAGCGGCGCGAAGTCGATCCAGCCGCCGCCCTCCGGTGCGTTGAACACCGACGGGGCGGCTTTGCCCGCCCGCGAACCACCGCGGGACGGAACGGTTTCGGTGATGCCGAAACTGCTGGCCAGCATGGTGTCCCCGGCGGCCTGGACGGCTTCGCCGGGGGACAGCAGCACGCGTGCGACCCCGAAGTTCGGGGTGTGCCTCGTCTGGACCCGCATGCGGTCAGCGGGAGGGGACCTGGGCGATCACCCAGGCGGACAGCGCCGACGGGTTGCGGGTCTGGGTGAGCAGCTGGCCAGGCCCGGCGAAGTCGAAGACGAGGCCTTCACCGCTCTTCATCGACTGGATGACGCCGGTGGCGACCTTGCGGATCTGGTACTGCACGGTGTCGGCGAACGCGACGACGTGCCCGGTGTCGATGGTGATCACCTCGCCCTGCTGCAGGGTGACGGTCTCCAGCGCGCCGTAGCAGGCCACGACGAGCGGGCCCTGTCCCGTCGCGTGCGTCAGGAAGCCGCCCTCGCCGCCGACGAGGTTCTTCAGCCCGCCCCATTTGGTCTCGGTCTGCACGCCGTGGGAGGACGCGAGCCACGAACCGCGGGTGACGCACCAGCCGGTGCGGCCGTCGAGGTTGATGATCTGCATGTCGCCCGGCAGGTTCGCGGCGACGTCGACCCAGCCGCCGTTCTGCGGGGCGGTGTAGGTGGAGATGAAGAAGGACTCGCCGGAAAGGAAGGCGCGGCCGAGGCCCTTCATGATGCCGCCCTGCGCCTGGGACTGGACCTGCACGCCGTAACTCGTCGCCATCATCGCGCCCGACTCGACCTGCGCCGGTTCGCCAGGGGCGAGGATGAGCCTCGCCACCGCGAACGATGGCTGGTGACGGATCTGAACCTGCATGTCTTCTTCTCCCCGGATGGTCGTTGTGACGCGCAGAGTCTTGCATGCGGGGCCCGAGGCGGGAGGATGGTCCGGTGATCTCCGTCGACGCCCACCGTGAGACCGTCACCGGCCTGCTCGGAAACGCCCCCGTCATCCGCCTTCCGCTCGCCTCCGCCGCCGGGCTCGTCCTCGCCGAGGACGTGCGCGCGGGCGTTTCGCTGCCGCCGTTCGACAACTCCGCGATGGACGGTTACGCCGTCCGCGCCGCCGACACAGCGACGGCCGACACAGCGCCGGTGACGTTGCCGGTCGCCGAAGACATCCCCGCGGGCCGGGTCGACATCGCGAAGCTGGAGCCGGGTACCGCGCACCGGATCATGACCGGCGCCCCGCTGCCGCCCGGCGCGGACGCGGTGGTGATGGTGGAGCACACGGACGGCGGCGTGACAGACGTCCGGATTCTCAGGACGGCTGTCCTGGGCACGCACATCCGGCGCCAGGGCGAAGACGTCGTCGAGGGCACGGTGGCGCTTTCGGCGGGGACGGTGCTGGGCCCGGCTCAACTGGGCCTCGCGGCGGCCGTCGGGCTCGCCGAGGTTCCCGTGTACCGGCCGTTGAAGGTGCTCGTGGTGTCCACCGGGACCGAACTCGTCGACGCGCCGGAACCCTTGCGGCACGGGCAGATCTACGAGTCGAACAGCATCATGCTGGCGTCCGCGATCCGCGCGCTCGGCGGCGAGGCCGAGGTGGTGCGCAGTGTGGTCGACGACGTGGACGAGTTCCGCTCGGTGATCGAGCCGCGTCTGGCGGACGTCGATCTGCTGGTGACCTCGGGCGGCGTGAGCGCGGGAGCGTACGAAGTGGTGAAGGACGCGCTGACCGGGCAGGGCGTGGAGTTCCGGAAGGTCGCGATGCAGCCGGGCGGGCCGCAGGGCTGCGGCCGCTGGAACGGTGTGCCCGTGGTGACGCTGCCGGGCAATCCGGTGAGCGTGCTCGTGTCCTTCGAAGCGTTCCTGCGGCCGGCGTTGCTCGCGGCGATGGGGCACACGGGTGTCGACCGGCAGAAGGTGCGGGCCCGGCTGACCGAGGCGATGACCTCCCCCGCCGGACGGCGTCAGTTCCGGCGGGGCTTCTACACGCATTCCGAAGGCGAGGTCACCGGGATCGTCGGTCCGCGCGGCGGGCCGGGATCGCATCTGCTGGCGTCGTTCACGCAGGCGAACTGCCTGATCGTCCTGCCGGAGGACGTGGACTCGGCCGAGCAGGGCGACGAGGTCGACGTCCTCCTGCTCTGACCTGCGTTTAGCGGGCTAAACGCGATCCGCCGGGAAGTCGCGGCACCGGCCGATCGGCGTGAACAGCAAGGCGAAGACGGCGACGACCTCGAGCCCGGCCATCAGCCCGAGCGTCTGCCGCACGCCGGCGATCTCACCGAGTAGCCCGCCGAGCAGGCCGCCGAGCGTGATCGCGCCGAGGCTCAGCACGGACATGCTCGCGGTGACCCGGCCGAAGATCGCCGCCGGGACGTAGCGCTGTTTGAAGGTGGCGTTGAGGACGTTCGAGCCGACGACCCCGGCGCTGAGCGAGAACCCGGCGGCGACGAAGAAGGCGAGCCCCCAGCCGCCGTTCGCCAGCGGGCCGAGCAGCATCATCAGCGCTCCGGACCCCTCGCAGAGGATGAAAGCGCGCGCGGTGCCGATCCGTGCGGCGAGTTTGCCGGACAGCGCGGCGCCGAAAACGCCGCCCGCCCCGACGAGCGCGAGCACGAGCCCGGCGGTGCCTTCTCCCACGCCGAGATCACGGACGAGGAACACGACCTCGATCGACTGGTAGCCCATGAGCGCGACATTCGAGATCGCGCCGAAGACCGCCAAGACACGTAAGTACCGGTCGTGGACGACGAAAGCGAGGCCGTCACGGATCTCGTCCCGCAGCCGTGAACGCGTCTTCGCCGGGCGCTCGGGTTCCCGGTGCCGGATGGATCGCAGGCACAGCACGGAGATCCCGAAGCTGACGGCGTCGGCGAACACCCCGGCGACGGCGCCGAACCAGTGGGCCAGCAGCCCGGCCAGCCCGGGTCCGCCGATCTGCGCGGCGGATTCGCTGCCCTGCAGCTTTTCGTTGGCCTCCTGCAGTTGGTCCTTCTCGACCAGCGAAGGCAGGTACGCGCGATACGCGACGTTGAAGAACACTTTCGCGACGCCGCCCGCCAAGGCGACGACGATCAGCTGGGTCATCGTGAGCAGGCCGAACCACGCCGCGACCGGGACGCTCAGGAACACCAGCATGGAAACGCCGTTGCACACCAGCATGACCGGGCGTTTCGGCCGTCTGTCGACCCAGGCGCCGGCGGGCAGGCCGATCAGCAGCCACGGCAGCCAGGCGGCCGCGGTCAGCAGCCCGACCGCGAACGTGCTCGCCTGCAGGGTGACCACCGCGACGAGCGGCAGCGCGACGACGGCGATGGAACTGCCGAGCACGCTGGTCGTCTCGCCGGTCCACAGCAGCCGGAAATCTCTCGCGCGCAGCAGGCCGCCGCGTTCGCGGGTGGTCACGGGCGGGCCGGGACGGCGCGGGTGGAGATGAAGACGGGACGGCGTTCCTGGCCGTCGTCGGGGATTTCACGGCCGCTGTAGGACTTGATCAGCTCGTGGACCTTTTGTTCGAGCTCGGCCAGCTCGGCGACCGACATCTTCGCCCAGCTGTCGGTGGCGAAGGCGGCACGATGCCATTCCTCCGGGTAGGTCTCGCGTTCGGCGAACCATTGGCGCGCCATGGAAACCTGTCGTTCGAGCGCGAGGGATTCGGCGGCGGCCGCGACCGGGTCGTCGGGGAAGTCCGAAGGCGACCAGGAAACCGCGTAGCTCACGCGGCGCCACCAGCGCTCACGGCGGTCTCGGGCGAGTTCCGGTGCTTCCTCGACCAGATCGACGGCGGCCAGCACCTTCAGGTGGTGACTGACGTTCCCGACCGCCTGCCCGGTCCGCTCGGCGAGCACGGAAGCCGTGCACGGGCCGTCGAGGCGGAGGACGTCGAGGAGGCGGCGCCGCAGCGGATGCGACATCGCGGCGAGCACCTTCGAATCGTGGACTTCATGCACTTCGCGATCAGCCATAACGCACAACAGTAGTTGCACAAGAGTTCTTGTACAAGTCTTCTTGTGCGCTACTCCATCCGGGTCGGTAACCTCGATGGCATGGGTTTCTTCTCGTGGATCGTGTTCGGCGCCATCGCCGGCTGGCTGGCCAATGTCGTGGTGGGCGGCCCGGACCGGCGCGGCGGCTGCCTGTTCAGCATCCTGATCGGCGTGCTCGGCGCGGCGCTGGGCGGTTTCATCTACCGCCTGGCCACCGGCACCGAGCGGGCCTTCGAGTTCGACTTCCCCAGCTTCGGCGTCGCGATTCTCGGCTCGATCGTGCTGCTCGCCCTGCTGCGGCTGGTACGTGGCTCCGGGCGGAGCGACTCCTATCGACGTTGATCAACGGAGTGACCGTTGGTAACGGTTTTCTCGCGACCGGTGATCACCGGCGCGCGGGGAACTAGAGTGGGATGTTCGCTCAGTTCCAGTCGCCGCGTCCGGGTGCATGTGCCGTCGGGGGGCATATGCATCCGGACGCGCGTGCTTCGGCGATGACCGAGGCGGCGCGGACGGGATCGACGAGCGGAGGCATCGGCGCCGCCGAAATGTCCCTCTTCCAGGCGCGGAACAGCTCGGCGAGTCGCTCGCCTGCGGGGTCCGGGCTGGCGGGCATTCGAGAGTCCTCAAGGTCTGCTATCGGCGTCAATTACCTAGAGTTATCGCGTATTTCGACCTTGTGTTACCGGGATGTGGCCCCGCCCACCCGGCGCGGGGAAACCCTTCCGGGGGAGGCCACGGCCCGGCTCCGGACAGGGCGGTAGCGTGGTGGCTCTTCCTGTCCCGACCCCCCGACACGAACTGCGGTGAACCCGACCAATGAGCGGCAACCGGCCGGAAGCCACTGGTAACCCCCTCGCGCACGCCGTGAAGCTGGCCCGCGAGACCGTTCCGCCGATGCACCCGGCCGGCAGGCCGTTCGTGTTCGGCGGTCTCGCCGCGACGCTGGTGCTGCGGAGGTTCTCCAAGCGCCTCGGCGTCGTCGGCGCGCTCGCGACGGCCGCCACGGCCGCGTTCTTCCGTGAGCCCAAGCGTGTCCCGCCCGCTCAGTCCGGCCTCGCGGTCGCGTCGGCGGACGGCCTGGTCTCGCTGATCGAAGAGGCCGTGCCACCGCCCGAGCTGGGGCTGCCCGCCGAACCGCGGATGCGGGTGAGCGTGTTCCTGTCGGTGTTCGACGTGCACGTCCAGCGGGTCCCGGCCTCGGGGGTGATCGAGCGGGTCGCGTACCGGCCCGGGAAGTTCCTGTCCGCCGACCTGGACAAGGCGAGCGACGACAACGAGCGCAACTCCGTGCTCATGCGCACCGATGACGGCCACGAGCTCGTCGTGGTGCAGATCGCGGGGCTGGTGGCCCGGCGCATCCTCTGCGAGATCCGCGAGGGGGACAAGGTCGGCGTCGGCGCGACGTACGGCATCATCCGCTTCGGCTCGCGAGTCGACCTGTACCTGCCGCCGGGCAGCAAGGTTCTCGTCTCGAAGGGCCAGCGCACGATCGGCGGCGAGACGCCGATCGCCGAGCTGCCCACGGCGCCGCACCCGGAAGGCTGATCCATGGTCCGCGTGACCACTCCCGGCGTGCGGCTGCTGCCGAACGCCATCACGGTGCTCGCCCTGTGCGCGGGTCTGTCGTCGGTGCAGTTCGCGCTGATCGGCAACTATCCGATGGCGATCGCGTCGATCGGGATCGCCGCGGTGCTCGACAGTCTCGACGGCCGGATCGCGCGGCTGCTGGACGCGACGTCGAAGATGGGACAGGAGCTCGACTCGCTGTCCGACGGCATCTCGTTCGGTGTCGCGCCCGCGCTGGTGCTGTACGTCTGGCACGCGGAGGGCGAGCGGATCGGCTGGGTGGCGTCGCTGATCTTCGCGGTCTGCATGATCCTGCGGCTGGCGCGGTTCAACACGCTGATCGAGGACACCGAGCAGCCGCCGTACGCGGGCGAGTTCTTCGTCGGTGTGCCCGCACCCGCCGGTGGTCTGCTGGCGATGCTGCCGCTGATCCTGGAGCTCCAGTTCGGGCAGGGCTGGTGGTCGCACCAGTACGTGGTGTGGGTGTGGACGATCGCCGTCGCCGCGCTGCTGATCAGCCGGATCCCGACGCTTTCGCTGAAGACGGTGAAGGCGCCGCCCAAGGCGATCGCGCCGCTGCTGGTCGGGGTGGGCCTGCTGGCGGCCGCGATCATCCAGTTCCCGCTGGTGGCGCTGGCGATCGCGCTGGTGCTGTACCTGGCGCACATCCCGTACTCGGTGTACCGGCACCGCTGGCTGGCGAATCATCCGGAGGCGTGGATGGCGCCGCCGCGGGAACGGCGCGCGATCCGGCGTTCTTCGAGCCGCCGCCGTCTCGGCCTGCGGCCGCCGCTGCGGCGCGTGGTGGCCGGCGCCGCTCAGCGCGTGCGGCTGCAGCGCGGCGAACAGCACGTCGCGCGCGCTCCGCGCACCATCAGCACCGACAAGGACCGGGAAAACGGCCGGGGCCCGCGGCGCCGCTCATGGCGCCGGATCGGCCTGCGGAAGCGCTGATTCGCGCACCTGACCGCCCACTCCCAGCCCCCCGCCCATCCCTGGGGGACGGCCCCGCGCCCAGCGTACCGGGGGTGTCCGACGGGACCGGGGAAAACGGGGGCCGGAGACGGGAGTTGTCCACAAGCGGGTGAGGCTGTGAGCAACTGGACGTGGAGGGTGTCGGGGGGGGGGGGGGGGGGGGGGGGGGGGGGGGGGCCCCCCCGGGGGGGGGGGGCCCCCCCCCCCCCCCCCCCCCCCCCCCCCCCCCCCCCCCCCCCCCCCCCCCACACCCTCGCCAGGGCCGAGTCAGAGCCCAGCCCAGCCCGGCTCAGCCCACCGAAGCGCGCAGCCCGCCGATCACCAGGTCCAGCTGGAACTCGAAGTCCTGCAGGCAGTCGCCGTCCAGCAGCGACGGCAGCGCCCGGTGCAGTGAGGGCAGCCCGTCCGCGGTCACCGATCGCTGGAACCACGCCACCACCGGCTCGGCCCGTTCCAGATCCGACGGGTCCGGGACGCCGGAAAGCCCCACCGTCTCGGTGAGCACGGCGCCGAACACGAGCCCGATCAGCGACCGGTAGCCCCGCGCGGCGCCACGTTCGTCGAGTCCGGCGTCCAGCAGCGCGGAGAACATCGCGTCGATGAATTTCAGCGCGCCCGCCGAACGTGGGTTCGCCGCGTCGGTCGCGAGCGCGCGCACCACCACCGGATGCCGCGAAAAGGCCGTGTACAGACCGTGGGTCAGCGCTCGCAGCCGCTCGTCCCACGGCCCGGGTCCGGGCAGCGGCACGCTCTCGAAGACCCGCGCGGTCAGCCCGTCGAGCAGATCGCCCTTGTTCGCGACGTGGTTGTAGAGCGACATCGCCTCCACTCCGACGTCGGCGGCCAGCTTCCGCATCGACAGTCCGGCCAGTCCGTGCTCGCCCGCCAGCCGCAACGCGGCGTCGAGCACCTTCTCCCTGCTCAGCGCCATGTGTCCCAGTTTACCGGCACCCCCTTACGCCGTAAGTACTTACACCGTATGCTTACGTCGTAAGTCACCTGGAGGGATGTCATGGACACCGAAACCCTGCTCACCACCACCCGTTCGGTCCGCCGCAAACTCGATCTCGACCGGCCGGTCGAGGAAGGGCTGCTCGAAGACTGCGTTCGCGTCGCGCAGCAGGCGCCCGCCGCGGGGATGCTGCTCGACGCCCAGCGCTGGGTGATCGTCCGCGACCCGGAGCTGCGCACGGAGATAGCGAAGATCGTCCGCGCCGAAGCGATCCCGACCATGGCGAAGTACGGGCATCTGGCGAGCGAGGCCGTCATGCGGTCGGCCCGCCACCTCGTCGACAACCTCGGCCGCGTCCCCGCCCTCGCGATCCCGTGCATGATCGGCCGCCCGCCGGAGGATCCCGTGATCCAGAACGGGTACTACGGCTCGGTGTACCCGGCGATCTGGAGCTTCCAGCTCGCGCTGCGGTCGAAGGGGCTCGGCAGTTCGATGTGCGCGTACCACCTCCCCGCGCGCGAGGCCGAAGTCGCGAAGCTGCTCGGAATCCCCGAAGACGTCGCGCAGATCAGCCTGCTCGCCGTCGCCTACACGACCCAGCGCGACTTCTCCCCGGCCGCGCGGCGACCCGCCGGGGAGATCCTGTCCTTCGACCGCTGGGAACGGTCCGCGTAGATAGGGTGGCGGGGTGAGCGCACCCCAGATCACGCTGACCGTCCGGCACACCCCGTCCGCCTTGGATTCCCGCCGCGGCGTCGTCCGGCTGCACCCCGAAGTCCTCGACGCGCTCGGCCTGATGGCCTGGGACGCCGTCCGCGTCACCGGCGCCCGGGTCAGCTCCGCGCTGGCGGCCCCGTCGGACGCCGAGGGGATCCCGGGCGTGATCCTCCTCGACGACGTCACGATGTCGAACCTCGGCGTGACCGAAGGTTCGGAAGTGGTCGTCGCGCCGGCGGAGGTGTCGGCCGCGAAAACGGTCACCGTGGCGGGCTCGCGCATCGCGAGCGTGTCGCTCTCCCCGCACACCCTGCGGCTCGCCCTGATCGGCAAGGTGCTGACCGTCGGCGACGCCGTTTCCCTGCTCCCCCAGGATCTCGCGCCCGCGCCGGGCTCCGACGTCTCCGCCGTCCGCGGCCAGCTTTCCCGCGCCATCGGCATGACGTGGACGAACGAGCTGCTCACCGTCACCGCCACCGAACCTTCGGGACCGGTCGCCGTCGGACCGTCCACTGTGGTCAGCTGGCGCGACGGCGCCCGCACCGGCGAGGCCGCGCCCGCCGCCGCACCGGCCCGCGCCGGCACGACACTGGTGCGCAGCACGCCCGCCACCCCGCACGAGGATTTCATCGACGCGGAGATCGTCGAAGACGAGCGGATCGACGACGAGGTGGCCGAGGAATCCGTGCCTCCCCTGTCGGATCTCGCCGGCTCCGAGACGGCCGCGCGCAAACTCGCCGAATGGTTCGACCTGGCCTTCCACCGCCCGGAGCTGCTGGCGAAGCTCGGGACGTCGGCACATCTCGGGGTCCTGCTGTCCGGGCCGGAAGGCGCCGGGAAGGCGACGCTCGTCCGCGCCGTGGCACAGGCCGAGAAGGTGAGGGTGGTGTCACTCGCGGCGCCGAACATCGCCGTCCTCGATCCGAACGTCGCCGCCGCGCGGCTGCGTGAAGCGATCGAGCAGGCCACCCGCGACGAAGACCCCGCCGTCCTGCTGATCACCGACATCGACGCGTTGCTGCCCGCGTCCCAGCCACCACCGCTCGCGACGGTCGTCCTCGACGACCTGCGCAAGGCCTTGCGCAACAAGGGTTTCGCCGTGGTCGCCACCACCGGGCGCGCCGAGTCCACCGATCCGCGGTTACGCGCCGCCGACCTGCTCGACCGCGAGCTCGGCCTGCCGCTCCCGGACGCGAAGACCCGCACGGAACTGCTGCGCGTGCTCCTGCGCCACGCCCCGCTGGAGCCCGGCGTCGACGTCGGCCCGATCGCCGAGCGCACCCCCGGCTTCGTGGCCGCGGACCTCATCGCGCTCCGCCGCGACGCCGCCCTCCGCGCCGCGCTGCGGCAGCGAGACGCCGACGAGCCGCGGATCTCCCAGCAGGACCTGCTCGACGCGCTCACCACCGTCCGCCCCATCTCGATGTCCACTTCGGACAATCTGGCCACCGGCGGGCTGACACTGGACGACGTCGGGAACATGACCGACGTCAAGCAGTCGCTCACCGAGGCGGTGCTGTGGCCGCTGCGCTACCCGGACTCGTTCGCGCGCCTCGGCGTCGATCCGCCGCGCGGTGTGCTCCTGTACGGGCCGCCCGGCGGCGGCAAGACGTTCCTGGTCCGCGCGCTCGCCGGCACCGGCGCGCTGAACGTCTTCGCGGTCAAGGGCGCCGAACTGATGGACAAATGGGTCGGCGAGTCCGAGCGCGCCGTGCGGGAACTGTTCCGCCGTGCCGCCGAGGCCGCGCCGTCGCTGATCTTCCTCGACGAGATCGACGCGCTCGCCCCGCGCCGCGGCCAGTCGTCGGACTCCGGGGTGTCGGACCGCGTCGTCGCGGCCCTGCTGACCGAATTGGACGGTGTCGAGCCGATGCGCGAGGTCGTCGTCCTCGGCGCGACGAACCGGCCGGAACTGGTCGACCCGGCCCTGCTGCGGCCGGGACGGCTGGAGCGCCGCGTCTACGTCCCGCCGCCGGACGCGCACGCTCGTGAGGCGATCCTGGCCGCCAGCGCCAAGAACACCCCGCTGGCGTCCGATGTGGACCTCGCCGCGTACGCGGCCACTTTGGACGGTTACTCGGCGGCGGACTGCGCGGCGCTGATCCGCGAGGCCGCGCTGACCGCGATGCGGGAGTCGCTGGAGGCCAAGGAGGTCACCGCCGCGCATCTGGCGAAGGCGGCCGAGACCGTGCGTCCGTCGCTCGACCCGGCCCAGCTCGCGGCGCTGGAGGCGTACGCGCAGACCCAAGCCTGAGTACGTGAAAGGGCCCCGCTTCCTCGCGAGGAAGCGGGGCCCTTTCACGTACTGGGGGCCTAGGAGCCGTCCTTGTCGTTGGTCTTGTAGTCCTTGGTGAGGATGACGATCACGCCGGGGCCGATGTTCTCGATCTCCTTGAACCGGGGCTCGGCTCGGAAGCCGAACTCCAGCGCCAGCGCCTTCGCGGCCGCTTCCTCGTCGGTGCCAGGGCGGTAGTAGGCCACGGTCTCGGGGAGCCTGCCCGGGTAGCCCTTGACCTCGGAGACGTTCCAGCCGGAGGCGCGGAAATCCTTCGCGGCCTGCTCGGCGAGGCCCTGGATCGTGCTGTTGTTGTAGACGCGCACCGTCACCCACTTGTGCGACGCCTGCTGGTCGCCACCGGGCTGGCCGGGCTGACCGGTCTGCCCCGGCTGGCTGGCCGGCGGCGCGGAGCTCGCGGGCGCGCTCGACGGCGGCGCCGACGACGACGCGGGCGGCGTGCTGGCCGAAGGTGAACTCGGCGCCGGGGACGAAGGCTGCGTCGCCCCGTCCGAGGACGTGGGCGTGGTGCCGGGCGGCGTCGCGGTGTCCGAGTCACCGCCGCCGCTGGTCAGGGTGATTCCGCCGATCACGGCGGCGATCACGGCGACACCGACCAAGGCCAGTCCGGCGGCCTTCATCGGCCGGGACAGGCCCGAAAACAGACTCATGAGAGATCGATCCCCAGTCGCCGGGCCGCGCGATTGCGCTGCCGGGCCGCTCGCGTCTTGCGCAGGCGCTTCACCAGCATCGGGTCGGCCTGCATGGCTTCGGTCTTCTCGAGCAGCCGGTTCAGCAGCTGGTAATAGCGCGTCGACGACATAGAGAAGCGTTCGCGGATCGCCTGTTCCTTCGCGCCGGCGTACTTCCACCACTGCCGTTCGAACGCGAGCATGTCGAGCTCGCGCTCGCTGAGGCCGTTCACGGTCTCCGACGGGGACGGCTGGTCGGGCTCAGCCATCGACTCCGCGGCGTCCATCCGACTCCTCGCAATCAGGTCAGTGCTCGGCGGGCGTGAAACCACAGGCTTGTCATTCCGCGGCGCCATTAGACCACGGATGCGGCGCCCGGCCTCGGTATCGGCGTCGGCGCGTCACGGGTAAGGGTGTACCAGAAGGGTCCGACTAAACTGCGCGCGTGACCGTCCATCCCATCGTGATCGCCGGCGAGCCCGTGCTGCACAACCCGACTCGGGAGATCACCGAGTTCGACGACAAGCTGCGCACCCTCGTCGACGACATGTTCGAGACCATGTACGCCGCCGAAGGGGTGGGCCTCGCGGCCAACCAGATCGGCCTCGACCTGCGCGTGTTCGTCTACGACTGCCCCGACGACGAGGGCACGCGCCACAAGGGCGTCGTGGTGAACCCGAAGCTCGAAACGTCGGAGATCCCGGAGACCATGCCGGATCCGGACGACGACTGGGAAGGCTGCCTGTCGGCGCCCGGCGAGTCGTACCCGACAGGCCGCGCTTCGTGGGCGAAGGTCACCGGTTTCGACGTCGAGGGCAATCCGATCGAGGTCGAAGGAACCGGCTACCTCGCGCGCTGCCTGCAGCACGAGACCGATCACCTGGACGGCTTCATCTACCTCGACCGGCTGGTCGGGCGCCATGCCCGCGCGGCGAAGAAGATGCTCAAGTCGAACAAATGGGGCGTTCCGGGCAACTCGTGGCTGCCGGAGGCTCAGCCCGAGTCCGCCGACGACTGACTGTCCCTGCGCGCGCTATGAACGGTCCGTTCCTTGCAAATTTTGCAAGGAACGGACCGTTCATAGGGCTCACGCGAGGGTCAACACCCCAGGAAGTGGCACCGCACGACCCGCGGCTGCTCGATCACCTTCCCGGCCTCCACCGACCACGCGAGCCGGAGGTACTGGGCGTGCGTCCAGGCCAGCGGCGTCGCGGACGCGGTCGGGGTGCCCGCCGGGAAGCCCGGCTGCCCCGAAGGCGCGTTCTCGTCCCAGACCTGCTCCGGCATCGTGTCCCCGGAGCTGCTGACGCGCCCTAGGTCGCCAAGCCGCTTCGCGGCCGTACCCCGGTCACCGGCGGCGAGGTCGTACTCGCCGCGTTCACCCGCGAGCAGCGGCCACAGTCGCCCGAAGGTGGTCCGGCTTTCGGCCGGGAACGTGTAGTCCCACGGCGAGCCGTCGGCCTTCTCGCCGTATCCGTCCTTCGTGTAGCGGTGCCAGAACTGGCCCGTCGGGGTGGTGAACGCGATGTCGGCGTCGGTGACCTTGACGCTGTTCGTGATCACCGGATCGTCGGCGCGGTAGATGCCCAGCCTCACCAGTTCGAGGAACCCTGCGTCGGTCACCGCGCGCTGGTCCATCGTCACGCTGGAATTGCCCAGGTTGTACTTCGTGCCGTTGTCCGCGTTCCCGTCCTTGGTCAGCCGGACGAAGTACGGGTCCTTCGACAGCGGGCCGTTCGTGGTCACCGTCCACTGGGCGAGCTTCGCCTTGAAGGCGTCGGCGGTCGCGAGGTAGCGCGCCGCGTCGGCGCCGGCCCCGTTCGCCTTGGCGAGGTCGGCCGCGCAGACCAGCCCGGCGATCACCGCGGCGATCGTCGAGGGCGAGTAGCCGTCCTGCTCCTCCCAGCGTTCCTGCTGGCTGTACGGCGACGCGTGCCCGTTGTCCGCCTTGTAGGACAGCAGGAATTCCGCCGCCTTGCGCACCCCCCGCCAGGTCTTCGCGTCGGTGCGGCCGAGCTGCTGCGCGAGCACGATCGGCAGCGCGGTCTCGTCGAGCTGGATGGACGTCCAGTACGGCGTGCCGTCGACGTGGCTGTTCTGCGGCAGATGCCCGTCCGGCAGCTGCTGCGTGCCGAACATGTAGTCGACCGACCGGTTCGCGGCGTCGTGGTCGCCGGCGGCGAGCAGCCCGGTCGCGATCTGGTAGAGGTCACGCGGCCAGACCAGGTGATAGGTGCCCGACGGCGACCATTCCGGGTCGTTGTTCCCGAACCGCCACGGCATGCTCGGCGACGCGATGAGCGCGCCCCGGTGGATCTTGTCCTCGCTCGCCGCGAGCATGAGCACCGACGCCTGGTAGAGGTCCCGCTCCCGCTTGGTTTTCAGGGACGACGGCGCGTCCTTCACCTGGCGGAGGTACTGCTTCCAGCCCCGGTCGTACGCTCGGGCGGCGTCGGCGAATCCGCGCCGCAGAGAGGCTTTCGCGTTGGTGAGCGCGTCGGAGTCCTTCGCGCCCATGCCGAGCGAAAGCGTGAAGTCCCGTGAGCGGACACCGTCGGCGGAGGTCTGCCCGGTGATCAGCACGTTGCCCTTGGCCGCGGTCGCGTAATCCTTGAGGCTGAAGGATTTCGTCAGCTGGGTGATGCCGTCGGACGAACCCGCGTAGCCCACCGAAGTCCGTGAGAACGCTGGTTCCGCCGCCAGCGCGGCCGACGTCTTCGCATCCGAAGAGACCGCGCTCGCGCCGTCGGAGCGCGCGGAGTCGTCGGAGCCCTCGTTGGTGAGGTCGGGATCCGCGACCGCGTACACCTGGTACGGACGGCCGGTCAGCGAGACGAAGTCGACGTCGATCAGCACAGTCGCGCGCGCCGGGTCGGTGACGTAGGTCTTGCGGAGCTTCCAGCGGCGCTGGTCGTCGGTGATGGTCTGTTCGTAGGTGAGGCCGCCGGTGCGGCGCACGTGCCGCGCCTTGGCCGAGGAATCGACGGTCGCGAAGCTCCTCCCGTCCGTGACGACGAGGTCGAGCGCCCGCACGCTCGGCGTCGACAGATCCGGGTAGTAGACCTCGGACATCCGGCCGCCCTGCAGGGTGAACCAGACGTTGCTGGCCTGTTCGCGGGCGGTGCCGAAGCCGGTCTTGTCCGCGGGTAACCAGCTCGGATGGGCGCCTGGCGCTCCTGGCGCCTCACCATCCTGTGCGGTGGCGACCGCCGGGACCAGCCCCGCGATCAGCACGCCTGCCAGTGCCGGGAGCACGAGTTTCCGCATATCCACCCCAGACTTCTGTAACGGTGCAGAACCTCCGGGATTCTGTCGTGAATCCCCGGCGCGCACATGCTCCAAACCGGTGAACCGCTAACGCTGTCGACATGTCGGCGGAGGGAATTGCGTTGCTCGCCGCAGCCTCGTGTCCGACGATCGGGCGATGCCGAACCTGCCGGCGTTCATCCCCGCCGCCTTCCTCATCGCGATGGTCCCCGGCCCGGCGACGGTGATGCTGATCAAGCAATCGGCGAAGGGCTCCCGCCGGAACGCGTTCGCCACCGTCGCGGGCATCGAAGCCGGCGTCGCGTCCTGGGGACTCGCGGCGGTGTTCGGTCTCACCGCACTCCTCCTCGCCTCCCAGGTCGCGTACGACATCTTGCGCATCGCGGGCGCGGTCTTCCTGATCCATCTCGGCGTCAAGGCGCTCTTCTTCCACAAGCGCACGGACGACGCGGACACCGCCGAACCCGCCGGCCGCGGGTTCCGTTCCGGCTTCCTGATCAACGTCGGCAATCCGAAGGCGGGCGTGTTCGCGATCTCGTTCCTCCCCCAGTTCGTCCCCGCCGGTGCCGGGCCCGGGCCGCTCCTGCTGTGCGTCGCGGCGTGGATCGCCGTCGACATCGTCTGGTTCTCGTCGCTCGCCCTGCTGGTCACACGCCTGGGTGAGTGGCTGCGCCGCGATCGCGTCAAGCGGTGGCTGGACCGTACTTCCGGCGGTGTCCTGGTCGGCTTCGGAGTGACCGTCGCCTTGGAGGGTTGATTGTCCGCGCCCCGGCGTGGCATGGTCGGGGCACAACCAAACAACCGCGGGAGCTCGCGCCATGGCGGGCTGAGAGGGCGGCTGGAGTCTTTCTAGAGGACCCGGCGCCGCCGACCGCATGAACCTGACCGGGTAATGCCGGCGTAGGGAGTGAACGTCGTTGACGACGCTTGAGAACAAGGCTGCCATCCAGCCGACCGTGACCACCGGTCCGATCACCGGTTCCCGGAAGGTCTATCACCAGACGGAATCCGGTCTCCGGGTCCCCGCGCGGCGGATCGATCTTTCGAACGGCGAGCATTTCGACGTTTACGACACCTCCGGCCCGTACACCGACGACGACGCGCAGATCGATGTCCACAGTGGACTCCATCGGCTGCGCGCCGGCTGGGCCGACGGTCGTGAGCACAACACCCAGCTCGGCTGGGCGAAACAGGGCGTCATCACCCGCGAGATGGAGTACATCGCGGCACGCGAGCGCTGCTCGCCGGAATTCGTGCGGGACGAGGTCGCGCGCGGCCGCGCGGTGATCCCCGCCAACCGCAAGCACCCGGAGACCGAGCCGATGATCATCGGCAAGAACTTCCTGGTGAAGATCAACGCCAACATGGGCAACTCGGCCGTCTGGTCCTCTGTGGAGGAAGAGGTCGACAAGATGGTGTGGGCCACCCGCTGGGGCGCCGACACGATCATGGACCTCTCCACCGGCAAGCGGATCCACGAGACGCGCGAGTGGATCATCCGCAACTCGCCGGTCCCGGTCGGCACCGTGCCGATCTATCAGGCGCTGGAAAAGGTCAACGGGGAGCCGGAAAAGCTGTCGTGGGAGGTCTACCGCGACACGATCATCGAGCAGTGCGAGCAGGGCGTCGACTACGTCACCGTGCACGCGGGCGTGCTGCTGCGCTACATCCCGCTGACCGCGCGCCGGGTCACCGGCATCGTCTCGCGCGGCGGCTCGATCATGGCTGCGTGGTGCCTCGCGCACCACAAGGAATCCTTCCTGTACACCAATTTCGCCGAACTGTGCGAGATCCTCCGCGAGTACGACGTCACCTTCTCCCTCGGTGATGGCCTGCGGCCGGGCTCGATCGCCGACGCGAACGACCGCGCGCAGTTCGCCGAGCTGGAGACGCTGGGCGAGCTCACGCATATCGCCCGCGAACACGACGTCCAGGTGATGATCGAGGGCCCCGGCCACGTGCCGATGCACAAGATCAAGGAGAACGTCGAACTCGAGGAGAAGCTGACCGGCGAGGCGCCGTTCTACACCCTCGGCCCGCTCGCGACCGACATCGCGCCGGCGTACGACCACATCACCTCGGCCATCGGCGCGGCGCAGATCGGCTGGTACGGCACGGCGATGCTCTGCTACGTCACGCCGAAGGAGCACCTCGGCCTGCCGAACCGCGACGACGTGAAGACCGGCGTCATCACCTACAAGATCGCCGCGCACGCCGCCGACCTCGCCAAGGGGCACCAGTACGCGCAGGAGTGGGACGACGAGCTTTCCAAGGCCCGCTTCGAATTCCGCTGGAACGACCAGTTCAACCTGTCGCTGGACCCGGACACCGCGCGCTCGTACCACGACGAGACGCTGCCCGCGGAACCGGCGAAGACGGCGCATTTCTGCTCGATGTGCGGGCCGAAGTTCTGCTCGATGCGCATCACGCAGGACGTCCGCAAGTACGCCGAGGAACACGGACTGTCCACTGTGGAGGCAATCGAAGCCGGGATGTCGGAGAAGTCGACCGAATTCGCCGAGCAGGGCAACAAGGTGTACCTGCCGGTGGTCAATCCGTGACAGTCACACCCAGGACCGCCCTCACCATCGCCGGATCGGATTCCGGTGGTGGTGCGGGCATCCAGGCCGACCTGCGCACCTTCTTCGCCAACGGGGTGCACGGGATGGTCGCGCTCACCGCGGTCACCGTGCAGAACTCGCTCGGCGTGCAAGGGTTCAGCGAGATCCCGGTCGACGTCGTCACCGGCCAGATCAAGGCCGTCGCCACGGACATGGGTGTCGACGCGGCGAAGACCGGGATGCTCGCGACGGCCGAGATCATCAACGCCGTCGCGAAGACCCTCGACGAGGTCCACATCGGACGCTCGACGGGCACGCCGTTCGTCGTGGATCCTGTCGCCGCTTCGATGACCGGGCACGCGTTGCTGCGCGAGGAGGCGCTGGAGGCGATCCGCACCGAACTCTTCCCGCGCGCCACGCTGATCACCCCGAACCTGGACGAGGTGCGGCTGCTGACCGGCGTGGACGTCACCGGGCCCGCGACCCAGCGGGAAGCGGCGGAAGCGTTGCTGGAATTCGGTTCCGCGTGGGTGCTGGTGAAGGGCGGGCATCTCGACGCGGCGCAGGATTGCGTGGACCTGTTGTCCGACGGCGATTCCTGGGTGGAGCTGAGCGGTCCGCGGTTCGACACCCGGAACACCCACGGCGGCGGGGACACGATGGCTTCGGCGATCACGTCCTCGCTGGCGAAGGGGACCGACGTCCCCACCGCCGTCGCAGAGGGGAAGCGGTTCATCGAGCGGTGCGTGGCGGAGTCGTATCCGCTGGGGGCCGGGGTCGGTCCCGTTTCCCCCTTCTGGCGGCTCTCCAGCCCCTGACGCGTGCAATGAAAGTGTCTTTCCTTGCAAATTTTGCAAGGAAAGACACTTTCATTGCACGCGCTAGCGGGTGCTGAGGCGAGGAGCGTCCACCGCCCAGTACCAGTCGTTACCCGCGGCGTAGAGCCGCCAGGTCAGCTTCACCGAACGAGCCCCCGCCGGCACCCGCACCGAAGCCGACGTCGGCACCGAAAGCACGTCGCCGCCCTTGTTCGCCGTGCCGGCCTCCGGCCCGTAGACCAGCACGTTCTGCTCAGGACCGCCGTCGAACGACGCCGTCAGCGCGCCCCGCTGCGTCCCCTCCTGCCGGTAGTGCGAAACGAACGCGACGTCCACAGTGGACTTACCGGTGACGTCGACGGCAGGCGAGACGAGCGAGGAATCGAAAGTGCCGAGCGACGAGGGCGAGCCCTTGTCGTCCCACTCGTCCGGGTCCGCGACCGCGAAGACGCCACGCGCCCGCGCGTTCGCCTCACGCTGCTGGCCGGGGGCGGTGCGGGTCCAGAAGTCGTCGGTGGTGAGAGACCAGCCCTGCCACTCCGTCACCCCGGCGGGCATTCCGGCGGCGTTGCGCACGGTCCAGCCGCCCGGGGCGTCGTGCGTCCAGCCGAGGACTCCGGCCGGGACACCGGTTTCGTCCTGTCGCGGCTTCAAAGCGGCCGAGTCGAAGACGTCCGAAGGCGCGGACCCGAGCGGGTAGCCGTCGTAGGCAGGCGGAGCGGCGATGCCCAGATGCCGCAGCACCGTCGGCGCGATGTCGACGATCTTCGGTGCCACGGCGGGGGTTCCGGCCGGGACCGCGCCGCCCGCGGCGATCACGAAGGTCATCCGCTCCTCGGGGCTGTCGCCGCCGTGTCCGCCGGACGCCGTGTGGCCGTGGTCGGTGGAGATCATGATCAGCCAGTCCTCGTCGGCGCGGTTCGCCCGCGCGTCGACGGCGGCGAGCAGGCGGCCGATCAGCGCGTCGTCGGTGCGCAAAGAGGCTTGGTACTGCGAGGAGTCCGCGCCGTGTTCGTGGCCGGCGATATCCGTCTGTCCGAAGTAGACGAACGACGCGTCGGCCTTGTCCTGCTTGAGATGCTTCTCCGCGTCGACGGCGACCTGCTCGTCGGTCTTCTCGTAGCCCGCGCTGTCGCCGTTCAGGACGAACTTGCGGTCCTGTCCGGTGCGCAGGATCCTGTCGCCGATCGGCGTCCAGTCGACCGCCGCGTAGGTGTCGAGCGCCGAGTTCGCGGTTTCGGCGCGCGCGAGCCAGCTCGGATGCGAGGCGAGATCGTTGCCGGTGAAGGAGTTGTCCTTCACCTTGTGCTTGTCCGGCCAGACGCCGGTGAGGATCGTGGACCAGCCGGGACCGCTGACGGTCGGCGCCATCCCGCTGCCGTACAAGGAACTGCGCGACACGTACCCGCGGTTCGCCAGCGCGTGGACGTTGGGGGTGTCGGCGGCCATCAGCTTGTCGAACCGGGCGCCGTCCAGGCCGATGACCAGCACCTTGGGCGTTTTGGCCGCGGCGACGGCGACACCGGACGTCAGCCCGGCGACGGCTACCAGGGCCGAGAGGAGGGAAAGCGTTCTGCGCACGAAAGCCTCCGGTAACTTGTTCGAACCAATTGTTCGTCAAGTTAGTGCGCCGAACTGTCTTCCCGATGAAGTCCGCGTGCCCCCGCGAAGGACTTCAGCCGACGGGCTCCATCGCCCGCGAGTCGTACTCCTTCCGCGACTGGAGGATCCCGTCGAAGTTGGCGACCGACCATTCGCTGACCGCCATGAGCAGCGTGCCCGCGCTCGCGCCGCGTTCGGTCAGCGCGTACTCGACGGTCGGCGGCGTGGTCGGGTAGACCGTGCGCGTGACCAGGCCGTCGCGTTCGAAAGCACGCAGGTTCTGCGTCAGCATCTTCTGGCTGATCCCGCCGACGGCGCGGCGCAGTTCACCGAACCGGTGCGGCCGCCGCGACAGCGCGCCGAGCACCAGCGCGGTCCATTTGTTGGCGAGCAGATCGAGGACGTCTCGGCACGGGCAGTTCCGCAGATAGATGTCCCACGGAGATTCCGGCACTTCACAGGTAGTTTCCATCAGGTACCTAGTTTACCTAGAAGTGCCTTCTGGCGAAAAGTGACCAAGCCGCCGAACATGAAAAGCACCTACAACGGAGGAGCTTTCGATGCGCGTCGTGACCCAGCAGCGGCTTGGTGGCACTGAAGTACTGGAGGTGACCGAGACCGGCCGTCCGGTCCCGGGCCCGACGGAGGTGCTCGTGCGGGTGCGCGCCGCCGGGATCAACCCGGTCGACTGGAAGACCCGGGCTCACGGCGTCTTCATGAGCGAGCCGCCGTTCGTCCTCGGCTGGGACGTCTCCGGTGTCGTGGAAGAGCTCGGCGTCGGCACGACGCATTTCGCCGTCGGTGACGAGGTCCTCGGCTTCCCGTGGTTCCCCCGGCAGGCAGGCGGTTACGGCGAATACGTGACCGCGCCCGCCCGCCAGTTCGTGCGCAAACCCGCCAGCCTCACCCACGAGCAGGCCGCCGGGCTGCCGCTCGCCGGGCTCACCGCGTGGCAGGGCCTGGTGGACCTCGCCGGTCTCCGGCCGGGACAGCGGGTACTGATCGACGCGGCCGCGGGCGGTGTCGGGCACCTCGCCGTCCAGGTGGCGAAGGCACGCGGCGCGTACGTCCTGGGCACGGCGAGCGCGGGGAAGCACGGCTTCCTCCGCGAGCTTGGCGTCGACGAGCCGATCGACTACCGCGACGAGACCACGACGGCGTCCGATGTGGACATCGTGTTCGGGCTGGTCGGCACGGAGAGCGATCTGCGCTGGCTGGACGCGGTGAAGCCGGGCGGCCTGCTGATCGCGGTCCCCGGCGGCCCGAGCGAGGCTGTCGTGGCGAAGGCGGAGAAGCTCGGCGTGCGGACTTCGGGGATGCTCGCCGAACCCGATCAGCTCGGCCTGCTGGCGCTGACCGGGCTGGTCGAGAAGGGCGAACTGCGCGTCCACGTCGAGCGGACCTTCCCGCTGGAAGACGTCGCCAAGGCGCACGAAGCCGGCGAAGGCGGCCGCGTCACCGGGAAGCTCGTCCTGACCCTTTGAGATCGCGCGTGGAAAATGAACCCATGAGCGAGAACCCGAGCCCGCCGTCGGCGCTGACCATCGCAGGCTCCGACTCCGGCGGCGCCGCCGGCCTGCAGGCGGATCTGCGCACGTTCCTCACCTGCGGCGTGCACGGCCTGGTCGCGGTCACCGCCGTGACCGTCCAGAACACCCTCGGCGTGCACGACCGCACCGACATCCCGGCGCGGATCGTCGCGGGGCAGATCGAGGCGGTCGCGGCCGACATGGGCGTCAACGCGGCCAAGACCGGCATGCTCGCCTCGGCCGAGATCATCCACGCCGTCGCCGCGGCCTGCGACAAGGCCGAGATCGGCCGGGACAGCAAGGTGCCTTTCGTGGTCGACCCGGTCGCGGCGTCGATGCACGGGCATCCGCTGTTCGACGAGGCCGGGCTGGTGGCGCTGCGCGACGAGCTCCTGCCGCGCGCGACCGTCCTCACGCCGAACCTCGACGAGGTCCGCCTGCTGACCGGGATGACCGTGACCACCCGCGAGCAGATGCACCAGGCCGCCGTCGTACTGCACCGGCTCGGGCCGAAGTACGTGCTCGTGAAGAGCGGGCACCTCGTCTCCGACCCGGAATGCGTCGATGTGCTCTTCGACGGCTCCACGTTCGTCGAGCTGCCGGGCGAGCGGTACGCGACGCAGCACACGCACGGTGCCGGGGACACGATGGCGTCGGCGCTGACGGCCGGCCTCGCGAAGGGGATGTCCGTCGTCGAGGCCGCCCGATACGGCAAGTGGTTCGTCTCACACGCGGTCGAAAACGCCTATCCAATGGGCGCGAAGGTCGGTCCGGTTTCGGCATTTTGGCGGCTTGCACCGGAGCAATGAGCACAAGGCGGTTACGATCTCCGCCGTGACAGGACGCGAAACGGTGGCCAGGGTCGTCGAGGACCGCCGCTTCCAGAACTTCATCATCGCGGTGATCGTCTTCAACGCCGTCACCCTCGGTCTGGAGACCTCGACCAGAATGGTCGCCGAGTACGGGTCACTGCTCCACACGGTCGATTACGTCGCGCTCGGGATCTTCGTCCTCGAACTGAGCGCGAAGCTCTACGCCTACCGCGCGAAGTTCTTCCGCGATCCGTGGAACATCTTCGACCTGGTCGTCGTCGGCATCGCGGTGATCCCCACGACCGGCCCGTTCGCGGTGCTGCGGGCGTTGCGGGTCCTGCGGGTGCTGCGGCTGATCTCGGTCGTGCCGTCGATGCGGAAAGTCGTCACCGGCCTGCTCGCGTCGATACCCGGGATGGCTTCGATCGCCGCGCTCCTCGCGCTGATCATCTTCGTCGCGGGCGTGATGGCGACGAAGCTGTTCGGCGTGATCTCGCCGGAGAACTTCGGCGACCTCGGCACCTCGCTGTTCACCCTGTTCCAGGTGATGACGGGCGAGGCATGGCCGGACATCGCGAAGGAGATCATGAAGGAGGCACCCACGGCCTGGGTGTTCTTCGTGGTCTACATCCTCGTGTCCAGCTTCGCGGTGCTGAACCTCTTCATCGCCGTGGTCGTCAGCGGGATGGAGGACGAGCTTCGCCAGGACATCCGCGAGGAAGAGGCGAAGCAGGCCGAAACCCAGGCTCAGGCGAACGAGGAGATCCTCGACGAGCTTCGCGCTCTTCGCGCCGAAGTCAGCGCTCTTCGTCGGCAATAAGCGCTTCGAGGGCGGGCAGAGCCGCCGCCAAGGCCGCCTGGTGCTCCGGGGTCAGCCGTTCGAGGCGTTTGCCGAGTTCGTTCACGCGCGTCGACCGGACGCCGGAAACCAGCCTCTCGCCCTCCTCAGTGGCCTCTGCGAGCCAGGCGCGCCTGTCGATCGGGTCCGATTCACGGCTGACGTAGCCCGCTTCGACCAGCGACGCGACGATCCTCGACATGGTGGCCGCGGCGACGCCTTCCTTCGCCGCGAGATCACCCAGGCGGAGCTGGCCGTAGTGCACGAGCGTGGCGAGCGCCGAGATCGCGCCGTGGCCGGGCCCTGGCACGCCCGCCTGGCGCAGCGACCGGGACAACCTGCCCACCGCCAGGAACAACCTGCCTGAAACGTCCTGGACCGCTGACGTGGTCACCACTGGCTCCTCTGGGTACACGGCGGCGGGTGCGCCTCCGGAAAGTGCCGTCAACCATACGGGCTCCGGGTGCGTAGTCACTGTCAAGGCCGTGAACCGTACAAAAGGGTTATCGAGGAGGGCTCGAGGCGTGCGCCCAGAACCGCTGCGGGATCCGCCCCGCACCGGCGGCCAGCCGCCCGGCGGTGACGGCGGCCCGCATCGCCGACGCCATCCGTTCCGGGTCCGCGGCCCTGGTCACGGCGGTGGAGAGCAGGACGGCGTCGCAGCCGAGCTCCATCGCCAGCGTCGCGTCGGAAGCCGTGCCGATCCCGGCGTCGAGGATCACCGGGACCCCCGCGCGCGACACGATCAGCTCGATGTTGTGCGGGTTCCGGATGCCGAGACCGGTGCCGATGGGCGCGCCGAGGGGCATCACCGCCGCACAGCCCGCCTCCTCCAGCCGCAGCGCCAGCACCGGGTCGTCGTTGGTGTACGCGAGCACGGTGAAGCCGTCCGCGGCGAGCTGTTCGGCCGCTTCGAGGGTCTCGAACGGGTCGGGCAGCAGCGTGCGGTCGTCGGCGTGGACCTCCAGCTTGATGAGGTCGGTTTCGAGCGCTTCGCGGGCGAGCTGCGCGGTGAGGACCGCTTCGGCGGCCGTGCGGCAGCCGGCGGTGTTGGGCAGCAGGCGGATGCCGAGCCGCCGAAGCAGCTCAAGGACGCCGGAGCCGCCTTCGGCATCGGCCTTGCGCATGGCGACGGTGGTCAGTTCCGTTCCGGACGCGACCAGCGCGCGTTCCAGCACGGCGAGGTTGCCCGCGCCGCCGGTGCCGATGATCAGCCGCGACGAGAGCTTGTGCTCGCCGATGACGAGGTCGTCACCGTTCATGTCAGCCTCCTTGCACAGCGGTGAGGATGTCGACGCTGGCGCCCTTGCGCACCACCGATTCCGGCCATTCGCCACGCCGGACGACCACGCCGTCCACCGCGACCGCGACACCCTTCGTCGCCGTGCCCAGCGCCTCCAGCACACCCTCGACGGTGGTCCCGTCGGGGAATTCACGCCACTGGCCGTTGACCTGGATCTCCATCACACCCGCTCCTCGCTCCGCCGCGACGGCGTGGCCGCCGCGACCTCGTCCGGCAACGGCCGTCCGTCCAGCCAGGCGACCGCGGCGTCCGCGGTGACCGGGGCCATCAGGAGACCGTTGCGATGGTGACCTGTCGCGGCGAAGACACCTTCGCCCAGCTCACCGATGAAAGGCATTGTGTCGATGCTCGCCGCGCGAAGCCCGGCTGCCGTCTCGACGAGTTCGTATTCGGTCAGGCCCGGGAAGACGCGCTCCGCGCCTTCGAGCAGCTCACGTACACCTCGGACGGTGACGGTCTCGTCGAAACCGGCCTCGTACTGGGTCGCGCCGAGCACGAGCTGACCGTCGTCACGGGGGACGAGGTAGATCGGGCGGCCCTCGACCATCGCGCGGACGGTCCTCTTCGGCGGCGGCAGGCAACCCCGTCGTGGTCGCAGGCGGAGGATCTCACCCTTCAGCGGGCGGACGGCGCCGTCGAGCGCGGGGTGCAGGTGCCCGGCCCAAGCGCCCGCGGCGAGGACGACGTCGCCTTCAAGGGCTTCGAGCTCGGTGACCGTCTCGTGGCGGAACTCGACACCGTGCACGTCGCACGCGTGTTTGAGCGCGTGCAGCAGCTTTCTGTTGTCCACGGCCAGATCCCCGGGAACCAGGAGTCCACTTCGGACGGATCCGGCGAGACCGGGCTCGGCGCGGCGGGCTTCGCGACCGGTCAGCTGCTCGACCTCACGACCGAGTTCGGTGAGGTACGCGGCGAGCATTTCGAGGTTGCCCGCGTCGGCGCTGTCCAGCGCGACGACGAGCGTGCCGTGCGGTGAAAGGCCCGGATCGACGCCCTCTTCGGCCAGGTCACGGGCGAAATCCGGCCAGCGCCGCAACGACGCCTCGCCGAGGGTGAGCACGTCCTCCTCACCGGGCCAGGCCTCGGTGACCGGCGCGAGCATGCCGCCCGCGAGCCACGACGCGCCGTGCCCCGGATCCGGGTCGTACACGGTGACGCGACGACCGCGCGCGGACGCGCGCCAAGCGACCGCGAGGCCGATGACCCCGCCGCCGACAACCGAAAGTTCCACCATCTGAAATCACGCTCCCTGCGCCGGCATGACCCGGATCAGGTTCCACGGTCGGAGCGGTCTCGGCTCCCTCTCAGCCCGTCCTCGGGCTCCCGTGCGGACCACCCCACCGTAGCGCGCGAGTACCGTCGCCGCCATGCCCACCCTGTCTGGTCCGACGATCCGCGCCCGGCTCGCGGACGCCCGCCTGTACCTCTGCACCGACGCCCGCCGCGGCCGCGGCGATCTCGCCGAATTCGCCGACGCGGCGCTGGCCGGCGGGGTCGACATCATCCAGCTGCGGGACAAGACCGGCGGTGCCCCGATCGAGGCGAAACACGAGATCGCCGCCCTCGAAGTGCTGGCCGAGGCGTGCGAGAAGCACGACAAGCTGCTGGCGGTGAACGACCGGGCGGACGTCGCGCTCGCCGTCGGCGCGCACGTGCTGCACCTGGGTCAGGACGACATCCCGGTGTCGCTGGCCCGCCGGGTGCTGGGGGACGACGTGGTGATCGGCCGGTCCACCCATTCGGCCGAACAGGCCGCGGCCGCCGCCGGGGAACCCGGCGTCGACTACTTCTGCACGGGCCCGTGCTGGCCGACCCCGACGAAGCCGGGCCGGTCCGCGCCGGGACTCGATCTGGTGCGCTCGACGGCCGCGTCCGGCACGACGCGGCCGTGGTTCGCGATCGGCGGGATCGACACCGAACGGCTGCCCGAGGTGCTGGCCGCGGGGGCGTCGCGGATCGTCGTCGTCCGGGCTATCACGGAGGCCGAAGACCCCGAAGCGGCCGCTCGCACGCTTCGCTCCGCCCTCTCCTGACCTCCTGCGTTTCGTCCTCTGAATGCGGTAGTTCGTATCGCCGACTACCGCGTTCAGAGGACGAAACGCGGGGAGGGGGGTCAGGGCACGGGGGTGTTCGAGGCAGGAGCGGACGGCGTCGTCGGGGGCGGCTGGGAGGTCGAAGGCGTGGTAGACGGCGCTGTCGGCGTCGTCGGGGGCGCCTGCGTCGTGGTGGGTGTCGTCGAGGGGGTCGGCGTGTTCGACGGCGTCGTCTCCGGCTTGTTGTCCGGAGTCTCCGAAGGCGACGTCGCGGGCGGGGTGTCGTGCTTGTCCTGCCGCTCCTGCCCCTGTCCGCCGCCGATGATCTTCCCTATGGTCGTCCCGGTCCCGCCGCCGAAGGTCTTCCCGGTCGCGCCCTCGAAACCGGTGATCGCGAGCAGCGCCACCGCGAACGCGACCACGCTGACCCCGGCGATCACCGCCCAGCGTGGCTTGAACTTCCGGCCCGTGGATTCCTCTTCGTCCTCGGACGGTTTCAACCGGACGGTCTCCTGCTCGCCGGGGTCGAGCACCCGGCGCCGTCCCGGCACGGTCAGCACCACTCGCGCCTTCAGTGCCGCGTCCTTCGTCCGCTGAAGCGAACGCAGGTACAGCTCGCCGCCGAGCGTCGTGATCACACTCGCCAGCCCGGCGCCCGCCACCGTTCCGGCCACGCCGAGCGTGGAACCCAGCAGCGCCGCGGTGATCGCGGCCATCGCCGCCGCCGTCACCTGGATGATCCGGCCCTGCTTTTCCGTCTTTTCGGTCTTCTCCGAGGTCTCCTTGGTCATGATCCCGTTCTGCTGCTAGTCGGTCCTCACCCGTCCTAACGAATAAGGCGCACGGGATGCTCCCTTCGTTGTCCGCACGTGAGGAGCACCACGTCATCTGTCCAAAAAGGACTGTCCATGGTTCACAACTCCTTGACATAATCGGACGTATGGATCTGGTATCGATCGAGGAAATCCGCGACGCGGCGAGCCGTGTCAAAGGCGTCGCGGTGCGCACACCACTACTGGCGCAAGGGTGGGCGCCGTTGTGGCTCAAACCGGAAAGCCTTCAGCCGATCGGCGCTTTCAAAGTGCGCGGGGCCTACAACGCGATCGCCGCGTTGACCGAAGATCGGCGGGCGCGCGGCGTCGTCGCGTTTTCCAGTGGCAACCACGCGCAAGCGGTCGCCTACTCGGCGAAGCGATTCGGGATTCCCGCGGTGATCCTCGTCCCGGACGTCGCCCCGCGCGCCAAGGTCGAAGCCACCAAGGCGCTCGGCGCCGAAGTCATCGAAGTCCCGATCGACGCCCAGGAGTCCTCCGCGCTCGCCGTCGCCGAGGAACGAGGGCTCACCATGATCCCGCCGTTCGACCACCGTGACGTCATCGCCGGACAGGGCACCGTCGGCCTGGAGATCGCCGAAGACCTGCCGGACGCCGGCGTCGTCCTCGTCCCGCTCAGTGGCGGCGGGCTGGCCTCGGGCGTCGGCACGGCGATCAAGGAGCTGCTGCCCGGCGCGAAGGTCATCGGCGTCGAACCGGAGCTGGCGGCAGACACCGCCGAGGGCCTGCGCGCGGGCAGGCGGATCGAGTGGCCGATGGACCTGCGGGCGCGGACCAGCGCCGACGGCCTGCGCGCCCAGCCGTCGGACCTGACCTTCGCCCACCTCCAGTCGGTGCTCGACGACGTCATCACCGTTTCGGAGGAGGAGATCCGGAACGCCGTCCGGACGCTGGCGCACCGCGCCCGGCTGGTCGCCGAGCCGAGCGGCGCCACCGCGACCGCCGCGTTCCTCTCCCATCGCGACGCGCTGCCGCCGGGCAAGGTCGTTTCGGTCGTTTCGGGCGGCAACCTGGACCCGGCGACCCTCGCCGACCTCCTCGCCTAGGACGACACGCGTGATCAGACGGACGACACTCGCGACGTCCGTCCAGTCACGCGTGTCGTCCGTCTGATCACGCGTGGCCGCCGGGGCGGACGTGCGTCGGGGGCGAGTCGACCCCGCAGTGGAGACATTCACCCGGATGCGGTGACTCGTCGGTGTCCTCGGCCGAAGGCGTGTCGAGGACACCGTTGTGGATGCCGAGCGCGATCAGCCCGCCCCCGATCGCCAGCGCCGCGCACACCAGCAACGCCGTCCGCCAGCCCGCGGTCAACGCGACCGGATCGGTGTACGCGGCGCCGGACAGTCCGGCGACGGCGGGCAGCACGGCGATCGCGAGCAGGCCACCGGACCGGGCGATGGCGTTGTTGACCCCGGAGGCGACGCCGGCGTACCGGTCCGGCGCGGCGGCCAGCACCGTCGCGGTCACCGGCGCGACGACCGTCGCCAGCCCGGCGCCGAACACGACGACGGCGGGCAGCACCGATCCCAGGTACGAAGATCCCGGCCCGACGCGCATCAGCAGGAGCATGCCGACGCCGACCAGGATCGGGCCGGCGACCAGTTGCGTACGCGGCCCGATCTTCTGCGCGAGCGCGCCCGACCGGCCGGAGAACAGCAGCATGATGACGGTGATCGGCAGCCCGGCGAGCCCGGCCGCGGTCGGCGAATAGTTCAGCGACACCTGAAGCTGCATGACCATCAGCATCATCACCCCGCCGAGCGCCGCGTAGACGACGAAGGTCAGCGCGTTGGCGAGGCTGAACGTCCGGTCGCGAAACAGTTTCGGCGGCACCAGCGGATCGGCGGAGCGATGCTGGATCACCAGGAACGCCGTCAGCCCCGCGACGCCGAGCACGATGGCCACCAGGACGACGGCGTCACCGATGCCGCGTCCGGGCGCCTCCACCAGCGCGCCGGTGAGGCCGGCGAGACCGATCGCGCCGACGGCGGCGGCGAGGAAGTCGGGATGCCCGGTCGCCTCCTCGTCGCGGGACTCGGGCACGTAGCGCCGGGCGAGCAGGACGCAGACGGCGGCCAGCGGCAGGTTGATCAGGAACGCCAGCCGCCACGACCACACCTGCACGAGGACGCCGCCGAGCAGCGGGCCGATCGCCGCCGCGATGCCACCGAGCCCGGACCACGCGCCGATCGCGCGGGCCCGGTCGTCGTGGGCGAAGGACGCTTGCAGGATCGCGAGGGAGCCCGGTGTGAGCAAAGCTCCCCCGATCCCTTGGAGGATCCGGGTCGCGACGAGCATCTCGGTCGTCGTCGCGGCGGCGCACAGCCCGGAGGCGACGCCGAACCAGACGACGCCGACGAGGAACATGCGACGGCGGCCGTAGCGGTCGCCGAGTGATCCGGCGACGAGGATCAGCGCGGCGAGCGCGAGCAGGTAGCCGTCAAGGATCCATTGAAGGCCCGCGACGGACGCTTCGAGTTCTTCGCCGATCCTCGGGAGCGCGACGTTGATGATCGTCCCGTCGAGCATCGCCATACCCGAGCCGACGATGGTCGTGGCGAGCACGCCGCGCGCCACCGGCGTCCCCCACCGAATCCCCGCCCCAACCTCAGTCATGGGATG
This sequence comes from Amycolatopsis sp. NPDC049868, assembly GCF_044461365.1. Classification (NCBI taxonomy): domain Bacteria; kingdom Bacillati; phylum Actinomycetota; class Actinomycetes; order Pseudonocardiales; family Pseudonocardiaceae; genus Amycolatopsis; species Amycolatopsis sp. NPDC049868. The sequence continues at coordinate 615,399 of NZ_JBITKV010000002.1, read as the reverse complement.
ACTGAATCACGCAACCAGCCACCGGGCCACCGACACCCAAGAATTACCTGACACCTCAGACAAAAGGCGACCGAACGAACTGAACCGGAAGACCTGACTCCCCGACGCGCGCCAGCGCGAAGGGGAGTCCGCACGGGCGCGCCCTCTTTTCGGCCGAAGGCCACGGAAACGTTTTGTAGGGCGCCCGCGCCCTGCGAAACGTTTCCGTCAGCGCGCCCTAAGGAAGCAGCGTGGTGACGAACTTGTAACGGTCACCCCGATAGATCGCCCTGGCGAACTCGACCGGTTTTCCGTCGGTGGCGAAGGAATGCCTCGAAAGGAGCAACATCGGCATTCCGACGTCGGCGCCGAGCATCTCCGCCTCGTGCGGTCCGGCGAGCGCGGTCTCGATCGTTTCCTCGGCCCTTTCCAGCTCGACGCCGTAGTGCTCCCTCAACACGGCGTACAGGGAGCCACCTGCGGAAACGTGTTTGCGCAAACCGCGGAACCGGCCGAGCGGGAGATGCGTGGTCTCGAGTGCCATCGGCTGCGAATCGGCGAGCCGGAGGCGGCGAAGGCGAAGAATCTTCGCACCCACCCGGATTCCGAGCAGTTTCGCCAGATCGGCTTCGACGGGAAGTTCGTCGATCTCCAGGAGCTTGGAGGAAGGCTTGAGGCCCTGCTTGCGCATGTCCTCGGTGTAGGACGACAACTGCAGGCGCTGCGCGAGTTTCGGTTCGGCGGCGAAGGTGCCCTTGCCCTGCACGCGGTGGAGCCTGCCCTCGGCGGTGAGGTCGGCGAGCGCCTGCCGGACCGTGGTGCGCGAAACGGTGAATTCCCCCGCCAGTGCCCGTTCCGTCGGAATCGGCGAGCCCGGGGGCAACGCGTCGAGCAGATCGAGCAGATGCTGTTTCAGCGCCCAGTACTTGGGTTCGCGCTGTCCGCGCATCCCTGCCGTAGCGCCCGCCTCACCCGCGGTGGTTGTCTCCAACATGACCGACTCCCTAAGCCTTCCCACTCGAACGCGCACCGTCCCCGCTAGGAAACGTACCCTTCTCCACAAACGTCCATTCGGGCTAGCATTGGTCTAGACCTACTCGGGGGACGAAGTACGTCCCGGTGGAAGGGAACGAGATGACCGAACAGCGCCCCGGCGAGCACATGGCCGCGGAGATCTCCCAGCAACCCGCCATTCTGGCAGGCATCGTGGAGCGACAGGCCGAAATCGCCGAGGTGGCCGAAGCCATCTCCAAGCGCCCGCCCAGGTTCGCACTGCTCGCCGCCCGGGGCTCCAGCGACCACGCCGCCTTGTATGCGAAGTACCTGATCGAAGTACTCCTCGGTCTCCCCTGCGGTCTCGTCTCGCCCTCCACCGCGACTTTGTACGGCGCCCGTCCCGATCTGCGGGACGTTCTCTTCATCACAGTAAGCCAAAGCGGCGGTTCCCCGGATCTCATCGAGGTCACCGAAACCGCGCGTCGCCAGGGAGCGCTGACCGTCTCGGTCACCAACACCCCCGAATCGCCGCTGCGCGCCGCCGCCGAACTCGGCGTCGACATCGGCGCGGGGCTGGAAAAAGCCGTGGCCGCCACCAAGACCTACTCGGCCACCTTGCTGTCGCTTTACCTTCTGATCGACGCGGTCCGCGGCGGCAAGGGCGAGGACGCGGAGAAACTCGGCGAATTGGCCCAGGCCACCCTCGACGGTTCCGTCGAAGGCGTGCAGCGCGCGGTGGACCGCTACCGCTTCGTCGACCGGGTGCTCACCACCGGCCGCGGTTACTCCTACGCCACGGCGCTGGAAGGTTCCTTGAAGCTGGCGGAAACCAGCTACCTCGCGGCCCGCGCGTACAGCGGTGCGGATCTGTTGCACGGCCCGGTCGCCGCGGTCGACGGCGAGACCGCCGTGCTGGCCGTGACGAGCCAGGGACACGGAGTGGGCGCGATGCAGGAGGTCCTCGAGGCCGTCGGCAAACGCGGCGCGGACGTGCTCGCGGTCGGTTCGGCTTCGGCCGACGTCCCCGCGGCGCTGCGGATCGGCGTCGCGCCGTCCGCCGAAGAGGTCGCCCCGATCCTGGAGATCCTGCCCATCCAGCGGATCGCGCTCGGTCTTTCGCTGGCGCGCGGCGGTGACCCGGACAGCCCCCGCGGGCTGCTCAAGGTGACCAAGACCCGGTGAGTCACGTCATCGGTGTGGACGCCGGAGGCACGTCGACGCGAGCGATCGCCGTCGACGCCTCCGGCGCCGTCCTCGGCACCGGGCGCGCGGGCGGGGCGAACCCCAACTCCCATCCGCCGCACACGGCCGCGTCGCGGATCGCGAACGCGATCACCGGCGCGCTGGGCGGACTCGACCCGGCCGCGACGGCCGCGTGCGTCGTCGGCATGGCAGGCGTCAGCAAACTGAGCGATCCGTCGATCGCGGAGATCTTCGAAGCCGCTTGGAAGGACGCGGGAATCGGTCCGGTGCGGACGGTCCCCGACCCGGAGGTCGCCTACGCGTCGGCGACTTCCTCTCCGGACGGTTCGGTACTCGTGGCGGGTACCGGATCGATCGCCGGCCGGATCCGCGGCAGGCGAATGGTGTCCACCGTCGGCGGCTACGGCTGGTTGCTCGGTGACGAAGGTTCGGCGTACTGGCTCGGCCGTGAAGCCGTTCGCTCCACTTTGGATGTTCTGGGCCGCGGCGGCGAACCCGGTCCGCTCGCGCGCGCCGTGCTCATCGAAGCGCTCGGACCGTCCGCAGTGGACCCCGGGAGCGACCGGACCCCGGACGCGTCACTGTGGCGCGCGCTCATCACGAGCGCCAATTCCGAAGCGCCGATCCGGCTCGCCAGATTCGCCCCGTTCGTCAGCGAGGCCTACCGCGAAGGCGACCCTGCGGCGGACGAGATCACCACCCGCGCGGCCGCCCTGCTGGTGACGAACGTCATGACCGCGCGTGATCCCGGGGAGACGACGCCGATCGTCCTGGTGGGCGGTGTGCTGTCACCGGAGGGCCCGGTCGGGGCGAAGGTCCGCGCCGAACTCGCCGGTCTCGAGGTCCTGACCAGCACCGACGGTGTCCTCGGCGCCGCTTGGCTCGCCGCCGTCGACGCCTATGGGGAAGGGGCACCGCGGCCGGTGCCATCCTGAAAAAACACCCGGAACAAGCCCGAAAAGACCAAACCATCGACTCCGGGGCCGAACTCCGGGTACCGTAGGACCCGGCCCCCGGACCCTCCCCCCTCGCCGGGGGCCGCCTTATGTCCTGGGCAGCCCATTCGGCTCGGAATCCGAGGGATCTTCGTTTTCCTCCACCACCCGCAGACCGGGGTGTTCCGGCGGCAACGTGCGGTAGAGCACCCAGCCGCTCACGGCGACCGTCACCGCGACCAGCGGCCAGGACAGCACCGTCCGCGCGATACCGAGCGCGACCACCTGCCCGCTCCACCACAGCGAGCCGTACACGGCGACCCGCAAGGTGTACTGCAGGAAGACCCACACCCAGCTCGCCCGCGAATACGCGCGCAGCAGCGCGGGATCACGGCGCCAGCGGGTCTTCTGCCCGATGACGAGCCCGACCACGACGCCGAGCAGCGGCCACCGGACCACGATGCTGGCCGCCCACAGCAGCGCGCTGGCCACATTGGACAGCAGCTGGATGAGGAAGAAGTCTTCGGCGCGGCCGGTGTGCAGCGCGATCAGCGCGGCGGCGATCACCGCGGCGAGGCTCACCACGACCGCGCGGGCCTTGTCGCCCCGCGCGACCCGGTACCCGCCGAGCAGCACCGCCACCCCGATGGCCGCACCGGCGCCCCAGGCGATCGACTGACCGGCGATCAGCCAGCCCAGGACGAAGGCCACGGGCGGGATGCTCGCGTCGATGGCGCCACGCCGCCCGCCGAGGATCTGGGCGAGCGACTCGCGCGGGGGTCGTGAGGTCACCCTTACAGCCTGCCGGATCTATGAGCCTGAACACCCGGGCGGGGAGACGTTCGCCACATACCGTGTCCGTTTTACGCCTACTTGAGGTGAATCTCCGCAGCCCAGGAGTGTACATCCCGGTAATGGAGATGCATGGACGTCCGACAAAATAAGAGACTGTGTCAACGGGCTGAACCATGGGTTTCGGCCAGGTGGGATTGCAGGGGCGCTCTCAGCTGTTAGTTGTGGTGTACAAGTACCAACCGGGGGCACACGGACGGAAGGGGACCCAACGTGTACGGATTCGACAGCTACGTGGCGATCGGTGACAGCTTCACCGAAGGACTCAACGACGACCTGCCCGACGGCACCTTCAGGGGCTGGGCGGACAGGCTGGCAGAGATCCTCGCCGAAGGCAGGCCAGATTTCCAGTACGCGAACCTCGCCCTCCGCGGGAAGATGCTCGACGAGATCCTCGAAGAGCAGCTGCCCATCGCCCTCGAAGTGAAGCCCGACCTGGTCACCCTGTGCGCGGGCGGCAACGACATCATCGTGCCGGGCGCGGACGTGGACGCCGTCGCCGCGCGGCTGGAGGCGGGGGTCGCCAAGCTGCGCGAGGCCGGGATCCCGGTGCTCATCTTCAACGGGCCGGACACCAAGTACCTGTCCGTGATGCATGTCCTCCGGGGGAAGGTCGGCATCTACAACGCGCATCTGTGGGCGATCGCCGACCGGCACGGCGCCAAGATGGTCGACATGTGGGCGATGGCCCCGCTGCACGACCGCCGCGCCTGGAGCGACGACCGGCTGCACTTCACCCCCGAGGCCCACCGGCGGATCGCGCTCCGCGCGGCCGAGGTCCTCGGCGTCCCGGTCGCCGACGACTGGCGTGAGCCGTGGCCCGCGTCCGAGCAGCCGAGTACCTGGATCACGTCGCGCCGTTCGGACCTCGAATGGACGAAGGCGCATCTGCTGCCGTGGATCCGGCGTCAGCTCAAGGGCGAGTCCATGGGCGACGGCCTGTCCCCGAAGCGTCCCGAACTCGCGCCGCTGCTCCCGCTGGAGCAGATCGAGTCGCCGGGCGTGACCCTGCCGGCGAAGGATCTGCGGGAGATCCACCACCACGCGAGCTGAAGCGCGCGAAGGCCCCCTTCCCTCGGCTGAGCCGCGGCAAGGGGGCCTTCACGCGCTTCAGGGCCGCCGATCGATGTCACCCAGAAGGGTCATGTGCCGACCCGGCGACCGGCCTCGGGCCGCGGTCGACGTCGCAGGCCAGACCGGGTGTGCGGCACCTCTCGGAGAGCGCGGGACGTGCGGAAAGCCGGTTCGCCAACCGGACTGACGCGGCTTACAGTCCCTTCATGCCCGGTACACGCTGGAGCCGCTTGCTGCCTACAGCGCTGCTGGTCACGCTCGCCTTGACGGCGATCACCGTCTGGTCGGCCTCGGACGACATCGAGGCCGAGCTCGCCGCGCGCGCGAAAGCCGCGCTCGCCGACGTCGGCGTCTCCGGCGGTCAGGTGAGCTTCTCCGGCCGTGACGCGAGCCTCACCGGTTTCCCGCCGGACAAGGCCGCGCAGGCGATCGACGCCATCCAGCGGATCGACGGGGTACGGACGGTCGAGATCTCCGGCGACACCGCCCCGCCCGCGGGCCCGGTGACGACCAGCGGCGAGCCGTCGGGCCCGCCCGCTCCGCCGAGCCCGTCGCCCAGCCCGGCACCGACCTCGGCCAAGCCGACGGACAAGGCCGGGTTCCAGGCCGAGATCGACCGCCTGCTGACGGCCACGCCGATCACGTTCGAACCGGACACCACCGAACTCACCGCGGACGGCGAACGCGGTGCGCTTGAGATCGCGAAGCTGCTCACGGACGCGCCCCGCGAACTGAAGTTCCGGATCACCGGGTCGGTCGCGACCGGTTCGGACCGGAAGCTCGCGCTGAACCGGGCGCTCACGGTGGAGCGGCTGCTGGAGCGCAACGGGGTCAAACGCGACCAGGTGTACTCCCCCCAGCGCAAGAACTCCGACGGCGCGAGCGGCGAGGGCCGCCGCGTCGACATCACGGCTGAACAGAGGTGATGGCCTGATGCTCTGGCTCTTCGGGCAGATCTGGCTCTGGCTGCTCATCTCGTTCGCCCTCGGCTGCGGTGTCACCTGGCTGCTGATGCGCGGCGAACGACGTGACCGGCCTGCCGCGGAACCGGCGGCCCACGAGCCGGTGCGCTCCGCCGGGATCCCGGTGGAGCACGAACGGGGCCCCGAACCCGTGCCCGAGCCGCTCTCCACCGAACGGACGCAGTTCCTCCCGCCCGCGCGGGTCCACGGCGACGACGAGCCGTACGACCAGGAGGCGGAAGGCCACCGTGAGGGTCAGCTGATCCCGGAACCGGTGCGGGCCTACCACCCGGAGCAGCCGGAACCGGCCGCGCGCAACGGCGAGGGCGGGCACGAACCCGAACCGGTCTGGCCGAGCGACGAGGACTGGCCGCCCGCCGAACGCGCACCCGACCACCGGCCGGGGCAGGGCCACTGACACTCGCCTGGTAAATTCGGCTACGCACTGTGAGCGGGACGCCGGGTACGTTTCTTCGATCGGGATCTCCGGCACACGAAGGAGGCTCCGATTGGCGCTCCCCTATTGGACGCCGCACAACCTGCTGCCTCCTGGCCGCCATCCCGCCGATCTGGCCGATGTCTACGAGCGGCTGGTCTTCGACGCGCCGCATCAGAACGATCGTGAAATCCTCTTCAGCGCGCTGAACAGTTATCTGGGCGTCGCCCGGCGGATCATGCCGACCGGCCGCGCGTGGATCGGCGGCGATCTGACCGCCAGGACCCCGCACGCACCGCTCGGGCTCGACGTGGTGCTGATCCCGGACGAATGGGGCGCCCTCAAACGGCTCGACGACGCGGGCCGCTCGGCGCTGTACGGGTTGCTGACCTTGCGCGGGGTCATCGTCGGCCAGCCCGCGATGTATCTCGACCAGGTCCAGCCCGTCGGCGGCATGCTCGACGGTTTCCTCTGCCGCCCCGGCGACGAGGAGATCTGGGAAGAAGTGTGGGCATCGGGTGGCAGGGGAATTCCGGAAGTGATCTGGTGAGGAACGAATTCCGGCGTATCGCCGACGAGATCCCCGGCGGCACCTGGCTCGACGACCTCGCCCGCGCGTCGGCGATGGCCGCGTACGCGAAGTTCGAGCGGACGTCGCGCTCGCCACTGCTCCGCGTGTCCGTGCTCGGCGAGTCGCATCTGGACGCGTACACCTTCTCCGACATCAGCCGCGCGTTGCAGGACGCGACGGCGAAGATCGGGCACATCATCCGCAATCCGTCGGGCGAAGTGACCTTCGTCCAGCCCGCGGACCGGGAGAAGGCCCCGCTGATCCAGCGCGGCCAGGCGGGCAACACGATCTTCTTCGGCTTCCCCGAACCGGCACTCGACGACGCGCTGATCCACGACGGGATCGAGTCGCTGTCCGAACGCGCGGTCAAGGAGCTGTGCGACTTCCTGCCGGCCAACGGCTCCGACGACGGCGCGCTGGACGCGGTGCTGCTGCAGCGCGACACCGTCCGCAACGCGGTCAGCGACATCGTCAACGCGGTCAGCAAACACGCCGGGATCGGGATGGCCCTGACCCCGACGGCGGGCGACGAACTGACCCGCAGCATGACCACCGAGCAGGCGAGGATCCTGTCCGGGAGCCTGCGCGAATCGCGCGAGGCGGTCGGCTACGAGACGGTCAGCGGCAGGCTGGACGGCGTCCGCACCCGGCGCCGGATCTTCTATCTCGAACGCGAATCGGGCGGCACGATCCAGGGCGCGGTGGCGCCGGATCTGCTCGACGAGATCAAGGAGAACCTGGACCGGCCGGTGACCGCGCGGTTGCGCGTCGTGCGCACCACGACCATCGACGGCCGCCGCGGCCGCCCGGTGCACGAACTGCTGGAGATCACCCCGGAAGTCAGCCTGTTCGATCAGTGATCGGGTTTCCGACATTCGGCGGTGCCACAATTCTCGTCAGAAAATGTCGATGACCGCTTGATCATCGTGGAATGATGACTTTTCCGGCAGGTAACAATTTCGGCCATTGCCCCGAACGATGGGTTAACGTCTTCGGACGGAAGCCTCCGAAAGGGCATGTATGCCGACCGATCCACCTCTCCCGCACCCGCCTGCCACCCGCTACGGCCCAGGGTTCGCCGCGCACGGAACACGGCACCGGAAACCCAAGAACGGCCTGATCATCGCAGGTTTCCTGGTCGGCTTGGCGGCACTCGGGGTCGCCTTCGTCCCGGTCGCCGGGATCGCCGCTTGGCCGCTCGCCGTGATCGGAATGATTCTTTCCGTGATCGGTTTGATCAAAATCAAGAAGGGGGAAGCGGACAAGAAGGGAATGGGGATCGCGGGGCTCGCGCTTTCCATCGCCGGCCTGCTGGCCGCCGGCGGGTTACTGGTCTACACCAGTTTCTTCGCCACCGGCGAGTCCGGACTGCACATCCCGGCCGTCGCCGGGGACAAGAACACCGTCGAGTTCGTCGTCAGCGCCTCGGGCGGCGCGACCATCCGGTTCGGCTCGCTCAACGACCAGCGCACCGAGACGACCCCGGCCAGCACCGACGAGTGGCGCGGTACGGCGTCCTTCAACTCGGGCGACTACCTGCTCACCGTCACCGCGGACACCCGGAACTCGTCGGTCAGCAACCAGATCGCCTGCTCGATCCTGGTCAACGGCCAGAAGGTGGCGGAGAACAAGGGCCAGACCATCGCCCTCTGCACCGCCGGGACCGGCTGACCCACGCGTTTCGTCCTCTGAATGCGGTACTTGCGTGTGCAAGGACCGCATTCGGAGGACGAAACGCGGTGGTGCCGCCTGGCGGCCGGCCGGTATCGCCCCCACCTCCACCGGCCGGACCGCCACGAGCCGCTCCTGGCGGCCCTTCAGACGGGCCCGGAAAGGGCCCGCCCGAGCGCCGATCTCTACCTCATGCCCCTCCCCTAGGGCTCGATCGACGCTGAATCGGACCCTACGCGCGTGAGCGGCGAGGCCACTAAGAATCCGCTAAGGATCACTCACGGACTTTCGCCGAGGTCCGTGAGTTCCGCACGGACCAATCCCGCGAGCTTCGGATTGGCGTCCGCGAGGATCTTCAGCGCGAGCGCGAATTGCTCACGGGCACCGTCCACATCCGACCCGGCCCGCAGCACCCTGCCCAAGGTCAGCCGCAGAACCCCCTCCTGGAGGACGAACCGCCTGCTGATCGTCAGGTCCACGGCCTCCCAGACGTACCGCTCGGCCGCGGCGAGTTCGCCGATCCGCATGCTCAATTCGGCCAGATTGTTCAGCGAGACGACGACGTAGCTGTCGTCGCCGAGGGTCCGGTCGATCTCCAGGGAGGCGACCTGGTGCCCGATCGCCTCGATGAACCGCCCGGCCCGCTTCTCGGCCTCGGCGCAGTTGTTGAGCGCCTGTCCGCGCAGTTCGAGGTCGCCGGTGCGGTCGGTCTCCTCGACCGCCTGCCGCAACGTCCCGATGGCCTCGTCGTACCGGCCAAGGAGGGTCAGCGCGGAGCCGAGGTGGATGTTCGCCGAGACCATCAGCCTGCTGTCGCCGATCGCGCTCGCGAGTTCCAGCGCGCGTTCGGCGTCGGCGAGGCAGCCCTGCGGCAGCTCGAAGGTGAGCGCGATGGCGCACCGGGAGATCAGCATCCAGCACCGGCCGAGGACGTCGCCGGACCGTTCGGCGGCCTCCAGCCCGATCCCGACCAGCCGCGTCCACTCGTCCAGCAGCGGGTACACCGCGCGATAGGTGTGCGCGACCCTGGCCAGCCGCCAGACGTCGTCGTGCCGTCCGGCGGCACGGGCGGCTTCGAGGACTTCGATCAGGTTCTCCCATTCCGCGGTGAACCAGTCCTGCGCCTCGTCGAAGGAACCGATCGGCGGGGTCTGCGCGTCGGTCAGCACCTCGGTGAAATCGAGGGGGTCGACGATCCGCAGCATCTTGCGCCGGGCCCGGTCGCCGACGGCCTGATAGAACCGCACCGAACGCGACAGGATGTCCTCACGGTCGGCCTCGTCGAGTTCGTTCTCCGCCAGTTCGCGGAGGAACAGCCGGACCAGATCGTGCGGGACGAAGGAATCGCGGCCGGTTTCGGTGAGCAGGTTGTGCGCGGCGAGCACCCGCAGATGCCGCCGCGCCTCGGCGACGGTGACCCCGCCGATCGCGGCCGTCAGATGCGAACCGGCCGAAACGCACTGGACGACGCCGAGCCGCAGGAACGTGTTCGCGACCTCGGGCGGCAGTCCGCGGAACGAGACGTCGAACGCCGCGCGGACCCCGTCGTCCGGCCCTTCGACGTCGAGCGCGGCCAGCCTGGTCCGTTCGTTGCCGAGTTCGTCGACCAGATCCTGCGCGGACCACTGCGCGCTGGCGGCGAGCCGGGCTCCCGCGATCCTCAGCGCCAGCGGGAGATAGCCGCACAGCCGGGCGAGCGCGTGGTTGAGGTCGTAGCCGGCAGGCCCGGCGAGCTCCTCGATCAACCGGACCGCGTCACCGGGCGCGAGCGTGCCGAGCACCCGTAGTTTGGCGGCGTTGGACACGGCGATCCCGTCGAGCCGGGAGCGGCTGGTCACCAGCGTCATCGACCGCGAACCGGGTGGCAGCAACGGCCGTACCTGCTCGGCGGAGCGGGCGTTGTCGAGGATCACCAGCATCCGGCGGCCGGCGATCATCGACCGGTAGAGGGCGACGCGTTCGTGGACCTGTTCCGGGACACCCTCGGCCGGGACGCCGAGCCCGAGCAGGAACTGGGTGAGCAGTTCCGCGGGCTCCAGCGGCGGATGGTGCGGGTCGAAACCGCGCAACGCGGCGAAAAGGATGCCGTCGGGGAAGCGGCGGACCGCCCGATGCGCCCACCACACCACCAGGCTGCTCTTGCCGATCCCGGCGGTGCCGGTGACCACGCCGACCGCGGTCTCGCCCGCCTCGGCCCGCTCGGCGAGTTCGTCGAGCCACGCCAGATCCGCCTCGCGTCCGGCGAGGTTCGGCACCGCGGGCGGCAACTGCTGGACGGGCGCCGCCTCGGACTTCGGTTCCTCGACGACCTTGACCGGCAGATCGTCGTTGAGGACACGTTCGTGCAGCCAGCGCAGGTCCGCGCCCGGCTCGACGCCGAGGGTGCGCAGGGTCGCCCGGGACACCGTGCGATAGAGCTCGAGCGCGTCGCCGCGGCGTCCGGCGTGGTAGAGCGCGCGCATCAGCTGACCGGCCGTGCGCTCGGCGAGCGGATTCGCCCGGACCAGCGGGCTGAGCTCGACGATCAGCTCCGCGTGCCTGCCGAGTTCGAGATCCGCGTCGACCCTGGCACCGTGGACGGCGAGCCGCAGATCCTCCAGTTCGGGGGCGCGGACCGAACCCGGCACGCCGGCCAGCGCGGGCCCCTGCCAGAGCGCGAGGGCCTCGGCGAGCAGCTCGGACGCCTTCTCCGGCTCTTCCGCCGAAGCCCGCTCCAGCAGCGACCGGGCACGGTGGACGTCGATCCGGTCGGGCTCGACCGTGAGCTGGTAACCGGGCGGCGCGGTGAGGATCCGGGCGCCGCGCGGATGGTCGCCCTGGATGCCCCGGAGCACGCGGCGCAGATGCGAAACGTTGCCGTGGACGATCGTGCGGGCGGTGGCGGGCGGATCGTGACCCCAGAGCGCGTCGATGATCTCGTCGAGCGCGACGACCTTGTTGACCTTCAGCGCCAGCAGCGCGAGCAGGCCGCGGACGCCGGGACCGCCGACGGGGACCGGCCGGTCGCCGTCGAGGAGGCGCACGGGACCGAGAAGCTGGAAGCGGGCAGGGGAACCGCTTTCGCCCATGGCAAGCCCCCCTCCCTCCGATCTCTCCCCTTACCGGAGTAGCCAACCTACCGCGCGAAGAGCCCGCCAACCAGGACGCTTGAGGCCGTGAAGGCCTCCTTCACTACTTTCAGGGTAAGTAAGGAGGCCTTCACGACCTGCCCGGCGCGCGCCTGAGGTACATGAAGGCCCCCTTGCTTGCGTCTAGCGCAAGGAAGGGGGCCTTCATGTACTTGGCGAAAAAAGGCTCCGCACCATCAGTCCCGATCTGATGGCACGGAGCCGGGGGATGTCCGACTTGGGCCGCCTGGGGGCGCGACCCACATCGGACATCGGCGTCCACGTCCGTCCGGGTGGGCTCACCCCGAGCGAAGAACCCGTTCGGTCGTCGACAACACCTACGTGAGCGAGCCCACTGGCCCGCTCACGTGGCGACAACGTAACAGGGCGCACACCGACGGCTACAAGCGCCCCGTCATGGCCTTCGCGACCTGCGGTTTCGTCAGCGCGTCAGCGGGGTCGAGTCGCGGCCGGCGATGAAGGCCGGACGCGGTTCGATCGCGGCGTACGGCTTCCGCAGCGCGTTCTCGACGCTGTTGAACACGACGAAGATGTTCGACCGCGGGTACGGCGTGATGTTGTTCGAGGAACCGTGCATCACGTTCGAGTCGAACCAGAGCGCGGAACCGGCCTGTCCGGTGAATTGGTCGATTCCGTATTCGGCGGCGAGCGCGGTGATGTCTTCCTCGCTCGGGACGCCGACCCGCTGCTCTTTCAGCGAACTCTTGTAGTTGTCCTCCGGGGTTTCCCCGGCGCACTGCACGAAGGTCCGCTGCGAGCCCGGCATCACCATCAGCCCGCCGTTGAACGGGTAGTTGTCGGTGAGCGCGATGGAACAGCTGACCGCGCGCGGCACAGGCATGCCGTCCTCGGCGTGCCAGGTCTCGAAGTCCGAGTGCCAGTAGAAGCCGGTGCCCCTGAAGCCGGGCATGTAGTTCACACGGCTCTGGTGGATGTACACCTCAGAGCCGAGGAGCTGCCGGGCCCGGTCGAGCACGCGCGGGTCGCGGACGAGTTCCGCGATCAGCTCGCTGGTCTCGTGGACGTCGAAGATGGAGCGGACTTCACCGGTCTTGGCCTCGGTGATCACGCGCTCGTCGTCGCGGTGGTCCCCCGACGACATCCTGACGAGCTCCTGCCAGTACGTCTGGACCTCGCCAGGCGACAACAACTGGTCGACGACGGTGTAGCCACGCGTTTCGTGATTGGCGAGGGTGGCCGCGTCCAAGGGACCTTCGGCCTCGGTGCCCCAGACGGTGGGGTGCGCCCTCGGCAGGTGTTCGGGTTTACCCGTGATGCGGGTCGGGTAACTGTCGTCGACTCGGGTGTCGGTCAGCGTCAATGCAGTCGCCTCCTCGAGCGATTTCTAGGGTTCGGTGACGAGCGGGTACACGCCGTTTTCGTCGTGGACCTCACGGCCGGTGATGGGCGGGTTGAACACGCAGACGCACTTGATCTCGGTCTTGGGCCGGACCTGGTGCTTGTCGTGGTCGTTGAGCAGGTACAACGTGCCCGGCTTCAGCTGGAAGACCTCGCCGGTCGCGGTGTTTTCGAGCTCGCCTTCACCGGAGGTGATGAACACCGCTTCGATGTGGTTCGCGTACCAGAAGTCGTTGACCGTCCCGGCGTACAACGTGGTCTCGTGCACCGAGAAACCGACGCCCTCCTTGGCCAGCACGATGCGCTTGCTGCGCCAGTTCGGGGTCTTGATGTCGGCGTCGGTGTCGGTGACCTCGTCGAGTGTTCTGACAAGCAACGGAAAACTCCTTCTCGTTCCTGGTTGCGGGCGGTCGGTTCGGGTCAGTTGAGGACGGCGGCGACGGCCTCGTCGATGATCGACAGGCCCTTCGTGAGCTCGTCGTCCGTCAGCGTGAGCGGCGGGAGGACCTTCATGACCTCGCCGTCGGGGCCGGAGGTCTCCATCAGCAGCCCGCGCTCGAACGCGGCGGCGCAGACCTTGCCCGCGAGGTCGCCATCGGCGAACTCGATGCCCCGGGCGAGGCCGCGGCCCTTCGCGAACAGGTTCGCGTCCGGATACGCCTCGACGATGCCCTGGAAGGCGGCGGCGACGCGCTCACCCTTGGCCTTGGTCGACTTCTCCAGCTCGTCGTCGCTCCAGTAGACGCGCATCGCCTCGGTCGCGGTGACGAACGCCGGGCTGATGCCGCGGAAGGTCCCGTTGTGCTCACCCGGCTCCCAGACGTCGAGGTCCGGGCGGATCAGCGTCAGCGCCATCGGGATGCCGTAGCCGCCGATGGACTTCGAGAGGCAGACGATGTCGGGTTTGATCCCCGCGTCCTCGAAGCTGAAGAACGGGCCGGTGCGGCCGCAGCCCATCTGGACGTCGTCGAGGATCAGCAGGATGCCGTGCTTCTTGCACAGCTCGTCCAGCGCCTTGAGCCACTCGACGCGCGCGGCGTTGATGCCGCCCTCGCCCTGCACGCCTTCGACGATCACGGCGGCGGGCTCGTTCAGGCCGCTGCCGGAGTCTTCGAGCAGCTTCTCGAAGTAGAGGAAGTCCGGGATCGAGCCGTCGAAGTAGTTGTCGTACGGCATCGGGGTGGCGTGCACCAGCGGGACACCCGCGCCGCCGCGCTTCATCGAGTTGCCGGTCACCGAGAGGGCGCCCAGCGTCATCCCGTGGAAGGCGTTGGTGAAGTTGATGACCGACTCCTTGCCGGTCACCTTGCGGGCGAGCTTCAGCGCCGCCTCGACGGCGTTCGCGCCGCCGGGTCCGGGGAAGACGACCTTGTAGTCGAGATCGCGCGGCCGGAGGATCTTCTCCTGGAACGTCTGGAGGAAGTCCCGCTTCGCCACGGTGAACATGTCGAGCGCGTGCGTCACGCCGTCACGGGCGATGTAGTCGATCAGGGCCCGCTTCAGCGCCGGGTTGTTGTGCCCGTAGTTGAGCGCGCCCGCGCCCGCGAAGAAGTCGAGGTAAGCCTTGCCGTCTTCGTCGTACAGGTAGCTCCCCTGGGCCCGGTCGAACACCACGGGCCAGCCACGGCTGTAACTGCGTACTTCGGATTCGAGTTCCTCGAAAATGCTCATCACGTTTTCTTTCTTCCTGAGATCCCCGGATTTACGTTCTATTGACTGCCGAGCGGACCGATTCTGTACAGGTCCTCCTGCTCATGCGTTCCTTCCTCGGCCGGGAAATCCGTCGCGGAGAACAGATCCCGGCGTTCCACGGTGGTGTCCCACCGCTTGGCGAACGAGGCGAACAACCGGATCGAAGCCTCGTTGTCCGGGGTGATCGTGGTTTCGAGGTACCGCACGCCCTGGGCGGTCAGACGGCTGAACAGCTCGTCGAGCAGGGCTCCGGCCAGGCCTTTTCCTCGCTGGGACGCGTCGACCGCGACCTGCCAGACAAAGCCGGTGTCCTGCTTGCGGTATCCGATCACGAAGCCGACCGGGATGCCGTCGACTTTCGCGACGACCGAGGTGTCGGCGAAATCGTGGCACCACAGCAAATAGGCGTAAGGCGTGTTGAGATCGAGCTTCTTCGAATCGCGGGCGATTCTCCAGAGCGCGGCACCGTCTGCCTTGGTCGGAGTTTCGATCAAGTGCTTTCCGGACATGTCCAAGAAACGTACCGGAGGATTCGGGCGAGGTCAGATCAGCGCGGGCACGGCAAGGCGGCTACCTGCAACAACCTCGAAACACACGTGATAAAGGTAACTGTAACGTTTGAAGCGCAGCGCGAGTGGGTAAGGCCGCTTCGGTGCGGTCTCACTGCACGTGACGATACCAACCGTTACCACTTCGTCGCACGGTCAGGACGCGATTCGGCTTCCGGCTCCGCTATTCGCGACGCCGTTTGCGACCCGCGAGCGAACCGATCGGCGTCCAGATGGCGGGCAGCACGAGCAGCAGGCAGACGACCAGCCACCACACCGGCGCCTCGCCGCGCCGCCACCCCGCGACGACGTCACCGAGCCAGCCGAAGAGCGGATCGCGCACCGGTGGCAGGAACGCGGCGAACAGCAGGGCCGCCACCACCAGCACACCGAGCACCGTGAGCACCATCCGCCACGTCTTTCTCAACGTCATCAGGCTGACCACCAGGAACACCACGGCACCCGCGGCGACCGGCACGCCGACCCACTGCAGAACCGGACCGCCCTGTCCACCGAGGACGAAGCCCGCCAGCACGGTGATCAGCGCGGCGAGCACGTTCCACGGTGACGGCAGGGTGGCCGCGCCCCGCGTGATCCACCACGCGCTGCGTCCGGCGGCCTTGGCGAAGGTCGCGGCCGGCTGGACCGACTTCGGCACCCGCGTCGCCCCCGCGGCCGCGTTGAGCCCGGCGGCACCAGCCTTGACCAGCGTCTTCGTCAGGAGCATCGTCCCGCGTTCGTGCTCGAACCGTTCGCCGGAGACCTGGCACGCCTGGAACGCGCGCTGGGTCTGCTCGTCGGATTCCGGCTCGTTCTCGATCATCCGGCGGAACCGTTCCGACGGTTTTCCGTTCCCCTTGGCCGTTTTCGCGTCGTGTCCACAGTGGAGGCCGACACACGGCAGTTCCTCGCGCGCGATCTCCAGCTGCCGCACCCTGGCGAGCACCATCGCCGTCACCGGCATGCTGATCGGCAGGGCGGCTTCGGTCTCCACGTCGGCGAGTTCGCCGTCGAGCCCGAGGAAAGCCAGCTCCCCGGCCAATTGCGCGCGCAGGGCGTCCGCTTCCTCTTGGGACAGCCCGTCTTCCGTGCCGGGCTGTCGCCAGCCGATCTCCTTGAAGGTGTCCCGCACCCGTCCCCGGAACGCCTCGCGCCCGACGACGTCGCGCAGCAGCCGCAGCCGTTTCGGGTCGAGCAGGCACTGCACCAGCCAGCCCGCGCCGTCGACCCGGCCCCACATCCAGTCGTTCGCGCGCCAGGACGCCTTGTAGAACGCGCCGAAGTAGTCGGCCTGCATCCCGGTGAGCTTGTCCCAGGAACGGCGGCGCTTCATATCCATCAGCGTCCGCGAATCCGCGCTCACCTGGACGAGATCGACCCGCTGGTCGACCGACGGCGGCTGCGCGAGCAGTCCCCGGGTCGCGATGTGGAGGCGCACCAGCCGCGAGGTGACGATCGCGTCGGCAGCGCTCGACTCGTCGGAAGTGAGCCCGGTCCAGGCCAGCAGCGTGCTGACCGCATCGGCGGCTTCGGTATCGGGTTTCGCCTGTGCCAGTGGCAAAAGGATCGGCGTCGCCTGCCGGAGCGCGGCGACGACGAGCGGCCACGCCTCCTTCAGCGTGTCCGAACGGCCGAGCCCCGCCCATTCCTTGGCGAGACCTTCGATCCAGGCGGCCAGCGTGACGTCGGCAGGCGGCGGGCCCTGTTCGGTGACCCAGCCCGAGAGCCGTTTCCCCCGTGCGGCCTTGTGACGCGCTTCGTGCAGCAGCACCCGGCAACGGTTGAGCTGCACCGCCTGTTCCGGCGACGGATCGAGCCGGAAGCCCGCGTTCACCAGCTGGAGGCCGGTGGCCACCGAATCGTCGAGCGCGGTGGTACGGAAGGCGACCAGATCCGCGAGTTCACAGGTGTCCTTCGGCGGCTCGGCGGGCAGGCCGTCACGCAACCCGGCCGCCGCGGCCGCGCGGAGCTGCGCCGCCGTGCCGGACGCCCACTGGCGGCCTTGATCCTCCACATCGGACAGTGAGAGCCTGCGGGTCGCCTCGCGGACCAGCGCGGTGGCGTCCTCCTGCACCCGGCGGTCGCGGTAGTCGTTCATCAGCCGCTGGTCGACCAGCGTGTCCGGGCCGCCGCGAACCCCCATCGCGGCCAGGGAGACCCTGGTCCCCCTGGTGCGCACGACGGCGTCGTTGTGCCTGGTCAGGTCTTCCAGTTCGGCGCTGATCGTCTGGCTCAGCACGGTGCCGACGACCTTGCTCATCGCGCTGCCCAGCAGCGGCGGGCGCTCGGGATCGACCGCGACCCGCTCGGCCTCGCGTTCGGCCGTCGGCACCACGTACAGCAGCAGCCGCCGGACGTCCGAATGCGACTGCCGTTCGAAGATCTCCCGCAGCGCCGGCCGCAGCGGTTTGTTGAGCAGGACACCGCCGTCGGTGAGCCAATGCGACCGCGTGACGTCGGTGTACTTCGTCATGTCCGGATGCAGCGGGCCGGTCTTCTCGCCGATCGGCATCCGGGAGAGCTCGAACGCGCCGGGGAACGACGCCGTCGACCGCGCCGCGAGCGCGAGCGGGCCGACCACGTCGTCCGTCCACAAAGGAGCGTCGAAGCGGAACAGCAGGCGATGTTCGGTGTCCCGCACCAGATTTCCGAGCGCGTCGTCGAAGCGGGTCGTCTCGCCGTCGATCATCGTGCCGGTGAGCAGCACGGTGATGTCGGGACAGTCGGGTTTCACCGTCGCCTTGTCGGTGATCCGGTGCAACGCGTCCTTGAGATCCCCGAGCAGCACCTTGTCGCCGTCGAGCAGCGAACGCGGCTCCTTCTCGCCGGGGTCGCGGATCAGGTTGTCGAGCGATCCCGTGCTGATCCACGTGTCGCGCAGCACCTGGGGGCTCGACCGGAACGCCTCGGCCAGCCCGAGGCACGCCGCGTTGATGCCGCCCGCGCTCGTGCCGGTGAGCACGTCGAGCGAGACGGTGGCGTTGAGCAGGTCGAGCAGGGCCCGGTACGGGCTCTTCGATTCCGGTGCTCTCGACGCCTGGAGCAGATGCGAGGTCTCGGTGGCGACCCCGCCCATCCAGACCGCGAGGCTCGCCCCGCCCACCATGGTCATCGCCAGCCGGATCTCCTGCGGCCACGGGCTCCCCGCGTCGGCCATGTGCGCCCTCCCCAAGGCTCAAGTGCAGGGGGCACTTTAGCCCGGACGGGGCAGCCGGTGTACCGCCGATGGTGCGCCCGTAAGGGCAACCGGGACGGTGGCCTCAGTCCACGGTGAGCACGATCTTCCCGAACTGCCGGTTCGATTCCAGATACCGGTGCGCTTCGACGACGTCGTCGAGACGGAAGGTGCGGTCGACCCGGGATCGGAACGACCCCGCACGCACGCCGGCGCGGATGAAGGCGTTGGCTCGGCGGAGCCGTTCGGGATTCATCGTGATACCGAAGGCGTTGAACATCCGCATGGTCGGCGCGAACCACAGCGGGAACGGCGTTTCCTTGGTGTCCAGTGCGCCGTAGACGACGATCGCGCCGCCTTCCGCGGTCGCCTCGGACAGCTTGCGCACACCTTCCCCCGCGATGGCGTCGAAGACCAAGTCGGCTCCGCGGCCGCCGGTATAGGCCTTGGTGCGTTCGACGACGTCCTCCTCGGTCGTGACGATCACGTGCGCCGCACCGGCTTCGTACAGCCGTTCCGTCTTCGCGGGGGTGCGGGTCGTCGCGATCGTCGTCGCGCCGATGTGGTTGGCGACCTCGATAGCGGCCAGCGCCGTCCCGCTCGAGGCCGCGGTGATCAGCACGGTGTCGCCCGCCCGCACCTTGCCCTCGTCGATGATCGCGCCATAGCCGGTGAGCAGCGAACCCCACATCGCGACGGCATCGACCGGGCCGAGCCCGTCGGGCCGGTGCAGCGTGGCGCTCGCCGGGACGATCGCCTGCTCGCCGTAGACCCCGTATTCCTTCTGGGAGAAGCCCGCGATCGTGGTGACCAGGTCGCCCTTCTCGAAGCCCTCGACGTCCGGGCCGACCGCGTCGACGACACCCGCCGAGGTGTAGCCGAGTTTCGCCGGGAAGTTCTCGGCCCGCTCGAAGTAGTAGCCGCCGCGGAACATCGCTTCGGCGCGGTTGAGGCCGATCGCCTCGATCGAGATCCGCACCTCGCCGGGTCCCGGCTCGCCGATCTCGACGTCCATGACCTCCAGCACCTCGGGCCCGCCCTCGGTGCGGAACCGTACAGCCTTGCTCATTCTCATCCCCTTGAGTCGGTTACGACTTGTAACGGGGGACATCGTCTGTCACGATCGGATCCGCCGGAAGACGGCACTTTCCTGTGACGACGGAACAAGCCTGTTACGAACGAGGTCAACGCGATGAGCGACGCCGAAGATTTTTCCGCCGAGGAGCCCTGCTCGCTGCGCGAGGTGCTCGGGCTGGTCGGCGACAAGTGGACGATGCAGATCCTGGTGCGGCTCACCGACGGGCCACGACGGTTCAGCGAACTCGAACACGGCATCGAGGGGATCAGCCGCCGGATGCTCGCGCTGACGCTGCGGAACCTGGAGCGCAACGGCCTGGTGACCCGGACGGTCTACGCGGAGGTCCCGCCGCGCGTCGAGTACGCGATCACGGAACACGCCGCCGAACTCGACGCGCCACTGCACGCGCTTTCGGCGTGGGCGGCCAAGCACCGGTCGATCGTGGGCCAAGCGCGTCGCGCCTACGACGCCACGAAAGCCTCCTAGCCTCCGCATTTCGTCCTCTGAATGCGGGGGTGTCAGGCGGCGAAGTGCTCCAGCAGGAGGACCTGCGCCTCACCGACGGCGAAGCCCAGGACCGCGCCGGTCGCGATCAGGATCCATTCGTCCTGTTGGAAGGCGGGCCGCAGCAGTCCCTCGAATTCGCGCGGCGACAGCTCCTTCATCTTCGTCACCAGCACGTTCCGGATGTCCATCGCGTCGGTCGCGTAGTTCTCGATGTACCGCATGGTCTCCGGCAGCTTGTCCATGATCTTCTCGGCGATGTTCAGCTTCATGTCCTGGTACCGCCTGCTGCCGACGGCGAACACCACCAGCGGTTTCCCGACGCCGACGCGGCGCCCGAGCTGTGCGTCGAGCTGCCGTTGGATGAGCCCGAGCACCCGGTCCGACAGCGGGCCGCGCAGCACCGCCTCGATCACGTTGTGCGGGGTGATGATCTCCTTCGCGATCAGCGCGCCGTACGCCTCCGCGACCTCGCCGCGGCGTTTCAGGAACAGGCCCTGCCAGCGCACCCCGAAATACCGGCGCTCCTCGATCGGATAGAAGATCATCCGCAGCGCCAGCCAGTCGGTGAACCAGCCGGTGAAGAGCCCGAACAACGGCATGATCAGCGGGAACTTGAACAGCACCCACGCGATCATCTGGATGACGCCGATGAGCCCGCCGAAGAAGATGCCGGAGCGGGCGATGAACTTGAACTCCTTGTCGCCTGCTTCCTGGAAGATCCGGTTCAGCAGCCGTTTGTCCTTGACCAGTGCGGTGACCACCATGCCCTTGAGGTCGAACACACTGTCCACATCGGACTTGATCAGCTCAAGCACGGCCGCGACCATCCGCGGCGTCTCGGCCTGGACGCGCTGGATCACCAGCCGCTGCATCCCCACCGGCAGCGATTCCCACAGCCCCGGCTGGTAGTGGGCGGCGACGTCGCGCACGATGTCCTCGACGGCGGCCTGGAGCGGTTTTTCGATCTCCTTGGCGATTCTCTGCGGATCGAGCCGGGCGACGACCTCCGCCGGTTTGATCAGCTGCTCGGTCATCGTGTCGCAGGCGATACTCGCCATCCGCGCGGCGCGTTTGGGCACGATGCCCTGCCAGCCGAGGAAGGGTTTGATCCCGATGAACTCGACCGGCTGGAACATCATCCGGATCGCGACGAGTTTGGTGGTGTAGCCGATCAGGGCGGCGACGATCGGGATGGAGACGTAGAGCGGCCAGTGTTCACCGAAGTCGGCGAGGATCCCGTCGAGGAACGCACCCATGCCGGTGTCAACCGGCGCTCGGGTCGCAGGCCTGCCAGAACTGGGCGCCGAGCCGGGAAATGTGGACCGTGCGTTTGACGAACTTGACCCGTTTCACCGACTTCTCCGCCTCGCGGACGGTCTCGTCGGTCAGCAGGATCTCGTACTGCGTCTCCAGCGCCGGTACCTCTTCGTCCAGCTCGACCAGGCCGAGCCCGATCAGCCTGGTGAGGTAGCCGGGCACCTGGTCGGGCAGCGACACCCCGGCCGCCTTGCCGACGGTGGAGGCGTTGCGCAGCACGAACCGTCCGGCGGCGCCGAGGCTCGTCCGCTCCGCGACGTCGACGGCGGGGAACGGCGAGCCGTCGGAGAGCGCGGAAAGGATGCGGGCCTCGTCCGGCGTGAGCTGCCGCAGGATGATCGCGTAGAGGTACTCACGCGCCCGCTCGCGGCCGAAGCCGATCGAGTGGTTGAGCAGCTCGGCCATCGCGGCGCGGAGCGGTTCGAGCTGGGCACGGGTGTGCACGAGGGTGATGGTGGCCTCGACCGGCCGGGAGCCGTTGGTGTCGGGCCGGTTCATCGCGGACGCGGCGGTGAGCGCGGCGTGGTACGGGTCGTCGACCTCGTCGAGACGGCGGCGCAGCTCCGAAAGCAGCTGCCGCTCGCCTTGTTTGACGATCTGTTCGGCGATCTCGACGCCGGGGAGTTTGCGGGTGAATTCGAAGCCCGTGCGTGCGGCCCAGCCCGCCAGCTGTCCCGCGCGTTTGGCGAAAGCGGCCAGGTCTTCGCCGGTGGGTCGATCGTTGCTCACGGGCACTCCCCTCGCGTTCGCGCTGATGCTACCTGCGAGTAGGCCGAATGGCCGAAATTGTGATCGACGAGGGTGTTTGGATAGTCACCATGAGCTTCACGCGCTGGGGTCCGCCGATCGACGTCCTCCCGCTGTTCGCGCGGGAGGAGCAGGCTCTGCTCGACGTGCTGACCGGGCTGGACGCGGATCAGTGGGCCGCGCCGACGGTGTGCACGGGCTGGACGGTGCACGATCTCGCCGCTCACATCCTTGGCGACAAACTCGGCAGGCTGTCCCGCGACCGTGACGGCTACCGGACGACGGCACCCCGCGAGGGCGAGCGGTTCGGGGACTTCATCGACCGGATCAACGACGAATGGGTGGTCGCGTGCCGGCGGCTGTCCCCCGAAGTGCTGTTCGCGATGCTGGTGGACAGCACCTCTCAGATCGCGGAGATGTGGGGCCGTGCCGACCTCGACGCCGTCGGCGATCCGGTGAGCTGGGCGGGGGACGAGCCCGCGCCGGCGTGGCTCGACGTCGCCCGCGAGTACACCGAGTTCTGGGTGCACCAGCAGCAGATCCGCGAGGCCCTCGGCGCCCGGATGCTGGACGATCCGGATTTCCGCGGACCGGTGGTCGACACCTTCATGCGAGCGCTGCCGCACACCCTGCGTGACGTCGACGCCCGCGTCGGCAGGCAGGTCGCCTACACCGTCACCGGCCAGGGCGGCGGGAAGTGGACGGCGCGGCGGACCGCGGACGGCTGGGAACTCGGCCGCGTCGCGCCGACGTCACGAGCGCCGCTGGCCTCGGTGACGACGGACGCGGACACCTTCTGGCGGCTGTGCACCCGGAACCCGGCGGACCGCGACCGGGTCACCGCCGAGGGCGACGAAAGCGTTTGCGCAGCCGTGCTCGGGATGACGTCGATCATCACATCAGCGTCTGTGGGTGAACCCGCTCGGTCACTTTCAGGTTCCATCTTCAGCTCCGCCATCACATCAGGTAGCGGCTCACCCTCTCCGGCCGAATGACGAGCCGCACCAGATCGAGGGTCTGGATCCCGGCGAGCTCGCCCGCGTGAGCCGGGTCTTCGAGGTCCCAGTAGCGCTCGGCGAGCCGGGCGGCCAGCTCCTGCGCGCCGCCGGGTTCCACCGTGGCGCGGCCGGAGACGGAGACCCAGCGCTCTCGTTCGCCGACCGGCGCGGCCACGATGATCGACGCGCGGGGATCGCCGTCCAGCCGTCGCACCTTCGGCGATTCCCGGGGTGTGAACAGCTGGATCGCGCCTTCGCCGGTGGCCTCGAACCACACCGGCCGGACCGGGCCGTCGGCCACGGTCAGGAAGCCGTGCAGGGGGCGGCGGAGGAATTCGAGGTCGTCGGGAGTCAGCATGCGCTTGATTCAATACGGCGAATCCGGACGTGCCCATAGGTGAAAGGCCGGATCGCCTGTCCATTCGTCTAACCTCGGCCGCGTGGACGTGTTCAGTGACCTGATCCGCGGGGTGCGCTCGCACGGTTCGTTGTTCGGCAGTACGACGCTGTCCCCGCCGTGGGCACTGCACTTCGTGGACGGCGCGCCGCTGACCCTGTGCGCCGTGCTCACCGGCGCGGGCTGGATCGTGCCGGAGGACGGGCCGCCCGAGCCGCTTCGCGCGGGCGAGACGGTCATCGTGCGCGGACCCGCGACGTTCACCTTCGTCGACGAGGTCGGCACTTCGGCCGAACCGCTCGCGTGCGGCGAGCACTGCGTGACGCCCGAACAGGGCGGGACCCGGCACCGGCGCGGCTGGGTCGACGACCCCGGCGGCGAGACGACCTTGATCGTCGGCGCGTACCCGGTGCGCGGCGAGATCGGCCGTCCGCTGCTGGACGCGCTGCCCGTCGTGCTGCGGGTGGACGCCGGGGGCGCGGGCGACCCGGTCCTGGAGCACCTCGCCGCCGAAGCCGCCGTCGACGCGCCGGGGCAGCAGGTGGTCCTCGACCGGCTGCTCGACTGGATGCTGGTCTGTTCCCTGCGGGAGTGGTTCGACCGGCCGGGCGGTGCGCCCCCGGCATGGTGGGCCGCGCAGCGGGATCCGGTGGTGGGCGACGCGCTGCGCCTGCTGCACGCGGAACCGGCGGCACCGTGGACGGTCGGCTCGCTGGCCGCGCGGGCCGGGGTTTCGCGCTCGACGCTGGCCAAACGGTTCGCCGATCTGGTCGGTGAACCGCCGCTGACCTATCTCACCCGCTGGCGGATGACGCTCGCCGCGGATCTCCTCACCGGCAAGGAGTCCGCGACCATCTCGGATATCGCCCGCACCGTCGGCTACTCCGACGCCTTCGGGTTCAGCGCGGCGTTCAAACGCGTGCGGGGCGTCAACCCCAGCGAGTTCCGGCGGGACGTCCCTCAGCGCAGCTGATGCCGGGACTTCTTGGCCTGCTTGCGCAACTGCAGGATCCGGGCGCCGCCGACGAGCGCGACCAGCGCGCCGCCGGCGATCACCGAGAACAGCATCGCGACCGCCAGCGGCATGCTGCCGGACATGCCGAGGAAGTGGACGGTGGCGGTGTCCTGGTTCTGCAGGATGAACACGAGCAGGAACACCAGCACGATCAACGCCACGATGACGGCGATCCAGGTGCCGCTCACCCGTGTCCGTTTGAGTTTCGGGCCGGCCTCGAACTTTCCGCTGTGTCGTGCGCCGCCCGCGGTCTCGGGCGGCCTGACGGGAACCTCGGCGGTGCCTTCCTCCGGCTGCGTCATGCTGGACAGTGTCCGCCGAAGCGGGCTTGATCGCGCTCTCAAGCGTCCGAACGGGTGACCTCGTCCGCCGCGCGCAGCACGCGCAAGGTGTTCTTCCCGGCCAGCTTCGCGCAGTCCTCTTCGCTCCAGCCGCGTTCCAGCAGCGCGGCGAACAGCACCGGGTACTTCGAAACGTCTTCGAGGCCTTCGGGCAGCGTCGCGACTCCGTCGTAGTCGCCGCCGAGTCCGATGTGGTCGACACCGGCCACTTCGCGCGCGTGCTCGATGTGCGCGACGACGTCGTCGATGCCCGCCTTCGGCCTTTCGGGACCGCCTCGCTCCTCGGTGAACTTCGTGCGCTGGTCGATGTTCCGGTAGTCCTTGCCCGCGGCTTCCATGTCCAGGCGCAGCTGGTCGCCCCATTCGGAGACCTTCGGCGAGATGAAGCCCGGCACGAACGTCACCATCGCGACGCCGTCCTTCGCCGCCAGGGTTTCCAAGACGTCGTCGGGGATGTTGCGGGGATGGTCGTTGACCGCGGTGCAGGAGGAATGGCTGAAGATCACCGGCGCGGAGCTGACCTCCAGCGCGGCGCGCATGGTGCTCGGCGCGACGTGCGAAAGATCGACCAGCATGCCGATCTTGTTCATCTCGCGGACGACGTCGCGGCCGAAGTCGGTGAGCCCGCCGTGCTCGGGTTCGTCGGTGCCGGAGTCGGCCCAGGTGGTGTTGTAGTTGTGCGTCAGCGTCATGTAGCGGACGCCGAGGCGGCGCAGGATCCTCAGCACACCAAGGGATTCGGCGATGCTGTGGCCGCCTTCGGCGCCCAGCAGCGAAGCGATCTTGCCGTCGCGGAACGCGGCTTCGGCCTGGTCGGCGGTGTCCACGAGGGCCAGTCGATCGGGGTATCGCTCGGCCATCTGGTGCACGATCTCGATCTGTTCGAGGACCGCCGTCACCGCGCTGTGCCCCTCGAACTGGCAAGGCACGTAGACGGACCAGAACTGCATCCCGAGCCTGCCCTCGGCGAGCTTCGGGAAATCGGTGTGGAGATGCGGCTGGCGGACCGTGAGATCCGTGCCTGCCACGGCCTCGACCGGATCCGGCCCGGTCGTCACCCGCAACTCCCATGGCAGATCGTTGTGCCCGTCCGCGAGGAGGACCCTGTCGAGCAGGGCCTGGGCGCGGACGAGGTCCCCGTTAGTCATCGGACGATTTTACGTTCGCGTGCTTTGCTCTCCGCGCCGCCCGTTGAGCCACCCCGCGGCCGCTACCAAACCGTTGCCGGTGACCTGGTGCCCGCCGGGATGCCGGTGGGCGACGACGTCCGCGCCGCGTTCGCGCAGGTCACGGACGAGTGACTCGGCCGAACCCAGTGGCGCCATCGGATCGTGCTCGCCGTTCGACAGGAACACCCGCGTGCCGGACAGGTCTTCGCGTGGCGGGGAAGGAAGCGGTGACATCGCCGCGAACAGCGCGGACTCCCGGACGGCGTCCGGGCGGAGCAGGGTCGTCGCGGCGGCGATGTTGGCGCCGTTGGAGAACCCGATGGCGACGAGCCGCCGGTCGCCGAGGCCGTACTCCTCGCGCGAGGCGAGGACGAAATCGGCCAGCTGGTTCGCGCGGAAGACGACGTCCTCGTGGTCGAAGACGCCCTCGGCCAGCCGTCGGAACCACCGCGCCGCACCGTGTTCCGACACCGGCCCGGCCGGCGCGAGCAGCGCCGACGCCGGGCTCAGCCGCCGGGCGAGCGGCACGAGATCGTCCGGCCCGCCGCCGGTGCCGTGCAGGAGCAGCAGCACCGGCTCGCCGGGCGCGCCTTCGACGTACTTGTGCTCCAGCTCCGTCATCGCGGGTTGTTCTCGCTCGGGAGGTCCAGCTTCGGCAGCATGGCTTCGATGTCCTCGCGTTTGGGCTCCAGCCACGGCGGGAGTTTCAGCGCGCGGCCGAGTTCGAGCAGCGGCTCGTCGATCGCGAAGCCGGGTTCGTCGGTCGCGACCTCGAGCAGGGTGCCGCCCGGCTCGCGGAAGTAGATCGAACGGAAGTACTGACGGTCCAAAATAGACGTCACGTTCACGCCGTCGTCGATGAGTTCGTCGCGCCAGGCGGCCTGGGTCTGTTCGTCCGGCGCGCGCCAGGCGACGTGGTGCACGGTGCCCGCCGCCACCAGCCCGCGCGGGGCGTCGGGCGTCACGAGGACGTCGACGAGCGCGCCGGGGCCGCCCTCACCGGCGGAGAACCGGAGGCGCTCGCCGTCCTGGTGCACGAAGGACAGGCCGAGGCCGTCGGTGAGCATCCCGGCGGTCGCGTCCTCTTTGGACACCGACAACGTGACGGAGTGCAGGCCGCGGATCGCGTGTTCGGCGGGGACGAGCTTCGTGTCCCACGGGTCACGCGGGTCGCCCTGGGGATGCGCGACGAGCGCGAGCTTCAGGCCGTCCGGGTCGGCGAAGGTGAGCGTCTCCTCACCGTCGGAGTTCCGGATCTGGCTCGTTTCGACGCCACTCGCGGCGAGGTGCTGCTTCCACCAGCCGAGCGAAGCCTCCGGCACGGAGAACGACGTCGTGGTCGCCTGGCCGGTGCCGTGACGGCCCTTCGGCGCGTCCTTCCACGGGAAGAACGTCATCAGCGAGCCGGGCTTGCCGGACCCGTCGCCGTAGTAGAGGTGGTACGTGCCTGGGTCGTCGAAGTTCACGGTGGTCTTCACCAGCCGCAGGCCGAGGGCCCGGGTGTAGAAGTCCGCGTTGCGCTGGGGGTCGCCACCGATGGCGGTGACGTGGTGCAGGCCCGAAGTCTTGATCGACATGGTGCCCCTCCTCTGGAGCCGGTGAAGTCAAGCTAACCCGATAACCTCTCGCGCGCAAGATATATTCCTGGAAGAGTTCCTGGTGTACCCTCGCCCGCGTGACAGTGGTGAAGCCGGAGGAACCGAACGACGACGAAGTGGTCACGTGGTGGGGCCTGGTGATCGAGGGCTACCTGGCCACGCAGGACAAACTGATGGGCGAGATCGCCGAACGGTTCGGCCTGGCGCCGGCGTCGTTCGACATCCTGCTGCGGCTCGTGCGCTCACCCGAGCACCGGATGCCGATGACGCGGCTGGCCGTCGAAGCGGCGCTGTCCAGCGGCGGGTTCACCAAGGTCGCGGACCGGCTGGTCGCCGCGGACCTGATCTGCCGCGTGCCCAGCCCGGACGATCGCCGGGTCACGTTCGCGGCGCTCACCGAGCACGGCCTCGACGTCGCGGAAAAGGCGCGGGCCGCGTGCGCGGAGATCCTGCGGCGCATCGTTCTGACTCCGCTCGGTGACGACGCGCACTCGCTCGCCGAAGCCATGCGGACCCTCCGCTCCGTCAACGGCTCCTGAGTTCCGCCTTCAATCACGCGTGTTCGCCGCTCGATCACGCGTGTCGTCCCTCTGATCACACGTGCCGTCCATCCAGTCACATCGGCTCGGCGTGCCGCATCGGCGAACTCGCGTGATCAGACGGCGCACTCGCGTGATTGGAGGGACGACACACGTGATCAGGCGGACGTCAGCCGGGGAGAGGTGAAGCGGGATCGGGCTGGTAGGCCCGGACCTCGTACATGTCCCGCACCAGTTCCCGGATGACGTTGCGCCGGATCTTCCCGGTCGCCGTCTTCGGCAGTTCGCCCAGCTCGACGATGCCCCGCGGCCGTTTGAACGACGCCAGCCCGGCCCGGCAGAACTCGATCAGCTCGTCCGGGTCGAGCCGGCACCCTGGCACGCCGACCACGCACGCGACCGGCTTCTCGATGCCGTCGGCGTCGAAGGCGGCCACCACCGCGACCTCGGCGACCGCCGGATGTTGCCGCAGCCTGTCCTCGACCTCGGTCGGCGAAACCCAGATCCCGCCTGGTTTCAGCATGTCGTTGAAACGCCCCAGACAGGTGTAGGTGCCGTCGGCGTTGCGCACGAAGCTGTCGCCCGTCCGCAGCCACTCGCCCTGGAAGACCTGCTTCGTCGTCTCGTACCGGGCCCAGTACCCGGTCGCGATCGACGGTCCGGCGACGAACAGCTCGCCGGGCTGCCCGGTCGGCACCGGCTCGCCGTGTTCGTCACGCAACGCGATCTCATAGCCCGGTACCGGCGTCCCGGTACTGCCGGGGCGGACCTGGCGCGGCCGGTTGGACAGGAAGATGTGCAACGCCTCGGTCGAGCCGATCCCGTCGAGGATCTCGACGCCGAACCGGTCGCGAAACCGTTCGTACAGCACGGCGGGCAGCGGTTCGCCCGCCGAAACCGCTTGGCGCACCGAGGCGAACGTGTCGTCGGGGATGTCGCTGGCGAGCAGCGCGGCGTAGAAGGTCGGAACGGCGAAGAACAACGTCGGCCGCTCCGCGCGGGCCCTGGCGGCGATCAGTCCCGGGGTCGGCCTCGCCGGTTCGAGCAGTGCCGTCCCGCCCGCCGCGAGCGGGAAGAACGCCGAATTCCCCAAGCCGTAGGCGAAGAACAGCTTCGGCACGGAGAGGAACCGGTCGTTCGGCCCGATGTCCAGCACGCCACGCGCATACGTCTCGCAGACCGCCCGGATACCCGCGTGCCGGTGCATCGCACCCTTCGGCTTACCCGTGGTCCCCGAGGTGTACAGCCAGAGCGCCGGCGAGTCCTCCCAGGTCGGCGCCGGTTCGAACCCGATGTCGTCCACTGTGGACAGGTCGCCCCACTGGTGCACGCGGATGCCGGGCGGCAGTTCGGCCGCCTTCGCCCTGTCCAGCACGACGTCGGTGACCTCCGGCGCCAGCCCGAGCGCGACCGTCGCCTGCGCGGCGAACTCGCCGGAGACGCACAGGACCCTGGCCCGGGAATCGGCGAGCATCTTGCCGAGGTCCAGTCCGGTGACCATGGTGGACACCGGCACCGCGACCGCTCCGGCCAGCATCGCGCCGAGGATCCCGGTGAGCAGTTCGACGTCGTCGGCCATGCAGAACAGGACCCGTTCCTCCGGACGGACGCCGATCGCCTTCAGCCCCGCCGCGACCCGGCGCGTTTCGGCCGCCAGCCCCGCATAGGTGAGACTTCGCCTCGGGGAAACGACCGCGTCCTTCGCGCCCCGCCCTTCCGCCAAATGCCGGTCGAGCAGGTAGCTCGCCGCGTTGAACCCGGTAGCAGCAGCGGTCACGGGCGCACCTCTATCGCTCAGCTCAGGTAAACGTATTCGTAGTCGAACGGTTTCCCATTGATGCCCTGGCGTGGCGGCGCCACCCAGCTCGCGATCTTTCCTCGCTCGTACACCGGGTGCATCAGCGATCGGACGAAGGTCAGGTCTTCGGGAGTGGGCAGCCACTTGCGTTTGCCGGCCAGCCAGGTCCGCTCGTCGACAACGGTGCCGTCGGGCGTCACATGGTGGCCGGAGTTTATGCCGACTTCGCGATTGAATCCAGGGTGCGGGAGGACGAATCGAAAGTCGATGCCCGCCTCGTCCAGGATCTTGTTCCAGCGGTTGACCCCGGTCTGGCAGTCGGCGCGGTACTCCTCCCGCAGGTCGAGGTTCAGCAGCAGGATGGCCGCGTGTTCCTCGCTCTCCCAGGTGCCGTCGGCTTTCGGCCGGGACAGCGATCCGGCGGCGTCGGTGAGCTTGTGGTCGTCCTTGCGGCGGGGCTCCTGCCAGCGGCCTTTCAGCCCGGCGGTGTAGTAGTTCGCCGCGTTGGTCGACGTCTCCCCGCCGAACAGGTCGAGCGAGACGGTGTAGTGGAAGTTGAGGTAACGCTGGATCACGTCCAGCGGGATCCCGCCGTGCCCGGCGATGTCGAAGGTGTCGTGCTCGCGGATCAGCTCGGCACTGCGGGTGACCACCCTGTCGACCCCCGTGGTGCCGACGAACATGTGGTGCGCCTCTTCCTTGAGCATGAATTCACAAGTTCTGGAAAGCGGGTCGAAGCCGCTTTCCTTGAGGGTGCCGAGCTGATATTTGCCATCGCGATCGGTGAAATAGGTGAACATGTAGAACGCGAGCCAATCCGCGGTCTCCTCATTGAAGGCGCCGAGTATCCGCGGGGCATCCGGACTTCCGGAATTCCGGAGCAGCAATCCTTCCGCCTCGTCGCGGCCTTCGCGGCCGAAGTAGGCGTGCAGCAGATACACCATCGCCCAGAGATGACGGCCTTCTTCGACATTGACCTGGAAAAGGTTCCGCAGGTCGTAGAGGCTCGGCGCGGTGAGGCCCAGCAATTTCTGCTGTTCGACCGAAGCGGGTTCGGTGTCGCCCTGGATGACGATGAGCCGCTGCAGGTCGGCGCGATATTCGCCGGGAACCTGCTGCCAGGCGGGCTCGCCCTTGTGCTCGCCGAAACCGATGACGCGGTCGGGGTCGGGCTCCGCGAGGAAGATCCCCCACCGGTAGTCGGGCACGTTGACGTGGTCGAAATGCGCCCAGCCGTCCCGCCCGACACTCACCGCGGTACGCAGATAGACCCCCTGCGTCCGCAGCGTGGGGCCCATTTCGCCCCACCAGTCCAGGAACTTCGGCTGCCAGCCCTCCAGCGCCCGCTGGAGGCGGCGATCACCGGAAAGGTCGACGTTGTTGGGGATCCGGGCGTCGTAATCGATCTTGGTGGGCATGCGCTGTTCAAACCCGCTTCCTGTCGAAGACGGCCTTCTGACCGGTACCGTAGCGACGCAGCGCACCCTCGGGACCGGATGCGTTCGGACGAGTGAAAATCCAGTTCTGCCAGGCGGCGAGCCTGCCGAAGATCTTGCTTTCCAGCGTCTCGGGCCCCACGAACCGGTGATTCGCCTCCATCCCGGTCAAGGCGTCCGGACTGAGCGAAGCCCGCCCTTCCAGCGCGATCCGGATCTCGTCCTCCCAATCGAGGTCGTCCGGCGCGTCGGTGACCAGGCCGAGTTCGTTCACTTCCGCCGGGCTCAGCGCCTTGCCTCGCACCTCCGCGAGCCTGGTGACGTGGTCCGGGGCTCCGAAGAAGCGGGATTCGAGGCGTGTCAAGCCGTTGCCCATCGGGAAGCGGCCGAAGTTGGCTTCGGACAACGTGATCGACGCTCGTTCTTCACTGTCTTCGTCATCGATCGGCGGACCGTCCAAGATGTACTGCCGGTCGGCGGCGAGCGCGAGTTCCAGCAGGAGACCGGCGTAGCAGCTTCCCGGCTCGACGAGGGCGATCAGGCTGCGGCTGGTGACGTCCAGCCGCTTCAGCGTCCGCTTGAAGTAGTGGACGATTTCGTTGCTCAGAACGTCTTTCGCGTCGAACACGGCGCGTTCGTGTTCGAGAACCTTCGCCGGATCGCCTTCCGTGCGGAGCACCCACGTGCCGAGTTCGGGTTCGTTGGTCCGCAGGCGGAGGATCGCGTCGTCCAGTTCGCGCGTGACGTCCAGCAGCCAGCCGTCGTCGTCCTCGGGGCCTTTGACGGTGATCGTCGCTTCGGTGTCGCCGCGGACGATGTCGACATAACGATGCGTCAGCGGCTTCAGTTCGACGCCTTCACCGTCGAGCCTCTCGCTCGTCCGCGCGAGCTCCTTCGCCCTGGCCAGTACGGCTTCGCGAAACCCCTGTCGCGGCACGAGTTCGTCGACGAGCCGCCAGTCGACGGCCGTCCGCCCCTTCACCCCGTCGGGACGGGTGGCGAAGACGTCGGCGAGGTCCCGCCGCACGCCGCGTTTGTCGACCACCCGGGTGAGTCCGCCGGTGCCCGGGAGGACACCGAGGAGCGGCACCTCCGGGAGCGCGACGGTCGAGGAGTTGTCGTCGACCAGCAGGATCTTTTCGCAGGCGAGCGCGATCTCGTAGCCGCCGCCGGCGCAGGTGCCGTTGACCGCGGCGACGTAGAGCTGGCCCGAGTGCGCGGCCGCGTCCTCCATGGCGTTCCGGGTCTCATTGGTGAATTTGCAGAAGTTCACCTTCCACTCGTGCGACGACGACGCCAGCATGCGGATGTTCGCGCCGGCGCAGAAGACGTTGTCCTTCGCGCTGGTCACGATGACCACGCGGACTTCGGGATGCTCGAACCGCAGCCGCTGCGTGGCGTCGTACAACTCGATGTCGACGCCGAGGTCGTACGAGTTGAGCTTGAGCTCGTAACCCGGCACGAGGCCGCCGTCCGCGTCGACATCGAGTTCGAGCCACGCGACGTCGCCGTCGGTGGTCAGTTTCCAGTGCCGGTAGCCGCTGGGATGACGTTCGAACGTCACCGATGTGGTCCGCGTCACCCTTCCGATTGTCTACAACGCACTGATAAGCGTCAATGTTATGTAGAAAGTTGGTCACGGAGCAGGTCGAGGAAACGACCCCAGTCGGCACCCTTGCGAATGACCGACGACAGGGCGCCGACCAGGAGGTGGACGTCGGCGACCGTGCAATCCGAACGAAGGAGGCCGGCGGCCTGATCGTGGGCGATGATCTCGGCGACCACGGTCTCGAGGCGTTCGCGCGCGGTGCCGCGCGGCTCGCTCCCCGGCCGCCCGCGTGCCGAGTCGATGGCGGCGGTGAGCCCCCGGTCGCCTGCCAGCAGCTCGCCGACGAACCGGAAATAGCGCTCCAGGCCGCAATCCTCGCCGAAACAGTGCGCCCTCGCGTACTGCTCGATCTCCGCGAACCGGTGTTCCGCCGCGGCCTCGACCAGCGCCTGACGATCCGGGAAGTGCCGGTACACGGTCCCCACGCCGACACCGGCCGCGCGGGCGATCTCCGGCATCTGCACGTCTTCCCCGCCTTCGGCGAACAACGCGCGCGCGGCGTCGATCACCCGCGCCCGGTTGCGCTCCGCGTCCGCTCGCGGCTTGGTTGACAACCCGCCCTCCTCGCGATTAAGTGGAAACGGAGTCCGTTTCCGATTGAAGGGCAGCATAACATGTCGAAGGACCGATTTCTCCTGCTCGAACCCGGCGAGGCCCGCCCCGGCCGCGTGCCGCTGCCGCCCGCGTTCAGTGTCAAGGCGATGACCGAGGACACCGAGACGAGGTTCTCGTTGCTGGAGGTCACCCTCGCCATGGACATCCCACGGCACGTTCACCACGAGGCCGACGAGTGCATCTACGTCCTCGAAGGCGAACTCGGGATCGAATTCGACGACGAGACCCACATCGCGACGAAGGGCACTTTCGTCCTGCTGCCGCGCGGAGTCCCGCACGCTTTGCGCCGCGTCTCCGAGCCGCCCCGGGTCCTCCAGATCTCGTCCCCCGGTGGCTGGGAGCACTACCTGGAAGACCTGTTCGAGGCGGGATCGGCCGTCTTCACCCAAGGCGCGATCGACCCGGCGAAGATCAACCGGGTCGCCGCGCCGCACCACATCACGTATGGGAGCCGACCGCCGCTGGAACGCGGTTGAGTTTCGTCGCCGCCCAGGTCACGAAGGCCCACAGCAGCAGCGCCGCGGCCAGGTCGGTGTAGATCGTGGCGAACCAGAAGGCCGGGATCCGCGGCACGGCGATCAGGAAGTGACCGAGACTCGCGAGCCCGGACAACGAGTAGACCATCAGGAACGCGAGCGCCCGCCAGTAGCGTCCGCGCAGGTAGTCGCGGTAGCCGGCGGCGCCGAACGCGGTGAAGAGGACGTACGCGACGACGACCAAGGTGGCGGCGACCCCGACCGGGATCCCCTCGACCTGTGGATAGTCCGCCGCCCTGACCACGTTGTGCGCGTAGTGCAACGTGGTGGTCAGCAGCGCGAAGGCCAGGATCAGCCGTAGCGCGGTGAGTCCCCGGCTTCGAAGAGCTTCCATGCTCGCCCCCTTGCGACTTGATAGATCGCTCTAGCGAGAGCGTAACGCATGGCGGTGACCTTCCCAAGTACATGAAGGCCCCCTTTCTTGCGCTAGACGCAAGGAAGGGGGCCTTCATGTACTTGGGGCGAACGCCGAGCACCCTTCAGCTCTCGGAAATGTCGGTGGGTGCGCGTAGAGAAGGAGGAGTGCCCGAAGCGACCGTGCCCCTGATCGGGGTCGAGAACCTCAAGATGCCCGAATGGGCCGCGGTCGACGAGACCGTGGCCGAAGCGGGAATGCTCAAGGCCATCCGCACGCTCCCGTCCGCCGTGGCCATCGTGCTGCGGCTGGCCTGGCGGACGTCGCCGCGGCTGACCCTGCTCGCCGGCGTCGTCCACCTGCTTTCCGGTTGTGTCACGGCGTTCGGCCTGCTGGCGACGGCGAACGTGTTCATCGCGTTGCTGGAGAGCGGGCCGACGCCGGAAAGGGTGCTGCAATCGCTGCCCGCGCTGGTGGTCGTCGTCGGCACGTATGCCTTGCGCGCGCTGCTCGACACGGCGGTGGCCGCGGTCGAGGGCGCGCTCCGGCCGCGAGTCGTGACATCGGCGGGCGACGAGGTCACCGCCGCGATGGTCCGGGTGCGGCTGCTGGCCTTCGAGGACGCCGACTTCCGGGAGCTGGCCAGGCAGGGCGCGCGGTACGGGGTCCGGTCGATCGAGATGAGCCTGCGTTGGCTCGCGGATCTGACGTCGGCGCTGATCTCACTGGTCGCCGCGCTGGTGGCGGCTGGCCTGCTCAACCCGTGGCTCGCGCCGGTGCTGCTGCTCGCCGCGGTGGCCGACGGCTGGGCGGCAGCGAAGGTCGCGCGCCTGAACTACCGGCATTATCTCGACACCGTCGGCCGCAACATCCGGAAAGGGATCGTCGAGGAGGTCGCCACCTGGCGGCAATTCGCCCTCGAACGGCACGCCCTCACCCTCCAGGAGCCCCTGCTCCAGGAGTACCGGCGGATCACCGAAAGCCTGATGCGCGAAGAGGTCCGGCTCGCGCATCGCAGCAACATGGTCCGGCTGACCGGGCGCGCGGCGGCCGGGGTGGGCACCGCGATCGCGTATCTGGTGCTCGGTCTCCTGCTCTACAGCGGGCAGATGGAACTCGCCCTCGCCGGGACGGCCGCGCTCGCCATGCGGACGGCGTCGAATTCGCTGTCCATCACGATGCACGCGGTGAACTCCCTGTACGAGGAGTCCTTCTACATCGCGTTCTTCCACCGTCTGCTCGTGGAATCCGAAAAACGCGGGCCGGTGAAGGGCGGGGTCGCCGCTCCTCCGGACCCGGCGGAGATCCGGCTGGACAACGTCGGGTTCACCTATCCCGGCCAGGAAACCCCGGCGCTGCGCGAGGTTTCGCTGACCATCCGGCGCGGCGAGGTGATCGCCCTCGTCGGGGAGAACGGTTCGGGCAAGACCACGCTGGGCAAACTGCTCACCGGGCTCTATCCGCCCTCGGAGGGAAAGGTGTACTGGGACGACGTCGATCTCGCGGGCGCCGATCACGAGTCCGTGCACGCGAACATCGCGGTGATCGCCCAGGATCCCGCCGAATGGCCGATGACCGCGGAGCACAACGTGACCGTCGGCAGGCTCGGCCGGGAAGACCCGGAGCGCGTCGCCTGGCAGGACGCGATCACTTCCTCCGGCGCCGACGAGGTGATCGAATCCTTGCCCGCCAAGGAGAAGACGGTGCTGTCCAAGAAGTTCGACGACGGGCAGGACCTTTCGGGCGGGCAATGGCAGCGGATGGGCATCGCCCGCGGGATCTACCGTGACGCCGCCGTCCTGGTCGCCGACGAGCCGACGGCCGCGCTCGACGCGAAGGCCGAGGCCCGGGTCTTCGCCGGGCTGCGGCACGCGAGTGTTTCGGGGGCGGGCAGGCGCACGACGATCCTGGTGACCCACCGGCTGGCCAACATCCGCTCCGCGGACCGGATCCTGGTGCTGGAGAAGGGACGGCTGATCGAGCAGGGCACGCACGCCGAACTCATCGAGGAAGGAGGGCTCTACCACGAACTTTACGAAATCCAGGCTCGCGCCTATCGCGGCGAGTAGGCACACTGTCGTGATGCCGGAGAAGATCGCCGAAGTGAACGGCATCCAGCTGTGCCACGAGACGTTCGGCTCGCCGGACGGCAGGCCGTTGCTGATGATCATGGGCCTGGCCTCGCAGATGATCTGGTGGGACGACGAGCTCTGCGAGAACCTCGCCGCCGAAGGGTTCTTCGTCATCCGCTACGACAACCGCGACGCCGGCCGGTCCAGCCGGATGACCGGCCGGGTGAACCTGCCGCTCGCGTACACGCTGCGCACGGCGCCGTACTCCTTGGCGGATATGGCGGGCGACGCCGCCGGGCTGCTGACCCAGCTCGGCGTCGCGAGCGCGCACGTCGTGGGTGCGTCGATGGGCGGGATGGTCGCGCAGACGCTGGCCATCGAATATCCGTCGCGGGTGCGGTCACTGACGTCGATCATGTCGACCACCGGCAACCGGTTCGTCGGGCGGCCGAGCGCGAAGGCGATGGCGATGTTGCTTTCGGCGCCTCCTCGCGGCCGCGAGGAGTACGTCGAGCAACTGGTGCGCACGTTCCGCGTGATCGGCTCGCCCGGTTATCCCTTCGACGAGGCCCGGATGCGTGAACGCGCGGAGCGGTCGTTCGAACGTGGCGTCGACCCCGGCGGGACGGCCCGGCAGCTGGCGGCGATCGTTTCGAGCCGGGATCGCTTCCGCGCGTTGCGGAAACTCGACGTGCCCGCGCTCGTCGTGCACGGTTCGAAGGATCCGCTCGTGCACGTTTCCGGCGGCCGGGCGACGGCCCGCGCGCTGCGGGAGTCCGAAATGGACATCGTGCCGGGGATGGGCCACGATCTGCCGCGCGCGATCTGGCCCCGGCTGACGCGCGGTCTGGTCCGGACGGCCGACCGCGCCGACGTCAAGACCCGGCGAGCGTGATCGAGCCCAGATGCGAGAAGTGCGCCGCCACTCGTGAACCCGGGCGCACGTCGACCGCGTCGGTCATCCCGCCGGTGAACACGAGCCAGCCCGGCTCCAGCGCGCGCCCGCGCGCACCGAGGGCGTTGGCCGCCAGCGCCAGCGCTTCCGCCGGATGCCCCAGCACCGCCGCCCCGGTGGCGGTGTCGACGATCGCGCCGTCGACCTCCAGCAGGGCCGCCTCCAGCGAGAGATCCAGCGAAGACGGCTGTGCGCCCACCGGACCGAGCGTGACGTACGCGGAAGAACCGTTGTCCGCCACGGCGTCCGGCAGTTCGAAGCGATAGTCGCGGTAGCGGCTGTCGATGATCTCGACGCCGCCGTAGACCCGGTCCACCGCCGCCATCGCGGTCGCCGCGGTCACGCCCGGCCCCGAAAGACGTTGCCCCAGAACGAAAACCAGTTCCGGCTCGGCACGCGGATGGATCAGGGACGGCACGGGTACCCCGGCGGGGAGCACCATCGCGTCGGTCAGCCACGCGAGCAACGGCGAGTCGATGCCCATGCGCAGCTGCTTCGCTCGCGAGGTCAGGCCGAGTTTGACGCCGATCAGCGTCTCGCCGCGAGCCTGCCTGATCCGGAGCGCCTCGTCCTGGATCGCGTACGCGGTTTCGAGGTCCAGAGCGGGCCACGCGTCGGTCAGTGGTTCGCGTTCTTCCCCGGACAGCAGCGCTTCCGCCGTCTCACGCACATCAAGGCTCACGGCCGTTCCTCCCCGGAGAACTTCGCGGTGACACTGCCGAGCCCCGCCATGGTCGCGACGACGGTGTCGCCGGGACTCACCGGGATCGCCCGCGTCATCGAACCCGGCAGCACGACGTGCCCCGGTTCGAGCGCCACCCCGAGCGGGCCGACCGTGTTCGCGAGCCACACCAGCGCGTTCACCGGCGAGCCGAGTACCGCGCCACCGGCGCCGGTCGCCGCGATCTCGCCGTTCTGGTGCAGGACGCAGCCCGCCAGCCGAAGATCGACGTCGCCGATCGCGGTCGGCCTGCTGCCGAGGACGACACCACCCGAAGACGCGTTGTCCGCGATGGTGTCGACGATGCTGATCTTCCAGTCCCGGATCCGGGAATCGACGATCTCCAGCGCCGGGACGACGAAGTCCACCGCCCGCAGCGCGTCCGCCACCGTGACGCCGGGGCCGCGCAGCCTCGAACCGAGCACGAACGCGATCTCCGGTTCGATCTTCGGCTGCAGGAAACCGCCGATCGGGATCGGCTGGTGTTCGAGGTGGAACATCGAAGCGGTCAGATGGCCGTAGTCGGGCTGGTCGACGCCCATCTGCCGCTGCATGGCGGCGGAGGCGAGGCCGACCTTGTGCCCGCGCACGCCGTCGCCGCGTTCGGCCCAGTGGCGGACGAGCCGCTGCTGAATGCGGTACGCGTCCTCCGGCGTCGCGGCGGGATAGGTCTCGATGAGGGGCGCGATCGGCTTGCCGGTCTCGTACGCGCTGAGCAGCGCGGCCGCGGCCTCCTGCAGCGTGCTGGCGTCCATGGGCTCCTTCCGACAGCCGAACTCTGCCTCCTCGATGGGGGCCGCACAAGACGCCCGTTCCACTGGCCGGTACGACGAGATTAGGCCGAAAGGGTCTCGCACGACCCCGATCATCACCTAGCCTGCTCCCATGTCCGATTGGACGCTCTCCCGGGCGAAGACCAGGATCGACCGCCGCGAGGAGCTCGACGAGCTCACCGCGCGCATCCGTTACGAGGTGCGGGTGCACCTCAACGAGCCCACCGCGCACAACGCCTACGACGAGCTGACCGACATCTTCGCCATCGGGCACGCGGAGTGTTCGGCGCTGCTCAAGCACCGCCGTGTCCTGCCGTTGTGGGAGCGCCTGCTGCTCCAGCGCTACACCCGGCGCCTCTACGGCAAGGCCGTCTCGGCGACCATCGGTGATCTCCCCGCCGACGCGGGGCCTGCGCCCGCGGCCGCGTTCGGCCAGGAGATCGCCTCCCTGACCCCGGATTCCGGCGACACCGGCGCGAAGTTCGACATGCAGGGCCGCGGCCTCGTCAACGTCTTCCGGATCGCCGCCGGGCGGCACGGCGAGATCTGGCCGGACCGCCACGAAGTCGCGACGACGTCCGCGCGCAGTGTCCTCACCTGTTCCGCGGTCTTCCTGCGGCGCCGCGTCTGGCATGTCGTCTGGCCGGTGTACCGGGTGCGCGGCCTGCGGCTCTGGAAGCTTTAGGTACCCACGGATTCCGGCCGCATCGTGAAGATGTGAAGGTGTGAAGGTCGAGTTTCCTCGGCTGAGCCGAGGGAAGGGGTCCTTCACGCGCCGCCGCTGGGGCTGATGGTGTTGCCGAGGCTGCGGGTGGCGATCGCGTAGTCCGCCCTTGCCCTCGTCAGGAATTCGCGGCCACCGACCGTGGTTGTACGGGGTATGACCGATCGCGCCACCGAGATCCTCGCCGGATCGAAGACGATCGCCGTCGTGGGACTGAGCCGCGATCCGGCCAAGGCCTCGCACGGCGTCGCCGCCGTGTTGCAGGCACACGGCTTCCGGATCATCCCCGTCCATCCTTCGGCGGACGAACTGCTGGGCGAGAAGGTCTATCGCTCGCTCACCGACATCCCGGAGCCCGTCGACATCGTCGACGTCTTCCGCCCGTCCGCCGACACCCCGCCGATCGCCGAACAGGCCGTCGCGATCGGCGCGAAGGCGCTTTGGCTTCAGCAAGGCATCGTCTCCGCCGAGTCCCGCCGGATCGCCGAAGAAGGCGGTTTGGACTACGTCGAAGACCGCTGCACGGCCGTCGTCCGAGCGGTCGCGAACCTCTCGGTGCGTTAGAAACGGACTCTCGACCGAACCCTCGCCGCGATTTTCCGGCGAGGGTTCTTTCATATCCGTGAACAGAAAAATGACCTCTGAAGTCATACGCCGAACCGGACCCGCCGAACGGATTGGTCCAAACCGGTGATCTTGACGGGAAGCCCGCGAGCTGGGAAAACTTGTCCGGTCGCCAGTTTGTTAAGAAACCTTCCCAAGGGTGGATCGAGCTGTTAACGTCCGAATCCGCTTAGCGGAAACAGGTGCCGGTGATCGGCACCCCGGTCCTACGGAGGGCGAAGTGGGCACACCACGCGGGCTGGATTCCAGTGGCACACTCGAGCGCGGTCTCGCGGTTCTCGAGCACGTCGGCCAGAACCAGGAGATTTCCACCAACGCGATCGCCAGGCAACTGGGTCTCTCCCGGAGCGCCGCCTACCGCATCGTCGGCACCCTCAAGAACCTCGAATACCTCGAAGCCGATCGCGCCACCGGCCGCGTGCGGCTCGGTACCCGGCTGGTCGAACTCGGCGCCCGCGCCATGGCGGCGACCGACCTCCACCGCTGCGCGCCGCGTTACCTGGCGTCGCTCGCCGAGCGGAGCGGCGAGACGACCTACCTCGCCGTCCCGGACAACGACACGATGGTCTACGTCGCCACCGAACGTAGCGCCAACGCCGTCACCCTGGCCTGCCGCCTCGGCACCCGCCGTCCGCAGCACGCGACGTCGCTGGGCAAGGCGTGGCTGGCGGCGCTGCCCGAACAGGACCGCGTCGAACGTATCCGCCGGATGAAACTCGACAGTCTCACCCTCAAGACGATCAACGACCCCGTCCGGCTGCTCGACGACCTGGCCAGGACGAGCCGTCGCGGCTGGGCCGTGGACGACGTCGAAAACGAACCGGACGTGGGCTGTGTGGCCGCCGCCGTCCGCGACCACACCGGACGGCCGATCGCCGCGATCAGCGTCGCGGGCCCCGCCGGCCGCGTGCTCCGCCGCACCGACGAACTCGGCGCGACGGTGGCCGGGACCGCCGCCGCGCTGTCGCTCCGCCTGGGTTACGTGCGCGCGCAAAGGGGCTGAGGTGGGCTGGTTCCAGGACTACCAGCCGGCGGGCGGGCTGTGGCTGTCCGCCGCGCTGGCGGCGCTGCCGATCATCGTGCTGCTGGTGACGCTGGGAGTCCTGCGCCGCTCGGCGCATCTCTCGGCCGGGCTGGCGCTGATCACCGCGCTACTGGTCGCGGTCCTGCTGTACCGCATGCCCGCCGGGCTCGCCCTCGATTCCGCGGCCATGGGGATCGTGTTCGGGGTGTGGTCGGTGGCCTGGATCGCGTTCCACGCCGTGTACTTCCACAACGTCACCGTCGCGACCGGACGCTTCGACGACATCAAGGCGGTCCTCGCCGGGTTCAGTGAGGACCGCCGCCTCCAGGCGCTGCTGATCGCGTTCGGCTTCGGCGCGCTGCTGGAAGGGATCGCGGGTGGCGGCTCGCCGATCGCGATCACCGCGGCGATGATGGCCGCGCTCGGTTTCCCGCCGGTGAAGGCGGTCGTGCTCGCGTTGCTGGCGAACACCGCGCCGGTCGCGTTCGGCGGCCTCGGCAACCCGCTGATCGTGCTGGGCAGGCTGACCGCGCCGATCCTCGGCATGAAACAGGAACAGGCGACGGAACTGTTCTCGTCGATGGTCGGGCGCCAGCTCCCGTTGCTGGCGCTGATCGTTCCCGGTTTCCTGATCGTGGTCCTCGCGGGCTGGAAGCGGATGATCGAGGTCTGGCCCGCCGTGCTGACGGCCGGTCTGTCCTTCGCGGTCATGCAGTTCGTCACCTCGAACTTCATCAGCCCGAGCCTCGTGGACGTCGTCGCCGCGCTCGCCGCGATGGCCTCGCTGTGGATACTGACGCGGTTCTGGCAGCCATCGGCGGTTTGGCGTTTCGACGGCGAAGAACCGGTGAAGGCCGGAGGGAGTCTCGGCGCGGCGAAAGCCGGACGCGGCGCGCTGTACGCGTGGGCGCCGTACATCGTCCTGATCGCGGCGATCTTCCTTTCCCGGATCGGGACGATCTTCAAGGACCTGCCCGGATGGCTGGACCTGACGAAACTGCTGCACAAGGCCGACTGGGTGTTCGCGTGGCCGGGGCTGCACAAGGAGGTCGTCCAGCACGCGCCGATCACGCCCAAGGACACGCCGTACGCGGCGACACTGACCGTCGACTTCCTCTATTCGCCCGGGACGGTCGCCTTGATCGCGGCGATCGCGGCGGGTTTCGCGATGGGCGCGAAACCACGGCTGCTGCTGGCGACCTATCGCCGGACACTGCACCAGATGCGGTGGGCGCTGGCGACGATCTTCATGATCCTCGCGATCGCGTTCGTCATGAACTACTCGGGCGCGACGCAGACCCTCGGCCTCGCGCTCGCGACCACCGGGGTGCTGTTCCCGTTGTTCTCCGCCTACATCGGCTGGCTGGGTGTCTTCCTCACCGGCTCGGACGCGTCGACGAACAGTCTCTTCGGGCCGATGCAGGTGATCTCGGCGCAGCAACTGCACGTCGACCCGATCCTCGCCGGCGCCACCAACACCTCCGGCGGCGTGATGGGCAAGATGATCTCGCCGCAGAACCTGTCCATCGGCGCCACCGCGATCGGCCAGTCC
Organism: Amycolatopsis sp. NPDC049868; assembly: GCF_044461365.1. Lineage (NCBI taxonomy): Bacteria > Bacillati > Actinomycetota > Actinomycetes > Pseudonocardiales > Pseudonocardiaceae > Amycolatopsis > Amycolatopsis sp. NPDC049868. The sequence goes on along the minus strand of NZ_JBITKV010000002.1, from coordinate 572,318 downwards.
GGCAAGGAAGGCGCGCTGCTGCGGCAGACCTTCCTGTGGTCGGTGGCGCTGACCGCCGTGGTCGGGGTGATCTCGCTGCTTCAGGCGACTGTGCTGAGGTTCATGATCCCGTCGTGAACGTGAATTCGATAATGTCCACAATGGTCATCCGATCTTAACCGGCCATTGGGCTGGATGGATGAACACCTGGTTCACCCGCCGGAATGCGAACTACCGTTGTCCTCATGCCCATGACGCTGATCAAAGGTACGTTCCAGCTTGTCGGAGCCTCACCGGACGGCGATTCGGTGCGGTTCTATCCCGAAGACCCCCAGGCGACCAAGAAGGCGGGCCTGAAGGTCCGGCTCAATTCGCGGGGCGGGATGCAGTTGCGGCTCGACGCGATCGACGCGCTCGAAACGCATTACCAGGCCAGGGGAACCGGCGGGATGTGGCATCAGCCCGCGGAATTCGCCGACGCCGCCGCGGCGAACCTGCTGAAGTGCCTCGGCTTCAAAACGGTCGAACGCGACGAGCGGGGAACGGTCACTTCGTCGACCCCGATCAAGGTACCGGGTCACATACTGACGCGATTCGCCGACAAATACGGACGAGCCGTCGCGTTCGCCTTTCCCGGACAACGGCCGGGCCGGTCGGCGGATCTTTCCAAGGTCCATCTCGACGTCAAAACGCTGAAGAACTCCGCGAACTACCGGCAGGTCGCGGACGGCCTCGTCTACCCGACGTTCTATTCACTGCTTTATCCCGATCTCCGTGACGCCTTGGCCGAAGCCGCGGTCAAAGCCCGCGAGAACGGGCTCGGGCTGTGGCCGCAGGACGTCACGAACTCCGGGTTCAAGCTCGCGTCGCGGCGGCAACTCGCCGACGAACTGGTGATCCTGCCGAAACTTTTCCGCAGGCTCGTCGACTACCTCGCGCTCGACGAAAGCGGCGGGGTCTCGCTGACCGGCTTCTCCGACTTCCTCGACTCCCGCGACGACCGCCTGTTCACGATCCCGGACGGGCACGCGACGGAATTCGAGACCTTGGTGAGCGTGAAACGGCAGACGGTGCGCCTGACGATCGAGCCGGAGCGGATCGTCTTCATCGAGGCATGACCCACCCGTGTGGGCAAAAAGACCGTACCTCCCTCCCCGTGACCGTGCTCATCTGAAAGGTGGGAGAGGGAGCCGATGGAAGGACACGGTTCACGGCGGTCGGAGGAGGCCGGCGGACGGATGGAGACGAAACTCGTCGACGCCGTACGCGTCCTCGCCGTGCGTTACTGCCGGGCGCGGATCGGCCGTCGTTCGGGCACCTACGACATCGCCGACGCGGTCGCCAAGGACAGCTGCCGCGAGATCTTCGCCGGGTCGGGCGGGGCACGCGCGCTGCTCACCTTCGCCTACGACGTCACGCACCGGCTGGTCGACGACTTCCACCGGACCACCGCCGAACTGCCGAACCCGCTTTCGGGTTTGCCGGGGCAGCAGCGCGAGATCATGGTGCTGCGGTCGCTCGTCGGGCTTTCCGCCGACGACACCGCGCTCGCGCTCGGCTGCTCCGTCCAGGCGGTCCGGCTGGGGCAGCACCGTGCGCTGACCGCGCTTCGCCCCGCCCCCGCCTAACCGCGAGGGGTGCATTCGGCGGCCCGGTTCAGGAGCAGGGTGCGTTCCCGGTCGTTCCCGGTCATCTCCGCGGCGCGCTCGAACTCGGCGCGGGCCTCGTCGAGGCGGCCGAGTTTCGACAGGAAGTCGCCGCGCACGCTCGGCAGCAGGTGGTACGACTTGAGCGCGGGCTCCGACGTCAGCTTGTCGACGATCTCAAGCCCCGCCTCCGGCCCGACGGCCATCGACAACGCCACCGCGCGGTTCAGTTCGATCACCGGCGACGGGTTGAGTTTCCCGAGCCCTTCGTACAGGACGGCGATCCGCCCCCAGTCGGTGTCCTCGCCCGTCCGCGCCCGCGCGTGGCAGGCGGCGATGGCGGCCTGCGCCGCGTAGACGCCGAAAGCGCCGCCCGTGAGCGACTCGGAGAGTCCCAGCGCGGCGAGGCCGCGGCCGATCAGGAGCCGGTTCCATTTCGTGCGGTCCTGGTCCATCAGCAACACGGGTTCGCCATTCGGCCCGACGCGGGCGGCGGACCGCGAAGCCTGGATCTCCATCAGCGCGACGAGCCCGTGCACCTCGGGTTCCTTCGGCATCAGCCCGGCCAGGATCCGCCCGAGCCGCAGCGCCTCCTCGCACAGCGCGGGCCGCATCCAGTCCTCGCCCGCCGTCGCCGAGTACCCCTCGTTGAAGATCAGGTAGATGACTTCGAGCACCGACGAAAGGCGCGCGACCCTGTCCGCCCCCTCGGGCACCTCGAACGGGACCTTGGCGTCGCCGAGCGTCTTCTTCGCGCGGACGATCCGCTGCGCGATGGCGGTCTCCTTGGCCAGGAACGCCCGCGCGATCTCGTGCGTCTGGAGCCCGCCGATCATCTTCAGCGTCAGCGCCACCCTGGCCTCGGTCGAAAGCACCGGGTGGCAGGCGGTGAACACCAGCCGCAGCAGATCGTCTTCGATGTGGTCGTCGAGGCCCGCGGTGAAGTCGGGCTCCTCCTCGTACTCCTGCTCGCGACCGATCTCGCCGAGCTTCTTCTCGTATCGCTCGTTGCGCCGGAAGGTGTCGACGGCCCGGCGTTTCGCCGTGGTCATGAGCCAGGCGCCCGGATTCCTCGGGACGCCCGACTCAGGCCACTGTTCGAGCGCGGCGACCAGCGCGTCCTGCGCCAGCTCCTCCGCGAGGCCGACGTCGCGCGTCATCCGCGCGAGGCCGGCGATGAGGCGGGCCGATTCGATCCGCCACACCGCGTCGATCGCCGAACGGGAGTCTGTTGTTGCCGTCACGCCGACCAATCAACAGCGTCGGCGCGACGACCGCAACCCTGGCCGCGTCCGGCGAGGCTTGTTCGATGGGCTTCGTGGTCCAGGCGGTTCCTGACGGTGCGGGCGGATCGCCCTCGTACCGGGTCGTACTCGGGCGCATCCGCCCGTGCCGTCAGGGACCACCTGGGCGCGAAGACCGCGAACAAGACTCGCCGGAGGCGGCCTAGTTCCCCTCGGCCTGCTCCCGCAGCTTCTGCTCGTGCTCGACGATCTCGGGGGTCGCGTTGTCGAAGTCCTCCATCTCCGCGATCCGGCGGATCTCGATCTCGCCCTCGCGGAACGGTGCGCGCTTCATCCATTCAAGGACCTCGGCCCGGTCCTTGACCTGCAGGATCCAGAAACCCGCGATGAGTTCCTTGCTCTCGGCGAAGGGCCCGTCGACGACACGCGCCTCGGCGGTGCCGGAGTACTGGAGGCGGAAACCCTCGGAGCTGGGGAGCAGTCCTTCACCCGCGAGCATGACGCCGGCCTTCACCAGTTCTTCGTTGAACTTCCCCATCTCCTGCAGCTCCTCGGCACTCGGCTGAGCACCCGCGACGTCGGTCTTCTCGTCGCTCTTGACAATCACCATGAACCGCATCGAAGTCTCCGTTCCCGGCGGGGCTCGTCCCTGCCACATCTACGCGTCGATCGGGCACCCCAGGTTTCGACACGGTCCCCGAACTTTTTTCCGCGAGTATTCGAGCAGCCGGAAAACCCCAGGTCAAGCACCCATGAGAGAATCTCCGATCGTGCCTGGACTCCCCGAAACCCTCCGCTCCGCCCTCGACGAGGAGCTGGGCAAGTACCCGCAGAACAGGCTGGCCCAGTCCGTCGAGCGGCTCAGCACGCGCTACCGCGAGAACGCCCCCGCGAGCGCGCCCATCCTCTCGTCCGAAGCCGACATCGCGGCGTACGCGGGCTACCGGATGCCGGCCACGTACGCGGCTGTCCACGCCGTTCTCGCCGAAGCCGCCCTTCGCGCTCCAGGGTTCGCTCCGCGGACACAGATCGACATCGGCGGCGGAACCGGTGCCGCGATCTGGGCGGCGGCCGACGTGTGGCCGTCGCTGGAGGAGAGCACCGTCGTCGAGCAGGTACCCGGCGCCATCGCGCTGGGGCGGCGGCTCGCGGAGAACGCCGGGGACAAGGCCGTCCGGGGCTCGACCTGGCGGCGCGGCCTGATCGACCCGGCGGCACCCGCGCCGGAGGCCGATCTGGTGACCCTCTCCTATGTCCTCGGCGAGCTGCCCGAAGCCCGCCGGGCCGACACCGTCCGCTGGCTCTCGGCGAAGGCCTCGATGCTGGTGCTGATCGAACCCGGTACCCCCGCGGGTTACGAACGGATCGTCACGGCGCGGGATCAGCTCGTCGAACTCGGGCTCTCCCTGGTCGCGCCCTGCCCCCACGAGGGCGCGTGCCCGATCCCGCGCGGCAAGGACTGGTGCCATTTCTCCGCGCGCCTCCCGCGCACCGGCCTGCATCGCCAGCTCAAGTCCGGGACGCTCGGCTTCGAGGACGAGAAGTTCTCCTACGTCGTGGCCTCCCGCACGGCCACGGAACGCGCGGATGCCCGCATCCTGCGGCATCCGGCCAAACGCAAGGGCATGGTCAGCCTGTCCCTGTGCGCCGAGACCGGACTCACCGAGAAGATCGTCACCAAACGGCACGGCACCGCCTACCGCGCGGCCCGCGACGCCGAATGGGGCGACGCCTGGCCCGATCACTCCACAGTGGACTGACGGCCGCGCCGCGCCAGGTTGCCGACGGCGGTGAGCAACGCGCCGAGCGCCGGATTGTCGTTGCCGCGCCGCCACATCAGTTCGAGTTCCACCGGACGGCCCTCGACACCGTCCACCGGACGGAGCACGACGCCCTCGAAGCGCAGCGTGCCGGCCGCGGCAGGCACCAGCGCGACCCCGAGTTCCGCCTTCACCAGCGCGAGCACCGTATGCACCTGGCAGGGGTATTGCGTGTACTCCGGCGACACCCGGGCGGCACGGAACACCGCCACGAGCAGATCGTGGAAGTACCGGCCCTCCGACGGCGAATACATGATGAACGGCTCGCCGTCGAAATCGCGGACGCCGGGATTCTTCTTGCGCCGGGCCAAAGGATGCGCCGACGGCAGCGCCGCCAGCAACGGCTCCCGCCACAGCGGCAGGGTCACGATGTCGGCGCCGGTGACCGGCGGCCGGATCATGCCGAGGTCGATCCCGCCCGCCAGCAGCTCCTCCACCTGCGCCGCCGTCACCATTTCCCGGAGCACGAGATCGACGCCGGGCACTTCGGCGTGCGCCGCGGCGATGACCCGTTCGAGAAAGGAATACGCCGCCGTAGCGGTGAACCCGAGCGTCACGACACCGGCCTCACCCTTCTTCGCCCGGCGCACGTACAGCGTCGCCTCGTGCGACGAACGCAGGATCTTCCTTGCCTCGGCGAGGAAAACGCGGCCGGCGGGGGTCAGCCGGACCGTGCGGTGCGCGCGGTCGAAAAGCTCGACCCCCAGTTCGCGCTCCAGCAGCTGGATCCGCCTGCTCAACGGCGGCTGGGTCATCGAGAGCCGCTCCGCCGCCCGGCCGTAGTGCAGTTCCTCGGCCACCGCGACGAAACTCACCAGCTGCTCCAGGGAAAACACCCATCCAGTCTAGGAATCGGCCGGGGGCGGACAAGCGCCGAACCGGTATCGCTCAGCGCCGGATTTCCACCGTGCGGTCGATGATCCCGGTCGCCACGGCGAGGATCTTGCGGTTGTTGCTCCGCGCGTAGGCGCGCATTACGCCGAACGCTTCGCTGACCGAAACCCCGAGCCGTTCGGCGAGCACGCCTTTCGCCTGTTCGATGATCACCCGGCTGTTCAGCGCCGTCTGCAGTTGTGCGGTGATGATCTCCTGCCGCTGCAACAGGCGGTGATGCACGATGCCGATCGTGGCGACGTCCGCGAGTGCCTGGCCCAGCCGCAATCCCTCGTCGTCGACCAGGGCAGGGCTGGTGCCGAACAGGTTCAGCGCGCCGATCACTTCTTCCCGCAACCGCATCGGCAACGCGTACACGGAACGAAATCCGGCGTTCTCCGCCTCCCGTGAGAACTTCGGCCATCTTCCGCGCGCACGCACCAGATCCGGGCATCTCACCGGCGCGGCGTCCTGGTAGCAGTCCAGGCACGGCCCTTCGGAGTTCTGCAACTGGAACAATTCGAGCAATCGGGTTTGTTCGTCGGAAGCGGCCACCATGGTGAGCGTGCCGCGCGGCTCCGCGAGCAACAGGCCCGCGGTGCAGACGCCGAGCAGCTCGACACATCTGAACGCGAGCAGATCGAGGAATTCGATGAGGTCGAAGTCGTCGACAAGCGTGTCCGCCAGCTGTACGAAGGTTTCCCGCAAGGCGGTCGCCGAGTCGGTCATCGTTTCTGCTCTCTCCTTAAGCACACGACCCATCACGAGCCGGGCCGGAACGCGAACCGGCGCATCACCACGTCCTCGGCCACCTCGCTCAGCTTGCGGCCGTGGGCGAAGGCGTGGGCACGCAAGCGGGCGAGCGCGTCCACGAGCCCGATGTCGAGCTGGACCGACACCATGCCCGCGGCCTGATGGATTTGAGCACGATGCTGGGTGAATTCGAGGTCGATCAGTTCGGCGAGACCGGGCCTGCCGACGTCGACGTCGGCGACAGCGAGGGTGATCGCGGCTTCGGCGCAGACGAGCGCTTCCGCCTGGCCATCCACCGAAGGGAACCCGGCGAGTTCGCGATAGCAGTCGACCACGCCCATTTTGATCGCCCCGGCCTGAATGGGCACCGCGACGATCGATTTGACGCCTCTGTCGATCGCCTCGGGAGCGAACATCGGCCACCGGAGCGACGCCTCCGAACCGGTCATATCGGTGACGACGACGAGCATACCGCCGTCCATCACCTCCAGCGCCGGTCCTTCGCCCAGGGTGAACTGCAGGTCTTCCAATTCCCTGCTGCGTTCGTCGGTCGCGAAGACCGGCTCGGCGGGACCTCCTTTCGCGACGAGGGTGAGGCCGACACCCGCGGCCTCGAGAACCTCTCCGCAGACGATGCACGCGTGCTCCACTGTCACCGCGGAACCGGTTTCCGAGGCGAGGGAACGCAACTTCGCCCAGACCAGTGCGGTGTGATCGGGCCTTGTAGGCCTCATGTCTGCCTCTCGGCGTTGTCCGGTGCCGGACGAGCCCGCCGAGGTCAGGAGCGAACAGTACGGGCCTGTCGCCCGCGCCACGACCATCCTCGCACATTTCCGCCCTTTGCCGTGTCCCCGAGTATTTCTTCGGCACCAATGCAGTAGTCCGAAAAGCTGAAAACCCGGTTCGAATGGGGGCCAATGGTCCGTTCAGCCGGTTCCGGCGCCTCGGGCCGCGCCTAGGGTGGGACCCGAGACCGCTGCTCTGGCCCTCGGCGGCGGTGCTCGACGGCGAGCTCTGGAGGGGCCATGTGCGTTCGCATTCTCGAAACCCGCGCCAAACGGGATAATCCGTTGATCCGGCTGTTGTTCCGAATTCAGCTCAAGGCGTCCTGGCGCTGAGCGCAGGCGCGCAGCCTGCTGATCGCGCGATGCTTGGTCACCCGCACGCGTGATGACGTCGTACCGAGCGCCGCCGCGGTCTCGTTCGACGTCAGCTCGCCGATCACGCGCATCCCCAGCACTTCGCGGTGGGAGACGGGCAGCATCCGCATCAACCTGCCGAGCCGGACCCCGAGGTCGGTCCGCAGCGCGCGCTGCTCCGGTTCGTCCGCGTCCCCCGCCGGGCGTTCGGGAAGTTCATCGGTGAGCACCTGCTTGCTCCGCGCCGCCTTGCGGAAGACGTCGGCGACCTTGTTCGCCGCGATGGCGCGCAGGAGGAACAGGAAGGAACCGCCGCGCACGCCGTACCCGGGGACGGCGACCAGGACCGCGAGGCAGATCTCCTGCGCGACGTCGGCCGGTTCGAGATAGGTCAGCTCGTGGCCGCCGAGACGGGTCTCGGTGTACTGCCGCGCCCACGCCGCGACGGCGGACATGAGGTCGTCCATCCCGCTCGGCTCGCCGTCCACCGCGGCCTTCGCGAGGCCGTCCCAGCCGGCGGGAGAAATCCACGTCTCACCGCCGCCGGTTCTTCGCATCGGAAATTCGTCGCTCATGTCCCGCTCCCCACGGATGAGAAAACCCGGCCGCCGGGGTCCAGGACGGAACCCGGACAACGGTAGTCGAGGAATCCGGCCACCTCAATCGACGAAGGTCCGCCACGAATTGTCCGTCGAGGCGGAAAACCGGACAGATTCCCACCAGTGGTCTGGACATGTCGGCGTCCCGCGACGTAACTTCCCGTGCTGAGACCCCTCGCCAAGGTCACGCCCAGGCCGGGAACGCGCCCCCGGCCGACATCCGCAAGCACCGCCGCGGCGCGTCCACGCTCCGCGGCGGGATTCCGCCGAGGAGTGAACTGTGCGCATCCGCAAGAAAGTCCGGCGCGTTTTGACCGCGTTGGCGGTCGCCCTCCCACTGGTCACCGGTGTTTCGGCGCTTTCGGCGCCCGGCGCGGTCGCCGCGGGGCCCGATCCGCTGCCGCTGACCGTGACGAACAATTCGAACCGCTCCGACGCGGTCCACCTCTACGTGCTCGGCACGAACCTCAACACCGGGAAGCTCGGCTACGTCAACGCCGCGGGCACCTTCACCCCGTGGCCGCCGGGCGCGAACCCGCCGAGCCCCGCGCCGGACGTCTCGATCGCGGGCCCCGGCAACGGCGGCTCGACCACGCTGCGGATCCCGCGCATGCTCTCGGGCCGGGTCTACATGTCGTTCGGGCAGAAGATCAAGTTCTTCCTGACCCCGGACGGCCTGGTGCAGCCCGCGCCGTGGGCCGACGGCGACCCGAACCGCGACATCCTGTTCGACTGGAGCGAATTCACCTACGACAACGGCGGGCTGTTCATCAACAGCTCGCAGGTCGACATGTTCAGCGTGCCGCACGCCGTCGGGCTGACCAACGGGGCGGGCGCGAACAAGGAGGCCGGGCGCCTGAAGCCCGGCGGCCGCGAGAACATCTTCAACGCCGTCCAGGGACAGTCCGGATTCTCGAACCTGGTGTACAACAGGCTGCGGGTCCTCGCGCCGGGCAAGGGGCTCGACACCGGCAAGTTCAGCGGCACCTATCTCGACGGTTACGTCACGAGCGCCTGGAACACCTACAAGTCGACACCGCTCACCGTGGTCCCGTTCGAAGCCGAACCCGGCAAGAAGTTCACCGGCCGGACCGGCGGTGACGACGTCCTGCGCTTCACCGACGCCTCGGGCGCCGAAGTGGCGTCGTTCAGCAAGCCGGGCACCCGCGACGTCTTCAACTGCGACGGACGGCTGCACGCGCCGAACGACCAGGTCGTCGGCCCGATCGCGCGGACGCTGTGCGCGGCGCTGCACCGCTCGACCCTCGGCTCCCTGCACACGCAGCCGACGTACGACGCGGGCCAGTTCTACAAGCAGTCCGTGACCGACCACTACTCGCGGATCGTGCACGAGCAGATGGTCGACGGGAAGGCGTACGGATTCGCCTTCGACGACGTCGGGCACTTCGAGTCGCTGGTGCACGACGGGGACCCGCGGACCGCGCGGATCGTCCTAACCGCGTTCTGACGGTTCGGCCTCAGGCGGCACCCGTGTCGCGAAAGCCACTTTCGGGACGCTTCTGGTGAGTGTGGGTCGGCCGGGGACGCCATGAACGGTCCTTTCCTTGCAAATTTTGCAAGGAAAGGACCGTTCATGGCGTCGGCCGGGTCTCAGGAGGGGATTGCGAGAGGTGAGAGAGGCAGGTTGCGAGGACACGCCGTCAGGTCCTCTCGCCGCTGCCAGGCTTCAGCGCGCCCCGCTCCCGATCCGCCAGGCCGACATCCCGATCCCGCTCGGCGCGAGCGAGAACACCGGCGGCTCGGGAGTGTGGAGGCGTGCCAGCTCCTCCGGCGTGTACCGCACGCATTTCCGGTGCCATTCCAGGATTCCGGCCATCCAGTCCTTCAGGTGGTCCGCGTACCTCGTCAGCTCCGCACGGACGTCGTCACCGAGTCCGAGGTCGTCGCACATCCGCGGCAGATCCTCGTCCGCGAGCTGCTCGAACTGGGCCATCCGCGCGTTCATCAGCCGGGCGGCGATGTCGCGGGCCTCGATCCGGCCGACGTCCAGGAACCGCTCGACGACGTACACGAGGTTGTGCACCTCGCCTTCGTATTCGATCTCCTTCTGGTACGAGAACAGATCGTTGGAGAAGGCCGCGTAGTCCTGCGCCGCCGTGTCGAGTTCGAACAGGACGCGATTCCGGAAGAGCTCGGCGGGCACGACGTCGCCGAGCTGGAGGAGCGCGAGGCTCTTGGTCAGGTCGGAACCGAACGTCCGCCGGCGCATCTCCACGTAGTCGACCGGGTCGGGGACGCGGTTCTGCGCCTGGTTCCCGACCTCCCAGGCCCAGCTCGCGGTCATGCTCTCGATCGCCCGCCGGAACTCCGCGCGCGCGTGCGGGGACAGCGGTCCCGCGGTCCGGCCCCACAGGTCCGCGAGACCCGTCTCGATCGGGTTCGACGGCTTCGGTACCGGCTCGTCCGCGAGCGGCATGAACAGGGAAAGCCGGTCACTGCACAGCTTCGCGGCGACCGCGTCCCGTTTCGCCCCGAAGAGCAGCGGGAAGTAGTCGTCGCCGTACGTGCCCCAGGTGAGCCAGTCGGTCGACAGCTTCAGCCCGGCGAAGTCCGCGGCCGGATCGATCATCGCGGCGCAGTGCGCCAGGTCGATCCCGCGGCACCGGCGCTCGTCCCAGACCCCGCCCTCGAACATCCCCATCTCCCGCGCCCAGCCGGGTGCGTATTCGCGGGCGGCGGCGAGGTGGGGGCTGGTGCGCACGGGGTACGGCATGCGGAATTCCGGCAACGGCAGCCGTCCGGTCTTCGCGAACGGCGGGGGCGCCTGCTGCCGCACCCGCTGGACGAGGCCCAGCCCACCGGCACCGGAGGCCGCGTCCTCGTTCATGTACCTGCTCGACCGGGTATGCCATTCGTGACCGCCGGACTGCCAGTCCTGCAGGCCTTTGACGTACAGGCCCACCCCGATCTGCTCCGGCAGCGAGACGTCGCGCTCGGCGAGCAACGCGGGCACCTCGACGAGCGCGGTGTTCTCGAACTGCTGCAATCGCGAGGTCAGCAGATCGTTGGTGAGTTCGGCGGCTTCCTGAGTCGGGCAGTCGAGGAACTTCTCGAAGACGAGGACCGCGTTGGAGTTCTCGCCCTCTTCTCGCACTTCACGTTGGTAGGAAAAGAGATCGTTGCGAAGGTGGACGGCGTCGGCGAACGTGTCGCGCAGCACCTCCATCGGCCTGGTCGCCGCGATCCTGTCCGGCACCTCGGCACCGACGGCGAACTCGATGAGGTTCGCCGACCACGGCGCCCCGCCGACCCGACGGCGCATCTGGATGTATTCGATGGGGTTCGCGATGCGACCGCGGTCGATGTTGTCCAGTTCCCAGAGCGATTCGACCATCAGGTTGTGCGTGCTGGTGACGAAACGCCGCCGCCAGGCCTCCGACATCGAAGGAATGGTGCGCGCCCAAAGGTTCTTGAGCCCGGCTTCGGCGGGGTTCCCCGGTTCCGGCGCGCTTTCCCCCGGCCCGGTCATGAACAGTTCCAAGCGGTCCAAGTAGGCCTTGGCACCCTCGGTGTTCCGGGTGTACTTGAATTGCGCGAGGAAATCGTCGTCGAAGAAGAACACCCACACGTACCAGTCCGTGACCAGATCGAGGGACGGCCCGTCACAGTCCGGATGGGTGTGCGCGCAGAGCAGCGCGTAATCCATTTTCGCCAGCGCCTGCTCGGTCCAGACGACGTCACCGGACGGCGACGGCGAATCGAGCATCCCCATTTCCCTCGCCCAGGCCATACTGTGCGCCCGCGCCGCTTCGAGGTGCGGATTCATCCTGGCCGGATACGGCACGTAGAACTCGGGCAAGGTGAAAGCCTGCATCTGCGACTGCCTCCCGGGCCGGTGTCGGATCCGTTCCGACGTTTCCAGCCCGCCGCCGCGCCGGGCAACCGTCCACCCGAGCGATTCGGCGCACCATGGAGTGAATCAGTCCCAGAGGGACGCCGGGTCGACATACGGCGCGAGCAATCCGGTCAATATCTCGTCACCGTTTCCGTTCAATTCGTCCTCGGCGATCCGGCGGGCGACGCCGACGAGGAAATCGGCGGTCTGCACCCGCGGATCCGTCCGTGAATCCACGAACTTCACCCCGGCCAATCCCGGGCTCGACTCGATCCGCGCGAGCCGGTCCCCTTTGAGCGACGGTTGTTCGTCGTGGACGAGGAAGACCGGCTCCCCTCCCGCGCTCCAGTACTCGATGGCGCGGAGGATCGCGGGCACCAGCGGATCGAGGGTCTTGGCGTCACGCGCCCGGCCGACCTTCGCCCGCAATTCGTCGGTGTCCCCGGCCATCGCGAAGAACGACCCCGCCGCCGGATCCCGGCGGTTCCTGGTCCGCAGCACGTCGTTGAACGTGGCGAGGAGCTCGTCGTCCGGCCGGATCTCCGGGCCGAGGAGCGCCCGGAGTTCGTTCGCCAGCAACCGCTTCTTGTCCACGAGGTACACGTGGGCCCGCCCGTGGACCGGGCCGAGCGGACCGAGGAACCATTCGAGTACCCGCCGGTGTTTCGTGCGGAGAAGGTGGTTCGCCTTGTACTCGACCGCCGGGGAACGGATCCTTCGCCGCAGCTCGGCCAGGCAGGCCGCGGCCTCTTCGAGACTCAACCGGACCCCCGCGTGCGCGAACACGCCGGTCTGCCCGCCGATCAGTTTCTCGCCCTCGGAGCCGGACTCGTCGCAGGCGATCTCCAGGGGCACACTGCGCATCGTGCCCGATCGCGAAGACCCGGTCGACCCGGTTACGCGGGTCCGGGCAGCGGTTCGCCGGTCTCGAGCAGCGACTTGAGGCTCGACAGGATCGGCGGCCAGCCACCCTTGACCATCTCCAGCGCGGTGCTGCCCTGGTCGAAACCGTCGTGCACCACGGTCAGCTTCACCGTGTCGCCGACGGGTTCGAGGTCGAAGGTCACCTTCGACCGCGACTCGGCCTGGAGCTTCGCCGACACGTCGTCGTCGAGCCCCACCGACTTGGCGAACTCCGGCGTGAAGGTGTGCCACGTGTAGGACAGCCGCCGGTACGGGTCGGACTCGAGAACGACCTGTTCGGGATCCTCCAGCTTCACGCCGAGCTGCTCCCAGGCCATCGTCGAGCCGGCCTTCCAGTCCGAGGTGAACTCGCAACCCCAGTACCGCTTGGTGAAGGCCGGATCGGTGAGCGCCTGCCAAAGCCGCTCCGGCGTCGTCCTGATGTAGCTGGTGTACACGAATTCGTCGGTGCTCATGGGTTCCTGCTCCAATGCCTTCTTGAGGTCGGCGAGCGCGTCGACCCGGCCCTGGTGGTACCGGTCGATCCAGCGCTCGGCGATCGCGTTGATCGGCTCCGCGTTCACGTAGTGCAACTTCTCGCGGCCACGCCACACCGTGGTCACCAGATTCGCCGCTTCCAGCACGGCCAGATGCTTGCTGACCGACTGCCGCGCCATGTCCAGGCCTGCGCACAGCTCGCGCAGGGTCTGCCCGTTGCGGGCGTTCAGGTCGTCGAGCAACCGGCGCCTGCTCGCGTCGGCCAGTGCCTTGAAGACCTCGTCCATGCCGCTCTCCCTGATATGCAGCCTCGCGGCTGCCTTTTCAGGTTAGGCAGCCGCATGGCTGCATGTCAAGCTGGGGCGGGTTGTACATGAAGGCCCCCTTCCTGTACCTAGGCGCAAGGATGGGGGCCTTCATGTACTGGGGAAGGTGTGAAGGTCGAGTTTCCTCGGCTGAGCCGAGGGAAGGGGTCCTTCACGCGCAGCAGCTGTGACTGCTGGTGTACCTGGGTCGAGTGTGGCGATCTGGGAGTCCGTGAAGGCCTCCTTCACTACCTTCAGGGTAGGCAAGGAGGCCTTCACGGACCTGACCCGAACCGCCGCTCCCTGTGGTTGACCGGGGGCGAAGGCTCCTTTCGTCGCATCAGACTCGGTGAAGGGAGCCTTCAGCCCACACCACCCCGCTAGCGCGTGAAGGCCCAGCCGTCCGGTCTCAGTGTTTCGGTGCCTTGCCGATGGCGACGGTGGCCAGTGCGGTCGCCCCGTCCTTGACCGGCGCGCCGTCGGTCTGGTTGGTGTAGTCGACGTGGTACACGACATTGCGGTATCGCGCCGTGACCGCCACCGAGTGGCCGCGTTTCCCCTGCTGGACGAGCAAGGCTTCTTCGGCGTCCTTCACATTCACCGCGACCCCGTTCGGGACCCGGCGTTTCAGGTGTTCCTTCGCGGCTTCGACCCCGGACCTCTTGCCGGTGGCGCGATAGACGTAGCTGGTGACGATCACGTGCGCCGCCCGGACCTTGTCCTTGATGAAGGTGTCGGTGTTGCTCCAGACGCACTGCCCCTGCTCCACGTAGTCCGCGGTCATGTTGCCCGAACCCGCCTCGAAGTCCGTCCGGCCGGGTATGTAGGGAGCCACCTCGCCCTTGTCGAAGACCGCACAACCGATCGGCGCCTTCGCCAGGTCCTGTGAGGCGTCCACCGGCGGTGGCGCGTCGGAGCCGCCCTCCCTGACGAACACCCAGTACCCGCCGAAAGCGAGCCCGAGCACCACGACGGTGCCCAGTACCAGCATCCCGATCAGCAGCCCGGTCTTCTTCTTCCGAGGTGGTGGCTGCTGGTGCCCCCAGCCGGCCCCCTGCTGGGGATAGTGCTGGTAACCCTGCCCCGGTTGCGGTACGGGATACGACCCTGGCGGACCGGGCTGGCTCATCGAACTCCCTCGGGCGTCTTCCTCGGAGCGGCACGCCCCTGGTCGCGGCAAAGGGCCGCGGGCGGTTCGGTACCCCTCGTCACCGAATGCCCGCGGCGCCCGTGCTCCGGCGACGTTAGACCGGCCGCGGCCCCCGGAATGTCCGGTGAACGCCTGACACCTACGCCTCGTTGAGCTCGGCTAGCGTGATGACACCGTCGTCGAGTGCCCGGGTGACGAGTTCGCTCTTGGTGCGGGCTTCGCGTCCGACGCCCGCGTACTTCACCCGCACCCGGGTGATGTGCGTGTCGACGGTCTTGACGGTGATGTGGAGTTTCGCGGCGACGAGTTCCTTGGAAGAGGCGGCGAACCATGCCCGCAGTACCTCGATTTCCCGCGGGGACAGGCGTGGCCTGCCCGGGGAGTCGTCCGCGGCGAGCGCGCCGGACAACGACGGCGCCGTGTACGCCTGCCCTCCGGCGACAGCCCTGATGGCGGGCACGAGGTGCTCCGGCCCCTCACGTTTGGTCAGATATGCGAGCGCACCGAGATCGATGCACTTGATCGCGGTGGCGTCGTCCGCGTGCTGCGAGTACACGACCACGCGGCGGCCGCTCTCGACCAGGCGGCGGAGTTCACCGAAGCCGGGATTGCGAGGCACCAGCTCGAGATCGAAGATCACCACGTCGGCGTCGGCGCCGGGGCCGGTCCACACATCGGCGAGGCGGTCACCGGCGTCGTGGAGACCGATCGGCGGGTCCGCCTGCTCGCACCAGTACCGCACCCCCGCCGCGATCGCCGCGTGATCGTCCACGATCACCGCCGTGATCAGCTTTCCGCCGGCTGCCATCGGGCCTCCATCCAGACTGTTCCGTCACCGTCGAAGATCTCGACCCGCACATCCGGTGTGGCCGGCGTGGACACGATCGGCTCCACGCAGTCCGCGACCACGTTGACCGACACCAGCCCGGCGCCTCCGGTCACGGTGACCCGCGCCCAGGATCCGGCCGTCGCCAGCGCGGTGAGCGCGGCGTCAGTGAGGTCGCGCCGTACGGCCACCGGCGGCACGGGCCAGTGGCCACGCACGTCCAAGTCGACCTCGACGCCTTTGCGGTCGGCGATATCCGCACAGTGCCTCAGCTCGTGCAGCAGCGGGTTCTCCACCGCGTCGGTTTCGGCGAACAGCCGGCGCATCCGGGCCGCTTCGATCGCACATCCCCGCTGCACCAAGGGATCCGACGGCAAGAGCGAACCGTCCGCCAGCCCCGCCAGCAACGGGACGGTCGTGTCGGCGAGTTCGGCGATCCGCTGCGTGCGACGACCGTGCGCGCCCGCCGCGGCGGCCTCCGCTGTGCGCAATCGTTCCAGTTCCCGGGTGGCACTGGCCGCCCGCGCACCGATCCTGCCCAGCATGGCCGCGACCACGGCGACGCACAGCGGAAGACCGAATACCGTCACCGAACCGGTGACGAACCGGGCCAGCACGGTCCGGTTCACGTCGTGGAACACCAGCAGGTTCGCCAACGCGAGCGACTCGTGCGTCAGCAGGAAGACCAGCATTGTCCTCAAAGGACGATCGAGCAGGACGACGACACCCGCCCAGTTGGCCGCTCCGAACAACCAGTCCACGGTGGTCGCGGTCTTTCCGGCCGGCAGGGTCAGGTACGCCAGCGTGGACGCGGCCAGCACGATGACGATGGCAAGCCGCCGCGCCCGGCCCCACGGCCGCCGCCGTACGACCAGCACCACCTCGACGGCCAGCACCGCGGTCAGCGCGGCCAGCGCGGCGAACTGAACCGCGGGCAGGTCGTGGGATTTCAAGCCCCGCGACAGATTGCTCAGCCCGAGCACGTCCACGGTCAGTATCGCGACGAGCAGCACGGCGATCCGCAGTCCACGCCTCAGCTGTTCCTGGGTCGCTTCGCCGTCGCTCATGACGACCATTTCAACCGGACCACCGTGCCCACCCCTTCGGCGGAGGTGATCGTCGCCGTGCCACCGACCCGGTTCATCCGGCCGTGCACGGATTCCCGCAGCCCGCGCCGTGCCGTCACGGTGTCACCGGCGGCGAATCCCCTTCCTTCGTCGGAGATCTCGACCAGCAGCGTCCGCGCGTCGCCGCGCAACCGGACCCATCCCCGGTCGGTCCCGGCATGGCGGCGGACATTGTTGAGCGCCTCCCGGACCGCTCCGGCGATCGCACCCGCCACGTCGGACGGCAGCGACAGCCGCGGCGGTACGTCGAGTTCGACCGTCAGGTGGCCGGTGCCGAGGTCCGCGCGGAGCAGCTCGACGAGGTCGGCCTCCGGCGATGTCCGCCCGCCGTCGAGGGCACGCAGCCGGTCCAGGTCGCGACGTGCCTGCGGGGCCAGCCAAGCCGCGCCTGGGGGTACCTGCCCGAGGCCGACCATCAGCAGGGTGGTCGCCGCGGTGTCGTGCAACGAGTTCACGAGTTCCCGTTCCTCGGCGCGGACGGCCGCCGCCACGGCGGCCTCCCTCCGCACCTTCTCGGCCTCGGCCGCCATGCGATCGGCACGCTCGGCGGCGCGGGTGACCAGCACCCAGGCCGCCCTGGACATCGCGGCCATCACCGGAACCCACACCTGCGACGCACTCAAGTCGAGCCCGGCGGCGGCGAAGACGACGAGCATCCCGCCACCGGCGATCAGCGCCGCGAGGGCACCGGTCAGCGGTGGGGTGTGCCATTGCCAGGTCACGCACGCGAAGACGACCAGGAGCCGAAGCCAGCCGGTATTGCCGTCCGCCTCGGCGCCGGTCCAGAACACGGTGAGGCACAAACCCAGCAGCACCACCACGTCCACGGCGATCTGGCCACGCCACCGCCACCGTCCCTGCACACAGGTCCAGACCACGGCGGCGGCGACCACCACCGCCGTGGCCGTGAACTCCGCGGACGAGCTTCTGAGCAGACCGATCGCCGCTATGGGCGGCAAAGTCGCGACCCGCACGACGACGGCGTAGCGGCGCCCGAAACCGCTCAGCAGCCGCCCGGCCTCCCCCGCCACCCGCTACCTCGCCAACCGTCGAACCCGGCAAACCTCGCGCGGGTGACCATACCGGCCACCAAGGTCAGGCAGTGCCGGTTCCCTGGTTCATCGGCGCCTGCCGTTTCGGTACAGCTGGAATTCCCCGAAGAATTCGTCGTCGTCGCGCTTGCGCCGCCGGCCCCCGGCCGGAGTTCCGCCAGGGTGCACGGGTTCTCTTTGCGCCGGGGCAGGCCCGGGCTCCGGCGGCGGCCGGTCACCGAACAGCTTCCGGTCGGCGTCGAGCACACTGTCCAGCAGGCGGGTATCGCCGAGGCCGCGACGGACCACTTCGGCCTGCTGTCGCACCGCGTCCGCTCGCGCGGAAGCGATCGTGTGCATGACCGTGGCCGACAGATCCGATGGTTCGATGGCGCGCGCACGGTCGCCGAAGGTGAGGCCGGTGACCTCACCTCCCGCGCTCGCGACCACGGTGACCACACCGTCCGGTGAAGTGGCGGTGCCCTCGACGGTCTTCAGCTCACCTTCCATCCGTTGGTAGGCCTCGGCTCGCCGTTGGTTGCCGGCGTTCGCGGTGTCGATCGCCTCGATCCGGCCGAGCAATCGCCTGGCGTATTCGCTCATGGTGTGTGCTCGCCTTCCTCGGGACGGATGGTCGACACGAACTTCTGGAAGTCCCCGGCGACCTGGTCGAACTGCTCCGGGAGCGCGCTGAGCACGATATGCAGCACTGCCCGCCGACGCGGTTCACGCTTGTCCCACATGCCGAGGAACACCTGTAGTTGCACGACATCCTGGCGGCGGCCGTCGAGCACCATCGACAGCCGGACGGACTGGGTCAGCCCCGGATTCGCCGGCGATCCGGACTCCTTTCGCTTGCCGAGCCGCGCTTCGGGGTCTGTCCGCCGCAGTGTCTCCAGCGCCTCGTCGGCGATGTGCGCCAGCGGGATGTACGACTCCCGGATCTCGCCGGTGATCGTGATGTTGGCGGTGAACCCCTTGCCGGCGGGCGGATGCAGCGCCACGAACGCACAGCCCCCCGCGCCGACCTCGTCAGGTGGCGCCGACAGCCAGCCCTCGGGAAGCGAGAACTCGATCGGCACCGGAAGTGTGGCTACCACGTTTTCTCCGTCTCCGTGTTGTCCCGGATGGGCGTTCCGGCCCTAGAGCCAGTCACCGGCAGCGTCCCACGCATCACCGGCGGCGTCCCAAGCATCGCCGGCGACATCGGCGACGTCGTCGGACACGTCGGCGACCGTGTCGACGACCTCGGCGGGATCGACGGACACGTCGAAACCGGCACTGGCACCGACGCCGAGCGCGGCACCGGCCGACGCACCGATATGGAACTTGCCGTCTTCGCCCATGCCGAACTGTCCGCTGGCCTCCACACCGACACCGACCCAGACCTCGCCGTTGGCGCCGGCCCCGAGGCCGCCCGCCTCGGCGCTGACGTCGCCTCCGGCCTTGGCCCCGGCGAAGGCTTCGACGCTGCCCTCCGCCCCGGTCCAGCTGATGTTCCCCTCGGCCGAGGCTTCGGCGCCGACCATGGCGTCCGCGCTGCCCGAAACGCCGGCGTGCTCGCCGAAGTTCAACTCACCTTCGGCATGGCCCTGGGCCAAGTAAGCCTCCGCATGGGCGGCACCGCTCGCCCCGAGCCAGCTCGCCGTACCGCTCGCCCCGGCACTGGCGCTGAGCACCGAACCCGAAAGCCCGCCGCTTCCGGAGACCGTGCCGTTGTCGAACTCGCCATCGATGCTGCCCTCACGCAGCGCCGCGGCCGCCTCACGTTCCCAGCCCACCTCCGTCACATCGATGCCCGCGGCCTCGGCGATGGCCTGAAGGTCCACCAAATCGGCGTCCGGGTCGCCGAACTGGTTGGCGTAGCTCCTGTTGATACCGTCCTGCTGCCAGCCGCCGGGGTCCACATCCTCGTACTCGCCGGTCTCGGGGTTGAAGACCCGCTCCGTCTGCCTGTTGTCGGCTCCCCACGCCCCGCCCCCGGGAAGGTCCGTGGAATAACCACCCTCGCCGTCGGAGTCCATCCCGAACGCCATCGCGGCGAAGTTGCCGAACATGGTCGCGATCGAGGCACCGTCGCCGCCGACCCCGAACGCCCGCGCGACCGAATCGCCGGTCGAGGCCACCGCTTCCCGAGCGGCGTCCAGGATCGACTGGGCTTCTTGTGCGAGCCCTGCCCCCGGATCCTGGAACATCCCGATCGACTGCCCCAGCTCCATCGCCTGCCGCGCCAGTCCGGTGAACTGTTCCAGCGCGGTCCTGCTCGCGGCCTGCGCCTCGGTGAACAACTCGATCGCGCGCTGCGCCTCACCTTGCGCCCACGTCAGCGTGTCACCGAAATCGGCGAGCGTTTCACCGCTCTGACCGAGGAAATCCACGGCCTGGAACCATTCGGGTATCGCGGCGCCGAACGCGTCGCGGAAGGAGTTGGCACCCTCACCGGTCCATTCCCTCGGATCGACACCCCGCAGACCGTCCCCGGCACCGCCGACCAAGTCGATATTGCCCACCAGTTGCCGAAGGTCATCGGCGATCGACTCCGGCTGCCCTGGAATCAGCGCCCTCGGATCGGTGGTCTCCCCCAGCTGAACCGCCATCACCAGTACTTCCCTTCGAATTCCCTCGCCGCGCCGTACCGCGCGTTGTCACCGGACACGTCAGGGGTTGAGCCTCGCCGCGATACCGCTGCCCGCCGCACCACCGATCGCGGGACCGATGGCCGCCCCCGCCGGACCGCCGGCGAAACCGTCGAGCAGGCCGCCCAAACGAGACAGCGCCTGCTCCGATTCCTGATCCGACACCTGGTACCGGCCGGCGGCGGTGCGTACCAGGTCGCCATGCTCGTTCGCCTTGCCCCGCAGTCCATCGACATGCGCCTTCGCGTTTTCGATGAACCGAGCCCAGCCTGCCTGCACGCCGGAATTCCCGTAGTCCCCGCTCGGGCCGTTCCAGGGCAGGCCATCGACGACCATGACGACGTCGGTGATCCTGTTCGCCGTCTGGTGCAAATCATCGAAGACCGCACCGAACCCGTAGGTCATGTTCACATCCCCATTGCAATAACCATGATTTTCGCCTGATCGGCCATCCACGACTCCGATGCCGGAATTCGCCGATCGGTTCCCTTTCGAGCGGTCTATTTTTCGCGACCGATTCCCACGATGATCGGCGATGCTACGACATAAAGACTTCTCGGGATGTCAGGTGAACACCCGACATCTCGGTCAATTCATTCTCCGGTCGGCGGCGAATCCGGGAGCTCCCGATAATTCACGGTCCCCTTGGCATAGGTCGAGCCAGGGTAGAGGACGGTCTGCCCGAAGCACACTGACCACGAATTCGCCCCCACCCCGGATTCCGGGCATTTCCAGGTGTCCAGCACCTGACTGCCGGACGGCCGGAACAGCGACACGTACGCGTTCGCCATGAAGAGGCTGGACCGGTTGTTGCGCACGATCACCGCCCCCTGCATGGAGGCCCGGTTCGGCGACACCACGATGCAGGTTTGCGCGACCACGGAGGAACTGACGGTCACCGTGGTTCCACACGTCCAGTCGCTGGAGCTGGAAGTGATCGGATTCGTGTTCCCATAGGCCCGCCAAGTACCGCTCGCGGCCGCGGCGGGGCCGGCGGTCGCCAGACCGAGCCCGAGGACGGCAGCGATGATCGCTGTCGATCCGGCGAGAACTCTTCGGGTGAGCTGCATCGATGTTCCCTTCGTCGACCATGGTCCCGAGCCGGACACTCGGGTGAGACGAAGGATGCGGACGGGACTTTCATCCCGCTTTCATGGCGGAGAAGGCGGCGCTGTCACGTTTCCGGCGGCTCTCTCGTCCAGGTGGTGACACGCCCACTCGAAGGAGTTCACATGCCGACCCCGTTGCGCGTCGCGATCGCCGTGCAGACCCTCGCCGTCTTCCTCACCCCGATCTCCGCCGGTCTCCTGCTGACCGTGCCGAGCGGTCACGCACTGCACAGCGCCACGGCCTACACGCTGTTCGTCGTGGCGACGCTGCACGTGCTCACCGCGGTCCTCGTATGGCGACCGGGTGGCGGCTCCGCCAAGCCGATCCTGCCCGCGGCCGTGTTCCTCGGACTCACACTGGTGCAGGTGTTCCTCGGGATCGCGCATATGACGGCGGTCCACGTCCCGCTCGGTGTCCTGCTGTTCGGCTTCAGCCTGGTGCAGCTGAGCCGGGTCCACCCGGCGCGGGAAGCGGCGGAGACGGCCGCCCTGAAGGCGGCCTCTTCTGTAGAGTTACTTGATCACAAGCGGAAGGCCACCGGGGGAGCCCACGCATGACACCGGAACAGTATGCCGAAGTAGCAGCAGCACTGGACAAGTTCTGGGAAGTACGCAAGAAAGCCCGGGACGACCAGGATGGTCGCGGAGTGAGTGAGCCCGGCGAACGCGCAGGAGTCACCGCAGGCGGTCACCTTGATCATGTCGCCCACATGCTCGCCATGACCTGCGTCAAAGCCGGCGCCCCGGCGACCGAGGTCTACTACAAGGCACCGCCGGAGTTCATCAAGAGCGGCCTTGTGGCGCCGGGGCAAACCTCGCCGGGATACACGCTCCCCGGCTTCTACAGACCCACCAAGGCATGGGACGTCGTCGTTCGAGCGAATAGAAGGCCTATTGTGGCGATTGAACTCAAGAGCCAGCTAGGGCCATCGTACGGAAATAACGCCAACAACAGAGCAGAAGAAGCGATCGGAACAGCAACCGATCTGACCAAAGCGGTCGAGCAAGGCCTACTGCCCGGCAAGCCTTGGACAGGCTACGTGTACGTCATCGAAGACGACCCCGCGTCCAGCATCGAACCCGGCAGAAAGGCAGACCAGATATTCCACCCCAAGGACGATATTTTTGACACGGCCTCATATCAGGACCGTGTTCGCATCCTGTGCCAACGCCTCGTCGAAGAAGACGTGTATGACAGCACATGGGCAGTGGCCACAAGAAGACCATACTGCCCAAACGAATACGCGAGCGAAAGTGCCAAGAAGAAAAATCTCTGCCCCTATCTGACCGCAAAGTTTTCACACCTGGATCACGAGACCGCCCACGGGTTCGACTTCAAGGAGCTTGACACAGAACTAAGCGGTTACGCCAAGTTCGCAAACTCACTGACCGCAGTCATCCAAAAGCACTACCCTTCCGGACAAGAGGGACGACCGTTCAGGGAACACTGGGACAGCAACTCCCCAACACTCTTCGACCACGCCCTCGACAGCGAGGCCTAGCGCTCGCTCGCGAAGCTCACGCGTCCAACCTCACTCTAGACTGGAAGCATTCCGGTGTCGCCGGGAATGCCGACACCTTCCAGGAACTTGATCCGTGCATTAATTGCGGACGAGAAGTGCTGCCAGTCGAGCTTCTTGACCAACTCAATGGGCTTGGCATCGACCTTCGATGAGGTGATGTAGCAGATCGAGTCGTAGATGCCTTCTGCCATCAGGCGCTCGCAGAACACGCTGAATCGTTTCTGATACGAAGCCTCGTGCCAGATTTCTTCGGATGGGAAGGCACCCTCGTTGATATGTATCGCCGAACGAGAGTTCGGCGCGTCTTCCAGGATGAAGAAATAACCCAGCCAGGGCTTCTCTCCTGGATAAAGGTCAGCCAGAGTGGCCCGGCGCAGGTCGACCGCGCTGCCGAGAGCTTCCTCGACCCGGTTGTTGTAGTTGTTACCGAAGGACGGGCCGCCGAGGGCCTTGAGTTCGAACGCGGCGACCAGCGTGTTCTTGTAGGCCACCACCACGTCCCATTGTTTGGTCGGGCGGAAATATCCGGGCAACTCCAGCCGCTGCCCTTGGGTCATCCGGATCGCTTCGGGCGGATAACCAGCGTCGAGGAAGAACTTCGAGATCAGTGCGGCGATCCCGTCGAAATGCTTACCGCCACGTACCGAACCAGCGGTACCAGCACCAACGGCGTCACGAATCGCGGACAGATCGTTCTGAGATTGCTTAGCCCCCCAGTACGCGGCGACAGCATCTTCGAAATTCTGGCGCGTGACCGCCACGCGGTCCTCCCCTTAGTCCGGCAACTCAGTCAACCCATATACCCGCAACGCCGCCACGGTCGCGGCTTCCACATCGCGCGCATCGAAGGCCTCAGCCAGAGCCACTTTATCGTCGGCGGTGATCGCCGTGGGGTCGGGAACGCGAATCCGACGCAGATATTGAGCCTGGAAGCGCAACGTGCCTCCACGCATCTTCACCGCGTAAGCAGCCACGAAAGCTTGCGCAACGCGGGAAAGCAGCAGGCCCCCGAGTACCCGCATGTCCCATGCGTCCGAGACGATGAAGTACAGGTTGTGGTGAGGGTAGAAGCCACCCTCGTCCAACACCGGGTGGATCGTGAGCTTCATGTCCGGGAACAGGAGCTTCTCACGGGCGGTCAACCCGTGATCGACTTTGTCGATGGTCTTGTACCAGCGGTCGGGCTGTTTCACCGCGACATGGCGTTTCCGCAGAACCTGACCACTACGCGCGAAGTACCGCGCCAACCGCGGGTATTCCTTCAGGTTGACCAAACCGCCCTCGGGCGTCCACGGATTGATCAGGTGCGCACCGTGCCATCGCAGGGCACCACTCCTGGTGTCACGCACCATCGACAACCGGAGCAGCCGGTCCGGTTCGACGTCGATCCCCTCAGGATCATCGGTCACGAAAACCTTGTCCGCCCCGGTCGCGATCCCAATCCCGACACGGGTGCCCGTCGCCTTGTCCTCCAGAGGAGCGAAGCGATCAGTCAAATCCTCCAGCATCGCCAACCTGGCCGGGGAGCCCGCCGGCCACGAGTCGTCGCCACTGAACCAATGCGGCAGCCGGGCGGCGTGGAAGGCCGGCGTGTCGATCTGGACCTCAGCCGAGCTGTTCACCCAGGTAAGGAACCTCTTCGCCTGCTCAGCCCCGAACACTTCGGTGGTGTCCGCGGCAACCGCTTCACCCTGTTCGTCGTTACCGATGATCGTGATCGCCGGATAAGCCGAGACCTGCTCTTCGAAGGCGTCCACATCGTGCATGACCAAGACCAGATCCATGCTGTAGCGCGACGCGACCAGTTGACGTAAACCGCGACCGTACTGATTGCGCATCCAACGATCAGCGCAGATGAAGCCCAGGCGCCCACCGGGTTTGAGACTGCGCAGCCCGACCTCGTAGAACCCGACGTACAGGTCAGCTCGACCGCCCATCGTCGGACAGACTTTTCGGTAAGCGCTCATCCGCGCGTCCGGCACGTCCTCCAACCGGACATACGGCGGATTTCCCACCACGAAGTCGACGCTCTGTCCCGGACAGTCCTGGAACAGATAGTCACCTTGGGTGACCCACCCATCCACGACTTTCCGTACCTCGTCGGACTCCCAGCCCTCACTCACCAGTTGCTCTGTGAGCAGCTCACGGCTTCGCCGCACGTTCTGGTCCAGCAAGTCGAAGGCCTGAACAGCCTCGGCCGCGTCCAGCAACGAGCGGCCCTGCCTGCGACACGACTCGCTCAGCCGCTCGACCATCGGCCCCAAGAACGCACCCGCGCCACAGGCAGGTTCCACCGCCCGCAGATCGGCCAAATCCCGATCGACCGTGTAACCGACCAAATCCAGAATGGTCTCCACGACCCAACGCCGGGTGAAAACCTCGCCGTGCTCGACCGCGTCAACCAGCGCCTCCGGCAGCTGAAGCGCGTCAAGGTCAAACAGTTCACGGGTGGTCACCGGACGACGATAGCCGCTGCGACCCGCTGGGCAAGCACGCGGGCGACGGCCTCGCCGATCGTCGACCACCATGTGGGGCGATCACCTGAAAGACGACAGAAGATGCCCTTGGCAGCGGAGCGCACCGAAGAGAGCGCCCCACAGCGGCGCCAAGTTACCTGCGCCGTGCCTGGCGCAGGTTCCGGCCACCCCGGCCAACACGGTCAGTAACGGCCCCGATATCACCGGCGCCTTCGCGCTCGGCGGCACGGTGCTCGATGTCGCCCTGGAACCGTGTACCGCGTGGAAGGCCTTCATCAGCTCGGGTCCCGGGCGCACCCCCGATTCGGCGGCCAGCAGCCGCCGCGCCCAGACGCTGCTGGCCGCCATGGTCGCGGGACTGTTCTTCGCCCCGGTGTTCGGCGTGACGGCGTTGCTCGCGCGGTCCCGGCGACGGCGGCTGGACGTTCCCGTTCGGCACGGTCCTGATCGCGCTCGCGGCGCTGCTGGTGGCATGGTTCGCCGGAATCCCGCTGGCCAAGACCGCACGAGCGTGGCGACGGAGACGTCAGCCTGGCATCGGCGCGGTGCTCGGCGCCTGCCGGGAGGCCGAAGACCGGCTGCGCGAACACCGCGTCCCGTGTACCGAGGGCATGACGGTCCGCGACCTGGCGGCCGCCGCGCACGGCACCGGCGAGCAGTCCACAGTGGACGGCTTACTCCTTTTGGCATCCACAGTGGACGTCGACCTGCGTCGCCGAGTTTGACGGCGGCCGCGACGTCGTGGATCGCGGTGTCGACGAAAACGACAGCGTCGAACGCGGCCGTAGGGTCGATGGGCGATGCGCCGAGAGCAGGGACACCCCGACGGCCTATCAGGGATTTCACTCCGAGGACTTCCTTTGAGCCGGGCTACGAGTCTTTCCTTCTCGCGCGACATCGACCTGCCAGGCGAACCAGTCCGCGTCCTCCGGCTCGTCCCCGTGCGGTGTGCTCCGCGGGAAGTCACGGCGTATCTGATCCCGCAGGAAGTCGCGGAACCGTGGGTCGCCATGCAGCGGCTTGAGGTCGGGGTCGTGGCCGATCCACTCCGACGCGAGCGGGTTGTCCGGCGCGTCGGCGACGAGCCGGAGCAGGTTCAAGATGCGGGCAAGATCCGCTTTCCGCACCGGGGCGGGGGCATGATCCTGGTCGGCGACTGTGAGCGTGAGCGTGCAGGCGAGGTTGTAGGCATACTGCCACTGGTCCGTTTCCCCGACCCGCGCGCACAGCCGGTCCGCCTGGTCGCGCGCCTGCCGCAGGAAGACCGAATCCGCGGCCCCGTTGTCGATCCGGTGGTCCCGGGCCCGGCAGAAGAGCAAGGCCGACTCGGCCACGGCCACCTGCCGCCGCCATCCGGACCACGATTTCATCAAAGCCAGCCAGGAAGAACGTTCGGAACGGCGCCACAGGCAACTGGCGATCATCTTCGGCCAGGTCAGCGCGGCACGATAGTCGGTGAGCTGCCGTTCTGCGTGGACCAGCAACTCACGCCGGAATCGGCACAGGTCCTCGAGCGCGTCGGAGCGGGCTGTGGGGGCCAAGGTCATGCCGGCGCGACGCAGGTAGGTCACGATGTCGCGGTGTTCACGATCGTTCCGGTCCGGTCGCCAGCACGAGGCGAGGGCGTCGCCGGCGGCCATCACCAGTGACAGCCCGAGCCGGTACTGCGCGCGGCGGAACCGAGGATTCTCCGCGACGGTGCGGGCGTGAAGACGCAGCGCGGCCAGCGGTCGTCCGCAGAGGTCGTCGAGCATCGCCAGCTCGTACCGGACGATTCCGGCCGCCGCGCCATCGCGGGCCACCGAGGCCAGCCGCTCCCGTCGTACCCGCCGGTCGGCGACAACCTGCTCGTACGTGGCGCCGGCCGCCGGTGCCGGCGGACCGAGCAGGAATTGCGCGAGGTCTTCGGCACGTTCTCGTACCGGCAAGATCCAGCGTGGCGTGGACCGGTCGCGCGCGAGGACCGCGGCGGCCACGAACGCGGCGGCGTGTTCACCGGCGTCGCTCAAGCGGACACGATCGAAGGTCGTCACCGCGACGCTGCTGTCGGTACGGCGACTCCGGACGTCGACCGTCACCCACAACAGCGGATCCGTGGCCACCTCGTCCGCTATGACGGAATCGAAGTCAGCGCAGCGCTCCGCACGTAGCCGAACCACATAGCGGCGTGGTGACGCGGTGAACAGTTCGGCGAGCCGGATCAGGGCGGCGACGACGGTGCTCCCTTTGACCTCGCTGGCGCTCACGATGGTGGCGACCTGGTCACCACCGGTCCCGCCAGGCACCCCGGCGGGCTTGCGCAAGGCCACGGCCGGCAGCCGGAATGCCAGCTCGGTCAGTAACTCCTTGGTCGCGGAGGTGTCGAACTCGACCGGCTTGGCGACATCGACCCCCGGGCTACCCCGTCGTGCGGCGATCCAGTCGAGACCCACGATCGCCACCAGCCCGAGGACCGCCCACTGCCAGCGGGCCAGCAGATCCGGCAGGCCCGGAACCCAGAGGAGGGCGACCGCCGCCACGACGAGCGGCATGGCGAAGCGCAACGTCCGACGAGTGAACCCGAACGCCACCGCCGCCAAGCAGAAGAACAGCGCGACGGTGACGGCCCATCGCAGCACCACATCCTCACCCCCTCGAAGGGAATTCCGGCCGCGCCGTTGCCCGGCCCGCAATGATCGGCAGACCACGGCGTCCGATCACGGCTCAAGGCATTCGGGAATCGAGTCGGTGTTCCCGGTGGGCCGCTCGGTACGGCCGGACGGGTCGAGGATCTTCACCCACCGAACCGACGGGAACTGCTTGAGTGTCGGCATGATCTCGTCCGCGACGGTGAATGTGGAGCCGTGGCTCGAGCAGCCTCCGGTCAGCTGGACCTTGGCGACGGAGCCGGTGATCGACAAGCCCGTGAACCCCGTCGCGTCGGAGTCGACGAACCGCAGCCGCTGCGCGAGTTCCGCTTCGGTGGGACCCGCGAACAGCCGCTGCAGCGCGCCGCGGGCGAGCGCCGGAGGTATCACCGGGCGGCTGACCGCACGGGTGTAGGGCTCGACGCCTGACTCGAAACGGGTCAGGTCCAGGAAATGTGCCCGGACGTCGACGGTCCGGAACGGCGTGGCGATGTCCAGGACGACCCGGCTGGGCCCGGTCAGGGTGAACAACCGGACCGGCGCCTGGCGTGCGAGACCGATTCCGAAGGTGAGCACCCCTTCGAAGTCGCCCGCGTTGACCACTTGCATCACGTTGGGCAGGGCATACGTCCGCCGGGCCGGCCCGTAGGTGATGTCGCCGTTGTCGTTGTGACCGACGGCGGATGCCATCCGCAGGCGAAGGAACGCGTCCCCGGCGATCGGCACCGGGTTCCCCGACGGATCGCCGATCACTTCCGGGACGTAAACCGCGTCGCGCTCGGCAGGCGGTGGACCGGCGAATTCGAACACCACCCGGTCGAAGTCGGTGTGGTGGGCCGCCCGGATCGCCGTCAGCATGGCCTGCCGAACCGGCGCCGCCGCGACGGGAAGCGCGGTGGCGGCACCAAGGACAGGCAGCATCAGCAACACGGTGAGCAACGAAAGTCTGCGCATCACGAACTCCGGGGGATCGGGTGCCGCGGCACGGGACACGAATACCCATCCATCGTCGAAGTCCGGTTCTCCGCCTGGCAGAGCCGAAAGTCCCCGCGGTGGCAGGACCGCCGGATCATCGGCGCAGCCGCCACGGCGCGACCGACGGTGATGTCGTCGTCGCTCTGGTCGATCGCGTAAGCAAGGCTTGCCGTGGCCTGCAGCGCGAGCCGGCTAAGTCGGCCGTCTCGCCAACGCACCGCCGTCACTGTTTCCCGTGCCGGCCTGGTTCGCGTGTTCACAGCTGATCGTCGGCGGGTCGCGGTGGCGCTGGTCGCCTTCGCGGTCACCTCCCGCGTCTCGCGAGTTTTCCCGGGTGGGCTCGGGCTTTCACTCCTCGTTCGGCACCAGGTACAGCTCCTGCTTTCCGAGGGTCGGCGCGTCGAGCGTCCAGTGCGCGAGCGCGTCCGGCGGTGGGGCCGCCAGCCGGCGCAGCACGAGTTCGGGACGGCGTGGCCGGACGTCGAAGTCGAAGAAGGCGTAGTTCACGCGGAGTATCGCGCGGATCCAGCGGTTCTCCTTGCCGCGCGCCTCGATCGCGGCCGGCAGCAGGCCACGGTCGGAGAAGACGTCGACGACCGGACAGCCGCAACTGTAGGCGAGGACGCCGATTTCGCCCGCGCTGCCGACGATCCGGCCTCCGGCGAGCGTTCCCAGTTCCGCTCCGATACGTGCGTACTGCGCGCTCGACGTGTAGTTCGACGTGAACGGCGCGTACGTGCGGGGAAGTCCGGCAGCCGCGTACGCGATCAGACCGGCGACGATCAACGCGAGCACCCCGCGGACCATGATCCGGTGGGAAACCGCTACGGCACAGACGAAAACGGTCGCCGCGGTGAGGCCGGGGCCGTAGTACCAGTGGTAGGGCGGGACCGCCAGCAACACGTAGCCGAAGTGGTAGAGCAGGCCACCGAGGGCGAGCAGCACGAACGGCCGCAGCCCGGCGGGGATCGTGCGCCGCCGGACGGCCAGTGTCACCATGGCGAGGACGGCGAGCACCGCGGGAAGGAACGCCAGCACGGCCATCACCGGCGAAGTCCGCGCATAGAACAGCGGGCCGTTGCCGAAGTTCCAGGCACCCCAGGCGCGTTGCGCGCCCTGGAGAGTCTTGATCACAACGGTGTCCGGTACCGCCGCGCCGAGCACCACCCAGCTGAAGCCGAACCACGGCAGCGTGATCAGCCCGGCGCCGAGCAGTGCGCGTCCCGTGCCGGGACGGAGGAAGACGGAGAGCACCACCGCGAACACGATCATGTCCAGCCGGACCAGGGCGAGCACGCCGGCTGTCAGACCGAAGGCGAATGGGTTCCTTGCGACCGCGAACACGGTGAGCCAGCCCAGGACCGCCGCGCCGAGGGTGACCTCGAGCCCGATCGACGAGAGCAGAAGCGGGTTCGCGGTCAGCGCGGCGAGGGTCAGGGCGGGGAACCGGGGCGGCAGCCCGGCCGCCGCGCCGAGCCTGCGCAACGCCAGGACGAGAAGAACCTGGCACAGCACGAACAGCACTCCGGCGGCGAAGACGGCGTCGCGGACGAAGATGGTCAGGACCGCCAGGATGAGCACGTTCGCCGGCGACGTCGCGGTGTTCGACGTCGCGTCGGCGAGCAGGCCCCAGTGGCCGTGGAAGGCGACGTTGCGCGCGTACGCCAGTGTGATGAACGTGTCGTCGATCAAATGCGGACGGGCGAGCAGGAACACCACCGCCGAGAGCACCGCTACGGACAGGGGCATCCGCCAGGGCGTCGCCTGGTTGTCCGTTGCCCGGACCTGTTCCATGATCATGTCTTGATGTGGCTCTTCCGACCCGGAAAGTTGCGCGCAACGTTCGGCCGGTGCCGGCCACAACCAGGGCGTGAGCAGTCTTGCGATCAGGGTGGGGGTACCGGTGGAACAGACCGGTGACCGGGAGCTGTGGGCCCGCGCGGCCGGCGGCGACGAGGGGGCGTTCAGTGAGCTGTTCGAGCGGCACGCCGAGGCTCTGTGGAACTACACGTATCGCCTGACCGGTTCGTGGAGCAGCGCCGAGGATCTGGCGTCCACGACGTTCCTCATCGCCTGGCGGCGGCGGGCCGAGGTGACCCTGGTGCGGGACAGCGCCCTGCCGTGGCTCTACACGGTCGCGGCCAATGTCGCCCGTGACGAGCACCGCGGTGCTCGTCGCCGGCTGCGGCTGCTCGGGAAGATCCCGGCCCAGCCCGCCGTATCCGACCACGCCGATTCGGTGGCCGAGAAGATCGACGGCCAGCGCCGGCTGAGGCAAGTCGCCGAAGCCGTCCGGTCGCTGCCGAAATCGCAGCGCGACGTCGTCGAACTCTGCCTGGCCGCCGAGGTGAGCATCGCTGACGCCGCGGAGTTGCTGGGCATCGCCGAGGTCACCGTCCGCGCCCATCTTTCCCGGGGACGAGCCCGGCTGCGTACGTTGCTGGAGGAGAAATGAGCGGCGAACCCGTGTACCCCCCTCGCCATGCGATGCCGGACGACGTCCGCGCCCGGATGCGATCGGCCGTCCGCGAGGGGATCGCGAAGCCGCGGCGGACGGCACGCGTCTGGTACGCCGCCGCGGCGGCGGTCGTTCTCGTCGCGTCCGGCGTCGCCGCCGCGACACAGCTGCTCCGTCAGCAGGGCGCGGACCCCGGCCCCGAACCGGCCGCCGGCGGGCTCAATCTGGACGCCGGGCTGGCGACGTCATCGCTCGACCGCTGCTGGGCCGCGGTGCGGTCCGCGGGCAAGACGGACCGAGTGCCCCCGCGCGAGGAATGGATCCCCCAGTTCACGGACGTCATGCTGGACGTTTCGGTCGTCGCCGCGACGGCGGCGGGCAAGCCGATGTTCTGCGAGACGACGCTGACCACCGTGACCCTGTCCGACCCGAACGCCGCCCCCACCTACGTGCCGGGCACCCGCACCGGACTGCTCCTGCAGAGCGCGACCGGGCTGATCGGCGGGGTGCTCGATCCGGCCTGGCGGGGTGCGGGTCTCGCATTCCAGGCCGAGGATTCCGACGGCGCGGACGTCGTGGAAGCTTCGCCTCTGTCACATCAGTTCGTCTCGTTCACCTGGATCGACCCCGCGAAGACGCAACTGTCCGTTTACGAGGCCGCCGGAGCGACGACTATGAGCCTGCCACCGGCTCCGGCGCCACTTCTTTCGGCCGTCGATCGCCCGGTCGTCCCGGCCGACCGGACCTCGCCCGCGGGACGAGCGCTCGGCAAATGCCTGTCCGGCGCGGTGAACGCCGTCTCCGACGTGGCGGGGTACAGGCCGGGCGCGCTGCTGGACAAGGACGGCTATCAGGTCGTTCTCGGCCGTTTGGGCGATCGGAGCCTGGCGTGCACGACCGTTCCGGACCCGCGGCGTCCCGGCCGGATGAAGACGCGGGTCTACCAAGACCATTTCGAGATCCCGCCGGAGAAGCCCCGGAATATCCTGATGCAGCCCCTGGGCGGCGTGGAAGACGGTGGTGACCGGGGCAACTCCCGGACGCCGTTCGCCGGGACGCTGCTGCCGGCGTCGGCGGTGACGGTGACCTGTGACTTCGGCGCCGGACTGACCTCGACAGCTGATGTGGTCGACGGGACCTTCGTGGTCTTCGTGCCGAAAGAGGTGAATGATCCGTTCCCGCAGGGGGTCCGCATTCAAGCGCGTGATGCCGACGGCACGGTCGTGTTCGAAGGGACTCTGTAGCCGGGGGTCGCCGGCCACCCCGGACCAGCAGGCTCGGCGACCGCGACACGCAATGGACGGGCGACGAACTTGGCCTGGGACCGCGAATCAGGTGGCGCGGCCAGGACTACGTGCGGCACAGAGAAGTCAAGCCCCTCGTCCACAGTGGATGAGGGACTTGACTTTCTCGTTTTCGGCTCATCCACACCAGCCCGTATCCGACCAGCCGGCCCCGGGAGGCCGGGGCGACCGAGGGGTATGACCACGCCTCGGCGACAACGCCGGAAGACGGCACCGCGCCCATATGCGACGCGCCGGCCATCCCCCTTGCGACCGCCGCGGCGACGAAACGGAGGCCGATAAGGCCAAAACCAGCACCAAAGCCTATGTCGATCTTGAGCCGCCAAGGGGGCTCGAACCCCTGACCTTCTGTTTACAAGACAGATGCTCTACCAGCTGAGCTATAGCGGCCTTGCCCAGGGCAGCCTGGGCAAGGCCAGTATATCGGCGCCGGTTCAGCGACCCGCAGGGCGCACCCGGGGCTCCCCGGCCACCGTCCGGAAGGCATGCGCGAACGTCACGGCCGTCGCCGGGTCGCGGCGGTCGGCGACGTAGTACCAGTTCATCCGGACGGCTTCCGGGGTCACTTCGAGGACACCCGGACCGTGCGAGTCGAGTTCCACGAAGCGCACGTGCGGGTTCAGCGCGCGGATCGCGGCCTCGACCTTCAGTGAGCCGGTCCGCGGCGGGACACCGAGCTGCTCGTCGATGTTGTCCGAGGTGACCGACGGGCAGACGAACTCGACCGCGACGCTCGTTCCGTCCCGCGGCACGTCATTCGCCCACGACGAGTGGACGTCGCCGGTCAGGAACACCGTGTTGCCCCGGCCTTGCGCGGCGATGGTGTCGAGGACCCGGCGGCGGTCGGCGGTGTAGCCGTCCCATTGGTCGGTGTTGACCGTGATCGGCTGGCCGTCGAGCAGATCGTCGAGCGCGAGCCGTTCGCGGGTGGGCAGCGCGGGGATCTTGATCGGCGTGACCATCACCGAGTTCCCGATCAGGTTCCAGGACGCGGTTCCGCGCGCGAGGCCGTCCAGGAACCACTGCCGCTGCTCGGCGCCGAGGATGGTGTCCTCCGTCGAGACCGGGCCGGGCTGCCGGGTCCGGTACGTCCGCAGATCCAGCATGGTCAGGTCGGCCAGCCTCCCGAACTTCAGCCGCCGGTACAGCCGGTCGCCGCGGTGCCGCACCGGCATCCACTCGAAGTACGCCCGGTGCGCGGCCCGCATCCGGTCCACCCAGTCACCCTCGGTCGCCGGGTCGTGTGACGGCGATCCGCCGGACCAGGCGTTGTCGGCGGCCTCGTGGTCGTCCCAGGTCGCGATCATCGGGTGCCGGGCATGCAGCCGTCGCAGGTGCTCGTCGGTCTTGTACATCGCGTGGCGTTGCCGGTAGTCCGCCAGGGTGATCAACTCGTTGGGCGGTACCGAAGGCCGGAGATCACCCGCAGGGTTGGGATTTCCTTCGTAGAGGTAGTCACCCAGGTGAATGAAGGCGTCCAGATCGTCGCGGCCGGCCAGATAGCCGTAGGGGGCGAAGTGACCGACAGCCCAGTTCGCACACGAGACCACGCCGAAGCGCAGGCTCTCGACGTCCTCGTCGCGCGAAGGCGCCGTGCGGGTCCGGCCGGTCTGCGAAACCTTCCCCTGAGACGTGAACCGGTACCAATACGCGGTCGACGCGCACAGCCCGCCCGCCGTCACCTTCACCGTGTGGTCGCGTTCCGGGCCGGTCCAAAGGTGACCGCGAGCGACGACGCGCGCGAATCCGGCGTCCGTGGCCACCTCCCACCGGACGTCCACCGCCGGCCCTTTTCCGGATCCCGGAACGGCCTCGGGCGAAGGCGTGATCCGGGTCCAGAGAAGGACCGAATCGGGCATCGGATCTCCCGAGGCCACCCCATGCGCGAAAACCGGGGCCTCCGCCCCGCTAGATGCACCCGAAAGGGTGAATGTCGCCGCTGTCCCGGCAGCGGTGAAACCGGCCGCGCGAAGAACGGAACGCCTGCTCACAGAGGACGCCATGACATGCAGTGTGCCGTAAACCGGCGAGGTCGCGATGATCTTCCTCCGACGTGGCGGACGCCACTTCGGGTTTCCTGCAACGGTCGAGGCACCGGCCCCGATGCTCCTCGGGAAGTCCGTAGAACCAGTCCCTGCAAGCAGAGTGAGGAGGTGGATCGATCATGAAGATCAACGAGCACACCAAGGGAGCCCAGCGCGGCGAACGCGGTGCCGAAAAGAACCAGGACGAAACACCCGAACGTGGCGAATGGCTGCTGGAAGCGCCGCGCCAGCGTGACGGAGAGCGATCGATCCCCCAGACTCGCTCGCACCGGCCGAATCTGCTGCGCCGCCGCGCCTGGCAGATCCTCGAAGCGCCGACGGCCGAGCAGCCCGCCGTCGACGTCGACGAGGCGATGGGCCCGCAGCCGCCGGACGACACGACGGTCAACTTCGTCCTGGACCTCGTCCTGCGCATCGGCGAGGTCCAGATGTCGAGCGGCGCCGGTGCCTCCGACGTCACCGCGACGATCATCGCGCTGACCTCCGCGCTCGGCCTCCCGCACTGCGAGGTCGACGTGATCTTCACGTCGATCACGGTGACCTGCCACCGCGGCACCGACATGGCACCCGTGACGGCGCTGCGCGTGGTCCGTTCACGCAGCCTCGACTACACGCGGCTCACCCAGACCGAGACCCTGGTCCGCAGGATCGTCCGCGGCAACATCGGCGCCGAAGAGGCGCAGCAGGAACTGCAGCGGATCACGACGGCGCCGCACCCGTACCCCCGCTGGGTGGCCACGGCCGCTTGGGGCGGGCTGGCCGCGTTCATCACCCTGATCCTCGGCGGCAGCATCGACGTCGCGCTGGTCGCGCTGGTGATCAGCGCGGTCATCGACCGGCTCGGCCGCCTGCTGAACCGCTTCGCGCTGCCCTTCTTCTTCCAGCAGGTGATCGGCGGCCTGGTCGCGACGCTGTCCGCGATGGCGATAGTCAGCAGCGACCTGCTCACCACGGACAAACCCACGCTGGTCGTCGCGGCGGCCGTCACCGTGCTGCTGTCCGGGCTCTCCACGGTTTCCGCCGTGCAGGACGCCATCACCGGCTACTACGTCACGGCGGCCGGGCGCACGATGGAGACCGCGCTGATGAGCGCCGGGCTGATCGCGGGCGTGGTGCTCGCACTGAAGATCGCGCTACTGCTCGGTCTGCCGCTGACACCGCTGCCCGAGGTCGTTTCCTCGACACCGCAGCAGCTTCCGATCATCGTCATCGGCAGCGTCGGCGCGTCGGCCTGCTTCGCGCTCGCCTCGTATTCGACCCTGCGCGCGATGATCGTCGCGGGAGCGGCCGGGGCGATCGGCGGTGCCGTGTACGGCGCGCTGATGCTGACCGACTTCCAGGCCGTCAGCTCCTCCGCGGTCGCCGCCACGCTGGTCGGTTTCTGCGGCGGCGTGCTCGCCAGGCGCCTCAAGGTGACACCGCTCGTGGTGGCTGTGTCCGGCATCACGCCCCTCCTCCCCGGCCTCTCCACCTATCGTGGTCTATACCAATTGGGCGTCGAGCCCGGCGGGAACATCTCGACGCTGATGACCGCGGTCGCGATCGGGCTCGCCCTGGCAGCGGGTGTGGTACTCGGCGAATACCTCGCGCAGCCGGTGCGCACGGGGCTCGGCAGGCTGGAACGCAAATTCGCCGGGCCGCGGATGGCGGGTCCGCTGGAACCCGCCGAACGACGCTTGGAGTGATCGCTCGGCGACGGGCCGTGGCCTCCTCGCACGATAGGGTTTCCGCTTAGGGCAGCGACCCGCGATTCGAGGGAGCGGCTGGTGGACGATGTGATTGCCGAGACGAGCAGAACGGCCTCCGCGGATTTCGTGGTGGTGGCGAACCGGCTCCCGGTGGACCTCGAACGGACCGCCGACGGAAGCAGGCGCTGGACGGCGAGCCCCGGCGGGCTGGTGTCGGCGCTCGAACCCTTCCTGCGGTCACGCAAGGGAGCCTGGGTCGGCTGGCCCGGCGTTCCCGACGTCGAGGTCGAGGAGTTCGACGACGACGGCCTGGTGCTGCACCCGGTCTCCCTGACTTCGGACGACGTCCGCGACTACTACGAGGGCTTCTCCAACGCGACGCTCTGGCCGCTGTACCACGACGTGGTGGCGCGGCCGGTGTTCGACCGGAGCTGGTGGGAGTCCTACGTCCGGGTGAACCGGCGCTTCGCCGAGGCGAGCGCGAAGGTCGCCGCCGAGGGCGCGACCGTGTGGATCCAGGACTACCAGCTGCAACTGGTCCCGGCGATGCTCCGCGAGCTGCGTCCCGATCTCCGGATCGGGTTCTTCCTGCACATCCCGTTCCCCCCGGTCGAGTTGTTCATGCAGATGCCGTGGCGGACCGAGATCGTCCGCGGCCTGGTCGGGGCCGACCTGGTCGGCTTCCACCGGCCGGGTGGCGCGCAGAACTTCCTCTGGCTGGCGCGGCAGCTGGCCGGTCTCGAATCCAGCCGCGGCGCGGTCGGCATCCGCACCCGCCCCGGCCTGATGCAGGTCGGCGACCGCACGGTGCGGGTCGGCGCGTTCCCGATCTCCATCGACGCCATCGGCCTCGACAAACTCGCCAAGACCAAGGGCGTCGCCGAACGCGCCGCCCAGCTGCGCCACGACCTCGGCAATCCGAAGAAGGTCCTGCTCGGCGTCGACAGGCTCGACTACACCAAGGGCATCGACCTGCGGCTGCAGGCGCTGCACGAGTTGCTGCACGAAGGCCGCGTCCGTCCGGAGGACGTCACGTTCGTCCAGCTGGCCACACCGAGCCGCGAGCGCGTCGAGCACTACCAGCGGATGCGCGGAGACATCGAGCAGATGGTCGGAAGGATTAACGGCGAATTCGCCCGCGTGGGTCACCCGGTCGTGCACTATCTGCATCAGTCCGTGAACCGGACGGAACTCGCCGCGTTCTTCTCCGCGGCCGACGTCATGGTGGTCACTCCCCTGCGTGACGGGATGAACCTCGTCTGCAAGGAGTACGTCGCCTGCCGCCACGACCTGGGCGGTTCGCTCGTGCTTTCGGAGTTCGCCGGCGCCGCGGCCGAGCTGACCAGTGCGCTCCTGGTCAACCCGCATGATCTGGACGGGGTGAAGAACGCACTGGAGACTGCCATTACGCTCGACCCCGCAGAGGGACGCCGCCGTATGCGCGCCATGCGTCGACAGGTCCTCACGCATGACGTCGACCGCTGGGCGCGCTCGTTCCTCCAAGCGCTCGGCGCCGAACCGGCCGACTGATCCCCCTACCCCGCATAGTTTCCCGAGGAGAAATCGTTGACCGCCGAGGCACTGCCCGCCGAGCTGCGGCGCGCGATTGTCCAGGTCGCGCGCACCCCGCGGCTGCTGGTCGCCTGCGACTACGACGGCACGCTGGCTCCGATCACGGCCAACCCGGACGAAGCCCGTCCCCTGCCCGAATCGGTGGGCGCGCTCAGGTCGCTGGCCGGCCTGCACGAGACGACCACCGCGGTCATCTCCGGCCGTGCGCTGCGTGATCTCGCCACCCTGTCCCGTCTCCCGGCCGAGGTGAACCTGGTCGGCAGCCACGGGTCCGAGTTCGACATCGGCTTCATCCACGCGCTCGACGACAAGGCCCGCGAACTCCACAGACGGCTCGAGGCCGAGCTGGAAGACCTGGTGCTCGACGTGCCGGGCGTCTCGCTCGAGGTCAAGCCCGCGAGCATCGCGGTGCACGTCCGCCGCGCCGAGCACGAGGCGGGCCGCCGGGTCCTTCGTGATGTCCACAATGGACCTTCGAAGTGGGAGGGCGTGTCCACGACCGACGGCAAGGAGGTCGTCGAGCTCGCGGTCGTCCAGACGGACAAGGGCCGCGCGCTGGACACCCTGCGTCACCAGGTCGGCGCGACGGCGGCGGTCTTCCTCGGCGACGACGTCACCGACGAGAAGGCGTTCGCCCGGATCTCCGGCCCTGACCTCGGCGTGAAGGTCGGCGAGGGCGAAAGCCTCGCCCAGTTCCGGGTTCCGGACACCGTCGACGTCGCGATGGCGCTCGCCTTCCTGCTCGAAGAGCGGCGCAACTGGCTCTACGGCGAGCAGGCGCCGCCGATCGAGCGGCTTTCCCTGCTGGCCAACGAACGTTCGGTCGCGCTGGTCACACCGGACGCCCGGCTGACCTGGCTGTGCCACCCCGGCCCCGACGCGCCCGCGATCTTCGCGGACCTGCTCGGCGGCGCCGGCGCGGGCCACTTCTCGATCAAACCGCACCGCAACGGCCTGCCGCTCGGGCAGCGTTACCTGCCGAACACGATGACGGTCGAGACCCGCTGGTCGCGGCTGCTCGTCACCGACTACCTCGAGCCGGAGAGCCCCGCGCACCGCACGGATCTCGTCCGGGTGATCTCAGGTGAGACGGCGGCGGAGATCGTCTTCGCGCCGCGGCCCGAATTCGGTGGTGTGCCGGTGAAACTGGTCGCCGAGGGCGACGGGATCCTGGTGCAGGGCACCTCGGAACCGTTCGCACTGCGCTCGCCGGGAGTGACGTGGGAGATCACCTCCGACGGAATGAACGACACCGCGACGGCACTCGTCACCCCCTCCCCGGAGAACCCGGTGGTGCTCGAACTCCGTTGCGGCACTTCGGATCTCAGCGCGCACGAACTGTCCGAAGTGGATCGACGGGCGCGCGCGGGCGACTACTGGAGCACCTGGGCGCGAACGCTCAAGCTGCCCAGCGTCCAGACCGACCTCGTCGGCCGCTCGGCGCTCACCCTGCGCGGGCTGGTGAACACCGACACCGGCGGCGTGCTCGCGGCGGCGACCTCCTCGCTGCCGGAGGAGATCGGCGGCGTCCGCAACTGGGACTACCGCTACTGCTGGATCCGCGACGCGGCCATGACCGTGCGCGAACTGGTGCACCTCGGCTCGACCGAAGAGGCCGAAGGCTACCTCCGGTGGCTGCACGGCGTTCTGTCCACTTTGGCCGGTCCGGAACGGCTGCACCCGCTGTACACCTTGGCGGGCAGCGTGATCGGCGCCGAAGCGGTCATCGAATCGCTGCCCGGGTACGCCGGTTCGCGGCCGGTCCGCGTCGGCAACCTGGCGAACCACCAGGTGCAGCTGGACGTGTTCGGCCCGGTCGTCGAACTCGTGCAGACCCTGGCGGAGGCGCGCGGTGAACTGCGCGACGAGGACTGGCAGATGGTGCGCGCGATGGCCGAGGCCGTCACGCGGCGCTGGAACGAGCCGGACCACGGCATCTGGGAGGAACGGCACGTACCGCGCCACCGGGTGTACTCGCGGGTGATGTGCTGGGTGACCATCGACCGGGCCGTCAAACTGGGCGAGGTCTACGGCCGCGCGGTGCCGGGAGCGTGGCCTTCGCTGCGCGACGAGATCGCCGCGGACGTGCTGGAGAAGGGCTGGAACGAAGAGGTACAGGCCTTCACCACCGCCTACGACGGAACGGACCTCGACGCCGCGTCGCTGTTCGTCGGGCTGACCGGGCTGATCGATCCGGCCGACCCGCGCTTCCAGTCGACGGTGACCGCGATCGAGGCGGAACTGCGCAGTGGGTCCACTGTGTACCGGTACCGCCGCGACGACGGCCTTCCCGGCGGCGAGGGCGGTTTCCACATCTGTGCGGCCTGGCTCATCGAGGCGTACCTGCTCACCGGGCGGCGCACCGAGGCCGAGGAACTGTTCACGCAGATCGTCGACGCAGCGGGCCCGACCGGCCTGCTGCCCGAGCAGTTCGACCCGATCGCGGAGCGTTCGCTGGGCAACCACCCGCAGGCGTACTCGCATATCGGGCTGATCCGCTGCGCGAACCTGCTTTCCCAGTAGCCCGCTTCACGTGTCAGGAAAGGGTCGTTCAGGACATCTTTTGTCCTGAACGACCCTTTCCTGACATTCAGCCGCCGGCGACCGACGGGATGATCTGCACTTCCTTCGCCTCGGCGAGCGAGGTCTTCGCACCGTCGAGACGGCGGCACTCCTCACCGTCCACATAGAAGTTCACGTAGCGCCGCAGCGCACCGGTCTCGTCACGCAGACGGCGTTCCAACGCGGGGAAACCGGCGCCGAGCGAGTCCAGGACGGCGTCGAGCGTCGGAGCGTCGACGTCGAGCGTCCCCGCACCGCCCGCGAGCGGCCGCAGCATCGCGGGCAGCAGCACCCGGACCATCTAGACCACCTGGGCCCGGACGCACAGCACGTCCGGCAGATGCGCGGCCACCTGATGCCAGGTGTCGCCTCCGTCTGGGCTGGCCCACACCTCACCGGATCGCGTGCCGAAGTAGATGCCGCCCCGCGCGTCGACGCACATGCCGTCCCGGAGCACACCCGCGTAGAAACCCTTGTCCGGCAAGCCGTTTCCGAGTGCCGTCCAGGTCTCGCCCGCGTCTTCGCTGCGGTAGACGCGGCAACGGCCTTCCGGCGGGAACCGGAGCACGTCGGCCACCAAGGGGAAGTTGTAGACGATGTCCGGATCGGCCGGATGGACGACCATGGCGAACCCGAAGTCGTTCGGCAGGCCACCGGCGATGGACTTCCAGGTCTTCGCGTCGTCGTCGCTGCGGTAGACACCGCCGTGGTTCTGCAGGAAGAACCGTTCCGGCCGGGCCGGATGCATCGCGACCTTGTGCACGCACTGCCCGAATTCGGGTTCCTCGCCGGGCAGGAATCCCGCGCTGATGCCGCGGTTCGACGCCGTCCAGCTCTTGCCGCCGTCCTCGGTCCGGTAGACGCCGCCCGTCGACATGGCGACGGTGATCCGCTGGGAGTCGGTGGGATGCGGCAGGATCGTGTGGATCATCTGGCCGCCGCCACCGGGAGTCCAGTGTGGACGGTGCTCGTGATCCCACAGCCCGCGCACGAGCTCGAAGGTCTCGCCGCCATCCTCGGACCGGAACAGCGCGGACGGCTCGACACCGGCGTAGACGACGTCTCCGGCGAGCACGATCTGCCAGATGCCTTCGAGCGCGGTCTCCGTGTCGGCGGGGAAGGCCACCGGGGCGTGAGCGGGTTCGGACCAGGTCTCACCGAAGTCCGCGGACGTCGCGATCGTCGGGCCGAAGTGTTCGTTGACCGCTGCCGCGTAGACCTTGGCGGGCGTCAGCGCGACCGCGCGCACGGCCTCCATCGGGAACTTCGGCTCGGAGAGTTCCCAGTTCTCGCGATCCTCGCCGCGGGCGAGGAACAAGCCCTTCCTGGTACCGATCCCCAGCTGGAACTCCACGACGCCGTCCTCCTCGGTCGATACTGTGACTCAGGTCACCGTACTACCGGAAGCGCGTGAAGGCCCCCTTCCCTCGACTGAGCCGAGGGAAGGGGGCCTTCACGGGAATTGGAGGCGTCGCGCCGGCTGCTGTCCAAGGGGTCGTGGCCTTCGCCTTCTCGGGAGAACGAGGGTCACAGACGAGCAGCCGGCGCGACGGGCTTCGGGAGCGGTCAGGTACCGCTGATCAGGCGCAGGGCGAGATCGGGGCTGAACTGACCGGCTTCGACGTCCGGCGCGATCCCGCATTTGCCGTCGGAGTCGCCGGGCACCTTGACCCAGAGCAGCATCTCGGCGCCGCCGCCGGTCTGCGAGGTCGCCCCGAGCTTGCGCCCGGCCGGGTTGCACCACTCGGAGCCCAGCGGGCCGTTGCCGTTGCGGCTCGTGTCGATCACGAACGGCTTGGTGTAGCCGTACTTGCTCGACAGCGCGGCGCTGACGGCCTTGCCGTAGTTCGCCGAGTCGGTGGTCGTCTTGTAGTTCGACACGTTGAT
Source organism: Amycolatopsis sp. NPDC049868 (assembly GCF_044461365.1). NCBI lineage: Bacteria > Bacillati > Actinomycetota > Actinomycetes > Pseudonocardiales > Pseudonocardiaceae > Amycolatopsis > Amycolatopsis sp. NPDC049868. The sequence continues at coordinate 529,706 of NZ_JBITKV010000002.1, read as the reverse complement.
CGCGAGACCGCGGATCGACTTCACCCCGACGGCGTTGAGCCGGTCGGCCATGGTCGCGGCGGGGATCCAGGTCGAGTTGCCGCCGTCCATGTACGCCCAGGTGTTCGGGGCCTTCGCGGCGAACTGCTCCGCGGCGTACTTGAGGAGGTCGAGGCGGGTCTGACGCTCACCGGTGGGCAGGCAGTCGAGCTGCGCGAGCGCGTCCGGCTCGATGACGACGACCGCGGGCTTGCCGCCGATGCCGTCGGCGAAGTTCGAGATCCAGGTCCGGTACGCCTCCGGGCTGCCCGCGCCGCCACCGGAGTGACCGCCGCAGTCGCGGCCGGGGATGTTGTACGCGACCAGGATCGGCAGCTTGTCCGCGACGTCGGCGGCGTAGGTGTAGCCGTCGACGGCCTTCTTGATGTCGCCGCTCCAGTTGCCGAACCAGCGCGCGCCCGCCTTGGTGGAGATGGCGGCCTTGATCTTGTCGGCGGTGCTGCCCGGGTGGTCCCTGACCCAGACCGCGGGGTTGGAGTTCGGGTCGACGTAGAAGCCGTTGGTCTTCTCAAGCGGGTTGCCGTCGGCGGCCATGGCCGGCGTGGCGACCAGGGCCAGCAGCGAGGCGGCCAGCAGACCGAGCGTCTTGATGCGCATGGGCACCAGCTTCGAGCCCTCCCGTACAAGATTCGTACAACCCGCGCGTTTCGTCCTCCGGACGCATCCAGAGGACGAAACGCGGGAGGGGGATCAGGCCGAGTAGCCCTTCGGCGGGATCAGGGTGGCGAGCTGGTTGAAGGTGAGCCAGTAGATCTGGTTGCCGCCGAAGTTGGCCGGGTCGGCGATCTTCACCGTCATGTTGTCGCTGTTGTAGCCGATGACCGTGAAGTAGTGGTAGATCGTGTAGTTCGGGTAGCCCGGCGGGTGGTTGTTCGCCGGGGCGACGATATTCGCGACGATCGCGTAGCCCTTGTCGATGTCCAGCACGATGTCGCGCCACAGCAGGTCGCGCTGCGCCTGGGTCGGCGGGTCGTTCGGCATCTCCTTGGTCTCGTACCAGCCACCGGCGACGTGGTTGTTGAGGACGCGGGTGACCTGCCCGATCCAGTCGGTGCCGTTGGTGGTGGTCGGCAGCTCGTTCGCGAGCTGCTGCTGGCTCGGCGGGTTGCCGTTCTTGGCCGAGATGGCGATCCGGGTGGCGGCCGGGCCGCACCAGTAACCGGTCTCCTGGATCTGGTACTGGATGTTGAGCTCCGCGGCCGCCCTGACCCCTTCGACCTTGGCGGGCGGCGCCATCGACTTCACGTCGACGGCATTCTCACCTTGAGCGACGGCCACCGCCGGAGCGGTGATCAACGCGGACGCCGCGAGCGCGGCGACGACCACGGTCCTGAATCGACGCATGATAATCCTTCCCCAGTTTCACTTTTTAATGGTGAATAGCGAACATGATCGCCGGTCTCGCGGCTTTTGTCTGCGGCTTCACCTGCGCTTTCCCCGGTCGGCCCACGACGAAAGTAGGATCGGATGAACGCTGGATGGGGTATCGGGCAATAGCGATCGTGCAGGTGATGAAAGACGATCACGAGCAGGCCGGCTCGCGTGGACTGGACAGGCCGGATCTCGGTGGCCCCGATCCCGCACCCGTCTTCGGCATGCTCTTCGACGCCCACGCGGCACCGCTGCAGCGCTATCTCGCGCGCCGCGTCGGCACCGAGACCGCGCACGACCTCGTCGCCGAAACGTTCCTCGTGGCGCTCCGCCGGCGCGAGACGTACCGCCCGGAGGCCGGGACGGCGCGGGCGTGGCTCTACGGCATCGCGACGAACCTGCTTCGCCATCATGTCCGCACCGAAATGCGGGCCCTGAACGCGACGGCCCGGCTCGCGGCCGCCGACCAGACGGTCTCGGCCGGACACGACGGCCGCGTCGCCGAGCGGGTCGACGCCCAATCCCGCGCGGCCCAGCTGGCGGGCGCGCTGGCCGAACTGAGCGTCGCGGACCGCGACACCCTGCTGCTGGTCTCGTGGGCGGGCCTGGATCCCGGCGAGGTCGCCGAGGCGCTGGGGATTCCCGCCGGGACGGTGAGATCGCGGCTGCACCGGATCCGGAGATGGCTGCGCGCCAACGCTCCGGAGTCCACAAAGGACGGACGAAACAGAGAGGAGGAGGGCGAAAGTGCACGGCGATAGCATCAGGAAGGTGTGGTCGGAGGCCGAACTCGACGAGGCGCTGGCCGACCTCCACGCCGAACCGGAAACCCGGCGGGACGAACTGTCCCGTGCCAGGGCGGCGCTCCTGCGCGCCGCCGGCGAGGTCGAGGACGAACTGCTCCCGACGCTCGCGCCCCCGGCGAGGAAACGGCCCGGCGCGTGGCGATGGATCGCGGCGGCGGCCGCCGCCGCACTGGTGTCCGGCGGTGGGATCGTGGCGACGAACGCCTTCACCGACGGCACGGCCCCCGCGGACCGCACGGTCACCGCCTCGGGTGAAAACGCCCTCGAATCCCTCCACGGCGACGACTTCCCGCTTCGCGACGATCAGTACCGGCTCGTCACGGAATCCACCTGGACCACGCGCGTCACCAAGTCCGGGCTGGTCTATCAGACCCACGAGATCCTCGAACGCTGGCTGCCGGTCCCCGGCTGGCAGCCGGTCAAGACCCGGTTCACCGGGACCGGCGAGATCCGCTGGCTCAAGGGCGACTACCAGACGGCGATGAGAAACGGCGAAGTGCTGCCGGGCCCGTCGTCCTCGGTCACGGTGAACGACATCCCGCCGCCGACCACCACTACGTCGCCGGCACCTCCGGCCCTCCCACCGCAGGACCGCCTGCCGTCGGAGAGCGGATGGACGCACCCCGCCCCGGACTTCCTCAAGGAACTTCCCATCGACCCCGGGAAGATGGCCGAGCGGCTCCGCCACGACGGCATCTGGCCCGACGGCCGCCCCTCGGGACAGCCGAACTCGGCGCCCGAGATGTTCGAGATGGCCTTCAACGTGCTCCGCTCGTCCCAGGGCTTCGGCGCGCAGCGGGTGGCGCTGTGCAAAGCGCTCGCGACGATGCCCGGAATCGTCCTGGAGACCGTGGCCACCCCCGACGGGCGGCCCGCGTTGTCGTTCTCGGTCACGCTGCCCGACCGGACACGCACGTTCATCGTCGACCAGGCGACGGCGGCCGTCGTCGGGAGCCGCGCCGTCCGGGCGAACGACAAGAAGGAGGGCTGGCCGGGGCTGACCTTGTTCGACACGAAGATCTCGGTGGTGATCACCGACGACGACGGCCCCTAACGGGCATGCTTGGCGGCGTTGAGCGCGCTTCCGACGTCAGCGACCTCCAGCACCCGGATACCCGGCGGGATCTTGCCGGAATCCGGCGGCACCAGCGCGTAGGTGAAGCCGAGCCGGGCGGCCTCCGCGAGCCGCCGCCCGACGCTCGGCACCCGCCGGACCTCGCCCGAGAGCCCGACCTCGCCCATCGCGACGAGTTTGGGCGAGAGCGGGGTGTCCCGCGCCGACGACATCAGCGCCAGCACCACCGCGAGGTCGATACCGGGCTCGGTGATCTTCATGCCGCCGACCGTCGCGACGTAGACGTCCTTGTCGCCGACCTTGATGCCCGCCCGCTTCTCCACCACGGCCAGCACCATCGCGACACGGGCCGAATCGAGGCCGCTCACCGCGCGCCGGGGCTGCGGTGACTGGGTCGCCGACACCAGCGCCTGCACCTCGCCCAGCAGCGGCCGCTTGCCCTCCATGGTCACCGTGACCGCGGTGCCCGCGACCGGCTCCGCCGTGTGGCTCAGGAACAGCCCCGACGGGTCGGGCACGCCTACGATGCCCTCCTCGACCAGTTCGAAGCAGCCGATCTCGTCGGCGGCGCCGAAGCGGTTCTTGATGCCGCGCAGCATCCGCAGCGTCGAATGCTTGTCGCCCTCGAACTGCAGGACGACGTCGACCAGATGCTCCAGCACGCGCGGCCCGGCGACCGAACCGTCCTTCGTGACGTGGCCGACCAGCACGATCGGCAGCCCGCGTTCCTTGGCCAGCGCGACCAGCCCGGAGGTGACCGCGCGGACCTGGGTGACCCCGCCCGGCGCGCCCTCCACCTGCGGAGAGGCCATGGTCTGGACCGAGTCGACGATCAGCACCCCCGGCTTGACCGCGTCGACGTGGCCGAGGATCGCGGAGAGATCGCTCTCGGCCGCGAGGAACATCTCGTCGTGGACGTTGCCGGTGCGCTCGGCACGCAGGCGCACCTGCCCCGCCGACTCCTCGCCCGTGACGTACAGCGCGCGGCCCGCGGTGGCCGCCCACTGGTAGGCGACCTCCAGGAGAAGTGTCGACTTCCCGACACCGGGCTCCCCGGCGAGCAGGATGACCGCGCCCGGCACGAACCCGCCGCCGAGCACCCGGTCCAGCTCGGAGACGCCGGTGAGCTTCGCGCGCGCCGTCTCGACGTCGACCTCGCCGATCGGACGCGCCGGGGCGCTGGGCGCACCCGCCGCGACCCTGGCTATCGCCGGGCGGGCGTCGCCGCGTTCTTCGAGCGTTCCCCACGCCTGGCATTCGGGGCAGCGCCCGACCCACTTCGGCGCCTCGTACCCGCATTCACCGCAGCGGTAGGTGCTGCCTTTCTTGGCCACCCCGCGAGGCTAGCGGCCACCACCGACAAACCCCGGGAGCGACAAGTACATGAAGGCCCCCTTCACTGCGCTAGACGCAGTGAAGGGGGCCTTCATGTACTTACGAGAGATCTAGTGCCCGCCGCCTTCGGCCTTGGGCTTCTCCGGCGCGGGTGCCCGGCTGCCCGGGTGCGACGGCGCCGCGACCGGCAGGTCGACGGTGATCGAGCCGGAGTTCTTGAAGACGAAGGTGACCTTGATGGTCTGGCCCGCCCACACCGGCTGCTTCAGCCCCTGCAGGACGATGGTGGCCTTGCCCACCTGGTCCGGCGCGTTGGTCTGCTCCGGGCCCGCGGACGGCGTGACCGTCCCGGCGGAGCTCGACGGGGCACCGGAAGACGAGGGCGCCCCCGACGAGGACGGCGCGCCCGAGGACGACGCCGGCGCGGAGGACGGGGCGCTCGTCGGTGCGACCTCCTTGGTCGACTCGACCGCGTCGGACGGGCCGATCACGAGCGCGTGGCTCGCGGCGACGACCTTGGAGCCGGTGATCTTGGCGTCACCGGTGGCGGCTTCGGAGGAGACCGAGACGAGCTCGTCGTCCAGCTTGCCCTGGTTCACGATGGTCAGCGTCAGCGGCGCGGCGGCACCGGCCGGGTAGGCCTGCCCCTCGGTCGGGAACTGGAGCGCGGCGTTCCGCAGCACCAGATCCTTCGCCTGCGCGTACGTCCCGTTGACCGCGGGCTGCTGCGAGTCGGTCTGGGTGATCTGACCAGCACCGCAGCCGGCGAGCACGAGCGCGGCGCCGAGCGCCAGCACACCTGCGCCGAACACGCGACGATTCTGCAGCCTCACGTCGGAGTCCTTCCATCTCACGGCCTCTTCACCGCGAAGACTAGCCGGGCGCCTTCACGGGCCAAGAACCCGGTGCGTGTTGGCACCCCACCAATGCGGTGACGTGCCCAAGATCAACCGTCCACAAAGGATTTGGAAATCGTTCGCTTCTCACCAGCGTGAGCATGGGCGAATTGGGTTTGTCAACCCCCGGGCGGACCACCGTCAGGCCGCTGACCTGCGACGACGATCGCGGGCCACTAGGTGGGCCTCGTCGGCACGTGCTAAGATGAATTCAGCGAAAGGGGCAGAGGACACATGGTTTTCAAGGTCGGAGAGACCGTCGTCTACCCGCACCACGGTGCCGCACTCATCGAAGCCATCGAGACCCGCGTGATCAAGGGCGAGGAGAAGAAGTACCTCGTCCTCAAAGTCGCGCAAGGGGATCTTACGGTTCGCGTGCCCGCAGACAACGCCGAGATCGTCGGCGTTCGCGATGTCGTCGGGCAAGAAGGACTGGACAAGGTTTTCGACGTTCTGCGTGCTCCGCACACCGAAGAGCCCACCAACTGGTCTCGTCGGTACAAGGCCAACCTCGAGAAGCTCGCCTCCGGCGATGTGAACAAGGTGGCCGAAGTGGTGCGCGACCTCTGGCGGCGAGAGAAGGACCGCGGACTTTCAGCCGGCGAGAAACGCATGCTGGCGAAGGCGCGGCAAATTCTGGTCAGCGAGCTGGCGCTCGCGGAGGGCACCGACGAGGACAAGGCTGAAGTCCTCCTCGACGAAGTTCTGGAAACCGCGGCAGTCTGAACCGGCGGGTGTCCCACGCCAGGTGAGGCTGCGGGGGATACCTCTACGATCGCGCACATATGAGCACCGTCCATATGAGCACAATCGTGTTCGTCACTGTCGTTCGACACCATGCCTCCGACGCGGAGCTCGCTCTCGCGCCGGTCAATGGTGAAGCGCTACTCACGCACACTGTGCGGGGGCTGCTCGCACTGCCGGATCTCGATCTGGTGGTCGTAGCGGCCCCCGAGCGGTGTGCTGATTCGTTTTCGGCCGCTTTGAGCGGCTTCGAGGAGCGTTGCCGGATAGTACCCGGCTCGTCGCTCAAGCATGCTTTCGACATCATCGAAAAAGAGATCACCGGGAATCCGGTCTTCCTCGTGCACGACGCCTTGCGCGCCTTCACTCCCCCGGACACGGTCCGTGCCGTCGCGGACGCGGTCCGTGCGGGCTCCCGCTTCGTGGTTCCAGTACTGCCGATGGCGGACACCGTGAAGGTGACTGATGCGGCGAAAGTGATTACAGGGACCGAAGACCGCGCACATCTGCGTACGGCGCAAACCCCCCTCGGCTTCACTCGTGAGACTTTTCTCTCGTATGTCGACAAGCCGTCTCTCGACGGCGCGCACACCGTCGCCGGGCACCCCGATGCGATGCGCGTCACCAACTCGTTCGAACTGAAGCTGGCCGAGGCGATCGCCCGGGCCGGGGAAGCAGAGGAAACCCTGTGAGGATCGGGAACGGCGTCGACGTCCACCCCGTCGAGGCGGGCCGCGAATGCTGGATCGCCGGGCTCCTCTGGCCCGGCGTCGACGGTTGCGCGGGCCATTCCGACGGCGACGTCGCCGCGCACGCGTTGTGCGACGCGCTGCTGTCCGCGGCGGGGCTCGGCGATCTCGGCGCGGTGTTCGGCACCGGCGATCCGCGGTGGGCCGGCAAGCACGGCGTCGAGTTCCTCGCGGAGGCGCGGCGTCTGGTCGAGGCGGACGGCTGGACCGTCGGGAACGCGACCGTCCAGATCGTGGGCAACGCGCCGCGTGTCGGGAAGCGCCGCGAAGAGGCGCAGAAGGTGTTGAGCGAGGCCGTCGGCGGGCCGGTGAGCGTCTCCGGGACGACGACCGACGGACTCGGCCTGACCGGACGCGGCGAGGGCATCGCGGCGTTCGCGACGGCCCTGCTGCTGCCCTCGCAGGAATAGCCGCGGCCGGAAGCCGGTTCGGGTCTGTCATGGCAGTCACACTTCCCGAACCGGTCCGTGAACTGGTGGACGGCAAGAACTTCGCGACCGTGGCCACGCTGGACGCCGACGGCGGCCCGCAGACCTCGATCGTCTGGGTGGGCATCGACGACGGCGATCTGGTCTTCAGCGCCACCGAAGACCGACTGAAGGTGCGGAACCTGCGTCGCGACCCTCGCGCGAGCGTGTCGATCACCGACGCGGAGAACCCGTACCGGCACACGCAGCTGCGCGGCACGGTCACGATCACCCCGGACCCCGGGAAGACGTTGCCGAAGACGCTCAGCCACAAATACCTCGGCCAGGACCCGCCGCCGGAAGGCCCGGAGGTCGAACGGGTGATCGTCCGCCTCCAGGTCGAACGGATCGCCGGGAACGTTCGTTGACTAGGCTCATCCCATGGGTGTGACCTTCAACGACGCGACCAAGAAACTCCTCGACGGCAACAATTTCCCGATCCTCGCGACCATCAACGCCGACGGCTCCGCGCAGACGTCCGTGCTGTGGGCGAAGCGGGACGGCGACACGGTGATCTTCGCGACCGTCCGCGGCCGTCTCAAGGAGCGGAACATGGCCAGGGACTCGCGGGTGTCCGTCTCGGTCTTCGACCAGGCGAACCCGTACGACTACGTCGAGATCCGCGGGACCGTGGAGATGACCGACGAGGGCGGGCGCGAGCTGATCAACGAGCTGTCGCACAAGTACCTCGGCAAGGACTACCCGGAGGAGCCGGCGGAGGTCGTCCGCGTACTGGTCCGGATCACGCCCACCAAGATCACCGGCAACGCCGCCTGACGCGCGCCATGAACGGTCCGTTCCTTGCAAATTTTGCAAGGAACGGACCGTTCATCTCACACGCGAGGGCGGCAGGAACCCCACGATCGTGGCTAATGTGGACCTCGTGACCTTTCGCGCTGTGTTGTTCGACTTCTCCGGCACGGTCTTCCGGCTCGAACAGGACGAGACCTGGCTCGCCAACCTCACCGACCACGAGGGCGAGAGCCTGGACATCGAAGCCCAGACCGAACTGATGCGCCGGATGACCGCGCCGGTCGGCCAGGTCGTCGATCTCGACGAGGAGCACCTGTACGCCTGGAACCACCGCGACCGCGACCCGGTGCTGCACCGGAAGGTGTACCTGGAGGTCCTCAAGCAGTCCGGGGTGCCGCACGCCGACCAGGCCGTCGCGCTCTACACCCGGCTGATCGATCCCACCCAGTGGACGCCGTACCCGGACACCGAAGCCGTCCTCAAGGGCGTCTCGGGCAAGGGCGTGAAGCTCGGGGTGCTGAGCAACATCGCCTTCGACATCCGTCCCGCGTTCGGCCGCCGGGGCTGGGACGCCTACGTCGACGAGTTCATCCTGTCGTTCGAGGTCGGAGCGGTGAAGCCGGAGCCGGAGATCTTCCGCGCGGCCGTCGAGCGGCTCGGCGTCGACCCGGCGGAAACGCTCATGGTCGGCGACAGCGAGGAAGCGGACGGCGCCGCACGCGAGATCGGCTGCGCGTTCGCCCTGGTAGAGCCGCTGCCGACGACGGAACGGCCGGACGCCCTGCTCAGCGCCCTGCGCGCCCATAACGTGCTGTAATACGGTCACTGCGACACCGCTCACGCCGACCCCGTACCCTTTTAGGGTGGCACTACACCTCTATGACACGGCGACCCGGAGCGTGCGGGAATTCCATCCCGCCCGTAGCGGAACGGCGTCCATGTACGTGTGTGGTGCCACCGTGCAGGGCGTACCTCATATCGGCCACGTCCGCGGCGCGCTGAACTACGACGTCCTGCGTCGCTGGCTCGTCCACAGTGGACTCGACGTGCTGATGGTCCGCAACGTCACCGACATCGACGACAAGATCCTCACCAAGGCCGCCGCGGCGGACCGCCCTTGGTGGGAGTGGGCGGCCACGCACGAGCGCGCCTTCGAGTCGGCCTACGAGGCGCTGGGGTGCTTGCCGCCCTCGATCGCTCCTCGGGCGACGGGACACGTCACGCAGATGGTCGAGCTGATGCAGCGGCTGATCGACGGCGGGCACGCCTACGCCTCGGGCGGCGACGTGTACTTCTCGGTCAAGGCGTTCGACGGCTACGGCGACCTCTCCGGCCAGAAGCTCGACGAGGTCCAGCAGGGCGAGAGCCTCGGCGAGGGCAAGCGCGACCCACGCGACTTCACACTGTGGAAGAGCGCGAAGCCCGGCGAGCCGTCGTGGCCGACGCCGTGGGGTTCCGGCCGCCCCGGCTGGCACCTCGAATGCTCGGCGATGGCGACCGCGTACCTCGGCGCCGAGTTCGACATCCACGGCGGCGGCGTCGACCTGGTGTTCCCGCACCACGAGAACGAGCGCGCCCAGTCGAACGCGGCGGGTGACCCGTTCGCGCGGTTCTGGCTGCACAACGCCTGGGTGACCATGTCCGGCGAGAAGATGTCGAAGTCGCTGGGCAACACGGTCTCGATCCCGGAGATGCTGCGGAACTACCGCGCGCCCGAACTGCGGTACTACCTGGTCCAGCCCCACTACCGGTCGACGATCGAGTACTCCGACGGAGCGCTCACGGAGGCCGCGCAGGGCTACCGGCGGATCGAGCAGTTCCTCCGCCGGACCGCGAGCAGCGCCGGCGCCGTGCACCTCGGCGAGATCCAGCCCGGGTTCGCCGCCGCTCTCGACGACGACCTGGCCACCCCGCAGGCGTTCGCCGTGCTGCACAACACGGTCCGGGACGGTAACGCGGCCCTCGACGCGGCCGACAATTCCAAGGCACTCGAAATCGCCGCCTCCGTGCGCGCGATGACCGACGTGCTCGGCCTCGACCCGCTCTCCGCGCGCTGGTCCGAGGCGGGCGGCAATGAGACGCCCACCCGGCAGGCGCTGTCCGATCTCGTGGAAGGGCTGCTCACCGAACGGCAGCAGGCCCGAGCCGACAAGGACTTCGCCCGTGCGGACGCCGCGCGTGACCGCCTCCAGCAGGCGGGCATCGTGGTGGAGGACACGCCGAACGGTCCACAGTGGACCGTCAAGGACGTCTGACACTTACTCGGTTTCTAGCTCAAGGATTCTCACTGATGGCAGGCAACTCCCGGCGCCAGGGCGCTATTCGCAAGCCCGGCACGAAGAAGGGTCAGGTCGTCGGCTCCGGCGGCCAGCGCCGGAAGGGCCTCGAAGGCAAGGGCCCGACGCCCAAGGCCGAGGACCGGCCCGGCCACAAGGCGTACCGGATGGCCAACGCGCGTGACCGCAAGGACCAGGCGCGGCAGAAGAAGGCCGACAAGCCGGAGCTGATCGCCGGGCGCAACCCGGTGGTCGAGGCGCTGCGCGCCGACGTGCCCGCGACCGCGCTGTACGTGGCGATCAACATCGAGATCGACGACCGCGTCAACGAGGCCGTCCGGCTCGCCGGCGACAAGGGCATCTCGATCCTGGAGATCCCGCGCGAGGAACTGGACCGCAAGACCAACCGGGCCATGCACCAGGGCCTCGGCCTCCAGGTCCCGCCGTTCGTCTACGCCGACCCGCGCGACCTGATGGCCGTCGCGAAGGACTCCGGGCAGACCCCGCTGTTCGTCGCGCTCGACGGTGTCACCGACCCGCGCAACCTCGGCGCGGTGATCCGGTCGGCCGCCGCGTTCGGCGCGCAGGGTGTCCTCCTGCCGGAGCGGCGCAGCGCGGGGATGACCGCGGTCGCGTGGCGGACCTCCGCCGGCACCGCGGCCAAGCTGCCGATCGCCGTCGCGACCAACCTCACCCGTCAGCTGAAGGCGTGGAAGGACGAGGGCCTGATGGTCGTCGGCCTCGACGCGGACGGTTCGGTCGACATCGACGAACTGGACCTCGCGGCGGACCCGCTGGTCATCGTGCTCGGCTCCGAAGGCCGCGGCCTGTCCCGGCTGGTGCGCGAGACCTGCGACGCGACCGTCTCGATCCCGATGGCGGCCGGCGTCGAATCGCTCAACGCGTCGGTCGCGGCCGGGGTGCTGCTGGCCGAGGTGGCGCGCCGCCGACGGCTCGCGGGACGTGTCTGACCCCGCACTTCGTCACACGGTGCGGGGTGGTCAGGCTAAGGTCACCAGCGGATAACGCGTAACCGCCCTGGGGGACCCCGCACCGATGTCGTTCATTTCACCGCTGTTCCTGTGGTACTTCATGCCGGCGGTCCTGCTCGCCGTGCTGGTGTGCCCGCGCAGCTGGCGGAACGGCATCGTCGCGGTCGGCAGCCTGATCTTCTACGCCACCGGCGCCGGGCCGTACACGCTCGTACTGCTCGGCTGCATGGTGGTCAACTTCCTCGCCGGGCCCGCGCTGGAGCCGAACGCCTGGGACCTGCAGAACAAACGGCGCAAACGGCTGCTGCTCGGCGTCATCGGCCTCAACGTCGGCATGCTGCTGATCTGGAAGTACGCGGGATTCGCCACCCAGCAGATCGCGGCCGTGACGCATTGGTTCGGCGGCGGCTTCCCGGTGGCCGACCTGGTCATCCCGATCGGCATCTCGTTCTACACGTTCCACCACATCTCCTACGTGGTGGACATCTACCGCGGTGAACGCCGCGCGCTGCGCGACCCGGTTTCGTTCGCCGCCTACATCGCGATGTTCCCGCAGCTGGTGGCCGGGCCGATCGTGCGGTACCGCGAGATCGCCGACCAGCTGCCGCAGCAGCGGTCGCATCGTCTCGACGACATCGCCGCCGGTTTCCCGCGGTTCGCGCTCGGGCTGTGCAAGAAGACGATCATCGCGGACTCGCTCAGCCCGATGGTGGACGCCTGCTTCAACACACCTCCGGATCAGATGACCTTCGCGATCGCCTGGCTCGGCGCGATCGGGTACACGCTGCAGCTGTTCTTCGACTTCTCCGGGTACTCCGACATGGCGATCGGGCTCGGCCGCATGCTCGGTTTCCGGCTCCCGGAGAACTTCGCGAGACCGTACTCGTCGGTGACCATCACCGAGTTCTGGCGACGCTGGCACATGTCGCTGTCCCGCTGGTTCCGCGACTACGTCTACATCCCGCTGGGCGGTAACCGCACCGGCGCCGGGCACACGTACCGGAACCTGTGCATCGTGTTCGTGCTGACCGGGTTCTGGCACGGCGCGCAGTGGACGTTCCTGATCTGGGGCATCTACCACGGCGCGCTGCTGATCGTGGAACGCGCTTTCGGCTACGACGTCACCCCGAAGAGCCAGGCCGCCCGTATCGGCCGCCGCGCGCTGACGCTCGTGCTCGTCGTCTTCGGCTGGGTGTTCTTCCGCGCCAAGGACCTGCCGCACGCGCTCGGCATGATCGGGCACATGGTGCTGCCGGACTTCACCGGCCTCACCGACGTCGTCGAGAGCGCGGTGACCAACCAGCGGCTGCTCATCCTGCTGTGCGCGCTGGCGATCGTGTTCCTGCCCGCGCATCCGGTGACCGGGCCGCTGCTGGAATCCTCGCGGAGCCGCCCGGCCACGGCGCTGCGGATCGGCGTGATGACCGTCGGCCTGGTGTACGCGGCCATCCTGATCGCGACCGGGACGTTCAGCCCGTTCCTCTACTACCAGTTCTGAGGGAGCCCGAAGATGAGCGACCTGGCCGCCCAGCCCGGAGTGATCCCGTACGTGGACAACCACGACGGCCCCCGCCGGCTGCTCACCATCGACATGCGTCCCTTTCCCAGCATGAGGCTGACCTACGTGCCGTTCGCGAGCATCGACGGCAGGCAGTACGTGGTCTCGTGGGGGTCGGTCATGTTCGAAATCCCCGCCGACCGGAACGTGCACGTCAGCGTCCACATGCAGACCAACTACGGGGCCGGGTCCAGTGCGACGCCGTTCGCCTCGATCGTCTTGGCGCCGCATCACGGGCCGGTCCGGCTGGCCACCCAGCTCACCAGCCAGGGCGGTTCGATCCTCCCGGTCGGCTAGCTTGGCCTCATGACCGACGGCTGGAAGCGGGATCGCATCGGTTCGGCGTTGCGCGGGGAGAACCCGACCGTGCTGCGGCGCCTGGACGCGGGCTTCGCGGTGATCGGCGATACGCAGTTTCTCCCGGGCTACTGCGTCCTGCTGACCGATTCCCCCGGCGTCGGCAGGCTGAGCGATCTACCGCGGCCGCGACGGCTGGAGTTCCTGGCGGACATGGAGACGCTCGGCGAGGCGGTCGAAAATGTCTGCGCGCGAAGGGATCCGGGCTTCCGCCGGGTGAATCTGGAGATCCTCGGCAATACGGATCCGTTCCTGCACGCGCATGTCTGGCCGCGTTACGACTGGGAACCGGCCGACGTGGCAGGGCGGCCGGTCTGGCTCTATCCGGTGGAAAACTGGGCCGCTTCGCTCGGCTCCGAGCACGACTCGCTGCGCTCCGAACTGACCGGCGAGATCGACAGGCTGCGGGCCGCGTCGAGCACCAGCTGAGCGAACTCCTTGCCTCGCACCATCGGCAGGTAGTGCCCCGCCTTCGGGACGTTGACCAGCCTGCCGTCGGCGCAGGCGTCGAGAAAGCGGCGCTCATGGCGCCTGAAGTGGTCGCGTGAGCCGTTGACGAGCCAGGCCGGGCCCGGGTAGGCCGCCAGTTCCGCGAGTACGTCGAAGTCCGCGAAGGCCTCGGCGACGTCCGGAATGACCTCGGTCGCGATGCCGCCGCCGATCACCGCGTCGGCGAGTTTCGGTGGAAGGGCGCTGCGGAACTGCCATCGGCTCAGCCGTTCGCCCCGGTCCGGCAGCCGCGTGAGCAAGCGGTGCGCCACGCGAAACGGGGTCTCCAGCGCTCTGCCGGGCAGGAAGGTCGAGCCCGCGACGACGAGGCCTGCCACACGCTCCGGATACCGCGCGGCCGCGGCGATGGCGAGATAGCCGCCAAGGGAGTGGCCGACGACCAGCGCGGGTTCGTCGATCGCTTCGGCGACCGCGCCCGCCGCCGCGGCCAGGGTGAACCGCTCGCCTCGCCGGGTGCCGTGGCCGGGTAGATCGACTGCTTTCGCGGGATGTCCGAGCAGTTCGAGTTGCTCGGTCCAGGCGGCGCCGCTGAGCCGGATGCCGTGGACGAAGACGACGGGGACCATGGATTGCCTCCTATTTGCAACGCACCGTTGCGTTGCAAAGTACGCGCGATCGTCGCGCAACGCAACGGTGCGTTGTAGTGTTCTCCGGTGACCACTCGGAACGGCCCTCGCAAGGCGGAGGCGATCTTCGCCGCGACCCTCGAACTCCTGGCGGAGCACGGCTACGACAAACTCGCCATCGAGGCCGTCGCCGCCCGGTCCGGCGTCAACAAGACGACGTTGTACCGCTGGTGGCCGTCGAAGGACGCGCTCCTGGCCGCCGCGCTGCGCGATTCGGGCCTGTTCGCCGTCGACGTCCCGGACACCGGCAGCCTGCGCGGCGATCTTCTCGCCGTGGCAACGCAAATCCACCGGCTGCTGACCTCGGAGCGCACCGCGCCGGTCGTCACGGCGGCCCTGACCGCGGGCCCCCGGCGTCCGGAACTCGGCGACGTGGCACGGAGTTTCTTCGCCAACCGCATGGCACGCGAGGAACCGATCTTCGAACGCGCCACGGCGAGAGGCGAACTGCGTGCCGGCGTCGATCCAGTGCTGATGATGGATCTGCTGGCGGGGGCGATCTGGTTCCGGTTGCTGCTGCGCGGCGGCGAAGCCGATCCGAAATTCCTCGAAGAGGTCGTCGACACGATACTGGGCGGTGCCGCGTGAAAATCACGCTGAAGATCGAATCCGAGCGGCTCGAAGATTATCTCGCCGCCGACGCGATCGTCGATCACGATCATCCGCTGATCCGCGAAACGGCTGACAGCCTGTCACCGACCGGCGGCACCGAGATCGACGTGATTCGTTCGATGTTTCACTTCGTGCGCGACGAGATCGCCCATACGGTGGACGCCGCCGATTCCCGCGTCACCCTTATGGCGTCCGAGGTTCTGCGTGAACGGGTCGGACTCTGCTACGCGAAGGCCCACCTGCTGGCCGCTTTGCTTCGCAGCCAAGGCATCCCGGCGGGGTTCTGTTATCAACGGATCGGCGTCCTGCACGGGCTCAACGCCGTGTACCTCTCCGGTCCGGACCACTGGATCCGACTGGACCCGAGGGGCAACAAAAATGGCGCGGACGCGCACTTTCCTTTCATACAAGCGAGTCGCCCGGAAGACGAGCGGCTCGCCTGGACGCTGGACCCGTCGAAGGGCGAGATCGACTTCCCCACGGTGTACACCGCACCGTCTTCGGCCGTCGTCGAAACCTTGTCGTCGGCGAAGCCCGGTCCCGCATGGTACGAAGGAATCCTTCCGCACGCTCCGTGAGTGGTTTTTCCGCGATCCGGCGAAACCTCCGATGCGAAACCGGCATCGCCGAGCGTCACATTCGTTGTTGGTCTCTTTCCCCCGAATTTCTTATTTCGACATTGTCACGATGCGCGTAGAGTAACTCCCCGCACTCGAACAGATACGCACTGCGTTCGTCCGTTCGGGTGCTGATCAAGGAGGTGATCCCTCGTGCCCGCGGAAGCCGACCGGCTCCGCCGTACCCCGTTGCAAGAGATCTTCTGGACCAGGACGAGTCTTCTGCTCACGGTACTGGTCGTCGTCGCGGGCCTCAGCCTGTGGATCTCCAGCATGATGGATCCCGGCGCCGGCAAGACACTGCTCACTTCATTGGGCACCGGCACCCTGATATCCGCGGTGGTCGGCTTCGGCCAGACCCTGATCACCGCCACCGCGTCACAGCGCGCGATGGTGACCCCGGTGATCGAGGAAAGCCGACGCGCGCTGGAAGCGCTCAGCGCCGAATACCGTTCGCTCAACAAGGAATTCTTCCCCACCCACGTCTTCGAGGCGACCACCGATCCGGATCCGTTGTTCAACCGGATCATGACCGAAGACCTCGACGTGACCAGGCACTACTTCTTCCGCGGGTTCTCCGGAAGGCACGCCGCGGCCCGATTGCTGTTGTCCCGCACCGAAAGGGAGCTTCGCGTGGTCATCGCCGACCCACGCGACGAGGGCGCGATCGGTGGCAGGGCGCGCTATCTCCTGCGCAGCGAAGAAGCGGGCATGGACTACGAGACGATCCGGTCGCGGCTCAACGACGAGATCAGCATCGGCCTGGTCGGGCTGTTCCTGGCGCGCAGCCGGTGCTCGCTGGTGGACATCACCGTCGTCGCCGACCCGCCCTTGGACCGGCTCGAAGTGTTCGACGAGAGCGTTTGGGTGACCTTGTACAGCGACATCCGCGGCGCCACCACGTTGTATCCGCGAACGCTGCGGTTCAGCGAAGGTTCCTTTCTGTACAACAAGGAACGTTCGGAGTTCCTGCGCGTTTCACAATCCCGGTCCGGACGACATTTCCGCATCTCCACCACGACGACGCGGGCGGATTTCCTCGCCCTGTACGAAAAGATCACCGGCTCTCCCCTGTCCGAAGAGAACTTCCTCGAACTGGAAGGGAAATTTCATTCCTTCCGGAAGGAGTTCACCACCCTCGCCGAGTTGAACCCCTGACCTCTCGGCGTCGCAGAGCACTAGATTTGAGGAGCTGAAGTTGCTCACTCGCTTGTCCCCCCTCACCCAGCTCTCCGCGCTGCTCCGGACCACGGACCTGCCGCTGGCGCAGCACTGGCAGATCGTCGACGGGATCTTCCGGGACTGGACCTCGCGACCGGAGCTGCGCGACGACCTCCGACGGCATTTGGATTCGCTGAGCCCGGACGAGGCGAGCGCGGTACTCGAGCGGTCCCGGGAGACCACCACCCATTTCGCCTGGTGCCTGCTCGATTGCCCGACAGATCCCTTTTCGGTCTGGCTGCACGAATACAAGGCGCCGGAGGACTGGCGTGAGGGGTACGCCGATTCCGTGCACAATCACAGATATCACTTCTGCACCACGATCCTCCGTGGTAACTACGTCCACGAGCGTTATTCGACCCTGCGCGACCAGCTTTCCGGATTGATCACATCGGTTCGGTTACGACGTAGCACGCTGTGTCAGACCGGGTCGGTAGGCGTCATGTACGCGGACGAGTTCCATCGGATTCCCGAGGCCACCGAAGGGACTATGACGTTTTTGGTGAAATCACGCCCAGTGAGCGAGTTCAGTCTTTCCTTCGACCCGAAGACCGGGACAGGGCATCGTCACGTTCCGGTTGAGGTCCGATTGGGGGACCTCGCCGGCCGCATCTAACTACACACCGCCGTCGAAGGCGCATACCATTACTCCACCCGTCTCCTAAACGGGATCGGAGAGGTGTATGCGCGCGCGAAAGAGCACGATTCCTTCCCATACCATTGACGCCGTCGAGCAGCACGTCCGGCGACTGTGCTGGCGTTATGCGGACAAACTGCAGTTCCACGGCTGGCACCACGTGAGTTTTGTCCGGGCCAAGGCCGCGGGGTTCGCCGACCACAACGGCGCGGATCGCACCGTCGTCGAGGTGGCGGCACTGGTGCACGATGTGAACTACATCGTGCTCCGGAACTCCCCCGCGGCCGCCGGACGAGATCTTCGGATGGACATCCTGCGGGAATGCGGTGTCGAGGAGCACGTGGGCCGCTGGGTCGACGACATCATCGACGAGGCCGAAATGGCCACCAGAGGCCGCCACATCTCGCTCGAAGCTCAAGCGTTGAGCGACGCCGACACACTGTTCAAGGCGCTGCCGGTGACGCCCGTCGTCCTCGCCCACCGCTACCTGCGGGAGAACGGGTTGAGCCTCCGCGAACTGGCACACAAGATCGTCGGCGAGCAACGCGACGTCCACGACAGTGGCTACTACTTCTACAACCCCAAAGCGGCGGAGAACTACTCCCGCTGGGCGTTGGCGAATCTCCAGTTGTGGCAATGCATCAAGGAAGCCGTCGACGATCCGACGGTCGTCGAGCTTCTCGACGCGGTGCACGCCGTGGACGCCACGGACTTCGAGGCCGAACCTGCCGCGTCCTAGACGCCTTGGCGAACCGGCCTGCGCCGCCGCCAGTACGCGAAGCAGACTGCTGCCAGCAACGGCCCCCACAGCAGGAGCGGCGCGTAGGTGAGTTCGAAGAAGGCGAGTTGCCAGCCGTGCATGGCATTCGAGGGATAGTCGGCCGGGAGCGGATCGCCTTGGATGGTGAGCCCGGACATCCCGGTGACGAAGGCGGTGGTCCACAGAACGGTCAGGATCGTGGCCCCGAGGGCGGCGGGCAGGATCGCGGCGAGGGGCCGCACTCGGCGGCCGCCGAGCAGCGGGATCCAGCGCGGGACGACCTCTCCCCAGGCGGCGATCAGTCCGATGGCGGTGAAGGCCAGCAGTTCGGAGACGACGGACAAGCCGATGATGTACACCGGCCCCGGCAACCACGACGGGAGCTGCCCGGCACCGTGTGTGGCGTCGTCGCCGATGTGGAAGACGACGGTCATGATCCGCCACAGACCGGAGGGAAGCACGACGAAGGGGATGGCGTAGGCGGCGATCCGGGCCCACCGGGGGACTCCCGGCACCGGGGCGTGCGCGTTGTGCCAGGCGGCGCGCAGTCGCCCGGGCGCGGCGGGTCGGTGGACAGTCATGCGTGCTCCTCGGACCATCGGATGCCGATCACTTGATCGGTTCCCACGATCACAGCCGCCGCTGCCCGCCGCGTCCCCCGCCGGATTGAGCCCGGCCCGCCTCATGGGGGAAGGCATGTCCCCCATGGGGCCTAGCGCTGTCCGTAGCCGCGAAGTTTCTCCACGACGTGCTCGATCTCGTCGGACGGGAGCAGGTTCGGCGTTCCGGCCGCCCGCGCCGTCAGCCATACCTGGCAGACCCACTCAAGCTGCTGTGCCCGGCTGTACGCCGAGCCGAGGCTGTCGCCGAAGGTGGTGGTGCCGTGGTTCGCCAGCAGGCAGCCCCGGCGGCCGTCCAGCGCCTCCAGCATGGCTTTGGCGAGCTCCTCGGTGCCGTACGTCGCGTAGGACGCGACGCGGGCTGTCGGACCGATCGCGGCGAGCATGTAGTGGATCGGCGGCACCTCGGTGACGAGGGTGGAGACCGCCGTGGCGTGCACGGAATGCGTGTGCACCACGGCGGAGACCGGCTTGCCGTCCGGATCCGCCGCCTCCCGGTACACCGTGAGGTGCATCGGGAGTTCGCTGGTCGGTTTGAGCGCGCCGTCGACGATTTCGCCGTCCAGGCCGACCACCGGGATGTCTTCCGGCCGCAACCCGGCGTAGTCGACCCCGGTCGGGGTCACCGCGACCAGTTCGCCCTGCCTCGCGGAGACATTGCCGGAAGTACCGACCACGAGCCCGTCGGCGGTCATCCGGCGGGCGAACTCGCAGACCGCCAAGCGTTCTTTGGCCAGGATCACCGTCATAACCTCCAAAGTCCGCGGGCCGCGGCCAGTGAGGCCTGATAGTCGGCGTAGCCCTGCTCATAGAACCCTACGTTCTCGGGCCGGACCTCGACGACACGTGCGCTCTCCGCCCAGAGTTCCCGGTCGACCGGTTCGCCGAGGGCGTCCGCCGCGACGATCACCGCGCCTCGCGCGCCGACGCCGGGATCACCGGGGATCACGATGGGCCGTCCGAGAACGTCGGCGAAGATACGGGTCCACTCGAGCGAGCGGACCCCGCCGCCGCAGGCGTACAACGTGCCGGTGAGCCCGGCCGCCTCGAAGCAATGCCTTGCCGCGTAGGCGATCGACTCGCACAGGGCCCGGACGATGTCACCACGCTCGCTCTCCAGGCTCAGCCCGGAGAACTGCGCCCTCGCCGAGGCGTCGACGAACGGCGCCCGCTCACCGGACGCGGAGAGGAACGGCAGCGCGCGGACACCACCCGCGCCGGGCCCGCTCGCGTCGAGCAGCGAACCGATCTCCTCGACCTCGATTCCGAACAGGCGGCACATCCAGTCGATCCCCGCCGTGCCGACCATCGCCGGCATCGCCCGCAGGAACTCACCTTCTTCCGGCGTGCAGAGGAACATCCCCGCGGGTTCGCCTTCCGGATCGAACTCCGCCGAGTCCGTCAGGACCTGGCAGGCGAGGGTGGTGCCGGCGGTGAGGATGCCGTCACCCGGCCGCCGTACACCGGCGCCGATGGCACTCGCGGGCAGGTCGAACGGCCCCGCGGTGACGGGCAGCCCGACCGCGAGACCGAGCAGCCCGGCTCCGCGTTCGTCCAAGCGGAACACGGTCTTCGGCGCCGCCGGCTCCACGAGCAGGCTCCGGCGGTGGGAGAGGCCGACGGCCGCGATGGCGTCTTCGTCGTATCGCCGGGTGGCCGGGTCGAGGAAGGGTAGCGAAGCATCCGACGCGTCGACCGTGATCTCGCCGGTCAGCCGCTGGAGTACCGCGTCGACGCAGTAGCCCGCCACCGCCGCCCGGTCGAGCGACTCCGGTTCATGAGTGTCCAAAAAGGACATGATGGCCGCGGCGCAGCCGGGGAACATTCCCGACGCGGTGCGGCGGAACACTTCCCTGGTCACTCCGCCGGCCTGCCATCGGGCGAGCAACGAGTTCGCCCGTCCGTCGAGCCAGGAGATCGCCGGCCGCACGGCCTCGCCGGACTCGTCGCGCAGCCACAGCCCGTCGCCCTGACCGGTGAGGGCCAGCGCGGTGACCGGACCGTCGAGCCCGGCGGCGACCTCGCGCACCACCGTCGCCACGGTGCCCAGGACCTGGTCGAGGTCTTGTTCGACCAACCCGCCCGGCAGATGGTGCACCTCGGACGTGGTGCACGCGCTCGCCACGGACATCCCGGCCTTGTCGAAGACGACCGCCTTGGTCAGTGACGTGCCGATGTCGACGCCGATGATCATGGCCGCAGGACCTCGGGGTTCGCCAGATTCGCCGGCGCCTCCCCACGGGCGTACCGGCCGACTTCGGCGGCGACGATGCTCGCCGCCCGCTCCGCCGTCTGCCTGCTGGCCCCGGCGAGATGCGGTGTCGCGATCACGTTCGGCGCGTCCCGCAGCGCCCAGTCCGCGGGCGGTGGCTCGACGTCGTACACGTCGAGCGCGAGCGCGCCGAGCCGTCCCGAGCGCAGGGCTTCCGGCAGCGGCGAGTAGTCCAGCAAGCCGCCGCGCGCGGTGTTGACCAGTACGGCGCCTTCCGGCAGCAACGCGAGCTTGGCGGCGTCGATCAGGTGCCGGGTCTCTTCGGTGAGCCGGGCGTGCAGGCTCACCACGAAGCTGCGGCGCAGCAGGTCGTCCAGTTCGACGAGTTCCGCCCCGTCGGCGCTGATCCGGGCCGGGTCGGCGAACGGGTCCGAGACCAGCACCTTCGCGCCGAACGCGACGAGCACCCTGGCCACCCGGGCACCGATCGCGCCGTACCCGACAAGGCCGACGGTGGTCCCGTCGAGTTCGAGACCGGCCTGGTCGTAGGCGTAGTAGTCGCCGCGCCAGGTGCCGCCCAGCAGTTCGGCCGAGGACGTCGAGATCCGGCGCATCGCGGCCAGGATCATCCCCACCGCGAATTCGGCGGCGGCACCGGCGTTGCGGCCGGGCGCGTACGTCACCGCGACTCCCGCTTCGGTGGCCGCCGCGAGGTCGACGTTGACCGGACCGCCCCGGCACACCGACACGAGTTTGAGCCCCGGCGCGGCCGCGAACACCTGTTTGGTGAAGGGCGCCATCTGGGTCACCACCACCTCGGCTCCCGCCAAGGCCTCGATCACCTGCTCTTCGGTGCCGCTGGCCTCGTGCACGTTCGCGACCGGACCGAACGGCTCCACCGGCCACGGCAGGGTCAGTTCCGAGAATTCGTGCCCGGCGCCGATCTCGGCACGGACGGCGTCGGCCAGCAGGCCGGTGCCGACGAAATGGTCTCCCGCAGCGAGTATCCGCAACTCTGCGTCCTCTCTCCGTGCCCGTTTCGGGCAGTCTCTCAGTGCGCTTGCTCGTATTCGGTGATGTGCGCGACCTTGCTCGCGCTGGCCGAGGCCGGGTCGAACCGATGGCCGACCCATTCGGCGACGATCTTCTTCGCCAGCTCCGGACCGATCGCCCGTGCGCCGAAGGTGATCACCTGGCAGTCGTTCGACTTGACCGAACGTTCGGCGGAGTACGAATCGTGCGCGACCGTGGCCCGGACACCGGGGACCTTGTTCGCCGAGATCGCCATGCCGATCCCGGTCCCGCAGACGAGGACTCCTCGATCCGCCTCGCCCCGCGCGATCGTCTCCGCCGCCGCCAGGCCGAGCAGCGGGTACGCCTTGTCGTCGGACCCGTCGGCCACGCCGAGGTCGGTGACCTCGTCCACCCGGTCATCGGCGAGGAGCAGGTCACGCAGCTGGTCCTTGAGCTCCACCCCGGCGTTGTCCGCCGCCACCACGATCCGCATTCAATCTTCCTTTCCGAGAGCCTGGCCGACCGCGGTGACGAGCAGCGCGAACGAAGTGGCCCCGGGATCGGGGTGCCCTTTGCTCCGCCGCGCCAACCGCGCCGCCCGGCCTTTGACGGGCAGCAGGTCCGCCGTGGCCTCGGCCGCGCTCACCGCGACCTGGGCCGCCTTCTGCCAGGCCTGCGGGACGTCGGCGCCCGCCGTGGCCTGTTCGCGCAACGCCAGCCGGAACGGCTCGATGGCGTCGAGCATGGTCTTCTCGCCGGGCTCCGCCTTGCCCAGTTCGACGAACGCCTTCACCGCGCCGTCCACCGCGCCCGCGAGAGCTTCCGCCGTGACCTCTTCCGCCGCCAGGCCACGCAGGCCCGCACCGGTCTCGGCGAGCAAGACGCCGTACAGCGCGCCGGACGCACCGCCCGCCGCGTCGGCGAACGCCGTCCCCGCGGCCAGGAGCGCGGTGGACAGCGAGTCTCCGTCGCGCCGCGCGGCGGAGACCGCGGCCCGCATACCCCTGGTCATGCCCAGTCCGTGGTCACCGTCGGCCGCGACCGCGTCCAACCGGCCGAGTTCGGCTTCGTTGGCCTCGATGTCGCGCAGGGCCGCCGTCAGCGCGCGATCCACGATGCCCTGCCCCGGTTCGGCCTCCGCCAGCAGAGAGTCCACTGTGGACTCCAGCGGCACCTGCGCCAGCGCGGCGCCGGTGCTCCGGTAGCCAGGGGTGTCGCAGGGGGCCGCGTAGAGCTCGGCGAGTTCGTCGTCGAGCACCAGGATCGACAGCGAGACACCCGCCATGTCGAGCGACGTGACGAACTCGCCGACCTCGGTATGCGACGGGCTGAGCCCCGCCGCGGCGAGCCGTTCGTGCACCCGGGTGTAGGTCGCGAACATCTCCTCGTATTTGGTGCGGCCCAGCCCGTTCACCAGGACCACCACGCGCCCGTCGCCGGCGGGCAGTTCCGGGAGGAGGCCGTCGACCAGTTCGTCGGCCAGCTCCCGTGCGCTCAGCCTGCCGACCGTGCGGACGCCGGGCTCGCCGTGGATGCCGAGCCCCAGCTCCATCTCGCTCTCGCCGACGGTGAACAACGGAGCGGACGCGCCGGGCAGCGTGCACCCGCCGAACGCCACCCCGAACGTCCGGGTGTTCGCGTTCGCCTTCTCCGCCACCGCGTGCACGGCGGCCAGATCGTCACCGCGTTCCGCGGCGGCGCCCGCGATCTTGAAGACCAGGAAATCGCCCGCGACACCGCGACGCCTTTCCGGCGCTTCGGCGGGACCGCTGGCGATGTCGTCGGTGACCAGGATCGTCCTGCTCTCGATGCCCTCGGCGGCCAGCCTGCGCGCGGCGAGCCCGAAATGCAGCACGTCGCCCTGGTAGTTGCCGTAGCCGAAGAGGACGCCGGCGCCGCTCTCCGCGGCCCGCGCGGTGCGATAGACCTGCTCCGCGCTCGGACTGGTGAACACGTCGCCCACCACGGCTCCGTCGGCCAGACCGGGACCGACCAGCCCGGCGAACGCGGGATAGTGCCCGCAGCCGCCGCCGATCACCACCGCGACCTTGGGTTCGGATTCTTCCCGGCGCAGCACGCCATAGGCATCGGGGACCTTGCGCACCGAACGCCCGTACGCGGTGACGAACCCGTCCAGCCAATCGCGTTTGAACGTCTCCGCGGAACCAAGGACCGTCATCGCCCGCTCGCTTCCGCGAATTCACCGGACAGGTACGCGAGAAGCTTGCGACGCACGTCGTCGTTGTCCTCGGCGACCTCGGCGGCCAGCTCCAGCGCGTCCGGTTTCGGCGGGTACACCGGATTCGGCAACGCGATCACGGTGAGCCCGGCCGCGGCGGCGGCGCGGATGCCGTTGCTGGAGTCTTCGACGCCCAGGCATTCCTCGCCGGACCGACCGAGCCTGGCCGCGGCTTCGAGATAGACGTCCGGACTCGGTTTGCCCCTGGCGACCTCGGCGCTGGAGACGGTCGCGGCGAACTCGCCGGTGAGCCCGTGCTTGCCGAGCACCGCGTCGATCACCCTGCGGGCGGCCGACGACGCCAGCGCGACCGGCACCTTCGCGCTCACCTCGCGGACCATCTCCCCGGCGCCCGGCAGGAGGGGCGCCTCGCCCGCCTCGATCGCGGCGATCATGCCGTCCACCACGGCACGCTCGACCTCGGCCGCGGTTTCCGGGGTGCCGGACCGCTTCGCGAGGTACGCGGCCCATTCGGGCGCGCTCATCCCCTGCACGGACGCGGTGTCCTCAGCGGTCCATTCGGTGCGGTGCCGGGCGGCGTACGCCACCCAGTTCTCCTCCCAAAGGTGTTCACTGTCGACGAGGACACCGTCCAGGTCGAACACCACCGCGGCGAGTGCCATCCGGCATCTCCTTTCACATCGATGCTGTTAAGTTAACATCGAAGATGTGATCTGGACAAGCCCTGAGGAGGGATCCCGTGGTCGCACGGTTGTTATTGGCACGGCACGGCCAGACGGAATGGCACGCCGAGAACCGGTACGCGGGCAGCAGCGACGTCGCGCTGACCGAGGAAGGGCTCCGGCAGGCGGACGAACTCGCCGGATTCGCCGCGGCGGCCGGACTGTCGGCCGTGTTCTGCTCACCGCAGAGCCGGGCACGTCGCACCGCGGAGCCGTCGGCCAAGGCGTTGGACCTGCCTTTACGAGTGATCGACGAACTGCACGAAGTCCACTTCGGACTGATGGAAGGGCGCACCAGGGCCGAACTGGCGGAGGCGGATCCCGATGCGGTCGCGAGGTTTCTCGCCGACCCCGTGAGCGGCGCCTTCCCCGGTTCGGAGCCTCCCGTGGAGGCGGCCGCCCGGGGAGCCGGGGCACTGCGCGGGATCGCCGCCGAGGTGCCGGGCGAGACGGTGCTGGTCGTCGCGCACAACACCTTGATCAGGCTGACCCTGTGCGCACTGCTCGGCATCCCGCTCGAGAACTACCGCACGGTGTTCCCGCGGCTGGACAACGCGGCCATCACGGAGATCGAGATCGACGGCACGCGCACCGGCCTGCTGCGCCTCAATCAGCCGGCCCGCACGCGATACTGGACATCATGAGCGATGAGAAGACGGCCGGTGCGAGCGCACACTCTCGTAACACGCGTCAGCAGCTGATCACCGAACACGTCTTCACATCCGGCTCCGCGAGCATCGCCGAACTGGTGGAACTCACCGGGGTCAGCACCATGACGGTGCACCGCGACGTCGACGAACTGGCGCGGCGCGGCCTGCTCCGGAAGTACCGGGGAGGCGTGTCGGCCATGCCGTCGACGGTCTTCGAAAGCAACGCCGACTACCGGATGAACGTGCATTCGGAAGAGAAGATGGCCATCGCCGCGCACGCGCTCGCCCGCGTCGAACCGGGGATGTCGATCCTGCTCGACGACTCCACGAGCGCGCTCGCGCTGGCGAAGATGCTGCACCGCGTCACCCCGCTGACCGTCGCGACGAACTACCTCGGCGCCATCGAACTACTCAAAGGCGTTCCCGACCTGCGGCTCATCTGCATCGGCGGCGACTACTCGGCGACCCACGACTCGTTCCTCGGCATGCAGAGCCTCGAGGCGATCGAGCGGATCAACGTCGACGCGACCTTCGTTTCGACCTCGGCGATGAACACACGCATGACGTTCCATCAAGAGCCGGAGATCGTGATGCTGAAGCGCGCGATGCTGGCCAGCGCGCGGACGAAGGTGCTGCTGATGGACCACAGCAAGACCGAACGCGCGGCACTGCACCGGCTGGCGCCGTTGAGCGACTTCGACGTGCTGATCGTCGACGACGGGGTGGAAGAGCATCTGGCCGAGGAGATGCGAAGCCAGGTGGAAGTGGACCTCGCGGAACTCTGAGGTGCCGCCTGCTGAGACCTGAAGTACGTGAAGGCCCCCTTCACTGCGTCTAGCGCAGTGAAGGGGGCCTTCACGTACTTGGCGTGACCCGGGCGCGCGAGGCTAACACGAAAATCCACCGATGTAACATCTTGAAAGTTAAGTTAACACGATCCATGATACGCTGAACACGACGTCATGGAGGCGTGCATGAACCAGGTAACATCGCCGTTATCGCGATCCGGGAGCGGGTTCGCCCGCGTACTGAACCGCTGGGGCCTGCCGGCCCCGCTGTTCCTCGGCTACGCCGGGCTGCTGCTGTTCATGATCGGCGACGGGGTCGAGTCGGGCTTCATCGCGCCGTTCATGGCGGACAACGGCGCGGGCACCGAGATCAAGGCTTCGTATGTGATCACCGTGTACGGCGTCGCCGTGATGCTGGCGTCGTGGTTGTCGGGCGCGTTGTCGGATCTGTGGGGCCCGCGTCGCGTGATGATGATCGGCCTGGCCATCTGGCTGGTGTTCGACGTGCTGTTCCTCGCGGTCGCGGTATCGGGTGAGAACTACCCGTTGATGCTGGTGTTCTACGGTCTGCGCGGGTTCGGCTATCCGATGTTCGCGTTCGGTTTCCTGGTCTGGATCACCGCGGTGGCACCGGTCGCCAGGCTCGGCGCGGCGGTGGGCTGGTTCTACTTCGCGTTCACCGGCGGGCTGCCGACACTGGGGGCGCTGGTCGCGAGTTTCACGAACCCGGTGCTGGGCCAGTACGGCACGCTCTGGGTGTCGGTGGCGCTGCTCGCGCTCGGCGGGCTGCTCGCGATCTTCGGGGTCCGGCAGCGGACGGGGTACACCCGGCTCGCGCCGCCGGACGTGAAACCGGTCCAGAGCCTGGTGTCCAGCGTGTCGATCGCGTGGAAGAAGCCCCGCGTCGGCGTCGGGATGCTCGTCCGTGTCATCAACACCGCGCCCGAGTTCGGGATGCTGGTGTTCTTCCCGACGATCTTCATCGAGGACATCGGGTTCGGGGAGAGCCGCTGGCTCCTCCTGGTCTCGGTCATCTACGGCACGAACATCTTCTTCAACCTGATCTTCGGCGTGCTGAGCGACCGGATCGGCTGGCGCACCACGATCTTCTGGTTCGGCGCGATCGGCTGCGCGATCTCGATCCTGTTGCTCTACTTCGTCCCGATCGCCATGGGCGCCGAGTACTACTGGCTCGCGCTGCTCGTCGGCGCGCTGTACGGCGCCACGCTCGCCGGGTTCGTGCCGATCTCGGCGCTGCTTCCCTCCCTCGCCCCGGAGAACAAGGGCGGCGCGATGGCCCTGCTGAACCTGGGCGCGGGCGCGGCGGCGTTCGTCGGGCCGGCGATCGTCAGCGTGTTCCTCGGCCCGCTGGGCGCGGCCGGCGTGGTGATCGTCTTCGCCGCGCTGTATCTGGTCGCGGCGGTCATGGTGCGCTACCTGAAGCTGCCCGATGAGACGGCGAAGGCGATCGAAGAGGACAAGAGCCTGCAAGAAGTCGGAGAAAAGGTCGCCACCACGTGAACCAACCCGTCACGATCGGCATCGACGTCGCCACCGCGGGGGTCCGAGCCCTCGCGGTGCGCGGCGGCACCGTCCTCGCTTCGGCCGCCGCGCCGCTGCCCGCGCCGGTCCGAGACGGCCGCGGACACAGCGAGCAGGACGCCCGGTCCTGGTGGCCGGCGGTGAAGACGGTGCTGGCGAAGGTCACCGGCGAGCTGCCGGGCAGGGGCGGCGAGGTCGCCGCGGTGGCCATCGCCGCGACGTCGGGGACGATCGTCGGGGTCGACGCGTCCGGTGAGCCGGTCACACCCGCGCTGATGTACGACGACAGGCGCGGCGCGGAGCTCAACCGCGAGGCCACCGGGCTCGGTGCGGATCGCTGGCGGCGGCTCGGTTTCGGTGTGTCCGCCACGGCCGCGCTCGGCCGGATCGCCTGGCTCGCCGGGCACGTCCCCGGCGTCGCCGGGATCCGGCACACCCCCGATCTGATCGCCGCCGAGCTCACCGGCGGGCCGGTGGCGACCGACTGGTCGCATGCCTTGAAGAGCGGCTACGACCCACTCGCCCTCGAATGGCCTGCCGAGATCTTCGAGGCGTTGGAGGTGCCGCCGAGTCTGCTCCCTCCGGTCGTCGCGCCGGCCACCGTGCTGGGTGAGGTGGCCCGTCCGGTCGCGGGACTCCCGGCGGGCTGCCCGGTCGTGGCCGGGATGACCGACGGCTGCGCGGGCCAGCTCGCGGCCGGGGCGGTCGCTCCCGGGAGCTTCGTGGGAATCCTTGGCACGACGTATGTGCTGAAGGGAGTCACCGAAGAACTGGTCCCGGATCCGACGGGGGCGATGTACAGCCACCGTCATCCGGACGGCTGGTGGCTGCCCGGTGGCGCGTCGAACACCGGCGGCGAGGCCGTCGCCGGGCAGGATCGTCTCCCCGAACTCGACGCGGCGGCGGCCGCGCTGGGCCCGGCGAAGGTGGTCGCGTACCCGTTGCGGCGCAAGGGCGAGCGCTTCCCGTTCGCCAGCCCGGACGCGGAGGGCTTCGTGTCGGGCGCGTCGGACGAGGTGGAGCTGCACCGGGCCAGGCTGGAGGGAGTCGCCTTCCTCGAGCGGCTCGCGTTGGACCATCTGCGCCGCCTCGGAGTCACGGTCACCGATCCGCTGCTGGCGGCGGGCGGCGGCAGCAAAAGTCCTTTGTGGACACGGATCAGGGCCACCGTCACCGGCCTCGGCCTGCGGGTGTCACCACAGGCGGAAACGGGCTACGGCGCCGCGCTGCTCGCCGCGGCGGGGATCCTGCCGGGTGGGCTCACCGAGGCGTCAGTGGGGCTCGGCGAGGGAACGCTGGTCGAACCCGACGAGCGCGAGAGTGCCGCGCTCGCCGAGTCGTACCAGCGATTCTGCGCCGAGCTGCACACCAGGGGCTGGATCGACGACGAGCTGTTCGCCGTCGCCCAGCGTTGAGAGATCAGGAAGGGCGTGGGCCGTTGGACTTGGTGGGGGCGGGCTTCGGCGCGGCCTCCGGCTCGGGTGCCTCGGCGGCATCAGGGGCGGGAGACAGCAGCCGGATGGCCTCCTGGACCGCGACGTCCGTGGCGGAAAGCCGATCGGCGACCTTCGACCGGAGTTCCAGCGCGAGCTTCCGGGCCTGCTGAGCTTCGGCCTGCTGCGTCTTCGCGTCGGTAAGGGCCTCCGCGACCTGCTCCTGCTTCGCGGCGATGTCCTCCGCCGAAGACTTCTCCGATTTGGCGATCTTCTCCGCCGAGATCCGCTCGGCTTCGGCGCGTTTGGCCGCCGACACCCGGTCGGCTTCCGCGATCTTGTCCGCGGACGCCTTCTCGGCCTCCGTGCGACGAGCCGCCGAAGCCTCCTCGGCCTTCTTGTCCGCGGCGGCGCGGGCGCGGACGCTTTCCAGGTCCAGCTCCTTGCGCTTCTGCGCCGCCTCGGAGTTCAGCCGTTCGATCTCGGCCTTGGCGTCGGCGAGCAGTTTCTCCCGCTCCGCCTCCGCGTCCTTGGCGGCCTTCTCGCTCGCGCGCTGCGTCTCGTGGGCGTACTTGTCCGCTTCGGCCCGGGTCGACTTGGCGTCCGCTTCGGCGGCGGCCTTGAGGTCGGCGATCTCCTCCTCGGCGAGCTGCATCATCATGCGGACGCGTTCGGCCATCGCGCCGGCGCCGGACGGGCTCGAACTCATCCGCACGAGGGCGGCCTTGGTCTCGTCCAGCTCCTTTTGGGCGTGGCCGAGCGCCTTGGTGAGTTCACCGGCGGTCGCCACGGCCTCATCGCGGCTGCGCGAGGTCTGCTTGAGTTCGGTCGCCAGTTCGGCGAGGTGCTCGTCGACCTGACGCTTGTCGTAACCGCGGACAGAGCCCGCGAACGGGGACGATTTCGCTGAGGGCGCCTGAGGCGCCGTCTTCTCAGGAGCGACCATGGCGGCCACCTTAATGAGCGGGCACCCGTCGGGCAGTACCGCCAAACGGCTGCACTCGGCGTGCGGTGGACTGATCACATGGCATCCTGCATTGTTGACAGGTCGTAAGCAGGGGAGGCCCGGTTGGATATCTCGGCGATCCTCGAAGACATCCGCGAGCACTGGCACGTCTACGCCACGATGCCCTTCATCGCCGCGCTCATCGGGTACATCACCAAACGCGTCGCCATCGAGATGATGTTCCGGCCGCTGGAGTTCGTCGGGATCAAACCGTTCTTCGGCTGGCAGGGGGTCATCCCGGCCAACTCGCGCCGGATGGCGACCACCGCCGTCGACCTGCTGACCAAGAACCTCGTCGATCCGCAGGAGATCTTCTCCCGGCTCGATCCCGAGGAACTGGTCAAGGAACTCGAAGAGCCGCTCCTCAAGGCCGTCGAGGACGTCACCCGCGAGGTGATGGAGCAGTACCAGCCCAGGCTGTGGGAACTGCTGCCGACCCGGGCGCAGCGCATGCTGGTCGACCAGGTCCGGGCGCAGGCGCCGAAGGTCGTCGCGAGGCTGATGCGCGAGGTGTCGACGAACATCGACGAAGTCCTCGACGTCAACGAGATGCTGATCAACGCGATGGTCCGCGACAAATCGCTGACCTGCCGCCTGATCAAGGAGGTCGCGACCCCGGAGCTCCGCTTCATCGCCCGCTCCGGTATCTGGTTCGGCTTCGTCATCGGCCTGATCCAGTTCGTCGCGTGGGCGTTGACGAAGCAGCCGCTGATCATGCCGATCTTCGGTTTCGTCACCGGGTTCGTCACCGACTGGCTGGCGCTGAAGATGATCTTCTATCCGCGTGAGCCGCGCCGGTTCCTGTTCTTCAGCTGGCAGGGCATGTTCCAGAAACGCCGCCAGGCGGTCGCCAAGGACTACGGCGCGCTGATCGCCGACGAGGTCCTCACCGTGCGGAACGTGATGGAGGCCGTGCTCACCGGGCCCAGATCGGACAAGCTGTTCACGATGATCACCCGCGAGGTGCAGCGGACCATCGACGCGCAGGCGAGCATCGCGAAACCGTTGGTGGCACTGACCGTCGGCGGGGTCCAGTACCAGGAGATGAAGAAGGCCGCGGCGGAGAAGGCGATCGCGTATCTCCCCGAAACGGTGAAACACGTGGAGAGCTACGCCACTGACGCGCTCGACGTCCGCAACACCATCGTCACGAAGATGCAGCAGCTGACCCCGCTCGAGTTCGAGGGGATCCTCCGCCCCGCCTTCCAGCAGGACGAATGGAAGCTGATCGCGGTCGGCGCGGTGATCGGCGGGCTCGTGGGTGAACTTCAGGTCCTGTTACTCCTCCATTGAGGACAGGCGGCTAGGTTGCCCCTCAAGCAAGACGCGGGAGGGGCTCGAAAGTGGACGCCGTCATCGCCGATCTCGGCGAGCACTGGCCGGTGTACGTCACCATGCCGTTCGTCGCCGCGCTGATCGGCTACGTCACCAAACGCGTCGCCATCGAGATGATGTTCAAACCGGTCGAATTCGTCGGCATCAAACCGTTCCTCGGCTGGCAAGGAGTGCTGCCGGCGAACGCGGAGCGGATGGCGGCCACCGCCACCGAGATGCTGACGAACAACCTCGTCGACCCGAAGGAGATCTTCGCCAGGCTCGACCCGGCTCAGGTGGCGAAGGAGATCGAGCAACCGCTTCTGCGGATCGTCGAGGACGTCACCCGCGAGGTGATGGAGCAGTACCAGCCCAGGCTCTGGGAGGTATTGCCGAACACCGCCCAGCGACTGCTGCTCAAACGCGTCCAGGCCGAGGCGCCGCGTGTGATCACGAAGATCATGGGCGAGATCTCGGAGAACATCGAGGACGTCCTCGACCTCAAGCACATGGTCGTGACGAACCTGGTGCGCGACAAGGCCTTGCTGAACCGGCTGATCCGCGACATCTCGCGGCCGGAGATGCGGTTCATCGCGCGGTCGGGGATCGTGTTCGGGTTCTCCCTCGGCTTCGTGCAGCTGCTGGTGTGGGCGCTGACGAAGTCGCCGATCGTGCTGCCGCTGTTCGGTATCGGCATCGGCTGGTTCACCGACTGGATCGCCCTGAAGATGATCTTCCTGCCGCGCGAGCCGAAACGGTTCTTCGGCTTCTACACCTGGCAAGGCGTGTTCCAGAAACGCAAGGACCAGGTGTCCGCCGACTACGGCGACATGATCGCGCGCGAGATCATCACCATCCCGAACCTGCTCGAAGCCGTGCTGAGCGGACCGAAATCGGACAAGCTGTTCGCGATGATCACGCGCGAGGTGCAGCGGACGATCGACGCGCAGGCGAGTGTCGTGAAGCCGTTCGTCGCGATGGCCGTCGGGAGCAGGCGGTTCCAGGAGATGAAGCAGACAGCGGCCGCGAAGGCGGCGGCGCGGATCCCGGAGACGATCCGCCACGCCGAGGGCTACGCGGTCAACGCGCTCGACGTCCGGAACACCATTGTGGACAGAATGCGGCGGCTGAACCCGCTCGAATTCGAGCAGCTGCTGCGCCCGGCGTTCCGGCAGGACGAATGGAAGCTGATCGCCGTCGGCGCGGTGATCGGCGGCCTTGTCGGTGAACTTCAGGTACTTCTACTGCTTCACTGACCCGCCACTGCCCCTCCGCCACCTCAACGGCGACGCTGCGCGCCACTGGCCCTGAAACCGCGATACGGTTTCCCCCTTCCCTGAGCGAAGCGAGGAGGTCGTGTGGACGCCGTCCTGGACGACCTCGCCCGGCATTGGTGGCTGTACGCCGCGATCCCGTTCGTCGCCGCGCTGATCGGCTACGTCACCAAACGCGTCGCCATCGAGATGATGTTCAAACCGCTCGAGTTCGTCGGGATCAAACCCTTCCTCGGCTGGCAGGGCGTGGTACCCAAACACGGCGGGCGGATGGCCGCCGTCGCGACCGAGTTGCTGACGTCGAACCTGCTGGACGTCAAGGAGGTCTTCCGCCGGATCGATCCGGCGATCATCACGCGCGAGATCGAGCAGCCGCTGCTGCGGGCCGTGGACGAGGTCGCCCGCGAAGTGCTCGAAAAGCACCATCCCAGGCTCTGGGAGGTCATGCCGACGATGGCGCAGGAGCTGCTGATCAAGCAGGTCCAGGCATCGACGCCGCGGCTGGTGCGCGAGTTCATGGAAGAGATGACCGAGAACCTCGACGAGGTGCTCGACTTCCAGCACATGACCGTGCAGCGGCTCACCAGGGACAAGAAGCTGCTGGTCCGGCTGATCCGCGAGACGTCACGGCCGGAGATGGCGTTCATCGCGCGCACGGGGATCTACTTCGGCTTCGGGCTCGGCATCGTGCAGGCGTTCGTCTGGGCGCTGACGAAGGAGCCGTGGGTGCTGCCGATCTTCGGCGGCTGCATCGGGCTGTTCACCGACTGGCTGGCGATCAAGCTGATCTTCGTGCCGCGCGAGCCGGTGCGGGTCGGCCGGGTGATCCTGCAGGGCAAGTTCCAGCGGCGGCGGGCCGAGGTCGCTCGTCAATACGGCGAGATGATCGCGAACGAGATCCTCACCGTGCCGAACCTGCTCGACGCCGTGCTGCGCGGGCCGCGGTCGGATCGGCTGTACGCGCTGGTCGAGCGGCTCGTGGCGCAGGCCGTCGACGAGCAGGCGAGTGTCGCGAAACCGATGGTCGTGATGGCCGTCGGCGGGCAGCGGCTGCAGGAGATCAAGCAGGCGGCCGCGCGGAAGGCGCTGGAGCGGCTGCCGCCGACGATCCGCCACGCCGAGGGCTACCTGACCGAGGCGATGGACGTCGCGAAGATCGTCGAACGGCGGATGCTCGGGCTGACGCCGCTGGAGTTCGAGGGGCTGCTGAGGCCCGCGTTCCGGCAGGACGAATGGAAGCTCATCGCGGTCGGCGGGCTCATCGGCTTCCTGGTCGGTGAACTCCAGGTCCTGCTGATGCTGCACTGACCTGCGTTTAGCGGGCTAAACGCGATCTGGGTTCTCCAGCTGTTCTGAAGGCCTCATCGCGTTTAGCCCGCTAAACGCGCTTTGGGGGCGGTTCTCACGTGCGGGAGACACGGGATGATTACGGTGGAGGGGTGGCGTCCGAACCCCAGCAGCTGCCAGCCGTTCACGAGGCGTGGCTTCCGCGCGAGCACGCGTTGCACCGTCCCCGCCACGGCGGCAGGCAGCTGACCGCGCTGATCAGCGCGCTTCTGTTCTTCACCACCCCCGCGCTGCTGTGGGTGTTCGGCGTCCGGCCTGGCGAGATCGAGAACCACAAGCTCGCGAGCTTCCCCGGTTTGGACCGGGGCTGGGGTTTCTTCACCGACATGCCGGCCTGGGCGATCGACCAGCTGTCGTTCCGGCCGGGCGCGATCGCCGCCGCCGACGCGATCAGCCGCGGTGTCTTCGGCGAAGGCGCCCCGCTCGACCAGCCGCCACCGCAGCAGCAGGCGGGCCCGATCCCGGCGCCGCCGGCACCGTCGCCGTCCAAGACCGCGCCCACCCAGGGGCCGACGCCGAACGCCGCGTCCGGCTATCGCCGTGTCGTGCAGGGCCGCGACGGCTGGCTGTACTACGGCTACGACGCCGACGCGAAATGCGATCCGTCCCGTCCGCTGCCCGAGACCATCGCCAAGATCAACGAGCTGCGGCGCGCGGTCGAACAGTCCGGGAGGCGGTTCGAGCTGGTCGTCGCGCCGGACAAGTCGACGATGGTGCCGCAGTTCCTGCCCGACACGTACCCGGGCAAAGACTGCTCGCGGTCGGCCGAAGCGACCACCTGGCACCGGATGCTCAAGGACGCGCGCGCGATCGACCTGCGGCCCGAGCTGCGTGCGTCCGAGGGGCGGGTGCAGCATCCGATCTACCCGCCGAACGACACTCACTGGGCCGACGAGGGCGCCCTGGTGATGACGCGCGCCATCGCGAACGCGATCAAACCGGGGGTCACGCAGACCTGGGTGAGCGTGCCCATGGGCCAGTACGACGCGACCGCCGATCTGCCGCCGCTGATCAACAAGCAGGGCACGAAGACGAACACGCTCTACAGCCTCCGCCCGGACGGCCTGGTCGAGCGCGCGGGCGAGACCAACGGCGACATCGACCGGCCGGTGTACCGCACCGCGAGCCCGCTGATCGGGACCGTCGACGAGAAGGTCCTGATCTATGGCGACTCGTTCACGAAGGCGTCTTCGCGTTACCTCTCGGGCGCTTTCACGAACCTGACGATGCTGGCGCACTTCACGCAGAAGACGTCACAGGCCGAGGCCGTCAACGCTTTCGTGAACGCGAACGTCGTGGTCGTCGAAGCGGTGGAACGCAGTGTGGCCGGCGGTCAGCTCGCCTTCATCGACCCGAGTTTCCTCGAACCGCTCAAGAAGGCGCTCGCCGAGAACCCGATCCGCTAGCGCAGCGCGGGCTGAGCCGTCGGCTCGACGCGGATCCGCGACGAACGCCCGCGCAGCCACGCGACGAGGCGGCAGACCAGGTAGATCACGAACGAGATCGTCGTGACGAACGCGCTCACCGGCTTCCCCGGCGCCAGCGAAAGGATGATCCCGCCGAGCGCGGCGATCTCCGCGAACACGATCGACAGGACGGTCGCCTTCCACGGGCTCGCCGTGACCCGCGCGGCCGCCGCGGCCGGGGTCACCATCAGCGAGACCACCAGCAGCGCGCCGACGATCTGCACTCCGAGCGCGCTCGAAATCCCGACCAGCACCGCGAAGATGAGCGACAGCAGCCGCACCGGCACACCGCGCGCCGTCGCGACCGCCGGATCGACCGTGGCGAACAGCAGCGGCCGGTAGATCACCGCGAGCACCACCAGGACCACGACCGAAGCGCCGACGAGCAGGTTCAGATTGGTCGAGTCGATGGTGATGATCTGCCCGACCAGGATGCCGAACTTGTTGGCGCTGCGGCCTTCGTAGAACGACAGCAGCAGGACACCCATGCCGAGGCCGAAGGCGAGGATCACGCCGATCACGGAGTCGCGTTCGGACTCGCGGCCGCCGAGGAGCCCGATCAGCAGGGCGGCGATGACCGCGCCCGCGAGACCACCGAGTTCGACGCCGACCCCCAGCAGCAGCGCGCCCGCGGCGCCGGTGAAGGCCAGTTCGGCGGTGCCGTGCACGGCGAACGACATCCGCCGCATGACCACCAGCGGGCCGAGTACCCCGGCCACCAGACCGAGGACGGCGGCCGCCAGCAGGGCCGTCTGCACGAAGTCGAGGCCGAGAAGTTCGCCGGTCAAGGCGAAGTCGAACATCTTGTCCACGGTGCTAGCTGGCCCGTTCGTCGATGTGGTGGGGTTCGTCCTCGCACAGCGCGCTCTGGGCCCCGGCGACGTGGATCTGCCCGCCGACCTTGAGCACCTCGATCCGCGTCCCGTACAGCTCGGACAGTGTCTCCGAGTTCATCACCTCGTCCGGCTTGCCGACCCGGAACTGGCCGTTCACCAGATAAAGCACCCTGTCCACATAGGACAGGATCGGGTTGATCTCGTGCGTGACGAAGAGGACGGCCGTGCCCGCCGAGGCCCGCCGCTCGTCGATCAGCTCGCTGACCGCGCGCTGGTGCGCGAGGTCGAGGGAGAGCAGCGGCTCGTCGCACAGCAGGACCTCGGGGTCGCCGACCAGCGACTGCGCGACGCGGAGCCGCTGCTGCTCGCCGCCGGAAAGCCGTCCCACCGGCTGCTTCGCGTACGCCTGGGCGCCGACGGACTCGATCGCCTTCGCCACCAGCTGACGCCGCTTCGAAATCCCGAAGAGCCCGGTCCCCCACCGGTGCCCGTCCAGGCCGAGGCCGACCAGGTCCACCCCGCGCATCGTCAGGCCCTCGTCGAGGGCGCGCTGCTGCGGGATGTAACCGATCCGCCGGTTGGTCCCGCCGGGGCGCCGCCCCGCGATCTCGACCGTGCCCTCGGGCAGCCTCTGCTGACCGAGCAGCACCTTGAGCAGGCTGCTCTTCCCGGAGCCGTTGGGCCCGAGGATCGCGAGGAATTCGCCGGGCTCGACGTCGAGGTCGAGCCCGGACCAGAGGGTCCTGGTGCCGAACGCGAGGCTCGCCCCGCGGACACGGACCGCGGGGCGGGCTTCGGCGGGTACGGAGGTCACTACTTCAGTGCTCCGGCCAGCGCGTCCACTTCCTTGGTCATCCATGCAATGTAGTCGGTCACACCCTGCGGGAGCGTTTCGGTGACGTCGACGACCGCGATCCCGGCGTTCTTGGCGTCGCCGACGACCTGCTGGGTGACCGGGGTGGTGGTCTGCGCGTTGTTGACCAGGGCCTTGACCTGCTTGCCGGAGATCAGCTGCTTGACCTCGTTGAGGGCGGCGGCGGGCACGTCCTGCTCCGCTTCCACGGCCTCGGCGAAGGCCGGCGGAGTCGCGTCGGTGACCTTCGCGCTGTCGAGCAGGTAGTGCGCGACCGGCTCGGTCGCGACGACCTTGGCGCCCGAGCCGCCCAGGCCCGAGACCTTCTTCAGCAGCTCCTGGGTCTTGCCCTTGAACGCGGTCGCGTTCGCGGTGAAGGCGTCCTTCGAGGCGGGCTGGATCTCGCCGAGCTTCGCGGCGACCTGGTCGGCGATCTTCTCGACGCCGGGGAGGCTGTACCAGACGTGCTCGTTCTCGTTGCCGGTCGCGGCGATGTCGACGGCGACCAGCTTCTGCGCGCCGGTGGCCTGGTCGGCGAGCTTCGAGAAGAAGTCGTCGTAGCCGCCGCCGTTGGACAGCGTCAGCTTCGCGTTCTTCGCGGCGACGGCGTCGGCGGCGGTGGTGTCGTAGGAGTGCGGGTCGGCCGAGGGGTCGTGGATGATCGAGGTGACCTCGACCTTGTCGCCGCCGACGGCGGTCACGACGCTGCCCCAGACGTCGGTCGAGGTGACGACCTTGATCTTCTCGCCACCGCCAGGGTTCGCGGCGGACGCGTTCTGCGGGCCGGAGCCCGTCGACGCCTTGTCACTCGACGCGCAAGCCGTCGCGCCGAGCGCGAGGACGGCCAGGGCCGATACGGCCGCGAAAACACTCTTAGTACGGCGGGAATTCATTTACTGCACTCCTGCGGATGCCCTGGCCAGGTGTCCCCAATGCCGGGTAATGGAAACCGTTGTCAGATTCAACTGTACCCCATCCGGATGACGGCGCCCCCCGTCCAGGCACGAGCTGTACCCAGGGTCACTCTGAATCGAGACCTGCCACACGTCGGGTGATGCTTCTGCAAAACGTTCTGAACCGTTACGGTTTGCGGATGGGCCGTCCTATCCGCACCAGGAGGCAGGCGACACTGGCGTCGTTGGCCGCAGAGCTCGGTGTGTCGAGGACCACCGTCTCCAACGCCTACAACCGACCCGACCAGCTGTCCCCTGAGCTGCGCCGCCGCGTCCTCGAGACCGCGCGCCGCCTCGGCTACCCGGGCCCGGACCCGGTGGCCCGTTCACTGCGGACGCGCAAAGCCGGGGCTGTCGGTCTTTTGCTCACCGAGAACCTCTCCTACGCCTTCCGCGACCCCGCCGCCGTCGGCGTGCTCGAAGGGCTCGCGCTCGCCTGCGAGGACGCGGGCGTCGGCCTGCACCTGGTCCCGGCGAG
Source organism: Amycolatopsis sp. NPDC049868 (assembly GCF_044461365.1). Classification (NCBI taxonomy): domain Bacteria; kingdom Bacillati; phylum Actinomycetota; class Actinomycetes; order Pseudonocardiales; family Pseudonocardiaceae; genus Amycolatopsis; species Amycolatopsis sp. NPDC049868. Next base: position 490,597 of record NZ_JBITKV010000002.1, on the reverse strand, counting down.
CCCGGGCCGGGAGGACGTCGCGGCCGTGCACCGCGCCGGCGTCGACGGCTTCGTCGTCTACTCGGTACCCGACGACGACCCGCATCTGGGCGCGGTGCTGGAGCGCCCGGTGCCGACGGTGATCGTCGACCAGCCGCGGGTGGACGGCGTCGACCGGGTCGGCCCGGACGACGCGGCCGCGGTCACCGCCATGGCCGAGCACCTCATCTCGCTGGGACACCGGCAGATCGGCGTGCTGTGCATGCGGCTGGCCCGCGAACGCAACGACGATTTCGTCTCCATCCAGCGGCAGAGCGCCGCCCACTTCCACGTCCAGCGGATCCGGCTGGAGGCGCTGGCCGCCGCGTTCTCGGCGGCCGGGGTCGACTGGGCGACCGTTCCGGTGGTCGAGCGCTTCGATCACACCGTGGACGACGGCGCGTCGGCCGCGCGCCAGCTGTTGGACGCGTATCCGCAGGTCACAGCCGTGATCTGCACTTCGGACATCCTCGCCCTCGGCGCGCTGGCCGAGGCGGAGCGCCGCGGGCTGCGGGTTCCGCAGGATCTGACGGTCACCGGGTTCGACGGCATCACCGAGGCCGAGCGGTCCGGGCTCACCACGGTCCACCAGCCGGTGCTCGAGAAGGGCAAGGCGGCGGGCAAGCTGCTGCTCAGCTCCGCCGACCGGGTCGGGCCGAAGGTGATCACACTCCAGACCGAACTCCGGGTCGGGCGCACCTCCGCGCCGCCGCGAACGGCCGAAGAGCGCTGGTTCGGGCCGTGATCTGCGTCCGCCCGCGTTGCCCTCGCCCGGCACGTCGGTTCCAATGAACACGTGACCTCAATCGACGTACTGCTCAAGCGAAACCAGGAGCTGGGTGACGTCACTCCTGGTGACCGCTCGTCTCCGAGGCCATCGCTCCACGTGACGATCCTGACCTGCATGGACGCCCGTATCCGGGTGTTCGAGATCTTCGGCATGATCCAGGGCGAAGCGCACATCCTGCGTAACGCGGGCGGGGTCGTCACCGACGACATGATCCGCTCGCTCGCGCTCAGCCAGCGGAAGCTCGGCACGCGTGAGGTGCTGATCGTGCAGCACACCGACTGCGGCCTGTCCATGGTCACCGAAGACGACTTCAAGGACGAGCTCGAAGCCGCCAGCGGGCTGCGCCCGACGTGGTCGGTCGAGGCGTTCCGGGTGGTGGAGGACAGCGTGCGCCGGTCGGTGCAGCGCGTCCGGCGCAGCGACTTCCTGCCGTATACCGACAACGTGCGCGGTTTCGTCTACGACGTGAAGCTGGGCCGCCTGACCGAGGTCGGGTAGGGGTTTTAAGCTGGCCGGGTGGGCGTCGACGCGGATGTGCTGACCGACTGGTTCGACGAAGCAGGGCGCGAACTGCCCTGGCGTGAGCCGGAATGCTCCGCCTGGGGCGTGCTCGTCAGCGAGATCATGTTGCAGCAGACGCCGGTCGCGCGCGTCCAGCCGATCTGGCTCGAATGGATGGCGCGCTGGCCGGTGCCGTCGGCGCTGGCGGCGTCGTCGCAGGGTGAGGTCGTACGCGCCTGGGGCAAACTCGGCTACCCGCGGCGCGCGCTGCGGCTGCACGCCGCGGCGGCCGTCATCGCCGCCGAACACGGTGACGTCGTTCCGTCCGATGTGGACACTCTGCTCGCGTTGCCGGGCATCGGCGCGTACACCGCCCGCGCGGTCGCGGCCTTCGCCTACGGCAAGCGGGCGCCGGTGGTGGACACGAACGTCCGGCGCGTGGTGGCCAGGGCGGTCCACGGCGCCGGTGACGCCGGGCCGCCGTCGAACACCCGCGACATGGCCGACGTCGAGGCGCTGCTTCCGCCGGAGGACGCGCCCGCCGCGAAACTGTCCGCGGCGCTGATGGAACTCGGCGCGCTCGTCTGCACCGCGCGGTCGCCGCGATGCGCGGACTGCCCGATCTACGAAGACTGCGCGTGGCAGCACGCGGGCAAACCCGCCTACGCCGGGCCCGCGAAACAGGTCCAGAAATTCGCCGGGACCGATCGCCAGGTGCGCGGGTTGCTGCTCGACGTCCTGCGTGGCAGCGAAGGCCCGGTCGAGAAGGCGCGGCTCGATCTCGTGTGGCACGAATCCGGGCAGCGCGACCGCTGCCTCGACTCCCTGCTCGTCGACGGCCTCCTCGAACAGACCCGGGACGGTCTGTTCGCACTCCCTGGCGAACACTAACGCATTACGACAAAAGTTGGTCAATGGTTGTCATCGGCGCGATGGCGGGTTAGTTTTCCGGCCAACGCGCATGATGGGAGTTACGCCCGTGGCCGACTTCGACCGACGTACCGCGCTCAAGGGCGGCCTGACGGTAAGCGCCGTCGGGCTACTGGGGACAGCAACGATTTCCGCCGCCGACGCGGCGTCCGGGGTGACGGAACCGAAGATCTACGGAACGGCCGCGTGGAGCGCGCGGCCGCCGAACGGCACGATCGAGGTGCAGAACCACAAACCGACGTACATCGTCGTGCACCACACGGTCGATCCGGGGAACGTCACCGACTACACGCTCGAACACGCCTTCTGGGCGTCGCGTTCGATCCAGAATTTCCACATGGACACCCGTGGCTGGATCGACACCGGCCAGCAGTTCACGAACAGCCGCGGTGGGCACATCACCGAAGGGCGGCACCGCAGCCTGGAGATCCTGCGCGGCGGGACCCAGCACGTGCTGGGCGCGAACGTGGGCAACAACAACAGCACCTGCATCGGGATCGAGAACGAGGGCCTCTACAGCAAAGAGGACGTCACGCCCGCGCTCTGGGACTCGCTGGTGAAGCTGGTCGCGTACATCGCGTCGCAGTACGACATCTCGCCGGAGTTCATCAAGGGGCATCGGGACTTCAACTCGACCGAATGCCCGGGAACCGTGCTGTACAACCGGCTTCCCGAGCTGCGTACCGAGGTCGGCAAACTGCTGGGCACCGCGTCGCCCAAGGTGGACCTGCCGGAGTGGCCGCTGCTCAAACCCGGCGACTCCGGACCTCGCGTTCGGACGGCGCAGGAACTCCTGCGGGCACGCGGTTTCGCGGTCCCGGCCGACGGCCTGTTCGGACAGTCCACAAAGGACGCCGTCGCCGCGGTGGCGGCCCGGCACGGGCTGGAACGCGATGCCTGCGGTGCGACGGCGGCGACCGACGAGACCGGATTCCTCGGCTCGGACGTCTGGCCGCTCATCGTCGGCTCCGGGACCGATCCGCGGGCGCTGAAAGCACGACTCGCCGGCTGAACAGCAGCGGCGAGAGCACCAGCAAGGCCGCGCACCACGGGAGCGGCGACGTTCCCAGCGGCAGCAGCAGCCCGCCGACGAGGGCTCCCCCGGCGACGGCGCCGTTCCAGGCCGCGATCGTGAGCGACTGGGCGGCGTCGGCCGTGGGGCCCGCGAGCAAGGCGGTGACGGCTTGGAACGCGGTCGGCGCGCCGCCGAATCCCAGACCCCACAGAGCCGCGGCGGCCAGCACCAGGCCAGGGACACCGTCGCTCATCCCCATCAGGAGGATGGCGGCGGCGGTCACGGCGGAGCAGGTCAGAAGCACGGCGCGCGGACGGCTGTCGAGCGCGGAGCCGACCGCGACCAGGCCACCCACCGTGGCGCATCCGAACACCAGCAGCGCCGCGCCCAGCATCGGTGCCGCGCCGAGCCCGGCGAGCACCGGGCCGATGTAGGTGTAGGCCACGTTGTGTCCCAATGAGAACAGCGCCACCGTCGCCAGCACGGGACGCATCCCCGGCAGCCGTGACGCGGCCAGCGGCCGGGTCGGCCCCGCCGATTCCGGGGGCACGGCGGGGACCGAGGCGGACACCCAGACCAGCAGCGGCACGGAGATCAGCGCCATCGCGGCGAACGCCCAGCGCCAGCCGGCGAATTCACCGAGCGCGGTACCGGCGGGCACGCCCAGCGCGAAACCGATCGGCGTGCCCGACATGGCCACGGCCAGCGCCCGGCCGGTGAGTCCCGGCGGGGCGAGACGCATCGCGTAGCCCGCGACGAGCGACCACATCACCCCGGTCAGCGCACCGGAAACGACCCGGGTGGCCAGGATCAGCGGATACGACGAGGACACGGCGATCACCAGGTTGGTCGCCAGGAAGCCGAAGATCAGCACCAGGAGCAGGCGTTTGCGCGGCATCCGGAGCGTCGCGCCGGTGAGCGGGATGGCGGTGAGCGCGGTCGTGATCGCGTAGACCGTCACGAGCTGCCCGGTGGCCGACGGGGAGACACCCAGCTCCTCGGACATGCCCAGCAACAGCCCGGCGGGCAGCACTTCGGTCAGGCAGCCGAGGAACACCGTGGTCGTCAGCGCGAGCAGCGCCGGAAGGGGCAGCATGCCCCGACGGTCTCTTCCCGGGAGCGGCGCCGGTAGTCCCTGACCGGTATGCCGCACGGTTATCCGCCGGGATAACCCGGCGGCATGACCGGCTGGCAGTGCCGCGCGCCGTGCGGGCGTACGCACGATGACCGGGCACCCTCCCCTGGAGAGAGAAGGCTCGTTCATGACCGTGCGGATTCGGTGGCAGGAGCCACTGTGCACCGCGTTGCTCGCCACCACGATGCTCGGCGCCTGCCCGGCTTCGGCGGTGGCCAAGCCGGCCCCCGGCAGCGACGGGTACGTGCACGTCTCACCCGACGGCACCGTCCTCGGACCCGATCCTTACTACCCGAAGGACGGCAACGGCGGTTACGACGTCGACCGGTACTCACTCGCATTGGACTACGCGCCGTACTCGATGTTCTTGAGCGGCAAGGCGACCATCACCGCCACCGCGACCCAGGATCTGGACCGGTTCGATCTCGACCTGCGTGGTCTCACCGTCCGGGCGGTCACCGTCGACGGCGTGGCCGCGACGTTCCGCCGGGAGGGCGAACACGAGCTGGTGATCACCCCGCGGACCCCGTTGGCCGAAGGCGCGCGATTCACCGTGGTGGTCGGTTACGACGGCCGTCCGGAACCGATCGCCACGGCGCGGGGGCGGGTCGGCTGGCTGGCCGCTTACGGCGATTCCGCCGTCGCCACCGGTCAGCCGCGTTCGGCGATGACCTGGTTCCCGGTCAACGGCACCGAAGTCGACAAGGCGACCCTGCGCGTCTCCGTCACCGTCTTGGACGAATTCTCCGTGCTGGGCAACGGTTTTCAGGTCTCCGACGTACCCGCGGGCGTCGGGCGGCACACCGTCACCTGGTCGGAGGAGACCGCGCTCGCGCCGAGCACGGCGATGCTCGGCATCGGCCGCTGGGAGGTCGAGAGGATCACCCTTCCCGGTGGGCGGACCGCGATCAACGCCTATCACCCGTGCGCCGTGGACAAGCGGAAGATCGGCGGGCGGCTGCCCGAGGTGCTGGAATTCCTCGCCGGGAAGTTCGGCGATTACCCGCAGTCGGCGGCGGGCGGCCTGTTCCTCGACCGCTCCCTCGGCTACACGCACGGCGCCCAGACCAGGCCGGTGTACGGCCGTGCCGCCACGATCGCCGATCTGGTGTACGCCAGCGCATACCAATGGTGGGGCGCCGGGGTGAGCGGCAAGATGTGGCGCGACGCGCTGATGCCCGAGTCCATCGCGCGGTACGCGGTGTGGCTGTGGGACGAGAAGAACGGCGTCGATCTGGATCGCCGATACCGCGAGACGGTGGCGAAGGTGCGCGACGACGCGGCCTTCTGGGCGCCGAAGCTCACCGATCCCGGCAAGGGCGCCGAATTCGCGCCGACGGCCAAAGCGGTGCTGATGGTGCACGCGCTGCGCCGTCTCATCGGCGACGAGGCGTTCTTCCAGATCCTGGCCGGTTTCCCGGTGATCAATCCGCAGGGAAACCAGAACTGGCATGACTTCGAGCTCTACGTTTCCGCGATGACGCAACGCGATCTCGGCGAGTTCAACCACGCTTGGCTGGACGGCACGGTGCGGCCGCCGGACTCGCTCCTCTTTCCCGGGAGCTGAACGACCTCGCCACATGATAGGTGCTGGGCTTGGTGATCATGTCGCGAAAGCCACTTTCGAGACGTCTGATGTCCCGAAAGTGGCTTTCGCGGCACCACCTCCAGAATCCCAGGCCTGAGCAGTCCGTGCCGTCCTCACCCCTCACGAGGCCTGTCCAGGTACTCGGCGTAGACGGGTGCCGTCCGCGCCTCGGCCCAGTACGTTTCGACCACGGCGGAGAGCAGCTCGTTCCGCCGCCCCGCCACGAAGGTCTCCTTGTTCCAAGCGAGAACATGCCTGCGCGGCAACACATCCCCGCGCAGCGGCCGGGTCACGACGCCGTGGTCGCCCGGATCGCAGATCGGCTGGGACAGCCCGATCGCGCCCGCCTTGACCACCAGCAGCGCCACCTGCTGCGAAGTCACCTGATGGGTGAACGACGGGGTGAAGCCGTGCCGTGCGCAGGTGTCCGCGAAGTATTTGGTGAACGTGGCCGCCGACGAATCGGAGACCATCACCCACGATTCGTCCCGCAGGTCCCGCAGGTCGATGACCTTCTCACGCGCCAGCGGATGGAATTCCGGCAGCAGGACGAAGGTCGGCTCGGTCACCACCACCGCGGTTTCCACGTTCGCGGGGATCTCGAGCTCGTATCCCGGATAGTCCTTGACCAGCGCCAATTCCGCGCGGCGCTGGGCCAGCAGCGGCAACAGCCGCTCGGGATGGTCGTCGTGCACGACCTGCACCTCGGAGACCTCCGGCCACAACCGGGTCACCAGCGACGGAAGACACGCCACCAGCGCGCTGGCCACCGCGGCCACCCGGACGACGTCGGGCGGGCCGCTGGGGCAGACGCGCTGCTCGATGTCTTCGAGCAGTTTGTCCAGCTGTGGCAGCAAAGCGGCGGTACGGCGTAACAGCAGTTCCCCCATCGGAGTCGGTGTCACGCCGCCCTCGCGCCGATCGAACAACTGGTAGCCCAGCATGTTCTCCAGCCGTTTGAGCTGCGCGGAAACCGCGGGCTGGGTGACGCCCAGCGCGATCGCGGCCCGGGAAAGGCTGCCCGTGTCCGCGATCGCCCTGATCACCCGCAGGTGGTGGACATCCAGCTGTACGACGTCGAACTCCTTTGTCACGAACGGGTTTTCGACCCGCCGGAAGAAGTCATGGTCGTGGAGAACACCACGGCCGTGGTCCGTCTGCCGAGAAGAACATACAGCAGAAAAGCGCCGAAAACGGAGTTCACCGTGGGGATTCCCCACGGCAGCCAGACCCCCACCGCCGCTCCGGCCACCCAGCCGATCAGCGCGGCGGGAACCCAGGTCGGACAGGTGGACGGCAGTTCCCCCGACGCACGGGTGGCCGCCAGATCCGGTTTCCAGCGCCGGACCACGTAGTACTCGGCGATCACCACTCCCGCCACCGGCGGCGTGAGCACGCCGACCCACGTCAGGAAGGTGGTGAAGTGATCGAGGATGCCGATCGCGGAGAGCACCGTGCCGAGGCCGCCGAGCAGCAGGGTCGCGGCGGTGCGGTCCAGCCGTCGGGAAAGCAGCACCTGCACGGCGTTCACCAGCCCGAGCGAGGACGAATAGAGGTTCCAGTCGTTGATCTTCAGGATCGCGGTGACCAGGATCAGCGTGCCGAGCACACCGGACGACGAGGTGATGATCCCGACGACGTCGGCGCTTTTCGCCGCGTGCGCGAGCAGGACCCCGATCAGGCCGATCAGGTACTGGCCGAGGGTGACGCTGACCAGGGTCTGCTTCACGACGTCGGACGCGGTCCGGTTGAACCGGGTCATGTCCGGCGTCATGATCGCGCCCATGATGAAGGCGCCCGCCACCAGCGTGGTGCCCTGCGCCAGCGACATCGCCGGTCCCGGCGGCGGCTCGGACATCAGCGTGGGCAGCGCATGGCCGCCGAGCGCGGAGATGATCGAAAACCCCGCCAGCGCGAGGAAAGCGGGCACCGTCAGATACGCCGTCCAGGCCATCGCGTGGAAACCGAACACGACGATCGCGGTGACCAGCGCGCCGCCCGCGAGCGCCCACACCCACACCGGCGGGCCGCCCATCAAGGCGTGCAGGCCGTGGGCGAAGACGTCGTTCTGCACCCCGAACCAGCCGGCCAGGCTCACCGTCATCAGGAGCCCGACCAGCGACGATCCGCCGGTACCGAAGCCCGCCCAGCGCGCGAGCACCGACGTCGAAAGCCCTTCCCGGGTGCCGGCGACACCCATCAGGATGGTGATGATCTCCAGCAGTACGGAACCGATCGTGATGGCGAGTACCGCGTCCCAGAACGTCATGCCGAAACCCAGCACCGCGCCGAGCAGGAACTGATGGAACGAGGACACCTGCCCGAACCGTTGCAGCGCGACGGAAACCCAGGAGTAGCGGCGTTCGGCAGGCACCCGCCGCAGGGAGAAGTCGTCGTGTTCCACGCTCACTCCACCCGTTCCGGGACGGCTTGTTCGAGGACGACGAAACCTTGGCCCGGCAGCGGCCGCCACGAGAGTTCGCCGCGGTAGAGCCGTTCGAGGAAGCCGACCCGCTGGTGATAGGCGAACACGGAGCTTTCGACACCCGCCACGGCGACGGTGCCGACGAACATCGGCAACTCGGCGAGGAAGTACCGGACCGCGCTGCGCAGCTGGTCACGCGTGGGGTGTTCGCCTTCGGGCAGGCGCCGGTCCAGCACCCAGCCCGTGGCGCCGAGGCACTGCTCGGCGAACTCCGGGTCGGTGGCGAACCGTTGGTGTGCCTCGGAAAGCAGGCCGAGATACGCGCTGTCGGCCTCTAGCACCGAGGCGTCCAGGATCAAGGTGTGCGGATCCGCGGGGCAGACCCGCTGCAGTGCCCGGACGATCTTGTTGCGCGTGTAATTGCCCTGCCGTTGCGCCTTTTGCGCGGCGCGGACCGGGTCGTAGCCGAGTGCTTCGAGCGTGAACGCGGACGGACCGTCCGGGACGAAGAAATGGAAAGCGCGAAAGGCCGACATGGCCCAGACCGCCAGATCGGCGATACGGTCCACGGTGAAATGGCTGTTGAACGGGCTGACGCCGAGACAAACGTGCTCGGCCCGCGCCAGCGGATCGGCGCAATGCTCCGTGAGTGGCAGTGGTCGCGGCAAGACGGCTCCTGATTCGCGTGATCTGCGATGCGTCGACCGAACGTAGCCACGGCACGTCCGCGCGGGTATTGCCACCGAATGTTGTCACCGGGTTATGAGAAATCGCGGCTCTCTACTTTCGGGGGTGCCGGGCGCGAACCGGTCGCGGTATACGAAGTCATGGAGATTCAGGTTCGGCATCTTCGCGTGATCTGTGCGATCGCCGCCGCCGGCAGCCTCAATCGTGCCGCGGCCGGACTGGGGCTCGGCCAGCCCGCGCTCAGCCATCAGTTGCGCCGGATCGAGCGGATGATGGGCGGTCCGCTGTTCCACCGCGACCAGCACGGGGTGCGGCCCACCGAACTCGGCGCCCTGATCCTGCGGCGGGCGCGGGCGATCGTGCTCACCTTCGACGAACTGGAGCACGACTTCCACCGGCAGGAGCCCGAGCCGGGCGCGTCGATCCGGATCGGCTGGAACGACAGCGCCATCACGGGTTCGCTGCTCGGCGGACTGCGCGACCTGCGCCCGGGCGAACCGTTCCGCACACGCGCGGACACCTCGCGCACGCGGCTGCTCGCGCAGGTCGCGAACCGGGGCATCGACCTCGCGCTGATCATGATCTGCGGCCGTCGCGGCCTCCCGGTGCCGCCGGAGGTGCGGACGCTGACGCTGGTCGAGGAGCCGTCTTTCGTCGCGATCCCCGCGGAGCATCCGCTCGCCGGCGAAGAGGAGATCGAGCTCGCCGAACTCGCCGGGGAGGACTGGATCGTGTCGAGCGGCGGCGACGGCTGCCGGGTGGTGTTCCGCGAAATGTGCCTGGCGCACGGTTTCGATCCACGGATCACCCACGACGCCGATATCGACACCGCGCGGGAAGACCTGGTCAGCGGCGGCTACGGGGTCGGGCTGATCCAGCCGACCCGGCCACCGGCGGACGGGCTGGCCATCCGGCCGCTGGCGGGCGCGCCGATGTGCGTCCGGCATGTGCTCGCGTGGCGGGAGGACGGCCCGTGCGCGCACGGTGTCCCGGAACTCGCCACCACGGCGAGAGCGGGCTATTGGCGGCTCGCCGAACGGACGGCGTCGTACCGCTCCTGGCTGCACCGCCACGGCGGGGTGGCGGCCGGATAACCCTCCGGCATGCCGATGCGGCACTAGAGCGTGTCCCGGAAAACGGCCGACGATGAAAATCGTCAATCACGGTCGCCGAAAGAAGGGGCACCATGCTGCCGTTGATCACCCGCACGGAACTGCTCTCCCGGATGGAGTCCGGATCGGTGGTCGTGGTCGACACGATGCCGGTCGCCTATTTCGAAAAGGAGCATCTGCCGGAAGCGCTCAACATTCCGGGTTTCCCGTACGAACAGGCCGCCGAATTCACCGACCGGCTGGCACCGTCGGTGCTTCCGGACAAGGCCGCCGCGATCGTCGTCTACTGCGCGAACACGCCGTGCCGCAACAGTGAATTCGTCGGACGGCGCCTGCTGGAGCTCGGGTACACGAACGTCCGCAAGTACCGCGAAGGCATCGAAGACTGGGTCGCGAACGATCTGCCGACCTGGTCTTCGTTCTGAAGGGAGATCGTCTTGTCCAAGTGCAAACGGTTCGTCTGTGTGCTGGCCGGTGTGCTGGCACTCGTCACCGGCTTCGGCAACGGCGCGGCTTCCGCCGCACCGACGGCCGAGAACGTGGTGACCGTGACTTCGGCCAACTACGCCGAGGTCATGAACATCTCGAAGGAAAAACTGGTCATCATGGACTTCGGCGCGACCTGGTGCCCGCCGTGCCGTCAGATGAAGCCGGTGATCGAACGGCTCGCCGGTGAATACGGCGGGCGGTTCCTGCTGGGCGAGGTCGACGTCGACCGGAGCCGTGACCTGTCCACCCGGTACAACATCCGCTACCTCCCGACGCTGGTCGGCGTCCGCAACGCCGCCGAGCTGCCGTCGTCGCGGAACATCGGTTACCCGGGCGAAGCGCGGTTGCGCGCCTGGATCGACGCTCAGCTGGCGAAGGGCTGACCGATGACGTCGGAGAGAAACGCTTCGACGGCACCGAGGTAGGTCTCCGGCGCTTCGTCGTGCACCACGTGCCCGGCGCCTTGGACGACGATGTGCCGTCCGAGGCCGCCGGGCACGCGTGCGGCCAATTCGGCCTGCTGGCCGTGCGGCATCGCGGTCCGTTCGCCCTCGATCGCGAGCAGCGGGCACTTGACGCGCTCGACGAACTCCCAGAAATCACGCCGTCCCCATTCGGCCGCGATTTCGTAGAGGTCCGGAAGTGACGCGATCAGGTGGTAGCCGTCTTCGCGTTCCTCGACGCATTCGATGAAGTAGTCGCCGGTGTCGCCGAAGAACTCGCGCACGTGGGCCAGCGACCGGAACGGGACCGGCCACGACTCGAAATACCCGCGCCAGGTGTCCACGGTCCGGCCGCGCTGATCCGGTGCGAAGTCCTCGCAGACCACGGCGCGGACGAGCTCGGGGTGCGTGGCCGCGGTGACCCACGCGTGCAGGCCGCCCATCGAATGTCCGATCAGGACCGCGGGTTCGCCGAAGGTCCGCAGCACCTCGGCGACGTCGTCGGCGAACCGTTCGGTGCGCCAGGGCCCGCCGCGCGGTCCGCGTCCGTGCCCGCGCGCGTCGAGGCCGTGGACACGCCCGTACGGTTCGAGCCTTCGCGCGACCCGCCACCACGTCGTCGCCCTGCCCATCAGCCCGTGCAGAAGGACGATCGGCGGCCCGTCACCGCCGAAAGTGACCAACCCGTCGCGCTGAATCACCACTAAGCTCCCCTCATGCGCAGCCGTGTCCCCGCCGCCGGTCTGGTCTTGGGGGTCGTCTGCGCCCTGATTATCGGCTGCAGTGCCGATCCTCCTCCGGCCACGCCCCCTCCGCCGCCGCCGATGAACCCGGCGCCGGGTGCTTCGGGTGCGGGCGACCCGTATTACCCGATGGACGGAAACGGCGGCTACGACGCGACCGAGTACCAGGTCGGGATCAGTTACGACCCCGCGAAAGGACGTCTCGACGGCGACACCACGGTGATCGCGAAAGCGACCCAAGACCTCAATCGGTACAACTTGGACTTACGCGGCTTGACGGTCCAATCCGTTGAAGTGGACGGCAAACCGGCGAAGTTCGCCCGCGAAGGCGAATTCGAGCTGGTGGTGACCCCCGCCGAGCCGATCCGGAACGGGACCTCCTTCCGCACGAAGGTCCTCTACGGCGGCGACCCGTCGGCGACGCCCAAGGCGGGCGGCAGCGAGAACGGCTGGCAGAAGTCGAAGGACGGCGGCGCGTTCATCGTCGGCGAGCCGCATTCGGCGTCGTTCTGGTATCCCGTCAACGAGACCCCGCGCGACAAGGCGATGTTCACCCTCACCGCCCGCGTGCCGGACGGCTGGACCGTCATCTCGAACGGACGCGAGATCCAGAAGACCGCGGCGAACGGCTGGACCACGACGTCCTGGCAGGAACGCACCCCCGTGGCCCCTTACCTGACCACGGTGGCGATCGACAAGTTCACCGTCGACCGGATGGCGCTCCCGGACGGGACGCCGGTGGTCAACGCGTACGCGCCGGGCGCCGAGGACCGGCGCGACACCGGCAGGCGGCTGCCGGAGATCATCGGCTTCCTGACCTCGAAGTTCGGGCCGTATCCGGTGGACGCGGCGGGCGGCGTCTATCTCGACGAGGACATCCATTTCTCGCTGGAGACCCAGACCAGGCCGACCTACGCGAAATGGGCCGACCTGATCACCGTGGTGCACGAAACCGCGCACCAGTGGTTCGGCGATTCGGTGACGCTGAATTCGTGGTCGGACATCTGCCTCAACGAATGTCTCGCGTCGTACGCGCAATGGCTGTGGCAGGAGTCGCGGGACAACGAGAACCTGGACGACCGTTATCGCGCCGCTCTGGAGATCATGCGGGGCAGCACCGATTTCTGGAAGCCGAAACTGGTCGGCATGGGGGCCGGGCAGGAATTCCGCGGCGTCTACGACAAGGGGATCCTGGCCGTCCACGCGCTGCGGCGGAAGATCGGCGAAGGAGCGTTCGGGCGGTTGCTGAAGGAATGGCCGGCGGCGTACCGGAACGCCAACGCGACCTGGGCGGATTTCGAGGCGTTCACGATCAAGCTTTCGGAGCAGGACCTGCGGCCGTTCTTCGACGCGTGGTTCCACGGCACGACGATCCCGCCGGACGCCGAACTGCTGCCGGGCACCCTGCGAGGCTGATCCCACCCACGCGTTCAGTCCTCTAAATGCGGGCTTGGGGGTAGTCCGGCAGGTCGATGCCGTTCACCACGTCCCGCATCTTCCGCGCGGCCAGCGCGGCGAACGGCTTCAGCCGCATGACCCGCATCGCCAGATACCGCGTCCGCAGCCCCGTCCGCGACTTCGCGAAGATCGACTCCGCGTTCTCCCGCCCCGTCTCCTGCGTCTTCTCGACGAACTCGCGCATGACGGCTTCGTAGCGCTTGAGCCCGGTGTCGAGACCGGCGGCGAGTTCCCCGGCGAGGACGTACGCGCCGACGAACGCCAGGCTCGTGCCCTGCCCGGACAGCGGCGAGGGGCAGAAGGCGGCGTCGCCCAGCAGCCCGACGCGGCCGCGCGACCAGGATTCCATGATCACCTGGGCGCACGAGTCGAAGTAGAAATCGGGCGCCTCGTCCATCCGGTCCAGCAGCCAGGGCGCCTCCCATTCCATCCCGGCGGCGAACCGGCGGACCAGCGCCTTCTGCGCCTCGATATCGCGATAGTCGTAGTCGACCTCCGGCGAAGCGAACCCGAAGTACGCCATCGCCTCGTCGCCGTCGCGGACGGCGCGGATCCCGGCGGACCGGCCGACGTCGTCGTGGCCGACGGCCCAGTTCCGCAGGCCGAGCCGGTTCGGCACGCTGAAGAACGCCAGGTACGAGCCCAGATGCCGGACGAACCGGGCTTCCTCGCCGAAGGCCAGCGCACGCACGCCCGAATGCAGCCCGTCCGCGCCGACGACCAGGTCGAACGTCCGCCGCGAACCACTCGCGAAGGTGACGTCGACCCCCTCTGTCCGCTCGTCCAGAGCGGTGATCCGGTCACCGAAGACGTACTCCGTCCGCTCCCTGGTCGCTTCGTAGAGCACTTCGGTCAGGTCGCCGCGGAGGATCTCGATCTCCGCCACGACACCGTCGCCGTCGAAATCGTCGGCGCGGATGGTGGCCTTCGTACGGTTCTTCCGGTCGACGAGCGTCTCGCCCTTCGTGTCCGTGCAGGCCGCGCGGATGCGTTCGTCCAGCCCCATCCGGCGGGCGACCTCCTTGGCCGTTCCGCGCAAGTCGACGGCCTGGCCGCCGGGGCGCAACGACGGCGCGCGCTCCACGACGGTCACCTGGAAGCCGTACCGGGTGAGCCAGAAGGCCAAGGCCGGTCCGGCGATGCTCGCTCCGGAGATGAGGATCTTGGTGTCAGCCATCGTCTGGAAGGTCCCACGCATCACATCGCGGCGCAAAACGATTTCGTCGTAGGCTGGCGGCATGGCTGTCGTGAAGATCAACGCGATCGAGGTCCCCGAAGGCGCAGGCCCCGAGCTGGAGAAGCGGTTCGCCGCGCGGCTGCACGCCGTCGACAATCAGCCTGGTTTCCTCGGCTTCGAGCTGCTCCGCCCGGTCTCCGGCGAGTCGCGCTACTTCGTCTACACCAAGTGGGAGTCCGAAGAGGCGTACCAGGCGTGGGCGTCCGGCCCGGCGCGTGAGGCGCATGCGGGTGAGCGCGCGAAGCCGGTCTCCACGGGTGCGAACCTGCTGGAATTCGAGGTCGTCCAGGCTTCGAAGCCGGGTGAGTGAACTCGAACGAGCCGCGGAACTGATCGACGGCGCCGGCGCGCTGCTCGTCTGCGCCGGTGCCGGGATGGGCGTCGACTCCGGCCTGCCCGATTTCCGGGGCGACGAGGGTTTCTGGAAGGCGTATCCGCCGTACGAGCGGCTGGGCATCAGCTTCGTCGAGCTCGCCGACCCGCGGCATTTCGCCGAGGATCCCGAGTTGGCCTGGGGTTTCTACGGACACCGGCTCGCGCTGTACCGCGCGACCGTCCCGCACGACGGGTTCCGGCTCCTGCTGTCCTGGGGAGCGCGCAAACCGGGCGGCGCCCGCGCGTTCACGTCCAATGTGGACGGACAGTTCCAGAAGGCGGGCTACCCGCATGTCGCCGAAGCGCACGGGTCCATCCATCACCTTCAGTGCCTCGCGAGGTGCGCCGAGGAGATCTGGCCCGCGGACGACGTCGAGGTCCCGATCGACGAAGACACGATGCGGGCGGTGGCCCCGTTGCCATCCTGCCCGCGCTGCGGCGGTCTCGCCCGGCCCAACATCCTGATGTTCGGCGACTACGACTGGTTCGGCAGGCGAAGCCAGGCCCAGCTCGACGAGCTGAACGCGTGGCGCCGCGCGCATCGCGACCTCGTGGTGGTGGAACTCGGTGCCGGACAGGCCGTGCCGACGGTGCGGCGGTACTCGGAGCTGGCCAGCGCCGCGACCGGCGCCCTGGTGCGGATCAACCCGCGTGAACCCGGGATCCGGCACGGCCGCGGCGTTTCACTGGCGACCAACGGCCTCGAAACCCTCGAAGCGCTGGACGCCCTGCTCAGCTAGGCCGGGTCCACAGATCGCGGCTGCTCGCCAGGACCACCCGCCCGTCCTCCAGGGTCACCGCGGCGGTGATCCGCTCCGCCGGGCAGCCCAGCTCACCCCGCCGCCAGCCACCCTCGGCGACCCACACGACCGTGCAGGCCCGGTTCGCCGTTCCGGTCTCATTCGACTCGGTACGGTCCCCGAACAGCACCGCCTTCCCCGCCTTGTCGACCGTCCCGCCGAGGATCCGGCCCTCCCCGGCGGACGCGGTCACCCAGGCGCCGGGCGCACCGGTCACGATCAGCGCGTCGTCCACGGAACCTCCGGCCAGCAGCCATTCCCCGCCGGTCC
Source organism: Amycolatopsis sp. NPDC049868 (assembly GCF_044461365.1). Lineage (NCBI taxonomy): Bacteria > Bacillati > Actinomycetota > Actinomycetes > Pseudonocardiales > Pseudonocardiaceae > Amycolatopsis > Amycolatopsis sp. NPDC049868. The sequence continues at coordinate 474,581 of NZ_JBITKV010000002.1, read as the reverse complement.
GGAGCACGGTGGAGAACCAGAGGTCGCTTCCCCGCACCTGAACCGGCGACACCGTCCAGGACACACCCGCGTCACCGGAGGCCCACACCCGCAAGTCCCCGCCGAGGGAGCCGGCCACGAGGACCTGATCGCCCTCGGCCGCGACCGCCGCCGGCGCCCACCGGCCCGGCCGGTCCTGCGGCAGGACGATTTCCCGCGCGTCGCGTCCTTTGTCTCCGGACACCCACGCGATCGGTTCCGACCGGTCCTCACCCGGGAACTCCCGGACCCCGACCCCGATCAGGTTCCGGCCCGCGCGGGCCAGCGCCACCGCTCGCCGATCAGGACCTGGCCGGAACAGCCGCTGGGCCTCGCCGGCCGGGTCCGGGAAATCGAAGGTCCGGGCGGCGCCGGGCTGCACGACGAAGCCCAGCGCGCTCTCGGGTGGCCCCGGTGGCAACGTGCCCGGGACGCAGGCCGCGACCAGCGACAACGAGAGGATTCCCCAGAGCTTCTTCACGAGCGGGAAGCCTGCCAGCGGAAGGTCACTTTCCGGGCAGGACGATTTCCGCGTAGACGGCGTCGTGATCGCTGCCGGGCGTCTCCAGCACCTTGAAGTCGGCGATGGCCGTCCGTTTGTCCGCCAGCACGTGATCGATCGCCACCGGCGGCGCCATCCCGTTCGTCCAGGTCCCCTGCAACGCCCTCCCCAGCTCATCGGCGGCGTCCACGTATCCCCTGGTCAGCAGCTCGCGGAAGAGCGCGTGGTCGAGGCTCGCGTTGAAGTCGCCCGCCAGGATCCGGATGTCGTGCTCGGCGTCGGCGTACGGCAGGTCCTTGGCCTCGGCGACCCACTCGTGCCGGTCCCACATCGGTGCCGACGGATGGACCGCGACGACCTCGACGCGGACGCCGTCCCCGAGATCCGCGCTCGCGCTGGGCTGCTTGTGGTCCGAGTCGCCGCTCAGCGTCAACGGCGTGAGCGGGTACTTCGACACCAGCCCGGAGCCGGACGCCCACTCGGCCGGATGCAGCACGTGGTACGGCAGGACCTGGAACAACCCGGCCCGGTCGAGCCCGGTGATCGCCTCGGGGGTCAGCTCGGTCAAGCTCAGGACGTCGACCTGGTGTTCCTTCACGTAGCCGACGATCCTGGCCGGATCCGCCTGGCCACCGAGCATGTTCGACGCCAGGACGCGGACGTGCTTGCCGTCCAGCGCCTTCTGTTCGTTCGCGAAGGCGCGCGGCAGGACCATCGACGCGATCGTGCAGGTCAGCACCAAGGCGACGACCGCGGTCCACCAGCGGCGCAGTCCCAGCGCGAGGACGCCGAGCACGAGCGTCGCGATCCCGGCGTACGGGGTGAGCGCGAGCGCCGCGATCGTGTACGTGTTGCCGTCGTAGCCGACCAGCCGCAGGGCGGTCAGCACCGCGAACGGCACGACCGCCGCGATGAGGAGCCCGCTGACCAGCTTCCGCCCGGTGCCGGGACGCGCCGCCGGACGGACCGCCCGTTCTTCGATCACCATGCCGTCGAGTATGCCGATCAAGCGCGTCGAGGCGGCGGTCTCCACAACACCTTCACAACCTCCTCACACGGCGTCTACCAGCGCTTATCAGTTCCTGCCAGCCGCTGTCAGCGCGCTGTGCGCGGTCTGCCAGGCCCGACGGGCACCTTTGTCCGCGGGGCGAGATCCACAGGAGGAACGATGACTCACGCGATCAGGGCCGAGGGCCTGGTCAAACACTATGGGGAGACGAAGGCGCTCGACGGGGTCGATCTGGAGGTCCCGGCGGGCAAGGTGGTCGGGGTGCTGGGGCCGAACGGCGCGGGGAAGACGACCGCCGTCCGGATCCTGGCCACCTTGATCCGGCCGGACCGCGGCCACGCGAGCGTCTTCGGGTACGACGTCGTCAAGAACCCGATGGCGGTCCGGAGCATGATCGGGCTGACCGGGCAGTACGCGTCGGTCGACGAGGACCTTTCCGGTACGGAGAACCTCGTCCTGATCGGCAGGCTGCTGGAGTTCTCGAGGGCGGACGCGAAGAAGCGCGCGGCCGAACTGCTGGAGCGGTTCGAGCTGACCGACGCCGCCGGCCGCGCGATCAAGACCTACTCGGGCGGGATGCGGCGGCGGCTCGACCTCGCCGCGAGCCTGGTCGGCCGTCCCAAGGTGCTGTACCTGGACGAGCCGACCACCGGGCTCGACCCGCATGCCCGCAACGAGGTCTGGGCCGTGGTCCGGACGCTGGTCGCCGACGGCACGACGGTGCTGCTCACCACGCAGTACCTGGAGGAGGCCGACCAGCTGGCCGACACGATCACCGTGTTCGACCACGGGCATGTCGTGGCGAACGGGCGGGCCGACGAGCTCAAGCGGCGGACCGGTGGCCAGACGCTGCAGGTGCGGCCGTCCGCGCTCGCCGACCTCGACGCCGTCGAGCGCATCCTGGCCGGGCTCACCGGGGTCCGGCCGAACCGGGACGACGACACCGGGCTGCTCACCGCACCCGTCGCCGACCCCGTCCTGCTGTCCACTTTGGTCCGCAAGCTCGACGAAGCCGGGATCACCGCGGACGAGCTGGCGCTGCGGCTGCCCAGCCTCGACGAGGTGTTCCTCGCGCTGACCGGCAAGAAGGCCGACGAGTCCACAAAGGACGCTACTCCGGAAGGGAGCCTGGTATGACGACCATCGCCGCGCCCGCACCACCACGGCGCGTTTCACTCTCCAGCAGCGGCCGGCACGGGCTTTCCCTTGCCTGGCGCGGCATCCTGAAGATCCGCAAGAACCCGGAGCAGCTGGCCGACGTCACCATCGCGCCGATCATCTTCCTGGTCATGTTCGTCTACCTGTTCGGCGGCGCGCTCGCCCCGAGCATCGACGACTACCTCCAGATGATCGTGCCCGGCATCATGGTGTTCAACATCCTGCAGGCCAGCATGACCGTCGGCGTCCAGCTGAACACCGACGTCACCAAGGGCGTGTTCGACCGGTTCCGGGCGATGCCGATCGCCCGGTCCGCGCCGCTGATCGGCGCCGTGCTGGCCGATATCGTGCGGTACCTGGTGTGCCTGGTCGTGCTGATGGTCGTGGCGACGATCATGGGCTACCGGATCCAGACCGGGCCCGCCGAGTTCGCGCTGGCGATCCTGCTCGTCATCGCGTTCGCGCTGTCGTTCTGCTGGGCTTCGGTGTTCGTCGGGATGCTGGTGAAGAGCCCGGGCGCGGTGCAGGGCCTGATGTTCGTGGTGCTGATGCCGCTGACCTTCGGCAGCAACGTGTTCGTGGGGACGAGCACCATGCCCGGCTGGTTGAAGGCGTGGGCCGACATCAGCCCGGTGACGCAGATGTCCGACGTCCTGCGCGGGCTGATGAACGGGGGACCGATCGCCGGCCCGCTGACCGGCTCGCTGATCTGGATGGCGGCCGCGCTCGCGGTCTTCTTCCCGCTCGCCACGTGGGCTTACCGGAAGCGCGTCTGACGGGGGTCAGGGGAACGCGCGTGAAGGCCCCCTTCCCTCGGCTGAGCTGAGGGAAGGGGGCCTTCACGCGCTCATTTCCCGGCTGATCCAGGAGACCAGGTCCGGCCGCGACAGGCCGGCGTCCTGCACGAGCAGCTCTTCGTAGCGCTCCTCGCCGAAGTGCGCGCGCAGGTCGTCGATCAGCTGCCGGATGGCGGGTTCCCCGAGGTCCAGCCTGCCGCGGAGGAGCTTCGCGGCGCCGAGCAGCCGGACGGCCGCGCCGAGCCTCTCCTGCCGGAACCGGATCAGGCCGCAGACCTCGACGATCCGCCCGAGATCGGGCATGTCGCCGCGTTCCGCGGTGGATTTGACGACGACCGCGGCACCGCGCTCGGCCCCGGCCAGATCTCCGGCGGCCAGCGCGATCTCCGTGTCGATGTACCCGCCGAACTCGTCGCCGAACATGCCCGGCATCGGCACCGTCGCCATCAGCTCCCGGAACCGGACCGCGACCGCGCGCGCCTCGTCGACGCGTCCGGCGCGGCTGAGCAGGTCGGCCTTGCCCACCAGCACCATCACCGCGAGCTGATCGTTGCCGGTGTCGATCGCGTAGCGCTCCGCGTCGCGCATCTCGCGCATCGCCGTGTCGAGGTCACCGCCCCGCGCGTACTCCGTCGCGAGCCGCCAGCGCTGCTGGATCACGTCGTCGTGCGAACCCAGTTCGAGGGCGAGGGCGAGCCCCTGCCGGTACAGCGCGAGCGCGCCCTCGTGATCGCCCGACATCGAGATGTCGCTCGCCTTCATACCCAGCGCCATCGCGGTGCCCCAGCGGTCGCCGACGGCCGAGAACCCTTCGTAGGCCCTGTCCCTGGCCTTGTCGGCTCCGTCGACGTCACCGTCGTCGGCGAGGATGAAGCTCTGCGCCCATGACCCCGCCGACCTGACCCAGGGATCCGGGCTCGCCAGTGCCCTGCCCACCTCACGGTGCGCGAGTTCCTTGTCCTGACTGAAGAAGGCCAGCATGGGCAGGCCGAGGGCGAGCCCGGCGAACCGGGTGTGCGCGTTCGTCCGCACGCATTCGTCGATGAGTTCGAGAACGGCTTCGCGGTCGCCGACGCCCGGCACCATCGCGGTGATCTCCCGCATCGCCCGGAACGCGGCCGCGAAGTCCTCGTCCAGGCGATCGCCGAACGTGAGCACTTCGGCGACGAAGGACTCGACCCGGTCGCTGTCGCCCTTGACCAGCCAGTACCAGAAGGTGCCGCCGAACAGATGCGTCGCCATTTCCACGTCACCGGCGTCGATCGCCTGGCGGAGCGCGGTCACGATGTTGCCGTGCTCGGCGTCGTAGCGCGAGATGGCGATGAGCTGATCCGCCGTCCGCAGCATCGGCTCCAGCCGCTCGGCGAGCTGGGCGTAATACCGGTGATAGGCCTTCGTCAGCCGTTCCCGCTCTTCGGCCTCGTCGAGACGCTCCGCCGCGTACGCCCGGATGGTCTCCAGCATGCGGTAGCGGGGCTCGCCGTGATCACCGGCGATCGCGTCCACAATGGACTTCTCGACGAGTGAGCCGAGAACGTACAGGACATCCTCGGCGGGCAGGCCGTCGTCGGCGCAGACGCTTTCGACCGCTTCGACCTCGGCGCCGGCCCCGAACACCGAAAGCCGCCTGGCGAGCACGCGTTCGGCGTCGTCGAGCAGGTCCCAGCTCCACTCGACGACGGCACGCAACGTGCGCTGCCTCGGCAGTGCCGTCCGGCTGCCGGAGGTCAGCAGGCGGAACCGGTCGTCGAGACGCTGCGAAATCTGCGCGACGGTCATCGACCGCAGCCGCGCCGCGGCCAGCTCCAGCGCCAGCGGCATCCCGTCCAGCCTGCGGCAGATCTGCGCGACTTCGTCCACTGTGGACTCGTCGAGGAGGAAGTCCGGGCGCACGGCCACCGCCCTGTCGACGAACAGCCGGATCGCGCCGGCCTCGGCCGCCTGCGGGACGGTCGGCTTCCCTTCCGGCACGGCCAACGGGCCGAGCGGGCAGAGCGTCTCGCCGTCGATGGCCAGTGCCTCGCGGCTCGTCGCGAGGATGCGCAGCGCCGGCACACGGCGCAACAGGGTGTTCGTCAGCTCCGCGGCCGCGTCGACCAGATGCTCGCAGTTGTCCAGCACCAGCACCGACTCGCCGGCGCCGAGCGTCTCCACGACCCTGGCCAGCGCGTCGACCGGGCGGCGTATCGGGTCGCCGCCGTGCGCGAGGCCGAGATCCCACAGTTCCAGCGCGGCGAAGACCGCGCCGGGCAGGTCGCCGGGGTCGCGGACACCGGCGAGCGGCACGAACCAGACGCGTCCGCGCGCGTGCGCCGGATGCCGCGTCGCGACCTCGGTGGCCAGCCGGGTCTTCCCGGCGCCGCCGGGACCGACGAGCGTCACCAGCCGCGCACCGGCGAGGAGTTCCGCGACCAGCTTCAACTCGTCGTCACGGCCGACGAAACTGGTCAGCCGGACCGGGAGATGGTCGGCGGCCGCGGGCGGCGGGCCGAGTTCACCGCGCAGCGCGGCGAGATGGATCTCCCGGAGTTCGGCCGAGGGATCGACGCCGAGCTGATCGGCCAGCGCCGCCCGGACCTCCTCGTAGACGGCGAGGGCGTCGGACTGCCGGTCCGCCGCGCACAACGCCCGGATCCACAGCCCGGCGAGCCGTTCACGCAGCGGATGCCGCGCGGCGGCCTCCTTGAGATCCGCCAGCACCCGGTCGTGCCCGCCGAGCCGGATCTCCGCTTCGAAACGGTCTTCGGTGGCTTCGAGGCGCAGATCCTCCAAGCGGGTCGCCGGTGCCTGCGCGAAAGGAGCGTCGAGGACGTCGGACAGCGCTTGACCACGCCAGAGGCCGAGCGCCTCGGCGAGGATCGCGGCCGCACCGGCGTCCCGGCCCGCCGCGAGTTCCGCGCGCCCCTCCGCGGCCAGCCGCTCGAAGCGGCACACGTCGACGTCCTCGCGGGCGATGTCCAGCCGGTAACCGCCCGGCCCCGAGCCGAGGGCGACGTCGCCGGCACGCAGGACCTTGCGCAGCCGTGAGACCAGGGACTGCAGCGCGTTCGCCGCGTCGGCGGGCGGCTCCGCGCCCCAGAGACCGTCGACCAGGACCGTCGCCGGGACGGCGCGGCCGGGCTCCAGCGCGAGCCTGGCCAAGAGCATGCGGAGGCGGGCACCGCCGATGTCGACCGGGGTGCCGTCACCGGCCTCCGCTCCGACCGGGCCCAGCAGCGTCACACGCACGGACCCCAGCTTTCCAGAAGCCGCAAACGCATAGCCCCATCAGGCGACGGAAGTGGGGATTATCCGGGCACGAAGGAGCTTTCCGGGCGGAAGGCGGAGATCACGGCGCTACGTTCGGGACCAAGTCACAGCCGATCGACTGGGAGCGTGAATGAGGTACCGGAGTGCGGCCGTCATCGCCGCCGTTCTGGCCGCGAGTGTCCTCGGCGGCGGGACCGCCGTCGCCGACACCGGGAAACCCGGCGCCGACGGCGCTGGCGACAGCTACTACCCACAGGACGGCAACGGCGGCTACGACGTCGGCGACTACAACCTGAAAATCGGCTACGAGCCGGCCACCAAGCAGCTCACCGGCCTGCAGACGATCACCGGGCGGACCACGCAGGCGCTGAGCTCGTTCAACCTCGACCTGCACGGGCTGACCGTCGACTCGGTCAAGGTCAACGGGCGGAAGGCGGCCTTCATCCGCACCGGCGACCACGAACTCGTGATCACCCCGGCGCGTCCGCTGCGGAACCACGAGCGGTTCACCGCCGAAATCGCGTATCACGGCGTCCCGCAGCCGATCGAGGATCCGGCGCTGGGCGAGAACGGCTGGCAGTACGCGAAATCCGGCGGCGCCTTCGTCGCGGGCGAGCCGAAATCCGCGACCACCTGGTACCCGGTCAACGACACCCCGCGCGACAAGGCCACCTTCCACCTCTCCGTCACCGTGCCCTCGGAGTGGGGCGTCATCTCGAACGGCCGCGAGCGCGGGCATTTCGCCGACGGGCCGAAGACCACCTACGTCTGGGCCGAAGAGACCCCGGCCGTGCCGTACATGACGACGGTCGCGATCGACAAATGGGAGTTCGAGCGGACGAAGCTGTCCGACGGCACCCCGGTCGTCAACGCCTACGCCCCCGGCACCCCCGCGTCGACCAAACAGGCCGAGGCGCGGCTGCCGGAGATCATCGACTTCCTGGCGTCGAAGTTCGGACGCTATCCGGTGGACGCGGCGGGCGGCATCTTCCTCGCCGAGCCGATCGGGTTCTCGCTGGAGACGCTGAGCAGGCCGATCTACTCGGGCGCGGCGGGCAACATCCCGACGATCGTGCACGAGAACGCCCACCAGTGGTGGGGCGACTCGGTCGCCGTCGACAAGTGGAAGGACGTCTGCCTGAACGAATGCTTCGCCTCGTACGCGGAATGGCTGTGGTCCGAGGCGAAGTCGGGCCAGGACCTCAAGGCGCGCTACCTGACCGCCGTGCAGAAGGCGACGGACCGGTTCTGGGCCGGGAAGCTGTACGACATGGGCCCTGGCAACGAGTTCACCTACGTCTACTCGAAGGGGCCGGTGGCGCTGCACGCGCTGAAGAACTACATCGGCGCCGCGCCGTTCGACCGCGTCCTCAAGACGTGGCCCGCCATCCACCGCGACGGCAACGCGAGCCTTCCGGAGTTCCAGAAGTTCGCCGAGCGCGTCGCGCACAAGAACCTCCAGGGCTTCTTCGACGCGTGGTTCTACGGCAACACCAAACCGGCGCCCGAGTTCCTCTACCCCGGGGACCTCAAGCCCGCCGCCTGACCTGCGTCACACGTTAGGGTGAGGGCATGACGTCTGTGCTCCTCACCGGTTTCGAACCGTTCGGCGGTGAGCGGGTGAATCCGTCGTGGCAGGCGGTTTCCCTGCTCACCGGCCGTCGGCACGACACCGTGGCCGTCGAACTGCCGTGTGTCTTTTCGCGTTCGCTGGTCACCTTGCGCGACGCGATCGACGAGTACCGCCCGGATCTGGTGATCTGCGTCGGCCAGGCGGGCGGCCGCCCCGACGTCACCCCGGAGCGGGTCGCGATCAACCTGATCGACGCCCGCATCCCGGACAACGCGGGCTCGCAGCCCGTCGACGTCCCGGTGATCCCCGGCGGGCCCAACGCGTACTTCACCACGCTGCCGGTGAAGGCCTGTGTCACGGGGATCAAGGACGCGGGGCTGCCGGCGTCGGTCTCGCACACCGCCGGGACATACGTGTGCAATCAGGTCTTCTACGGGCTGATGCACTTGCTGGACAACGACTTTCCCGGTGTGCGCGGCGGTTTCGTGCATGTGCCGTACACCCCGGAGCAGGCCGCGCGGACCACCGCGCCGAGCCTGGCCGTGCACCGCTCCGCCGAGGCGCTGGAGATCATCGTGGACACGGCGCTTTCGGTGACCGAAGACCTTTCGACACCGGCGGGCACCCTGCACTGATCAAGGCTTGAGCTGCGCGGTGAAGAACTCGACCATCTCCGCGGTCGTCCGCGCGCCGCCGTCGCTCCGGGTCGAGACGAGCATCGCGCTCAACGGCGCGTCTTCGGTCCCGAAGAGCACGATGCCGCTGCGAGCTCCCACGCCCGCCACGTAGCGCCCTCGGAGCCCGTCGGCCGCCCAGGTGCCCTCCGCGGGCTTGCCCTTGGTCATCCGCTGCCGGACGCCGTCCTCCAGGCCGGTCATCGCGACGCCCTGGTAGTAGTTGATCGCGTTCGACCCTTTGCCGTCCTGGAACACGCAAGTGACCGCGGACGACGCCCCCACCGTGGCGGCCGCGTCCGGCGCGTCCCGGCAGTCGTCCCGCTGCGGGATGACGGCGGCGATCCGGCGGAGACAGTCCGTGAACCCCTGCGCGTCCTTCGGCCCCGGCTGATCGCAGCTCACCGGTTGCGCCGGGGCGGGCGCCGCGACCGGCGCCTTCTCGCCCCCGCTGAGCAGGACGATCGTCGTCACGATCGCCGCGAGGGCGAGCGCGACGACGCCGTAGGTCGTGGGCTTCTGCCAGCTCCGGCCGGGCTGTGGCGGGGGCGGCGTCCAGCGCGGCGGCTGCGGACGCTGCGGCGGGGGCTGTTGCTGGACGGGCTGCTGGACGGGCTGTGGCCGCACCGGCGCGAAAGCGGGCACGGTCAGCTGCGAGTCTTCGCCACCGGTGGGCACGTGATGCAGCCCGAACGCGACCGCCGTCTCCGGCTGGTCCTGCGTGGTCGGCGCGATCCTGAGTTGATTCGCCAGCAGGCTCGCCAGCAACGGCATCCGGCTCGGCCCGCCGACGAGGTAGACGCCGCCGAGCCGATCCGGGGACAGCCCGGCGCGATGGATCGTGGCGGCCAGGAGTTCGCCGCTGCGCAGGAAACTCGGCCGGACGAGCGCTTCGAGCTCCATCCGCGACACCCGCACGTCGCCGAACGGCTCCGGCATCGGGATCTCGGTCTGCTGGTGGCGGGACAGGCTTTCCTTGGCGTCACGGACATCCTGCAGCAACGACCGGCGCGTCCGGCGGTCGCTGACCGACTGCGGGCGCAGGATCCGTTGCCAGTGCGCGGGATCGGAATGCGAAACCTCGCGGCCGATATGCACCAGCAGCGCCTGGTCGATGTCGAGACTGCCGAGGTCGGGCAGCCCGTCCTCGGCAAGCACAGCGAACCCCTGCGCGCTGACCCCGACGACGGCGCAGTCGAAGGTGCCCGCCCCGAGGTCGTACACCGCGATCGGACCGGGCGGGCGCCTGCCGTTGTTGAGGGAGGCGTAATGCGCGGCGGCCGCGACCGGCTCGGGAATGAGCACCGTGGCGGGAAATCCGGCCTTGAGCGCGGCGTCGCGGAGGATCTGCTTGCGATCCGGGCCCCAGCCCGCGGGATGCGAAATGCGCACCTGCGCGGGCAGACGCTGGAGAAGCAGCTCGGCCTCTTCGCCGACCCGGCGCAGGACCGCGGCGAAGGCGTCGGCGATCGGGAGCGAGACGTCACCGAGCTGGAGAGCGCCCTCGTCGATGCGCCGCTTCGGATTCGCCTCGAACCGGCTCGGATCGAGCCGGGCCCGGCGTTCGGCGTCCCGGCCGACGAAGACCGTGCCGTCCTTGTCGACGTAGATCGCGGACGACATCGTCACCGACCCGTCGATCTCGACGACCTGCGTCCCCCTGCCGTGGATCGAAAGCACCCCCACCGTGCTGGAGGTACCGAAATCGATCGCCAGAACGTCCACCTGACCCCCTCCCGGACCCGAGGGCATCGTCTCACGCCCCCCGATCACGCGAGTTCCGCCTCCAATCACGCGAGTCGCGCCCTCAATCACGCGTGTCGTCCATCCACGCACACGTGTCGTCCACCCAGACACGCATGGCGTCCGTACGGAAAGACGAACTCGCGTGACCGAACACGTAACTCGCGTGATTGAAGGGCGAACTCGCGTGATTGGAGGCGGAACACGCGTGATCAGACGGACGCCACGGCCCCGGATGCGAAAGTGCCCGCCGCGGCGAACCGCGACGGGCACTTCCAGAGCAGAGAGACTTACTCGCCCTCGGCTTCACCGTTCTCTTCGGTCGAGCCGGCGCCGATGCTGACCGGCGGGGCGTCCGGGACCGACGAGGGCCGGGCTTCGCCGCGGAAGACGAAGTGCGCCTTGTCGTCCTTCTCGCCCTCTTCGTCGTTCCAGCCTTCGACGTCGACCAGGATGATCTGGCCGGCCTGGACCTCGCCGAACAGGATCTTCTCCGACAGCTGGTCCTCGATCTCGCGCTGGATCGTGCGACGCAGCGGCCGCGCGCCCAGCACCGGGTCGAAGCCGCGCTTGGCGAGCAGCGACTTGGCCTTGGGCGTGAGCTCCAGCTCCATGTCCTTGGCCTTGAGCTGCGTCTCGACCCGGGCGATCATCAGATCGACCATCTCGATGATCTGGTCCTTGGTCAGCTGGTGGAAGACGATGATGTCGTCGATCCGGTTCAGGAACTCCGGCCGGAAATGCTTCTTCATCTCCTCGTTGACCTTTTGCTTCATCTTCTCGTACCGGTTGGTGCTGTCACCGCCGGACGAGAACCCGAGCGAGACGGACTTGGAGATGTCCGAGGTACCCAGGTTCGAGGTGAAGATGAGCACGGTGTTCTTGAAGTCGACCGTACGACCCTGACCGTCGGTGAGACGGCCGTCTTCGAGGACCTGCAGGAGCGTGTTGTAGATCTCCTGGTGGGCCTTCTCGATCTCGTCGAACAGCACCACCGAGAACGGCTTGCGCCGCACCTTCTCGGTCAGCTGGCCGCCCTCTTCGTAGCCGACGTAGCCCGGAGGGGCACCGAAGAGCCGCGAAGCGGTGTAGCGGTCGTGGAACTCGCCCATGTCGATCTGGATGAGCGCGTCGTCCTCGCCGAACAGGAACGCCGCGAGCGCCTTGGACAGCTCGGTCTTACCGACACCGGACGGGCCGGCGAAGATGAACGAGCCGGAGGGACGCTTCGGGTCCTTCAGGCCGGCGCGGGTGCGGCGGATCGCCTGGGAGACGGCCTTGACCGCGTCCTCCTGGCCGATGATCCGCTTGTGCAGCTCGTCCTCCATGCGGAGCAGACGCGTGGTCTCCTCCTCGGTGAGCTTGAACACCGGGATGCCGGTCCAGTTGGCGAGGACCTCGGCGATCTGCTCCTCGTCGACCTCGGCGACGACGTCGAGGTCGCCGTCCTTCCACTGCTTCTCCCGCTCGCCCTTCTGGCCGAGGAGGGTCTTCTCCTCGTCACGGAGGCGGGCGGCGCGCTCGAAGTCCTGCGCGTCTATCGCGGACTCCTTGTCCCTGCGCACGTCGGCGATCTTCTCGTCGAACTCGCGCAGGTCCGGCGGCGCGGTCATGCGGCGGATGCGCATCCGGGCGCCGGCCTCGTCGATCAGGTCGATCGCCTTGTCCGGCAGGAAGCGGTCGTTGATGTAGCGGTCCGCGAGGGTCGCCGCCTGCACCAGCGCGCCGTCGGTGATCGAGACGCGGTGGTGCGCCTCGTACCGGTCGCGCAGCCCCTTCAGGATCTCGATCGTGTGCTCGAGCGACGGCTCGCCGACCTGGATCGGCTGGAAGCGGCGCTCCAGCGCGGCGTCCTTCTCGATGTACTTGCGGTACTCCTCGAGAGTGGTCGCGCCGATGGTCTGCAGCTCGCCTCGGGCCAGCATCGGCTTCAGGATCGACGCGGCGTCGATCGCGCCCTCGGCGGCACCCGCGCCGACGAGCGTGTGCAGCTCGTCGATGAACAGGATGATGTCGCCGCGGGTCTTGATCTCCTTCAGCACCTTCTTCAGGCGCTCTTCGAAGTCACCGCGGTACCGGGAACCGGCGACCAGGGAGCCGAGGTCGAGGGTGTAGAGCTGCTTGTCCTTCAGCGTCTCGGGGACCTCGCCCTTGACGATGTTCTGCGCGAGCCCTTCGACGACGGCGGTCTTGCCGACGCCGGGCTCACCGATGAGGACCGGGTTGTTCTTGGTGCGCCGCGACAGCACCTGCATGACCCGCTCGATCTCTTTGCCCCGGCCGATGACCGGGTCGAGCTTGCCTTCGCGGGCCTGGACGGTCAGGTTGCGGCCGAACTGGTCGAGCACCAGCGACGACGACGGGGTGCCTTCACCGCGTCCGGAGCCGGTCTCGGTCGACTCCTTGCCACCCTGGTAGCCCGACAGCAGCTGCAGAACCTGCTGACGCACCCGGTTGAGGTCCGCGCCGAGCTTGACGAGCACCTGTGCGGCGACGCCTTCTCCTTCGCGGATCAGCCCGAGCAGGATGTGCTCGGTGCCGATGTAGTTGTGGCCGAGCTGCAGCGCTTCGCGCAGCGACAGCTCAAGCACCTTCTTGGCCCGCGGGGTGAAGGGGATGTGCCCGCTCGGGGCCTGCTGCCCCTGGCCGATGATCTCCTCGACCTGCTGGCGGACGCCCTCCAGCGCGATGCCCAGCGATTCCAGCGCCTTGGCGGCGACACCTTCACCCTCGTGGATCAGACCCAGGAGGATGTGCTCGGTGCCGATGTAGTTGTGGTTGAGCATCCTGGCCTCTTCTTGGGCCAGGACGACCACCCGCCTCGCGCGGTCGGTGAACCTCTCAAACATGTGCACTCCCTCGACTGCTGCGACGGCGGCCCGTTTCCATCGTGCTTTCACCGCGATGGATTCAGCACCGTGAGACCACTCTAGTAGCCATGCGGTCGCGCTGGCGTACCACTACGGCTGATTGCGGCCCGTTCGCGCCCAGGCCGTTCTCCGGCCGTGCGCTCTTTCATCTTCCGGTTGCCCTGCACCTTTACGTCAAGCCCAACGTGCGAACGCGTGCCCGGATTCCGCCGGATGAGCGTTGTCCGCTGAGCGCGAACACGGCTCCGCCCAGCGGATGGACACCCGTCCGGAGTAGTCACGGACGGTATGTAAGGTTAGGCGTACCTAATGACGGGAGGTCGGTGTGTCACATCCTCACACGCTCGCGTCACGCGAAGACGGACTGAGCGCCTCCCTGTCGAGGATGCCCGAAGACACCCGGCTCCGCGCGGACGTGCCGGAGGGTGAGCCGGGCTGGGTCCGCTGCGCCGATCTGCTCGGCGAACCGGCCCGCCTCGTGCGCTGGCGGGAGCGCCTCCGCGACTGGCTGGCCGAGACGTATCCGCAGGCGACCGAAATCCCCGAGCGGACCCCGGCGAGCTGGATCCTGTCCTGGTACCTGCACGTCCCGGCCTTGGCCGGCGCGATGCTGCTCCATCACGAACGCCGCGTCCCGTCGCTGGCGCCGTCCGCGCTGGCGTTCCGGATCGGCGCCGACCGGCCCCATCCCGATTCGGTGGCCGTCCTCGGCGACGGATTCCACTGCCTGCCCACGGACCCTGGCTCGGCACATCCCATGGCCGTCGTGGTCTCCGGCGAACGGGCGCTGGCGGCCGTCCTGCGGGGCCGGTTCGTCGCGCACGCGAGCCGGTTCATCGACGTCTACGGGCCGATGACGAGGCTCGGGCGACGCCAGTTGTGGGCCGCCGCCACAGACGCGCTCGACAACGCGCTGTGGTCGGCGGGGCGGCTGGGCGGGACCCCGGAGGCCGAGGGCGCCGGGGTCGCGGACGCGGCCTTGGTCCTCGAAGCCCGGTTCCCGCCGTTGACATCGTCATCGAAGCTGACGTTGACCACCGGAGCCGACGGATGCCGCGAGTGGACGAGAATCCGCGAAGGCTGCTGTTTCAACTATCTGCTTCCCGCGGAATCGGAATGCGGAGGGTGCCCGCGAATCCGCTAACGGATCCAGCCGGGGTTCCGTCCCGTCACGCCCAAGGCACGCTCGAACGTCGTCGCGTCTCCCGCGACGGCCACTTCTTCCCCGTACACCTTCATCGCCCGGGCCTGTTCCCCCATCGCCGCCGCGGACGCCAAGACGGCTTCGGCCACTTCGGGTGCGACGTCGAGCGAGCGGCCGGTCGCCTTCGCCAGATCCCAGCCGTGGAAGACGAACTCGCCGAGCACCATGTCGCCGACGAACGAGGACGGCATCTCCGTCTTGCCGAGCGCCGTCGTGCCCTGCCACGCCTCGGGTGCCCCGAAGACGTCCACGAGCCGCGCGGTCTGCTTCTCGATGGCATTGCGCCATTCGCCGTCGGCGAGGCCCGCCTCGGCCTCGCCGGCGGACACCTCGGGCGGCGCCGCCTTGCTCCCGGCGGCTTCGAGCCAGGGGCCCCAGTAGAGAAGGTGGTTCAGCAACGCGCGGACGTCGTACTCGGCGCACGGGGTGCGGCCGGAGAGGTCGGACTCGCCGATCCCGCGCAGGATTCCGGCGAATTCCGCGGCGGCGGGAGCGATCAGGGCACTGTGTTCGGACATGAGGTCATGAGCTCACGGGAACCGGCACGCTGTCTTGAAGAAACGCGACAGAGTTAGGTTCATCCGGTGAGCGGGCACCGGATCCCGGCGGGGATCGTCAACGCGCGGGCGGCGAAGTTCAGCCTCGTCCGGCATCCGCCGACGCCGGAACTGCGCCCGTACGTCGACCACCACTGGGTGCTGCGCTGGGATCTGCGCGGCCGACCGGGCGAGGAACAGGCGGTTTTGCCCAATCTCGCGGTGAACGTCACGTTCTTCCGCCTCGCGGCAGGCGCGTTCGGGCCGGGGAAACGGCCTTTCCGCTACCTCGTCGAGGGCGCGGACCAAGGTATCGGCGTGCGATTCCGCCCCGGGGCATTCCGGGCATTCCTCGGCGGTCCGGTCTCGATGATCTCCGGCGGTTCCGTTCCGCTCACCGATCTCTTCCCCGGCGCCGGAGGAGTGACGGAATCGGTACGGAATGCGACGGACGACTTCGAAATGGTCCGTGGCGCGGAGGAACTGCTCCTCGCGAAACGCCCGGTGCTCACCGCCGCGGCCGCGACGGCCATCGAAGCGGTGGAAACAATCGCGGCCGAGCCCGCCATTACCCGGGTCGCCGAGCTGTCAAGCCGGACGGGCCTGTCTCAACGAAGCCTGCAACGCCTGTTCGCCGAACATGTCGGTACCGCCCCCAAATGGGCGATTCAGGTATACCGATTGAACGAAGCGGCGGCACGGATCGCCGCCGAGGAACGGCCGGACTACGCGGAACTGGCGACGGAGCTGGGCTATAGCGACCAAGCGCACTTCACCCGGGATTTCCGCTCCGTGACCGGATGGGCGCCCACCGAGTACGCCCGCTTGAACCGTGTACAAGAACAAGAAAGCCGCCGGGAAAAGTTTCCCGGCGGCCGTCTGGTCTGAAAGACCTCAGTTCTTCTTGTGGTAGGCCTCCACGACCTCGGACGGGATACGCCCACGGTCGGAAACCTGGAAGCCGTTCTTGCGGGCCCAGGCGCGAATGGCCTGGTTCTGCTCGCGGTCCACGGTCGCGGGACGGGCGGCGGCCTTCACGCCGGCGACCGGACGAATGGCGGTGCGCTTACGGCCACCCGCGCGACGGGCGTGCTCCACATACTGGGCCAGCGCGTCACGAAGCTCTTCCGCGTTTTCCGCGGAAAGGTCGATCTGGTAGCTCACACCGTCCAAACCGAACTCGACGGTCTCTTCCGCCTCAGTGCCATCGAGGTCGTCGACGAGCGAGACGAGCACCTTCTGTGCCATCTGTTTCCTCCTGCTGGGGGCTTACACGAATGATCTGGTACGGGGCATGCCCCGGACAGAAGACTTTGTCTAGCGACATTAATACCCGCTACCGACTCATAACGCAAATCTTGTTTACGAGAACGATCGAGGTATCTGTCACGCGGACGGGTTATTCGGGTCGGACGAGCGGGAACAGGATGGTCTCCCGGATACCAAGGCCGGTCAGCGCCATCAGCAACCGGTCGATCCCCATTCCGACACCACCGCTCGGCGGCATTCCGTACTCCAGCGCGCGGAGGAAATCCTCATCCAGGTTCATGGCCTCACTATCACCCTGTGCACCCAGCCGAGCCTGTTCCACCAGACGCTGACGCTCTACCACGGGATCGACCAGCTCGGAGTATCCGGTGGCCAGTTCGAATCCGCGCACGTACAGATCCCACTTCTCGGCAACCCCCGGCTTGCTGCGATGTTGCCTGGTCAGCGGGGATGTCTCGACCGGAAAATCACGGACAAAAGTGGGTTCGTGGAGATGATCGCCGACGAGATGTTCCCAAAGTTCTTCGACCAGTTTGCCGTGGCCTAACTTTGGGTCGAGCTCCAGCTCTCGCGCTTCGGCATAGGAACGCAGCTTGTCCCCCGGCGTCTCGGGAGTGACCTCTTCCGACAACGCCTCGGACAACGACTCGTACATTCCGAGCGTGGTCCACTCGTCGGACAGGTCGTACTCCGAACCGTCGGCGAGAGTGACCACCTGAGTGCCGAGAACGTTCTGCGCCGCCTCCTGGATGAGCTGACGCGTCATCACCGCGTTGGAGTCATAGGTCGCATACGCTTCGTAGTACTCGAGCATGGCGAACTCGGGCGAGTGCGAGGAGTCGCTGCCCTCGTTCCGGAAGTTGCGGTTGATCTCGAAGACCTTCTCGATCCCGCCGACCACGCAACGCTTGAGGTACAGCTCCGGTGCGATCCTCAGGTACAGATCGAGGTCGAAGGCATTCGAATGCGTGACGAATGGCCGCGCCGCGGCACCACCGTGCAGTGTTTGCAGCATCGGGGTCTCGACCTCGAGGAATCCTCGACCGTGAAACGAGTCACGCAGGGAACGCAGCACACCGGCGCGGGTACGGACCACGTCCCGCGCCTTGGGACGCACGATCAGATCGACATAACGCTGCCGGATCCGCGTTTCCTCGGCCAGATCTTTGTGCGCCACGGGCAACGGGCGCAATGCTTTCGACGTGATGCGCCAGGAGTCGGCCATCACGGAAAGCTCACCGCGCTTGGAGGTGATGACCTCGCCCGAGACGAATACGTGATCACCCAGATCGACATCGGACTTCCACGCCGCGAGCGCGTCCTCGCCCACCTTCGCGAGGCTGAGCATCGCCTGCAACTCGGTGCCGTCGCCTTCACGAAGACTCGCGAAACACAGTTTGCCGGTATTGCGCATGTACATGACCCGGCCGGTGATACCGACGATGTCGCCGGTGGCGGTGTCGACAGGAAGACCGGAATGCTTCGCGCGCACTTCGGCCAGCGAGTGCGTCCGGGGCACCTCGACCGGATACGGATCGATACCCTCCGCGATTATCCGGTCGCGCTTGTCCCGGCGCACCCGCATCTGTTCCGGCAGGTCTTCGTCGGGGCTCACGCCCTCGGATGCGGGGATTTCAGTCATAGCGCACAGCGTACGAACCCGCCGCTTCCCTACGCCAACCGGATTACCTTTTCCGGGTCCGGACCGGCCGGTTTTCTCTCCATTAACCTTGATCGCGTGAACTCATCCACTCCCGGCATCGAACCCGAACTGCACGCACGTCGCGCCGCCTCGTTCGGCGCGAAGGCCGCCGACTATGCCGCGCATCGGCCGGACTATCCGGAAAAGGCACTGGCCTGGGGGCTGGCCGGCGCGGCGGGAACCCCGGAGCGGGTCCTCGACCTCGCCGCCGGAACCGGCAAGGTCAGCGAAGGACTGCTGGCGCTGGGCGTCTCGGTCACGGCCGTCGAGCCGGACGAGAAGATGCTCGCCGAGCTCACCAAGACACTCCCCGCCGTGACGCCGCATATCGGGACCGCCGAAGAGATCCCGCTGCCGGACGGATCCGTGGACGCCGTGGTCGTCGGCCAGGCCGTCCACTGGTTCGACCTCGACCGGGCCTATCCGGAGATGGCCAGGGTGCTGAAACCGGGAGGAGTCGTCGCCGCGTTGTGGAACCACGACGACGAGTCGGCGGGCTGGCTGGCGGAGCTGAACAAGCTGATCAAGACGTCGATGAGCAGGCGCTGGCTGAGCGACTACGAATCGCTGCCGGAACACGAGGCCTTCGAGCCGTTCGAGAAGAAGACGTTCGGCCACAAACAACCCAGGACGGCGGAAACCCTCGTCGCCACTCTCGCGACCCATTCGCACATGCTGGTGGCCACGGCGGCGGAACGCGAAGCCAAACTTCGCACGGCGCGGGAATTCCTCGACCGGAATCCGGAAACCGCCTCGGGGGAATTCGACCTGCCGATCACCACCACCGTCTTCCGGGCGCGTAAGCGATGACCGACTGGAAGGCGGCATTCACGACGACGTTCGGGGCCCCCGCGTCGGCGGTGTCCGCGCGGATCTGGGCCGAGGTGTACGGCGACGAGTACCCCGCCGAACTGGACACCTACAGCTTCGTGACCCGCACCGACCTGCGGCGCATCGCCGCCGAAGCGCGTCTGGAGCCGGGTGGGCGGCTGGCCGACATCGGCTGCGGGCGCGGCGGCCCCGGGCTGTGGGTCGCCGCACGCACCTACGCGACGCTCACCGGCATCGACATCGCGGAGACGGCGCTGGCGTCGGCACGGCGTCGCGCGGAGGCCATGGATGTCGAGGCGACCGAGTTCCGGGTCGGCGACTTTCAGGACACCGGGCTGGAGGACGCGTCATTCGAAGCGGTGATGAGCGTCGACGCGCTGCTGTTCGCGCCCGACAAGCGGCGCGCCTGCGAGGAGTTCGCGCGGATCCTCGCGCCGGGCGGGCGGCTGCTCGTCACGACCTGGGACTTCGACGGGCAGCCGGTGAACCGGCCGCCCCAGGTCGCCGACCACCGGCCGCTGCTGGAAGCCGCCGGATTCGACGTCCTTGCCTACGAGGAGACGCCGGACTGGCGGGCACGGCAGCGGCGGACGATGGAGCTGTCGCTCGAACGGGCGGAGGAGCTGGCGGCGGAATCGGGCGACGATCCTTCGAGGCTCCGGGCGAGCCTCGAACAGACGCTGCGGAACCAGGACCTCATGACGCGGCGGGTGCTGATGATCGCCTCCCGCCGCGTTTAGTCCTCTGAATGCGGTCAAACGCGGTGGTTGCGCTCGTAGACCAGCCGGAGGCCCAGGAGCGTCAGATCCGGCGCGTGCTCGGTGATCGTCTCGGACTCGCCGAGCACCAAGGGCGCGAGGCCGCCGGTCGCGATCACCGCGACCGGATCCGCCCCGCCCGGCGAGAGTTCGCGCTTGATCCGCTTCACGAGGCCGTCGACCTGGCCGGCGAAGCCGTAGAGAATGCCGGATTGCAGGCATTCCACGGTGTTCTTCCCGATCACCGACCGCGGCGGCACCAGTTCCACCTTGCGCAGCGCCGCGGCCCGCGCGGCCAGCGCGTCGACCGAGATCTCGATACCGGGGGCGAACGCGCCGCCGAGGAATTCGCCCTTGGCGGAGATGGCGTCCACATTGGTCGAAGTCCCGAAATCCACCACCACGCAGGCGGTGGACGGGTGCAGGTGATGCGCGGCCAGGGTGTTCACCAGCCTGTCCGCGCCCACCTCCTTGGGGTTGTCGACCAGGAGCGGCACACCGGTGCGCACCCCCGGCTCGACGACGATCTTCGGCACCCTGGCGTAGTACCGCGAAAGCATGACGCGCAGCTCCCGCAGCACGGCGGGAACCGTGGACAGCGCGCTGATCCCGGTGACCGCGTCCGCGTGCGAGCCGAGGAGCCCGCGCATGGTGAGCGCGAGCTCGTCGGCGGTCATCCGCGCGTCGGTGCGCATGCGCCAGTCACCAGCCAGCTCGTTTCCCGAATACAGCCCGAGAACGATATTGGTGTTGCCGACGTCGACCGTGAGCAGCAAGGACTCAGCTTTCGGCGTGCAGCAGCGCGTCGAGACGGCGGGCGTCGGCGGTTTCGGCGACCGGGAAGGTCATCGTGTCGTCGTCGGCCAGCGTCACGGTGCCGCTCAGCAGGCCGGAGCCCTCCGGCGCGTGCCCGGGGTTGGCGCCCTTCTCGACGATCCGGTTGTCCGCGTCGACGAAGACGACCCGCGGCCGGAACGCGGCCGCCTCGGCGTTCTCCATCTGCGCGTACGAAATCAGGATCACCAGATCGCCGGGGTGCACCAGATGCGCCGCGGCGCCGTTGATACCGAGCACCCCGCTGCCGCGTTCGCCCGCGATCACGTAGGTCTCGAGCCGCGCGCCGTTGGTGACGTCCACAATGGACACCTGTTCGCCCGGCAGCAGATCCGCCGCGTCCATCAGGTCCTCGTCGACGGTCACCGATCCGACGTAGTGGAGGTCGGCCTGGGTGACCGTCGCCCTATGGATCTTCGATTTCAGCATCGTGCGGTACATCGTGGACTCTCCCTATTCCCCTGCGTCCGGCGCGTGTTCCGGATGGTCCACGGCCGCGCCGAGCACCACCGGGACGTTGTCGATCAGCCGGGTACTCCCCACCCTGGCCGCGATCAGCAGACGCGCCTCACCGTCGACGGGCGCGGGCCCGAGGTCGGTTCCCCTCAATTCCAGATAATCGACCTCGACCGCGGGCCGCGCGGCGAGGGTCTGCCTGGCGGTCGCCAGCACGGCTTCCGCGCCGTCGCGTCCGACGAAGGCACCCGCGGTGAGCGCCGCCGACAACACGATCGCGTCCTCGCGCTGTTCCGGAGTCAGGTAGACGTTGCGCGAGGACAACGCCAGCCCGTCGCGCTCCCGCACCGTCGGCACCCCGATGACCCGGGTGTCGAAGTTCAGGTCGCGCACCATCTTCTTGATCAGCACCAGCTGCTGGTAGTCCTTCTCCCCGAAGAAGGCGTAGTCCGGCCGCACGATGTTGAACAGTTTCGCCACCACGGTGAGCACGCCGGCGAAATGCCCCGGCCGCACCGCGCCTTCCAGCTCGTCGCCGAGCGCGCCGGGATGCACCGTGACGGTGGCCCCGTCGGGATACAGATCCGACGCCTTGGGCAGGAAGCCCAGCTCGACGCCGTCCTCCTTCAGCACCTCGAGGTCCTTGTCCAGCGGACGCGGGTATGCCTCGAAGTCCTCGCCCTCCCCGAACTGCAGGGGGTTCACGAAGATCGACGTCGCGACGACCGTGTTCGGCAGCCGCTTCGCCCGGCGGATCAGCTCACGATGCCCGGCGTGCAGGGCGCCCATCGTGGGCACCAGCGCGACCTTGCGGCCGACGCCGTGCAGCGCACGCGTCACCTGGCTGACCTGCTCCGGCGGCTGGAAGGTGTGCAGCGTGCCTCGGGCGAATTTCGGTGTGGTCACTGGTTTTGCTGCCCTTCGGCGGGATCACTGAGGAGTTCGGTGAGCTCGGCGGCGGCCGAGGCGTCCAAGAGCCCGGCGGCGTCGCCGCGCGCCAGCGTGCGCCTGGCCAGCGCGCGATAGCTCGGGGCGATGTCGGGGCCACGTTCGGCCAGCACCGCGAGATGCTTGCGCACGGTGCCGAGATCACCACGGGCCACCGGCCCGGTCAGTGCCCGGTCCCCGTGTCGCAGAACATTATCCAACGCCGCCGACAACAACGGAGCCACCAGGCGTTCGGGCTGGGCGATTCCCGCCCCCCGCAACAGTTCCGCGCAGTCGGCGACCAGTGTCATCAGGTGGTTCGCGCCGTGCGCCA
Organism: Amycolatopsis sp. NPDC049868; assembly: GCF_044461365.1. NCBI lineage: Bacteria > Bacillati > Actinomycetota > Actinomycetes > Pseudonocardiales > Pseudonocardiaceae > Amycolatopsis > Amycolatopsis sp. NPDC049868. The sequence continues at coordinate 452,137 of NZ_JBITKV010000002.1, read as the reverse complement.
ACGCCGCGTGATAGAGCGCCCGCGCCTCGTCGGGGACCCGGACGGGCTCGGCGCCCATCTCCACGGTCAGCGCCTCACCGACGTTCCACGCCGCCTCGTCACCCTCCGCCGCCGTGACACCGAAGCTGCAGGCGGCGAGCCTGTCGAGGTCTTCGGGACGGCCGGTGAAGGTCATCACGGGGTGCAGGGCCAGCGGCAGCGCGCCGGCCTCGGCGGCGGGCGCGAGGACGTCGATGCCGTGCGACCCGGAGGTGTGCACGACGATCTGTCCCGGGCGCAGGGAACCGGTGGCGACGAAACCGCGCACCATCCCGGCGAGCGCGTCGTCCGGCAGGGCCAGCAGGACCAGATCGGCCCGGCGGGCGACCTCGTCGGGCGGCAGGAGCGGCACGTCGGGGAGCAGTTGCTCCGCCCGGCGCACCGAAGCGTTGGAAAGACCGGAAGCGGCGACGACCGTATGCCCGGCCCTGGTGAGTGCCGCACCGACGACACTGCCGACGCGACCTGCGGAAACGACGCCGACGGCCAGGCGAGCGGGCCTCATCATGGCGTGCGCCAATGGACGCTCATGGTCGAAAACTCCTCAACTCGTTCCAGTCCCGCTCTGCGGTCGCGGGTACCAGACGACGGCGCGAGGGTAACCCTCCGGCGCGGGTCTGAACCGGCGCTCGTGACCAGCTTCACCTGACAGTGGTCATCCGCGCGGCGCGCCGTCGGCGAGCCGTACGGCCTCGGCCCGCGACGTCTTGAGCACCCGCAACAGCTCGCTCTGCCGCTGTTTCGCCTCGTCGGTGAGCTTCTGGCCGCGCCGCAGGAACGCGAGCTCGGTCACGCTGGCCTGGTAGCGGCCGACGGCCTTCGCCGCCTCCCGTCCCGACTGCTTCCTGGCCTGTTTCCGCCACGACCGCCGCCCGGAGAGGCTGGCCAGCAGTGAGACCTCGGACGGGGCGATCCAGCGCGCGTCGACCATCATCGGCAGGGCGGCGGCGACGATCCGCTGCTCGCGGCGCCGCTGCATGACCACCACCGAGAAGACCCCGATGAACAGCGGCACCATGATCAGGAAGTAGACGTTCAGGAAGGTCTTGGCGCCACCGAGCAGCGCGGCGCCGTTCCACAGCGCGTGCAGCAGCACGGCGACGAGGTAGCCGCCGATCGGCGCCAGGATCCGCAGCGAGCGGACCTTGCTGCTCGCGGCGACCCCGAGGCCGATCCCGGTCATCACGGCGAACAGCGGATGCGTGAACGGTGAGAGCACGCCGCGGAGGAAGAACGCCGCGAGCACACCGGCGCTCGTGCCGTCGCCGAAGCCGTGCTCGGCGAAGGCGCGGCCGAAGTAATAGATGTTCTCGGTGAAGGCGAAACCCGCCGCGGTGAACCCGGCGTAGACGATGCCGTCCACGACGCCGTCGAACTCGCTCGGGCGGCGCCACCACAGCAACAGGATGAAAGCGGCCTTCGCGGCCTCTTCGACCAGCGGCGCGGACACCAGCCCGCTGATCTTGCCCCCGCCGCCACTGCCGAGCAGCAGGTCACCGACGGCTTCGGCACCGCTGTTGAGCAGCAACGCGATGATCGTCGCGACGCACGCGCCCCAGACGAAGGCCAGCAGCAGGAGCTTCGGCGGTTCCGGTTCCCAGCGGTCGACCCACAGGAACGCGGTGACCACCACGGCGACCGGGACCAGCGCCGCGAGCACACCGATCCCGACCGCGAGCGGGCCCACCTTTTCGGTCACCGTGCCGAAGACGAACAGCCCGCACAACGCGACGGCGATCAACCCGAGCACCGGCAGCAGCACGGTGATCGACCGAGACCGGCGGGGCCGGTCGAGACCGGGCGCCGGGGAGGAAGGCTCGCTCACAGCGGGTCACCCTACCGTCGGTATGCGGTCAGTCTTCGGCGCGCCGCCTGCGCCGCGGGGTGGATTCGTTCGCGCCGTTGGCGGCGAGCAGATCCATCACCGACCGGCCGGAGGCGTGGGAGCCAGCCTCGGAGGTCTCCGGGCGGCTGTGCGACGACCCGTTGCGGGACGGCGTCTCGTCGTCCGGCTTCGCCCGCCTGCCGCCGTGACGGCCGCCGGTGGACTCGGCGCTCTGCCAGGCCGGGGGCTCCCCGTCCGGGCGGCGGCGACGGCCGCCGCCGGTGGGCTCCGGGACATTGGGTGCCGGGGTGATCGAGACCGAGGAGTCCTCGGCGGCCCGGCGACGGCGTCCGCCGCCGCCGTTCTGCGCCAACCGGATTTCCTCGGGCAACGTCGGGTTGACCGCGGGCGGCTCGTCCACCGGCGGGGAGCTGTGCCGTGACGGCGCCTCGGCCGCCGGACGGCGCACGGGTTCGGGCTCCGGCCGCCGCACGGGCTCGGCCCGGCGAGACGGCTCGGACACGGCCGGGATCGACGGCGGGGTCGGCGGCTCCGGATCACGACGCGGCTCCGGCCTTGGCTCGGGGCGCGGTTCCGGACGCGGCAGGGACGCCGACTGCTGGGGCTTGGACGGCGGTGTGGGACGCAGCCGGTCCTGGAAGTCGTCCTTCCTGGGGAACGCCGCGCTCAGATCGGAGACCGGGCGCTCCTGCGTCCACGACGGCTTCCACTCGCCGGTGGCCTCCATCGGCTCCGGCGTGGCGGGCTTGTTCGCGGGCGGCGGCGTGCCACCGGCCGGACGGGACCGCTCGACCGGTTTCATCCCGGGGCGGGTCAGGCCGAGCTCGCGGTTCGGCCGGGGACGGTCCGGCTCGACCTTCTTCACCGGCTTCGCCTGCGCCGGGGGCTTCACCGGCGGCGTCTGCTTCCGGGTCTGCTCCTCGGGCCGCGTCGCGGGCGGACGCTGCACCGTGCCGGCGTCGAGCCGCTGCTGCAGCGAAGACTGCTGCGGGCGGCGGGGCGGTTCGTTGCGCGGGGGCTCCGGGCGCTGGGGCTGCCGGGCGATGGTGGGCATCGACGGCTGTGAGACCTCGGCGCGCGACACCCCCGGCATCGACGGGCGGGACACCTCGGCAGGCGTCACCGGCGGCGGGGTCTTGCGCTGGGCGTCGACCCTCGGCATCGGCCGGGAGACCTCGGCGGGCGACATGCCGGGGTTCGACATCTCCATCCGCTCGCGGCGAGCGGCCTCGGCGGCGAGCGCCTCCGCCGCTTTCGAGGCGCGGGCATCCGCCTTGCGCATACTGCGGCGAGTCGACTCGTCGACCGGTTTCGGCCGCTGGACCTGATTGCTCTGTCCGTAGCCGTTGGTGCCGTTGACCTGGCCGTTCGCCGGTTTGCGGCGGGCGGCGGGCGGCGTGGCCGCCCGCGCGGAAGCGGGTTCGAGGACGCGGTCGATCATCTCGGTCGGGCGCTCGCGCTCGCGTTCACGCTCGTCGACGTCGATCGTGGTGCTCTTGGCCGCCATGAGCTGGGGTTTGCCGTTGCCGTTCTCGGACCCCGCGCTCATCAGCTGCTTGTTGTCGAGGGACCGCATCCGGGTGGCCTGCGCGGTGAGCGCGACGCGTTCGAGGAGAACCTCGCCGCCGAAGAGCGACTGGAGGCTTTCACGCAGGGCGCTCACCTCGGCTCTGAGCGCTTCGAGCTCGTCGTGGGAGCGGCTCTCGGCGGCCTGTCTGGTCTCCGCCTCGATCTCCAGCTCGAACTCACGGCGGGCGGCGATCTCGCGTTCCAGCTCCAGCTCGTAGACGGCCTGCGCCTCGGCGACGGCGTCCTCGCTCTGCGACACGTGCTTGCGGTAGCGGACCGCGAGGAACGCACCGATCAGGGCGGCCCACAGCGCCGCGACGATCCCCAGCCGCAAGTAGCGGAGGTCGTCGGAAAGCACCAATGCGAGAGTCGCGCCGACGGCGAGAACCAAGCCGACGACAAGCCACGGCCTACCCGCAAGGCGGCCGCGCGAGTCGTCACCCACCCCGGTCATGCCCAACACCGTACCTTCTAGTAATCCGAACGAGACCTAGTCGGTACTTCGAGCGGTGGCTCTCGAGCGTTAACCGGTCGGCTCGGGATCGGTGTCCCGATCACCGCCCTCGGGGGTCCGGCAGCAGTGTTCGAGCCATAAAGCCGCAGCTACCAGCGCCGCCGAGCTGACGATCCCGACCGTCGCCGAGCGGAGATCACCGCTCGCCGCGAGGAGTTCGTCACGTCGCGGAAAAAGATACGCGAAAGCCGCCAGCCAGACACCCGTCATGGCGGATCCGGCGAGCGAAGAGGCCTTCGCGAGGGCCACCGATCGGGCGACGGAGATCGCGGAGAGCACACGGTTGCTCTTGATCCGCGCACGGATGATGAAGGCGAGCACGGCCTCGCAGAGCGCGAGGACGAGCAGGGTGATTCCGGCGAAGAGCGGAAGCGCGGGGATGGAGCCGTAGGCGACCTGGAAGAGCAGATAGGCCAGGACCAATCCCAGAAGGCCGGCCACCGCCAGCTCGCGTGGCCGGGTGAAGTGCATGGTCCAACGCTACCTGGCAGGCTTGACTCTCCACCAACTGGAGAGTCGACGATGAAGCATATGGGCACCGCAGCGGTTTTCACCATCGGAGAGCTGGCCAAACGGACCGGCCTGCCGGTGAAGACCATCCGCTTCTACTCCGACGAAGGGCTCCTGCCCCCGACCGACCGCACCGATTCGGGATACCGCCTCTACGACGCCACCGCGATGGCGCGCCTGGAGCTGGTCCGGACGCTGCGGGAACTCGGGCTGGGTCTCGCGGACGTGGAGCGGGCGCTGACCAGGGAAGCGACCATCGGGGACCTCGCGGTCCAGCACGTCGCGGCCCTGGACGAGCAGATCCGGCGGCTGGAGCTGCGCCGCGCGGTCCTGCGAGCGGTGGCCAAACGGGACTCACCACTGGAGGAGGTCGAACTGATGAACAAACTCGCGTCGATGTCGGACGAAGACCGCAAACGTTTGCTCGACGAGTTCTGGGCGGACATGGTCGAAGGGCTCGAACTGGATCCGCAGTTCTACGAGCGGATGCGCTCGGCGAAACCGGAACTGCCCGACGACCCGACTCCCGAGCAGCTGGAAGCCTGGATCGAGTTCGCCGAGCTGGTGCAGGACGAGGAGTTCCGCGCGTCCATCCGCCGGATGAGCGAATGGCACTCGCAACTCCGGAAGCAGGACGGCGCGGACTTCGGCGAGAAGCAGCAGCAGCTGTGGATGGCCTGGAGCGCGAAGGCGTCCGAAGCACTCGAAGCCGGCCTCGCGCCGGACTCGGCCGAAGGGCGTGAGCTGGCGGAGACGATCTTCACGCAGTCTTCGCGGAACGGGCGGGATCCCGCCGACCCGGCCTGGCGGAAGAAGCTGACCGACGGGATGGCGATCAGCATGGATCCGCGGGCCGAGCGGTACTGGCTGCTGCTGGGGAAGATGAACGGCTGGCCGTCGTTCCCCTCGCAGATGCCGCAGGCAGAGTGGATCATCGCCGCCCTGCGCTCCGCCCAGGGGTAGCAAGGGACCTTTGCTACCACCTGGGGCTCCCGGCGAAGTCGGAAAAGCGCTGGTCGGTGCCACTCCAGGCGGCGACAAGAGACTCGCGACCCGCGTTGGGCAACTGAAGTACATGAAGGCCCCCTTCCTGTACATAGGCGCAAGGAAGGGGGCCTTCATGTACCTGGCCAGGTAGCAAGGGACCTTTGCTACCACCCGCGCAGTTGGTCCTCTGGATGCGCTGGTCGGTGATGCGAACTACCGCATTCAGAGGACGAAACGCGTGAGCCGGACGGAGTCCCGGTCCGAAGCGGGCCGGGCGGCGAGAAGGTCGGCGACGGGACCGTGGCCGGGGAGCACCGCGGCGGGCTCGATCTCCAGCCAGGGGATCAGCACGCTCGCGCGCTCCGGCGTGCCGGGATGCGGCAGCAACAACTGGGGGTCGTCGGAGCGCACCCCGTCCACGGTCACTATGTCGACATCCAGCGTGCGCGGACCCCACCGGAGTTCGCGCACGCGCTCCGCCGCCTGCTCGGCGGCCTGCCCGGTGCGCAACCAGTCCCAGTGATCGCGCGCCGGATCGTCGACCACGACGACGGCGTTGAGGAAGTCAGGCTGATCCTCGACACCCCACGCCTTCGTCTCGTACACCGACGACACCGCGACGACCGCGGGCCGGACCGCGTCGACGGCGGACCGGAGGTACGCGAGCCGGTCACCCAGGTTGGAACCGAGCGAGAGCAGCGCGCGGCTCATCGCTCCCGCCGCACCGTGACGGCGACGTCGTCGAAGTTCAGCGGGATCGGCGCGGACGGTTTGTGCACCGTCACCTCGACCGCGGCCAGCCGCTCGTCGCGCAGCACCTCGTCGGCGATCTTCCCGGCGACACTCTCGATGAGGTCGTACGGCTCGCCCGCCACGATCCCGGCCGCGAGCTCCGCCAGTTCGCCGTAGTGCAGAGTCTTGGTCAGGTCGTCGGACGCGGCCGCCGGGCCGAGATCCAGCCACACCACGATGTCGACGACGAACTCCTGCCCGTCCCGCTTCTCGTGGTCGAAGACCCCGTGCCTGCCGAAGACCCGCAATCCGGTCAACGTGATCCGGTCAGACAACAGGACTCCCCTTCCGCCAAGCCGCCGCGACGGTCACGGCGTCGATACTCGCGCCGACCTCGTGCACCCGCACACCCCAGGCGCCGGCCGCCGCGGCGAGCGCGGACACGGCCGCGGTCGCGTTCTCGCGACCGTCCGGCGGAGCGGGTTTCCCGTCCTTTCCGGACAAAAGGCGCCCGAGGAACCGTTTGCGCGACGCGCCGACGAGAACCGGGAAACCCAATGACAGGAAGGAATTCAGGCCGTTCAACAGCGCCCAGTCGTGCTCGGCGTTCTTCGCGAAACCCAGCCCGGGGTCGAGCACGATCGCAGCGGCGTCGACGCCCGCGGTGAGCGCTTCGTCCACTCGGGACAGCAGCTCGGCGCGCACATCCGCGACGACGTCCTCATAGGACGCCAGCGCGTTCATGTCCTTGCTGTGCCCGCGCCAGTGCATCAGCACATACGGGACACCGGTCTCGGCGGCGACCTTCGCCATGTTCGGATCGGCCAGCCCACCGGAGACGTCGTTGATGACGGAAGCACCGGCCTCGACCGCGGCGAGGGCGACCTCGGCGCGAGTGGTGTCCACGGACATCGCGACACCGTCGGCGGCGAGCGAGCGGATCACCGGCATGATCCGGGAAATCTCGGTCCCGGCGTCCACCCGGGACGCTCCCGGCCGCGTCGACTCCCCGCCGACGTCGATCAGATCCGCGCCCCGCGCCCACATCTCGTGCGCGTGCTCCAGAGCCTGCTCGACGCCGAGGTAACGGCCACCGTCCGAAAAGGAATCCGGGGTGACGTTCAGGATGCCCATCACCGCACACCGGCCGGGCCGGGGCAGGGCGGTCATCGACGGCCCTTGATCAGGTCCAGCGCCTCCGCCCGCGAGGACGCCGAAGACTGCAGCAGCCCGCGCACGGCGGACGTCGTCGTCCTGGCGCCGGGTTTGCGGATACCGCGCATGGCCATGCAGAGATGCTCGGCCTCGACCACGACTATCGCGCCGCGGGGCTCGAGTTTGCGCATGAGCGCGTCGGCGACCTGGGAGGTGAGCCGCTCCTGGACCTGCGGGCGCTTGGCGTAGAGGTCGACGAGGCGGGCCAGTTTGGACAGGCCGGTGACCTTGCCGTGGCCGTTCGGGATGTAGCCGACATGGGCGACGCCGTGGAAGGGCACCAAATGGTGTTCACAGGTGCTGAACATCGGAATGTCCGTTACGAGGACGAGTTCTTCGTGCGCCTCGTCGAACGTGCGGTCCAGGACGTGGTCCGGCTCGGTGTAGAGCCCGGCGAACATTTCCCGGTAAGCGCGAGCGACCCGGGCCGGGGTCTCCAAGAGACCGTCCCGGTCCGGGTCCTCACCACAGGCGAGCAGGAGTTCGCGTACGGCTTTCTCGGCCCGGTCCTGGTCGAAGACCGGGCGGTCGCCGTTATCGCTTGGTGTCGTCCTGTCCGTCGTCACGCTGTTGCTGTCCTTCGTCCTGCTGACCGCCGGGCTGGTCAGCGAACCAGCCGTCGCGCGGGCGGTCTTCGGCGGGACGCCAGGGCTGATTCGGCTGGCCGCCCGGCTGCGTGGCCGGGGTCCATCCGGGAGGAGCCCCGTAGTTCGGCGGGCCACCTACGGGCCCACCCTGGTAACCGCCTGCCGGTCCGCCCGGCTGCTGCCCACCATATGCCTGAGGCCAGTGACCGGTGCCGTTCGGCCCGCCGTTGGGGCGACCACCGTTGGGGTAGGCGCCCGGCGGCGGAGGAGCGTACGGGTTGGCGTTCGGGTCCGGCGGCGGGGCCGGCTGCGTGTACGGCGGGCCACCGGGAAGGTCGCCGCCGCCCTGCGCGGTGCCGACCGGGGTCGGCGCCGGCTGCAGCACCGGCTGCTCCTTCTTCTCCTCCGGCGGGGGCCACGGCTCGCCGCGCTCCATGGCCAGCTCGCCGGGGGTCTTGATCGGCGGCTTGTCCGACGGCTTCCGGTCGCCGAACTCGTTGAAGATGGTGATGTGCGGGCGCTTCTCGACGGTCGCGAAGATCCGCTCGAGGTCCTTGCGGGTCAGCGTCTCCTTCTCGAGGAGCTCGATGACCAGCTCGTCCAGCACGTCGCGGTAGGTGCTCAGCACGTGCCACGCCTCGGTGTGCGCGGTCTCGATGAGCTTGCGCACCTCCTCGTCGATCTCGTGCGCGACTTCGAGCGAGTAGTCCGCCTGGCGGCCGGCCGAGCGGCCGAGGAACGGGTCGCCCTGTTCCTGGCCGTACTTGACCGCGCCGAGCCGGGCGCTCATGCCGTATTCGGTGACCATCGCGCGGGCGATCTTCGTCGCCTGCTCGATATCGGAGGAGGCACCGGTGGTGGGCTCGTGGAAGACGAGCTCCTCCGCCGTCCGGCCGCCCATCGCGAAGACCAGGCGCCCGATCATCTCCGAGCGGGTCATCAGCTCCTTGTCGTCCTCCGGGACGAGCAGGGCGTGGCCGCCGGTGCGCCCGCGCGGCAGGATCGTCAGCTTGTAGACCGGTTCGATATCCGGCATCGCCCACGCGGCGAGCGCGTGCCCGCCCTCGTGGTAGGCCGTGATCTTCTTCTCCTTCTCGGAGATGATCCGGCTCTTGCGGGCGGGGCCGCCGACGACGCGGTCGACGGACTCCTCCAGCGCGGCGTCGGTGATCACGTGCCCGTTCTGGCGGGCGGTGAGCAGCGCGGCCTCGTTGAGCACGTTCGCCAGGTCCGCACCGGACATGCCGACGGTGCGCTTGGCGAGGCTGCTCAGGTCGGTGCCCTGCGCGATCGGCTTGCCCTTGGCATGCACCTCGAGGATCGCCTTGCGGCCGCGCATATCCGGCGCGGACACCGGGATCTGGCGGTCGAAGCGGCCGGGACGCAGGAGCGCCGGGTCGAGGATGTCGGGACGGTTGGTCGCGGCGATCAGGATGATGCCGCCGCGCGCGTCGAAGCCGTCCATCTCGACGAGGAGCTGGTTCAGCGTCTGCTCACGTTCGTCGTGGCCGCCGCCGAGGCCGGCGCCGCGCTGGCGGCCGACCGCGTCGATCTCGTCGACGAAGATGATGCAGGGTGCGTTCTGCTTGGCCTGCTCGAACAGGTCGCGGACTCGCGAGGCGCCGACACCGACGAACATCTCGACGAAGTCGGAACCGGAGATCGTGTAGAACGGCACGCCCGCCTCGCCGGCGACGGCTCGCGCGAGCAGCGTCTTACCGGTACCGGGCGGCCCGTAGAGCAGCACGCCCTTGGGGATCTTCGCGCCGAGTGCCTGGTAGCGCGCCGGGTTCTGCAGGAAGTCCTTGATCTCGTACAGCTCTTCGACGGCCTCGTCGGCGCCCGCGACGTCCCCGAAGGTCGTCTTGGGCATGTCCTTGTTGAGCTGTTTGGCCTTCGACTTGCCGAAGTTGAGGACGCGGTTCCCGCCGCCCTGTGCGTTGTTCATCATCCACATCAGCAGGCCCAGCACCAGCGCCAGCGGGATGGCGAAGATCAGGATCTGGGTGAGGACGTTCTGCTGGGTGACCTTGGTGGTGAACTTGACCGGGTTGTCACCGCTCTTGAGGCCGATGAGCTGGCCGTAGATGGTGCCCGCGACGTTCGCCGGGTACTGCGCGATGATCTGGTCGACCTGCTGGCCGTCGACCTCGATCTTCTTGTTCAGCAGCAGCTTGATCTGCTGCTCCTTGTCCTCTTGCGAGGCTTCCTTCACGTTGTTCGCGGTGATCTGCTGGTTCGCGATCGAGATCGGCACCTGGGTATAGCCACGATCACTGTCGAAGATCGTGTTGTATGCGAGAAACGCCAGTACCGCCGCGAGAATCCAGAGCACTGGGTTCCTGAGCACGCTCTTCCGGTTCATACGACTCGGCCCTGGTGGCCTCGACCCTTCCTGGTTGGGCGGCTCCTGTGATACCCGCCATCACGATCTTGACGACCCATGGTGCTCCGACACCCGCCCCTCAGGATACCGCCCGCCTGGACGGATGAGGGTGGTGAGCCTCTCGGACGTAAACGGTGGACGCCGCGCGAGGGTTCCCGGAGCGGGACCCTAGCGTGTGTCGACCGCCACACCGGCGGCCATTTCGCCGAGTCGCATGCGGAGTGTCTTGATGTCGGCGGGTGAGACGGTGACCCATTCGCGGCCGTCCGGACCGGCCTGTGACGTGCTGAGATAGCGGCCGCTGGCGGTGTCGAACCAGCCGAGGACGCGGGATCGCTGTTTGGCGCCCACGTGGGACCGGCTGTTCGCTGCGAGCTGACCGCCGCGGAGCCTCGGCTGGCCGGTGAGCTTGCCGAACGCCTCGCGCGGGTCCGCGGTGATGCGTTCACTGAGCGAGACGCGCGGCTTGTCCTTGCGGCGGGCCTTCGCCGCTTCGGGCTCTTCGGACTGCTTCGTCGCGTTGATGGCGGCGCGGATCGGCTCGGTGCGGCGGGCGTCGTCGATCGGCAGCGTGATGGACGCCTCCGAACCGCGCTGCCCCGGGGGCAGCAGGTCGACGATCGCGGTCGGGAGCCCGTCGGCGGGCGCCTCACGCAGCCAGATCCCGGACTGGTCCTGGATCGCGATCACCCCGTCGCGGCCGTCGGTGGCGCCGAGCACGGCGATCGTCGGGGCCTGGAAGTCGGGGATGTGCAGCGCGTCGATGGTCAGCGAACCGCGGGCGAGGAGGTACAGCCAGTCCTCGATCTTGCGGTCCAGCCGCCCCCGGCCGTCGCGGATGCCGCGGGCCTGCAGCTCGTTGTCGACGCGCTGGCGCAGCGCCCGGCGTTCGAGCTCGGTCGCGCCGTGCGACCGGACGCGCAGCGGGTACGGCAGGTCGCCGAGCTCGGCGGACTCCCAGAGGAAATCGAACGCCATCGGCGTGAAGTGTTCTTGGTGCATTGCTCCGTGCCCTCCCGGCACCTCGGCTTCTGGGCCTCGGGACGCCCAGACGGTTCACGATAGCGAAGGGGTACGACAGTCGTCGTCCGGATGCGGTAAGTGCCCGGCGCGCGTGCTATGAACGGGACGTTCCTTGCAGAATTTGCAAGGAACGTCCCGTTCATAGCACGGGCGGCGGAAAGGGTCAGCGTGCGAGAGACGCCTCGGAGGCGATCTTCCCCAGCATCTCCGTGAGCCGCTGCCGCAACGTCGCCGGATCCGCGGGCGCGATGGTGATCCAGTCCCGTCCGTCGGCACCGCGGGTGGCCTGGGTGAAGTACCGGCCGGACTGCGTGTCGAACCAGCTCAGCACCGAAGACCGGCTCCGCGTGCCGTGCTTGCTGCGCGCGTTCGCGCCGAACTGGCCACCGCGAAGCCGCGGCTGCGCCTGGAGCCGCGACAGGGCTTTACGGTCTTCGTCCGACGTCGCCGTGCCGTCGATCTGCGGCTGGCGACGCTGGAGGAAGTCCGCTCCCGAAGCGCCGACGAGACCGTCGAGCGGGAGGGTGATCGACTTCTCCGTGCCGCGGGTTCCCGGCGGCAGGAGGGAGACGATCGCGCTCGCGAGGCCGTCCTGGGCGATGGGGTGGAAGTGGAAACCGCGCGGATCCTGCACCGTCAGCAGGCCTTGGCCGCCGAGCAGCGACGCGACCGCGAGCAGCGGTTCGGTGTTGGGATTGTTGAGCTGGACGCAGTCCAGGCTCAGGTCCGGCCTCGCGAGGACACCGAAGTAGTCCTCGATATGCGGCTCGGGCCGTCCGCGCTCGTCGGCGAGGCGGCGCTGGTTCAGCGCCTGGAGCGTCTGCGTCCGCAGAGCCCCGCGCTCGTCCATGGTCGCCCCGTGCGAGCGGAGCCTCAGCGGGTACGGCAGCTCTCCGGCGTTCGCGCTCTCCCACAGGAAGTCCAGCTCGACCGGGGTGAGCAGCTCACCGTTCGCCATCTTCCGCCCCCAAACAAGTCAGCGGGCGCGCGGCCGGATCGGCCGCGCGCCCGGTGAAAACCGTTCTAGCGATCGTCGTCTTCGGTCCAGGCGCCGATGACCGGCGGCGGGGTCGCCTCGTTGGCGCCGAAGGCGTCGTCCGGGTCCGGCTCGATGAGGAACGACGCGTGCGTGTGCTCCTCTTCCTGCTCGGCCTGCGCGCCGTGGGCGCCCATGCCCATACCGCCGCCCATGCCCTGCATCGGCGGGGTGGGGCCACCACCGATGGTGCCGCTGGAGGACACGATGCCCTGCTGCGGCACGGCCTGGGACGCCGCGCTCTGCGCGGGCCCGCCCTTCTCGGTGGCCGCGGCGTCGGTGCTGTCGGTGTCCTTGGCGCCGGACTTGTTGCCCTGTCCGAGCGCCTTGGCACCGGCGTAGCCGAGAGCGCCGCCGAGCCCGGCCGCGGTGAGGGCCTGGCCGAGTCCGTTGCCGCCGCTCGCCGGGGCGTGCGGGGTCATCGGGGCACCCGCGCCGGAGGCGACGCCGGCACCCGGCGCGACACCGGAGGCCGGGACGTTCGCGGCGGGGTTGTAGCCGGCCTGCGAGAAGACACCCGAGTCCGGACCGGCGTGGATTCCGGCCGCGCCGCTGCCCTGCGCGCCGCCGTAGCCGTGCGTGCCGGCGAGGACGGGGGTGCCGGAGACGGCGCCGGAGTTGATGCCGCCGCCGGCGATGTTGCCGACGCCGCTGAACGACGCGCTGTTGTGCGTGGCGGTCGGCTTCATGCCGAGGGATTCGGGGCCGAAGCTCGGGGTCGAGCTGTCGACCTCGCTCATCTCCTTGGTGTAGGCCTCGAGGAACCTGGCCTGCTCCGCCCGCACTTCCTTGTCCTGGTCGGCGAGGGGCTTCTGGTCGGTGATCATGCCGACCGGGCCCGCCGCCAGCGCCTGGCCCATGGCCTTCTCGGGGCTGTAGTCGGTCGGCTTCGGCATGAGCTTGACCTTGGTCGCGGCGTCGGCCTGCTTCTGGAGCCTGTCCGACATCGTGTGCGCGGCCTCGGAGGCCTGCGAGCCCGAGTTCGCGATGGCGACCAGCGAACCCTGCGCGGCCGCCGCGCCCTGCCCGATCCAGGCGGAACCCAGTTCGGAGATCGCGTTGTAGAGGTCGTTCGACGCCTGGCTCAGCTTGCTGCCGTGCGAGCCCCAGGACTGGCTGATCGCGGTCGCCGTGCTGGGGTCGTTGCCGAGGTTGGCCTGGTTCCACAGGTCCTGGCTGCTCGGCGCGCTCTCCCAGTTCGGCGGGTTCGTGATGGCGCGGTCGGCGCCGATGTCGAAACCGTCCGAACGGCCTCGCGCGGACGACACGATGTTCGCGGCTTCCGAGTTGTCGCCGAGCTGGACCGGCGTGCCGCTGGTGTTGCTCTCGCCGTAAGAGTCGGCGCTGTGCTTCGGTGGCATGGCTTTCTGACTCCCCCTCAGACGTTACGGAACGGCTCGGCCGCGGCCTGGTCGATCTCGTGGTACCGGGCCATGGCGGTCACGATGCCGGACTCGGCGGCCTCGTACTGCTGGTAAAGGTTCTGGAGAGCGGCGGTGTACGAGTCGCCGCCACCGTCGGCACGGTTCGCGACCTTGGCCGCGATCGCGTTGCCGACCGGGTTGTTGCCCAGCTTCGGCGCCTGTCCGAGGTCGCCGGCACTGTGGAGCAGCGCCTCGACGGCGTCCTTGCCGGTGCGGATCTTGTTCAGTGCGGTCTGGGCGGCTTCCGGGTCGATCCCGACCTGCCCCTGAGCCGCGGCGTTCTTGAACGCGTTCGCGTCCGCCAGGCTGCTGTTCCCCATCTGAGCTCTCTCCGTTTCCCCCGGGCCAGGCCACGACGGCTTCGTGGCAAAGGTCTTCGCATAGGTTAACGCACTTGATCGCAGCCTATGACGTGTTCGCCGCGCTCAGGGTTCCGCATTCCCCCAGGAACGGGCAAGCGGTTCTCAGGACGTGTAAACGTGCGGATCCAGGGTGCCGATGTAGGGCAGGTCCCGGTAACGCTCCCCGTAGTCCAGGCCGTATCCGACTACGAATTCGTTAGGGATGTCGAACCCGATGTACTTGACCGGTACGTCGACCTTGACCGCCTCCGGCTTGCGCAGGAGCGAGACGACCTCCAGCGACGCCGGGTTCCGGCTCGCGAGGTTCTTCAACAGCCAGGACAGGGTCAGCCCGGAGTCGACGATGTCCTCGACGATGAGCACGTCGCGGCCGGCGATGTCGCGATCGAGGTCCTTGAGGATCCGCACCACGCCGGACGACGACGTCGCCGAGCCGTAGGAGGAGACCGCCATGAACTCGAGCTGGGAGGGAAGGGGGAGCGCCCTGGCGAAGTCGGTCATGAACATCACCGCGCCCTTGAGCACGCCGACGAGCAGGAGGTCTCCCTGCCCGGAGCCGGGGCCGTCGGCCGGGTAGTCCGCGGCGACCTGTGCGGCCAGCTCGGCGATCTTGTCGTTGATCTGCTGCTCGGTGACGAGCACGGAGGCGATCTCGCCTTCGTACACGGGACGTTCCCCTCTAGGTGGTGGACTGGGGTGCTTCGAGCAAGAGCCTGCCATGCGCCCGCTTGGCCACCAAGTCGCCGGGTAGCCAGACCCCGCCCTGACCCCGCCAGTTCCCCACCAGCGCGTCGACCGAACGCAGATGGGCGTCGGTGAGTTCGCGGACCCCGGAGTCCAGCAGCCACCTGCGGAGGACGCGTCGCCGGAGCGCGGGCGGTTCGGTGGCGAGCACCGCGACGTCCAGCCCTTCGCCGGTGAAAGCACGCAGGTGGACCTCGTCCGCGAGTGTGTCCAA
Source organism: Amycolatopsis sp. NPDC049868 (assembly GCF_044461365.1). Lineage (NCBI taxonomy): Bacteria > Bacillati > Actinomycetota > Actinomycetes > Pseudonocardiales > Pseudonocardiaceae > Amycolatopsis > Amycolatopsis sp. NPDC049868. The sequence goes on along the minus strand of NZ_JBITKV010000002.1, from coordinate 436,949 downwards.
CGCCTCGGTGTCCTCGCGCAATTGCGCCGCCGTGCGGGCGAGCGACGCCGCGACACCGCCGGACAGCACCTCCTCCAGAAGGGGCAGTACTTCCGTCCGTAACCGGACACGGGTGAACCGCGGATCCTCGTTGTGCGGGTCCTGCCACGGGTCGGCGCCGAGCGCCCGGCACGCCTGGCGGGTGGTGGCGCGGGTGACGCCGAGCAGCGGCCGTCCCCACGGCGGGTCGAGCGGCCGCATCCCGGCGAGCGAGCGCGGCCCGGAACCCCGGCCGAGGCCGAGCAGAACCGTTTCGGCCTGGTCGTCGAGGGTGTGGCCGAGCAGGACGAGGCCGTGCCCGTCCGGCAGCGCCGAGCGCAAGGCGCCGTAACGGGCCCGGCGGGCCGCGGCTTCCGGTCCGCCGGCGCCCTCGACCCGCACTTCCAGCACTTCGGCGGTGTCGGCGCCCAGTTCTCGCGCCGTGTTCGCGGCCTGGGCGGCGGTTTCGGCGGAACCGTCCTGCAGGCCGTGGTCGACGACGAGCGCCCGCACCTTCAGCCCCGCGCGGCCGCCGGTGAACGCGGCCGCTTCGGTCAGTGCCAGTGAGTCCGCGCCACCGGAGACCGCGACGTACACCTCGTCGCGCGGGCTCGCCGACGCGAGGAACTCCCGCACGGCCGTCCGCACGGCCGCGATCGCCGGATCCGGTCCGCTCACCCGTGCAGGCGCCGCACCCAGGCCGCCGGATCGCTGATCTCGGCCCTGGTCGGCAACGTGTTCGGCGACGTCCACACGGCGTTGAAGCCGTCCATGCCGACGGCGTCGACGACATGCTTGGTGAACTTCGCGCCCTGCTCGTACTGGCGCAGCTTCGCGTCCACTCCGAGGAGGCTGCGCAGCACGCGGTCGATCAGCCCGCCGCCCTTGCGCCGGGCGGTGAACCGCGTACGGATCAGCTCGACACTCGGCACCACCTGCGGCCCGACGGCGTCCATCACGAAGTCGGCGTGCCCCTCCAGCAGCGTGGAAAGGGCCAGCAGCCGGTCGAACACCGCGCGTTCGCTCGGCGACTGCAGGAGTTCGGCGAGACCGGCGCCGCCCGCCTTGCCCTTGCCGATCTGCTTGATGGTGTCCGGCAGGCGGCCGACCAGATCGCTCAGCCCGTCCGCGTCCCGCCCGGCGAGCCCGCCGATCAGGCGCTCGACCTCGTCGGCGAAGTAGTCGCGCAGCCAGGTGACCGCGGTGAACTGCAGCCGGTGGGTACATTCGTGCAGGCAGACCCACAGCCGGAAGTCGTGCCCCGGCACGTCCATCGCGCGCTGGGCGGCGACGACGTTCGGCGCGACGAGCACCAGCCGCCCGCCGCGGTCCGGCCCGCCGAACGGGTCGTACTGCCCGAGCACGCGGGAAGCCAGGAAGGCGAGCACCAGACCGGTCTGGACACCGGCGCCACCGGCCAGCACGGGCGCCAGCGGGCCGCCCTGCGCTTCCGGCAGCGCGCGACCGGTGAGCGCGTCCAGGCCCGCCGCGGCCGAACGGACCCAGCCGGGCCGGTCGACGACTTCGGCGGGCAACAGCGGCAGGTCGAGGCCGAGCCCGGTCAGCTCGCGGACGTGCCCCTCGGCCTCGATCGTCAGGTCACGTAGCTCGGCGACGGCTTCCTCGGCCTCTTCGCGGTCGACCACCGGACCGCCGCGCACCAGGAGGGCGCCCGTCGAGGCGGCCAGGGGCCAGTCGACCATCGAACGTGTCTTGGTCGGCGTTTCCTCAGTCACTCTTATGACGCTACCCGCTGGGAGACCGGTTTCCGTCCCGACTTCCTCACGCTCCGATTCCGGTCGCTCACCGAATCATCTGCAGCCGCACTTGTGCAGGGTCGCCGCGACGACGTCGAGCGCGGCCCTGCCCTTGTTCTGGTCCGAACCGGACGACATCAGCGCGAACACCAGCATCCGGCCGTCGGTGTCGAGCACCACGCCCGCCAGGGTGTTCACCCCGGACAGCGTCCCGGTCTTGCCGCGCACCCAGCCCCGGCCCGCCGACGAGGCCGGATCGGCGTAGCGCTTCTCCAGCGTCCCGCTGCCGCCCGCGACGGGGAGGCCCGCCAGCAGCGGCCGCAGCTTGGGCGTCCTCGGATCCTTGCCGTCCGGCGCCGCCGCGACCGCGAGGATCTCGCTGAGCACCTTGGCCGGGATCTTGTTCTGGTCGGACAGTCCGCTGCCGTCGTTGATCTGGACCCCGGTGAGATCGAATCCGGCCTGTTTGAGCACGTCCATCGTCGCGGTCGCGCCGCCGGTGAACGACGGCTCGGCGCCCTTCGCGAGCGCGATCTGGCGGGCGAGGACGTCGGCCATCAGGTTGTCCGAGAGCTGCAGCAGCGAGTTGGCGAACTCCGTCAGCGGCTGGGACTTGACCTCGCCGAGTACCTTCGCGTCCTTCGGCGCCGTCGTCGTACCGCCGGCCTGGGCTTCGAGCTTCCCCGCGATCTTCTGGGTCAGCGCGGCCGCCGGGTTCGCGACGCGGGGCGCGTGGTCGTTCTTCGGGTCGGTGCGGCCGCCGTCGGCCATCACGGGGAGGACGGGCGCCATGTAGGTGTTCCCGGCCGCGGTGTCCTCCGGGTCCCAGCCCTTCGCGGCCGTCGGCCCCTTGAACAGGCTGATGTCCAGCTGGACCTTGGAGATCTTGCCACCCACGGCCTTCTTGACCTGGGCGACGAGGTCGTCGACGTGCGCCGCGCCCGGGTACAGCGGCGAATCGGTGCCCAGCGGCAGCGAGGTCAGGGAGGGGTCGCCACCCGCCACGAGGACGACCGTGCCCGGCTCGGCGCCCTGGACGATCTTCGTGGAGAACTGCGTCCCGTGCTCCATCGACAGCAGCGCGGCCGCGACGACGAGGATCTTCGTGGTCGACGCCGGCGTCAGCGGGGTGCCGGAGTTCTTGTCCCACAGGACTTCGCCGGACGCCGCGTCCACGACGGTGCCGGTGAGCGTGCCCAGGTCCGGGGAGCCGGCGGGACCGGCCAGCGCGGCCGAGAGACCTTCCTTCGTCGGCCCGGCGCCGTTGATGTCCGGCCCGTGCAGGACCCGGGTGACCCCGGCGGGTTTGGGGATGTCGCCCTTCGGCGCGTTGGGCGCCCAGGGCAGGCCGAGCCGGTTCGACACCTTCGGCATCGCCGCGGCGCCGCCCATCCCCGCGAGCAGCAGGACGACGACCAGCGTCGTGATCAGCAGGGCCTTGCGTTTGCGTTTCGGCTTCGGCGCCGGCGCGGACTCGGCCTCGGCGGCCGGGGGTTCCTGAGACGGCGGCTCGGGCTTCTGGATCCCGACGGTGGCTTCGGAGTCGAAGCGCTCTTCGGCGGGCTCGATGCGGACCGGACGCGCGTGCATGGTCGCGGACGGGACCGGTGCGGGTGCCGGCGGCTCGACCCGGCTCGGCTCCGGACGGCGCGGTGGCTCCTGACGCGGGGGCTCCTGCCTCGGCTCGGGTCTCGGGGGCTCGGCGCCGCGGTCGAACTGGTCCCAGTCCGGTTCCTCGGTTCGTCGTGGCTGGACAGGCTGGACGAAGAGCGTCTTCGGCTCTTCGCTCTGCTTCGGCTCGACAGGCGTCGCAGGCTCGAAGGCGGACCACTGCGGTGTCGGGGTCTCCGGGACGTCCGGCTCTTCGTCGATGTCACTGACTTCGACCACGGGCTGGAACCACGAGCCACTTTCGGGTGTGACCTTCGGCACTGCCAGCTCTTCGGTCTTCCCGTTCGCCAGACCCGACATGGGCAGCCAGACGGTGGCCTCACTCTCCCCTTTGGTGCCCTTGGGCTCGGCGGATGAGGTGTCCTTGTCGTCCGACGGCCACATCGGGACATCGTTTTCCGGCACGCAACACTCCTTCATCCACCGTCCGGGGAAGGGGCCAAGCTCACATACGACCACATCGATGCGACCGCCCGAGCCCCCGTGGTCCACACTAGTGAAGACAAGACGATGATTTCGGTGAGCCGTCCGCGACGGCGGGGCGTACCAAAGACGAGAGCAGCGAGGCCGGCGTGGAATTCGACGTCACTATCGAAATCCCCAAGGGGGAGCGCAACAAGTACGAGGTGGACCACAAGACCGGTCGCATCAAGCTGGACCGGACACTGTTCACCGCCACCCAGTACCCCGCCGACTACGGGTTCATCGACGACACCCTGGGCCAGGACGGCGACCCGCTCGACGTGCTGGTGCTCGTCCAGGAGCCGACCTTCCCGGGCTGCCTGATCCGCTGCCGCGCGATCGGCATGTTCCGGATGACCGACGAGAAGGGCCCGGACGACAAGGTCCTCGCGGTCCCGACGAACGACCCGCGGCTTGAGCACCTCCGCGACATCCACCACCTGAACGAGTTCCACAAGCTCGAGATCCAGCACTTCTTCGAGGTGTACAAGGACCTGGAGCCGGGCAAGAGCGTCGAGGGTTCGTCCTGGGTCGGGCGCTCCGAGGCCGAGGCCGAGATCAAGCGTTCGCTCGACCGTGAGACCGACCGGCTGGCCAAGGAGGCCATCGACGGTCCGGCGCACTAGTTTTCCGAGCGCCGAAGGGGCCCTTCACCGCATGCGATGCGGTGAAGGGCCCCTTCGTGTCTCGTCGTATGCGAGACCGATCAAGCCGAGTAGCCCGGGATCGGGAACGGCGCCAGGAACTCGCGGATCTCGGCGGCGATGGTGTCCAAAGCGGACTGTTCCTCGCCCGCCGCCGCGGTGATCGTGCGGTCGATCCACTCCGCGACCTGCGCCTGGTGCTCCGGCTCAAGCCCGCGGGTGGTGATCGCGGAGGTGCCGAGCCGGATGCCGGACGGGTCGAACGGCTTGCGCGGGTCGAACGGCACGGTGTTGTAGTTCAGCTCGATCCCGGCGCGGTCCAGCGCCTGCGCGGCGGGTTTGCCCGGCACGTTCTTGTTCGTCAGGTCGATCAGCAGCAGGTGGTTGTCGGTGCCGCCGGACACGAGGTCGTAGCCCCGCTCCACCAGCGCCTCCGCCAGCGCACGCGCGTTGGCGACGATGCGGTGCGCGTACGCGGAGAATTCCGGCTTCTGCGCCTCGCCCAGCGCGACGGCGATCGCGGCGGTCGTGTGGTTGTGCGGGCCGCCCTGCAGTCCGGGGAACACCGCCTTGTCGACGGCCTTCGCGTGGTCGGCGTCGGAGAGGATCATCGCGCCGCGCGGGCCGCGCAGCGTCTTGTGCGTGGTCGTGGTGATGACCTGTGCGTGCCCGACCGGCGACGGGTGCGCGCCGCCCGCGACCAGCCCGGCGATATGCGCGATGTCGGCGACCAGCACGGCGTCGACCTCGCGGGCGATCTCCGCGAACGCCGGGAAGTCGATGGTGCGCGGGATCGCCGTACCGCCCGCGAAGATCAGCTTCGGCCGGTGCTTCAGCGCGAGTTCGCGGACCTGGTCGAGATCGACGCGGCCGGTCTCCTTGCGGACGCCGTAGCGGACCGGGGTGAACCACTTACCGGTCGCGGACACGCTCCAGCCGTGCGTGAGGTGGCCGCCGTCGGGCAGCGCCATGCCGAGCACGGTGTCGCCCGGCTGCGCGAAAGCGAGGTACACCGCGAGGTTCGCCGGGGAGCCGGAGTACGGCTGGACGTTCGCGTGGTCGACGCCGAAGACGGCCTTGGCGCGTTCGATGGCGAGCTTCTCGACCTGATCGATGAGCTGCTGGCCCTCGTAGTAGCGCTTGCCCGCGTAGCCCTCGGAGTACTTGTTGGTGAGGACGGTGCCCGTCGCCTCCAGTACGGCCTGTGAAACGTAGTTCTCGGACGCGATCAGGCGGATCTTGTCGTGCTGACGCTTCGCCTCGTCCTCCACGAGCCCCGCGATCTGCGGGTCGGTGGCGGCGAGCGCGGAAAGTTCGGGCTGGTGTGTCATCGGACGTACTCCTGCCAGAGACGGCCGGACCCAGGCGCGCGGTACCGGCCTTGTCGTCGCTTCCCGGTGGTGCTCCACCTCAAATGGCGCCAGTCGCTGGTGCGGACCAGCCTAGAGCACGGAGCGGGACCCGGCGTGCGGACGATGTCCGGCGCACCACCGGCGGCTGCACCCGGCCGTGCGATCGCAGAACGCCTGCGCGCAGACGGCGCAGCGTTTGATCCGCCGCCAGCCGCCGAACGCGACCAGTTCCGCCAGACCGGAGGCTCCCGCGACCAGGTCCCCGCAGCCGGGCCAGGCCGTCACCTGCACCAGACGCCAGCCCTTTCCGGACTCGACCAGCCGCGGCGCCGCACCGGTCCCGGCGAGGATCCGGTTGAGCCTGCCTGCGGCGGCGTGCTCGTCCGGCAGCGCCGAGACGACGCCGGCCAGCCACGGATTCCCTTGGGCCAGCAGCCTTTCCGCGACCTCGAGGGCCGGGTCGAGGTCGCGGAAGGGCGGGACGATCACGTGCTTGCGCGTCACGGTTCTTCGATCGCGACGCCCATCGAGCGAGCCGTGCCCGCGATCGTGCGCATGGCCGCTTCGACGTCACCGGTGTTGAGGTCCGGCAGTTTCCGCTCGGCGATCTCGCGCAGCTGCTCGCGGGTCAGCTTCCCGGCGACCTCATGCCCTGGACGGCCGGATCCCTTGCCGCCCAAGGCTTTCTTGATGAGGAACGACGCAGGCGGGGTCTTCAGCCGAAGTTCGAAGGACCGGTCCTCGAACACCGACACGACCACCGGGACGATGTCGCCCCGCTGCGCCGCCGTCGCCGCGTCGTAGGCCTTCTTGACCTCGACGAGGTTCACGCCGGTCTGCCCGAGCGTCTTCCCGAGATCGACCACCGGCGCGTTGCCGGCGGTCAGCTCGAGGGTCGCCTGATGTGTTTTCTTCTTCGACTTCGGTGCCATACGCCCGAAGCTATGGTCTCCAGTTACTGGAGAGTCAATCGATCGGCTTGACGCTCTCCGCGTGACGGCGCGCCAGCTCCTGGTAGATCACCGCGTTGTGCTCGACCCAGCCGCGGGCGGTGCCGTCGAGCGGGACGTGCTTCTTCGCCGGGCTGCCCATGGCGACCGTCTCCGGCGGGATGACCATGCCGGGCGTCACCGTGGCGCCGGCGGCGACCAGTGCCTTCGCACCGATCTGCGCCTTGTCGAGCACGGTCGAGCCGTTCCCGATCAGCGCCTGCTCGCCGACCGTGCAGTCGTGCACGAGGCACTGGTGCCCGACGGTGGCGTTCTTGCCGATCTCGGTCACGCCGCCGTTGACGTGGATGACCGAGTTGTCCTGGACGTTGGCGCCCTCACGGACGACGATCTTCCCGAAGTCGGCGCGCAGCACGGCGCCGTACCAGACGGAAGCGCCCTTCTCGACGACGACGTCGCCGATCAGGGTGGCGGTGGGGGCGATCCACGCTTCGGGATCCACCTGGGGACGCAGCCCCTCGAATTCGAACATCGGCATGCCCGCACCCTATGTGCGAAAGTCCGTGAAGGCCTCCTTCCCTACCTTGAGAGTAGGGAAGGAGGCCTTCACGGAGCTCTGTGGCGTCAGCCGATGGCGGTGTTCAGCAGGAGATCCACGGCCTTGTCGTTACGGGTGGTCTCCCGGACGATCACCTCGTCGGGAGGGTAGAAGCCGGGGTTCGAACCCCGCGGGTACATCTCGAAGGTGAAGCTCAGGATCTTGTGGGTGCCCCACAGCCAGTCGTCGATCGTCCCGTCGGTGATGTACAGGTCGCTCGACTGCTGCGGCGTGTAGCCGTTGGTCGCCGCCAGCTGCCGCCCCAGCGTCTGGAACCGCTGTGCCTCGGCCGCCGTCATGCCGGGCGCGGTGTCGTTGTAGGTGAAGCCGAACGGCCACAGCACGAGCTCCGAGTAGGTGTGGAAGTCGATGCTCGCCTTGATCTGCTGGACGCCGCCGATCTTGCGCGAGTTGACGAAGTTGGACACCGCCCTGGTCTCCGGCGCGGAGAACGCCGACGGGCCGCGGTAGGTCTCACTGGTGGTCGAGCCCGACGAACCGCCGCAGCAGCCCCAGTTGTAACCCCAGTTGCGGTTGGGGTCGGTGCCGTTGCCCTGGCGGTTCTTGCGCCAGTACTTGTAGCTGCCGCCGGAGATGTCGTACTCCGAGCCGTCGGGGTTGACGTTCGGGATCACGTAGATCTCGGTGCTGTCGACGAACCGTTTGATCGCCGGGTCCGAGGCGTAGCCCTGGGTGAACCGGTTCACGATCCGCAGGCACATCTCGGTGGTGAGGTGCTCACGCGCGTGCTGGTTGCAGGTGAACATCACCTCCGGCTCGTTCTCGTCGGTGCCGACGTTGTCGCTGATCTTGAGCATGTTCAGCGCCCGGCCCTGATACGAGTTGCCGACGCTGCTCAACCGCGCGATCGACCCGTGGTTCGACTGGGCGTTGCGCAGCTCCGTGGTGACTTCGGCGTAGTTGTGGAAACCGGAGTCCGACGGCGGGAAGTCGTTGATCGCGTTGGTTCCGGCCTTCTCCGACCGGTCGACCACGCCGCGCTGCTCGACGCGGTAACCGAGCGAACGGATCTTCGCCGCGTCGCTCGCCTCGCCGATGAACGTGGTCGTGCCGCCCGCCGAGCCGAGGACATCGACGCCCAGCCGGGAGATCTGGGTGCGCTGCTGGGAAGTCCCGGTGCCGAAGACCTCGTAGATCTGGACCTGCGCGTCCTCGGTCTGCTGGTCGGCGGTCGCCGGACTCGCGGCGACCGGGATGGTGAACGCCGCGACGGCCGCGATCGCCACGGCCATGCACCGTCTTATGCGCATCGTCGTCTCCTAGCTCTCAGGCAAGGGAAGGGGAACCTCACCATGACCGGAGCCGGAAGAGCGAACAATCCGTAACGCTACGGATCTAATGCGTATTTCTAGCCGTAGTTCGCGAAACAGAGCGCTTCGATGTCACCACGCAGTGCGGCGAACGGCCGCCGCCGGACGCGCTGCTGGACGATCGCGCCGAGCAGATAGGACAGTAGGGCCCGCGCACGCGCCCTGGGGTCTTCGACGTCGAGCGGGGCGAGCAGTTCCGCGAGCAGTTCGGTGATCGAGGTCAGCATGACGTCGATGGCCTGCGGGTGCTGCGCGCGGCCCGCGGCGATCCAGTACTCGAACCAGAGGAAGGCCGCGTTCGGACGGCCGGAGAACTCGGCGAGGAAGGCCTCCAGCGCCGCGAAGAGCCGCTCATCCGGGTGATCGTGTTTCGCCGATATTTTGCGCAAATCGGCGGTGAACGTTGTGATGTGCGCCGCCATCGCGCGGTCGATCAAGACGTCGATGTCCGCGAAGTAGTAATGAATCGCACTCTTCGTGAGCGGCCCGGCGTCCGCGATCGCCCGCACGGTGCAGCCCGCGAGCCCGTCCCTGGCGAGCACGACACGCGCCGCTTCGACGATCTGTTCCTGTTTCTGCAGCTGATTGGGGGAGAGCCGCGCGCTGCGGCCGGGAACGGCGGTCACGAAGTTCCTTACACCAAGTAGTCAGGACACGAGCCCTGAAGCTTAGGGCAGCCGTCCTGTCCGATCACAGCGGGTGAAAAATCTAGGTGGCTAGCCGCCGATCCGTAGCGGACAATGCCCGGCATGGTGACCTCAGGGGACAACGGGTTCAGCCCGGCCGCACGACGGCAGCTGGAGAAGGAACTCGCCGATCTGCGTGCGCAGCGCGACGCGATGGCGCCGCTCGTCGGCGAGCAGGAACGAACCGGCGACGCCGCCGACCAGGCGGAGGTGCTGGACCGCGCGGAGGCCGCCGCCTACCTCGACCGGCGCATCGCCGACGTCGCGGCGAAGCTCGAACACGGCGGCCGTGACAGCAAGGGCCTGCTCCCCGACGGCACCACCGTCACCCTCAGGTTCGCCGACGGCGACGAGGACGAGCTCCACATCGTCACGATCCCCGGCGAGGACGCGGACGCCTCGACGGTCACCTCGGACAGCCCGCTCGGCCTCGCGCTCGTCGGCGCCAAGGAGGGCGACGAGATCAAGTACCGGACGCCGCGTGGCGAGACCAGCGCCACCGTCGTCACCCTGAAGCCGCCTGCCTGAGCGCGCTCTCCCCGGATGTCAGGAAAGGGTCTTTCAGGACATTTTTCGTCCTGAAAGACCCTTTCCTGACACTTGAGCGCCGGTCACGCCTTCACGCGCCCGGACGGCACAGCACCGGATTCGCCAGCTCGGCGCACGGCCGGTGCCCGTGCGACCGCACGATGTCCTTGCCGACCTGATTGGTCAGGTACCGCAGGAAGCTCGCGACGAGAGAGTCGGCCTTCGGCTCGCCGAAGGTGTACGCGTACTCGGTCTCCCAGAACGGGTAGGCCGCGTGGATCGCGCCCTCCAGGGTCGCCTGGTGGCCGTCGATCCGCACCGGCCGCACGTCCTCGCGTTTCGTGGCGGCGCCCAGTTCGCTGTAGCCGAGCGCGCCCGGCACCCGCGACACCGCGTCGAGGACGTCGTTCGTGGACGGCTTCGCGCACCGCACCACTCCCGGCTGGGCACCCGGCGCCGGTTTGAGACAGTCGTCGGAGTTGTCGCCCGGTTCACGCTTGCCCGCCAGGATCCGGCCCTCGAACGTCCGCCGCGTACCGGAGTCGGAATGCCGGTCGACGAGCCGGACCGGCCGGTCCTTGCCGCCGATCTCCCGCCAGTTCGCGATCTTGCCGTCGTAGACGTCGCGGATCTGGGCGAGCGTGAGGTCCTGGACCCCGGCTTCGGCGTTGATCACGAGCGTGAACAGCGAGAACGCGACCGGCCGCGGCAGCAGTTGCGGGAAGCCCTCGCTTTTGGCGCCGTCGGAGAACGCCAGCACGCCGTCGTTCCCGGCCTGGTTCAGGCTGCCGAGTCCCTCCGCGCTCCCCCGGGTGTCGAAAACGAACGACGCGCCCGGGCACGTCTTCGCGTACGAAGCCGTCGCTTCCTTCAGCACCGGCGCGAAGGCCGTCGATCCGGTGATCGTGAGCTTCCCGGACGCGCAGTCCAGCGGCGGCGGCTTCTCGTCGAAGAACAGCGAACGGGTCAGCTGGAAGATGCTGATCACGACGAGGAACAGGATCAGCGCCATCACCGAGCCCGTCGGCCCGGTGCGGCTCTTGGTCTCACGGAGGCTGCCGCCCTTGATCTCCCCGATGACCTGAGGATCGTCGAAATCGTCGGGCGAGCCGTCGGGGACGCGGTCGAGCACGGCGAGGATCTTGTAGTGCGCGCCGCGGTTCAGCGGCACCCTCGGCAGGTCGATCACGCCGGAGGGCCGTTCGGGGTTCTCGTCGCGCGCGCCCCACCCGGAGTCGTCGCCGAAGCATTCGTGCAGATGCGGCGAGCTGAGTTCGGTCACCACCATCCCGGCCACGGTGCGGCCGGGGAACTTCACGCGGATACCGACGCGGTCGTTCTCGTTGACCGCGTAGTCGTCGGTGTCGATGTCGGTGGTGCCGTTGTTCTCGATGCGCAGCAGGACGAACGACGGGTCGACGAGCCGCTCGCCGTTCTCGTGCTGCAACTGGGCGAGCGCGTCGGCCGTCGGCGCGAACCCGCGCCCGGACGCCGTCGGGGTGTCCATCTGCACGCGGTAGCCGAGCCGTTTGCGGCCGACGAGCACGAACTCCCACAGGAACGCGACGGCCGGGACACCGATCCCGGCCACCGCGAGCAGGACGTCCCAGGGAAAGCCTTCCAAGACGAGCCTCCAGGTTCGGGGAATCGAACCTAAGGCCCGTCACGGCCGGGGACGGCGGACTTCAGCCAGTGTTCACCGGCCGTCCGCGAAGGCGTAGTCGTCGAGGTCGAAGAACCGGCTGGTCACCATCGTTTCCAGCGTGGGCGAGGCGCGGAACGGCACGTCCCCGTTCGCGTCGAAGTAGTAGCTGTTGGCCAGCGAACAGCTGTCCTGGAAGAAAACCTGGTGTTTGCGCCGGTCCAGCATGCTCCGGAAGTACCGGTCGTTGGCCTCGCTCGTGACCTCCACGCGGGTCGCGCCGGTCTTGTGCGCGTTGCGCAGGCAGCGGATGATGTGCGCGGTCTGCGTCTCGATGAGGTTGAAGTACGAGGAACCGTTGTAGCCGTAGGGCCCGAGAACGGTGAAAAGGTTCGGGAAACCGGGGACGCTGACACCTTGGTAGGCCTGGAACCGGTTCTCCTCCCAGAACTTCTCCAGATCGGCGCCGCCCGCGCCGCGCACGGTGAAAGCGGGCATGTTGCCCTTCTCGAACACCTTGAACCCGGTCGCCAGCACCAGGACGTCGACCGGATACTCGGTGCCGTCGAGGGTGCGCACGCCGGATTCGGTGATCGCGTCGATGCCGGTGGTCTCCAGCGTGACGTTGTCCCGGTTGAACGTCTGGAGGTATTCGTTCGAGAAGCTCGGCCGCTTGCAGCCCAAGGCATAGCGCGGCGTCAGCTTCTCGCGGGTTTCGGGGTCCTTGACCGCGCGGCGCAGATGCGCGCGCCCGATCCGCTCGCCGGCGCCCGCGGTCGGCAGCAGATTGTGGAAATGCGCGGCCAGCGGGAAGGTCACCTCGACGAGGGCCTGGCTGGCCAGCCGGGAAACCAGTTTCGCGCCCGGCAGCCGCCGCAGCGCGAGCCGTGCCGTCCGGGGTAGCGCGGCGTCGGGTTTGGGCAGGCACCAGATCGGCGTGCGCTGGAACACCGTCAGCCGCGCGGCCTCCGGCGCGATGGACGGGATCACCTGCACGGCCGAGGCCCCGGTGCCGACCACGGCGACGCGTTTGCCCCGCAGGTCCACGCCGTGGTCCCAGCGCGCGGTATGCATCACCGTGCCGCGGAAACCGTCGATCCCGTCGATGTCCGGCGGCTTCGGCTGGGTGAGCACGCCGGTCGCGCCGACGACGAACCGCGCCGTCAGCGGCCGGCCTTCGGCGGTTTCGAGGCGCCACAAATGCGTCTCGTCGTCGAAGGTCGCGGAGACGACCTTGCTGCCGAGGCGCGTGCGGCGGCGGATGTCGTACTTGTCGACGCAGTAGTCGGCGTACGCCTTCAGTTCGCGGCCGGGAGCGTAGACCCGTGACCAGCCGGAGATCTGCTCGAACGAGAACTGGTAGCTGAACGACGGGATGTCGACGGCGACACCGGGATAGGTGTTCCAGTGCCAGGCGCCGCCGACACCGTCGCCCTCCTCCAGCATCAGGAAGTCTTCGAAACCGGCTCGGTGCAGCAGGATCGCGGCCCCGATCCCGGAGAATCCCCCGCCGATGATCGCGATCTCGTGGTCCGGCGTCATGCGGGAAGTCCTTCCTTGGCGAACAGCGAACTCACGCCGAGCACGATGACGTCGGCCTGGTGCTCGATACCTTCGGCGGTGCGGATTCCGTGTGGCGCGAAGGCGTAGACCGGCCAGGTGATGAGCTTGCAGCCGGGCCGCCGAAGCGCGCCGTAGTAGCCGAGGCCCGGCGCCGTCCGCCGTGAGCCGAAGCGGCGGTCGGGCGTCAGGAGCCTGCGGATCCAGGGGTCTTTCACCTGCCAGCGCAGGAAGACCCGGGCGACGGCGACGCCGAGGACGGTCGGCCCGGGTACCGGCATCGGCACCACCCAGTCCGGCTCCTCCTGGAACACCTTCACCGAGCGCGCGGTGGCCACCACCTCGGGCACGATCTGCGCCGCCTCGCGGCCGGGCGCGACGACGGCGACGCGCTGCCCGGTGAAGTCGTGCCCGAACCATTCGGTGCCGCGCAGCACCTCGCCCCGGAAGTCGCCGAGGCTCATGACGCGACCGGTTCGTGGGTGATCTCCTCGGTCCACGACTGAGGCTTTCCCAGCAGCCGGGCGGGGATCAAACGGGTCACCTTGACCATCGGGTCGGCGAGCAGCCGGTGGTAGACGTGCGAGCGGTCGACGATCATCGCCGCCTGTGCCTTGAGCACGTGGTACGCCGGGATGCGTTTGGTGAACTCGCCGCGGCCGCCGATGGTGGTGAACCGCTTCACGGCGTTGTACAGCTTCTTCTCCGGCAGGCCCATCGCGACGATGTTGTCCCGCATCTTGTTGATCAGCGGGACGAACACCACGATCAGGCCGAGGACGATCTGAGGTTTGAGCGAACCGATCGATTCGGTGAGCAGTTTGGTCGTCGATCCGGCGCCGATCAGTTCCAGCACCTCGAAATCGGCCGTGATGTGCCGGGCCTCGTCGGAGTTGATATGCCGGAAAACCTGGTGACACACCGGATCGGAGACCTCTTCGAGCAGGAACTTCACCAGTGCGCCGTCCAGCGCGCATTCCAGCAGCGGGATGAGCGTGGCGAGCGCCGTCAGCGGCAGTGTGTCGCCGTAGTCGTCCAGGACCTTGATGGCGAGCTTGACGTTGATGTTCGGCTCGGGCATCGAGCCGTGCTCGTCGAGCATGCCCCAGCGTTTCATCAGCGCCAGTTCCGCGTTGGCGTGCTTCTGTTCCTCGGCGTGGAAGTAGCGATAGATCTCCTGGATGACCGGCGTCGGCGCCTTCTTGGCCAGCGAGGCGAACCCGCGGGCGCCGACGTGCTCGATCCAGACGAGATCGGCCATGAACGGGCGCATCTTGGCGCGCAGATCGTCGGTCATCGTCTCGGCGCCGGGCGCGTCCCAGTCGATGTCGGCCAGCGACCACTGCTTGTCCTTGATGGTCTGGAGCATCGCGGCGAAGTCGTAGGCCATCACTTCTCCTTTTCGGCGGGCAGGAACCGGCCGAGCAGACCGGCGATCCGCGTGTACGGGACGGGCACGAACCGCTTGGCGTGCCACAGAAGCTGGGCGTCGGGTTGCGGCACCACATACAGGCGGCCGCGATCGTGGGCGTCGAGCGTCATCTTCGCGACGCGCTCCGGCGAGAACCCGACCACGTCGGAAACCCGCTTGGCGAGCCCACGGGCCTCGTCTTCGATGAGCTCGCCGCCGAAGATGTTGGTGCGCACTAAGGTCGGGCACAGCACGGTGACCGCGACGCCGGTGCCGGACAGTTCGGCGGAGAGGGTCTCGGAAAGGCTGACGACCCCTGCCTTGCTCACGTTGTACGCGGCCATCCGCGGCGCGGCGGTGAACCCGGCGGCCGATGCGACGTTGATGACGCCGCCCGCCTTCGCCGCGCGCATGGCGGGGACGAAGGTGTGGCAGCCGTGGATCACGCCCCAGAGGTTCACTCCGAGCGTCCGCCGCCAATCGGACAGCGGGCTCTCCCCGACGAGTTTGCCGCCCGCACCGATCCCCGCGTTGTTGACGACGAGGTCCGGCTCGCGGCCGAACCAGGACCGCGCCTGGCTCGCCATGTCCGCGACTTCGTCCACATCGGACACGTCACAGGCGATGGCGACCGCGTTATCGAGCGTTTTCGCGGTTTCTTCGGCGGCTTCGAGGTCGATGTCGGCGCAGACGACGCGGCTGCCGCGCCGGACGAGCTCGGCAGCGATCGCCCGCCCGATCCCGCTGCCCGCGCCGGTGACGACGGCATGTGCTCCGTGGGTCCGCTTGGTCATGCCGCCCTCACGATCGCTGGAAGGTTCCCGGTGAGGAAGCGGCAAGCCCGCTCCATCGCCGGCGCCGCTTCGGGGACGAAGCGGGTCAAGGCCTGGAAGACATGCATCTGGCCGGGGACCACGTCGAGTTCGCAGTCCGCTCCCGCGCGGCGCAGCGCCCTGGCCAGCTCGATGGCGTCCGCGGCGAGCATTTCGAGCCCGCCGGCCTGGATGATCGTCGGCGGGAAGCCCTTGATGTCGTCGAAGGCGAACCGCAGCCGCGCCGACGCGAGGTCGGCGTCCACTGTGTACAGACCGACCAGCCGCGCGGCCGCGGCGGCGGAGATCATCGGATCCGGGCGCATGCGTTCTCGTTGGGCGGCCAGCGAAAACGTCACGTCGAACAGCGGTGAGAAGAGCGCCAACGCGGCAGGCGGGGCTTTTCGTTCCCGGATCAGCTGCGCCGCGAGGTCGACCGCGAGATGCCCGCCCGCGGAGTCGCCCGCGACGAGGATCCGGCGGTATCCCTGGCCGAGGAGCCGGTCGTAGGCCGCGCGCACGTCGTCGGCGGCACTCGGGAAGCGATGCCGCGGCGCGAGCCGGTACTCGCAGGCGAAGACCGGCAGCCCGGTGCCGTCGGAGACCCGCGTGGTCAGCCCGCGATGCGTGCGCGCCGAGCAGAGCGCGTAACCGCTGCCGTGGATGTAGAGGACCACGGCGTTGCCCTCGCTCACCTCGGGCGCGCGGACCCACTCGCCGCGGATGCCGGGCTCGATGCGGCTCCCCTTCAACGGCGGCGACGCCAGCCACAAACCGCTCGCGATGAAGGCCCGGGAGAACGCGACCCCCGCGCGATTGGCCGGGATCGCGTTGGCGATCGGCCGCACGAAGGCGGACGTCAGCGCGGAGGCCAACCCGGCTCGCAGGCCATTCTGCGGTCGCATGCCCTCAGAATGAATCTGAGGGCACCTGCTGTCAAGATGGAGGGGTGACCGCGTCCCGCCGCTACAGCGGCAAAACCGCCGACGAACGCCGCGCCGAACGGCGGCTGACACTCCTCGGCGCCGCGCTGGAGATCTGGCAGGAACAGGGCTGGGCGGCGGTCACCATGCGCGGCGTCTGCGCGCGGGCGAACCTGACCGACCGGTACTTCTACGAGAGCTTCGCCAACCGCGACGCGCTGCTCGCCACCGCCTGGGAACAGGTCCGCGACGAGACCCTGCGGATGGTCCTCGACGCCGTCGCCGCCCATATCGAGCAACCCGCGCTGGACCAGCTCCGCGCCGCCGTCGACGTCGTCGTGCACCACGTGCAGGAAGAGCCGGCCCGCGCGCAGATCCTGTTCGGCGACCACGCGGGCAGCGCGGTGCTGGAGCAACTGCGGCGGCAGACCGTCCAGGAGACCACCGGGCTGCTGATCGACCTGGCGCGACCGCATCTGAAGCCGGACGTGGACGGGCTGGAGTTCCGGGTCAATGTCCTGCTGGGCATCGGCGGCTTCGTGGAGATCATGCTCGCGTGGCGCTCCGGGCTGCTCGACGCGGACGCGGACACGCTCGTCGAGCACCTCACGGGGGTGGGCACGTCGCTGTCGCGGATGTTCCTCAAGAGTGACACCAACGGGTGAACTTTCGGCGCGGCCCCGATGCCGGCCCGGAAACGAGTCAGGGCCCCATCCGGAGTGTTCCGAATGGGGCCCTGACCTGCGGAGCCGCCTAGGGGAATCGAACCCCTGACCTATTCATTACGAGTGTGCCCGTCTTTGATCAATATGACTTCTACCAGGCATTAGAGTTCCCTTGACATGGACCGAGATGCCTCCAGCTGCACCATTGCACCCCAGTTCGGTCCACGATCCGGTCCATAAAAACTGTGAGTCAGATCACTTCCCAAGCAAGCCCCTTGGCACGACCAGTCATTACGGAACGTGACAGAACTACGTGACACAGGGAATGTGCTCGGCCTTGTCAACGCGGTGGCCCACGAAGGCCCTGCCATCCAAATCTCCTCCCGCCTCCCGAATCGAGACACGGCGACTCTTCGGCCGATCACTCCTTCTTAGTTTCCACCGGCTGCTCAAGCTGTTGCTGACGCTTGCTCTGCTCGTCGCGGATCATCTCAACCTGCTGACAGAACAGACGATAGGCATCCGCCTCGTCTGAACAGTGCGCATATCGCCCAACGCGGAGCTGAACTGAATTGTACTCTCGCTCAACCAAGTCCGACGCTTGCTGCAGGTTGAATGAGCGTTCCCGGAACTTATAATAGCCATTAATTCCAGTAGCTATCCCAACCACCAGACTAATGACAATAGCAAGCACTCGGAATATCGAGAATGAAACCGATGCAGTCGTGATAGCAGAGGTTGCAACTGATCCAATGATAGTAATCGTCTGAAAACGATCGTGACGACGTTTATATCGGCTAGCCTGTTGCCTATAGTCTTCAATTACCGTTGCGGCACTCTCGCGATACTGATGCCGCACCTTCAGTAGCTTGTGATCATCATCGTCGTCGACGGCATCGTCAAGTTCATCCGCAACTCTCTCATTATACAGTTCGCGCATCGTCGCCAGGTCGACACGACCGACAGAGCAATTCCACACAAACATCAAGGTCAGGATGGCCGCCGACAAGGTTAGCGCGATCGCCAAGCCGAGAATAGAGTAGTACAACCAGCCAGTTTCAATAAATTGGCGCCAAACATGAAAAACCACAAGCGCCGTCAACAGAACAGCAAAAAGGAGAGTCAGCCATGCCGACACCGCCCGCCCTGTCCGCCACGTTCGCAAGCGATTTTCCGAGCGAATAATTACCCTGCGAACATTTCGAGAAGGTTCATCGTCTCCAATCACTCGATAGGTCGGCGCTTTTACAACCCCTTTCAGCCACGATGTGAATTTCTCGCCTGAAAAGTACTCTGCGGCCACGAATTCCCCTCGTCACCCAAATGACCAAGCGATATATTATTTCCCCTAAGCAACCAGGCGTCAATACTCTTTTAGAGCTAATTCCAAAGGAACTTCGACTTGCCAGAGGTGTCACCCTCAATGAGGCGCTGAAGCTACCGAGTGAGCGGCGCGATAACGCGGTACGATTCACACATCTCACAGACAGTAAGGGGAACCATGACTGACTCGTCAGACCTCGGCGTCGAACGGACCCTTGTACTTCTCAAGCCCGACACTCTTGTACGAGGACTCGCGGGACGCATCCTTACTCGCTTCGAGGACGCCGCACTCAAGGTCGTCGGCGTGAAGATGAAACACATGGATGCCGAGTTCACGCGCAAGCACTACTTCGACTTGGAAGAGCGCGCCGGTACCGAGATCTACAACACGACGGCTGCATTCATGCAGACTGGACCAGTTATCGCGCTCGCCCTTGAAGGGGTCGACGCCGTGGCCAAGGTTCGGAAGATCATCGGTCCGACGTTCCCTAACGAAGCCGCGCCGGGCACCGTACGCGGCGATTTCGCTCACCAGACCAAGGCATCGTCCGAAGTGAGCGGCAAGGCCGTGATGAACCTCGTGCACGCGTCCGGCAACTCCGAAGAGGCCAAGTACGAGGTGGAACTCTGGTTCGGCGCGGCCGAGCAGTTCGACTACGAAACCCTTGCCGAGAAGCTTGCCTACTGACGGACGGCTACCAGAATGGCCCACGAAACGGAAAGCAGCACTTCGCTAGCCGAGCTATGCGCCGCGTTCGAGGCCGAATCTGTCACCGACAGGAGAGCAGCAGCCGAGACTGCATATGCACTCGCTTGTCGGTATCGAAACGAGGATGTAGACGGCACCCGCCAGTTCGACACGGCGGGCAAGTGGGCACGCCGAGCGATCGCCATTCTCGATACACTCCCGTCAGCCTCACTTATGGACGTTGCAAGTACCAGAACTTCTATCGGAGGCGTGCCCATCCCAGGGTTGTTGCACTCAGGTGTCGTGCACGAACGCCTCGGCGACGTACTGTACTGACCTACCTACGGCGCAAGCGGCCCGCGCACGGCTTCGACTGTCGCGGGCCGCACTCATTCCAACCTCATGCCCCCGCCTGAGTCCCCGTGCTACCACATTGCCTGTAACAGCTGACGTCACATAAGCGACTTACGTGCACCGAACCGAAGGGAAGGTGCGCCATGGCGATCGAAGTTCATACCAAAAAGAAGATCTTCAAGTTTCACGAAGCGACGTCGTGCAAAGAGAGTGCGGGGCATCTGTACGTTACTAAGCCCGCCGGAGTCGGCGCCCAGGTAATGGCCATGTTTGCGGCAGGAAACTGGTCGTATGCCTATGAAATTGGGTCAGCAGACATCGAAGACACGAGCGATCCGAACCAATCTTCAGATCCTCATCCTCGCGGCTACGTAAACCTTGACCCCAGTGAGGTGTAGCTAGGTAGATCAACCGGCTTATTCCAGCGAGAATAAGGACCGAGCCCTGCGTCGACCACTTCGGACGACGCAGGGCCTGAACTACTTCGACAGATATAAGTCCAAGTACTCCTGAACCGGCTCAAAGAACGGGTAAGGAACGTAGTTAGTCAACTGCTGGCCGTCGGACCAAGCACACTCGGCCAGTTCGTCGTCATCTACGACGGCAGCAGTGCCGCCAATAACCCGACAAGCGACATAAATCATCGTCCTGCCGGTGTTGGGGTGGACGCGTTCGCCGAGTACCGAGACGTCTTTAACCTCAAGTCCGGTTTCCTCGCGGGTCTCGCGAACGGCGGCAGCAGTTGCCGCCTCGCCTTCTTCGACTTCCCCAGCGGGGAACTGCCATGACAGACTCCCCTCCTTAACGCGCCGACGCACCAACAAGACACGACCCTCATGCACAATGACAGCCGCCGAGATCGGCTTTTCCTTGTTAACGTCCGCTGTCTCCGTCATTCCGGTATCTCCAAGACTTCCAATATGGGTGGGAAAATTTGGTCCGGCGGGATAAATCGAGTTATTTCGGCCTTCTCGACCCATACAACACTAACATTCTCCAGGACGTCCATGTTCTGCGCCTCCCCTGTCAGGTACTCGCATAGCATGTACTCCGCCTGAACGTGAGTTATCGGATGAAGCCGACTTCCGATCTTGCGGACGACCGAGCAATGAACCCCGGTTTCGTCGAGCGTCTCGCGGACAGCGACTCTTTCCGCTGGCACTCCAGGCTTGACCATCCCAGCCGGGAACTGCCATGAAATACCGCCGCCGTCTTCGCCTCGACGACAGACGATCAACACGCGCGTTTCGTCGACAACGACGGCAATCGCGATCGTGAGCGCCTGGACCGCATCACCACCGACGTCCGACACGGCAGGCTCGCCCTCCGGCTCGATGAGCCGTTTGAAACGCGCCTTTGCCGAGTCCGAGGCGCGTTCGAACGCGGTATCTAGCGCGTCCTGCATCTCCGACCGTGGCGTGACGTCCGGCTTGGAGTGCCAGGCCGCAACTGTCCGTTTCGCGACGCCCAAGTGCTGCGCAAACCCCTCGTTGCTCATACGTAGAGCAGCCTGCAACGCGCACGCCGTCCGTCCGGTCCATTCGTTCACGAACTCCAGAACGAACACCCCCCAAGACGAGAAAATGCATCGGCAGTGCACTGGTTGTGCACTGCCGATGCACTGGTGATGCATCGTTTGCGACGGCGGTTCGACGTTGACTTAGAGGCATGAAAGAAAGCCATTCGAACCCCTCACCGGCGACGCGAATCACGGTCCGCGGGCAAGCGATTAAGGACCGACGCGACGTTGGCATTAACCTCGTCGAGCCGATCGCTCAGCCCGTCCATTTCGCGAAGCCGAGCGGTAATTTCACGCAACTGGTGCTCAATGACCGCAAGTCGGCCCGGGATGTCGTCATCCCCCCGCATCGTTGGTTCCCCTACCTCCGGGGGACGACGGCCCGCAAGTACCGCCGCAAGGTGGCCCGCGTGCAGGTCAAGCGCAAGGGACAACGCCTCAAGCGTGCGGTCACTGCGGCGACGCTGCGCCGTGTTGTGCTGGATTTCGCGAACAGTCGCCTTGGAAACCTGCGAGCGCGCAATGAGCTCGCGCTGACTGATACCGATCTCAGTCATGCGCTGATTGATCGCTCTTGCGACTGCCGCCCAGTCTTCCGACACGTATTCCTCCGCGCTCCGCCTCGACGCCGAGACTAGCGCGGCTCGCCATTCGGCCGCCCACACTCCGCGCCCGCGCGGACACATTCGGACCCTTTTGTGCCGTTACGGGATGAAATCATCCCGTAACTCAGATTCAAATAAGACTTTCTAGCCAAGGGATACCTCATGGATACCCACCAGAACGTCACGCCGACGTTCTTCACAGTCGGGGAAGTGGCGCGCATTCTGCGCGTCAATCCGGTGACGCTGTACCGCGCCATCCGCGATAACGCGTTCCCTGCCGTCCGCATCCGCTCTCGCTACGTCGTTCCCGCCGCCGCCCTAAACGAACTGATCGCCGAGGTCACGTCGTCTGGCGGCTGCATCGATCTCGCCGAGTTGATCGCCAAGCGCCGCATGGAGCGCGAGGCCGGTCAGGTGGCAGGGGGTGCGTCGCAGTGAATTGGGACGAGTACGAGGAGATTGCCGACAAGCTGGACCGCTACGCCGCCGTTCCGGACGACGTACTGACCGAGATTGTCACAAGAGACGGTCTGTGCTTCTGGGCATACGACCGCACGGAGATTCCAGAACTGTCCGGAGAGGACACGCCAGACAGGGAACTGGCTGCGCGGATGTGCGCCGGGTGCCCGGTCATCGATGAGTGCCTAGAACTCGAACTCCGGTCGGCCGGTGCCGACACGATCGGAGTCTGGGGTGCTCTCGCCGACTCCGACCGCCGGGCCGTACATCGAATCTGGCAGATGCGCCGAGCTAACCAGGCGGGAGGTGAGCAGCGATGACGGTCAACCTGACGCCAACTCAGATCCTCGCCGGAATCGGTGTCCTGCTCGCCTTGTTCGTTGTCTGGCGGTTCGGCGCACGCAAGGCGCGGCGTGCCGCCGACGCGGCCCGTGCCTCCGCGCGGATGGTTTCACTCGCCGGACGCGTCTTGTTCACGGGCGCCGCGTTCACGGGCGTTCAATGGCTGGTCATCACACATCCCGGCAACCCCACGTTGCTCATCGTGGTGCTCGGCGTGCCGAACTTGATTGCGGCTCACGTGCTTACCCGCGCGTTGACCGTCACATCGCTCGACGCGACCAACCATCGTGGTGGTGGTCGACGATGACCGAACAGACACAGGGAATCGGGTTGGAAGGGGTGGCCGCCTCCGGGCGGCCGCCCGCCCCGACTCCGGCGCAGCGGCTCGCCCGCGATGCTGCCGATGCGGCCGAGGTTCGCCGCTGGCAGGACCACCCGGATGTGATCGCGCTAAGAGTCGAACGTGTCCGGGCCCAAGTGGATCGGTTGTGCTGGGCGGGGATCGTGTTGGGTCTAGCGTTCACGATGGCCAACGTGCAGTGGTTCGCCGCTGCTGGTTCGGTCCCGTGGTCGTTGCCATGGCTGGCTGCTTGGCTCCTTGACCCAACGGTGTCGCTGGTCCTATTGGCGATCCTGCGAGCCGAGCAGGTGACCGCGCGGTACCAGGTCCACACGGGCCGATGGGTCCGCGCAGCCAAGTGGTTGGCGTTGGGCGCGACGTATGTCATGAACACCTGGGCGTCGTTCGCGGCCGGGTCGCTCGCGGGGGTAGTGCTGCATTCGGTTCCCCCGCTGATCGTGTTCGCCGCCGCCGAGGCGATCACGGACCTACGGGACAAGCTCACCGAGGCCGTGAACGCAGCGTTCACGGAAGCCGCCGAACGTGCCGAGCCGCCCACGCTGGTCGACAAACCTCCGGAGGAGCGTAAGCCGAAGCCGAGCAAGGAGCGGCGAACGAAGTCGACACGACGGAAGTTGTTCGCGGACTACCTCGGGGACGCAAGGCGAGCGTGGGCACCCGACGTGGTCATTACCCCCGCATGGATCCGCGAGGTCACCGGTTGCTCTCGGGGGCTGTCACCTCAGTTGGCCGCCGCGCTCGCGGACGAACTCAACAGCACGCCGGACGGAGAGGAGACACAGTCATGAACGCGGAAGACAAGACACCCGTGAACGCTGCCACCCT
Organism: Amycolatopsis sp. NPDC049868; assembly: GCF_044461365.1. Lineage (NCBI taxonomy): Bacteria > Bacillati > Actinomycetota > Actinomycetes > Pseudonocardiales > Pseudonocardiaceae > Amycolatopsis > Amycolatopsis sp. NPDC049868. The sequence continues at coordinate 413,463 of NZ_JBITKV010000002.1, read as the reverse complement.
CACCGCCCGCGAGGGTTCACGAGACGTCGAGCACGTCGGCCCCGTCCTCGAAGCCGAGCTGATCGACGACACGTTGCCGCAACCACGCCGCCGGACCATCCGGCGCCGGTTCGTTCGGTGGTGGCAGCACTCGCCGCGCGTGCCGCGTGCACTCAAGAGCAAGGCACAGGCCGTGCAGGCTGCCAAGGACGCGGTAGTGGCAGTGCTCAAGTCGCCATGGCGGTACGTCGGCGCGGTCGTGCGCGGTCTGGTCGTCGGCGCTCGGTGGTGGCGGAAGTGGGTAGCAGTGCGGGACTACCGCACGGCGGCCGAGGAGTCGGAGAAGCTCGCCGACAAGTTCACGGAGATTCGTGAACTCACTCTGTTCCGTTGGAAGGTCACAGGTGCCGTGACCGCCGTCGTGGCTCTGGTGGTCGCTGTGACCGATCTCGTGTACGGCGCCGATCCGCTGTGGATAGCCGGGGTCGTCGCGTCAGTCGCTCTGGCGATCCTTGGCCGCCGCAAGGACGGCAGCCCCGGCCGGAAACCGGCGCTTGCGGGTCCACGGACGCTCACGTGGACGATGGACCCGCAAGTCCTCGTGGACGCGTACCGAGACGCGAAGCTGATCGGCAAGGACGAGAGTCTCCGGTTGGTCGAGAGGGCACACCGCATCGGAGACGGGTGGGCAATCGTGGTCGACCTTCCGGCCACTCGGAAGGCGGCCGACGTCGTCAAGAATCGGGATGCGCTCGCGTCGGCCCTGGCGGTGGATGAGGTACAGCTCATCGTTGAGCGTGTGCGCGGCAACGGTGGGCACGCCGGGCGGGTTTCGATGTGGGTTGCCGACGAGGACCCGTACAGCTCGCCGCCGCTGCGTACTCCGCTGCTCGGGGTGCCGAAGTGGGACGCGTGGCGGCCGGTTCCCTTCGGCCGGGATGCGCGAGACCGTCGGATCGACCTGCCGTTGGTTTGGACGTCGCTTCTGGTCGGTGCGATTCCTCGGCAGGGGAAGACGTTCGCGGCACGGCTCGCGGCCTCGGGACTCATCTTGGACCCCTGGGTCCGGCTCTACGTGGCGGACTTCAAAGCCGGTAAGGACTGGGACGCCGCCGGCCAGGTGGCTCACCGGTTCATGGCCGGCGACGAGAGCGAGCATGTCTTGGCCCTGATCGACTGGCTAGTGGAACTGGTCGCCGAGGTACAAGGCCGGTTCCGACGGATGCGGGACCTCGACGACCTGACCTGTCCGGAGTCAAAAGTCACCCCGGAGATGTCCCGAGACGGGGAGCTGAACATGCCGATTACGGGCATCTTCGTTGATGAGGTCCAAGTGCCCTTGGAGGACCGGACTCCCGTTGTAGTGCAGGGAAAGAAGGTCACCGCGGGCGAGTACGTCGGCGAGCTGTTGACGTGGCTCGCAAAGAAGGGACCAGCGGCCGGGATCGTGTTGGTACTGGCGACGCAACGGCCAGACTCGAAGACGATTCCGTCCGGGCTTCGGGCAGTGCTCGGCTCGCGGTTCGCGCTTCGGGTGATGGACTGGCGCGACTCGAATATCGTGCTAGGCGAGCAGATGAACACGCGAGGGTTCGACTCAAGCCGTCTCCTGCCGTCGCACAAGGGCGTGGGCATCTTGCGACCGGACGGGGATACGGCGGCCGGTGCGGACGTGCTCGCGATGATGGTTCGGACGTACTACATGCCGAACGAGGATTGGCACGCCATCTGTCAGCAGGGCCGAGCGGTTCGGGAAGCAGCCGGGACACTCAGCGGACACGCCGCCGGACAGGACACCGCGCCGACGCTGGACCACGCAGCGGTTGCCCGTGCCATCGGCGCAGGCAACGACGGCAAGGCGCCGGAACCGGCCGAGCCGATCGAGCTGCCCGAACCGCTCGCGTCAGTCGTCGCGTACCTCGGCGACGACCTCGACGAGGACGGCCGGGACTTCGTACCAACGTCCGAATTGGTCTCCGCGCTCGAAGTCGAACCGACCGCGTTCGGGCGTCGGATGGGCGACTTCGGGTGTCGTTCGGAGCGGGACCGCGTGGCAGGCAAGGATGGCCGCACGCGTCAGGTACGCGGCTACTTCACGGCCGACATTCGGGCCGCCCTCGAAGCCATCGGTAGCGGCGCGATCGATCCCGATGGGCTCGACGGGGACGACCCGTAACCCGTCTCACGTACCCGTCACGCCGTCACAGGCGGCGTGACGGGTACAAACACCCGCCGAGCAGGGGATACGTGATCTGTGACGGGTGAGACGGGCACGCCGGAACCCGTCTCACCCGTCTCAAAACGGCTTCCTGAGGCCAGGTCTGTGACACGTCCGAAGACCGTCACAGTTCGTCGGCCGGAGGTGGCCCGTCGCACGCTGCCGCGCCTGCTTCGACGAGTTCCGCCGCGCGGGAGACGATGGCTTGCAACGCCTCCAGATGGTTGGCGAGCCGCTCGCAGCCTTCAGGGGTGAGCCGGACCCACGTTCGACGGCCCTTGCTCCGGTGAACCTCGACGATGCCCGCCGCGCTCAGCTTCATGAGCTGACTGGACAAAGTCCCGGACGTCACTCCAAGCGCATCGCAGATGAAACCGAACGCGCACCATCGCATCTCGGCGAGCAAGGTCACGATGAACAAGCGCGCGGGTGCGGTCAACACGGGGTCAAGATCTCGGCTGAAGCTCGCGATGGAGGCAGGTCGTTCGTGTCCCTTGCGACGCATTGCGGAGAGCACTCCGTTTCTCCTCTGTCCTTCGGTTATGACACGGTGAAGCAGCCGTCAGGCCCCTGGCTTCGTGCGCCGGGGGCCTGACGGGTTGACCAAGGGGGCTATGCAGCGGCCGGGACTCCTCGGGCCGTGTCATAGAGCCAGGTCCGGAAGTCCGGTGTACTGCTGTAGACAGTCGGCCGGACCCCCGGATACGGCGATCCAGCCCGGCTACACGTGCCGACCAGACTTGGGACCCCGCGCACCAACGCGATAGCCGGACCGCCCGAGTCCCCGGCACCCGGCCCATCGGTGCCGTGCGGGTTATTGGTACAGATCTCGGCCGCCGACTGGGCAACGTCGGCGCACCGGTCCGGACGTAGAACGGTCGTATCGAGTTGTTGAAGCCGAACGGGCAGCCCGCTAGGGACGCCGTCCGGCTGGTCCGTGCCCCAGCCGTAGAGCGTCACACGGGAACCCGGCCGGGCCGCGTGCCCGCCGAGCTGGATCGGCTGTGCGCTCACCGCGCGATTGAGCTTGAGCAGCGCAATGTCGTTCACCGCCTGCTCAGGTGCCCCGGCCGCCCACTTCCAGCCGGGGTGTACGACGATCTTGTCAACCTTGGCCGTCTCACCACCTTGAGTACGGTCCTTGGAACCGACCCGCACGGAGAACGTTTTCGCCGACGTGGGGACGCCGCCCGGCTCTCCGGGCATGTCAGTAACGCAGTGAGCAGCAGTCACGACCCAGCTCCGGAACAGCAGGGCGCCACCGCAAGTGTGGTACGCGAAGCGGCCGTGTGCAGGAGCGTCGTACTGCACAGACGCCATCCAACCGGTGTCGCCCGTGGCCTCCCGGCCACCCACCAGATTCGGTTGTACGGCGGCCGTCGCGGGACTTGCGCCGAGCAACCCGGGCAAAGCCAGCACGGCGACAGTGAACGCAATAGCAGATTTTCGCAACATTCCTCTTTCTTGTTGTGTGCCAACGGTGTGCTGGCAACTTGGTCAGCCCTTGGGAGGTGCTTCCTGGTGTCGCGGCGGAGTCAAGAAGGCCGTCACCCGCCGTTCTACGGCCGGAATCCGACACAGTTCGTCGAGCAGAAGCACCCCCGGCCAGGTGAGGCCGACCGTGATCGATATGACGATGGCCCGCGCCCGGGTGTGCCCCTGGAACCATGGCCACGGAACCTTCGCGGCTACCTCTGCATAGGCCTCGCGGCCGAAGTGCTGCCCGGCCACAGCCCACAGCAGCACCACGGAAAAGACGTCAGTCGTCATTAGCTTGTGCACTCTCCTCGTGATCAGGTGATCCGCCCTCGGACACTTCCGGGGCGGGGGTCGGTGCCTCACGTAGACACCGTTCGCACGGCATCCCGCGAACTTCGCCGTGTAGTTCGAGTTCGTCGCGGCCGAGCACCACGCCGCAATACGCGGTCAGTTGGTTCGGGATCTCTTCCCCGGGCGGCACCTTGAACACGTGCACCACCCGGCGCGATTCGCCGACCGTGCCGGGCAACTGGCGCCCGAAGAACAAGCGAGTGGTCATCGCTCACCCCGCAAGGCGTGGCGTCCGGCGGGAACGGGCGCGTTCGGGGCGCTGCCCGCCCCCGCCGGAACTTGGGGCCGTCGGTCCCACTCCGATGCTTGCCGCTGATGCGGAATCACCTGAGGAACTGGCGACGGCTGCGTGCGCCGGATCAGGCGGCGCCATAACGCGGGCTTGCGATGCCGAGGCGGCCGCATACGTTGCTCGACGGTCGGCAGCGTTGACCGTGCCTGCAAGAACGCGGAGCAGCGTGGGCAGGGAGTCCCGGGCGGCACCAACATGGACGTGGCCACCACGATGTGACCGCATAGCGCTTCGTACCGACCTCTGGATAGCGCCTGTTTGCCCTTGTAGAACGCCTCATCGGTGACCGCGTGATCCAGTCCGCCGTACTCGCTCCGATGCCAACATACGTAAACCCCGGCTCCTCTACCCGGCCGTTCGTAGCTCACAGGCACGCCTTTCCCCAAGGTCTAAATTGACCTTCATGACAGAATGAAATAAGTCTCTGGGTGGCGCCGGTCAGCTACCAGGACACGCACACGACTTGTGGGCGCCATAAGCACGACTCGGAGTGAGGTAGGAGCAGAGAGATGCGAGACGCGGACGGCGACGACTCGGCACCTCGGACCTTGCTCGAACAACTGATCTGGGAGCGACGGCAGACGTTCGAGGAGTTCGTAGAGTTCGCCGAGGAGTTCGCCAGGGAGCACGACGAGCCCGGCACGCTCAGCGTTCGACACCTTGGGCGGCTCGTCGCTGGTGCTCACCCCGACGGCAGGCCACTCGGCGCGGTCCGTCCGGCGACCGCTCGCCTTCTTGAGCACATCTTCGGCATGAGGATCGACGAACTGCTAGCACCACTCGACAGGCCCGCCGGAACGACGTTTCAGCCGTTGCGGGTCGCGATCGCCGTGGTGGTACGCGGCACTGACGTGCTCATCGTCTGCCGCCGAGGGGACGACGCGAGCGGCATCTCATGGCAGTTCCCGGCCGGGGTGGTCAAGCCGGGAAGTCGCCCGGCGGTCGTCGCAGTGCGCGAAACCCTCGCGGAAACGGGCGTGCATTGCGTCGTCACGCGCAAACTCGGCACACGGTTGCACCCGGCCACGGGCGTCCTGTGCGAGTACGTCCTCTGCGACTACGTGGCGGGTGAAGCGCACAACGCGGACGTCGTCGAGAACGTCGCGGCGATTTGGGTCAGTCGCGCCGACCTGACCCGCTTCGTTCCGGCGGCTCAGGTCTATGGCCCGGTACTGCGGGCGCTCGACGCAGTCGGCGCGCAGTAGAGCGAGCCCGACTACTTCCGGCGGGCCGTGTGCAAGCCGACAACCTTCGCGGGTTCGGCGTTGGCGGTTGCCGAAGGATCGGCGACGACGGCGCGCTTACCCCGGCTGACGCTGACCAGCCCGGCCGCTCTGAGCTGGGCTATGGCGCGCTGTGCCGTCCCAAATGACACGGAGTACCGCGATGCCAGGTCGGCGACTGTAGGGAGAAGCTGACCGGGCACGAGCACGCCGGACACGATGGCGCCGCGAAGATCCTGGGCTATCCGCTTGTACGGACTCTCGTCCTCGGGCGCCACAACGACGGGGGCAACGGGCGCGAGCTTGCCCGCTTCGCTGATAGCCACCGGCAAGTCCGGCAACCGCGCCGAGAGCGTTCCGGCCGCGCGCTGGTCCGTCTCGGCAACCCAAGCGCTGTACACGCGGAGCGTGGTTGTGCCTCCACCGCCGTGCCCGAGGCGTCCGGCGACAGTCCGGATATCGACGCCTGCCGTGATCAGCTCGGTTGCCGAGTAGTGGCGGATCTTGTGAATGGTCGTTTTCAGCCCCAAGCGGCCGCACATCCGGTCATAGCGCTGACTCACAGAGTCCGGCTTGAGCCACGTACTACCGTCCGGCAGGAGCGAGAAGATGCGAGCATCAGCGGGCATCTCCTTGAGTCCGGCCCTGTCGGCACAGAACGCGAAATACCAGCGCAACAGTGACAAGGTCTGCTCGTCCAGCGCGATCCGTCGCTGTTGGTGCGTCTTGGTGTCCTTCTCCCAAGTCTTCTTGCCTTCTTGCGCGATGCTGGATCGAAGGGTCAGCACTCCGGTACCGAAGTCGATTCGGTCCCACGCGAGAGCGCACAGTTCGCCCCGCCGAGCCCCGGTCACGAACGCGAGCCAAACGAGAAGCCCCCAGTCAGTCTCACGCCATGCCTCCGTCACGATCGACGCGGCTTGCTCTGCTGTTGGCGGCTTCGGGTTCGACGGCACGGCCGGAATCGGGTCCGCGAGGGTGAAGCGGTTCGTGCCGAGCCACTCCCAGCGGACGGCGCACTTACCGGCGCCGGACAGGATGGCCCGGATCTTGCCGAGAGAGGCGTCACCGAGGCCCTTGCACTTGTGCGGCCGACACTTGGCCGTGCACTCGTGTTCGCCGCTCTTGCGGTGCTCGATGAACTCGGCACCCCCGCAATGAGCGCTACACGTGCGAAGCTGCCCGTAAAACGAGTCGAGCCCTTCGCCGTAGATCCGTGTGAGCGGCGTCTCACCGAGCAACGGGCGGATGTGATTCCTCGCGAGCGACTCATAGCTAGTCAGGGTCTTCGTCGCCCGCTTCTTGTCCGTCAAGTGCTTGAAGTACCTGTCCAAGAGCTGGTTGACGGTCGCTTTGGTCTTCGGCGCGCGCTGCTCGTCGAGTTGGTTCAGGAGCTTCGTTCGGACCTTCTCGGCCGTGTCCCAGTCCGAGCGCCCGTCAGGCAGCACCGGAACTACCTCGGTCAGGTGAAATTCCTTCTTGGTTACCGGATCGATACCGGCATAGATCTTCACCCTGAGTGACCCGCTGGGCAGCTTCTCAATCTTGCCGCGAACACGGCGTTTGCCCTGCTTGGGCTTGCTTGAGGTGGCCATGGACCGAGATTCTACGCCCGTTCGGGCCACGAAACGGGCCATGCGGAGGCTCCGGACCTACCCGGAACCCCCGCTGACCTGGGAGCCGCCTAGGGGAATCGAACCCCTGACCTATTCATTACGAGTGAATCGCTCTGGCCGACTGAGCTAAGGCGGCGGACATCGGGCTCGCACCCGATGACGGGGACAAGTGTAGCGGAGGCTTGAACGTCACCTTCCAGGGCCACCGTCGTTAAGGTCCTATGACGCCGGTCTCAGTCCCCCAAGATCGGCCCATCCCCACTGGAGGACCTGTTCATGCGGCAACGACTGCCCCGTGTGCTGGCGCTTCCGGCCGCCGCGGCCCTGCTCCTGCTGACCGCGGCTCCGGCGACCGCCCAGACGATCCCGACCACGCCGATCCCCGATCCGGCGAACCCGGGACAGCCACCGATGTCGGCGCCGATCGGGCCGCAGCCGCTGGGCAAGGCGGTCGGTGACGCGGGAGCGGCGCTCGGCGTGCTGCGGCTGCTGCCGAACGCGGTGCCGACCAGCGCCATCCTCCCCGGCGCGGGCGAGCTGCTGCCGAAGCAGTCCGCGCTCGAAGCCGGGATGGGCCTTTCCAGCGCGCAGGCCAACTCCGAGGCCTACCTGAACTACGAAAAGTCGATCGCGCAGTCGTCGCCGTTCGGCCTGTCCGCCGCGGGCAACGCGCCGCAGACGCCGGGCAGCCTCGTGCAGACGGCCCTGCCGGACAACCCGAAGCCGATCAGCGGCGGCCTCAACGCGCCGAAGAACCCGCTGTTCAATCTCGGCCTGCTCAACGGTGAGGCGCACGCGCGCTGGAGCCCGACGCTCGGGCCGTGCGTCGGCACGATCGCCGATTCGAGCACGTCGATCGCGAACCTCGCGCTGCTGCCGACCATCCCGAACATCCCGGGTGCCGACCAGCTGACCCAGGCCTCCGACCAGCTCAAGGCCGGCCTGTCCGCGCTCGGCCCGCTGGCGAACCTGGGCGGGCTGCTTTCGGGCACCAGCACCAGCGCCGACGGCAAGGGCGCGGTGCTGAGCCTGCCGAACACGCTGTCGTCGCGTTCGGTCGTGCGGCTGGTCGACATCCCCGGTTCGAAGAACAAGGCGGTCGAATCGACGTCGACCCTGCAGGCGGCCAACATCGAACTGCTGAAGGGCACGCCGCTCGGCCTGACGATCAAGGTCGCCAGCCAGCCGACGCTGCGGGTCACCTCGACCGGTGACAAGAAGACGTCGAAGGTCGAGTACACCGCGCCGGTGCTGCAGATCGTCCGCGGCGACAAGGTGCTGTTCACCCTCGACGCGAACAACCCGACCAAGGACATCCCGATCGGGATCCCGCTGCCGGCGCTCAAGCAGGCCCCGGGCTTCGAGCAGCTGAAGAACGTACCGGTCGTCGGCGGGCTCGCCGAGATGCTGAACGGTGCCACCAAGCAGCTTCCCGGCGGCGAGGCGGGGAACGGGCTCACGCTCGACCTCGGGGTGCTGAAGCTGTCGATCGCCGGACTGAACCAGAGGTCGAGCGACATGACCTCGCCGTTCAAGGGCTTCCAGATGGGCGCCTCGGCGCGGCTGCTGGACCTGCAGATCCTGCCGACGACGGCACTGCAGAAGGCGCTGCCGCCGGACGCCGCGAAGAAGCTGCCTTCGTCGCTGGCCCAGGTGTCGCTCGGTGAGCAGATCGCCCGCGCGTACGCGCCCGCCGGTGGTGTCGAGTGCGGCACGGCGACGCCGCCGCCCGCGGGCAACAACGGTGGCGCGGCGCCGAAGGGACCGGTCAAGAACCTGGCGTACACCAACGCCGCCTACGACACGGTGCCGATGTTCTGGTCGGGTACCGCGATGCTGCTGCTCGGCGTCGTTCTCGTGGCCGCCATGCCGGGACGGCGCCGGCTCGCGGTGGTTCCCGTCGCGAAGAACTCGCCGGGGTCGCCTGGGTGCAAGCCTTCGCCGCGGCCGCGCTCTCTGGACACGGAGGACTAGACGGGGCGAGGAGGGTGATGAACGGTCCTTTCACGCCCGCGTGAGAGGACCGTTCGTCGCTTTTCCTGAGGCGCCCGACCGCCGCCGAATCCGAAGCACCTTCACTTACCCACAGCACTTGTCCACAACCATCCCCACCTGTGGACAACTCCCGCGACCAGCCCTTTTCCCCCTCCACCCCCGGTAGACTGGACTCGGGGTCGCCCCCCTTGGGAAGGGCGGGGGGTGGGGTGGCGAGCGAAGCGCGGATCAGCCTTGGCGCAGGGTGGTGACCATGGCTTCGACGGCGATCCTCGGCTTCACGTTCAGGTCGATGGCCTCGCGGCATTCCAGGACGGCTTCGAGCCGGCGCAGGATCGAGTCCGGCGCCCAGGCGGACGCGGCCTGCGAGATCTCCGAGGCGTGGTCGGGGTGGTTCAGCGTCGCGCTCACGCCGCTCGCGGTCACGAGCACGTCCCGGTAGAACGCGGCCAGGTCCACCAGCGCGAGATCGAGGGTGTCCCGCTGGGTCCGGGTCGCGCGGGACTTCTGGCGCTTCTCGAGCTGCTTCACGGCGGCTTCGGCGGCTCGTTTCGCCCCGGCGACACCCTTTCCGGTGCCGTCACCGCCCATCGCGGTGCGAAGTTCGGAACGTTCGGCCTCGTCGCGGACCTTGCTCTCCTCGCCCGCGTCGGCCTCCGCCGCGCTGATCAGCTGATCGGCGCACGTGAACACATCCGACGGCCGCCGCAGGCCGAGCGGGATCCGCAGCACCGTCGCCCGCCGCTGCCGGGCCGCCTCGTCGGTGGCGAGCCGCCGCGCGCGGCCGACGTGTCCACTTGAGACGGACGCGGCCCATCGCGCCCGCTCGGGTTCGATACCGTCCCGCTCCATCAGCACCTGCGCGATCGCCTCGGGCGGCGGCGTCCGCAACGTGACCAGACGGCACCGCGAACGGATCGTCACCGACACGTCGTCCGGATGATCCGACGGCGCGCACAACAGGAACACCGTGCGATCCGGCGGCTCCTCGACGGCCTTCAGCAACGCGTTCGACGCGCCTTCGGTCAGCCTGTCGGAGTCCTCGATGATCACCACCTGCCACTTCCCGGTGGTCGGGCGGCGGGCGGCGGCCTGTACCAGCGAACGCATTTCCGCGACCGAGATCGAAAGGCCTTCCGGCACGACGAGCTTGACGTCCGCGTGCGTCCCGGCCATCACGGTGCGGCAGCCCGGGCATTCGCCGCAGCCGGTGCCGGTGCTGCACTGCAAAGCCGCCGCGAACACCCTCGCCGCCGTCGAGCGCCCCGACCCCGGCGGACCGGTGACCAGCCAGGCATGGGTCATCGCGCCGGGCGCGACAGGCTGGTTGTCGACGATCCGCGCGGCCGCGGCCGACGCGGTGGAAAGCGTGCGCGCGGCGGGCTCCTGGCCGACGAGCTGCTTCCAGACACCGATCAGCGCAGGGGCTTCCGTCATCTCACCTCGACCTTTTCCTCCGCCGGAACGAGTCCGGCGAGCCTGCCGACGAGCACCGCGCGGATCGCGGTCCGCACCCGGTCGCTCACTTCGTCCTCGGTGCCTTCCGCGTCGACCACGACATACCGGTCCGGATCGGCGGCGGCCATCTCCGTGAGCAGATGCTGCACCCGCCACTGCGCGTCCAGCGACTCCGACTTCCGCATCACCGTGCCGGGATCGGCGTCGAGCAGGATGGTGATGTCGGGCCGCAGCCTGCCGGTCGCCCAGTCGGCGAGCCCTTCGAGTTCCTGGCTGTCCAGCCCGGCGACCGCGGACAGATGCGCCAGCGGCGAGTCCACGAACCGTTCCATCACCACGACGGAACCGGCGTCGAGCGCGGGCTGGATGTCCCGTTCGACGATATCCGCCCGCACCGCTGCGGCGGCCAGCGCCTGCGCCCGCGCACCGGACAGCGAAGCCCCGGAGACGAGCTTCGCGAGCCGCTGATCATCCAGCGCCGGATCGGCGGCCAGCACGACCGGGCGCGTACCCGCGCGCAGCCATTCGGCCAGCCGTGCGGCCTGCGTCTCGGTGTTGATCGCCCGCGTGCCTTCGAGCGCGATCAGCAGCCCGTTCACGCGACGCGGGCTGCGGCGCAAAGCGTTGCGGAGGTCGGCGAGGATCGGTTCGGCCCGCCGGTCGTCCATCTGCCGGTACGCGAAGATGCCGGCGAGCAGCGCGAGGATGCCGCCGCCGACCATCACCGGCCGCGTCCCGTCGATCGTGATCGTGCCGCCCCACAACTCGACCTCGGTCGTCCGGACCGCACTGATCAGCACCGGCACGAGCACCGTCGAGCCGAACAGCACGATCTTCATCAGCGACTGATAGATCGCGTTGATCCGGCCGCGGATCGAGTCCTCGATCCGCGAACCGATGATCGTGACACCGGTCAGGAACGCCGTCCCCGCCCAGACCCCGACGGCGGCGACCGCGATCAGCGAAACGGCGAGATGCGGCGACAGCGCCACCACGACGAGACACAGGCCCGCGGCGACGATCGAGATGCCGAACAGCCGGTCGTGCGCGAGCCGCCGGGCGAGCTTCGGCGCCACCGCCATCCCGGTGGCGAGCCCGAGGAAGACCGCGAGCACGAGCAGGTTGAACGCCGCGTCACCGGCCAGCAGGCTGGACGAGTACGGCTTGGCCGAACCGATCACCGCGCCACCGGCGGCGAAAGCACCGAAAGCACCGATCATCAGCCCGCGCACCAGCGGCGTCGTCCGCACGAAACGGGCACCGTCGGCGATCATCTGCCGGAAGCCGAACTTCTCTTCGTCGGCGGCCTTGACCTTGGGTTTCTCGACCGCGTGGACGTTGCGCAGCGATAGCTCGGGGATCCGGGTCGCGATCACGATCGCGCTGGTCAGGTACAGCAGGCCGGTGATGACGACGGCGACCTTGGCGATGCCGAGCTGGGCGTCGCCCTGGAAGAAGTGGAACGTGGTGTTGCTACCGGTGAGCACGGCGTTCGCCCCGGCCGCGGTGATCACCGCGAGGCCGTAGGTCATCACCATGCCGAGCTGGTTGGCCGTCTCGACCTGGTCCGGGCGGCGCAGCAGGTTCGGCACCGCCGCGTCCTTCGACGGGATCCACATCATCGCGCAGCAGCCGACCAGGAAGTTGCCGACGAACACCCACCACGGCGTACCGACGAACGCGATCGACAGCAGGAATCCGCACCGGCCGAGGTCGCAGAGCACCATCACCTTGCGCCGGTCGAAGCGGTCGGCGAGCAGCCCGCCGAGCGGGGCGAACAGCAGCCCCGGCAGCAGCGACGTCAGCACGACCCCGACGAACGCGAAGTTCTGCGCGGCGTAGTTGTCGGTCAGTTTGGTGACCAGGCCGGTCAGCGTGAGGAGGTTCAGCCAGTCCGCGACGCTGCACAGGTACGAGACACCCCAGATCCGGCGGAAAGGCTTGATCGCCAGTACTCGCCGCACGCGGTGCATGGTCGAGGCGTCACGCCCCACCGATTCACCCGTGCCCGCTTCGGGCACCGACTGCACGCCCTCGCTGATACGCCCACCCCACTAGTCACGCGGCGCCAGGGCGTGACCCGGGTCAACACCGGGTACCCCGACCGTACGGCCAGGGTATCCCGATGGGTGAGGTATGGACGGACGGCCCCGTCCGGCGGTATCCACCGGACGGGTTACCCGAAGATCCCCGCGATGCTGTTGAACAGGCTGGCCAGCAGCTGGATGGCGAGGACCGCGAAGACGATCATGAGCGCGATCGCGATCATCACCCCGGCGGTGTTCGACGACGGTTTGCCGAGCCTCGGCATCTGCATGGACCGCTTGGCGCGCCGTACTTCGACCTCGGCCTCCTCGTCGACCTCGACCGGCTCTTCCGGCTTGAAGCGACGGGGCTGACGGATCAGCTGGGACGGCCTCGACGGCCAGGTGCGCTGCTGGGGAAGGATCCCGATCGGCGCAGCGCCCTGCTCACCGACCGTGCTGACGACCTTGGCGGGCGACGGGGCGGCGGTCTGCTCTGCTCCCGGGTTTTCGGCGGGCTGGTCGTCCGCGAGCATGGCCGCGTTGACCATCCTGCTCACGACTTCGGGGTCGTGCTGGACCGGTCCCGGCACCTGTACGTGGATGTCGTCGGCACCCGCCGACGGATCGGATTGGGCCGTCGTGCCGGTCGTGACCAGCCCGGACAGCGGGTCGGCGAACGTGTCGCCCGGAGGATCTGCCTGAGTGCCATCGCCTTTCACGAAGTCGGGGGCATCGAAGAAGGGAGTTCCGCCCTTCCCGCTCATGGTGACCACCTCACTACGGAATGTCCTCTGCTTCCAGGGTAACCACCTCGGCCCGCCGCACATCCGCCCAATGGGCCAGATAAATGTCACGCGCCGCGAGGCTGATCTTCACATCCTCCAGCAAAGGTTCGAAGAAAGAACGCCGGTACCGGGCATCTGTCGCGGTCGATGCGGCGAAGTACAAACCGGAGAAAACGGCGAGGAAAACGGAGACGTTGACGAGCGCGGAACTCACCGGGAGGGGGACACCCAGCAGTGTCCCGGGCGCCGATTCACGGCCGGCGAACTCCGTCACGACCTCCGGGCTGAGGATCAGCACCCCGAACACGACGAAGAACGCGAACACCAGCACCCCGAACGCCACGATCTGCACCGCTTGGGCGAAGAACAGCACCAAGGCGATGTTCAGGCGCTCGGTCTTCGTCAGCGCGCGCCTGCGTTGCTCGGGAACGGTGTCGTCGTCGAACGGCGTGCCGCGCAGGACGGTCGCGCCGGGCTCCACGGTCCAGGATTTCAGCTCCTTGATCTCGTCGGACAGCATCGACGCCAGGAACACGGCGCCGATCAGCACGAGGAAGCCGACCACCAGCCACAACCGGCCGGGGGTCAGCCGCTCGACGGCCTGCCACAGCTCGGCGGTGAAGAAGCTGAACATCACCACCAGCAGGAGCAGCGGCAACGCCCGCGACGCCAGCGTGCCGATGGCCCTGACCTGAGCGACCGCGCTCCGTGCCGCCCAGGTCAGGATCGAACCGACACCGATCCGGACCAGCAGCATCAGCACGGCCAGCGCGACGAGATTGGTGAGCACGGCGGCCCACAACGGGTTGTCCCACGACGCCAGCCCGGTGAGCCGCTCCCCGAGCGGCAGCACGAACAGCCAGAAACCGATCGTCACCGCCATGACGGCCAACCGGACCCTGGTGCGGCTCAGTACGCGGAGCAGCTTCGCCATCAGCCGTCCGGCGATCACCGGCACCACGACCACGGCGGACGTCAACGCCAGCACGCCGAGCACGTAGCCGACGCCGCTGCCGCGCATCCGGGCCGCGAGCACGTCCTCGGGGACGTCGAGCAACTTCAGCAACGCGGCCAGCAGCAGGTCGAGCAGGCACAGGAACACCAGCCCTGGCGTGGACCGGCGCAACATGCCCGCGCCGCGCCTCCGCCGGTGGATGACCATCGGCAGCCCTCGCCGCCGGAACCACGCGTCGGCCGCGCGCCGGTCCAGGTCCATGCCCGCCCTCCCCAGTCATCGCCCCATGGCGGCTACGTCCGGCTCAAGTCCACCGCCTCGTGCAGCCAGCCCGCCAGTGCCCGGCGGTCCATTCCACCGAACATCAGCCACCCTTCGGAAGGGGCGGCGTACAACACGAACCTCCCCAAATCGTTGTCGACGATCACGAAGCCGTAGTCCGGGTATTCGGCGTTCAGCCCGCCGAAGGCGACCAGATCGAGGATCGCCGTGCCGGTGCGCGGACGGCTCAGCGTGTCGGCGACCAGGCCGACCTCTTCCTCCTGACCGGGCAGCGGCACTCCGTGCTCGTCGATCCTGATGCGCATCGGCTCGGTCTCCCCGGCGGGGACGTGCGGGAGCCCGCCGAAGACCCGGGCTCCCAGCTCGCCGAAATCGCTGAGGCTGAACGTGGTCCGCCGCCCGGACCGCATCCGCCAGACGACCGCTTGCTGCCCGTCTCCGTAGCAATCGACGCGCACCGAGCGGGGCGCGGACGCGAAGACGCCGGTGAGGACGCCTCGCACCGAACCGCGCAGCATCACGCCGTGCATCCGGACCGCCGCCGGATGGATCTCGCCGTTCTCCATCAACCCGGCCTCTTCGAGCATCGCCGCCTTGGCCGCGTACCGCTCGGCCTGGGTGACGAGATCCGCGGGCCCGTCGTAGGACGGGCACAGACGGCGGATCTCGTCGTCGGTGATGTCCGGGTCGTAGCCCAGGTACACGCTCCGCCGCTCGGGCACCGCGCGCAGCACCGGCTCGGCGGCGCGCCTCATCAGTTCCTTCACGGTCGCCGGTTCACGCATGGTTCTGCACCGCCTTCACGATCCATTGCTCGGCCGTCGACCGGCTGGCCGGGCCCCAGGTGAGCGTCCAACGGCCGTCGCCGTCCATCGCCGCGCTGAACTGGTACCGGCCGAGGTCGTTGTCCACCAGGCCGAACGCGCCGTGCGGATACTCGGCGAGGATGGAGTTCCGCACCGCGAGATCGACGAGGACCGTGCCGTGCCGCGGCCGCGAAGCGCCTGCACGGATCACCTCGACGGCCTCGCGGGCGCGCAGCGGGATCAGCCCGCCGGCGTCCGTCTCGATGCGCACGGTCTCGCCGGTGCCCGGCGGATGGTCGGGCAGCCCGTCGAACACCCAGCCCGGCAGCGCGCTGAGGAAACCGGACCGCAGCCGCGCTCGCCTGCCGAGCTTGTTCAGCACCGTGGTGTAGTCCTCGTCGCCGAAGAACCGGACCTCCCACGGTTCCGCGCGCGACGGGAACACGCCGGTCACCACGCCGCGGATGAACCCGCCGCGCAGCGCGCGATACAGCCCGACGGCCTCGGGCGTGACCTCACCGCCGGGGGCCAGCCCGATGGTCGCCATCCCGCTCACGAACCGGGTGTACTGCTCCACCTCCTCGGCCAGGGTGAGCCCTGGAGTCGGCTCCTCGTCGGCCAGCACCGGCGGCACGGCGAGCTCCGGGTCGTAGAACTCCATCACCGAGGGACGCTCCGGAACCTCGGCGGCCAGCGGGGCGATGACCTCGTCGATGACGTCGAAGACAGCGGTCGTTGAAGTGCTCACCTGACCATTGAACACCCTGGTACCGACAATTTTTAGAACTTTTGTTCGAACGAGTGAGGCCGTTCGGCGAGCGGTCGGTGAGTGGTCGCCGGTCGACAGATTTGCTCAGCTGAGCTATTTTTTGCTCATGCAAGCAAAGGCGAAGACGTTCACCGAGAGTGCGAGACGGGCACAGATCGTGGCCGCGGCCATCGAGACGATCGCGGAGCTCGGCTACACCCGCGCGTCGTTCGCTCAGATCGCGAAACAGGCGAAGCTGTCGAGCACCGGGCTCATCTCGTACCACTTCGCCAACAAGGAAGAACTCGTCCGCACGGTCCTCGAAGACGTCTTCCGCGAGATCGGCGCGTTCATGGCCGAGCGGATGAGCGATCCCGCGTCGGCGAGCGAGGCACTGCGGACGTATCTGGAGGCGAACCTGGAGTTCGCCGCCGCGCGGCCGACGCGGATGCGGGCGTTGCTGAACATCTTCCTCGGCGGCGCTCTCGACTACGACCCGGCGAGCGAGCGGGCGGCGCTGGAACCGGTCGAACGCATCCTGCGCTGGGGCCAGGAATCGGGCGAGTTCCGCGAGTTCGACGTCCACGTGATGGCGACGACCATCCGGCGTTCGGTGGAGGGCCCGGTGTTCCTGCTCGCCGGCACCCCGGAGCTGGATCTCACCGCCTACGCGGCCGAACTGGTGACCCTCTTCGAGCTCGCGACCCGAAGGCAGTGATCCCGTGATCCGGCAGTGGAGTGTGGTGCTGCTCGAAGTCGTCGTGCCCGTCGCGGGCTACTACGTGCTTCGCGGCTTCGGCGTCGACGCGCTCTTCGCGCTCGCCCTCTGCGCCCTGCCGACCGTGCTCTTCGTCCTCTACCGGGCGATCCGGCGGCGGAAGATCGATACGCTCGCGATCTTCGTACTGACGATCTTCGCGATCAGTGTCGGCGTCTCGTTCGTCACCGGCAGTCCCCGGTTCATGCTGGCGAAGGCGGGCTGGGTCACCGGGGTGATCGGCGCCGGTTTCCTCGTCTCGCTGCTGTTCGCCAGGCCGCTCGCGTTCGGCATGGCCCGCTCGATGATCGCGAAGAGCCGTTTCGCGGACTCGCTGCGCGCCGCCGAGTGGGACGACCTGTGGCCGCGGCACGCGTGGTTCCGGCGTGCCTGGCGGGTCGCGACCGTCCTGTGGGGTGTCGCCCTGATCGCCGACGCCGCCGGACGGGTCTTGCTGGCGTACACGCTGCCGGTGGACTCCGTACCCGCTCTCGGCACCGCGCTGTACGGCGTCACGTTCGTCGCCGTCCAGGTTCTGCAACACCGGTACTTCCGCCGCGTCGGGCTCTGGCGCCGGCTCGCGGCCTCCTGAAAGGACCTCTCATGCATCTCCTGCTGGCCATCGTCACCGGCCTTCTCACCCTTGTCGCTCCCGCGGATCCGCTGGTCGTGCGCACCGACGCGGGACCGGTCCGCGGTATGGACTCCGGGCCGGCCCGGACGTTCCACGGGATCAGGTTCGCCGCGCCGCCCGTCGGCGAGGACCGCTGGAAGCCACCGCGACCACCCGAACCGTGGAAGGACGTCGCCGACGCGACGAAACCCGGGCCCGCCTGTACCCAGTTCATGCCGGGCAGCGCCGAGGACTGTCTTTTCCTGAACGTCACCGTGCCGCGCGACGCGGGGAACCGACGGCTGCCGGTGCTGGTCTGGCTGCACGGCGGCGGCTACACCATGGACGCGGGAAACCTCTACGGCGCTCAACGCCTGGCGGATCAGGGCGACGTCGTCGTGGTGACGACGAACTACCGGCTCGGCGTCTTCGGCTACTTCGGCCTTCCCGGACTCGCGGGCTCCGGCGATTTCGGGCTCATGGACCAGCTTTCCGCGTTGCGCTGGACCCAGCGCAACATCGCCGCGTTCGGCGGCGACCCGCGGAACGTGACGGTGGCGGGACAGTCGTCGGGCGGGATGAGCACCTGCGCGCTGCTCACCTCACCCGCCGCGGCCGGCCTGTTCCACAAGGCCGCGATCATGTCCGGCTCGTGCCTGCTGAACTGGCCTCCCGGCGGTCTCATCCCGAACCAGGACGCCCAAACGCCCTACGCCCCGCTCGCGAAAACGGAAGCCGACGGCGCGGCGGTGGCCGCGAGTCACGGTTGCGAGGGCCCGGACGCGCTCGGCTGCCTGCGGCGTCTTCCGGCCGCCGATCTGATGAAGGACACCCAGACCTTCGCCAATCACCTGACCTACGGAACCCCGCTGCTCCCGCTCGACCCCGCGAAAGCCGTGCGGCGGGGCGCTTTCCACCGCGTGCCGGTGATTTCGGGCGGCACGCACGACGAGATGCGGGCGTTCATCGCCGGAGTCGAGAAGCTCAAGCCGATCACCGAGGAGCGCTATCAGGAGTTCTTGCGGAAGTCGTTCGGCGAGCACGCGGACGAGGTCGCGGCCGAGTACCCGTCGCGGGACCATCTGTCGCCCGCGGTGGCCTGGGCGACGGTGACCACCGACCGGTCATGGGCGTGCCCGACGGCGGAGGGGAATCGGCTGCTGTCCCGGCGGACTTCCGTGCACGCCTACGAGTTCAATGACAAGAACGCGCCCAATGTCAACAGAAACGACGTGCCCACCGTGCCGCACGGCGCGGCGCACGCCCTCGATCTGGTCTATCTGTTCGAACTCGGCGGGGTCGAAGACTCGCTCGATGAGGCGCAGAAACGCCTTTCGGGGCAGATGATCGCGTACTGGACCACGTTCATGCGCACGGGTGACCCGAATGCGCCCGGCTCGCCGCGGTGGGATCCGGATGCCGTGCTTTCGCTCGCGCCGGACGCGATTCGTCCTGTCGCGCCTGGGGCCGATCACCGGTGCGGCTTCTGGGCGGGCCTGCGCTCCTGACCGGCCCTGCCCCGAGTGCTATGAAAGGTCCTTTCCTTGCGAAATTTGCAAGGAAAGGACCTTTCATAGCGCGCTAAGGGGGCTACTTCGTCTTCGTGGCCGTCGAGCGCGTCGAAGGCTTCTTCGCCGCCGTCGACTTCGCCGCCGCGGTTTTGGTCGCCGCGGTTTTGGTCGCGGTGGTCTTCTTGGCCGCCGTCGTCTTGGTGGCCGCCGCCTTCGACGCCGCCGGCTTGCGCGCCGGAGCCTTGCGCTTGGGAGCCGGGCCCTTCGCGCGCTTCTCCGCCAGCAGTTCGGCGCCGCGCTCGGCGGTCAGCTCCTCGATGCTGTCCGACTTCCGCAGCGTCGCGTTGTACTCGCCATCGGTCACGTACGGGCCGAAGCGGCCGTCCTTGACCACCATCGGCTTACCGGACACCGGGTCGTCGCCCAGTTCCTTGAGCGGCGGCTTCGCGGTCGCGGACCGGCCACGCTGCTTCGGCTCCGAGTAGATCTTCAGCGCCTCTTCGAGCGTGATCGAGAACAGCTGATCCTCGGTCGTGAGCGAACGCGAGTCCGTGCCCTTCTTCAGGTACGGCCCGTAGCGCCCGTTCTGCGCGGTGATCTCGTCGCCGGATTCCGGGTCCTTGCCCACCACGCGCGGCAGCGAAAGCAGCTTCAGCGCGTCTTCGAGGTTCATCGTCTCGATCGACATCGACTTGAACAGCGAGCCCGTCCGCGGCTTCGGCTGCTTCGCCTTGGCGGCCTTCTTCTGCGCGGCGGTCGCGCCTTCGGGCAGCGGCTCCGGCTCAGGCAAGAGC
This sequence comes from Amycolatopsis sp. NPDC049868, assembly GCF_044461365.1. Taxonomy (NCBI): domain Bacteria; kingdom Bacillati; phylum Actinomycetota; class Actinomycetes; order Pseudonocardiales; family Pseudonocardiaceae; genus Amycolatopsis; species Amycolatopsis sp. NPDC049868. The sequence goes on along the minus strand of NZ_JBITKV010000002.1, from coordinate 393,574 downwards.
TCGGTGACGTACGGGCCGAAGCGGCCTTCCTTCGCCACGATCTCGTGCCCGCTGACCGGGTCCTTGCCGAGCACGCGGCCTTCCTGCGGCGTTGCGAAAAGCTTCTCCGCGATCTCCTGGGTCAGCTCGTCCGGCGGCAGGTCCTCGGGCAGGTTCGCCCGCTGCGACGTCCCGTCCACCTCACGCTCGAGGTACGGGCCATAGCGGCCGACACGCACGACGACGGTGTGCCCGTCGGCGTCGCTGAACAGCGGGATCGAGTTGATCTCGCGGGCGTCGATGTCTTCGACGCCCGAACCGACCAGCTTCTTCAGCCCACCGAGACGGCCGACGGAACCGTCGACGCCCATGTCGCCGCCGAAGTAGAACTTCGACAGCCACTGCGTCCGGTGCTCGTCACCGGCGGCGATGCGGTCGAGCTCGTCCTCCATGCCGGCGGTGAAGTCGTAGTCGACCAGCCGCTCGAAATGCCGCTCCATCAGGCCGATCACGGCGAACGCGACCCAGGAGGGCACCAGCGCGGAACCCTTCTTCCACACGTAGCCGCGGTCCTGGATGGTCTTGATGATCGACGCGTACGTCGACGGGCGGCCGATGCCCAGCTCTTCGAGCTTGCTGACCAGGCTCGGCTCCGAGTAGCGCGCCGGCGGCGACGTGGTGTGCCCGTCCGGGCTCAGCTCGGTCGCGGTCAGCGCCTGGTCCTTGGTCAGCTGCGGCAGGCGGCTCTGCTTGTCGTCCGCCTCGCCACCGCTCTCGGTGTCGACGGCCTCGACGTACGCCTTGAGGAACCCGGCGAAGGTGATCGTGCGGCCCGACGAGGCGAACGTGCACTCCTCGCCGCTGGTGGCGGTGCCGACGATGCGCACCGACATCGTGGTGCCCTTCGCGTCCGCCATCTGCGACGCGATCGTGCGCTGCCAGATCATCTCGTAAAGGCGGTACTCGTCGGTGTCCAGATCCTTCGCGACCTGGCCCGGCGTGCGGAAGACCTCACCCGAAGGACGGATCGCCTCGTGGGCTTCCTGCGCGTTCTTCACCTTGCGGGTGTACTGGCGGGGCGACGGCGAGACGTATTCCTTGCCGTACAGCTGCGTCGCCTGGCTGCGCGCCGCCGAGATCGCCGACTCCGACAGCGTCGTGGAGTCGGTACGCATATAAGTGATGTACCCGTTCTCGTACAGCTTCTGCGCGATCCGCATGGTGCGCTCGGAGGTGAACCGCAGCTTGCGGCCCGCCTCCTGCTGCAGGGTCGAGGTCATGAAGGGCGCGTACGGCTTGCGCGTGTACGGCTTCTCCTCGACGCTCGCGACCTTGAAGTCGCGGTTCTTCAGCGCTTCGGCCAGCCGGACTGCGTCGGCCTCGGCCAGCACGCGGATCTCGTTGTTCGAGGCCTTGAGCTGCCCGTCCGAGCCGAAGTCACGGCCGGTGGCCAGGCGTGCGCCGTCGACGGCGATCATCCGCGCCGGGAAGTTGCGGGGCGACGCTTCGGCACCGGCGTCCATCGTCGCGGAGATGTCCCAGTACGACGCCGAGGTGAAGCGCATGCGCTCGCGCTCCCGCTCGACCACGATCCTGGTCGCCACCGACTGCACGCGGCCCGCCGAAAGCTTCGGCATGACCTTCTTCCACAGCACGGGCGAGACCTCGTAGCCGTAGAGCCGGTCCAGGATGCGCCGGGTCTCCTGCGCGTCGACGAGGTCTCCGTCGAGCTCACGGGTGCTGTCGGCCGCGGCGCGGATCGCCTGCTCGGTGACCTCGTGGAAGACCATCCGGCGCACCGGGACCTTCGGCTTGAGGGTCTCCAGCAGATGCCACGCGATGGCCTCGCCCTCGCGGTCGGGGTCCGTGGCGAGGTAGAGCTCGTCGACGTCCTTCAGCAGGCCCTTCAGCTCCGTGACCTTGGACTTCTTGTCCGGCGTGACGACGTAGAGCGCCTTGAAGTCGTTGTCGACGTCGACACCCAGCCGCGCCCATGACTCGCCCTTGTACTGGGCGGGCACGTCGGCCGCGCCGCGGGGAAGGTCGCGGATGTGTCCGACGGAGGACTCCACGACGTAGTTACCGCCGAGGTACGGGGCGATCTTGCGGGCCTTGGTCGGCGACTCGACGATCACCAGCCGACGACGGCCCGCGCCGTCGTCCGACGCCGCGGTCTTCTTCGTCCGTGCTCCTGCCACGCTGTCCTGCTCTCCGCTCATCTTCGGCGCCTTCGCGCCGCCTCTCGACCCGTCAGTGTGCACGCTCGCACCGCCCGGACCACGGCTAGGTGGTGCAACACGCCGCCGATCGTGTGTTCAGCGCATCGCCGCTGACCTCGTCGATGTTTCCTTTCAACACCTAGCACGTGATGTCGGACACGTCCGCCTGGGGTCCCGCGTGACGGGGTGAACACCCTCCGTTCGACGGTGGTGGCTCCCCGCCGCCAACGCTTCACTTGATGTCCACGCCGACCCGAAAGGACTCCACGTGACCCGACGACTCCTCGGCACCCTGTTCGCCATGCTGACCGCGTCCGCCCTGGTCGGAACCGCACCGGCGGAAGCGGCCACGACCACCTTCGCCGGAACGGTGGCGTTGTCGAACTGCTCCGGGTCGGTGGTCAAACCGCCCGAGGCGAGCCTCGACGACCCCGCCCTCGTCCTTTCCAACGGGCATTGCCTGCAAGAAGGTTTCCCGGACCCCGGGGAAGTAATCGTCGACAAACCTTCGTCACGGACCTTCAGCCTGCTGTCCAAGGACGGCCGCTCGTCACTGGGCACGCTCAAGGCGAAGAAGCTGCTGTACGCGACGATGACCGACACGGACGTCTCGCTCTACCAGCTCAACACGAGCTACGCCAAGATCAAGTCGACGTACGGTATCGCCCCGCTGACGCTCTCGCCCACCCGTCCGTCGGCGGGTATCGCGATGGACGTGGTCTCGGGATATTGGAAGAAGATCTACTCCTGCAACATCGACGGCTTCGTCCACGAGCTGCACGAGGCGGACTGGGTCTGGAAGGACTCGATCAGGTACACCTCGGCGTGCAAGACGATCGGCGGGACCTCGGGGTCGCCCATCATCGAGACCTCTACCGGCAAGGTCGTCGGCGTCAACAACACCGGCAACGAAAGCGGCCAGCGGTGCACGATGAACAACCCGTGCGAGGTCGACGCGGCCGGGAACGTGACCGTGCGGCAGGGCATCAACTACGGGGAGCAGACCTACCAGCTGACCTCCTGCCTTTCGCACAGTGAACTCGACCTTTCGAACCCGAACTGCCGGGCGCCGAAGCCCTGACCGTTCCCTCGCCGGTGCCATGAACGGACCGTTCCTTGCGAAATTTGCAAGGAACGGACCGTTCATGGCGTTCCCGCAGGATCAGACAGCGCGCACCACCGGCACTAGGCTCGGCCAAGCGGGCTCGGCACCCGCGGGCGCGTCCCCGATCAGCTCGAGGACGTGCGCGAGCCGCCGCCGACCGGTGACCCGGAGCAGCGCGTCTTCCCCCTTCTGCATTTTGGCGGGCACGCCCAGCCGCGCCAGCGCCGTGACCAGCCGCTCATGCGTCTCCGGCGCCGCCGGATCGAGCGCGAGCAGGTAGCCGTTGCCCTGGGGACTGCCCGCCGCCAGCGCCCACATCCTCAACATCGCCCCGTCGAGCCGGAAACCCTCCGGCAGGACCTTCTCTTCACCACGGTTCCAGCACTGCTCCAGCGGCAGCAGATCGACCCGGAACGGCGTTCTCACGAGCGGCCGCCCGCATTCGGCGGCCGAGACCTGCGCCTGGACGCCGCGCCGACGGCATTCCCTGGCGAGGGCACCCGCTCGCCACGGCTCGTCGACCACGGCGGACAGCCGCGCGGCCGTCCGCCCGAAGCCCGCCATCCGCCCGGGCCCGCACAGCACACCGGCGAGGTCGGCGAGCCCCGGCCCGCTCGCCTCCGCCGAGAAGAGCGAGATCGTCCCGTCCACCCGGACACAATAGAACACAAGTTCGACTCATGGCCAGTGATCGGCCGCTGACTCAGCGAGGTTGTTTCACCAATTCCTGGCAAACCGGGATCCGGCTGCTCGCCGCGGCGAGCTGAGGCACGTCGTTAAGGCCCCTGAGAAGGTCAAGGCGGTCCAGTTCGTCGAGCGAGGTCCTCGCGTCACGAAGCGCGGCTTTCGTCGCCTCGGGGTCGGCTGAGGAGTCGAGACGATGGCGGACGTCGTCGGCACGGGCACGGATCCCACCGAGCTGGGCGACCGCGGCCGTCCGCGAGGTGTCACCACCGGCGACCGGTGCCGGGCCGAGGTTCTCGAGCGCGGCGGAAGTGCGATCCAGCCCTTCGACCACCGAAAGCATCAGCTCGCTGGAGGTACGCGAAGCCTGCTGCGGCGTACTCGGATCGACGCTGGGCAATGCCGCCAGTGTCCTGACGAGTCCGCCCGCCGCGCCGCAGTACGCCTCCGCCCAAGCGGAGGTGGGGTCGGCCTCCGACGCGCTGACCGTCGCGAGACCTTCTTGTCTGGCGTGGGAAGTCACCGCGGGCTGCTGCCCGCACCCGGCGAGGCCGAGTCCGATACCTGTTGCTAGCGCGGCAAGGACGGTGAACCGCGGCCGCACGAAAACACCTCCCGACCTGACGACTTCCCAGCTGGCCCCCGACGGTACCGATACCGGGGGGCAATGCAAATCAACCTGGCGGAAAGAACGGTCAAGAAGGCAACTTTTTGCAGTTCGGGGCCTGCGCGGCCAGTGTTTTCAACGAAACGTTCGTTTCCAGCTGCTGGAACGGGTCGGGCATGTCGTTCATGCGGGAACCGATTCGCCGGAAGGAAGCCGCGGCGGCCTCCACGGCCTTCTTGTCTTCCTTCGGCGTGGCGTCGAGCGCCGCCTTCGCGGCGAGTACCTCGTCCCGGATCGGCGTCAGCGCGTCGACGATGGTCTTGCGCGCCGCGTCGGCCTCCGCGCTCGGCGCCTGGCCGAGCTTCCGCAAACCGGTGACCGCGTTGTCGAAACCGGGCGCGAACACCCCGAAGGCCTCGTCCATCACCTTCCGCGCACTGGCGACGTCGGCCTGCTCGAAGTCGGGCATCGTGAAATCGCCGATTTTGGCGAAGTCGATCAACGAACCGCAGAAACCGTCCATCCAGGAAGTCCCGGCCGCCGGAGCGGGAGAAGAAGGCGAAGGGGCGGCCGCCTGCTCGGCGCCACCGCAACCCGCCAGCAGGAAACCGGCGGCGAACAGGATGATCGAACGCCTCATGACAGGAACTCCCCGAATCGGATCGGCGTGACGCGCAGAGATTAGCCCGCGCCGGACAGCCGCCGGGCCCGCCACGGGAAATCGTGGCGGGCCCGGCGGAGGGAACTGTCGGTTGTTACGCCTTCGCTTCCGCGGGGGTGTCGGAAAGAACCGACTCGCGGCGCTTGGAGACCACGATCGCCGCGACGATGATCGCGACGGCGACCAGCGAGATCGCGATGCGGATGCCGACGTTGGCGTCCGCGCCGATCGAGAACTGCACGATCGCCGGGGCGATCAGCACCGAAACCAGGTTCATCACCTTGATCAACGGGTTGATCGCGGGACCGGCGGTGTCCTTGAACGGGTCACCCACGGTGTCACCGATGATGGTGGCCTCGTGCGCGTCCGAACCCTTGCCGCCGTGGTTTCCGTCCTCCACGAGCTTCTTCGCGTTGTCCCAGGCACCACCGGAGTTGGCGAGGAAGATCGCCATCAGGGTGCCGGTCGCGATCGCACCGGCCAGGTAGCCGGCGAGCGCGCCGGTGCCGAGGCCGAACCCGACCGCGATGGGGGCGAAGACCGCGAGCAGACCGGGCGTGGTCAGCTCACGCAGCGAATCGCGCGTGACGATGTCGACGACCCGGCCGTACTCGGGACGGGTGGTGCCCTCCATGATCCCCGGGATGTCGCGGAACTGGCGGCGCACTTCGTAGACGACCGCGCCGGCGGCACGGGACACCGCGTTGACCGCGAGACCGGAGAACAGGAACACGACCGCCGCACCGACGATCACGCCGACCAGGGTGTTCGGGCTGACCACCGTGTTCACGAAGAAGTTCAGCGTCGACATGCTGGCTTCCGCCGCTTCCGGGATCGACTTCAGCGCCTTGCTGATCGCGTCCTGGTAAGACCCGAACAACGCCGTCGCCGCGAGGACCGCCGTAGCGATCGCGATGCCCTTGGTGATGGCCTTCGTGGTGTTGCCGACCGCGTCGAGCTCGGTGAGGATCTGCGCGGCGTCTTCGTCGACGTCGCCCGACATCTCCGCGATGCCCTGCGCGTTGTCCGAAACCGGGCCGAAGGTGTCCATCGCGACGATGACGCCGACGGTGGTGAGCAGACCGGTACCGGCCAGCGCCACGGCGAACAGCGCGACGCCGCCGCCGAGCAGGTACGCGCCGAACACCGCCGCGCCGATGACCAGCGCGGTGTACACAGCGGACTCGAAACCGACCGAGATACCGGCCAGGATCACCGTCGCCGCACCGGTTTTCGAAGACTTGCCGACCTCCTTGACCGGCTTGTGCTCGGTGCCGGTGTAGTACCCGGTGAGCTTGAGGATGACCGCCGCGAGCACGATGCCGATGATGACCGAGACGGTCGCGATGACCGCCGGGTTCCCGGACTCGTTCGTGGCGCCGCCGGTCAGCTCGGAGAACGAACCGGGCAGGTAGACGAACGCCGCGATCGTCGAGAGCACCGCGGAAATACCGGCGGAGATGTAGAAGGAGCGGTTGATCGTGACCAGACCGCCTTCGCCCGCTTTGGCCTTGGTGATGTAGACACCGATGACCGCGGTGATCACGCCGATGGCGGGAACGATGAGCGGGAAGATCAGGCCGTGCACGCCGAAGGCGGTGCTGCCCAGGATCAGCGCCGCCACGAGCATGACCGCGTACGACTCGAAGAGGTCCGCCGCCATCCCGGCGCAGTCGCCCACGTTGTCACCGACGTTGTCGGCGATGGTGGCCGCGTTGCGCGGGTCGTCCTCGGGGATGCCCTGCTCGACCTTGCCGACCAGGTCGGCGCCGACGTCGGCGGCCTTCGTGAAGATACCGCCGCCGACACGCATGAACATCGCGATCAGCGCGGCACCGAAACCGAAGCCCTCCAACACCTTCGGGGCCTGTCCGGTGTAGACGAGGACGACCACCGCGGCGCCGAAGAGGCCGAGACCGACGGTGATCATGCCGACCACGCCACCGGTGCGGAAGGCCACGCGCATCGCCTTTTCGCGACCGCCTTCCTCCCGCGAAGCGGCCGCGACGCGCAGGTTCGCCTGCGTCGCCAGCCACATGCCGAGATAGCCGATCGCGAAGGAGAACGCCGCGCCGACCAGGAAGAAGATCGACCTGCCGATCTTTTCGTTCCAGTCATCGGCCGGCAAGGCGAAGAGCAGTACGAACACGATCGCACCGAAAATCGCGAGGGTGTTGCGCTGCCGTTTCAGATAGGCAGCCGCACCTTCCTGCACTGCCTTCGCGATGTCCTGCATCTTGGTGGTGCCCTGGCCGGCGGCCAGCACCTCCTTGAGCAGAACGTAGCCGATGACCAGTGCGGCAAGGGCGACCACGGCGATTACACCGACGATGGTGTAACCACCTCCGGAGAGCGTGAGTTCGCCCTCCGCGAGGAACTGCCGGGACATTCGTCCTCCTGGAGACGTCGCCGTTGGCCAACGACGATCCGCCGATGGAACCGGCGTGCCGACGCTGGCATGGGGAACTGAACCGAACGTCACGCTAGTCGTACTGCAAGGCACGTCTCACATGACGCTCGCCACAGTCGGTGTGGATTGCGGGAGTGTATTGGTAGTGGGATGGAGGGCGGCAAGGCGTCCCCGCCACCGCACGTTCCGTTACCTTGTGAGGCTGGTCACTGTATCGATCATCGACCGGCCGTTCCAGCACCCGTTCCGTTCGGCGGCGGCCCGTTTCTGTCGGGGCACTGTGCGAAGCTTCCGAAGGTGGACGGCACGGCGGAATCCGGCAAGGGACGGCGGCTTCTCGACCGCGCGACGGCGGGAATCCCGGCTTCGCTGTACCCGGTAACCCATGTGGCCGAGCTGCCCGCCCGCCCGGCGGATTCGGTGGACTGGCCGGCGTGGGCGGCGGCCCCGGTCGTCGAGGCGCTGAGGGCGAACGGGGTCAAGGCACCGTGGCGGCATCAGGTGGAAGCCGCGTCGCTGGCCCACGCGGGCGAGCACGTCGTGATCTCCACCGGCACGGCGTCGGGCAAGTCGCTCGCGTACCAGTTGCCGGTGCTTTCGGCGCTGGTCGAGGACGAGCGGGCTTCGGCGCTGTACCTGTCGCCGACCAAGGCGCTCGGCGCCGACCAGTTGCGCGCGGTGTCTTCTTTGGACATCAAGAAGGCACGGGCGGCGGCGTTCGACGGTGACACCCCGCTGGAGGAGCGGGACTGGGTCCGCGCGCACGCGAACTGGGTGTTCACGAACCCGGACATGCTGCACCGCGGGATCCTCTCGTCGCACGCGCGCTGGTCCCGGTTCTTCCGGCGGCTCGCGTTCGTCGTCGTCGACGAGTGCCACAGCTACCGCGGGGTCTTCGGTTCCCACGTGGCACTGCTGCTGCGCAGGCTGCGAAGGATCGCGGCGCACTACGGCGCTTCGCCGGTCTTCGTCCTCGCGTCCGCGACGACGGCGGACCCGGCGGCGTTCGCGTCGAAACTCACCGGACAGGACTGTGTCCCGGTCACCGAGGACGGTTCGCCGCGCGGCGCCCGCACGGTCGCGTTGTGGGAACCCCCACTGCTGTCGGAACTCTCGGGCGAGAACGGCGCGCCGGTGCGGCGCTCGGCGGGGGCCGAGGCTTCCCGCATCCTCGCCGAACTGGTCATCGAAGGCGCTCGTTCGCTGGCGTTCGTCCGGTCGCGGCGAGGCGCGGAGCTGACCGCGCTCGCCGCCCGGCGCATTCTGTCCGAAGTGGACGGTTCCCTGGCGGAATCCGTGGCCGCGTACCGCTCGGGCTACCTCCCGGAGGAGCGGCGCGCCCTCGAAGCGGCGTTGCTGTCCGGGCGTTTGCTCGGCGTCGCGACGACGAACGCGCTCGAACTCGGCGTCGACATCGCGGGGCTGGACGCGGTGGTACTGGCCGGGTACCCGGGCACGCTCGCGTCGTTCTGGCAGCAGGCGGGCCGGGCCGGGCGCGCGGGAGACGCCGCTTTGGTCGTGTTCGTGGCCAGGGACGATCCGCTGGACACCTATCTCGTGCACCATCCGGCCGCGATCCTGGACCGGCCGGTGGAAGCCGCCGTCCTCGACCCGTCGAATCCGTATGTCCTCGGGCCGCAACTGGCGTGCGCCATCGCCGAACTCCCGCTGACCGAGCCGGAGGTCGCGGCCTTCGGCGGTGACCCGGCGCGTGCGGTGCTCGCCGATCTGGTCAAGGAGAAGATCGTCCGGCGCCGGACGAGCGGCTGGTACTGGACTTCGCGCGACCGGCCGCACGCCGAGGTCGGCATCCGCGGCTCCGGCGGCGAACAGATCGCCGTGGTGGAGGCCGACTCGGGCCGCATGCTCGGCACCGTCGACCCGGGTTCCGCCTGCTACGCGGTGCATCCCGGCGCGGTGTACCTGCACCAGGGTTCGTCCTATGTGGTCGACGAACTCGATCTGGAGACCGGTCTCGCCCTGGTGCACGCGGAGGATCCGGACTGGACCACGTCACCGCGCGAGATCGTCGACATCAGCGTGCTGCGTACCGAGGAGACCAGCGCGCACGGCGGGGTCACGGTGAACCTCGGCGAGGTGTCGGTCAGTTCGCAGGTCGTCGGCTACTTGCGGAGACGTCCCTCCGGTGAGGTGCTGGACCAGACTCCGCTGGATCTGCCGGAGCAGAGCCTGCACACCCGCGCCGTCTGGTACACGATCTCGGCGGAACTGCTCGGCCTGTCCGATGGCGTGGCGGGGACCGGGGGCCATCGGCCGGGGACCGAAGTTCTGGAGCCGGTGGGGACCGGAGGCTCCAGGGTGGGGACCAAGGAACTTGGCGGAGCACCGGGGACGAGCGCCGAGTTGGATCCGGCGCGCGTCCCCGGTGCCCTGCATGCCGCCGAGCACGCGGCGATCGGCCTGCTACCGCTGTTCGCTACGTGCGACCGCTGGGACATTGGCGGGGTGTCGACCGCGTGGCACGAAGACACCGGGGAGGCGACGGTGTTCGTGCACGATGGCCATCCCGGGGGTGCGGGATTCGCCGACCGCGGATTTGCCGCGATTGTCCCTTGGCTGGCCGCAACGCGGGAGGCGATCGTTTCCTGCGAGTGCCCGGCCGGCTGCCCGTCCTGCGTCCAGTCGCCGAAGTGCGGGAACGGCAACGATCCGCTGGACAAGGCGGGGGCAGTGGCCGTTCTGGACACCGTGCTCGGGGCTTTGCGTCAGCACGGGTCCGTGTCCGGCCACTTGGTGGTTTGAATGGCTGTGGCTTGAAATTGTGGGTTGATCAGGCGGCGGTGCTCAGGGTCGCCACCGGGGTGACGGCCTGGTCACCGGCCAGCGCACGGACGAGCACGTCGTGCACCTCGGTGGCCTCGGGCAGCTGCCAGCCCCAGACCTCGGGCTTGACCCGCCAGTGCACGACACCGTGCTGGAACGGCGACGGGGGCAGCGGGATGTAGCCGTTCGCGCCGTGCCACTGGATCGAGGCCTGGTCGGCCAGTTCCCGCGGGATGCTCGTGGCGACGGTGGTCAGGAACAGCCAGCGGCCGTTCGGCATCGCGACGATCGGGGCGGGGTGTCCGGTGGCGCGCAGCAGACGGGCGGCGGCCTTGCCGAGCTCGTCGTCGACCTCGATGGCGTCAAGCACTGTGCCGGTCGCCACGAGCAGGCTGTGGGTGTCGTCGCCGAACCAGGTGGCGACCTCGTGCGGGTGGGTCTCGAGCAGTTCACGCCAGTTGTCCTGCGCCGGGACGGGACGGCGCCAGGTGAGGTCGTCACCTTCCGCGGTGATCGCGGCGGGCTCCGCTCCCGGGAGCACCGGCCAGCCACGCCACGCGAGGCCGATCGCCTCCGCCCGCATTTCGATGCGGAAGGCGCCCCGCCAGCTGTCCGGCCAATTCGCGTCCAACATTCCTGTCCCTGCCTCAGGTCAACTCTGTCCCGTGTCGGTTCGCGCTACCCGGCGACCTTCTCGAGGTGGCGCACATCTCAATAAACGGCAAGTTGCACATCGAGAGAAGCCCTCACGCGACAACCGGCGGTTACTTAGCGATGAACGCGCGGTAGTGCGACCGGACGGACCGAACGCCGGACGTCCGATTAACGGGCGGGTACGACCGGTCCGGGGCCGTTCGTCGCAGCCGACCTGGGCCTCCGCCCCGCGTGACGGCGCTCACGGTGAGCGGCGGGCGGCCATTCGGCGGCAAGCCGATCATGGCTTCGACCGCTCGCCGTGCGTCAACGACCGCTGCTCGCGCCGAGCGGTTACTCACGCGTACTACCGGCCGGTCACCACTGGACGACCGTTCGTCGTGCGACGCCCGTCACGGTGGCCGGTCGACCGGCCCCGCCCTGGCCCGTGCCTCCGTCCGTCCGGTGACCGCCGGCCGCCCCGACGCCTCCGATCGCACCTCGACCAGGGCATCGCCGCGCTCCCACCGGCAGGCGAGCAGCGTGACCGACATCCGGACGGCGACCTGTCGGGCCCGTTCGCAGGCCACGCCTGGGCCCTCCATCGCGTGCGAGGCGGCCGCGAGCGCGGCCAGATCGGCGGCGGCCTCGGCGCGGTGCCGGGCCGTGACGGCGGCGCCGGCCCAGAAGACGAACGCCGCAGCGCTGACCAGGACCGCGACGATCGAGGCGGTCCACGCGGTCGCGACCCCACGGTCGTCCGAGGTCACGGCCCACTCCCCGGCTCGGCGACGGCGAAGGCACGGGAGTGCAGCCGGATACCCGGCAGCAGCCCGGCCACCGGTTCGGCCTCGACGCCGACGGTGATCGAGTCGCCTTCGCGGACGACGTCCAGCCGAGCGCCGGACGGCGCGATCTCCCGCACCGCCTGTTCGGCACGGGCGGGCTGGCCGCGCGCGAGGAGCCGGGCCGCCTCGCGGGCCGCGTCGGTGCAGCGGAGCTGATCGGAGGCGACGCCGATTCCGGCGAACAACAGGGCCGAGACGAAGGTCAGCGCGCCGATGCCGAGCGCCGCCTCCACCGTGACGGAGCCACGGTCGGCCATCAGAACTTCACCGACAAAGCCCGCTCGACGAGCGCGGTGAGCCCGGCGGAGACGGCATCACTGGTGACGACCAGATAGAGGAGGGCCGCCAACCCGGCGGCGGCCAAGGTGGCGATGGCGTACTCGATCGTCGCCATGCCGTCGTCTTCGCGGAAGGTGGGGAGCTTGTACATGGGGATCGCCTTTCAGTCAGAGGAAGCCGAGACGCCCGGCGAGGCCGAGCACGACGGGCAGGACACCGAGGCAGAGGAACGCGGGAAGAAAGCACAGGCCGATCGGGGCCGCCAACAGCACTCCGGCCCGTTCGGCTCGTTCCTCGGCTTCGGCGGAGAGCGACTCGCGCAGTCTTCGCGCGAGGTCCTTCGCGTGGGTGGCGAGCGCGGTGCCCGCCCTCGCCGTCCGGACGGCGGCGACGGACAGTTCGCCCAGGCCGGGCCGGTCGCGGACCGGGGCCCAGGCTTCCGCCGGTCCGATGCCCACGGCGAGGTGCGACGCCACCGAGCGCAGTGCCACCGCGGTCTTCGGTGACGCGGTGGGCACGACGGCTTCGAGCGCGACGGGTACCGGCAGCCCGCCTGCCAGGCAGGCGGCCAGCAGGTCGAGGGTGGCCGCGGACCGAAGGAGTTCGGAGACTCCTTTGTCGCGGGACGTTCTCTTCCGCGGCCGGCGCCACCCGGGCCGCTCTGTGCCCACAGAGGTGACGCGCGGCCAGCAGAGGACGGCACCGCCCAGCAGGATCAACGCCGCCCCGGTCAGCATGGCGCCACCCGGCCGGTGAGCGCCCGGCACCAGGCCGCGCCCGCCCAGATCAGCCCGCTGCCCACGACGAGCGACAGCCGGCCGGCGCCCGTCCCGGTGAGGACGTGGACCGGCCCCGCGCCCATCGCCTCGCCGAGCGCCAGGCACGCCAGCGGGAGGACCGCGAGCACGGCGGCGCTCGCCCGGGGGCCCGCCATCTTGGCTTTGAGACGACGACGGAAGCCGATCTCCGCCTCGGCGTCCCGTCGCGCGGCATCGAGTACCTCGGCCATCGGAAGCCCGAACCGGTTCGCGAGCGTCCACGCGTTCGCCAGCGCCGGTGGCGCGTCCGGATCGGCGGCGGTGCCGCCTCCGAACCGGGCAGCCGCGATGAGTCCGCTCAATCGCTCGGACGCCGCGGGCACCGCCTCCGCGGTCGCCTCGGCCGCGGCGACCGGATGAGCGCCCGCCCGGAGTTCGCCGATCATGGTCCGCAGCACGGACCCGGTGAGTTCCGCTTCGGCCAGCGCCGCCTTCTCCCGTGCCCGCCACCGGTACTCCTGGCGGACGGCCAAGGTGAGCACCAGCGTCGCCACCGCCCAGCCGATTCCCACTAAGGACAGAGCCAGCGCGGGGAGCGGCCACCAGCCCGTCCGGACGGCGCAAGGCAGCCGCCAGGCGATCGGAGTACGCCCCACCGGCTTCGGCCAGCAGGCGAGCCCCGCTCCGCAGGAGAGGAGGAACCAGGGGTTCATGCCGCCATCTCCTCGAACGGCGTCTCGTCGCCGATCCAGGCGCCCTTGCTCCAGACCGGGACGACCTTGGCCTCGCCTCGAAAGGACCGGAGGACACCGACCTCGTCCAGCCGCCGGATCCCGCTCGGCAGGCGGCGCATGTGCAGGACCACCCGCACCGCCGCCGTCAGCTGGCTGTGCAGCGCGTCCCGTTTCAACCCGCCGAGCGCGGCCAGCGCCTCCAGCCGCGCGGGGACGTCCTCCGGCGAATTGGCGTGCACTGTGCAGCCCCCGCCCTCATGCCCGGTGTTCATCGCGTTGAGCAACGCGATGACCTCGCCACCGCGCACTTCGCCGACGACCAGCCGGTCCGGACGCATGCGCAACGCCTGCCGCACCAGCTCGCTCAACCCGACCTCGCCCGCGCCCTCGACGTTGGCCGGGCGGGTGAGCAGGCTGACGAACTGCGGGTGATCCGGTTGCAGTTCACCCGCGTCCTCGACGCAGACGATGCGTTCGCCCGGGGGCACGGCGCCGAGCAACGCGGAGAGCAGCGTCGTCTTGCCCGCCCCTGTCCCGCCGGAGACCAGGAACGCGAGCCGTCGCCGGATGACCGAGCCGAGCAGGTCCGCGCCGCTGGTGCCGAACACCCCGCGCAACCGGAGTTCGGCGAGATCATGGGTGGCGGGCCGGAGAACGCGGAGCGAGAGGGCGGTCCCGGCCGGCGCGATCGGCGGGAGGACCGCGTGCATCCGGACCCGGCCTTGCGGCCCCACGCCCGGCAGCCAGCAGTCGGCGAACGGCTGGGCGTCGTCCAGGCGCCGCCCGCCGGCGAGCGCGAGCCGCTGAGCCAGCCTGCGGACGGCTTCCTCGTCGGCGAAGCGAACTTCCGTCAGGCGGATGCCTTCGCCGGTATCGGTCCAGACCTCGTCGGGCGCCGTGACGAGAACGTCGGTGACGCCGGGTTTTTCGAGAAGCGGCGCCAGCGGGCCGGCTCCGACGAACTCGTCACGGGCCAGCCGGACCGCTCCGAGGACGGCCTCCTGACCGAGCGCGCCACCGGCTTCGGCGCGGACCGCCCGCGCGACGCTCACCGGATCCGCCGGGGCGGCCGATCCGGCCAGCCGCCGCCGGACCCGCTCGACCAGATCGTCGGTCATCGCGAGGCACCGGCAAGCTGCCCGCGCGCGGCGGCGAGGACTTCGGCGGCGGCGGTGGCCAGGTGCCCGCGATGCCTCAGGACGAACTCACCGCGGTCGAGGGCGGCCGCGAGGGAACGCTCGCGGCCCATCGAGGTGATGAGCGGAACGCCGACGGCGTCGGCGATCTCTTGCGGGATCAGCCCGGCGGGGGACGGCCCCCGTACCGCGACACCGATCCGTGTCGCGTGGGGCTCGATCCTGGCGAGGACCTGTTTCGCCGCCGCGCAGGCGCGGAGTTCGGCGGGGACGACGACCACGACCAGATCGGCCAGCCCGATCACGGCGGACGTCTCGGCGCCGAAATACCTCGGCAGATCGCAGACGACCGTCCGGCCCGCGCGCCGCCCGGCGCACAGCACGCCCTCGATCGCATCGGGCCCCGGCCCGCGCCCTTCCCTGCCATAGGACACAAAGGACAGTGAGCCGGTCCCGTACTTCTTTCGCGGCAGGGCTTCGCTCAACGCGGCCATGGACACCCTGCCGCCGAGTTCGAGTTCCGGCCAGCGCGGACCGCGATCGCGTTCGGCGGCGAGGAGAACGTCGACTCCGCCGCCGAGCGGATCGCAGTCGACGAGCAGCCCGCCGGTGCCGGATTTCTCCGCCCGGTAGGCGACGGCGGCCGAAAGCACGGAAGCCCCGGCCCCGCCGCGCCCGCCGATGATCCCGATGACGACGCCGTCGTCCCGTGGCGGTCCGTCGACGACGTCGGCGAACTCGCCGATGAGGTCGCTTTCCTCGTCCGGCAGAGAAAGAACCTTCTCCGAACCGGTGTTGACGGCCCGCTCCCACGTCATCGGTGTCGGCGCGCCCTTGCAGACGAGCAGGACCTTGTTCCGCCGCAGCAGCCGGTTCGGCGCGCTCGCGGCCTCCTCGTCGAGCACCACGAGCGGCGCACGGGCCCATCGCCCGCGGGCGGCGTCCAGATCGGGTGCTCGCTCGACCTCGCAACCCGCGGCCGCCGCCACGCGCAGGATCTCGTCGAGCAGGACGTCGTCTCCGGCGACGACGAGCGGATGTTCCGCGGTCATGACTCCCCCAGTGATTCGGTCGGACTCGGGTGACGACTCCACGGTCGCGCCGCTTCCCCGCCCCGCACAACGCCATTCCGTCCCGCCTGTGGACAACCGGGGTGTTGTGGACAACTCCGCCTCGGGAAACCGGTTTCCCGCGTTTTCCGTCGGTTCTTTCCGGTATGGGCACCGCCCCTGTTCCCAGCCGGACGGAGCACGGAAAATCCTTGAGAGAAAGGAAAGTTAACGAACTCCGGCCGGTTCGGCCTTGTGCCGACGAGGTTTCCGTGACCGCCAAGGTCTGAACCATTGGCACGACGGGAAAATAGGAGGCGGCCCTCGCCAGGGGGGAGGGACGAGGGCCGCCTGGGGTTCAGCCCCGGGGGGTCGGACTGAACCTGGGCCCGGTGCAACACCGGGCAATCTCACTGTAACTCCGATACCGGCCCGTTGCGGGCGGCCCGTGTACCCACAATTCGATAACGGCACGACGCGCCCGACCGAGTACGCGGTCGTGAATTTTCCACCGTCGTATCCCGATCGTGGTCGACCAACGGGCGCTCGGCCGTCCGGCTCTCCTATCCTTGGCGAGTGGACCGACCCAGCACGACGCCGAGCCAGGTCGCGGCGTTCTTCGATCTCGACAAGACGATCATCGCGTCATCGAGCGCATTGGCCTTCAGCAAGCCACTTTTGCGCGAAGGCCTGATCAACCGCCGAGCCGCGCTTCGCAGTGCGTACGCCCAACTCGTCTTCTCCCTCGCGGGCGCGGACGCGGCGAAGACCGAACGGATGCGAGCCGAGGTTTCGGCGCTGTGCGCCGGATGGGACGTCGCGCAGGTGTCCGCGATCGTCCGCGAAACGCTGCACGACGTCGTCGACCCGCTCGTGTACGCGGAGGCGGCGGAACTGATCTCGTCCCATCGCGCGGACGGGCACGACGTCGTGGTCCTGTCGGCGACCGGCGAGGAAGTCGTCGCGCCGGTCGCCGAAATGCTCGGTGCGACGCGCAGCGTGGCCACGCGGATGCAGATCGTGGACGGCCGCTACTCGGGCGAAGTCGATTTCTACTGCTACGGCGAGAACAAGGCCGTCGCCGCGAAGCAGCTTGCGGCGACGTACGGCTACGACCTCACCCAGTGCCACGCGTACACCGACTCGAGCACCGACATCCCGCTACTCGAGGTCGTCGGACGGCCGCACGCGGTCAACCCCGACCGCGTCCTGCGCAAGCACGCGACGGAACAGGGCTGGGAGATCCTCGCCTTCGAGCACCCGATGTCGCTGCGGACCCGGATCCCGGCGCGGTCGGCGGGCCTGGTCGCGCTCGGCGCGTTCGCGGCGGGGGCCACCTGGTACGGCTACAACCGGCGCAAACGCGCCCGCTGAGCGCACACCCACACGGCGGTACCGACCCGGTTTTCGCAGACAGGGCGGCGAATTGTCCGTCGCGGAGGGTGCCCGTGTCACTAGATCGAGCCTCTGTACCGGTGCACCCGTCTGCGCACTTGAAGTGACCCGGCTCACGGCGTAGAAAGTAGGTGCGGACGTTCGGTCGGCCAGGGAACAGGTAGAAGAGAAGCCTGTTCCACCCCGGCGAATCTCCGTGTGCGGACACCGGGTACCCACGCGCAGCGCGCCGCGGGAGGCTCGTCGTCTAGGGACTGCGTACCGGGACGCCGGACGCCGAGTCCATGAAGGTACGACCAGAGTTGCACGCTTGGTCGCCCGAGTGGTCCGCACTGACTGGCGGCGCCCGCCGGCTTCTAGCCGACGGGCGCCGCCAGTGTTTTGCCCACGTTTTCAAGCGTGACAGGCCCCTTCGCGTCCCTTTGTGTATGAACGGACCGTTCGTGCGGGTGGCCGATGGACAAGCAAAGTGCTCGTGGGTAGCTTCCGGATATCAGTGCTTCCGGGTGGACTTCTTTCCACCTGAGAGTCAGGCACGAATCTGGGAGGCTTGAGGTGACGACCCGAATCGCGCACGCCCGTCATCGGAGGATCCATGCGCTCGCCCTGCCCCTCGCGGGTCTGCTCGCCGTGGGTGTCGCGGGCGTTCCGGCGACCGCGCAGCCGGTGACGGCCGACGCGGAGGCGCAGCGGACGCTGCGCGGGTTGACCCTGGAGCAGAAGGTCGGGCAGCTCTTCGTCACGTGGGTGAACGGGAAGTCGGCCGACGAGGTCAACGCCAAGAACAAGGCCGACTTCGGCGTGGACACCCCCGCGCAGGTGATCGAGAAGTACCACCTGGGCGGCGTCATCTACTTCAACAACGACAGCCGCGACAACTTCGACGACCCGGTGCAGGTCGCCAACCTGTCGAACGGCCTCCAGCAGGCGGCCCTCCGCAGCGGCGCCCGCATCCCGTTGCAGATCGCCACCGACCAGGAAGGCGGCACGGTCACCCGGATGGGTGCCCCCGCCACCGAACTGCCGAACGCGATGGCGATCTCGGCCGGCCGTGACACCAAGGCCGCGCAGGACGCCGCCCGGATCCTCGGGCACGAGCTGCGGGCCGTCGGCATCAACCAGGACTTCGCTCCCGACGCCGACGTGAACTCGAACCCGGCGAACCCGGTGATCGGCGTCCGTTCCTTCTCCGGCCGCCCGGAGCTGGCGAGCCAGTTCGTCGAAGCCCAGGTCAAGGGCTTCCAGAACTCCGGACGGCGTTCCGAGACGGTGTCCGCCGCCGCGAAGCACTTCCCCGGCCACGGCGACGCGGCCACCGACAGTCACCACGAGCTGCCCCGGATCGACCGGAGCGAGGCCAGCTGGCGCGAAACCGACGTGCCGCCGTTCAAGGCCGCCATCAAGGCGGGCATCGACTCGATCATGAGCGCGCA
Source organism: Amycolatopsis sp. NPDC049868 (assembly GCF_044461365.1). Lineage (NCBI taxonomy): Bacteria > Bacillati > Actinomycetota > Actinomycetes > Pseudonocardiales > Pseudonocardiaceae > Amycolatopsis > Amycolatopsis sp. NPDC049868. The sequence continues at coordinate 374,860 of NZ_JBITKV010000002.1, read as the reverse complement.
CATCCAGTTCCCCAGCCTCGACCCGTCGGGCGAGCCCGCCACGCTGTCGAAGCCGATCCTCACCGGCAAGCTGCGCGAGGAGCTCGGATACCGCGGGGTCGTCGTCACCGACTCCCTCTCGATGGACGCGGTGCGCGAGATGCACAGCGACGCGGAGATCCCGGTGCTGGCGCTCAAGGCGGGTATCGACCAGCTGCTCATGCCGGTGAACCTCGAACTCGCGATCAACTCGGTGCTCGACGCCGTCCGCAAGGGCGAGCTGACCGAGCGGCGTATCGACGAGAGCGTCCTGCGGGTACTGAAGCTCAAGCTGCACCGTGGCATCCTGACCTCGCCGTTCGTCGACCCGGCCAAGGTGATGTCGAAGGTCGGCATCCCGGCCAACCTCGCCACCGCGCAGGGCATCGCCGACCGGTCGGTCACCGCGATCCGCAACGACGGCGGCGTCCTGCCGCTCAAGCAGCAGCCCGCGAAGACGCTCGTGACCGGCTGGGGCGCGACCACGACGAAGTCGCTGGCCGCGAAGCTCACCGCGCACGGCACGCAGGCGACCGCATTGCAGACCGGCCAGACACCGACCGACGCGCAGATCGCGCAGGCGGCCGCGGCGGCCAAGGACGTCGACCTCGTCGTCGTGCTGACCAACAACGTCGGCACGTATCCGTTGCAGGGCAAGCTGTTGCAGGCGCTGGCCGACACCGGGAAGCCCGTCGTCGCGGTGGCCGCCCAGATCCCCTACGACGCCGGCTACGAGAACCCGATCAAGACGTGGCTCGCCACGTACGGCTACATCACGCCTTCGCTGGAGGCGCTGGCGAAGGTGATCCTCGGGAAGGTGACGCCGCAGGGCAAGCTGCCGGTGGACGTTCCCGCGGGCAAGGACGTGGGCACGGTGAAATACCCCTTCGGCCACGGGCTGACCTGGTGAACCTCAACCGCCGCCACTTCCTCGCCACCGGCGCGCTCGCGGTCCCCGCGCTGACGGCCGGATCCTCGGTCGCGGGGGCCCAGCCGGAAAGCGAGAGCAAAGGTCCCCCGCTCACCCGCACCGGGGCGGACGTGCTCGCCGCCCGGGGCTGGGCGCCGCTGTCCGGCCGCAAGCTCGGCGTGCTGTCGAATCCGACAGGTGTCCTGGCGAGCGGCGACCACATCGTCGACTCGATGGTCGCCGCCGGGGTCCGGCCGCTCGCCGCGTTCGGGCCGGAGCACGGCTTCCGCGGCAGCGCGCAGGCAGGCGGCTCCGAGGGCGACTACACCGATCCGCGCACCGGCGTGCCGGTATACGACGCGTACGGCGCCGACGCGACGAAGCTCGCCGGGATGTTCACGAAGGCGGGCGTCGACACCGTCGTCTTCGACATCGCCGACGTCGGCGCGCGGTTCTACACCTACATCTGGTCGCTGTACACGGCGATGGTCGCGGCGGCGAAGGTCGGCGCAGCGGTCGTCGTGCTGGACCGGCCGAATCCGCTGGGTGGCAAGGCCGCCGGGCCGATGCTGAACCCGGCGTTCGCCTCGGGCGTCGGCCGGAAGCCGATCGTGCAGCAGCACGGCATGACCGTCGGCGAGCTCGCACGGTTCTTCGCGGCCGAGTTCCTGCCGGCCGAGGGGGTCACGCCGGGCAGGCTCGAAATCGTCGAGGTGCGCGACTGGCGGCGTGATCAGCTCTTCGCCCGCACCGGGCTGACCTGGGTCCCGCCGAGCCCGAACATGCCGACGCCGGACACCGCGCTCGTCTATCCCGGCACCGGGATGTTCGAGGGCACCGTGTTCTCCGAAGGCCGGGGCACCACCAGGCCGTTCGAGATCATCGGCGCGCCCGGCCTCGACTGGCGCTGGCGCGAGAAGCTCGGCGAGCTACGGCTTCCCGGGGTGAAGTTCCGCGAGGCGTACTTCGTGCCGACGTTCGGCAAGTTCGTCAACGATCCCTGCGGCGGCGTGCAGGTGACGATCACCGACCCGCGGGCGTTCGACGCCATCCGCACCGCGGTCAGCATGTTCGTCACCGCGAAACAGGTACATCCGGACAAGTTCAAGTGGCGCCCCGACAATTTCCTCGACAAGCTCTCCGGCTCCGACAGGCTGCGCACGATGATCGACAACGGCGCCGGAGCGGACGAGATCGTCGGGTCCTGGCAGGCCGAACTGGCCGAGTTCGACCGGAAACGCCGCCGTCATCTCATCTACCGCTGAAGGGAACGACCTTGCGTGTTAGGAAGATCCTGATCGCGGCTGTTTCCGTTCTGGTCGCGGCGACCACGCTGTCGACGGCGGGAGCACAGGCGATTCCGGGTACCGGACAACAGGGAAACGGCGCGACGGGCCGGTTCGACAAGCCGCGCGGAGGCTTCGCGCCCGCGTCCACCGTCCTGCGCGACGGCGCGCCCTCCGAGGTCGGCCTCGACCCGGAGCCGATCAAGGCCGCCGAGCGGTTCATCGAGAGCTGGACGAAGCCGGACGTCACCGGGCATCCGCACTTCTCCGGAGCGGTCGGCCTGCTCGCGCACGACGGCGTGATCGTCGAGCGCCAGGCTGTCGGTGGCGCGGTCCGCTACGCCGACGCCAAGGGCACGGAACTGCCGCCCGAGCAGCAGGTGCCGATGCGCGCGGACACCATCTTCGACATGGCCTCGATCTCGAAGCTGTTCACCTCCATCGCGGTGATGCAGCTGGCCGAGGCGGGCAAGCTGGACATCTCGGCGCCGGTGGTGCGGTACCTGCCGGAGTTCGGGGTGAACGGCAAGGAGGCCGTCACCGTCCAGCAGCTGCTCACCCACGTCTCGGGCTTCGCCGCGACACCGCTCCCGTCGCTGTGGGAGGGCTACCCGGACATCCCCTCTCGCCGGAAGGCCGTCCTCGACAGCCCGCTGAAGAACGCGCCGGGCAGCACGTACCTCTACTCCGACATCAACCTGCTGACGCTCGGCTTCCTGGTCGAGAAGGTGGCCGGGGCGCCGCTGGACAAAGTGGTCCAGGACCGCATCGCCACCCCGCTGGGACTGGTGGACACCGGGTACAACCCGCCGTCGTCGAAACTCGCCAGGGTCGCGGCGACCGAGTACGCCGTGAAGCCGCCTCGGGGGCTCGTGCGCGGCGAGGTCCACGACGAGAACGCCTGGTCGCTGGGCGGCGTCGCCGGGCACGCGGGCGTGTTCTCCACGGCCCCCGACATGGCGGTGCTGGCGCAGACGATCCTCAACGGCGGCGCGTACCGCGGTCACCGGATCCTGCGCGAGGAGACCGTGCGGGCGATGCTGACGAACTACAACCACAAGTTCCCCGACAACGCGCACGGGCTCGGTTTCGAACTCGACCAGCCTTGGTACATGGGCGCGCTGTCGGCACCCTCGACGGCCGGGCACACCGGGTTCACCGGGACCTCGCTGGTGATCGATCCGCTGTCGCGGTCGTTCGCGATCCTGCTCACCAACCGCGTGCACCCGACGCGGAGCTGGGGCTCGATCAACCTCGCCAGGGAGACGTGGGCGAGTTCGCTCGCGAAGGCGATGGCCGTCCGCCCGGCGCGTGGCCGCGACGCGTGGTTCAGCGGCGCCGGGGACGTCTCCACGGCCACGCTCACGACTCCGCCGTTATCGACGCGCGGCGGGCCGCTGAAGGTCTCCTTCGACACCTTCGTGGACACCGAAGGTCCCTCGGATTCGCTTTTTCTGGAAATAAGTACCGACGGCGGAGCCACCTGGAAATCGATTACCCTGCGTGCAAGCGGGCCGGGCGCCCCGGCGGGAGATCAACCCGGGCTCGGCGGGCATGGACACCGGGCTTGGTGGCGGGCCGCCGCCGAGGTGTCGCAAAGCTCACAAATCACCCTCCGCTGGCGTTACACGACCGATGCCCGTTACACCGGACGAGGAATTTCCTTGGATGGTGTGAAAGTCACTGAACGCGGCCGCATACTGCTGGACAGTGAGCATAATCCCCCTACTTTCGTCGCTACCGGCTGGAAGTTGAGCACTAGGTAGCCGACCGGCTCCGATGTGCTGACCGGACCGCCCCGTTGACCGGGACACAGCCCCTTGCGTCGCGACACTAAGTTGCCAAGTCGTTAGCTCAACCTCGTTAACGGCCTCGACCTGGTTAGCGACTTTCTGGTCAACGATTAATCGCAAATCGAATCCGCAGACACGGATAGGTTGCGATCTTCCCGAAGGGTGTGGGTAGCCTTGTCGCAGATGCCAACGGTTAGTAACTTTCCCACGGTGGGCGATACCGAATCCGTAATCGCGGCCGCACCGTCCGAGGCCGTGCCGGCGCAGCCGACACGGGACGCTGACGCGAGCCCGCTCGTCCGGATTCGCTCCCTCCTGCCCGGGCTCGCCCGGGCCGAGCAGCGCGTCGCGAAGGTCGTCCTCGACGACCCCGCGCAGGTCGCGCGGCGCAGCATCACCGAAGTCGCGCTCGCGGCGAACACCAGCGAAACCACCGTCACGCGGTTCTGCAAGGCGGTCGGCGTCGGCGGGTATCCGCAGCTCAGGATCGCTTTGGCGGCCGACACCGCCCGGTCCGAGGCGCGGTCGACCCGCAACCTCGGCGGCGAGATCGGGCCGGAGGACGACCTGGCCGCGGTGATCGGCAAGGTCAGCTTCGCGGACGCACGCGCCGTGGAGGAGACAGCCGACCAGCTCGACGTCCCGTCGCTACAGCGCGTGATCGACCTCGTGGCCGGCGCGGGCCGCGTGGACGTCTACGGCGTGGGCGCGAGCGCGTTCGTCGCCGCGGACCTGCAGCAGAAGCTGCACCGCATCGGGCGGGTCAGCTTCGCCTGGTCGGACACGCACATCATGCTCACCTCGGCCGCCGTGCTGAGCCCCGGCGACGTCGCGATCGGCATCTCCCACACGGGCGCGACCACGGACACCGTCGAGGCGCTGCGCGTGGCCCGTGAGCACGGCGCGATCACCGTCGCCGTGACGAACTTCCCGCGTTCACCGATCACCGAGGTCGCCGACCACGTGCTGACCACGGCCGCGCGGGAGACGACGTTCCGCTCGGGTGCGACCGCCAGTCGCATCGCGCAGCTGACCGTCATCGACTGCCTGTTCATCGGTGTCGCGCAGCGGCACATGGACGCGTCGGTCAACGCGCTCGACGCGACCAGGGACGCGGTTGGCTCGCACCGTCTGGGCGTCCGGCCCGACGGCAGGCGGCGGCCGCGGGAAACCGGCAAATGAGCGAAAAAGTGAGGCGCATGATGACCGTCCCACGCCAGGTGGTGCACGTCGACTCGCCAACCGAACAGCGAAATCCACGGACGACCGACATCGATCTGATGTCGACCATGGGCATTCTCGGCGCGATCAACGCCGAGGACCGCCGGGTCCCCGAAGCCGTCGCCGCGGTGCTGCCGCAGGTGGCGCGGGCGGTCGACTTCGCCGTGGAAGCGCTGCGGTCGGGACACCGCGTGCACTACTTCGGGGCCGGCACCTCCGGCAGGCTGGCGACGTTGGACGCGGCGGAACTCGTCCCGACGTTCAACGTGCCCGCCGAGTGGTTCATCGCGCATCACGCGGGCGGCGCGCGCGCTCTGCGCCAAGCCGTCGAAGACGCCGAGGACGACGCGAAGGCCGGAGCCACCGAGGTGGCCGAGTCCGTCGCGCCCGGCGACTTCGTGCTCGGGCTGACGGCTTCCGGCCGGACGCCCTACGTTCTCGGCGCGCTGGCCGCGGCCAGCCGTCGCGGTGCCCGTACCGCCTTGGTCTCGGGCAATCCGGCAGCCGTGACGCCGCCGGGCGTCGACGTCCTCATCGCGGTGGACACCGGTCCCGAGGCGATCGCCGGGTCGACGCGGATGAAGGCGGGCACGGCGCAGAAGATCATCCTCACGGCGTTCTCCACCGCGACGATGATCAAGCTCGGCCGCACGTATTCGAACCTGATGGTGAGCATGCGGGCGACCAACGCGAAGCTGCGGGGGCGGACCATCCGCATCCTGCGCGAGGCCACCGGGATGAGCATGGCGGACTGTTCCGACGCGCTCACCGAGGCCGACGGCGACCTCAAGGTCGCGCTGGTCCATCTGCTGTCCGGCGAAGACGTCGCGAGCGCGGCGAAGGCGCTGACGGCCAGCGATGGCCACGTACGGAAGGCTCTCGACTCCCTCAGGGTGCGCGCGAGCTGAACACCGGCGGACAGACCCGTTCATCCCGACGCTTCGCGCTCACGCGACGCGAACGGGTGTCCGTCGCCGGGATGGGCGGATTCATCCTGCTGCTCAACGTCATCGGCTGGGGGGTCCTGACGCTTTTCGTGGCGCCGCGCCAGTACGAGCTCGGCGCCACGGGCGTGTTCGGGGTCGGCCTCGGCGTCACGGCGTTCGTACTCGGGATGCGGCACGCTTTCGACGCGGACCACATCGCCGCGATCGACAACACCACCCGCAAGCTGATGGCCGACGGGCAACGGCCGCTTTCGGTCGGCTTCTGGTTCTCCCTCGGTCATTCGACGATCGTCTTCGTCCTGTGCCTGCTGTTGTCGCTCGGCGTCCGCGCGCTCGCCGGGGCCGTCGAGGACGATTCGTCGGCGCTGCACGAGGCGACCGGGCTGATCGGGACGTCCGTTTCGGCGGTGTTCCTTTACCTCATCGGGATCATGAACCTCGTGGTGCTCGTCGGCATCGTGAAGGTGTTCCGGCGCATGCGGCGGGGCGAGTTCGACGAAGCGGCGCTGGAGCGGCAACTCGACAACCGCGGCTTCATGAACCGTCTGCTCCGCGGCGCCACCAAAGCGGTGCGCAAGCCTTGGCACATCTACCCGATCGGTGTGCTGTTCGGTCTCGGCTTCGACACCGCGACCGAGATCAGCCTGCTGGTGCTCGCCGGCGGCGCGGCGGCGTTCTCGCTGCCTTGGTACGCCATCCTGGTGCTGCCGATCCTGTTCGCCGCCGGGATGACGCTGTTCGACACCGCCGATGGCTGCTTCATGAACTACGCGTACGGGTGGGCGTTCGCGAAGCCGGTGCGGAAGATCTACTACAACCTCATCGTGACGGCGCTTTCCGTCGCGGTCGCCTTGCTCATCGGGACGATCGAGGTCATCTCGATCATCACCGAACGATTCGGCATCACGACCGGACCGCTCGCGGCGATCGGCTCGCTGAGCCTGGACTACGTGGGCTATGCGGTCGTAGCGCTCTTCGTGCTTACGTGGCTCTTCGCGCTCCTCGTGTGGCGCTTTGCGCGTATCGAGGAGCGCTGGTCGGTCAAGTAGGCCTCTGACCTGCGAAAAGAGAGCAAGGGACCTTTGCTACCACTTACTTAGCATGCCTACATAAACGATAGCAAAGGTCCCTTGCTCCCACTTTGGTCACGCGGGCTCGGGCACCTTCGCCCGCGAAGGGACCGAAAGCGCAAAGCCCAGCAGAGCGACGAAGGCGGCAACGGGACCGATCCACCAGACACCCGCCGACGACAGGACGACGCCACCCAGTGCGGCACCGAGGGCCCCGCCGCCGTAGATCGCGGAACCGTTGAGCCCCAGGGCGACCGTCGGCGCGTCGGGCGCCAGCGAAAACAGCCGGTGCTGCTGCGGCACCATCAGCATGCCGCCGAATACCCCCGAAGCCAGCGCGAGGACCAGCGAACTGGGCAGGCTCAGCACGGCGACGTCCAGCAGCGCGAACGTCACGACCGTGCCCATCAGCGAGATCGACCGGACGCGAGAAGGCCCCAGAGAATCCGTCGCCCGGCCCGCGAAGGCGTTGCCCACGATCTGCCCGATCCCGAAACCGACCAGCAGCCACGAGATCGTCGCGCCCGCCGCCACCGGAGCCACCAGCACCGGCAAGTACACGAAGGCCGCGAAGCCCGCGGCGGTGCCGAGAACACTCACGCCGAGCACGCGCGCGATCGGCGGCCGCACGACGACGGCGAGCCTGTCGCGCAGGGACACCGCCGGCATCCGGACTCCGGGCAGCAGCGGCACGAGCAGCATCACGACCAGTGCCACCGCGCCGATCCCCCACATCACCGCGCGCCAGCCGAACCAGTTCCCGGCCAGCACCCCGATCGGCACGCCGAGCACCATCGACACGCTCATCCCATTGGAGACCGTGGCGAGCGCGCGGCCGCGACGCTCGTCCGACGCCAGCGCGCCGGCGAGGACATAGGCGTTGGACTGGAACGCGGCGGCGCCGAGGGCGGCCAGCACGCGCGCGACGGCGACCACGGCGAAGGACTCGCCGAGCGCCTGACCGGCCATGCCGATCGTGAACAGCACCATTCCCGCGCCGAGCACCCAGCGCCGGTCGAGCCGCCCGGTGAAGGCCGCGATGAGCGGCGAAGAAATCGCGTAGGTCACCGCGAAGACCGTGGTCAGCTGGCCCGCGACGGCCTCGGAAACACGCAGGTCGGCGGCGATGGCGGGTAGCAGCCCGTTCAGGACGAATCCGTCGGTGCCGACGGTGAACGTCCCGACGGCGAGTACCAGCAGAGCCCCCAGAGCGAGCCGATCATTTGATGATCGTCGAATCGTCATGGGAGGTATAGTGACGGGACTGTTCGATGACTGTCAAATAGTTTGGAGCGCCGTGAGCAGCACGCTGCCGCAGCCGTCGATCGACGAGATCGAGATCGTGCCGGTGCTCCAGGCGCTCGCGGATCCCGTGCGCCTGGAGCTGATCCGCGCCCTGCGAAGCAACCCTTCGCCGCGAAGCTGCGCCATCACCGAGTACGACGTCGAGATCAGCGCGCCGACGCTCTCCCACCACTGGAAGGTGTTGCGCGAGGCCGGCCTCACGACGACGTTCGTCGAGGGCCGGACCCGCTGGGTCGAACTACGGACCGAGGACGTCCACACGCGCTTCCCCGGGCTACTGGACGCCGTCCTCTCCTAGACGCCACTTCGCCGCGAGTTCCGCCGCGGCGCACACGCCGACGTCGAGCAGATACGGCCCCGCCTGCCCGCAACCGGATCCCGGCGCGATCGGCTGACCGTGCCCCATCCCGGCGACGGCGCGCGTGTCGACGGCCGCGCCGACGTCGCTCCACTGCTCGGAAAGCTCGCGCATGTTCATCGGGGCGACCGTGTAGTCCGCGGTCCCGTGCCAGACGCTGACCGGCGAACGCGGCCCTGTGCCCGCGGCCCGCACCTTGTCGCCCCATTGCTCCGGGGTCAGATCCTTGCCGGGATTCATGCAGGAGTACGCGTCGATCATCGAGGTCGCGCAACCGTAAGGCAGCCCCGCGACGACACCACCGCCCGCGAACAGTTCCGGATACGCGGCCAGCAGCACCGAAGTCATCGCACCACCGGCCGACAGACCGGTGACGTATGTCCGGCTCCCGGCCGAGAACCGCGCCATCTGCGCGATCGATTCGGCCTCCCCGGAGCCTCGCCTGATGTCGGCCGCCTGGAACCAGTTGAAGCACTTGCTGAAGTTGTTGACTGAAACCTGTTGCGGCAGAACGAGTTTGAACCGCAGCTTATCCGCCAGCCCGACCCAGCCGGAGCCACGCGCGTATCCGGCGGCGTCCTGGGTGCAGCCGTGCAGCACGACCACCGCCGGACGTCCGGACGGCAGCCCGTCGGGAACGTATTCGAACATCTGCAAGGCACCGGGATTGCTCCCGAACCCGGTCACCGGACGGATCGTCGCCGCCTGTGCCGGAGCCGGGGAAAGAAGGACCAATGCCGAAACCACCGCGCCGATGAGGAGTTTTCGCATCACCGCAGGGTAAAACCGCCGACGTCCGCTTCCCACGTGGAAGACCACCACAGCGGCGGCCCGTTTTGTGTGGCCGCGCCGGGTACCGGGCCGCGAAATGCCCGCTTACCGTCGGCCGATGCGGCTCTTTCTGGTCCTCGCGATGATGCTGGCCCTGGCCACACCCGCCCAGGCGGCGAGCGGTTGCGGGAACGTGCGCGTTCCCGGCGCCGCGGAACAGCAACTGTCCTGTTTGGACGATCTGACCACCACCGGAACCCTGGCCACCGGGCACACGGTCCAGGCCGACTGGGCCGGGCTCACCTCCGCCGGTTTCCCCGTCCCCGAGGGTGTTCCCGGCATCCAGATCGACGGCTACTTCCCGGACTCGTCGACGGCCAACACGGCACACGGCTGGAACCACGACGCGCAGTTCGTGCTGCGGCTGCCCGATCGCTGGAACGGCGGCCTCGTGGTCTCGGGGTCGCCGGGGGTGCGACGGCAGTACGCGAACGATCGCGCGATCGGCGACCAGGTCCTCGCCGCTGGCTACGCGTTCGCCGCGACCGACAAGGGCAACACCGGTGCCGGTTTCCACACCGATGGACGTCGCCCCGGTGACGCGCTCGCCGAGTGGAACTCGCGGGTCACACAGCTGACCATCGCGGCGAAGGCGGCCGTCGCGCACCGCTACGGGCGCCTGCCGAGCCGCACCCTCGCGGCCGGGATGTCGAACGGCGGCTACCTCGTCCGCTGGCAGCTCGAGAACCGGCCATGGCTCTACGACGGCGGAATCGACTGGGAGGGCACGCTTTGGCACGAAGACGGCCCGAACCTGTTCACCTTCCTGCCACCCGCGATCAAGGCCTATCCCGCGTACGCCGCCGGTTCCGCACAAGCGCACCAAGAAATTCTCGACGCCGGTTTCGCGCCGGGTTCGGAATTCCTGTGGAAGTACCACAACGACGTCTACTGGGGCTTGACCCAGCGGATCTATCAGGCCGAATTCGACCCGTCGTTCGCCGGAACCGATTACGACTACGCCGCCCGCCCGCCGTCGGTACACCGCGCGGTGGAACGGATCTCGTTGACCGGCCGGATCGGCAAACCGCTGATCACCCTGCACGGCACCCTCGACACCCTCCTGCCGATCACCCGTGATTCCGACGTCTACCAGCGGATGATCGCCGAGCAGGGCCGCGCCGGTCTGCAGCGCTATTACCGGATCGCCGACGGCAATCATGTCGACGGGCTGTACGACGCGTACCCGGAAAAACTGCGGCCGATCGGCCCGTGTTTCCGCGCGGCTTTCAGCGCTCTCGAAGGCTGGCTCGATGGCGTCCGCCCGCCCGCTTCGGCGACTATCCCGCGCACTGGCGGTGACCTGGCGACCACTTGCGCACTAAGCTGATCGCATGGAATTCCAGGACGTCGTACGACGCCGTCGCATGGTCCGGAAGTTCACCGACGAGCCCGTCCTCCAGGCGAGCCTTCAGCGCATCCTGCGCAACGCGCTGAAAGGTCCCTCGGCCGGATTCTCGCAGGGACAAGGATTTCTCGTCCTCACCGGCGAAGAACTCGCCAAATTCTGGGAGTTCGGGGCGAGCTGGGCGCCGGAAACCGTCACCACGGCCCCGGTCGCGATCGTGCCGCTTTCGGTCAAGAACGCGTACCTCGATCGCTATGCCAAGCCGGACAAGGGTTTCGCCGAGGGCGACGACTCGTGGTGGCGTGTGCCGTATTGGGACGTCGACACCGGGATGGCGACGATGCTGATCCTCCAGACCGCCGTCGACGAGGGTCTCGGCGCGGTGTTCTTCGGGCTGGCGCCGGAAAGCGTGGAGCGGCTCCACGGCGAGTTCGGCGTGCCGGAGGATCACGACCCGATCGGTGTCGTGGCGCTCGGGCACGCCGCCGAATCCGGTCCGTCACCCGGCTCGTCGCCGACCACGATCGCCCGGCGCGACTTCGACGACGTCATCCGTTTCGGTCGCTGGTGAGGCGATGCAGCCTGAGCGCGAGCTGGAGTTCCAGCGCGCGCTCGGGCGTCTGCCACTGCTCGCCCAGCAGCGACGCGATGCGGTCCAGCCGCTGGACGACGGTGTTGACGTGCACATGGAGCAGGTCCTTCGCCCGCGTCAAGTTGCCGCCACAGGCGAAATACGCACGGAGCGTGCCGATCAGATCCGTGCCGCGGCGTTCGTCGTAGTCGAGCACCGGGCCGATCGTGGCGGTCACGTACGCGCCGAGATCGGCGTGCTCGCCGAGGAGCAGCCCGACGAACCCGAGGTCGGCCATGCTCGCGCCTTCCCCCGCCCGGCCCAGTGCCAGCAGCGACGCGACACATCGCGCGGCTTCGGCGTGTGCCACGGCCAGGGCCTTCGGAGAGGCGGCCGGCCCCGCCGCGCCCACCGTCACCCGACAGTCCATTGTGGATGACAGCTCGGCGGCCACGGATCGCGCCAGCGCACCGGGATCCGCGCCACGGACCAGAAGGACCACCTCGTCGGCGTGGACCCCGACCAGGTCCGCGTGCCGCGAAGCCGCCGCGGCCAGCCGTCGCCGGGAGACGTCGCCGGAATGCGCGATCAGCACCGCGTGCGATGTCGACAAATCGACTCCCAGTCGGCGAGCTCGCGCCAGCAACGCGGCCGGATTGCGGCTCGGCGCGGTGAGCAGGTCCGACAGCAGCTCGCCGCGCACCTCGTCCTCGGCGCGCGCGACGGAACGCCGTTGCATCAGCAGCACGGCGGTGACCACACCCGCCCGCTCGAACAGCCGCCGGTCGGCCTCCCCGAGCGAGCGCCCGCCGCCCAGTACCAGGCTGCCGAGGAACTCCTGCCCCGCCTGGACCGCGCACAGCCAACCGTCCTCAGTGGACACCGCGCGCCCGCTCGCCCTGGACGCGGAAACCGCGGTACGCGAAAGGCTCAGCTCGCCGTCGGTCCGGGCGAGGACCGCGCCGTCCGCGTCGTAGACGGCGATGGCACCGCCGAGCACGTCCGCGACCGCGGCGGCGACCTCGGCCAGGTCACCGCCGCGCAGCACGAGATCCATCAGCCGGTCGTGCGCGTCCTCGGCGCGGCGCATCGCGTCGTTGTGCGCGCTGATCGTCGCGTTCGCGGCGTTCAGCTCGGCGACCGCGCGGCGCGTCTCGTCGAGCAGATGCGCGTTGTCCAGCGCGATCGCCGCGTGGTCGGCCAAGGACGACAGCAACGCGACCTCGTCGGGCGAGAACTCCCGCGTGGTCCGGTCCGAGGCGAACAGCACCCCGATCACCTTGCTGCCGATCGCCAGCGGCACCCCGAGGATCGCGGTCAGCCCCTCGTCGAGCACCCCGGTGTCGATCGACGAAGTGTGGCGGAACCGCTTGTCGTTGAAGTAATCCGCCGTCGCGTACGGCCGCGCGGTCTGCGCGACGAGCCCACCGAGCCCCTCGCCCATGCCGAGCACGATGTCCTGGAACAGCGCGGAAACCGACCCGTCGGTGACCCGGACGTAGGTTTTGCCCTCGGTCTCGTCGTTGAGGCTGAGGTACGAGACGTCCACGCCGAGCAGTGCCCGCGCCCGCCGCACGATCGACCGGAGGACGGCGTCGGGATCGTCCAGCCGCGCGAGGTCGCTGGCCGTGTCGAACAACGCGGCCAGCTCGGCCTCGCGCCGCCGATGCTCGGCGACGGTGTCCCGGATCCGCAGCGCCAGCTCGGTGGCCTTCGGGTCGACGGGGACGTGCGCCAGCTGCTCGCTGCCCGCCCCGGAGGCGAGCAGTTCGAGCAACCGGCGCAGCTGTGCGGAACCGTCCACAGCGGTCATGCTGGCACGTGACCGCGCTCCGTGAGAACTTCGGAGTGCAGGGATTCACCCTTGGTCTCGCGGGCGGCGAGCAGGGCGATCACGGTCAGCGCACACATCGCGACCACGTAGAGCGAGACCGGGACCGTGCTGCCGAACTCCTTGAACAGCGCCACCGCGATGAGCGGCGCCACCGCGCCCGCCGCGATCGAAGACAGCTGACCGCCGACCGAAAGGCCGGTGTAGCGCACCCGTGTCGGGAACTGCTCGGAGAAGAACGCGGCCTGCGGGCCGTACATCGCGCCGTGCAGCACCAGACCGATGGTCGCCGCGAGAATGATGACGCCGGAATTCTTCGTGTCGAGCATCGCGAAGAACACGAAGCTCCACACCGCCATGCCGATCGCGCCGAACAGATAGACCGGGCGACGGCCGATCCGGTCGGAAAGCATGCCCCACAAGGGAATGGTCACGAAGTGCACGGCGGAACCGATGAGCACCGCGTTGAGCCCCGCCGATTTCGGCAGGTTCAGCCCGGTGGTGACGTAGACGAGGATGAACGCGGTGATCACGTAGTACGAGACGTTCTCCGCCATCCGCGAACCGATCGTGATCAGTACCGCGCGCCAGCTCTTGCGGAAGACCTCGACGACCGGCGCGTGCGTGGTCGTGTTGTTCTTCCGCGCCGCCAGGAAGACCGGCGATTCGCTGACCGCGAGCCGGATCCACAGCCCGATCACCACGAGGACACCGGAGAGCAGGAACGGGATCCGCCAGCCCCAGCTGAGGAACGCTTCGTCGGACTGGGTGGCGGCGAGGATCGCCAAGACCGCCGTCGCGAGCAGGTTCCCGCCGGGAGCACCGCATTGCGGCCACGACGCCCAGAACCCGCGCCGCTTGTCGTCGCCGTGTTCGGAGACGATCAGCACCGCGCCGCCCCATTCGCCGCCGAGCGCGAAACCCTGCACGAGCCGCAGCAGCGTCAGCAGGATCGGCGCCAGGACACCGACTCCCGCGTACGTCGGGAGGATGCCCATCGCGCAGGTCGACCCACCCATCAGCAACAGGCTCAGCACCAGCAGCTTCTTGCGGCCGACGCGGTCGCCGAAGTGCCCGAACACCAGCCCGCCGACCGGCCGCGCGAGGAAGCCGACGGCGTAGGTCAGGAACGCGAGCAGCGTGCCGGTCAGCGGATCGTTGGAGGGGAAGAACAATTTGCCGAACACCAGCGCCGCGGCGGAGGTGTAGAGGAAGAAGTCGTACCACTCGATCGTCGTGCCGATCAGGCTGGCGCTGACGACCTTCGCGATCGAGCCGCGGTTCTGCGTGGTCACCGGGGAAGTCCTTTCATGGGTGGGGTTCACGCGGCGGTCCAGCCGCCGTCGAGGGGGATCGAGGTACCGGTGACATGGGCGGCGTGGTCACCGGACAGCCAGAGCACGCACGCGGCGACGTCCGCCGGTTCGATCAGCCGTTTGATCGCCGACCGCCGCAGCAGGACCTGCTCGATGACGGCGTCGCGTTCGAGCCCGTGTTCTTCGGCCTGCGCCTGGAGCTGGCCGGTGACCAACGGCGTCCGGACGTAGCCCGGGTTGACGCAGTTGCTGGTCACGCCGTGTTCCGCGCCTTCGAGCGCGGTGACCTTGGAGAGGCCTTCGAGCGCGTGCTTCGCGGTGACGTACGCGGATTTGAACGGGCTCGCGCGGAGGCCGTGGACGCTGGACATGTTGACCACGCGCCCCCAGCCGCGTTCGTACATGCTCGGCAGCACGCGGCGGATGAGCAGGAACGGCGCGGTGACCATGAGCGACTGGACGCGGGTGAACGTCTCCGGCGGGAACTCGTGGATCGGCGCGATGTGCTGGAAACCGGCGTTGTTGACGAGGATGTCGATCTCGGCCGGGAGGGTCTCGACGGCACGGGCGTCGGTGAGATCGACGACGTGCGCGATGCCGTCGACACCGGCCGCCGCCTTCTCGACGGCGTCGTCGATGTCGACGAGGTGGACCTTGGCCCCGGCCTCGGCGAGCGCTTCGGCGCAGGCCAGCCCGATCCCGCCCGCCGCACCCGTGACCAGCGCGGACTTACCCGCCAGATCGCTGTGATACGCACCACTCATGCCGGACGACGTTAGGTCGCTCCCGGCGGTTAAACCATGTGGTCACGCACTACACCTCGGCAAGATCCCATGTGGGATCTCGCCAGAGGTCAGCCGGCGGCGTCGGAGATGGACTTCGCCTCGCGAGCACCGGCCTCGAACGCTTCACACGAAAAGAGCAGCCACGCCCGGACGCCGTCCGGGGTTCCGGCGGCGAAGGCCGAAGCGGCTTCGAGGTACTTCGGCACCCGCCGGAAGTACGCGACCTCCGGTACCGTCAGCGCCTTCGGGTCCAGCCCGGTCGCCACCGCCGAAAGCCGCGCGGCCGCTCGCGCGACGACCCCGTCCGCGGAGCCGAAAGGCTTGAGCGCCAACAGTTCCCCGTGCACCACGGCGGTCAGCACCGGCCCGGGGACCGACGTCGCGCCGGTGACCAGCTGCGCCAGCATCTCCAGCCGCGGCCCGACGTCACCGGACGACCGCGGCCGCCCCAGCGCGTCGAGATCCGTCACCAGGTCCGACGCGGCGAGAACGTGCAAGCGCGCCAACGCCTGCAGCGGCGCACGCCGCCAGGTCGGGAGCAGGCCCTCCAGCGCTTCCGCGACACGCAGCGCGCCCGCCAGCACCGGATCGGTCACCTCGCCGGATTCCGGCAGTTCGGGCGCGGCGCCTTCGATCCCGGCCGACGCCCGCGCCGACCGCACGGACGCTTCGGCGGCCGTCGCCGCGCCGCCGCGCAGGTTGGCGGGCAGCCGGTGGACGGCGAACACCGCGTCCTGTGCCGATTTCGCGGCCGCCGCGACCCCTTCGAGATCCAGCAGCGGCTTCAGCGGATCCGTCACGCGTCCAGCACCTGACCCACGCGCCGCACCACGGGCGCCTGCACCGACCACGGGAAGTTGATCCAGCGGTCCGTGTGCTTCCAGACGTACTCGCATTTGACCTCGGAGCGCGGCTTCTCGTAGACCACCGCGCAGCGCACCTCGGCGACGTGGTCGGCGCAGAAGTCGCGGACCAGCTTCAAGGTCGCGCCGGTGTCCGCGACGTCGTCGGCGACGAGCACCTTCTTCTTCGTCAGGTCGACGACGTTCGGCACCGGCGGCAGCATCACCGGCAGGTCGAGACGCTGGTCGACGCCGGTGTAGAACTCGACGTTCATCACGTGCAGGTTCTTGACGTCCAGCGCGTAGCCGAGCGCACCCGCGACGAACAGCCCGCCGCGCGCGATCGACAGGATCAGGTCCGGCTCGAAGCCGTCGTCGGCGACGGCCTGTGCCAGCTCCCTGCTGGCCGTCCCGAACAACTCCCAGGTGAGCTCTTCCCGCTCCTCGGCCATGGTGCCTCGCCTTCTCGATCGTTCCCGCGAGCATAGGCAACGGCTTAGTGGACTTCTCGAATGCTTCGAAACTGGCTATCCAGTAAGGCCATTGCCGATCGTAACGTCGTGCTCGTGACCGACTGGAACGACCACGCGACCTTGACCGGCGAGCGCGTCCGCCTCGAACCCCTCACCCGCGACCACACCAAGGGCCTGTTCGCGGCCGGCTCCGACCCGGCGATCTGGACCTGGCTCAGCCTCCGGCAGCCGCGGGATCTCGCCGAGGCCGAAGCCATGGTCGAAGACATCCTCGCCGACACCGGCCGCCGCGCCTGGGCGCAGATCGACGCGCGCACCGGCGACGTCGCGGGCACGACGTCGTTCTACGCGATGAACGCCAGCCACAAGATCGTTTCCGTCGGCTACACCTGGATCGGTTCCGAATGGCAGCGGACCGGGCTCAACCGCGAGTCGAAACTCCTGTTGCTGCGCCACGCTTTCGACGACCTCGGCGCGAACCGCGTCTCGTGGGAGACCGACATCCGCAACCTCAAGTCGCAGAAGGCGATCGAACGTCTCGGCGCGCGACGGGAAGGGGTGCTGCGCGCGCATCGCGTCCGGCCCGACGGAACCATCCGCGACACCGTCGTCTACTCCCTCACCGGACCAGAATGGCCGGCGGTCCGTACCGCCTTGTCCTCAAGCGTGTGAATGCCGCGCGCAACCACGATGCAACCTTTTACTTCGCGTCGTAACGTCGATAGCGTGCCAACGGGCGTGAAGACACGCGAATCATCAGGAGGCATCGCACCATGACCGAGCAGTCGCCGGCGCTGGACAATTTGCTCACGGAGAGCAGGACCTTCCCCCCGAGTGAGGCTTTCAGCGCGCAAGCGAATGCCACCGCCGACTTCTACGCCGAAGCCGACGCAGACCGGGAAGCGTTCTGGGCCAAGCAGGCCGAGCGCCTCCACTGGGAAACGAAGTGGTCGCAGGTACTGGACTGGACCAATGCGCCGGTCGCGAAGTGGTTCGTTGGCGGGAAGCTGAACGTCGCCTACAACTGCGTGGACCGCCACGTCGCCGACGGCCACGGCGATCAGGTCGCCATCCACTGGGTCGGCGAGCCCGGCGACAGCCGTGACATCACCTACGCCCAGTTGAAGGACGACGTTTCCCGCGCGGCGAACGCCCTCGAATCCCTCGGTCTCGCCGCAGGCGACCGCGTCGCCATCCAGATGCCGATGGTGCCCGAAGCGATCGTCGCGATGCTCGCGTGTGCCCGCATCGGCGTCCTGCACAGTGTCGTCTTCGGTGGTTTTTCCCCGACAGCACTGCGTTCCCGTGTGGACGACCAGGCGGCGCGGATCGTCATCACCACCGACGGCCAGTACCGCCGCGGCAAGGCCGCCCCGATGAAGGCCAATGTCGACGAAGCGCTCGAAGGCGCCGAATCGGTCGAGAAGGTCATCGTCGTACGCCGCACCGGCGAAGAGGTGCCGATCACCGAAGGCCGCGACCTCTGGTGGCACGAACTGGTCGACGGCCAGTCCGCGGAGCACACGCCGCAGGCGTTCGACTCCGAGCACCCGCTCTTCATCCTCTACACCTCCGGCACCACCGGGAAGCCGAAGGGCATCCTGCACACCTCCGGCGGATACCTGACCCAGGCCGCGTACACGCACCACAATGTCTTCGACCACAAGGCCGGCGAAGACGTCTACTGGTGCACCGCCGACATCGGCTGGATCACCGGGCACACGTACATCGTGTACGGGCCGCTGGCGAACCGGACGACCCAGGTCGTCTACGAAGGCACGCCGAACACCCCGCACGAGGGCCGCCACTGGGAGATCGTCCAGCAGCACAAGGTCTCCATCTACTACACCGCGCCCACGCTGATCCGCACGTTCATGAAGTGGGGCAACGAGATCCCGCAGAAGTACGACCTCTCCTCGCTGCGCGTGCTCGGCAGCGTCGGCGAGCCGATCAACCCCGAAGCGTGGATCTGGTACCGCGAGAACATCGGCGCGAACTCGGCGCCGATCGTCGACACCTGGTGGCAGACCGAGACCGGCGGGATCATGATCTCGCCGCTGCCGGGCGTCACCGCCACGAAGCCGGGCTCGGCGCAGAAGGCGCTGCCGGGCATCTCGGCGAAGGTCGTCGACGACCAGGGCGTCGAGGTCGGCAAGGGCGGCGGCGGATACCTGGTGCTCGACAAGCCGTGGCCGGGCATGCTGCGGGGCATCTGGGGCGACGAGGAACGCTTCCGCGAGACCTACTGGTCGCGCTTCGCCGACCAGGGCTTCTACTTCGCCGGTGACGGCGCGAAGTACGACGCCGACGGCGACGTCTGGCTGCTGGGCCGGGTCGACGACGTGATGAACGTGTCCGGGCACCGCATCTCGACCACCGAGGTCGAGTCGGCGCTGGTCTCGCACCCGACGGTCGCCGAGGCCGCCGTCGTCGGCGCGTCCGACCCGACCACCGGGCAGGGCATCGTCGCGTTCGTCATCCTGCGCGGCAACGCCGTCGACGGTGGCGATGAGGCGGTCCAGGAGCTGCGCAACCACGTCGCCAAGGAGATCGGCCCGATCGCGAAGCCGCGGCAGATCCTGGTCGTGCAGGAGCTGCCGAAGACGCGGTCCGGCAAGATCATGCGCCGCCTGCTGCGCGACGTCGCCGAGAACCGCCAGGTCGGCGACGTGACCACGCTGGCCGACTCGTCGGTGATGGACCTGATCTCTTCGGGCCTGAAGTCCGGCAAGTCCGAGGAGTGACCCTCACCTAGCGCGCCATGAACGGTCCGTTCCTTGCGAAATTTGCGAGGAACGGGCCGTTCCTTGCATCCGACACGCCTACCACACCCCGGTTCGCCACACTCGAACGCCTGTTCTAGGATGTGCCGGGTACCACCCCATACCCGGGCAAGGAGACGACACCGACGATGACCGTGGATGCCTTGACACGCACTGACGCCGTGTCCGAAGAAGCGGCTACCGAAGCGCCCGTCGACTCGACGCCGCAGGCGGAGACCACCTCGGAGACCAGCGAAGCCCCGGCCGAGGCCAAGGCCGAGACCTCCGAGGCTCCGAGCACCCCGGAGGCCCCCGCCGACGAGAACACGGCTGAGTCCCCCAAGCCCAAGCGTGGCCGTCCGAAGGTCGCCACGACGGCGAAGAAGACCCGCACCGTCGAGCTGACCCTCACGGTCACCGGCACCGCCGACGGCGAGTGGCAGGCCGAGCTCAAGAACGGCGCCAAGTGGGTCGCGAAGGGCCTGGAGATCCCGGCCGCCGCCGTGTCCCGCGCCGCCAAGGAGCTGCACGCGGACCTGTCGGGCCCGATCGACGAGGTCATCAACGCCGCCCGCGAACTGCAGGCCGCGAAGGTGGCCCAGCTCGAAGCCGAGCTGGAGAAGGCGAAGCTGGCGCTGGCCGAGCTGGACGCCTGAGACTTTCCTCCCGACCGGGGCGGACGCTGGATATCAGTGTCCGCCCCGGTTTCTTCATTCCGCGATCGGCGGCCGGGAAGGCAGCGGCGTCTTGAACTCGACCCACTGACTGTCCACAATGGCCTCGACACTGTGCGGGACGCCACGCGGGTGGACGATCGAGCCGCCCGCTTCGAGCGTCACTTCCCGGCCGTCGAGCGTGCCGCGCAGCGAACCCGAAACCAGGTACACGATGCTGTCGTGATCGTGGCTGTGCACGGGAGAAGCGATGCCGGCCGGATAGTGGATCTCATACGCCAGGCCACCTTCCGCCGTCGCGAGCGTGCGGAACCGGCCCGGTCCGCCGATCAGCGGCAGACCCTCCACTGTGGACATCGGCACCCAGGTCATCGCACGGGCTCCATGGCGGCGGCCTCTTCGCGGTCCGGGTCGCGGGCGAGCGCGACACCGACGATGGTCACCACCGCGGTCACGAGCAGGTAGACCCCGATCGCGAGCCAGGTGTCGAAACCGGCCAGCAGCGCCGTGAACAGCAGCGGCGCGGGCGCCCCGCCGATCACGCCGGCGAGTGTGTACGCCAGCGAGCTGCCGGTGTAGCGCAGGCGCGGCGAGAACTGCTCGGTGACGAGCGCGGCCTGCGGCCCGTAGAGCGCGGCGTGGATGACGAGCGCGAGCACGATGCCGATCGCCAGCATCGCGAACGAACCACCGCTGACCATCGGGAAGAACACGAACGGCCAGATCCCGGCGGCGATGGTCGCGAACAGGTACATCTTGCGCCGGGAGACCCGGTCCGAAAGCGCGCCGAACAGCGGCATCAAGATCAGCTGGAACGCGGAACCGATCATCACCGCGGCCAGCCCGGCACCGCGCGAGAGGCCGGTGTGCGTGGTGACGTAGGTGAGGACGAAGACGGTGAACAGCGCGTAGAGCACATCCGGGCAGACGCGGATGAGCACGGCGGCGACAAGCGCGCGGCGTTCGGTGCGGAAGACCTCGGAGATCGGTGCCGACGGACGCTCGCCACGCTCCTGGATCTGCTTGAAGACCGGCGTCTCCTCCAGCTTGAGCCGGATCCAGAGACCGAATCCGACGAGCGCGCCGGACAGCAGGAACGCGATCCGCCAGCCCCAGCTGTTGAACTGGTCCTCGGTGAGCAGCGCGGCGAGGACGGCGAGGACACCGTTGGCGAGCAGGTTGCCCGCGGGCGGCCCGATCTGCGCGGCCGAGGCCCAGAATCCCCGTTTGCCCGGATCGCCGAACTCACTCGAGAGCAGGACGGCGCCGCCCCATTCGCCGCCGATGCCGACGCCCTGCGCGAACCGCAGCGCCACGAGCAGCACCGCCGCGAACCCGCCGATGGTCTCGTACGTGGGCAGGACCCCGATGAGGAACGTCGCCACGCCCGTGAGCACGAGCGTCATGACCAGGATGCGCTTGCGGCCGAGTACGTCGCCGAGGCGGCCGAAGAGGAACCCGCCGAGCGGCCGCGCGAGGTAGCCGACGGCGTAGGTGGAGAACGCCGCCATCGTGCTCGCGAGCTGGTCTTCCGAGGGGAAGAAGAGGTGGCCGAAGATCGTCGCGGCCGCCACCGAGTAGGCCGCGAAGTCGTACCACTCGAGCGCTGTTCCCGAGAGGCTGGCCGCGAAGGCCTTGTGCAACGAACGCCGGTCACCGGCTGGTGAGGTCATGTCCACATCCGTCCGTAGGAGGTCCGCAACCCCGCCGGGAGGGGTTGAATTGCGGATATACTCCTTGTATACAAGCTGTATGCGCAACCCCCAATCTCGGAGGAAAGATGCCTGAGCTGCGTTTCACCCTTCCCGACGGCCAGGAGCGGCGGACCGAGGTCCACACGCTGCTGAACGCCGGATACGCCGGTCGCAGCCAGGAGGACGTCGCCGCCCACGTGGCCGAACTGGCCGAACTCGGCGTCCCCGCGCCTTCGGTGATCCCGGCGCTCTACCCGGTCGCGCCGTACCTGGCGAGCCAGACCGACGAGGTCCCGGTGCAGCACGAGCGGACCTCCGGCGAGGCCGAATGGGCGCTGGTCATCACCGGCCCCGAGCCCGAGGACATCCTCCTGACCGCGGCCTGCGACCACACCGACCGCGCGCTCGAAGCGCACGGCGTCGCGTGGAGCAAGAACGCCGGCCCCGACGTCCTCGCCGCCAAGGCTTGGCGTCTCGTCGACGTCCAGGACCGGCTCGACGACCTCACGCTCTCCGCTTGGGCCGGGGAAACCTTGATCCAGCAAGGGAAACTCGCGGAACTGCTGCCGCCTTCGTACTGGCTGGACGTGCTGCGCGAGCGCGACCTCCACGCCCCGGGCACGGTGCTGATCTCCGGGACCATTCCGATGGTGCACGGCGTCGACCAGTTCGCGGACTCCTGGCGCGTGGAACTGGGCGACCCGGCGACCGGCGAGACGATCGAACTCGCCTACTCGGTGCGGCGGCTGCCCGAACCGATCGGCTGAAGCAACTCGCCGAGGAAGGCGCGATATTCGCCTTTCATCGGCAACTCGCGGTCGACGCGAACGCGGCGGCGGGTCGCGGAGACCTCGACCGCTCGCACCGGATCGAAGCCGGTGCGCTCATAGGACTCCCAGTACAGCCCGACACCGCGTCGCTGCCAGGCGGGGACTTCGGCGAAATTGACGCCGTGCGCGAAGAGCAGTTCGTTCTTCTCGGAGACGCCAGCGCCTTCGAGCGCCGCTCCGGCCTCACTCGCCGATTTCCCCGCCTTGCGCAGGATCCAGTAGCACCAGCCGTTGAGCGCGCAGCGGGCCGCGTCCGCCTGACGCCAGGAGAAGTAGTCGACGACGTCGTCCACCGTCGTGCCGAGCCAGACCCGGCCGTCGAAGTGCGCGGGCACCCCGGCCGCGTGGGTGAACGCGGCCGACGCGACCCCGGCCGAGATCGACACGAGTTTCTCCACGCCCCGGCCGAACAGATCGGCGGCGGGAGGGAGCACGAGGGAGATCTCGTCGCTTTCCGTGTACACATAGGGCGACGCGAACTCCGACATCAAGGCGCTCGCCGTCTCGGCCATACAGTCGGCGAACCGGGGATCGAACGGTTTCTCGAACCGCGCTTCGGTGAACTTGGAGAAGCCCCGGCCGTCGACGCGGAGCACCGTCCAGGAGCCCGGTGGCACGGTCAGCCCGTGGAACCACTCGCGTTCCCGTTGCCGTGCCTCGAAATCACCGGCGTCCATAGCTCACCCCCGCTCCACGACGAAACCGCCTTCGCCGTCGAAACCGACGGTGTACAGCTCGTCGAAACCGTCTTCGGCGCTCGGGCGCCGCAGCCGCTTGAGAGTCGCATACAGACCGACTTCGGGCACCCGGGTTTTGGCGCTCCGCAGCGCGTTGCGCTCTTGGGAGCCTTCGAGATCCGGCGGGAACCAGTATCCGGCGACGCGCGCGCCGTACCGCCTCGCGACCTCGATCAGCGGCGTCCACTCCTCCGGCGACGGGTTGGTGTTGTCCACGACCACCGAACGGCCTTCTTCGAGCGCCTCGGCCAGCATCCGCAGCTGGCGTCGCTGCCGTCGCTTGGCGTTCGGGAAGTGGTCCTTGCTGAGGTGGGCGTGCGTGCCCGCGAACCGCTGCCGGAAGAACGTCGACTTCCCGGACGCCTGCAGCCCGATCAGGATCACCACCTCGGCCATGCCCGCCAATCTATCCGACGACTTAGGTAAGGCAATAATGAATAAGGATTGCCTCAATTGACCGAAACACTTTCCGCTCGCATCGCGCCGTTTTCCGTGTTTCACTGAAACGGTGACCGAGACGGTATCGACCGAACATCCCCACGAACCGCACGCGGATCTGGGCGGCAAGCTGAACTGGTTGCGCGCCGGGGTCCTCGGCGCGAACGACGGGATCGTGTCGGTGGCGGGCATCGTGGTCGGCGTCGCGGGCGCGACCACCGATTCCACCACGATCGCCACCGCGGGAATCGCGGGACTCGTCGCGGGCGCGCTTTCGATGGCGGGCGGCGAATACGTCTCCGTGAGCACGCAGCGCGACACCGAACGCGCACAGTTGCGGCTGGAAAAGCGCGAACTGAAAGAGATGCCGGAAGCCGAAGAACGGGAACTCGCGGAAATCTACGAGGAGAAGGGCCTTTCCCCGGAACTGGCCGCCGAGGTCGCCCGCGAACTGACCGAAAAGGACGCGCTGCAGGCGCACGCCGAAGCCGAACTCGGCATCGATCCGGACAATCTGACCAGTCCGTGGCAGGCGGCGTGGGCCTCCTTGGTGGCGTTCACCGTCGGCGCGCTGCTGCCGTTGCTTTCGATCGTGTGGACGTCGACCTCGGCGCGCGTCTGGGCGTGCGCGGCGGCCGTCGTGGTCGGGCTGGCGCTGACCGGGTTCATCAGCGCGAAACTCGGCGACGCGCACGTCGGCCGCGCCATCGCGCGGAACGTCGGCGTCGGCGCGCTGACGATGCTGGTGACCTACTACGTCGGTGTGCTGTTCGGGACGACCGTCGGATAGGCGCCGTCACGCGTGATCGAACGGCGATCTCGCGTGATCAGGCGGCGATCAAGCGCGATTAGAGCACGCGAAAGGCCCCTTCAGCGCGAATTTCGCGCCGAAGGGGCCTTTCATCGCACGTCCGAGGATCGCTCGTCAGCGCGGGCGGAAGAGCGTCAGTGAACGCCCTTCATCAGCTTGCGGATCATCGGCGTCGCCAGCAGGAGCGCCACGCCGACCACGATGGCCACACCGCCGACGATGCTGAAGTACGGCGCTTCGTCGTCGACCGTGTAGTACTCGGCGAGCTTCCCGGACATCGCCGTCCCGAGCGAGATCGACAGGAAGTTCAGCGCCACCATCTGCGTCCGGAACGCCTCCGGCGCGAGTTTGGTCGACAGCGAGAGGCCGACCGGCGAAAGCATCAGCTCCGCCATGGTGAACACGAACAGGATGCCGGCCAGCGCGAGCAGCGGGCTCGCGTTCTTGCCGCTGCCGACCATCGGGAGGAACAGCAGGAACGCCACCCCCATGGTGACCGTGCCGAGCACGAACTTGATCGGCGAGGACGGCTGCCGCGAGCCGAGCTTCGTCCAGATCGCCGCGATCACCGGCGCGAACAGGATGATGAACACCGGGTTGATCGAGTTGACCCACGCGACCGGCATCTCCCAGCCGAAGATCGTCCGGTTCAGCCGCTCGTCGGTGTAGGCCGCGACCACGGTGAACTGCTGCTGGTACAGCGAGAAGAACGCGGCGCTCGCGATGAACATCGGGATGAACGAGTACACCCGGCTGCGTTCGTCGGAGGTGATCTTCTTGCTGCTGATGATCACCACGAAGTAGATCACCGAGATGATCGCGACGGCCCAGACGACGACGTCGACCAGGTTGCCCGGGTTGATCACGCCGAAGACCACGAGCAGCACGATCGCCGCGACCCCGACCAGAGTGCCGCCGAAGACCAGTGGCCGCTGCGACGCGGGCAGCGGGTTGGGGATCTCGCTCGCCTTCTCGCCGAGGTTCTTGCGGCCGATCGTGTACTGGATCAGGCCCAGCGCCATCCCGAACGCGGCGAGCCCGAAGCCGACGTGGAAGCCGATCTCGCTCTGCGCGAGGCCGGTCAGCAGCGGCCCGACGAAACCGCCGATGTTCACGCCCATGTAGAAGATGGTGAAACCGCCGTCGCGGCGCTCGTCGCCGTCGGCGTACAGCGTCCCGACGATGGCCGTGGCGTTGGACTTCAGCCCGCCACTGCCGACGGCCACGCACACGAGACCGACGCCGATACCCGCCAGCCCCGGCAGCACGGCGAGGCTGATATGCCCGATCATGATCAGGATCGCGCTGTAGAACAGCGTCCGTTCGGAGCCGAGCACGCGGTCCGCGACCCAGGCGCCGATCACCGCCGACAGGTAGACCATGCCGCCGTACGCGCCGACGATGCCGAGCGCGGAGGCCTTCGGCAGCGCGAGGCCGCCCTGACTGACTTCGTAGTAGAGGTAGATGGGGAGGATTCCGAGCATCCCGTAGTACGAGAACCGCTCCCACATCTCGACGCCGAAGAGGTTCGCCAGCCCTCGTGGGTGCCCGAAGAACCTCGTGTCTTGCTGGACCTCGGTAGAGGTACTCACCATGCCGTCCTTATTGAAGACATCGTTGTCGGTTTTCAGTTGACATGCTAGAAGCCCACCATGTGGACGGGACACCGACGTCCGCATGATCCTTGTGGTCGCCGTCATGAATGCGAGATTTCCGCAGCTCCAGACGTTAAAATAGCGTCAAGGTGCGCCGGGAAGCCTGGTCGGCAACAGTATTCGTCGTTGCCGAAACCGGAGGTTGCCTTGTCCGGCCCGATTCGTCCCGCGAAAGCCGTCGCCGAGTTCGCCCGCTATCTCCGCACGGAGACCACCGGCGGGTTGATCCTGCTCGGAGCCACCGCGATCGCCCTCTTATGGGCGAATTCGCCCATAGACGACAGTTACCGCGCCATCCGCGATTTCCGGCTCGGCCCCGAATTCCTCCACCTGAATCTGACGATGGGCGACTGGGCGAAAGACGGCCTGCTCGCGTTGTTCTTCTTCGTCGCGGGGCTCGAACTCAAACGCGAACTCGTGGTCGGTGAACTCTCCCGGTTCAAACAGGCGATCCTGCCGGTGGTCGCCGCGGTCGGCGGCATGGTGGTGCCGGCGCTGGTCGCGCTTTCCGTGGGCTGGGGAGCCCCGGGCATCGAACGCGCGTGGGCCATCCCCGTCGCCACCGACATCGCGTTCGCCCTCGGCGTGCTCGCACTGACCGCGTCGAACCTGCCGAGCAGCGCCCGGGTCTTCCTGCTCTCGCTCGCGGTGGTCGACGACCTCGGCGCGATCCTGCTCATCGCGATCCTGTTCACCGCGAAGTTCGACCTCGTCGCCGCGGGTGTCGCCGTCGTCGCACTCGCGCTGTACGCCTACCTGCAGCACCGCCGCGTCCGCAGCGCCTGGATCTACGTACCGCTGGCCTTGATCACCTGGATCGCGGTGCATTCGGCGGGTATCCACGCCACCATCGCCGGCGTAGCGCTCGGCCTGCTCACCCGCGTCCGCGCCGACGATGACGAGGAACACGCGCCCGCGATCCGGCTCGAACACCGGTTGCAGCCATGGTCGGCCGCGGTCGCGGTGCCGTTGTTCGCGCTGTTCGCGGCCGGGATCACCGTGGACAGCGAATCGCTCAGCGCGGTGTTCACCACGGCGTTGCCGCTGGCCGTGCTGATCGGGCTGGTCGGCGGGAAGCTGCTCGGGATCTTCGGCGCCAGCCTGCTCGCGGTGAAGTTCAAACTCGCGGAGAAACCCAGGGGTATGGGCTGGCGTGACATCGGGGCGCTGTCGATGCTCGGCGGTGTCGGGTTCACCGTCAGCCTGCTGATCGCCGATCTCGCGCTCGACGGGCAGGCCGTGGACCAAGCCAAGATGGCGGTCTTGATCGCCTCGGCGGTCGCGTCGCTGGCGGGCGCCGGGATGCTGCTGCACCGCAGCCGCGTGCACGCGCGCGAAGATTGAGAATGCGACACTCGCCGGTCCGTCGCGCCCGTGATCGGGGCACGTGGCACGATGACCGGTGTGAGCAGCCCCAAGCACGAACGTACCGGCCCCGACGGCGTGGGGGCCGTGCCCTACCTCCCCCTGTCGAGCGATGACGACGTGGTAGCGAGCGAGCAGTCCCTCGGGAAACTCGTCGGCGATGCCACACAACACGTCTCGACGCTGATCCGCGCCGAGGTCGAGCTGGCCAAATCCGAGGTCGTCGCGGAGGCGAAGAAGGGCCTCAAGGGCGCCATCTTCTTCCTGGTCGCGCTGGTCGTCGGGCTGTACAGCTCGTTCTTCTTCTTTTTCTTCCTCGGCGAGCTGCTGTCGGAGTGGCTGATGCGCTGGGCGGCGTTCGCGATCGTGTTCGGGCTGATGCTCGCCACGACGGCGGTCGCGGGCTTCCTCGGCTACCGCAAGGTGAAGAAGATCAAGGCGCCCGAGCGCACGATCAACAGCTTCAAGGACACCGCCGCCGCCTTCAAACCGCGGCACGAAGACGCGGCCGCGGACCGCGACTGACGATCTTCGAGTCGGTGCAGGCGACACCGGATCCGTCGATCGTCCGGATCGACGGCCCGTGGACCCATCGTGACGTCTCGGCGAACGGCATCCGGCTGCACGTCGCCGAACTCGGCGACGGGCCGCTGGTCGTGCTGCTGCACGGGTTCGCCGAGTTCTGGTGGACCTGGCACCATCAGCTGAGGACGCTCGCCGACGCCGGTTTCCGCGCGGTCGCGGTCGATCTGCGCGGCTACGGTGACTCCGACAAACCCCCGCGCGGCTACGACGCCTGGACCCTCGCGGGCGACGTCGGCGGGCTGATCAAGTCGCTCGGCGCGCGCAAGGCCCATCTCGTCGGACATGCCTGGGGCGGCATGCTCGCGTGGACGGTCGGCGCGCTGCACCCGCGGCTGGTCTCGTCGGTCAGCGTGCTGGGCGGCGCGCATCCGCTGGCGTTGCGCCGGGCCGTGCGGCGGCCGGGACAGCTGCGGGCTTCGGGACATCTGTTCCGCTTCCAGGTGCCGATGGCGCCGGAGAAATGGCTGGTCAAGGACGACGCGCTCGCCGTCGAGGAGCTGTTCCGCACCTGGTCCGGTCCACAGTGGACGGACACGGCGGACTTCGCCGAGACCGTGCGGGTGTTCCGGCAGGCGATGCTCGTGCCGGGAGTGCCGCACAGCGCGCTCGAGTACTACCGATGGGCGTTCCGCGCGCAGTTCCGCGGCGAAGGACGCCGGTTCGGCGAAGCGCTGCGAGGCCGCTTCGCTCCCCGCGTGCTGCAACTGCACGGCGAGGAGGACCGGTGCGTCCTGCCCGACACCGCGGCGGCGTCACGCCGCTGGGCCCCGGACGCCCGTCTCGAACGGTGGCCCGGCATCGGGCATTTCCCGCAGCTGGAGGCCCCGGACCGCACGTCGGCCGCGCTGCTGGACTTTTTCCGTATCCTGGAAGGATGACCGAGCGCAAACCGACGGGCGTGTCGTTCGAGTCCTGGGTGGACAGGCAGGTCAGCGCCGCGGCGGCGAGGGGCGAGTTCGACGACCTTCCCGGCGCGGGGAAACCGCTGCCGAAGACGAACGGCAAGGACACCGCGCTGGCCTGGGTGGTGAACAAGGTCCGCGCCGAAGGGCATGACGTTTCGGCCCTGCTGCCGCCTTCACTGGCGATCGCGAAGGAGCTCGACGATCTACCGGACACCCTGGC
Organism: Amycolatopsis sp. NPDC049868; assembly: GCF_044461365.1. NCBI lineage: Bacteria > Bacillati > Actinomycetota > Actinomycetes > Pseudonocardiales > Pseudonocardiaceae > Amycolatopsis > Amycolatopsis sp. NPDC049868. Next base: position 345,279 of record NZ_JBITKV010000002.1, on the reverse strand, counting down.
GAAGGTGCGCCGGGAGGCGCGGGTGCGGGAGATCGTCGAGGACCTGAACGAACGGATCCGCGCCGAGCACCGGCGGCCGGCGGGCGGCCCGGTGCTGCGGGCGCGGCCGCTCGATGTGGAGGAGACGGTCGCTTCGTGGCGCGAAGGCCTGTCTCCGGACTCCTGACCCACCTCCGCGCGTGCTAGGAACGGTCCTTTCCTTGCAAATTTCGCAAGGAAAGGACCGTTCCTAGCGTCGGCGGGCGAGTGAGCGGGCTCAGTTCGCGCAGGGCCCGGTGGACGTGTTCGCGCTCAGCGCCGGAGCCGTCTCCACCACCGGCCGCACCTGTTCCGAAGTCAGCGTGAACCCGGTCTCCGGATCCTCGACGGCCGCACCGAACACGACCCCGATGACCTCGCCATCGGGGTTGATCATCGGCCCGCCCGAGTTCCCGCTGCGGACCTGCCCGCGCACGGTGAACACGTCACGCTGCACGGTGTTGGACTCGTAGATGTCCGGTCCGCGCAGGTTGATCCGGCCGCGCACTCTGGCGGGCGTCGCGGTGTACGGGCCGTCGAGCGGGTAGCCGAGCACGATCGCGTTGTCGCCCGCCCGCGCGACCCGCGGCGTGAACGGGAGCACCGGGGCCTGCAGCCTCGGCACCGCCAGCACGGCCACGTCGGCCTCGGGGTCGAAGTAGACGACCCTGGCCGGGAACTTGCCCGACGTCGACTCGATGGCGACCTCGTCGGTGCCCGCGACCACGTGCGCGTTCGTCATCACCCGCTGCGGCGCGACGACGAATCCGCTGCCCTCCAGCGCCCGTGAGCACGAGGTCGCGTTGCCGCGGATCTTCACGACACTGCGGTGCACCTGTTTGACGATCGCGCTCGCCTGCAGCGCGGTGTCCGGCGGGCTGGTGTCCTCGACGTTCGGCTTCTGGAACGGGTCCACAATGGACGGGAAGCCCGAGGCGTCCAGCAGTTTGCGCAGTTCGCTCGGGAAGCCTTGCGCCGCTTCGGGCATGACGTCGTTGACGCCGCCGAGCACGACCGAGCTGTTGATCGACTTCGCCAGCCCTGGCACGCCGGAGACGGCGGTGAGCGGTGTCGCGATCAGCCACGCGACCACGAACACCACGGCGGCCTGCACCACCGCGCCCAGCGTCTTGTCGACGCCGGAAAGCTTGTCCGGGTTGATCTTCTGCCGCAGCTTCCGGCCGGCCCAGACCCCGAGGGTCTCGCCGAGCGCGACCAGGAACACCACGGTCGCCACCGCGAAGGCGACCTTCGCCGCCGGATGCTGGAAGAGCTCCACGACCAGCGGCGCGATCTTGATCCCCGCGAGCGCGCCGAGCACCACCCCGACCAGCGAGGGGAGGGCGATGATCACCCCCTGGAACGCGCCGGACACGCCCGCCAGCAGTGCGAGCAGGATCACCAGTATGTCGACCCAGTTCACCGGCGCCTACTCCTTCTCCGGCACTTGCCGCCCGTCGACCCGCGCCTGATGTTCGGCCAACGCTACGTCAAGGTCCCGGACGTCGCCGTGGTCCCAGTCCCGTTCCCAACCGCCGAGCGCCAGCGTCATCGCCAGCAGGCCGCCCGTGAACCCCCAGACGAACATCCCCCCGACGTCGAACGCGGGGCCCTTCCAGTCGTAGCCCTTGCGCATGACCTGGAACCGGTTGGCCGGGTCGGTGAGCTCCGCGACCGGCACCCTGGCCACCGCCGCCGTCTCGCCGGGGTCGACGGCGTGCACCGGCGAGGGCGTCCGCCAGTAGGCGAGCACCGGCGTCACGGCGAAGCTGGACACGGGCACGAACAGCTCCGGGAAGACCGCCACCGGCAGCACGCCGGCGGGTTCGACGCCGGTCTCCTCCTCCGCCTCGCGCAACGCGGTGCCGACCGGTCCGCCGTCCTCCGGCTCGGCGCCCCCGCCGGGGAAGCTGACCTGGCCGGCGTGCGAGCCGAGGGTGTCCGCGCGGCGCTGGAGCAGGACGTCGGGCCCCTGCGGGCCCTCGCCGAAGAGCATCAGGACGGACGCGGACCGGTAGCTCGCGTCCGGCGGCACGCTGAACCGGCTGAAGGTGGCCGCGTCGACGTCGCCGCTGATCTTGACCAGCGGTTGCAACCAGGCGGGCACGGCCTCCGGGTCCACGAGGGGGCCGGTCATGGTGTCCCTTCCACAGCGGCGCGCACCTGGTCAGTGTTCAGGAAGACGCGTGGGTTCTCGATGAGCCGGACGTCACCGCCCGCCGTGACCAGGTACGTCGCCGGCAGGGAGGAAGGGACCTTTAGTGCCGTCCGCACCGGCCCCGACCGTCCGTCACCGTCGAACACGGACGGCAGCCGGACACCCAGTTCGGCCAGCATCGCCAGCCCGTCGGCGCCGGAGCTCGCGACCTGGACGAGGAGCACGCGCGCGGCACCGGGCGACGCGGCGTACCGCTGGAGCAGCGGGAGCTCGGCACGGCACGGTTCGCACCACGACGCCCACAGGTTGACCAGCACGGGACCGCCCGAGAGCACCTTGGCGAGGTCGACCCTGGAGCCGTCGCCGAGACACTCGACGTCGACACCGCGCAGCTTCGCCACCTCACCGGGCCCAGGCGGCGGGCAAGGGGCGAGCGCGGCCTTCGCCCGCGCGGCCGTGAGATCCCCTGACGTCTTCGCGGGCGCCTGGCCGTCGCGCGTCGTGAGCAACGCGACGATCAGGGCCACCACCAGCACGGCGGCACCGAGGGCCAGTTTGGTGACCCTGGTCACCGGCGGGCCGCCAGATCCAGGATGTGCTCGCGCTCTTCGCCCTTGACGAGCTTCGCGGCCTCTTCGAAGCCCGTCGGACCGGTTCCGTACGAGGGGCACATCTTCGCCAGCGGGCAGGCGCCGCAGGCCGGTTTGCGGGCGTGGCAGACGCGGCGGCCGTGGAAGATCGTCCGGTGCGAGAGGAGCGTCCACTCCTTGCGCGGGATCAGCTCGCCGACGGCGTGCTCGACCTTGACCGGGTCCTCCTCCTCGGTCCAGCCCCAGCGGCGGACCAGGCGGCCGAAATGGGTGTCGACGGTGATCCCGGGCACCCCGAAGGCGTCGCCGAGCACGACGTTGGCCGTCTTGCGCCCGACCCCCGGCAGCGTGACGAGGTCCTTCAGCTTGCCGGGCACTTCGCCGTCGTAGCGCTCCACCAGCGCGGCACCCAGCCCCAGCACCGAATTCGCCTTGGCGCGGAAAAAGCCCGTCGGGCGGAGGTACTCCTCGAGTTCCGCGCGGTCGGCGCCGGCGTAGTCCGCGGCGGTCCGGTAGCGCGCGAAGAGCGCGGGCGTGACCTGATTCACGCGGACGTCGGTGGTCTGCGCCGAAAGCACGACCGCGACCAGCAGTTCGAGCGGAGTGGTGAAGTCGAGCTCACAGTGCGCGTCGGGGAACTCGTCGTCGAGGCAACGCTTCATCCGCCTGGCGCGTCTCACCAACGCGAGCCGGCTTTCACCCTTGCCCCCCGCACGGGGGGCATTGGTGAGGGCAGGAGGCACCCCGATAGCCTACGGGCGCCATCGGACGAGCCAGTGGGGAGCACCCGCCGGTCGACGGCCGACACGCCAGAGCACCACCTCGGCGCTTCGATCGAGGACGCCATGAGCGAGGATCTGGAGTAATGCACAACTTTTCGGAATTCCCTGGGCAGGGCGCATGACCGTCTGGTTCGTCATCCTCGTCCCCTTGGTGATCATGTTCTTCGCACTGTTCATGGAACGCGTGGAGACCAGGCTCAAGCACGTCGCGGTGCAGGAGAACGAGGTCGAGGAGTTCCTCGAGCAGGCTCAGCCCAACGAGGTCAGGGCCCTTTACGGGCACGGCATCGGGCGCGCGCTCGAGCTTTTCCGGCTGCGCAGGCTCGGCGGGAAGGCGGCCAGGCTTCGCGCGCGGCGCGTGCGGAGTTAGGCTCCACGTTCGAGCGAGATCGTTCCCGGCCCGCGCGCGCGTTCGGCGTGCCGACGAGCGATCTCGCGCGCACGACCTAGACTGACGCGAAAAGTGATCGACGACACGGTCCTCGCCCGACGAGGATCGACGTCGTATCTCGATGAGGAGGCACCCGAGGTGGACGAAACCCTGGCCCGAGCGGGCATTTTCCAGGGTGTTGAGCCGGCAGCCGCCGAGGCGCTGGCACAGACCTTGGAATCCGTGGAGTTCCCTCGCGGGCATGTCATCTTCAACGAGGGTGAACCCGGCGACAAGCTTTACATCATCCAGTCCGGCAAGGTGAAGATCGGCCGCAAGTCACCCGACGGCCGCGAGAACCTGCTTGGCATCTTCGGCCCGTCCGACATGTTCGGCGAGCTGTCCATTTTCGACCCCGGCCCCCGGACGTCCAGCGCGACGACCGTGACCGAGGTCCGCGCGGTGACGATGGACCGCCCGGCGCTGCGGCAGTGGATCTCCACCCGCCCGGAGATCGCCGAGCAGTTGCTCCGGGTGGTCGCCCGCAGGCTGCGCCGGACGAACAACATGGTCGCCGAGCTGATCTTCACCGACGTCCCCGGACGCGTGGCGCGCGCGCTGCTGCAGCTCGCGCAGCGCTTCGGCAGCCAGGAGGCCGGTCTGCTGCGGGTCACGCACGACCTGACGCAGGAAGAGATCGCCCAGTACGTCGGCGCCTCGCGCGAGACCGTCAACAAGGCTCTCGCCGACTTCGCGCACCGCGGCTGGCTGCGGCTCGAAGGCAAGAGCGTCCTGATCCTGGACCCGGAGCGCCTGGCCCGCCGCGCCCGTTGATTTCAAGTACGTGAAGGCCCCCTTCACTGCGCTAGACGCAGTGAAGGGGGCCTTCACGTACTTGTACTGAACACAACGAAGAGCCGGGCGCCACCCCCGACGTGGCGCACCGGCTCTTCGCTGTGCGCGGACCATCCCCCGACGATCCGCGCTCCCCGCCCTCCGGAACAAGGCCCCGACCCGTACGCCGGAGGGAGCTGGAAACTGTGTATTTGTCGTACAACCATCCACGGCCATCGGCCGTGAACTCAAGTTCTTTCACTCTCAAGGACGCCATCTGCGTCGATTTGTTGCCCCGAATGACCCAGAATCGACCGACTGTTACCTGATCGTGACGAACCTGGACGATTCGTGGTCCGTAGTACCCAGATCCGGTGGTGACCAAACTTACCGCCACAGATCTGGTACTCGCGTACCAAAGTGGTCATACTGGTACGCGTGTCCCAGTCTGTGTCCGCTTCCGCCGAGAGCCACCGCACCTCCCTCGCCGACTACCGAGCCGCGCTGACCGCGCCCGGATCCCGCGGGGCGGTGATCGCGTCGCTGCTCGCCCGCCTGCCGATCGCGATGATCGGCATCTCCGCGCTGCTCTACGTCCAGCGTGAGACGGGCTCCTTCGCTTCGGCCGGACTGGTGTCGGCCGGATCGTTGGTGGGTGTCTCCGTGGGCGCGGTCGTGCAGGGAAGGCTCATCGACCGGTTCGGGCCGACCCGGCCGCTGCTGACCACCACGATGCTCTTCGCGCTGGCGATGACCGGGCTGGTGTTCGCGATCGAGGCGCACGCCCCGACGCTGGTGCTGGTCCCGCTGGCCTTCGGCACCGGGATCACGGAACCGATGGTCGGTTCGGCCTCGCGCGCGCTGTGGACCCGGCTGTTGCCCGCCGGGCCGACGCGGAACGCCGCGTTCTCCTACGAGGCGATCAGCATGGAGGTCTTCTTCATCCTCGGTCCCGGGTTCGCCGGGCTGCTGATCGCCGCGCCGTGGGCGGGCACCGGCATCGTGACCGGCTCGCTGACCATGATCGCGGGCGCGGTTCTGTTCGCGCTGAGCCCGACCGTGCGCGCGTGGGGGCCGTCGCCGTCGACGGGCGGCAAACTGCTCGGCGCGCTGGCCAGCCCTGGGATGCGCACACTCGCGATCGCCGCGCTGGGCTTCGGCGCGGTGATCGGGTTCGTCGAGGTCGCCGTCCCGGCGGCCGCGACCGAGGCGGGGAACACCTCCATCGGCGGTCTGCTGCTTTCGGCCTGGTCGGTCAGCTCGGTCGCGTTCGGGGTGGCGTACAGCCTGCGCCCGTGGCCGCGTCAGATGGGCCTGCGGCTGCCGGTGCTGCTGGCCGGATTCGGCGCGCTGGTGGCGCTGCTCGCGCTGCCGGGCTCGCTGTGGGGCCTCGCGCTCGCCATGCTCGCCGCGGGCGCGCTCATCACGCCGCAGTCGACGACGCATTCGGCGGCCATCGAGATCGCCGCGCCGAAGGGCACGGCGGCCGAGGCGTTCGGCTGGGTGCTCACCGCGGTCACCCTCGGCCTCGCGTTCGGGCAGTCGATCAGCGGCTACCTCGTCGAGCACGCCGGGCACGAAGCGGCGTTCCTCGCCGCCGGCGGTGTCGGGTTCGCGCTCGCCGCGGTGGTGTGGCTGCTGCGCGGCACCTTCCGCACCCGCCCCGCCGGAACCGTCGCCGAAGCGCCCGAACTTGTCGGTGCCGCCCGCTAGCTTGCGGGCATGGACCTGACCGCCGCCACACGCCCCCTTTCGTCCGCCGTTTCCGCCGCCGCCCGGCTGCTGTCGGCCCGTTCCGGCCTGCTCCTGCGCGCCGGGAAGGAAGGGCTGACCGTCGGCGGCAACGACAGCGAGCGAGCGGTCCGCCTGACCGGCGAGGCCATGGTCCACACCGATGGTGAGGTCCTCGTCCCCGCCGGGCCGCTCGCGGAGACTCTGCGCATGCTCGACGACGATCTGGTGCGCCTGGTCGTCGAGGGTTCGCGGCTGGCCGTGCGGGTGGAGGGCGGGCGCTACGCGCTGCCGTTGCTGAGCCGCGAGCTGAACCTCCCGGACATGCCGCCGAAGGTGTCCGAAGTGGACGGTCACGCGCTCGTGACCGCGTTGCGCACGGTCGCGGGCACGGCGGCGAAGGACGACGCGCTGCCGATGTTCACCGGCGTCCGCGTGCAGAGCTTCAGCCGCGAGCTGCGGCTGACGGCGTCCGACCGGTACCGGATGGCGGTGGCCACCCTGCCGCTGCGCTCCGAAGGCGAGCCGATCGACGCACTGGTCCCGGCGGGCCTGCTCGCCGAGACGGCGAAGCAGGCGCGCGGCACCGTCGGCCTGCACGGCGACGGGACCCGGTTCGGGCTGAGCTGGGCCGGTGTCGCCGTCACCACCGCCGTGCTCGACGCGGGATTCCTGTCGGAGAAGCTGATCGAGTCGTCCACTGTGGACACGACGGTCGAGGTCGCCGCCGACGCGCTGGCCGCCGCCGTACGGCGCGTGGGCGTCTACGCGGACGATCGCCGAGTGCTGACGCTGGAGGTCGGCGACTCGCACCTACGGCTGGCCAGTGCCAAGCAGAACACCGGGGAAGCCGAGGAGACGTTGAAGGCCGAGGTGTCCGGCGGCCGGACGTCGCCCTCGTTCCAGGCGCGCTACTTGCTGGATGCGCTGCAGGGTTTCGCCGGGGAACGGGTGCGGCTCGACATCCAGCCCGGGATGCGGGCCTGCGTCATCCGCGCGGTGGAGCCGGGCGATGTGGAGCTGACTTACTACGTGATGCCGATGCTGCCGCGCTGACGCCTGCCGGCCTCCTGCGCGTCTCCCGCACCCGAACGCTATGAACGGTCCGTTCCTTGCAAATTTTGCAAGGAACGGACCGTTCATAGCGCGCGTAGGCGAGTCAGGCGGCAGAGGCGGCCTTCACCGCGGCCTCGATCTCGCCGAACGAAGGGTTCACCATCGCCTTCGAGCCCACGAAGACCGTCGGCACGACCTCGTTCCCGTTCGCCACCGAACGCACGCGGGCGGCGGCGTCCGGGTCCTCCCAGATGTTGACCCGCTTCACCTTGAAGCCGCTCTTCGACAACGGCCGCTCCAGCGCGGCGCAGAACCCGCATCCGGGGCGCCAGTAGAACTCGACCTCGACGTCACTCATTCGCCGTCCTCCGACCTCAGGTAGTCCAACTGCGCCCGCACGCTCCATTCGGCGGGCGCCCACAGAGCCTTGTCGACGTCGGCGTAGACGACCTCGACCACCTGTCGTGGGGTGGCGTCCGCGCCGAGCGTCTCCAGTGCCGAACGCACCTGGTCGAGCCGTTCTTCCCGATGTGCCAGGTATTCGCTCGCGGTCGCGGCGAGATCGGGCAGTTCCGGGCCGTGTCCCGGCAGGCCGACGGTGCCGCTGGGCAGCCCGATGAGCTTCCGCAGCGAGCGCAGGTAGTCGCCGAGATCGTGCAGCACGGTGGTGCCGCGGCCGAGGATGGTGTCACCGGTCAGGATCTGGCCGTCGGACACCAGGCAGATCGAGTCGCCGGTGTGCCCCGGCGTGTGCAGCACCGACAGCCGGACGCCGCCCGCCTCGATCACCTCACCGTCCACAAGGGACTTCCCCTCGACGCAGAGCGACTCGTCGAAGGCCCGCACCGGGGCGCCGACGCGCTCGGCGAACCAGGGCGCGCCCTCGGCGTGATCGGGGTGATGGTGGGTGAGCACGATCAGCTCGACGGCACCGGTCTCCGCCAGCAGCGTCAGATGCTCGATGTCCTCGTGACCGGGGTCGACGACCACGGATCCGGACGCGCCGGGACCGCGCAACACCCAGGAATTGGTGCCCTCCAGCGTCATCGACGAAGGATTGTGCTCAAGCAGCACGGAAGCCGTGGACGTGATCCGGCGCAGCACGCCGTACGCGGGGGCGCTCACGCCGGGTCCAGGATGACGCGGACCTTGTCGCCGTCGCGCACCAGCGTCGGCATGATCTTCGAGATCTCGCGTTCGGCGGCCTGCGCCGCGGCCGACGAGGCGAACTCACCTAGTTCCGCGAGCGTGATCCAGGTCGGTGGCATGAGCATGCGGCGGCCTTCCTTGGCATCGGCGATGGCCTCTTCGGGCCGCTGCCAACCGGAGCTGACGGCCTCGGAGGTGGCGCCGTCCGCCTGCTGTCCCTCAGGCAGCACGGCGACGAAGAAGCAGGTGTCGTAGCGGCGCGGTTCCTGCGGCGGGGTGACCCAGTTCGCCCACGGGCGCAAGAGATCCGCACGCAAGGTCAGGCCGTTCGCTTCGAGGAACGCGGCGAGCGAGAGTTCACGGGAGACCAGCTTTTCGCGGGCGTCGTGATACGGCGTCGTGTCGGTGACGACCGTGTCCCCGGTGCTCGCGAGGAGCACGCCCGACTCCTCGAAGGTCTCCCGCACGGCCGCGCACACCAGGGCGCGGGCCAGCGCTTCGTCACAGCCGAAGCGTTCCGCCCACCAGGCGGGCTCCGGGCCTGCCCAGCTCACGGAGGCGTCGACATCGCGGGAATCCACACCGCCGCCGGGGAAGACGGTCATCCCGCCCGCGAACGGCATGCCCTTCACCCGGTGCTGGAGGAAGACCTCGACGCCATCGGCGCCGTCGCGGAGGAGGATCACGGTCGCCGCGTCCTTGGGCGTCACCGGCTCGCCGCCGGCGTTGGCGCGGGTGCCCACCCCGGCCCCCACCGGGATGTCGAATGTCAGTTCTTCAGCCACACCCGCAACCTAACATCGCGTTTCGTCCTCTGGTTGCGATCGTTGCGCGTGCAACTACCGCATTCAGAGGACGAAACGCGTGGGGTTCGCTAGGACCAGCTCGAACCACTGCTGCGCGAAGCGCCGTTCAGCCGGATCTTCGCCGCTTCGGCGCGCTCCCGTTCGGCGAGCTCGGCGTGCAGCTCGCGCAGGAGCGCGCGGTCGCGCTCGCTCAGGCTGGGGTCGTCGAGGTCGAGAGCGGGCAGCTCGACGACCTCGTGCATGCTCGGCTTGCCCGTGGCGATCTCGCGGCCCTTTTCGGGGTCCTCCTTGAGCGCCTGGCGCAGCTGCGCCACCTCGGCCGGGGTCAGGTCGGCCGTGCGCTCGGCACGGGTCTCCGCCCTCGACTTACGCGGCGGTGCCGGCTCCGGCGAAGACGACGGCGTCGCCGCGGGCGCCTGCTGCACGATCGGCACCACCGGCGCGATCGGCTCGACCGGTTCGTGGCTCGCGCTGCTCACCGGCCGCAGCCCGTGCCTGCTCGGCTGCTCCTTGACCGGCTCGGGAGCCGGGGCGGGAGCGGGCGGCGGAGTCACCGGCTCGGACCGAAAGTCACTGGAGTGGGTACTCCCGGTGACCCAGACAGGACTCGCGGCCGAAGACGCGGCCTGGTGGTACGCGGACCGTGCGACGCCGGGGCCCGCGACCTCGACGACCGAACGGATACCCGCGCGGCGAAGCGCGGTGTCCACGCGGAACGCGACCGCGGGCGGGTTGCCCTCGGGTCCGATCTCGACCAGGACCACCCGCTGCGGCAGCGCGCCGGGCACACTGCCCGCCGGCGTGTTCCGCCACACCGCGTGCACCGACCGGACGTCCGGCAGCACCTGCAGGGTGCGGTCGAGCGCCTCGGCGAGGCCGAATTCGGGCTGGTTCTCACCGGTGAACCGGTGGGTGAGCACCGGCTCGTCCTCCTCGACGACCAGCAGGTCGTTCGCCAGGGTGGCGTCGGACCGGCTCATCTCGAGGACGAGCGCGAGTTCACGCTGTTCGGAGGAGCTCACCGGGATCTTCCCCGCGATCAGGGTGCCGGTGGTGAGCTCCACCGCTTCGTCGATGTGCGCACGCGCGATCAGCTCACGCGCTTCGGTCAAAGCACTGTCGTCGATACGACCCGCCAGGGCCAGTAACAGGTTGTGCAGGCGCAGGGGCACCGAGAACCCGTCCATGGGCGGGCCGTCGTGGACCTCCACCATTGCTCTGCTCCCTCCCGGCTCGCCTGGTGGAGCGAGCGTTAAGCGGCGACCAGCCGACTTCCGGTGTCCACCGCGCCCACACAGACGAGCTCGGAGTTGGCGAGCGCGGTGCGGTGATAGCCGGTGAGGTCGATGCTCGGCGGGAGAACCTCGACGCCGGGCTCCTCGTCACCCAGCACGCGCAGGACCCGCTGCAGTTCGCCGGTCAGCCTGGGCAGCCCGTTCAGCGCCGTGACCAGGAGGACTCGTTTCGCCCCACCCTCGCCGACCACACCAAGGTGTCGCCAGCTTTGCCGCACTTCACCCACATCCGGCCGTCCCCGCAACGTTGCGTGGATCAATACGGACACAGAGTCGACGGAGTTCACCCATTCGGGCGCACTCTGCGTGAATGTGTACCTGGTCTCGGTGACGTCGTCTACCCCCAGGGTGGAACTCACCTGATGCCAGTCGGCTCCGTGAGGGATGAGCCCGGCGACTAGCAGGCGATACTCCGTTTGATCCAGGTCGATCCTGTGCTTAAGCAAAGACCTGGGCAGGGTCCGCGCGAGCGTGCCCATCGCGCCTTCGCCCAGCCAGTCACGGAACCGCCACAAGAGCTGGTCCGGCAGCCGTCCGGCCAGCCGGAGCAGGAGCTCGTGCGAGGACCGTTCGATATCCGGGTCCATCACTTCACCTCCACGATCAGTTCGATCTCGACCGGCGCCCCGATCGGCAGCTCGGCGACGCCGACGGCCGAACGGGCGTGGATACCCGCCTCGCCGAAGATCTCACCCAGCAGCTCGGACGCCCCGTTGATCACCGCGGGCTGGCCGGTGAAGCCCTCCGCGGACGCCACGAACCCGACGACCTTGACCACCCGCACGACGTTGTCGATACCGGCGACCGAGTCGACCGCGGCGAGGGCGTTGAGGATCGACGTCCGCGCGTACTGCTTCGCCTCTTCGGGGCTGACCTCGGCGCCGACCTTGCCGGTCGCTTCGAGCTCACCCTTGACGAAGGGCAGCTGCCCGGCCGTGTAGACGTGCGAACCGGTGCGGACCGCGGGCACGTAGGCCGCCAGCGGGGCGGCGACGGCGGGCAGTTCGATACCGAGCTCGGCGAGTCGATCGCTCCAGGTCATGGCTTCAGTCCCTCAGTTCTTCGCTCGTTTGAGGTAGGCGACGTGCTGCTCGCCGGTCGGGTTCGGGAGCACGGTGACGAGCTCCCAGCCGTCCTCGCCCCACTGGTCGAGGATCTGCTTGGTGGCGTGGATCAACAGGGGGACGGTCGCGTACTCCCACTTGGTGGCGCTCATGCCCGGGAGCGTAGCCAAACCGGCAAGGGCGCCCGACACACATGCGGAAAACCCTCTCGCGGACGGTTCGCCGATTTCCCGCCGATGTGGTTCACTTCACACCTACTCGGGAGTAGATAGGACGCCGACATGCGGACGACGAAGTCCCTCGCCGCCACGTTCCTGGCCGCGACCCTTGCCCTGATCTGCGCATCACCTGCGAACGCCGACGAGGAACTCCCCGTCCCGTGGACGCTCGCCGCGGCATTGCCCGCGCAAGCGGCGAACCCGGGCGGCCCGCCGCCCGGCGCGAACGATTTCGACTGCCGTCCGAGCGCCGCCCATCCGAATCCGGTGGTGCTCACCCACGGCCTCAGCGCCAACCAGACGGTGAACTGGCAGACGTTCAGCCCGCTTCTGAAGAACCAGGGGTACTGCGTCTTCTCCCTCACCTACGGTGTTCCCGGGGAACCGCTGCCGATCTACCAGCCCGGCGGGCTGCTGCCGATGGAGCAGAGCGCGAAGGAGCTTTCGGCGTTCGTCGACAAGGTTCTCGGCGCGACCGGCGCGTCCAAGGTGGACATCCTCGGGCATTCCGAAGGCACGCTCATGCCTTCTTACTATGTGAAGTTCCTCGGCGGAGCGTCCAAAGTGGACAAGTACGTCAGCCTGACCCCGCTCTGGAACGGAACGACCTTGCTCGGCGCCTCGCAGCTGTACGCGCTCGCCGGCGCGCTGGGACTCGCTGCCGGGTTCAACGGCATCCTCGACCCGCTCTGCGGTTCGTGCCGCCAGTTCCTGCGCGGCTCGGAATTCCTCACGAAACTGCGGTCGGGCAACGGCGTCTTCCAGCCGGGCGTGACCTACACGAACATCATGACCCGCTATGACGAGGCCGTCGTCCCGTACACGAGCGGGATGGGCACGGGGCCGAACGTGAAGAACATCGTGCTGCAGGACGGCTGCCTGCTCGACCTGGCCGAGCACGCCGGGGTCGCCGCCGACCGCAACGCCGCCGGGCACGTCCTCAACGCGCTGGACCCGGCGCACGCGAAGCCGGTCCCCTGCGTCCCGGCGACCCCCATCGGGAGCTGATCGAAGCGCGTGAAGGTCCCCTTCCCTCGGCTGAGCCGAGGGAAGGGGGCCTTCACGCGCGTTCGGCGGCGCTACGGTGGGCCCGTGGAGACCTGGCGCGTGATCGCGACCGTCCTGCTCGCCGTGGCCGGGCTGCCGCTGGTGCTGGTCCTGATGGCGAAGGCACGAGACCGCACGGACAGCTCGGCGACGGTCGCGATCACCGGCGCGGTGGCCTTCGTCGTCCTCCTGCTGCTCGGTGTGGTGATGCTCACGGTGCTGCCCGGAGCTTTGACCTGGAGTCTTCTGGGACTGGTCATGGCCGCGCTCGGCGTCATGATGCTGGCGAGCTGATCGCTCAATTAGGGTGGACCGGTGAGCACACCCCTTGCCGGCTGGACCGACGAACTCGCGAGAGCCAGGCTGCATTTCGTCACCGGTAAGGGCGGGACGGGCAAGACCACGCTCGCCGCCTCGCTGGGCCTCGCGCTCGCCAAGGGCGGGCGCCGAGTGCTGCTGATCGAGGTCGAAGGCCGCCAGGGCATCGCCCAGCTCTTCGACACCGAGCCCCTCCCGTACGCGGAGCAGCGCATCGCGGCCGTCCCCGGCGGCGGCGAACTGCGCGCCCTGCACATCGACGTCGAGGCCGCGCTGCTCGAATACTTCGAGATGTTCTACAACCTCGGCTTCGCCGGGCGGACGCTGCGGCGGATGGGCGCGATCGAGTTCGCGACCACGCTCGCGCCGGGTCTGCGCGATGTCCTGCTCACCGGGAAGATCAAGGAATGCGTCGGCCGCACCGAATCGGACGGCCGCCACACCTACGACGCCGTCGTCGTCGACTCGCCGCCCACCGGCCGGGTCGTGAAGTTCCTCGACGTCACCAAGGCCCTGACCGATCTCGCCAAGACCGGCCCGATCCGGGGCCAGGCCGACGGTGTCGTGCGGCTGCTGCACTCCGGTGAGACCGCGGTCCACCTGGTGACGCTGCTGGAGGAGATGCCGGTGCGGGAGACCGTCGAGGCGGTCGCCGAACTCGACGGCGCCGACCTGCGTCCCGGCGCCGTGCTGGTCAACCGGGTACGCCCGCCGCGGCTGCCCGCCCGCTCGGTGACCGCCGCCGCGGACGGCCGCGTCGACGCCTCGCGCGTCCGCGCCGGGCTCGCGTCGGCCGGGCTCGACCTGCCGGAAAGCACTCTCGACGCGCTCGTCGAAGAGACCGTCGAGCACGCCGTGCGGGTCGCGGCGGAGCAGCGTGCCCGCGAGCAACTGTCCGAAGCGGACTTGCCGGGCCTCGAACTGCCCGATCTGACCGACGGGGTCGACGTCGCGGCGCTCTACGACCTCGCCGAAGCGCTGACCGAGCAGGGGGTGCGCTGATGTCGGACGTCTTGGAGATCGACAAGCTGATCGACGATCCGGAAAGCCGGGTCATCGTGTGCTGCGGTTCCGGCGGGGTCGGCAAGACGACCACCGCGGCGGCGCTCGCGTTGCGCGCGGCCGAACGCGGACGCCAGACGGTGGTGCTCACCATCGACCCGGCGCGGCGGCTGGCGCAGGCGCTCGGCCTGCGCGAACTGGGCAATCACCCGAAGCAGGTGCAGGTCGAAGGCTTCGAGCCCAAGGGCGAACTCTGGGCGATGATGCTCGACATGCGCCGCACCTTCGACGGCATGGTGCGCGTGCACGCCGGCCCGGAACGCGCCGAGCAGCTGCTGCAGAATCCCTTCTACCAGACCATTTCCACGTCGTTCTCCGGCACACAGGAGTACATGGCGATGGAGAAGCTGGGGCAGCTCGCGGCCACCGACGAGTGGGATCTGATCATCGTCGACACGCCGCCGAGCCGGTCCGCGTTGGACTTCCTCGATGCGCCGACGCGGCTTTCCAGCGCGCTCGACGGCAGGATGATCCGGCTGCTCACCGGTCCGGCCAAGGCGGGCGGCTGGGGCTTGCGCAAGGTCGTCAACGCCGGGTTCTCGATGTTCGCGAAGGCCGTCTCGACGATCATCGGCGGCCAGCTCCTGACGGACGCTTCGGCGTTCATGCAGGCCTTCGACAGCATGTTCGGCGGGTTCCGTGAACGCGCGCGAAAGACCTCCGAGCTGCTGCGGTCCGGTGGCACTTCTTTTCTCGTCGTGGCCGCGCCGGAGCCGGACGCGCTGCGCGAGGCGTCCTACTTCGTGGAGCGGCTTTCGGAGGAGAGCATGCCGCTCGCGGGGCTGGTCGCGAACCGGACGCATCCGGTGCTCGCCCCGCTGTCCAGCGCCGAAGCCATCGCGGCCGCCGAGCAGCTCGCGAAGGGTGAGACCAGCGCTCCGCTGGCCGAAGCCGTCCTTCGCCTGCACGCGGACCGGGTCGCGCTGGCCGATCGAGAGACGCGGCTGCTCGCCAGGTTCACGCGGGCGCATCCCGAGGTCCCGCTGGTGCGGGTGCCCGCGCTCCCCAGTGACGTGCACGATCTCGCAGGCCTGCGCGACATCGGAACCAGGCTCGCCACCCAGTCCTGAGGCTCCGCGAAGGGCCCCTTCCCTACCTTGGACTCAGGGAAGGGGCCTTTCACGCCAACCTTGATCACGAGACTCGGACGCGCACGTCTTCCTCTTCGTCGATCCCGGTGAAACTGCGCTTCGCCGCTTCAAGCAGGTCCGCCCAGCTGGAAACGTCCGGCCGCCGCCGCAGCAGCGCCCGCCGTTCCCGTTCGGTCATACCTCCCCAGATGCCGAAGTTGATCCGGCCATCGAGCGCTTCGGCGAGGCATTCCGTCCTGACCGGGCAACCGAGGCAGACCGCCTTGGCCCGGTTCTGTTCCGCCCCCCGGACGAACAAGCCATCCGGATCGGTGTCGCGGCACGACGCATTGACTCGCCAGCTCGACTGGTTGGTTTCCATACCCCCAGCTCCCTACCCTGGTGTTCGACACACCACGGGAGGACGAAAAGCCTGCGCTCCTGCCCCCATGAGCGTGTCTCCCTGTGTGCTCACGTCGGTTGAGCCGACACCTCCCCGGTGCCGGTGCCTCCGTTCGGCCGAATGCGACTGCCGCTCGCACTCACCCGTCTGTCGGCTTTTTCATACGTGAGACGTTGACGGACTGTAGGGGCCCTCGGTTCCCCCCGCCAAGCCCTAGAATGCCTGTCGTTACCGGCCGTCACCTCATGGGGTCGATTTCGTAACCGAATCCACACTTACAGCGAGGCGACGTCACGGTGGGCTAACGGCATCCGCGTACCCTGGTCCGCGTGCGCAAAACGGACGGTCTGCTGAAGCTCATTGGCCTTTGTGTGCTCGCGGGGGTGCTGGTCGCGGGGATGTTGTTCCCGGTGGCGGGTGCCGCGGGGGTGCTGTCGAACCAGGCGAGCGAGACCGTCGACAAGACATCTTCGGATCTTGCGGACATCCCGCCGCCGTTGGTGACGACTATCACGGACAACACCGGCAAGCAGATCGCGACGCTGTACAAGCAGTACCGCATCCCGACCACCGAGACCCAGATCAACGACGCCATGAAGTGGGCGCTGATCTCGGTCGAGGACAAGCGCTTCTACGAGCACAACGGGGTGGACTGGAAGGGCACGCTGCGCGCGGCGGTCAGCAACAGCACCGGCGGGGACACGCAGGGCGCGTCGACGCTGACCCAGCAGTACGTCAAGAACTACCTGATCAACGTCGTCTACCGGGACGACAAGCCGGGCCAGAAGCGCGCACAGGAACAGTCGGTCGCCCGGAAGCTGAAGGAAGCCCGGATCGCGATCCAGCTGGAAACCAAGCTGAACAAGATGGAGATCCTGACCGGCTATCTGAACGTCGTCGAGTTCTCGCGCGAGATCTACGGCGTCGGCGCGGCCGCGAACGCGTACTTCAACACACCCGTCGAGAAACTCACGGTGCCGCAGGCGGCGTTGCTGGCCGGTCTGGTGAACAACCCGGCCGTCAACGACCCGTGGAAGAGCCCGGCGAAGGCGACCGAACGCCGGAACCTGGTGCTGGACCGCATGGTCGACAACCAGAAGCTCGCGAAGGTGGACGCGGAACGGTTCAAGGCCGAGCCGCTCGGCGTCGTCGAAGGCGGCCCGCAGAAGCCCGCGTCGAACTGCGTCGGTGCCGGTCCGGAGAACGGTTTCTTCTGCCAGTACGTCGAGGACTATCTCCTCAAGTCGGGGATGACGAAGGACGACCTCTACACCGGCGGCTACCGGATCAAGACCACTTTGGACGAACGGGCGAACCACGAGGCCAAGATGTCGGCCGAAGCCCAGGTCAAGAAGACGCAGGACAACGTCGCGAACACGCTTTCCCTGGTGAAGCCGGGCAAACAGCGGCACGAGGTCGTCGCGCTGGCGGCGAACCGTGACTACGGGCTGCACGAAGACCAGGGACAGACGACGTTCGCGTTGCCTTCCGGCGTCTACAACACCGGCGGTGCCGGCTCGGCGTACAAGGTCTTCACCGCCGCGGCGGCACTGGAAGCCGGCGTGGCCGGGATCAACAGTCCCCTTCCGGTGCCCGACTTCTACACCTCGCATATCTTCGCCGGTGGTGGGAACAAATGCGCCCCGACCGGACCGCCGTTGCGCTCCCGCTGGTACTGCCTGGGCAACGCGGGTGACTACAACCCGGCGGGCGGGCAGATGTCGATGCAGCAGGCGCTGGCGACTTCGCCGAACACGGCGTTCGTCGCCCTCGAAGAGAAGGTCGGGAGCACGGGGCCGATCGTGGAGATGGCGCGCAAACTCGGTATGCGCGACACCATGGCCAGCAACCTCGGCGGTGGCGCCGTTGATCCGAAGTCCGACAATCCCGGTGCCAACACCAGCCAGCTGCAGGCCTTCGGCCCGCGGCCCGGCTGGCCCGGAAACGCGTCGTTCACGCTCGGCCCGGCCCCGCTGAGCGGCCTGGAATTGGCGAACGTCGGCGCCACGATCATGAGCGGTGGCGTCTGGTGCCCGCCGACCCCGCTGGCCGGTGTCACCGACCGGGACGGAAAGCCGGTGACCGTCAAGGAAGCCGCGTGTGAACAGGTGGTGCCCGAAGGGCTCGCCAACACCCTCGCGGTCGGCCTGAGCCGGGACAGCGCGCCCGGTGGCACGTCGGCGGGCGCCGCGAGCGGCGCCAAGTGGAACCGGCCGGTGATGGGCAAGACCGGGACGACGCAGAGCAACGGCTCGGGGACCTATCTCGGCGCCACCCCGCAGCTCGCGGGCGCGGCGATGGTGTTCCGTCCGAAGGGTGGAAACGGCGGTCTCTGCTACCTCGGCCCGGGTAACGTGACCACTCGCGGTTGCGAAAACATGTTCGGCGGGAAGACGCCGGCGCAGACCTGGTTCGGGGCGATGTCGAAGATCCTCGAAGGCCAGGAACCGCTGCCGTTGCCGGCTCCGGACCCGAAGTACATGGGCGGCGGACGCTGATCTTCGGTCCTGCTCCCGTTTACCTTCGCCGGCAGGCAAAGGGGGGTTGATGTGACCGGGGTATTCCTCGTCTACGTTCCCGCGTTCATCGTGTCCATCTACCTCGCCAGCCGGTCATATCCGACGCGGCGAACCAAGCTCTCCGCCCTGTCAGCGCATTTGCTCGCATCGGCCGCCTTGGTGACGGGGCTGACCCTGGCAACGGTCAGCCCCGAGGAACCCGGCATCATCGGACTCTGGTTGGCGATTCTCGGCCCCGGCGCCGCCATCGCGCTGTGCCGCCTCCTTGCCATCCTGTGGCACCGGCTTGCCGGAACTACTGGCGAGCAGGCGGGCACGCCACCGAAGTATGATCCGCAGGGTTGAGAGTTGCATTTACCAGCGCAAATCACGATGAGTCACCTGACTCTAACTTTGAGTGACCGCCTGGCGGCTTAACGGGTAACAGTGGTCGACGGGATCATGTCGGTTGATCGCGACACTCCGCGCCGACCACGGAAAGTGAAGAAAAGAGGCCATTCCAGCGATTTCCCAGCATCGCTGGAATGGGGGCGAACGATCACCACCAGAGAGCACGTAAACTGGACATTGTGAGCACGCTCAGTAACAAAGGTACTTCGGGGGCGACGGTACGGCGCTTGGCCGTGGGAACCGTCGCCCTGGGAGCCGCGACCCTCGGTTACGCGGTCGGAATCGAAAGGCGCCGGTGGACGCTTCGCACCGCGGAGCTCCCGGTCCTCGCGGCAGGGGCGAAGCCCTTCACGATCCTCCACATCTCGGACCTGCACATGCTGCCCGGGCACGTGAGCAAGCAACGCTGGGTAGCGGCGCTCGACGAACTCGAACCGGACCTCGTCGTCAACACCGGTGACAACCTGTCACATCATCAGGCCGTCCCGTCCGTGCTGCGCGCACTCGGCCCCCTGCTCGACCGGCCTGGCGTGTTCATCTTCGGCAGCAACGACTACTACGCGCCGAAACCGAAGAACCCCGCGCGCTACCTCATGCCGAAGGGCAAGAAGAAGCGGATCCACGGCGAGCACCTGCCGTGGCGCGATCTCCGCGCGGCCTTCGTCGAACACGGCTGGAACGACCTCACCCACGTCCGCCGCACCATCGAGGTCGCCGACCAGTACGTGTTCACCGCCGGCGTCGACGACGCCCACCTCCGCCGCGACCGCTACGCCGACATCGCCGGCCCGGTGGACACCGCGGCCGCCGTCCGCATCGGCGTCACGCATTCGCCTGAGCCCCGCGTGCTCGACGAGTTCGCCGGCGACGGCTACGACCTCGTCCTCGCGGGTCACACCCATGGCGGGCAGCTCCGCGTCCCCGGCTACGGCGCGCTGGTCACCAACTGCGAACTCGACCGCACCCGAGCCCGCGGCGCGTCCCGCTGGGGCGCCCAGATGTGGCTCCACGTCTCCGCCGGGCTGGGCACCTCGCCGTACGCCCCGGCCCGCTTCGCCTGCCCGCCCGAGGCGAGCCTGCTGACCCTCGTCCCACGGGGCACGACCAGCGAGAACCACCGGAAAGCAGCCCCCCGCAAAGCCCGAAACACCGTCCGCTAAACTTCTCCTCGACCCGCTAAGAAGTATCCGGGGTGTGGCGCAGCTTGGTAGCGTGCCTCGTTCGGGTCGAGGAGGTCGTGGGTTCGAATCCCGCCACCCCGACGTTGGATCGAAAGGGCCTTGCTCGCTTTTCGCGAGCAAGGCCCTTTCGCGTTGCAGCTCCCCCACGACACGCGCCCCGGGCAGCCCCCGCCACTCCCAGGGGGGCGACCCCGGCTCCAGCGTATCGCCGAGGGGCGGCGGGACTGGGCGAAGACGGGGCCGGCGGGGTCAGTAGTCCACAACGGCGGGTGGCTGTGGACAACCGAGGGGGCAAGCAAAGGCTGAGGGTTCCCAATGCCTCATTTGAGACGCTGAGTGTCTCCAATGAGGCATTGGGGACACTCAACGTCGCCAGAGCCGAAAGAGCGCTCAGCGGGTCGCGAGCAGTTCGGTCCAGCACTGCGCGAAATCCCCATCCCCCGAGCGCGCCCACGACCAGGCCGAGCGGGCGGCCGAGGCGAGCTGGTCGCGATCCGGGGTCGTCGCGGTTTCCAGCGCCGTCACCAGGCGCGCCTCCACGGACGTCGCCAGCGCCCGGTACGTCGTGTCCGTGCGGTAGCGGGTTTTCGTTCGTACGTCGGTGAAACCGGCGGCCGTGACCGCGGCGGGCAGCGAGCGTCCGGCGAACGGGTCGCCGCCCGCACGGCGCCACAGTAGATAGTGGCCGCGAAGGGCGGCGTCGACATTCGCCGTCTTCGGCCGCAGCCGCGCCCGGCTCCAGTCCGATGTGGACAGTGCGAGGGTGCCGCCTGGCCTGAGGACGCGCCGGAACTCCGCCAGCGCGGCGCCCGGTTCTCTCAGGTGCTCGAAAACGGCGTGCGCGAAGAGCACGTCCACGGAGTCCTCGGCGAACGGCAGCGCGCACGCCTCCGCCACCAAGAAGTCCACTGTGGACTTTCTGTGCCCGCTGTCGATACCCAGGGTGATCGAACCCGGACCGCAGCCGACGTCGACGCACCCCATCCCCGGCCCGAACAGCGGTTGCGCGAACACGGCCCGTTCGACCGCCTGACGCGCGGACCGCGCGCGCGGCGCGTTTCCCTCCAGCACCCCGCACACAGTACGGCTCTCCAGTGGCAGGATCGAGGGGTGAGCACGCAGCCAGGCACTGAATATCCGTCCGCGGCGGTCCCGGACCGCCTGTTCGACGACTCCGAAGCCGAGACCAGGTGGCGGGCCCGCTTCCACGCGCCGCGCATCTCGGTCCCCGAATGGGCCATCGACGCCCCGGACGCGAACGTCTACGTCTCCAACGCCAGCGGCGTCTGGGAGGTCTACTCCTGGGACCGGTCGACCGGTGAGCACCGCCGCGTCACCGACCGGCCCAACGGCACCATGCACGCGACCCCGTCCCCCGACGGCCGCTGGATCTGGTGGTTCGACGACACCGACGGCGACGAATTCGGTTCCTGGGTCCGCGAACCGTTCGCACCTGGCGCCGCCGCCGAGCGCGCGGTGCCGGGCGTCCACGACGGCTACCCCGCCGGGCTGGAGATCGGCACCCGGGTGATCGCCGTCGGCGTCTCGACCGACGACGGCAGCGAACTCTTCGCCCGCATCGACGGCGAGACCACCAGCTTCTACAAGCACGAAGACGACGCCGGGATCGCCTCGCTGTCGCGCGACGAGTCACTGCTCGCGATCTCCCACTCCGAACACGGTGATTCGCGCCACCCCGCGCTGCGCGTCCTGTCGACCGACGGCTTCACGACGATCGCCGACAAATGGGACGGCGAGGGCAAAGGCCTCGGCGCGCTCGAGTACTCGCCGGTCGCCGGCGATCAGCGATTGCTCGTGCTGCACGAGCGGCGCGGTCGCGAAGAGCTCCTGATCTGGGACACCGCCGCGGACACCGAGCAGGAGATCGAGCTCGATCTGCCCGGCGAGGTGGTCGCGGGCTGGTATCCCGACGCGCGGGCACTGCTGGTCGTCCACTTCCACCAAGGCCGCAGTTCCCTGCACCGGTACGACCTCGCGAGCGGCGAGCTGTCCTCTTTGGACACACCGCCGGGCCGGATCGGCGGCGCGGGCGTGCGGCCCGACGGCACCGTCGAGTACTCGTGGTCCAGTGCCGCGCAACCGACGGCGGTACGCGCGCGGACAGCGGGCGGCGAAGACTCCGTGCTCCTCGAACCGCCGGGCGAGCGTGCCCCGGAGTCCGCACCGGTCACCGACGCGTTCGTCGACGGGATCGGCGGGCGGATCCACGCACTGGTCTCGCGTCCCGCCGACGCGCCGGAAGGCCCGCTTCCGACGATCTTCTCCTTGCACGGTGGGCCACACTCGGCCGACGAGGACCGCTTCTCCGCGTACCGCGCCGTCTGGCTCGACGCCGGTTTCGCCGTCGTCGAGGTCAACTACCGCGGCTCGACCGGTTACGGCTCGGCCTGGCGCGACGCCATCGAAGGCCGCCCTGGCCTGACCGAGCTCGAAGACGTCGCCGCCGTGCACGACTGGGCCGTCCAAAGTGGACTGGCGGATCCGGCCAAATGCGTGGTGAACGGCGCTTCGTGGGGTGGCTACCTGAGCCTGCTGGCCCTGGGCACCCAGCCCGCGCGCTGGGCGGCGGGGATCGCCGGGGTACCGGTGGCGGACTACGTCGCCGCGTACGAGGACGAGATGGAGCAGCTCCGGTCGTTCGACAGGGCGCTGTTCGGTGGTTCACCGGAGACGGTGCCGGCGGTGTACCGGGAATGCTCGCCGATCACCTACGTCGAGGCCGTGAAGGCGCCGGTGCTGGTGCTCGCCGGGGACAACGACCCGCGCTGCCCGATCCGGCAGGTCGAGAACTACCTCGACAGGCTCGCGAAACGGGAGATCCCGTTCGAGTTCTATCGGTTCGACGCGGGCCACGGGTCGCTGGTGATCGCCGAGACGATCAAGCAGACCGCGATCGAGGTGTTCTTCGCGCTGCGGGCGGTCGGACTTCGCTGACCCCGGCGAGGGGGTCAGCGCTCGGAGAGGAGGGTCCCGCCGGACGCCCAGTGTTCGGCGGGAATCTCGTTGATGGTCACCCAGACGCCTTCGGGGTTGCCGCCGCAGGTGCGGACGAAGGCGTCGGTCACCTCCCGCACGAGGGCCTGCTTCTGCTCGGCCGTGCGGCCGGGGAACATCGAAACACTGATCATCGGCATGGCCGGAACTCTAGAGCCCGCGATCGTGCTTCCGGAGCCTGTCCACCGCGTAGGCGTCGCCTTCGAAGGTGATGCGGGCCGCGTCACGGCCGAAGACGAACAGCAGCAGCTCGATCGGCGCGCCGATCACGGTCACCGTGTCGGGGCCTTCCTTGACCCGTGCTTCGCGGCCTTCGGGGGTCTTCAGGATCACGCCGACCGGTGATTTCCGCAGGTTCAGCTTCGAGGCCTGCTTCGCCGACTTCCACGCCGCCGCGTCCCGCGCGGAGTCCGCCGGACGCGGTTCCCAGCCGGGCTGTCCCCGGCGGACGTCCTCGTGGTGGATCAGGAACTCCGCGCTGTTCGTCAGCTCGTCGAGCGCGCCGATCGACGTCGGCCAGTACCAGGCGGGGCCGGACCGGACCTTGCCGACGACCTCGGACCACGGCCGGGCGGCGTAGGAGTCCTGCACACGTTGCGTGTACGAAGCGAGCGCGGGCACCAGGATGCCGGGCGCCGCGTCGGGCCGCCGCTCGCGGACCAGCAGATGCGCCGCGAGATCCCGCGTCTTCCAGCCTGTGCACAGGGTCGGCGCGTCCGGGCCGACCTCTTCGAAAAGCTCGCTCAACGCACGACGTTCGTCTCCGGCGACTCCCATAGCCCCCGACGTTACGCGCCGGTAGGGCCCGGGGAAATCCGGCGTGACGCAGGGCACCCGGCTCAGTGATGGAACGCGGTCCGCCGTCGCGGGCCGTGATCGAGCTCGGGCAGCAGGCGCCGGAGGTCGGCGAGCAGCAGATCGGCGAGGTCGTGGGTGAAACCGTTGCGCACCACGATCCTCAGCACCGCGAGATCGGTCCGGTTCTCCGGGAAGGTGTACGCCGGGACGAGCCAGCCTCGCTCGCGAAGCCGCCGCGACACGTCGAAGACGTCGAAGCCCTCGACGTCCGCCTTCGTCGTGAAGGCGAACACGGGCAGCTGATCGCCGCGCGTCAGCAGTTCGAACGGGCCCAGCTGAGCGATCCCGTCCGCCAGCTGGGTCGCCACGTCACGCGAAGCCTGTTGCACGGCACGGAAACCTTCGCGGCCGAGCCGGACGAACGTGTAGTACTGCGCGGCCACCTCGGCTCCGGGACGGGAGAAGTTCAACGCGAAAGTCGGCATGTCGCCACCGAGGTAGTTGACGTTGAAGACGAGCTCCGCCGGCAACGCCTCCTTGTCGCGCCACAGCACCCAGCCGACGCCGGGATAGACGAGCCCGTACTTGTGCCCGGAGGTGTTGATCGACGCCACCCTCGGCAGGCGGAAGTCCCAGCTCAGCCCGGGATCGAGGAAGGGCGCGATCATCGCGCCCGAAGCACCGTCGACGTGCACCGGGATGTCCCAGCCGGACCGTTCCTGCAGGCCGTCGAGCGCGGCGGCGATCTCGGCGACCGGCTCGTAGCTGCCGTCGAAAGTGGACCCGAGGATCGCGACGACGCCGATCGTGTTCTCGTCGCAGCGGGCGATCGCCTCGTCGGCGGTGAGGTGGAAGCGGTCGCCGTCCATCGGCACCAGCCGCGGCTCGACCTCCCAGTACTCGCAGAACTTCTCCCAGCAGACCTGGACGTTCGCGCCCATCACCAGATTCGGCTTCCCGGGACGGCCCAGTTTCGACCAGCGGCGTTTCAACGCCATGCCGGCGAGCATGCACGCTTCCGACGAACCGGTGGTGGAGCAGCCCATGATCGCGGTGGGATCGGGCGCGTGCCACAGATCGGCGAGGATGTTCACGCAGCGCCGCTCGAGTTCCGCGGTCTGCGGGTACTCGTCCTTGTCGATCATGTTCTTGTCGACGCATTCGGCCATCAGCTCGCGGGCCTGCGGCTCCATCCACGTGGTGACGAACGTGGCGAGGTTGAGCCGGGCGTTGCCGTCGAGCATCAGCTCGTCGCGCACCAGCTGGAGCGCGGTGTCGGGCGGGAGCGGGTCTTCGGCGAGGCTGTCGTGCGGGAGACGGATGTTCTCGGCGAGCGCGGGAAACGCGCCGGCGTACAGCGGATTGGCCCCGTTCTTGCGCTCCGGATCGGACGCGGTTCCCTTGTGCAGCACCATGGACCGAACGTAGCCCGGCGAACGGCCGGTGGCACCTTGATCGCCCTCGGCCGTGCAATGAACGGGCCGTTCCTTGCAAATTTCGCAAGGAACGGCCCGTTCATGGCGTTCGGGACCGGCGGGGTCAGGCCTGCTGCGCCTGCCACATCCAGTGCGCCTTTTCGAGCTCCTGGGTGATCTCGATGAGGAGGTCCTGGGTGACCAGGTCACTCTTGTCGGTCTCGTCGATGCGCTTGCGCAGCCGTTCGATCAGCGCCGCGAGGATGTCGACGATGGCGGCCACCGTGGACTCGACGGACTGCCAGTTGTCGGGGTAGTCCGGCAGGCCGGAGCTCTCCACGACGGCCTTCGCCTGGCCGTTCGGCGAGACACCGATGGCGTTGGCGCGCTCGGCGACCTCGTCGACGTACTGGCGCGCGGTGGCGACCAGCTCGTCGAGCTGCAGGTGCGCGCTGCGGAAGTTCGCGCCGACGACGTTCCAGTGGGCCTGCTTCGCGATCAGCGACAGGTCCACCAGATCGACCAGCGTGGCCTGCAAGGCGTTACCGGTGATCTCCTTGTCGGCTTCGCTCAACGGACTCTGGATCGGAGACTTGCCCATTTTCGGTCTTCCTTTCAGAAATAGCCGGTTCGGGAGTGGACCTGTCGCGTGCGGGATCAGACCGACGCGGACAGTGCGACCTCGATGTTGCCGCGGGTCGCGTTCGAGTACGGGCACACCTGGTGTGCCTGCTCGACGAGCTGATCGGCCTGCGCCTGCGCCAAGCCGGGCAGCGAAACCTTGAGCGCCACACCGAGACCGAAACCCACGTCCTGCTTGAGCACGCTGACCTCGGCGGTGACGGTGGAGCCGTCCAGCTTCACCTTCGCCTGGCGCGCGACGAGCTGCAGCGCGGAGTGGAAACAGGCGGAATAGCCGGCGGCGAAGAGCTGCTCGGGGTTCGTCTTGTCCCCGCCGGGCCCGCCCATCTCCTTCGGGATCGCCAGCGACTCGTCGATGACGCCGTCGGAGGACGTGACCTCACCGTTGCGGCCGTCGCCGCGAGCGGTGGCCACAGCGGTGTACAGAGCCTCAGCCATTCTTCGCCTACCTTCTTGGTCTCAAGACACGCCCCATTGAGCGTCTCTTCGGTGTCAACGTCCCGCAACCGCGAAACCTTGCCACCCCATGGCAGGCATCACGTCCGGGAATTACCCGGACGATGACCGGAACAAACGGCTAGTGACCGGCGCGACTCAGCGCGAACTCGGCGACCTGGCTGCCGATCAGGCGGAGCGTGCGGACGCTCTTCTCGTCCGAGGCGCCGCCTGCTTCGTCGAATTTGGTCTCCGCGGTGTTGATCGAACCACCCAAAGGGGTGGCCCAGCCGCGCAGCGCGTGCGTGATCGTGCGCAGCTGCTCCAGTGTGGTGACCGCAGCCTGCCAGCCGTAGGCGACGGCGGCGAGACCGACCGCGCGGCCGTCGAGATACGGGCGGGCGTCGTCGCGCAGGTCTTCGACGTAGTCCAGGGCGTTCTTGACCAGACCGGACAGCGCACCGTGGTAGCCGGGCGAGACGACGATGATCCCGTCGGCGCGGCGGATCGCTTCGACCAGCCGGATGGCGCGCTCGTGCCGCTCCGAGGGCGTGGTGTCGTAGAACGGCAACACCAGTTCGGGTCCGGAGATCAGCTCCGTGGTGACTCCGGATTCGGCCGCCCCGCCGAGCGCGATGCGCAGCGCGCGCTCGGATTGCGAACCCTCCCGAAGAGAGCCGCCGATACCGAGGACATGCACCGAGTTCGTCGAAGTCACGCTTTCGAGGCTAACCCCTCTACTTAAGTGGAGGACCAGGATCTGGAACGGAGGCCTGCGTCACACCCGTTCGCCGCAACGGCCCCGTTCCCGCTGGACGGCATACCTACTCGAAAGTAACCTGGCGGGAAGCCCCCAGGAGGAAGCATGGCGATACCGCTCCAGATCCGTGCCGAGGCCGCCTTGTCGCAGCTGGCGTTCTGGCTCCCGAGGCCGGTCAGACGGGCCATCGCCGGGCCGCCGCTACGCCTGGACGGACAGGAACTGGCGTTGGACGCCCAGCTCCTGCTCCGCCTGCAGAAACTGGCGAAGGCGTCGCTGGTGCGGGGAAGCGTCGAAGAGTCGCGCAGCATGCTCCTGGACGGCAGGCATCTGGTGAGCGGGCCGACGATCGAGCCGGTCGCCACCAGGGAACTGCTCATCCCCACGGGTGACGGCGACGTGCCGGCCACGCTCTACACACCGGCCGGGCTGCCGGACCCGTCCGGGCTGCTCGTGTTCTTCCACGGCGGGGGCTGGGTGGTCGGCAGCCGCGTCTCCCACGACAACAGCGTCCGCTACCTGGCGAAACAGGCGGGCGTGCGGGTTCTTTCGGTGGAGTACCGGCTCGCGCCGGAGACACGCTTCCCCGGCGCCACCGAAGACGCGATCGCGGCGTTCGAGTACGCCTTCGCGAAGGCGCGCGACTTGGGCGCCGATCCGGCGCGCATCGCCGTCGGCGGTGACAGCGCGGGCGGGAACCTCGCGGCGGTGACGGCGCAGCAGGCGGTGAAACGCGGCGGCGGGATCCCAGCGTTCCAGCTGCTGTTCTATCCGGCGACCGATTTCACCGTGCGCCGCCGCTCCCGGGAATTGTTCGCGGAGGACCTGTTCCTCACCGATTCGGATATGACCTGGTTCGAAGGACATTACGTGCCGAAGGGCACCGATCTGTACAACCCGAAACTCTCCCCGTTGCACGGCGACGTCTCCGGATTACCGCCCGCCTATATCGCGACGGCCGGATTCGACCCGTTGCGCGACGAGGGCGAGGCTTACGCGGAGAAATTGCGGAAGGCCGGGGTTCCGGTGGCGCTCAGCCGCCAGCCGGACCTGATCCACGGATACCTCAACTTCCTCGGTGTGGGGCGGCGGTTCCGCGAGGCGACGGCCGAGGCGGCGGGAGCGCTGCGAGTGGGCCTCGCGCCCCAGTGACGGCCAGAGCCCGGGTGGGGAGAAATGTCCCCACCCGGGCCCCGGCCCCCATTTCGTGGCCCGCCGCCCTGCACGGCGGAACCGGACGACTCCCTCGGTCTTCTAGGGCGTGGGGAGCGGCACAGGCGGTACCGGCAGCGGCGGGACAGGGAGCCCGCCGAGCAGACCGCTGAGAATGCCGGTCACGGCCGTGAGCAGGGCTTTCACCAGGTCGCTGACGATCTTCAGCGGTCCGGGAAGGTCCGGGAGCGACGGCACCGGCACCGGCAGCGGCGGCAGCTGACGTGCCTTGGCGGTCGGGTCGGCCAGCAGCCTGCTGGACTCGACGGAGCGGCCTTGGGCCAGGTCGCCGAGTTTCTGTGTTTCGGTCTGGATCTGGTAGCGCTTGCCCGCGGCGATGTCACCGAGGACGGGGCTCAGCTTGTCCAAGTCCGCCCGCGTCTTGGCGACGTCACCGGCGTAGGCCACCTTGGTGAGGCCGTCTCGCATCTGCAGCACCTGCGCGGCAAGCGCCTGCGTGTTCGACGAACCCTTTCCACCATCGGTACCAGCAGTCGCGGCGCCGGCCGAGGCCACCGCCAACAGACTGCCGGTGGCGACCACGGCAATCATCCGGGCAATGTTGCCTTTCATTCCTTACCTCCTGGCCTCTGGGACCTGACGAGGTAAATCGATACCCGCCGTATCGGCCGAACACCACCCGATCACCGGTTGGAGACGATTTCTAACCCTTACGTGCCGGATTCATTCCCGGGTAAGACCCCCGCAATTGATTAACGTCGAAATCTTGTGCTTCCCCCTGAAGATCATCCTTTTCCCGCCGATTTATGACCACCTGTGACCGGTCGACACCGTAGTACGGCTCGTTCACCCACACCGGTGTAAACGGTGATCGTTTAGCTTCATCACTCCGTCGGACAGGCGTGTCGCACTGCTCCAGTCGGGGTGTCCCCCACGCACGCCACGCCCACTTCTGGTTTCACATGCGAGTGGGGACATGGGAACGCCCCCGGTGTGCGTACCGGGGGCGTTCCGTGGTGGGAGCAGCCTCTCGAAGAGAGGTCCTTCTACTCGCGGAAGGCGTCCGCGACCTTGTCGCCGAGGTCTTTGTCGACGTTCCGCCAGTACTCGAAAACGCGCTCCAGCACCGGCCGGGAGACGTCGTTCGAAGCGTGGCCGATGATGTTGTCCGCGAGCCGCTCACGCTGCGCGTCGTCCATCACATCGCGGACGAGCGTGCCCGGCTGGCCGAAGTCGTCGTCCTCAGCGTGGAGCTTGTACGCCGACCGGATGACCTCGTCCTCGACGCCGTAGCCCGAAGCGGTCTCGGCGGCGATTTCCGCGCTCGCGTGCGGGCCGCCGTAGGAGTTCGGCGCGTACACGGGGTCGCCGGGGTTGTGGTAGCGCATCGCACCGTCGCGTGAGTAGCTGTTCACCGGGGACTTCGGCGCGTTGACCGGCAGCTGCGTGTAGTTCGCGCCGATCCGGTAGCGATGCGCGTCCGGGTACGCGAACAGGCGGCCCTGCAGCATCTTGTCCGGTGACGGGCCGATCCCCGGCACCAGGTTGGACGGCTCGAACGCGGCCTGTTCGATCTCCGCGAAGTAGTTCGCCGGATTGCGGTCGAGCACCCAGCGGCCGACCTTGATCAGCGGGTAGTCGCCCTTCGGCCACACCTTGGTCAGGTCGAACGGGTTGAAGCGGTAGTCCGCGGCCTCGGCGTAGGGCATCACCTGGACGTACAGGGTCCAACTGGGGTGGTTGCCCTGCTTGATGTTCTTGAACAGGTCGCGGATGTAGTAGTCGGAGTCCTCGCCCGCGATGCGGTCCGCGTCGGCCTGCGGCAGGTAGCCGACCCCCTGGTCGGTCTTGAAGTGGTACTTGACCCAGAACTTCTCGCCGCCGGCGTTCTCCCACAGGTAGGTGTGCGAGCCGAAGCCGTCCATCTCCCGCCAGTTCGACGGGATGCCGCGGTCGCCCATCAGCCAGGTGACCTGGTGCGCGGACTCGGGCCGCAGCGTCCAGAAGTCCCACTGGATGTCGTGGTCGCGCAGGTGGTTGTCGGCGCGGCGCTTCTGCGAGTGGATGAAGTCGGGGAACTTGATCGGGTCGCGGATGAAGAACACCGGAGTGTTGTTGCCGACGAGGTCGTAGTTGCCCTCGGAGGTGTAGAACTTCACCGCGAAGCCGCGCGGGTCGCGCCACGTGTCGGGCGAGCCGTTCTCGCCGGCGACCGACGAGAAGCGGACCAGGCTCTCGGTGCGCACGCCGGGCTGGAACAGCGCGGCCTTCGTGAACTGACTGACGTCCTCGGTGACCTCCAGGAAGCCGTGCGCGCCACCGCCCTTGGCATGGACGACGCGCTCCGGCACGCGTTCACGGTTGAACTGGGCGTTCTTCTCGATCAGGTAGTGGTCCTGGAGCAGGATCGGGCCGTTGGCGCCTACCGTCAGGGAGTCGTTGTCGCTCGCGACGGGGATGCCCACGTTGTTCGTGGTCGGCAGGGTCACGCCGGTGCCTCCTGGTTCGTGGTGGTGAGCGGTCAGTCACCACCACCCTCCCGCCTAATCTGGAATCAGTCAAGAAAACACCCCGGACCGGGTGACCCGGGCCTCGCGAAAAAAACTTGCACGTGCGTACCAAGTTACGTTCTCATCGGACGTATGGCCCTCGCTCCGTATCGTCGCGTGTTAGCCGTGCCCGGAGTTCCCAGCTCGATGCTGCTGATGTTCCTGGCCCGGCTCCCGATGACGGCCATGGGCGTGACGATGACGCTGTACGTGGTCAACGACCTCGGCCGCGGTTACGGCGCGGCCGGGCTGATCGGCGCCGCCACCACGCTCGGCAGCGCGATCGGGGCACCGCTCGTCGGCCGGTACGTCGACCGCTACGGGCTGCGGCCGGTGGTCGCGGTCTGCGGACTGGCGTCGTCGGCGTTCTGGATCAGCGCGCCGCATCTGCCGTATCAGGTGCTGCTCGCGGTCGCGCTCCCCGCGGGTGTGCTGTCGGTGCCCGCCGGGACGCTCGCGCGGCTGGTGCTCACCGCGCTCGTACCGCTGGAGCAGCGGCGAGCGGCCTACTCGCTGGACACGATCCTGGTGGAGGCGTCGTTCATGATCGGGCCGTCGGCCGGGATCATGGCGATCACGCAACTGCCCGCGGTCTACGCGCTCACCGGTATCGGGGTCTGCTTCGCGCTTTCGGCGACGTTGATCTACCGGCAGAACCCGCCGATCCGCGCCGAGGCCGACGCCGAGGCGCTCACCGGGGAGCGGCCGTCCGTGCGGAGCTGGCTCACCGGACGGCTCGTGATGGCGATGTTCATCGCCGCGGGTGCGCTGTTCTGCCTGGTCGGCATGGAACTCGCCGCCTTGGCGACGCTGCGCGCGAGCGGCGACATCGCCTGGTCGGGCCTGCTGATCACGCTGATGTGCGTCGCGTCCGTGCTCGGCGGGGCGATCCACGGCGCGGTCCGGCGGTCGCTTTCGCAGGGCACGCTGATGGTGCTGCTCGCGGTGCTGACCCTGCCGGTCGGGCTGATCGACCACCCGTGGTGGCTGCTGGCGATCGTGCTCTTCCCGAGCAACGTGCTGTGCGCGCCGACGCTCGCGGCCAGCACGGAGACGGTCAGCGCGGCGGCGCCGCCGCGGGTGCGCGGTGAGGCGATGGGCCTGCTGGACGCGGCCAGCCGGATCGGGCTGGCGATCGGGAGCCCGATCATCGGGTTCGTGATCGACCGTTCGAGCCCCGGCTGGGGGTTCGCGGCCTCGGCGCTGGGCGCGCTGGCGATCGCTTCGGCCGGTCTGTTCTGGCGCCGGTCCCGGACGCCCGCCCAGGTGCCCGCGCTCACTTCCTCCTGACGCGTTTCGTCCTCTGAACGCGGCCGTTCGTATCGCCGACTACCGCATTCAGAGGACGAAACGCGAGAGGGAGCTAGGCGCAGACCTTGCGGAGGGCTTCGAGCCGGTCGAGGTTGCGCTTGGTCCAGTCCGCGATCTTGCCCGCGTCCTGGATGTTCTCCTTCTGCACCTGCAGGTACGAGTCGGCCATGCCGGTCAGCGCGCCCGCGATGTTCTGCTCGCCGACGCTGTTCGCCAGCTCACGCAGGCGCTTCTCCTTGTCGGCGGCCCGCTCCTTGATCGTCGCCGGGTCCGGATTGAGGTCGGCGAGGCTGAGCGCCTCGGCGCAGGCGCCGACCTTCGTCGCGGCCTTGTTCGTCTGATCGACGGCGTTCGTGACCTCGCTGCAGCCCGCCAGCGCGACTCCGGCGGCCGCCAGTAGCGCCGCGATTCCCAACCTCTTCATGAAGACCACAGTAGCGAGAAACGGGGGTGGCATGTCGGGTTCCCACGGCACACCACCCCCGTTTCAGCCCTTCACGCAGACGACCTGCTTGAGGTGAGCGACCACCTCGACGAGGTCCGTCTGCGCCTTGATCACCGTTTCGATGTCCTTGTACGCGGCCGGGATCTCGTCCACCACACCGGAGTCCTTGCGGCATTCCACGCCGGCGGTCTGCGCGGCGAGGTCTTCGGCGGTGTACAGCTTCTTGGCCTTGTTCCGCGACATCCGGCGGCCCGCCCCGTGCGACGCGGACTGGAAGGACGACGCGTTCCCGAGGCCGCGCACGATGTACGAACCGGTACCCATGCTGCCCGGGATGATCCCGAGGTCACCCGAACCCGCGCGGATCGCGCCCTTGCGGGTCACCAGGAGGTCGACGTCGTCGTAGGTCTCTTCCGCCACGTAGTTGTGGTGGCACGAGATCGCGTCGTCGAACGTCGTCCGCGGCACAACGTCCTTCAGCGCCTGCTTCACGAGCGCGACCATGGTGGCGCGGTTGCGCGCCGCGTAGTCCTGCGCCCAGAACAGGTCGCGCCGGTACGCCTGCATCTCCGGCGTGCCCGCGACGAACACCGCGAGGTCCGGATCCGGCAGGTCCGCGTTGTGCGGCAGCTTCCGCGCGACGGCCATATGCCGTTCCGCGAGTTCCTTGCCGATGTTGCGCGAACCGGAGTGCAGCATCAGCCACACGCGACCTTCGTCTTCGCCACCCTGTTCGAGACAGACCTCGATGAAGTGGTTACCGCCGCCGAGGCTCCCGATCTGGCGCGACGCGCGGTCGTGCAGGTCCTGGACGCCGGGATGCAGGTCGCCGAAGGACTTCCAGAAGGCGTCCCAGCCACCGACACCGTGCACCTTCGCCGGGTTCACCGGGGTCTTGTGCAGGCCGAACCCGACCGGGACGGCGGATTCGATCCGCCGGCGGAGCTTCAGCAGGTCGTCGGGCAGGTCGGCGGCGGTGAGCGAGGTCCGCACCGCGCTCATCCCGCAGCCGATGTCCACGCCGACGGCGGCCGGGGACACCGCGTCGCGCATCGCGATCACGCTGCCGACGGTCGCGCCCTTGCCGTAGTGGACGTCGGGCATGACCGCGACGCCGTGCACCCACGGCAGGTTGGCGACGTTGTGCAGCTGCCGCATGG
Source organism: Amycolatopsis sp. NPDC049868 (assembly GCF_044461365.1). Taxonomy (NCBI): domain Bacteria; kingdom Bacillati; phylum Actinomycetota; class Actinomycetes; order Pseudonocardiales; family Pseudonocardiaceae; genus Amycolatopsis; species Amycolatopsis sp. NPDC049868. The sequence goes on along the minus strand of NZ_JBITKV010000002.1, from coordinate 311,515 downwards.
CCTGGTCCTCGACCGATGCGGGGTCCGCCCACATCCGGATCGGAACCCGCGAGCCTTCGACCGCCGTGTACATGACTTTCCCTTCGTGGAAAACGTTTGTCGTCGTCGAGAATGCACCGGCCGGGCGAGCCGGACAAGGCAATTATTCGTCTCCACAATGGACAGTCCACATGCGACAAGCACGAGCGGGGTGATGTTCATCGCGAAGTCTTCGATCGTATTCGAAAAGTGATCGGCCGCGCGAGGCGCTTCGGGCACAATGAGCGATTGGTGTCGGGGGTACACCAACTCTGGGGAAGGTCCGTTTCACAGTGAAGTCTTTTCGTGGGCTGCTCGCTGCCGTCCTGCTGGCGGGGTTCCCGCTGCTCGTGCTCGCGTTCGTGGGCGGGATCGTGGCGCTCGAGGTGCTGGCGCTGGGGCACAACGTCGTCGCGGCGGTGAAGCTCGGCATCATCACCGTGCCGGTCGGCTGGATCCTGCTGAAGACCCTGCTCACGGTCGAGCGGGTGACCGACGACGACGTACCCGGCGTCCAGGTGACGCCGGAGTCCCAGCCCGCCCTCTGGGCGCTGGTCCGGGAACTGGCGGCCGAGGCGGGCACCCGTCCGCCGGACGAGATCTACCTCGATCCGGACGTCAACGCCGCGGTCACCGAGCGCACCTCGTGGCTCGGGCTGCGGGTGCTGCGCCGCCGCATGATCATCGGCGTGCCGCTGATCATGGGCCTGCGCCAGGACCAGTTCCGCGCGGTCCTCGCGCACGAGCTGGGGCACTACAGCAACAAGGACACCCGCTTCGCCGCGGTGACCTATCGCGGGCGCAAGTCGATCGCGCGGGTGGTCGACGGCCTGGACCGCGACGGTTACTTCGAGCGCTTCGTCGGCTGGCTCTTCAAGCAGTACGCGAAGCTGTACTTCGTCGTCTCGATGAGTGTCTGTCGCGCCCAGGAGCTCGCGGCCGACGCCGTCTCGGCGCGGCTCGCGGGTACCGACGCGGCGACCTCGGCCCTGCGCGAGATCGAAGCGCTGGCCGTCACCTGGCGGTTCTTCATGAACAACTACGCCGCGATCGGCTGGGACGCGGGGTATCTCCCGGACCGGTTCGGCGAGGGCTACCGCGCGCTGCTGACCGACCCGGCCAGGGCGGAGCAGATGGAGGAGATGCGCCGGAACCCATCGGAGGACGAGACCTCGCGGTGGGACACGCATCCGGCCACCCGGGACCGGGTCGCGACGCTCGAAGCGGGCGACAGGATCCCGGTCCGCCCCGGCGGGCGGGGTCCGGCCACCGAGCTGCTGACCGGCGCCGAGAAGATGCTCGACGAGGCACTGTTCACCGTCTTCTCCGACGAGGCGCACACGAAACGGCGGACGGACTGGCCGTCGCTGGTCGCCATCGGCTGTCATCACGCCGCCGCCGAAGCCGCCGCCGAGGTCCTGGGCGAACGCACCCTCGACATGGCGCTGGACCTGCTCGACGCGGGCAGGCACGAAGAGCTGGCCGATCCCGGCGCGGAGCCGCCCGCCGGTGCCGGTCCGCGCGCCCGCCGGGAGTTCGCCGCGGTCTCGGTCCGCCGACGGCTGGCGGTCGTCGTCCATGCCGCGCTCACCGACGTCGGTGCGGGGCGATGGTCACTTTCGTGGTCCGGGCCGGCGCCGTTCACCGTGGACGAGCCACTGGCGGACCGGCTGGAGCCCGCGCTCGACAAGGCCGCCGCGGCCGAATCCGACACCGCGCCACTGCGCGCGCTGCTGACGGCCGCCGGAGTGCCCGCCGGCTACCGGCCGGCTCTCACTCTTGTTCGTTCTTAAGGAGTTTCAATGCTTTGGCTGTTCAAATCCCGCGAACGCAAGGCCGTCTTCGCCATGATGAAAGAGGCGAAGCGGCGTGGGGTCGAGATCGACGAACTCAAGAACGTGCTGACACCCGAAGAGTTCGCCGCGCTGCTGCCGCCGGAAAAGCCCAAGTTCAAGGGAAAGATCCCGGACGTCACGCGCTGGGGCCTCCCGGCCGACAGCGAGGTTTCGGCCGAGGAGTACTGGACCGACAGGGACATCCTCGCCGTGCAGGAGTCGACCGCCCGCGGCGATTGGGAAGGCGCCGCCACGCTGCTGGCGTCGACCCGGGGGAACTGGGCTCGCCGCGCCCAGGTGACCGGCGCGCTCGGCGAGGCCGCCGCGAAGGACGACGCGTGGCTGCGCGCGTGGCGGAAGACCCGGCCCGGCGACCCGGGCGCGGCGCTCGTCAACGCGGAGTCGCTGGTGCACGTGGCTTGGGAGGTGCGCAGCGCGCTCCAGGCGAAGCACGTCACCCAGGAGCAGTTCGCCGCGTTCTTCCGGGTGCTGGAGCAGGCGGAGGAGGCCGTGCACGAGGCGGCCACGCTCGCCCCCGAAGACCCGACGCCCTGGGTGACCGCGCTCGCGATCGCGATGGGGCGGCAGTACGAGAACGACCGGTACCGGAAGGTCTGGGCGGAACTCGTCGCCCGCGACCCTCGGCATCGCGGCGCGCACTCGCGGGCATTGCAGTACTGGTGCGCGAAGTGGTTCGGCTCGAACGAGCTGATGTGGGAGTTCGCCGAGACCGCGGCCGCGGAGTCGCCGAAGCTGGCTCCGCTGCTGCTGGTCGCCGCGCACGAAGCCGAGTTCCAGGACGTTCCCGCGTGGCGGGACCCGCGGGTCTCCGGCGCGCTCGACGGGATCCTGGCGTGGCTCGACGGCGAAGGACGTGATGCCCCCGAGACGCGGGGGGACCGGGCGTACCTGGCGAAGGCGCTCGTGGAGAACGGGCGCTTCGACGAGGCCGTCGAGCAGTTCCGGCACCTGGGGACGCGGGCGGACGGCGGGGTGTGGTCCTACAGCGGGGACCCTCGGGGCGAGTTCCTGGCCACGCGGTACGCGGCCTGCGCGGGTGCTACGCGCGTTTAGTCCTCTGGATGCGGGGGTGTCACTGGCCCGGCGGATGCAATGAACGGTCCTTTCCTTGCAAATTTCGCAAGGAAAGGACCGTTCCTAGCATGCCGGGGCGGGGGTCAGGAGTTCGCGGCGACCAGTTCCGCGATCTGCACGGCGTTGAGCGCCGCACCCTTCCGCAGGTTGTCGTTCGACAGGAACAGCACCAGGCCGCGACCGCCGTCGACGCCCGGATCTGTCCGCAGCCGCCCGACGTAGGACGGGTCCTGGCCCGCGGCCTGCAGCGGGGTCGGGATGTCCGACAGCTCGACGCCGGGCGCGCCGGTCAGCAGCTCGGTCGCGCGGGCGACGGAAAGCGGCTGCGCGAATTCCGCGTTGATCGAGATCGAGTGCCCCGAGAACACCGGCACCCGCACACAGGTGCACGAGACCAGCAGCTCCGGGATGCTCAGGATCTTGCGGCTCTCGTTGCGGAACTTCTTCTCTTCGTCCGTCTCGAACTCGCCATCGTCCACAATGGACCCGGCCAGCGGGAGGACGTTGTGCGCGATGGGGCGCGCGTACTTCTTCGGCTCGGGGAAGGTCACCGCCGCGCCGTCGTGAGTCAGGGCGCCCGCGTTCGCCGCCGCCGCGGCGAGCTGGCCTTCCAGCTCCTCGACGCCGGCGAGCCCGCTGCCGGACACCGCCTGGTAGGTGCTGGCGACCAGCCGCACCAGGCCGGCTTCGGCGTGCAGTGGCTTGAGCACCGGCATCGCGGCCATGGTGGTGCAGTTGGGGTTCGCGATGATCCCCTTGCGCGCTTCCTTCACCGCCTCCGGGTTGACCTCGCTGACGATCAGCGGGACGTCCGGGTCCATCCGCCACGCCGACGAGTTGTCGATCACCGTGGCGCCGGCGGCGGCGAACCGTTCCGCCTGTGCCTTGGAGGTCGAGCCACCGGCGGAGAACAGCGCGATGTCCAAACCGGACGGATCCGCGGTCGTCGCGTCCTCGATGACGATTTCCCCGTCACGCCAAGGAAGCTTCGAACCGGCGGACCGCGCCGAAGCGAAGTACCGCATTTCGGCGACCGGGAAACCCCGTTCGGCCAGCAGACGGCGCATGACGCCGCCGACCTGACCGGTCGCCCCGACCACGCCTACCCGCAAACCTTCCGACATCAGCGACCACTCCCCGCGTAGACGACGGCTTCTTCGTCGCCGCCGAGTTCGAACGCCTCGTGGATCGCGCGCACCGCGTCGTCGAGCTGCGCGTCCCGGATGAGCACCGAGATCCGGATCTCCGAGGTGTTGATGATTTCGATGTTGACGCCCGACTGCGCGAGCGCCTCGCAGAACGTCGCCGTGACACCGGGGTGCGAACGCATCCCCGCGCCGACGAGCGACACCTTGCCGACATGGTCGTCGTAGAGGACCGACTCGAAGCCGATCTCGTCCTTGATCTTCTCCAGCGACTGCACGGCCTTGGCCCCGTTGGCCTTCGACAGCGTGAAGGTGATGTCGGTGCGGCCCGAGACGGTGCTGGACACGTTCTGCAGCACCATGTCGATGTCGATCTCGTCGTCGGCGATCACCCGGAAGATCCTGGCGGCGGCACCGGCGTGGTCCGGCACTCCGGTCACCGTGATCTTGGCTTCGGAGCGGTCGTGCGCCACACCGGTGATCAACGCTTGTTCCACGGGGATCTCCTCGATAGAACCGGTCACCGTGGTGCCCGGCTTGTCACTGTAGGAAGAACGGACTCGGATCGGGACGCCGTAGCGGCGCGCGTACTCCACCGAGCGCAGGTGCAGGATCTTCGATCCGCTCGCGGCGAGCTCCAGCATCTCCTCGTAGGCGATGGTGTCGAGCTTGCGGGCGTCGGACACGACCCGGGGATCGGCGGTGTACACACCGTCCACATCGGAATAGATCTCGCAGACGTCGGCGTTCAGCGCCGCGGCCAGCGCGACGGCGGTGGTGTCCGAACCGCCGCGGCCGAGGGTGGTGATGTCCTTGGTGTCCTGCGACACGCCCTGGAAACCGGCGACCAGCGCGATGTAGCCCTGGTCGAGGGCCTCCGTCACGCGGCTCGGGCTGACGTCGATGATCCGCGCGTTGCCGTGCACGGACGTCGTCACCACACCGGCCTGCGAGCCGGTGAACGACCAGGCCTCCGCGCCGTGCGCCGAAATCGCCATCGCCACCAGCGAGTTGGAGATGCGCTCACCCGCGGTGAGCAGCATGTCCATCTCGCGCTCCGGCGGAGCCGGGTTGACCTGCTGAGCCAGGTCGAGCAGCTCGTCCGTGGTGTCGCCCATGGCGGAGCAGACGACGACCACGTCGTTGCCCGCCTTCTTGGTGGCGACGATGCGTTCCGCGACGCGTTTGATCCGGTCGGCACTTTCCAGCGACGAACCGCCGTACTTCTGGACCACGAGGGCCACGCCCGAACCTCCTCGACGGGCCGGGCGTGCTCCTCGTGGGCACCGAGGAGCCCCCGCGTCCCTTATTTGGGCGAAAGCCTACCGGGGTCACGCACGCCCGCCACCCTCGTAAGTGGTCCTGACCACCACGTAGAGGACTCCCCGAAGTAAATCTTCCTTAACACCAACGAAATAGTCGGAGGCCTTTCACTTTAGTGACGGAGAGCACCCCTTGTTATCGTCCGTCAGTGCACAAACCCGCCGACACAAGTACCCCGATCGCGCCGATCATGGCCGCCAGGTGGAGCCCGCGTGCCTACGACGAGGCGGCCACGGTGTCCGAAGACCAGCTCCGCGCGCTGCTCGAAGCGGCTCGCTGGGCGCCGTCGTTCGGCAACACCCAGCCCGCCCGCTACCTGGCCGGTCTGCGGGGCACGCCGTCGTTCGACCGCATCCTCTCGACGCTCAACTCGGGCAACCGCGCGTGGGCCCATCGCGCCGGGCTGCTGCTGATCGGCGTGATGGTGACCACGAACGAGAAGGGCGACGTCCCGTACGCCGAGTACGGGCTGGGCCTGGCGAGCGAGAACCTCGTGCTCCAGGCCGTCGACCTCGGCCTGATCGCGCACCAGATGGCGGGCTTCTCCGCCGAAGCGGCGAAGGACTTCTTCGGTCTCCCCGACGACGTCGTACCCAAGGTCGCCATCGCGGTCGGCCACCCCGCGGACCCGTCGGTGCTCGAAGAGGACTGGCGGATCGAGCGCGAGAAGGCGCCGCGCGAGCGGGTTCCCCTGGCCGAATTCGCCTACGCCGACGCCTGGGGCACGAGCGCCTTCCCCGGGTGAGGGAGCCATCGCAGAGCGAGAGCCCCTAGCCCGGCGTGCAGCAGGCTGAGCACCGCGACGGCGGTGTGCAGCCCGGCGACGAAGGCCTCCTTCGCGTCAAGAGCGGCCGCGGGCGCGATAGCGAGGGTTTCGCCGAGGGTGGGCGCGAGGTCCGGGCCCGTCAGGCGGAACACGAGCGCGGCGAGCGAGCCCATGAGCGCGATCCCCAGGGCGTTGCCGATCTCGTTGCTGGTCTCGGCGATCGCGCCCGCCGCTCCCGCCCGTTCGGCGGGCACCGCGGCGACGGCCGTGTCGGCCACCACGCTGAACGAGATGCCGTAGCCGACCCCGGCGACCACCGTCGACGCGACGTACCAGCCCACCCCGCCGGTGACCCCGGTCATCAGCAGGAGCGCCAGCCCGGCGGCGATGGAGAAATGGCAGGCGACCAGCGCCGTTCGCTTGCCGACGCGGTCGACCAGCGCGGGCGTGACGACGCACATGATCGTGAGGACGGCCGCGCCGGGCAGTGCCAGCAGGGCCGCGTGCAGGACGGGCAGGCCGAGCACGGACTGCAGGTGGATCCCCGACAGGTACGCGGCCGCCGACCACGCGGCCAGCGGCAGCAGCCCGGTGACGATCGCGATCGTGAAGACGCGGTCGCGGAACAGGGAGAACTCGATCAGCGGATGTTCCAGACCGCGCTGACGCCGGACGAACCACACCAGCAGGGCGGCGCCGGCGATCCCCGCGGAGACCGCGGAGACGGACAGGCCGTCGGCGGCCGCGTGCTTGATCCCGTAGATCGCGAGCAGGAGACCGACGGCGGAGAGCGCCACGCTCAGCACGTCGACACGGCCTTTCCCGGCGGCCCGCACCTCGCGCAGCAGCACCGGCGCGAGCGCCAGGAACACCGCGATCACCGGCAGGTTGACCAGGAAGACCGAGCCCCACGGGAACCGCTCCAGCAGGACCCCGCCGACGACCGGGCCGATCGCGAAACCGGCGGCGAACGCGGCCGCGAAGATCCCGATGGCGCGCGCCCGCCGCCGCGGATCGGGGAAGAGTTCGCTCAGCACGGCGAGCGCGGACGGCAGCAGCGTCGCGCCCGCCAACCCCATCAGCGCGCGGAAGGCGACGAGCGTTTCCGGATTCGGCGCGAAGGCCGCGCCCGCCGAGCCGAGGCCGAACACGGCGGCGCCGATCATCAGCAGCTTCAGCCGTCCGTACCGGTCGCCGATGGCGCCGAACGCGATCAGCAGCGAGCCGACCGCGAAACCGTAGACGTCCAGGATCCACAGCGCCTGATCGGCCGTGGGGGTGAGCGCCTGGCTGATCCTGGGCATCGCGAGGAACAGGATCGATCCGTCCATCGAGACCAGGAACACCGGGCAGAGGATCACCAGCAGGCCGAACCAGGCCCGGGTGTGCGGTCGTGTCATGCCTTCGACGCTGTACCGGCTTCGAGAGCGCAGCCATCCCCGTGCCGTGGGTACACCTCGCGGGTGCACCCAGGCGTGCCGCGCGTGAAGGCCCCCTTCCCAAGTACATGAAGGCCCCCATCCTTGCGCCTAGGTACAGGAAGGAGGCCTTCATGTACTTCAGCTGCCCAGCACGCTCAATGGAGCTGTTGGCGGATTCAAGACCGGGTGGGCCTCGGCCGCCGGTCTGGCTGGTGCGCGTGAGCGGCCGGCATGTCGCGAAAGCCACTTTCGGGACGTCAGACGTCGCGAAAGTGGCTTTCGCGACGTGCCACAACCGTTGAGGAGAAGGGCAACCGTGCCGTGGGTACACCTCGTGGGTACCCCCAAGCGGCAGGCGAAGTACTTAGGCTCGGAGTCATGGAAAGCCTCGGCGTGTACCTCAAAAGCCGTCGTGACCGGGTGGCTCCCGCCGAGATCGGCCTGCGCACCTACGGCACCTCGCGCCGCGTGCCGGGGCTGCGCCGCGAGGAGCTCGCCCAGCTCGCCGGGGTGAGCGCCGGGTACTACACGCGGCTGGAACAAGGGCTGGCCGAGACCGCTTCACAGCAGGTACTCGACGCGCTCGCCCGCGCGCTGCGGCTCGACGACGTCGAGACCGCGCACCTGCACAACCTCGCCCGGCGGTCCTCGCTCCCGAAGCTGTCCGACCCCGGCTCGGAAGAGCCGCATCCCCGGGTCCTGGCGCTGCTGGAGAACCTCGGCGAGACCGTGCCCGCCGTCGTGCTCGGCAGGCGCGGCGACGTCCTCGCGTGGAACCGGGCCGGCCACGTGCTCACCGCCGAACACCTCGGCTTCGACTCGCCGTCGGATCCCGCGCGACGGCCGTCCGTGCCGCGGATGTTCTTCCTCGACCCGCTCACCAAGGATCTGTTCGACAACTGGGCCGAGCTCGCGCGCATCCATGTCGCCTATCTGCGGCTGACCGCGGGCCGTCACCCGACCGACGCCCGGCTGGCGGCGCTCATCGGCGAGCTGACCATGCGCAGCGACGAGTTCGCGACGCTCTGGGCGACCGGCGACGTCGCCGACTGCACCGTCGGCGCCATGTGGTTGCGGCATCCGACGGTCGGCGCGTTCGGCGTCGACTACCAGGTGTGGCTCCAGCCCGACAGCCCCGACCACCGGCTGGAGATCTACACCCCGAAGGATCCGGGATCCGCCGACGCGGTGAAACTCCTGACCCGGTTCGATCGCTAACCTGGGGATATGGGGGCATTTCGCGCGCTGATCCGCAACGAGTCACGCACGATGGCCGGACTCTGGCTGTATTTCAGCCGCCGGAAGGACGGGATCGACGGTGACGCCGTCGCGGTGCCGTACGGCTCGGGCGGCAAGCCGATCTTCGTCGTCTTGGCCGTGGTGAGCGCCGTCGAAGCCGGTCTCTTCTGGCTGATCGACTTCGGCATCGTCGTCGACGTTCTGCTGCTCGTCCTCGGCGTGTATTCGGCGCTTTTGGTGTTCGGGGTCTACGCGGGCACCGTCGTCCGGCCGCACGTGATCTCTTCGCGCGAGGTGCGAGTGCGTTACAGCTCCTTCTACGACGTGCGAATCCCGAGGGAGAACATCGCCACCCTGCGGCAGGTGAAGGAGAGCCACGATCCTGCCAAGGCGAAGGCGTTCCGCGACGAAACCTGGCTCCGTCACGACAACTTCTACGAGACGAACCTGATCGCCGAACTGCGTGAGCCGATCACCGTGACCCGGCCGCTCGGCGCGACGGAGACCGTCCGCGTCGTGAAATTCCAGGCGGACGACCCGAAAGCCGCCGTCGCGGCTTACGAAAGGCTCGGTGTCAGCTGAAGGGCGACGCCCGGTTCACGATCTTCCGTGCGGTTTCGATGACGCTCTCGTCCAGGGCGTAGGCCCGTGCGCGGATGAGGGCGATCGCGTCCGAGGCGTCGCAGTCCTGGGTGGTCATCAGCATCCCGGTGGCCTGATGCACCACGACCTGGAGATCCAGGTCGCCGAACAAGGGATGGACGGGGAGCCCGTCGTCGGCGTCGAGCCGGGTGTCCGGGTGCAGCGCGGTCGCGGTGAGGGCTTCGGCCATCAGTTCCGTCGAACGGGCGATTTCGGCGTCCGGTTCGGGCTCGGGCCGATACGCGGTGAGGGTGCCCAGCCGCGCTTCCCGCAGCCCCAGCCTGGCCGACACCACCGCCCGGACCCCGAGTTCCCTCGCGGCGGGCCCGAACCGGGGCCACCGGCTCGACAGTTCCCGCTCACCGCAGACGCCCGGCTCGGCGGAGGCTTCCAGGGAGGGCCCTTCGCCGAAGATGCGCTCCAGATCGTTCGCCCTGGCGGCGACGGGGTCGGACACGACGACCGCCGCGCTTCCCGGGCTGCTGAACAAGGACACCGCGAGGCTCCGGACGCCGGACGTCTCGGCCACCGCCGCCATGAACGCCGGAGGGGTGTCCGCCCGCCCGGTGGGCTCGGCGGCCCAATCCTTCATCGCGGCGACGTAACCCGCGTGCAGATCGGCCGCCGCCCGGTGCCTGCCTTCGGTGGCGCGATGGAGTTCCGCCATCCTCCGATGGAACGGTCGCATGGTTTCGCCGGCCTTTTCCATCAGGATTTCGTGCCGTAGAGCCACCCCCGCGGCGCGATCCGCACGCCCTCGTTCGGCCTCGACCAGTCCGCGCAGGGCCGACTGGTCGTACCGGCCACCGGTGCCGTCCCACATGAGCCGAGCGTACGCTCGCCGACGCCCCGCGGATGTGACCCGGATGGCTGAGTGGCACGGCTTCCGTGACCGCACCGAGAGGACTAGCGTTGGCTGCCCCCAAGGAAGGCCGATTTTTGATGCGGAATCGCGAAAAATGGGTCACCGACACGTTGGTGGAGCTGGCGGACACTCTCGTCCCCGCGCTGGATCCGGCGAATTACTGGTACTGCGTGGCGGATCGGTACTCCCAGCTGGTCGCCTCGTCGTCGGTGCACCTGACCGCCTCCGGCGATCGCTTCGTCGTGGTGGACACCGACGAAAGACTCGAGGCCCCACCGCTCGGCGGACTCCTCGCCGAGGAAGGGCCAGGCATCGAGTGCGAGGCGAACGGCGAGCCGGTCGTCAACGTGCTCCTCGACGAAGCGACGTCACGCTGGAGCAGACTCGCTCCCGCCGCGCTCTCCCTCGGCTACCGGTCGGTTCACGCGTTCCCGTTCAGCCGCCGCGAAGACACGCTCGGCGCGGTGACGATCCTGACCACGGAGACGACGCCACTGCCACCGACCGAGCTGAAGATCGCGGGCGCGCTCGCCGACGTCGCGACGATCGCCATGCTCAACCACCGGACGATCGCCGGGCTGACCACGACCTCGCAGCAACTGCAGGGGGCGCTGTCCAGCCGGGTGATCATCGAGCAGGCCAAGGGATTGCTGTCCGCCCGGCTGGAAGTCAGCCCGGAGGGCGCGTTCCGGGTGCTGCGGCGGTACGCCCGCGGTCACAACATGCGGATCGGCGACCTCTCCGAACGGCTGATGAAGCGTGACCTGACGGTCGCCGACCTGCTTCCCCACGGCGACGACCTCACTCCCGCCGCTTCTCCATCAGCAGCACGACGCCACTTCCCGGCCCGCCGAGCGGCGAACAACTGACCGAGGCGGTGAAGGGTCTGCCCTTCCGGTCCACCGCGTCGGTCTCGACCGGGAGTGCGCGGTGGCCGGTCTCGTTGCAGATCTCGACCATGTCGCGAAGCCCGTCGGTCGGCAGTCCGAAATCGAGCGTGAAGAAGTCCGTCCGGTAGACCTCGTCGGCGCGCATCCCCCACAGGTCTTCGGCGCCGCGGTTCCAGCTGCGCACCAAAAGATCGCTGTCGAGCACGACCACTCCGGCGGCGACACTGGACAGCACCCCTTCGAGGAAGGTGCGCGCCTCGTCCAGCTCCGCTGTGCGGATCCGCAGCTCCTCGTTCATCGTTTCGAGTTCTTCGTTGCCCGACTGGAGTTCCTCGTTCGTGGTCTCGAGTTCCTCGTTGGTGGACTGGAGCTCCTCGTTCGTCGTTTCGAGTTCCTCGATGCTCGACTGGAGTTCCTCGTTGACGGTCTCCAGTTCCGCGTTGGTCGACTGGACCTCGGCGTAGGCCGTGGCGAGATCCTCCTGCACCCGTTTGACCTCTTGCTGGAGCCGAGTGGCCTCGGTGGTGTCGATGAGGGTGATCGTGACGCCGAGGTCGTCGCCTTCAGTGGTGAGCAGCGGCTTGACGATGACGTCGAAGTACCGTGTCTCGCCGTCGCTTTTGTCCCAGCGCACGGTGTTGACCCGGACGCTTCGGCGCTCGCTGTGGGCCCTGTCGACCAAGGAGCCGAGTTCGATCGGCCGGGAGGAGATCTCCAGCTCGCCGAACGGCATGCCCACCTTGTCCGGGGAGAGCCCGAACTGCGGCGTCGTCGCGCCGATGATCAACGCCACCATGCCGTCACGGTCGATGACCAGCACCGAATCGGGTGAGGACGCCAAGGCCAGTTCGGCCACCTGACGCCGATTGATCCTTCCGGCGTCGGAAGCAGGCAAGAGGTCGGGACGCGCCGGCTTCGCCGCCCCCGCACCGGCTTGGACCCGGAACACCCGGTTGCGCATGTCGGTGACCTCGAACCGGGATCCGTCGGCGAGCAGCATCTCGGCCTTGCCGAGGAAAAGGTGGCCGCCTTCGTTGAGCGCGAAATGGAACCGTTCGATGATCTTCGTTTGCGCTTCGACGTTGAAATACATCAAGGTGTTGCGGCAGACGAGCAGATCGACCCGCGAGATCGGGGCGTCGCGGGTGATGTCGTGCCTGCCGAAGATCACCCTGCGGCGGAGGTCGCGGCGGAAGGCGAACAGGGCGCCGTTCGGTTCGAAGTACTTCGCCTTCAGCTCTTCGGGGAGTTTTTCCAGTGCCTTGAGGGAGTACACCCCGGCCCTGGCCTCGCGCAGCGCTTCCTCGTCGACATCGGTGCCGTAGATCTTGACCCGTTTGGTGCAGGCTTCGATCCCGAGATGCTCGGCGAAGATGATCGCGAGGGTGTAGGCCTCCTCCCCGCTCGAACACCCGGCGCTCCAGATCCGGATGTCCTGGTCCGGGTCGGCCTTGGCGATCAACCCGGGGACGACGGCCGTCCGCAGGTAGTCCCATGCCGCCGGGTCACGGAAGAAACCGGTGACATTGATCAGAATGGTGTTGAAGAGTTCTTGGAACTCGTCGGCGTTGATCTCCAGGAAATCCCGGTAATCCGCGTACTTCTCGAAGTTCACGGTCTGCATCCGCTTGCGGATCCGGCGCCCGAGCGACGTTCGCTTGTATCCGGTGAAATCGAAGCCGCGGGAATCCTTGATGAACGTCAGCAGGTATTCAAGCTCACGCTCGTCTTCGGTCTCGCCGTCATACGCGGTCACAGCGACATCGTTCCTTCGATCAGAGCCACCAGCGCGGCCGCGATTTCGTCCAGCGGCAGCGTCAGGTCGACCGCCGCGGCGTTCACCACCGCCTGAGGCATGCCTTTGAATTCCGCGGTACTCGGATCTTCGGCGACCACGGTACCGCCACGGGACGAGACCGCCCTCGCACCCGCCAAGCCGTCGCAACCGGTTCCGGTCAGCACGCAGACCAGTGCCCGCTGACCGTAGACCTCCGCGACGGATTCGAAGAGCGGGTCGGCGGACGGCCGGACGAATCTCACCTTGTCCCGATGGGACAGCCGGAGCTCACCGCCGGGTCCGACCAGGAGATGCCGGTCCGGTGGAGCGAGATAGGCGACCCCGGGCTCGACGACGTCTCCGTCCTCGGCCAGCTTGACCCGCAATCGCGACCGCCGGTCGAGCAGCTCGGCGAGCACCGTGTCGTGACGGGGATCGAGATGCTGGACGATGACCAAGGGCACCGGGAAGTCCGCGGGCAAGGCCTTGAGCACCGTGAGGAGCGCCTTGACCCCGCCCGCCGAAGCCCCGATCGCGACGATCTCGTAAGGCACCGCCCGCGAGCGGCTGATGCCGGACATTTTTCGAGCGTAGTGCTCCAGGGTCAGGCGGAACCGCCCACGCGGCGGATGATCTTGGCGAGGATCCCGGTGACGACCATCCAGAAGACCGCCGCGATGCCGTAGTTGATCAGCACGCGCAGCTTGGCGTCTTCGGGCATGAAGAGATCCTTGAAGCCCAGCAGCAGCCCGTCGGCCCAGCCGCGGACGAACGACACGATGCCGTTGCCGGGGTTCGCCTCGCCGATCACGAAGACGACGTGCAGCACCAGGATGGCGGCGAAGATCAGGCCCGCCCAGCGGACCACGTTCGCCAGGATCCCGGCCGCGCGGCCGCCGCCCGCTCGCCAGTCGACCTTGCGCCTGGTCTCCTGATCAGCGGTTTCCTTCTCTTCAGCGTGCTCGCCCATGCCGGGCAGTGTGGCACGCCGCCTGGTCCGATTGCTACCCGCGAGTAACCCGAATGGGCGCCACTGTGGTCACGGTTCGATCGCGGCCCGGGTTTCCCTTCGGGAGATCGCGCGGTTAAGGTGACCTCGTGGCTCGAGCTCTCCTGCTTCGCTGCCGCGACGGGGCCTGATCGGACCGGCTCCCCGTCGCGGGGCTTCGTGGTGCCGGTCGTCGCACCCGATTCTTCAGGAGAACCGACCCCTCATGAGCATTCGCAAGCCCACCCGTCCTGCGCCTTCCGAGCAGGCTTCGTGGAACACCCAGCGCGGCACTTCGATGCCCGTGCACCGCTATCGCCCCTGGTACGACCTGGTCGAGGACATCTCGCTGCCCGACCGCACCTGGCCGGACAAGCGCATCGACCGCGCCCCGCTGTGGTGCGCCGTCGACCTGCGCGACGGCAACCAGGCCCTGATCGACCCGATGTCGCCCGCGCGCAAGCGCAAGTTCTTCGACCTGCTGGTCCGCATGGGCTACAAGGAGATCGAGGTCGGCTTCCCGGCGGCCTCGCAGACGGACTTCGACTTCGTCCGCGAGATCATCGACGAGGGCGCCATCCCGGACGACGTCAGCATCCAGGTGCTGACCCAGTGCCGCCCGGAGCTGATCGAGCGCACCTTCAAGGCGCTCGAAGGCGCGCCGCGCGCGATCGTCCACATCTACAACTCGACCTCGATCCTGCAGCGTCGCGTCGTGTTCCGCGAAGAGCGCATCGGCATCACGAAGATCGCTTCGCAGGCCGCCGAGCTGGTCGTCGACTACGCGGCGAAGCAGCCGGACACCGACTTCCGCTTCCAGTACTCGCCGGAGTCCTACACCGGCACCGAGCTGTCGTACGCGCTCGAAGTCTGCAACACCATCACCGAGATCTGGCAGCCCACGCCGGAGAAGCCGGTGATCCTGAACCTGCCTGCCACCGTCGAGATGGCGTCGCCGAACGTCTACGCCGACTCGATCGAATGGATGCACCGCAACCTGGACCGCCGCGACTCGGTGATCCTGTCGCTGCACCCGCACAACGACCGCGGTACCGGTATCGCCGCCGCCGAACTGGGCTTCCAGGCAGGCGCGGACCGGATCGAAGGCTGCCTGTTCGGCAACGGCGAGCGCACCGGCAACGTCGACCTGGTCGCGCTGGGCATGAACCTGTACAGCCAGGGCGTCGACCCGCAGATCGACTTCTCCGACATGGACGAGATCAAGCGGACCGTCGAATACTGCAACCAGCTGCCGGTGCACGAACGCAGCCCGTGGGCGGGCGACCTGGTGTTCACCGCGTTCTCCGGCAGCCACCAGGACGCGATCAACAAGGGCCTCGACGCGCTGAAGGCCGCCGCCGACAAGGTCGGGACGCCGGTCGACGAGCACCCGTGGGAGGTCCCGTACCTGCCGATCGACCCGAAGGACATCGGCCGCAGCTACGAGGCCGTGATCCGGGTGAACTCGCAGTCCGGCAAGGGCGGCGTCGCCTACATCATGAAGGCCGAGCACCAGCTCGACCTGCCGCGGCGCCTGCAGATCGAGTTCTCGAAGGTCGTCCAGCGCCACACCGACTCCGAGGGCGGCGAGGTCGACCCGGCCACCATGTGGAACGCGTTCTCGGCCGAGTACCTGGAGCTGAAGACGCCGCTGGAGCTGGTGCGCCAGCACGTCACGGACAACGGCGACGGCGAGTACGACATCACCGCGACCGTGCGGGTCGAGGGCGACGAGCACGAGGTCACCGGCCGAGGGAACGGTCCGATCGCGGCCTTCTTCGACGCGTTGTCGACCGTCGGGTTCGACCTGCGGCTGCTGGACTACAGCGAGCACACGCTCTCGCCGGGCGACGACGCGCGGGCGGCGTCGTACATCGAGTGCGCGATCTCCGACCGGGTGTACTGGGGCATCGGGATCGACCCGTCGATCGTGACCGCTTCGCTGCGGGCCGTCGTCTCGGCCGTGAACCGGGCGAACCGGTAAACCCCGCTTCGCGGGGGGAGGCCCCCCAACCCCGGCGGAGCCCAGGGGCGGGGGCCGGCAACCCCCACTAAACGGCCCGC
>NZ_JBITKV010000002.1:0-295437 GCF_044461365.1 Amycolatopsis sp. NPDC049868 | reverse complement strand
GCGCGGGCGGCGGGGCCCCCCCCCCGCCCCCCCCACCCCCCCCCCCCCCCCGCCCCCCCCCCCCCCCCCGCGGCGGCGGGGGGGGGGGGCCCCCCCCCCCCGCTTCTACAGGGCCTTCACCGCGGCCAGCACGTCCGCCGGGTCGGTGCGCGTGGTGTAGTCCGGGTGCACGTCGATGTAGCGGATGACGCCTTCGCCGTCCACGACCAGGACGGTCGGATACGGCAGCTCCCAGTCCGCCGCCCCGTTGATCTTCTCGACGTCGCCGATGAGCGAGTCGAACGCCGGTTTCGTCTCCGGGGCCAGCCGGAACGTGATACCGAGCGCGCGCCCGAGCTCGTTGTCCACATCGGACAGGACGGCGAACTCCAGGTCCTTTGTGGACAGCGAACCGTCCGGCAGCTGCGGGCTGACCGCGACCAGCTTCACGTCCAGCTTCTCCAGCTCCGGCAACAGCTCCTGCTGATACGTGCGCAGGGCCAGATTGCAGTAGGGACACCACGCCCCGCGATAGAACACCACGACCGCGGGCCCGTCCGCGACCCGCACCCGATCGCCGCCGGCGTCCGGCAGCGCGAGGTCCGGCATCGGCGTTCCCGGCTTCGCGGCCGCCTCGGCGACCACCCCGACGAACGTCGCGCGGTCGGCCTTGAGCACCTCGGCGACCTCCGCCGGGACGTGACTCGCGACGGATTCCCGCAGTTCGGCGAGGTCGGTGTTGAGATCCCCCATGTCAGCTCCTTCGGTTGTACTGATCGGTACAGTGAGGCCGACTGTACTATTCGGTACATGAGTGGTCAACCGGCGAAGACCCCGCAGGGGCGGATGACGAGGGACGCGATCGTCGACGCGGCGGCGGAACTGATGTACGTCCACGGCGTCGCCGGGACGAGCGTCGACAAGGTGCTCGCGGCGAGCGGGGCCGGGAAATCGCAGATGTACCACTACTTCAAGAACAAGGATCAGCTCGTCGAAGCGGTCATCACCCGTTTCCTCGAAAACATCCTCGGCAACCAGCCGACCATCTTCGAGCTGCACGACTGGGCCGATTTCGACCAGTGGGCCCGGGAGATCCTGGCCGTCCAGACCACGCCCAAGGGGCCGATCGCCTGCCCGCTGGGCAACCTCACCGGCGAACTGGGTGACGACCCCAAGATGGCACCGCTGCTGGACAAGGCCTACCGCGAATGGGAGTCACATCTCCAGCGCGGACTGGAATCGTTGCAGGCACAGGGGAAGCTGGCCGAGGGCGCCGACCCGGCGAGGCTCGCGCAGGCCGCGATGACCTGCGTGCAGGGCGGCCTGCTGATGGCCCACCTGCGCCACGACATCACACCGATCGCCGACGCGCTCAAGATCGCGCTGGACCACCTGAAGGGTCACGCTCGCCCGTGAGCGCGGCGACCTCGTCGGCGAGCGCGTCGAGCACTTTCGCCACCGCGGGCCGCGAAGACGCCCCGAGCCGGTAGACCGCCTCCACATGCCGGGCCGCCTTGATCCCGGCGAGCGGACGGCAGACGAGACCGCTGCCGCGCCGGGTGTCCATTGTGTACCGGGGAAGGAGCGCGATCCCGTGCCCGGCGGCGACGAGCCGTTCGGTGATGCGGAAGTCGTTGATGCGCTGGACCACCTGCGGCCGCACCCCGGTGCGGATGATCAGCGACTGGAGGATGTCGTCCACCGGGAAGCCGGCGTTGACACTGATCCAGCGTTCGTCGGCCAGTTCGGCGAGTTCGATGCGGCGGCGCTTCGCGAGCCGATGCCCCGCGGGGAGCGCGACATCGAGCGGTTCGCGCAGCAGATGCCGGCTTTCCAGCCGGTCCGAGCCGAGCGACGGCGCGTGCTCGTCCCGGTGCGCCACCACGATGTCGTAATCCGCGACGAGCCCGGGAACCTCCGGCGGGGTCATGTCGACATCGCGCACGATGACGTCCAGGCCGTCGAACTCCGCCGTCCGGTGCAGCAGTCCCGGCAGCAGCATCAGCCCGGCGGACTGGAAGATCGCCACCCGGACCCGGCCGCGCGGGGCGCTGCGGTAAGTGTCCAATTCGGACTCCGCGCGCTCCAGCGCGGCGAGCACGTCGTCCGCGCGGGCGACCAGCGCGCGGCCCGCGTCGGTCAGCCGCAGGCCGCGTCCGGCCGGTTCCGTCAGCGCGAGACCCACATCACCCTGCAAGGCGCGCAGCTGCTGGGAAACCGCGGACGGCGTGCAGTGCAACGCCTTCGCGGCCGCCGTCACGCTGCCGCGGTCGGCGAACTCCCGCAGGGTCCGCAACCGGCCGATGTCCATACCGCCAGCATATGTGAAGGCGAACTGAACGATCGCTGCAAATATTCTCGCTGGTCCTAAAGGGTCGTACCACGTAAGAGTGAAGACATGCCCGCCCGTGATCGTCTGCTCGCCCTGTTCGTCGCCGTCCTCTGGGGTTGCAACTTCCTCGCCATCCACGCCACTCTCGGCCAGTTCCCGCCCGTCTTCGCCGGCGGGCTGCGCTTCGCGGTCATCGCGATCCCGACGATCCTGTTCGTCCCGTGGCCGAAGGTGAAGATCCGTCACCTGCTCGGCTACGGGCTGGGCTTCGGCACCGGGCAGTTCGTGTTCCTCTTCATCGCGATGGACACCGGCATGCCGACCGGTCTCGCGTCGCTGGTGCTGCAGGCGTCGGCCCCGTTCACCGTGCTGCTCGGCGCCGTCTTCCTGCGCGAACGCGTGTCCGGACGGCAGCTCGCCGGGATCCTGCTCGCCGTCGCCGGGATGGCGACGATCGCCTGGCAGCAGGCCGGGAACGCCGCCCTGCTGCCGGTGATCCTGACCCTCCTCGGCGCGCTGAGCTGGGCGTTCGGCAATCTGAGCACCCGGCAGGCGGCACCGGACAACCCGCTGAACTTCGTCCTCTGGATGTCCGTGGTGCCGCCGCTGCCGATGTTCGCGCTGTCGCTGGTCATGGAGGGTCCCGCCGAGATCGGGCACTCGCTGAGCACGCTCGGCACCACGACCGGGCTGATCGGGCTCGGTGGCCTCGCCTACGTCGTGTTGTTCGGCACGATCGTCGGCTCCGGTATCTGGACGTCGCTGATGCGCCGCAACCCGGCGGGCGTGGTCGCGCCGTTCTCCCTGCTGGTGCCGGTGGTCGGGCTGTCGATGGCCTTCCTGGTCCTCGACGAGCGGCCCTCACCGGTGGAGATCGTCGCGGCGGCCGTCGTCATCGGCGGCGTCCTGTTCGGTTCGACGAAACGCCGCGTGCGCGAGCCGGATTTCCTCGCCGAAGCCGAAACGCCTCAGCCCACTGGCGTGCGGTGAGACGTTTGGGCACGACCTCCCGGCCGGGGCGGGTGAACACCCGCCGCACGAAATCCTGGTAGCGATCACGATCCGCGTCGCCGACGAGCGGATGCTCGCGACGAGTCATGGTGAGCAGACCGCCGTCGACACCGGGTTTCGGGCGGAACGCCGTGGCGGGCACCCGCCCGGCCAGCCGGAAATCGAACCACGGCCACCACTGCGCGGTCATCATGGTCGCGCCACCGACACCGGCCCGGCGGCGCGCCACCTCCCACTGCATGAGCAGGACGGCGTCGGTCCAGCCCGGAGCGGCGAGGACGTGACGCAGGGTCGCGGTGGTCAGGTGGAACGGCAGGTTGCCGACGAGTACGTGTGGCGTCTTCGGCAGCGGGAACCGCAGGTAGTCCGTGATGACGATCTTGGTCGAGGGCTGGACGCGGCCCGCCAGCCGGGCGGCGCGGCGGTCGTCGATCTCGACGCCGGTCAGTGGCCTGCCGAGCCGTTCGAGCGGCAAGGTCAGCGCGCCGTCGCCGGTGCCGAATTCGACGATCGGCCCGTCCGTGCCGTCGACGAGCCGCACGACGGTTTCGATGATGTTCCGGTCGATGAGGAAGTTCTGGCCGAGTTCGTGACGGCCAGGACGCTGTGTGCGCAAGGGTTCTCCGCGGCTTCGAGGTGAGCCGGGCAGCACGGGGCCTGCCCGGCGATGGCTCGCTCGGGCGGCGGTTCCTTGCTGGACGCTGGGGATCCGCCGCTAGACGCGGCGGGTCCTGGTGAACGCGGAAGCACACATGGCGGCGAAGCTACCTCGGACCGGCGACCTCCCGCCAACGGTTTTCTACGCGCCGATCCGGCTGGTGCCGAGGTGCTCGACCGGACCGGACAGCGCGGCCTTGACCCGGCGGGTGAGCTCGTCGGTGAGCACCTCGGTCTCGCCCTTTTCGAGGCCGTCGACGACCTGGCGGGCGACGTCGCGCGGGTCGTTCTTGGGGATGTCGAGGCCTTGGGTCATGTCGGTGTCGGTGTAGGCGAGGTGCACGCCGACGACCTGGGTGCCCTGCTCGGCGAACTCGATGCGGAGCGAATTGGTGAGCGACCAGAAGGCCGCCTTCGACGCGCCGTAGGAACCCGAGCCCGCCGCCCACGACAGGATCGAGTGCACGTTGACCAGCGCTCCACCGTCCTTGAGTCCTGGGGCAAACGCTTGCGCGACGCGCAGCGCTCCGAAGACGTTCGTCTCGAAGACCGGGCGGTGCGCTTCGACGTCCTCGCTCAACAGTGAGCCGAGCCCGAGGACACCGGCGTTGTTGAAGACGATCGTGGCGTCACTCGCCTTCTCCGCCAGCGCGCGGACGGATTCCGGGTCGGTGACGTCGAGCGGGAGCGGGACGATCCGCGGATCGGCGTCCTCGCGCGGCGACCTGGCGGTCGCGTAGACCTTGGCGGCGCCGCGGTCGAGCAGTTCGGCGACGAACGCCTTGCCGAGCCCGCGCTGCCCGCCGGTTACCAGGACCACGGCGCCTTCGATGGAGGTCATGACTTGCTCCTTGACAGAAGTGTTCGGCTTTTGCCTCTGTTGCCAGGATGGCGACGCGGGCGGACAGAGTCAAGTACGCTTGACCTATGTCATGGACCGCGACGGAACGATACCGGTTACGCACCGCCCCCTCGGGGCTGGCGCTCGTTCAGGACTTCCTCAACACCAAGGCGATCAAGACGTACGGCCTCGACCTGCTGAGCGACGCCGACCTGGCGCGGCCTTGGGCCGCCGAGGCACTGGCGGAATGGTCGCGAGCCAGGGACTCCGAGGCTCCCGAGATCTCGCTGGGTCCAGGCGACCTTCGCGCGCTACGCGACCTTCGCGCGTCGTTCGTTTCGCTCGTTGACGGGGATGACGCGGACTTCGGCAAGCCGATCAAGGCGGACCTGGCCCTGCGCGACGGCGTCGTCCGGCTGTTCCCGTCCGGCACCGGACGACAGTGGCTCGCTTCGGCGCTGTGGACCGAGACACTTCTCGCGCAGCAGGCCGGGATCTGGCCGCGGCTGAAACTGTGCCGGCTCGACGGCTGCCGTTCGGCCTTCTACGACGTCTCGCGCAACAACAGCGGCGTCTGGCACGACGTGCGCACCTGCGGGAACGTCGCGAACCTGCGGGCCGCGCGGGAGCGCAAGAAAGCGCTCAACCCAGCGACGCCAGCGCCGACGGAATAGCGATCTCGCCGCCGATGACGTCGAAACCCCGATTCTCGGCGAGCGGCTCTTCCAGCGTGGCGACCAGGACGGCGGCGACGTCCGCGCGGGCGACGCGGCCCGGTTCGAGGTGACCGGCGATCTTGACGTGACCGGTCGGCTGGTCGTCGGTGAGCGTGCCGGGCCGGACGATCGTCCAGTTCAGGCTCGAACGGCGCAGGACGCTGTCGGAGATCTGCTTCGCCATCAGGATCGACCGCACCAGGCGATCACCCTGATCCGGCGAATCCGCGAACTGCGCGGAAAGCTGCACGAATCGCGAGACACCCGCCTTCTCCGCCGCGCGGATCGCGGTGATCACGCCGTCGCGGTCGACGAGGTCGACCGAGGCCTGGTCCGGATCGGGGGCGCCGATCGCGCTGATCACCACTTCGGAACCGGCGAGCGCCTCGACGAGGTCGTCCGCGTCGGCGGTGACGTCCGCGACCACGGTTTCGGCGCCGAGCCCGGCGACCCGCTCGGCACGGCGGCGGCTGCGCAGGCCCGCCCGCACCTGATGTCCCCGCCCCCGCAGGAGCCGGACCACGTGAATCCCCGTCCGCCCCGACGCTCCCAGCACTGTGACCCGCATAACAGAGAGTCTGCCCGAAAGCGGCCGTCCGTGCAGGTCACAGGCGGGAAGCGCGTGAAGGCCCCCTTCCCGCGGCTGAGCCGAGGGAAGGGGGCCTTCACGCGCGTTCGGAACGGGCTAGAGGATCTCGACGGCCGAGCCGATGTCCGGCAGGTCGCCCTCGTCAGGGTTCAGGTCCCGGACCAGTTCCGCCTTGACCTCGTGCGGTTTGATCCGCCCGTCGCGGATGTCCTCCGCGTAGTGGCACGCGACCCGGTGCCCGGTGCCGAGCTCCCGCAACTGCGGGCGGTCGGTGTCGCACAGGCTCTGCTGCTTCCACGGGCACCGCGTGTGGAACCGGCAACCGGACGGCGGCCGCGCCGGCGAGGGCAGGTCACCGGCGAGCAGGATCTGCTCGCGGCTGTCCTCCACCGTCGGGTCCGGCACCGGGATCGCCGAGAGCAGCGCCCGCGTGTACGGATGCAGCGGGTTCTCGTACAGCGTGTCGGCGTCGGCCTCTTCGACCAGCGAGCCGAGGTACATCACGCCGATGCGGTCGGAGATGTGCCGCACCACCGCGAGGTCGTGCGCGATCACCAGATACGTCAGCCCGAGCTTCTCCTGCAGATCCTCCAGGAGGTTGACCACCTGCGCCTGCACCGAGACGTCCAGCGCGGACACCGGTTCGTCGGCGACGATCAGGTCCGGCTCGACCGCCAGTGCCCGCGCGATGCCGATGCGCTGACGCTGACCGCCCGAGAACTCGTGCGGATACTTCCGCAGCGCGGACTCGGGAAGTCCAACGGCGGCAAGGAGTTCGCGCAGCCGCTTGGCCGTCTCCTCCTTGTCCTTGTCGAGGCCGTGCGCCTTCATCCCTTCGGTCAGAATGGATTCCACCGACTGCCGAGGGTCCAAAGAGGACATCGGGTCCTGGAACACCATCTGCATCCGGCGGCGGGCCTTGCGCAGTTCCTCGCCCTTGAGCCCGGCCACGTCGGTGCCGTCAAAGACGACCTTGCCCGCGGTCAGCTCGGTCAGCCGGAGGATCGCCCTGCCCAAAGTGGACTTCCCGCAGCCGGATTCCCCGACCAGGCCGTAGGTCTCGCCCCGGCGGATGGCCAGATCGACGCCGTCGACGGCGAACACGTGCCCGACCGTGCGGTCGACCACGATGCCGCGTTTGATCGGGAAGTGCACCTTGAGGTCGTCGACCTCCAGCAGCACTTCCTGCGGCGGTACCGTGTGCGTCATCGGACCCCTCCTTGTGCGGCCACGGCCGGGATCACCGGGTTGTGGCAGCGCAGCAGCCCACCGCGATCGGGGGTCAGCTGCGGTGAAACCTCCCGGCACACGCCGAGAGCGTTCGGGCAACGGGGCGCGAAGGCGCAGCCGCCGTCCCACGGGATGTTGTCGGCGACGGATCCCTTGATGGGGATCAGTTTCTCGCCGCGGCCCGCGTCGAGACGCGGGATCGAGGCGAGCAGGCCGTGCGTGTACGGATGCCGCGGCTCGGCGAACAACGCGTGCCGCTCCGCCCGCTCGACGATCTTGCCGCCGTAGAGCACGTTGACCTGATCGCAGAGACCGGCGACCACACCGAGGTCGTGCGTGATCATGATCAGCGCGGTCCCGGTGTCCTGCACCAGTTCCCGCAGCAGCGCGAGGATCTGCGCCTGGATCGTCACGTCGAGCGCGGTGGTCGGCTCGTCGGCGATGAGCAGCCGCGGACGGCACGCCAGCGCGATCGCGATCAGCGCGCGCTGCCGCATCCCGCCGGAAAGCTGGTGCGGGTACTCGGAAAGCCGCCGCGTCGGGTCGGGGATGCCGACCTTGTCCAGCAGTTCCGCCGCCTCCACCGACGCCGCCTTGCGCGCCATCCCGCGGTGCCGCTCCAGCACCTCGGTGATCTGCAGCCCGATCGGGATGACCGGGTTCAGCGAGGACAGCGGGTCCTGGAACACCATGCCGAGGTCGCGGCCCCGGCGGTCCCGCATTTCCTTGTCCGACAGGCGAAGCAGATCCGTGCCTTCGAACGACACCGAACCGCTGACCTGGTTGCCGCGTTTCGCGAGCAGCCGCATGATCGCCAGCGAGGTCACGGACTTGCCGCAACCGGACTCACCGACGAGACCGACCGTCTGGCCGGGTTCGACGTCGAAACTGACCTCGTCCACCGCGGTGAACGGCTTCTCGCCGCGCCGGGAGAAAACGACCTTGAGGTCGCGTACTTCAAGGAGAGCCATGAAAGATCACCGCCTGTTCTTCGGATCGAGGGCTTCCCGCAGGGACTCGCCGAGCAGCGTGAACCCGAGCGCGACGATGATGATCGCGATGGCCGGGTAGTACGCCAGCTCGGGACGGATGTCGAGGAACTGCCGAGCGCTGCGGCTCAGCATGATCCCCCATTCCGCCCGGTTCGGGTCCGGGTCGCCGAGACCGAGGAACGACAGCGCGGCCGCCTCGAGGATCGCGGTGGCCAGCGTCAACGTGGCCTGCACGATGACCGGGCCGAGCGAGTTGGGCAGCATATGCCGCAACACGATCGCCCCGCGTTTGACGCCGAGCGACGTCGCGGCGAGCACGTGGTCGCTGTTCCGCTGCGCGAGCATCGAACCGCGCAGCAGCCGCGCGAAGATCGGCACGCTGACCATCGAGACCGCGACGATGACCGTCCACTGGCTCGGCTTCTGGAACAGCGCGGCGACCGAGATCGCCAGCAGCAGCGACGGCACCGACAGCATGACGTCGACGAGGCGCATCAGCACGGTGTCGACCCAGCCGCCGAAGGCGCCGGCGAGACCACCGATGATCATGCCGACCGCGACACCGATGATCGTGGCGAGCACACCGACCAGCAGTGTGTTCTGCGCGCCGACGAGCAGCCGCGAAAGGTAGTCACGGCCGAAGTCGTCGACACCGAGCGGGAAACCGGGCTGGGCGCCGGGGATGATGCCCTGCCCGAGGATGACCTGGCTCTGCAGATACCGCTCGTAGGGGTCCTTCGGCGCCAGGAGCGGCGCGAAGATCGCCACCAGCAGGAACAGTCCGGTGATCACGGCGCCGGTGATGGCCACCGGGCTCCGCATCATCCGGCGCAGCGCCTCGCCACCGAGGCTGTGGCCCTTCGCCGACGCGGCCGCGAGCTTGTCGATCGGCTCTTTCTTCTTGTTCAGCAAGGTGTTCATCGGACACGCACCCTCGGGTCGATGAGCCCGTACGAGATATCGACCAGCATGTTCACCAGCACGTAGACCAGCGCGCCGAACAGCAGCAGCGCTTGCAGCCGCGGGTAGTCACGCCGTTCGATGCCCTCGGCGAGCAGGAAGCCCAGGCCGCGGAAGTTGAACACCCGCTCGGTCAGCACGGCGCCACCGAGCAGCGCGCCGGTCTGCAGGCCGATGACGGTGACCACCGGCAGAAGCCCGTTGCGGAGCACGTGACGGCGCCGGACGACCGGCTGGGTCAGGCCCTTCGAGTTGGCCGTGCGGATGAAGTCCTCGTTCAGCACGTCCAGCACCGACGCGCGGGTGATCCGGACGATGACCGCGAGCGGGATCGTGGCCAGCGCGAACGCCGGGAGGATCAGGTGGGTGAGCGCGTCCCAGGCGGCGTCCCATTCCTGGGTGATGATGCCGTCGAAGACCGCGAAACCGGTGACGGTGGTGGCGTCGAGTCCCGCCATCTGACGGCCCTGCGAGGGAAGTCCCAGCGGAGCGGCCAGCAGGTCCTGCATCATGTAGCCGAGGAAGAACACCGGCACCGCGACGCCGACCAGGCTGAGCACGATGATGATGTTGTCGACGGCCCCGCCGCGGAACCGCGCGGACAGGTAACCGAACGGGATGCCGAGGCCCACCGCGATGAGCATCGCGCAGAAGCCGAGCTCGATCGTGGCGGGGAGGAAGTTCCCGATCTCCGACATGACCGGCTGGGCGGAGACCAGCGAGTTGCCGAAATCGCCGGTGATCGCCCGGCCGAGGAACTTGAAGTATTGGACGAAGATCGGATCGTCGAGGCCGAGAAGCTTGTTCAGGTCGGCGATCTTCTCCGGGGTCGCCTTGTCACCCAGAAGGGCGCCGGCGGGGCCGCCGGGCAGGGACCGGAGCCAGGCGAAGATCAAAATGGACAGGATCAAGAGCGTCGGTATCGCTTGTAGCAGCCGACGCACGAGAAATCGGAGCACGTGCGTTCCTTTGTTGCCAGCCCGGGAATGGACTTCAGGGGGTGGGCGCGGTAGCACCCACCCCCTGAGCCACTAGTGGTGGAGGATCAGTTGACCGTGACGGTGTAGAAACGCTCGTCGGTCAGCGGGCTGGCCACCAGGCCCTTCACCTTCGGGCCGACGACGATCGCCGGGGGGCCGTAGGAGATCGGGATGGCGGGCAGGTACTCCATGATCTTCTGGTTCACTTCCTGGTACGCCTTGGTGTGCGCCTCGCCGGCGGGCGCGGCGTCCGCGGCCGAGATGGCCGAGAACAGCTCAGCGTTGTTGAAGCCGAACTCCGGCTTCTCGCGACCGAAGAAGGTGCCGACGAAGTTACCGGCGTCGTTGTAGTCACCGGTCCAGCCGAGCAGGTGGACGTCCTGCTTGCCCGCCTTCTGGACGTCGTCCTTGTAGCCACCGTTCCACGGCTTGGCGATCGGCTCGACCTTGATGCCCATGGCCTTCATGTCCTCGGACAGCGAGGTGAAGATGTCGGCCGGGTTCGGCATGTACGGCCGGGTGACCTCGGTCGGGTAGTAGAACTTCAGGGTCATGCCCTCGGCGCCGGCTTCCTTCAGCAGGTCTTTCGCCTTCTGAAGGTTGTAGTCGTACTTGGTGACGTTCTCGTTGTAGCCGTCGATCGCCTTCGGCACGAACTGGCTCGCGGTCTCGGCGCCCTCGGGGAGCTTCGACTTCACGAACTGGTCGCGGTTGAGACCGTAGGCCAGCGCCTGGCGGACCTTGAGGTCCTTCAGCTTCGGGTTGTTCTTCTGGTTGATGCCCAGGTACAGGATGTTGAACGACGGGCGGATGAGCACCTGCTCGCCGTCGTTGCGCAGCAGGCCGTAGTCCGCGGGCGACGGGTAGTCGTAGCCCTGGATGTCGCCGGCCTTGAGCGCCTGCTTGCGGGCGTTCTCGTCCGGGATGACCTTGAAGACCAGCTTGTCGAGCTTGGCCGTCTGGGTCGGCGAGTCGGTGGCCTTGGAGAGCGTGATCTCACCCTTGGCCTGGTCCCAGCTCTCGAACTTGAACGGGCCGGTGCCGGTCGGGTGCTTCAGCGCGTACTCCGGGTAAGAGAACGAGTCACCGCTCTGGGTGACGGCGTCGGCGTTGTACTTCTTCAGCGCGTCCGGGCTCTGGATCGAGAAGGACGGCAGCGTGAAGGCCGCCGGGAACGCGCCCTTGGCCTTGTTCAGGTTCAGGACGGCGGTCGACTCGTCCTTGACCTGGCAGTCCTTGAACACCGGAGCGCCGGAGGCGTCACCCTCGTTCTTGGCGAAGCCCTCGAAGACGTCGCCGTAGTAGATCATCTGGCTCTGGGCGGCGGCGCCCTTCATGTTGAACATGCGGTTGAAGTTGAAGCAGACCGCTTCGGCGTTGAACGGGGTGCCGTCGTGGAACTTCACGCCCTTCTTCAGGCTGAAGGTCCAGGTCTTGCCTTCGTTGCTGCCTTCCCACTTCTCCGCCAGGCCGGGCTCGAGGTCCGCGGTCCCCGGCTTGTTCATGATCAGGGTGTCCATCATCTGGCGGATGATGCGGAAGGTCTCACCGTCGTCGTTGAAGAGCGGGTCGAACGTCTTCGGGTTACCGGCGGCGCCGAAGACCATGGTGCCTCCCGAGCCACCCCCTGCGCCTTCTTCACGCTTCGATTCGGCACAGGCGGAAATGGAGACCGCGAGTGCGCCGGCAAGCCCGATCAGGGCCACACGGCGTGCTCGGGTCACCCGCAGTTGCTGCATCTGGCACCCCTTGAGGAGATTTTCGGTGTTTAGGCACCGTCCGGTCGGTCGGTAACTCGAACTCCACGGACGATCGGTGTGCCCGCCGACACTAGCGGGAACTCAGCCCGCACTTAAGCACGCGAGGTTACGATCGCGCTACACGACGGCCAATATGACCGCAAAGTGTCCGCAATTCCGGACGGAGTGTAATCAATTCCGGACCACTAACGCGCAGCGTGCCGGGTCACTGACTCAAATGGATGACCACCACTACAACCAATGGGTGCCTGACAAAACAGGACATCGGCAGGACATTGGGTCGCGGCTCGTGATCGAAGCCGGATCTCGCGTGATTGAAGGCGGAACTCGCGTGACTGGACGGACGGCACGTGTGATCCGACGGACGACACTCGTGACCGGATGGACGACACGACCGTGGCGAAGCCTCCGCCGCGAGTCGTCCGTCCAATCACGCGTGTCGTCCATCCCAACACGTGTGTCGTCCGTCCAGTCACGCGAAACCGCCGTCCGGCACCGTCCTTACCACTCACGAGAGGTGACCACCCGATCCGCCGCGGCCCTGGTCCCGTCGACGGTGAACCACCCTCGTTCGAACAGCTGCCAGCGCCGCAGTTCCGCCCTGGATCCCTCGCCGTCCCGCTCGGCGGCGCGGTCGAGACGTTCGGCCTCGCTGCCACCGTCGAGCCAGACCAGCAGGGACAACGAGGGCCGCATCCGCGCGCGACCACTGGAAACGCCTTCCAGTACCAAAACCTCGGGAACCGGGATCTCGACCTCTTCACTCGGCAGCGGGACACCACTGGACCAGTCCACCCGCCGGTAGCGGCCGGGCCCGCCCGCGCGCAGCGGTTCCAGCACACCGGTCTCCAGCCGCGGCCACCACGAAACGGGTTCGTCCCAGGTGGCGAACTCGTCGGTGCTCACCAACGCCACCCGGACCCCGCGACCGGCGAGTTCGGCCACGAACTTCCCGGCCAGCGTGGACTTCCCGGAGCCGGAAGGACCGTCGACGGCGAGCACGCGGACGGCGCCCAACCTCGGCGGGGCCGCGAAAAGCGCGTCGATCAGCGTGCGCGCGCGGGGCTCACTTCGGGGAGCCCTTTGACGTCGTCCGGGGCGGCCGTCCGCGCTTCGAGAGCGGCGACGCGTTCTTCCAGGTCACGCTGGGCGTCGGCGAGTTCGCAGCGGAGCAGCGCGATCTCCTCGACGGAGGTCCGGACCTCTTCTTCGAGG
Source organism: Amycolatopsis sp. NPDC049868 (assembly GCF_044461365.1). NCBI lineage: Bacteria > Bacillati > Actinomycetota > Actinomycetes > Pseudonocardiales > Pseudonocardiaceae > Amycolatopsis > Amycolatopsis sp. NPDC049868. Next base: position 282,175 of record NZ_JBITKV010000002.1, on the reverse strand, counting down.
TGACCGACCTCGGTGGACAGATGCAACGCGACCAGCGCCAGCACGACACCGGCCAAGAGGAATACGAAGTTCGACGGCGTCTGCACGCCGGTTATCCGCGCCAGGAAGTCGGCGGCCTGCGGAACGAGGGCGAGCACGACCACGCCGACGGCGAGGACGAGCCAAACACCCGCGTACTTTTCCCGCAGTTTCCGCCGCCGCATCATCTCGAGGACGACGAACAGCACCAGACAGGCGACGACGATGCTGAGAATGCGCCAGCCAGCCATAATCAGCTCCTTTTACGCCGAATCCGACGAGTCGACGGCGGGACGGCGGCGCACGAGCGCCAGCAGCAGGGCGAGTCCGGCGCGGCCGAGGTAGACGGCCGATTTCACCGGCGAATGGCTCGGTGTGCCACCGGCCCGTTCCCGCATGATCACCGGGATTTCCTTGATCTTCAGTTCGGCGCGGATCGCCATCACCAGCGATTCGACCGTGTCGCCGAGGTATTCGGCCGGGTAGTACGCGGCGAACAGTTTGATCGCGCGCGGGCCCATCGCCTTGAACCCGGAGGTCACGTCGGTGAGCTTGGTCTTCCCGAGCCGGGAGAAAACGAGCGAGAGCGCGACCATCGCGTATTTCCGCGGGCCGCTCGCCTTGTACGAACCCTTGCCCGCGAATCGCGAACCGATCGCGATGTCGGCGTCGTCGAGCGCGTCGAGCAGGGCGGCGACCTCGTCCGGGTCGTGCTGGCCGTCCGCGTCCACCTGGACGACGACGTCATAGCCGCGGGCGGCCGCGTACCGGAAGCCGGTGCGCATCGCCCCGCCGACGCCGAGGTTCACCGCCAGGCGGGCCACCTCCGCGCCCGCCGCGCGGGCGAGCTTGGCCGTCTCGTCGGACGAGCCGTCGTCGACCACCAGCACGTCCATGCCCGGCAAGGACTGCTTGACCTGGGAAATGACCGCGCCGACACTGGCCTGCTCGTTCAAGGCAGGCATCACGATGAGTACGCGACGGGTGGTCACGGACGTACTGGACACTGGATCACTCTATCTTCTTACTGGCCGTGAGCGGTGTCGGACCCGGCGGGGGCGCCGTCGGCGACCACACCTCGCTGACCTTCGATTTCGTAAACCGACGCGTCGAGATTGTGGAAGACGCGTTTGAAACCCGGAGTGATGTCGAGCCGCTGGAGCCCCACCGCGGACTGCGCGTTGGGGGCCACCTTGCCCTTGCCGACCAGCACGTAGCGCACCTTGAGGTCGGTGAGCGCCTCGCGCACGCGCGGGTCGCGGTTGATGTCGTTGAGGAACACGCTGAGCCAGCCCGCCTTGGTGGTGAACTCGGCGCCGTAGTTGGTCCACTCGACCGGCTGGACCCCGGACAGGGCGTACATCCACACCGAGCCGTCGGCCTTGTCGTTCATGACACGCTCGCCCGGCACGACGTGCTTCCCGAGCCAGGCGTAGGCCTCTTCCTCGCCCTTGCTGACCGAGGGGCCGTCCGCGCCGTAGTTCATCGCGAGCCGCGCCGAGTTGCGGCCGATGTAGCCGCCCCGGCTCAGCACGGTGACCACGAGACCGACCACCAGCGCGCCCGCGATGGCCGCGGTGACCGGGTTCAGATTCGGTTTGCGCTCGCCGATCTTCTCGGCGAACTTGCCCGACGCGGTGTGCACGAACTCGCCGAACGCGACGGCGCCGGCCAGCGGCACGAGCGCGCCGATCCGCCAGTGGTCGTTGTAGAACACGCCGGTCAGGGTGTGGATGAGCGGGGTCTCCAGCGAGATCGTCGCGGCGAACAGGCCGCCGAGTACCACGTACGCGCCGACCATCCAGAGCATCCGCCGGTGCTTGACCAGGAAGAACACGCCGATGATCGCCGGGATGCCGATCCACCACTGCGGGAACGACGCCATCGGCGAGAACGTGATCGTCTGCCCGAGCGCGCCGGACACGCTGGTCTCCGAGGCCCAGAACGCGCTCGTCACGCCCCCGGCGTTGTAGAGCGCCGGAAGGACCTGCGGCACGCCGAGCACGACCGCCATCACGACGGTGGCCACCAGCGAGGCGGCACTGCGGCGCCAGCCGATCTTCTCGAAGCGGAACAGCACCGCGAGCAGGATCAGCAGGAAGTAGACCATGATCACGAAGATCAGGCTGGTGTGCAGGCCGGCCAGCCCGGCGACGCCGACGCCGATCGCGAGCGGCCCGGCGACGCCGTTCGGCTTGAGCAGCAGGCGGGCGAGCGCGAGCATCGCGGGCACGAGCGCCACCCCGGCGACGTACGGCCACAGCGGGCCTCGCCACAGCGAGTCGTACGGGAACGCGGTGAACCAGGTGGACACGGCCGCGGCGGCGGCGGTCGCAAGGACCGGCATCCGCCAGGCGCGGCACATCGCCGCGACACCGACCGGGACGGTCAGCACGACCATGAGCGCCGCCAGGTTCAGCGTCGGCATCATCGTCAGGCCGCCCTTGCCGAAGACCAGGGCGAGCAGCGCGTGGTAGGTGTCCGGGTAGAAGTAGTCGGTCTGGTTCGGCAGGTTCGCGATGGTGCCGACGGTCGACGCGCGCGCGTCACCGTGTTCGGCGATCCAGCGCACCAGGTTGCCGTGGAACGGGGCGTCCCAGCCCTGCTGGACGTTCTCCAGGCTGTGCGAGCCGCGCAGGAAGGTCACCGTGCCGACGCCGAGACCGACCAGGACACCGGCACCGATCAGCAGGTGATCGCGCAGGGAACGCTTCGACTCGTCGTCGTCTTCGTCCTCGGCCCAGTCCGGGTGACGCTTCGCGGTGAAGCGGAGCACGAGGAACGAGAGCGCGAACCCTGCGACGGACAGCAGCAGCACCCACAGGCCGACGTTCAGCATCGTCCAGCGGATGCCGAAGCGGCCGAGGATCGGGATGCCGATGGCGACGAGGCCGAAGGTCAGCAGCGGGGCCGCGGCGGCGAGGGTCCAGCCGCGCAGCCTGATCGCGGCACCGAAGACGAGCCCCGGCAGCCAGAACGCCAGCAAGACCAAAAGAACGTTCATCGAATTCGCTGTCCAACCCTATTCGGCGTCAAGACGCCACCCGCTCGCGGCGCGCGATGGCGCGGCCACACTATCGAGACGTTTCGGAAGGTCGCGCGTTGCCCGGCTCGGGCGTGCCCCTCACCACGAACGCCATCACGACCAGGAGGCCGACGGTGGGTCCGGCGGCGAGCCCGACGACGGCGCGCACGACCGTATCGCCGGGGAAGAACAGCAGGACCAGCGCGGTCGCGACGACGACGGCGGCCCAGGTGATCAGCACCTTCGTGGCCTTGGCCTGCGCGACGAGGACGGCGGCGAGCAGCTGCATCGCGGCCAGCAGCACCGAGGACCAGACCAGCCCGGCCATCCACCAGGCCTCGGGGTCGTTCTTGGCGCCGTAGACCAGGCGCACCACCCACGGGCCGATGAGCCAGCCGATCAGCGCGCCGAGCGCCGCGAGCGCCAGCGCGCCCGCCGAACCGAGCGCGAGCAGCTTCCGGAGCCGGTGCTTGCCCTCCTCGGTGCTGGACAGGCGCACCACGGTCGGGACCGCGAGGGCCTGGACCGGCGCCATCAGCGTCAGCGGCGTCCTGGCCACGAACAGGGCGAGGAAGAGCACGCCGAGCGCGTCCTTGTCACCGCCGGGCGCGAGCAGGCTGACCAGCGCCGGATAGCCGGTGATGACGCTGGCGGTGAGCCCCGCGCCCGCGAGGAGCATCAGCATGTTCGTGACGACCGGCCGCGCGGGCACATCCGCTTCGAGCTGGGGATCGACCAGCTTGGCGGCGCCGCGGGCGAACAGCAGCCAGGCGAACGAGCCGGTCGCGGCGGCGATGGCGAACCAGTACAGCTGGGTGAGCCCGGCGACCACCAGCGCGGCGACCACGAGGATCCGCACGGCGGCTTCGACCAGGATCAGCCACGAGTAGGACCGGACGTGGTCCTGGCCGATCAGCAGGCCGCGCGCGGCGAACTGGAAGGCGAACGACAGCCCGCCCGCGAGCACGATCACGGCGAGCGCGAACTGGCCGCCGTAGACCTTCTCGGTCACCGCCGGGATCAGCGTGAACAGGGCCGCGACGGCGACCGCGACCAGACTGGTGACGAAGGCGATCACCGCCGGGCGGCCCGCCTTGCGCCCGGCGAGCGCGGCGTGCGCGGACTGCCGCGAGATCTCCTGCTCAAGCGGGGACAGGGCGGCGCCCAGCCCCATCAACATGCCCCAGAAGGAGAGCAGGACCGCGTTGTCGGCCTTCGACAGCGTCCGGCCCCAGACGACGGTGAGGACGTAGCCGAGCGCGATGGCGATCAGCAGGTAGACACCGATGCGACCGGCGGATTTCCCGGTGTCCTTGGCCAGTTTTTCGCTGCTCACCGTGCTGCTCATCGACGCAGCCGGGCCCGCAGCGCCAGGAACAGGCCGCGGAGCGCCCCGGCCCCGAAGCCGGCGGCGAACACCGGGGTGAGCTGGGCGACGGCCTTGGCCTCGGCCTTGGTCGCGCCGAACTTCGTCACCGCGAACCCGGCGGCCGTCGACCCCGCGGCGGCCAGCGCGACGGCGGTCTTCGGGCGCTTCGCGGCGACACCGAGGCCGAGCACGCCGACGGCCATCGCGGCGAACAGGCCGTTGCGCGCGGGCCCCGGCGACGCGAGATACGAATCGACGAACGTGGTGCCACGGAAATACGACTGCCCGACGAACTTCTTGAACGAATCGCGGCCGTGGTAGGTCGCGGAGAAGTCCGGGGCGAGGAAGATACGGTGGCGTTCCGCGATCCAGCGCAGAACACCCGTGTCGTCACTGGCGAAACGGACGTCTTCGAAGAGCGACTCGAACGCGTTGGAAGAATCCTCGAGAACGTCCTTCGGCGCGGAAAAGAATCCGGTGCCTTTCGGGAAGACGTCGAACTCCTCGATACCGAACGACATCAACCGAGGGTTCGCGCAATAACGGCGCCAGGGGATCTTGACCAGCCCGGCCATGAATCCCGCGTACGGATTGTGTTCGGACGCGACGTTGATGTGACCGTTCCACACCGTGCGCTCGGGATGCTCGACGAGCTGGTCGCGGAGGAACGTGAGCGAACCGGAGTCCACGATCACGCGGCTGTCGAGCAGCAGGATCTGCCGCCCCGACGCCTTCGCGATCCCCGCGCGGCGGGCTTCGAACCGGCCGCTGTTCGGCTGGGTGAGGACGGTGATGCCGTACAGCTCCTGCAGCTTGGCGAGCTTGCCTCCGGTGCCATCGGTGCTGCCGTCGTCCACCACGACGACCTCGACCGGCCAGTTCGCCACCTGTGCCGACGCGATCAGCGCGCCGACACTGCGGTCGATCCAGTCCTGCTCGTTGTAGACCGGTATCACGACGGACAGGGCCGGGAGGAGCGAATTCGCACTCACCCCGGCGAGGCTACCTTGCGCGGCCCACCAGTATCCTTCGGGCACCGCAGACCCCGACAGAATGGCTCTTCCGGTGATTTCCTTCATTCTCGGCACCACGGCGGAACTGATCAAAATCGCGCCGGTCTACCACGGCATCCTCGAACGCGGGGTCCGGCCGAAGATCTGGTTCACCGCACAGCACGTCGACGAGGTCTCGGACGTTCTCGCCGACCTGAACCTCCCGGAGCCCGACGTCTGGCTCGTGCCGAAGGAGAAGGCGCACAACCTGGAGTCGCCCGCGCAGGTGCCGGGCTGGGCCGCGCAGGTGCTGCGGACCGCGTGGAGCCGCCGGGCCGAGCTGAAGGCCGCGCTGGTCGAGGACGGGCGTCCGCCGCTGGTGCTGGTGCACGGCGACACCTTCACCACGCCGTACGGCTCGCTCATCGGGAAGCGGATCCTCAAGTCGCGGGTCGGGCACGTCGAGGCGGGTGCGCGGTCGGGCAGCATCATGTCGCCGCTGCCGGAAGAGCTGAACCGGAAGATCGCCGCGAAGATCGTCGACATGCACTTCGCGCCCAGCGCGCGTGAGGTGAACAACCTCCGCAACGCCCGCGGCGTCGTCGTCGACACCGAGGCGAACACCGCCATCGACGCGATGCGGATGGCCATCAACGGGCCGCTCGACGTCGAGGGCCTGCCGGAGAAGTTCGGCCTCGCCACCCTGCACCGCTTCGAACTGGTCTCGCGCGCGGACAAGTACCGCGAGGCGCTGGAGATCCTGCGCGAGCAGAGCAAGCAGATGCCGATCCTCTACATGGCGGGCGCGCCCGAGCGCGAGAAGATCCGCGCGCTCGGCCTGGCGAACCTGTTCGACGAGAAGAACTTCATCATCCAGCCGAAGATGCGGTACCTGAAGTTCCTGCCGCTGGTCGCGCGTGCCGAGTACGTCGTCACCGACTCGGGCGGCCTTTCGGCCGAGTGCTACTACCTCGGCCTGCCGTGCGCCGTGCACCGCGAGCGCACCGAGACGCCGCAGCACCTCGGCGAGACCGTCGTGCTGACCGAGATGCGCGGGGACAAGCTGCAGAACTTCCTCGACACCTACCAGAACCGCCGCGGCGAGTCGTGGGTCGACAAGTTCCACCCGTCGGAGATCATCGTCGACACGCTGGCTCGCCTGGGCTACTGCTGACGCTTCGCGCTCCGCTTACCCGCGCTATGAACGGTCCGTTCCTTGCGAAATTTGCAAGGAACGGACCGTTCATAGCATTGGGACCTGCTCTCACGGACGTCATGAAAGGGTCGTTCAGGACATCTTTCGTCCTGAACGACCCTTTCATGACATCTGAGGCCGAGTGCCCAGGTCAGCGACCAGCGCGGCTAAAGAGCCCGCCGGCCCGAAAGCGCGCGGCCCAGCGTCAGCTCGTCCGCGAACTCCAGGTCACCGCCCATCGGCAGCCCCGACGCCAGCCGCGTCACGGTCAAGCCGGGGAAGTCGCGAAGCATCCGCACGAGGTACGTCGCGGTCGCCTCGCCTTCGGTGTTCGGGTCGGTCGCGATGATGATCTCGCTGATCTCCGCGCCACCGATCCGCGCGAGCAGTTCACGCATGCGCAACTGCTCGGGTCCGATGCCGGACAACGGGTCCAGCGCGCCGCCGAGCACGTGGTAGCGGCCCTTGAACTCACGTGTCCGCTCGACCGCGAGTACGTCCTTCGGCTCCTCGACCACGCAGATGACCGTGAGGTCGCGGCGGGTGTCGCGGCAGATCCGGCAGGTCTCCTGCTCCGAGACGTTGCCGCAGATCTCGCAGAACTGCACGCCTTCCTTGACCTTGCCGAGCACTTCCTGCAAGCGCGCGATATCCGCGGGATCGGCGGCCAGCAGGTGGAAGGCGATCCGCTGCGCGCTCTTGGGACCGACGCCGGGCAACCGCCCGAGTTCGTCGATCAAGTCCTGGACGACACCCTCGTACAAGCTAGCCGCCGAGCCCGGGGAAGCCGCCGAGGTCCGGCATCCCGCCGCCGAGGCCGCCGGCGAGCGGGCCGAGCTTCTGCTCGGTGAGCTTCTGCGCGTTGGCCGAAGCGTCCCGGACGGCCGCGACGACCAGGTCGGACAGGGTCTCGACGTCGTCGGGGTCGACCACCTTGGGGTCGATGGACAGCGACTTGAGCTGGCTGTCGCCGGACACGGTCGCGGTGACCAGGCCGCCGCCGGAAGTGCCGGTCACCTCCGTGTTGGCCAGCTCTTCCTGGGCCTCGACCAGCTTCTGCTGCATCTGCTGTGCCTGCTGCATGATCTGCGACAGGTCGAAGCCGCCACCGGGTTGCACCATGATCCGATCGGTCCTCTCCTGGAAAATCCCGTGCCGCCTACCAGCCTAGCCGTCACCCGTGTGGCACCGTGGGCGCCGTGCGACGACGGATGGGCCTTGTGGTGGCGATCGGATTGACGCTGTTCACGGCGTGCGGGGTGGACACCCCCGCGTCGTCGCCGTCGAGTCCGCCCCCGCCCGGCACCACCACGGTCCTCACCACCCTTCCGCAGCCGAGCCCCGCGACGAGCGCTCCGCCGTCGAGCGCGCCTCAGCCGCCGCCGAGCAGCCGGCAGCCGAAGACCGGCAAGGTCGTCGTGCTGGATCCCGGTCACAACGGCGGCAACTCCGGCAGGCCGGGCGAGATCAACAAGCAGGTCCCGGCGGGGCGCGGCAAGACGAAACCGTGCAACACCACCGGAACGTCGACGAATTCCGGCTACACCGAGCACGCGTTCACCTGGGACGTCTCGCAGCGGATCTCGCAGGCCTTGGTGGCCAAGGGAATCCGCGTCATCCTCACCCGGCAGAACGACTCCGGGGTCGGGCCGTGCGTCAACGAGCGCGCCGCGATCGGGAACGAGGCCGGGGCGGACGCGGTGGTGTCGATCCACGCGGACGGCTCGAATTCCGCCGGAGCGCACGGTTTCCACGTCGCCTACTCGGCGCCGCCGCTGAACGCCCAGCAGGGTGAGCCCTCGGTGAAACTCGCGACCGCGTTGCGCGACGGCCTCCGCGCGGGCGGTTTCCCTACCTCGACGTACCTCGGCTCGAACGGGCTCGCCCCGCGCGCCGACCTCGGCGGGCTCAACCTCTCGACGCGCCCCGCCGCGCTCGTCGAATGCGGGAACATGCGCAACGCCGCCGAAGCCGCGGCGATGGCGAGCGAAGAGGGACGGCAGCAGTACGCCGCCGTCATCGCGAAGGCGATCGAGGACTACCTCGCCGGTTAGGCGCCCGCTAAGGCTTGAGCAGCACCGGGCTGCCGGTGACCTCGACGGAGCCCGACTCGATCTCCGGCCGTGTCCCGTCGAGGCGTTCCGCGCTGCCCGGCGCGGACAGCCGCACGCTGCCCGAGGGTGCCCACGCGATCCGGAATTCCGTACCGTTCCGCGTGAACCGGCATCGCCACAGGTTCTCCGGCAGCCCGGCCCGCGTGCCCTCGCCGCAGGACCGGATCTTCGCGCCGTCGAGCCAGCGGCCGAGCCGTTCGACGTGGACGGCGGCGCGGGTCGGCGGCCCGCCCGCCGGCTGGAGCACGATCGGCACGCGGTCGCTTCCCCAGTTGTAGAAGTACATCCGCTTGAAGCGCGCGTAGAGGCCGGTCAGGAAGATGCGGGCGGCGTGGTCCGCGGCGACGGCGGGGTCGACCGGCGGCTGCAACGGGACGTCGAAATCGGGGCCGGTGCTCCACAGGTTCGCGTGCCCGTTGGTGCGGTGGAAGCTCCGCTGGATCTCGTCCGCGACGGCGAGCATGGTCTCCGGCGGGTCCGCCATCCTGCCCGGGTGCAGCTTGACCGCGGCGGCATCGCAGCTCTCGTAGCCGCGGAGTTCGCCGAACCGTTCCATGACCCGCCGATACGCGGGATCGGTGAGGTGCCCCATCGACGGGCAGACCACGATGGCGCCGGGATCACCCGCCTTGATGATCCGGCTCGCCCGCCGGACCATCTCCACCAGCCGTTCGACCGGACCGGTGAAGTACTTGGGGTGGTTGGCCATGTCCCACAGCTCGTAGGACTCGATCCGGCCGCGGTACCGCTCGACCACCTTCCCGACGAACGCGTCCCAGTCCGCGAGGTCTTCGGGCGGCGCCGCCCGGGAGCCGTCCGGGTAGGCCGACGGCGGTCCGCCCGGCGCCGCCCAGCCAGGGGTGCCGCCGAAGACGTACAGCACCGGGAGCTTCGCCCGGTTCGCGCCGTCGACCAACCTGTCCAAAGTGGACCAATCGGGCCTGCCGCGGTACGGTTCGAGGTTCTGCCAGCGGGTTTCCGAATCCCAGAGCCGGACGGCGCCGACACCGAACGTCGGCATCAGCCCGGTCTCGCTGTTCGCCGTCACGCCGAAGAACGCACTGTCCACAGAGGACGGGAACTCGGTCCACATCGGGGCATGGAGCTCGGGCGCGACCGGTTCCGCCGCGGGCATCGCGCTCGCCCCGGCCACGGTGACCATGACGAGAGAGGCCAGCAACGGCCACCACCCGATCCGGCTCCGTCCCCTCGGTTCCGGAACGGGATCCGGGGCGGGAGGCGCGGACGCGACCTCTCCCCGTGCCGCGTCCGCGCGTTCCCACAGCCGGAAGAGCTTCGACAGTTCGTCACGCTCGGCCTCGCAGGCCATCGCGATCCGTTCCAGCGGGCCGAACGCGGCCGGCACGCTGACCCCGCTGCAGTAGCGGTGGACGGTCGATCGGCTCAGATGCGCCTTGGCGCCGATCCGTTCGTAGCTGTGCCCGCTACGCCGTTTCAGCCCTTCGAGCAGTTCCGCCAAGGCCTGGCCGTGTTCTCCTCCTGCCATGGGTCCCTCCCCCGGATGGTGCCTACGAAGCGTCACCGATGCACCCGCGTACGGGACACACCTTTTCGTCCCAGCGAAAACATCGACGCGTCCGGACCGCCCTGAAACGTCTCACGCGCCCGCGTCCCCGCAGGTCAGCACCGGCTCTTCGTCCCACCCTCCCGGATTGGTCCGATCGGCTTGTCTCAGCGCGTCCGGCACGTTTGAGTTACCGCCGGAGAAGAAAATGCCGTCTTGAGGGGGACCAGGCATGACTCTGCGCATGATCTTCGATCGGAAGGATCTCCAGGGGATCCGGATAGCCGACGCACCGGACCCGCTGTGGGAGCTGGTCCTCGGTTCGCATCAGCTGAGAGAGGACCGCCCGTCGGGCTGGCGGCAACGGGTCCAGCTGAACCTGCGTCAGAACGAAGGAGCGGCGCGATCGCTGAAGACGTTGTTCACTCTCGTCCCGCCGAAGGGGAACTTTCCCGACTTCCTGACCCCGCCCACGTCGGCGGGCTCCTTCGAAAGCGGGCTCGAAGCGGTGGCGTGCACACCGCGCGGCCGGCTGTGCGCCGATCTCCGGACCGTGTTCACCGGCACCGCCCCGACCTGGGTGAAACGGCTCGCCGACGGCGATCGCGACGAGGTCCACGGGGTCGTCGGCGCCCTGCGCGACGCGTATGACGTGGTGATCGCGCCGTTCTGGCACAGCATGCGCGAGACCGTCGCCGCCGACCGGGCCCGGCGGGTCCGCACGCTGGCCACCGAGGGGGCGGGAGCGATGATGCGCGGTATCCCCGGCGTCCGCGGCTGGGACGGCGAAGTGCTGGAGATCGCGTACCCCCGGCAGCGGACCGTCCATCTCGGCGGCCGGGGGCTGACCTTGATCCCGAGCCGGTTCTGCGCGAACACTCCGGTCACCTTCATCGATCCGGCGCTGCCGCCGGTGCTGCTGTACCCCGCCAGCGTGACCAGCGCCCGCCCGGTGGACGTGTCGCCCGAACTGGTGGCGCTCCTCGGCCGGACCCGCGCCGAAAGCCTCGGTGCGCTGCGCGTCCCGCGCTCGACCAGCAAGCTGGCCTCATGCCTCGGCACCTCGATCGGCACGGCCAGCAAACAGGCCGCCGTACTGCGCGAGGCCGGGCTCGTCACCAGCGTCCGGCAGGGCAGCGCCATCCTGCACCACCTCACCCGGCTCGGCACCGCACTGCTCGCCGGGGAACTCGACGAAGGGACCGCTCCATGAAATCGGTACTCGCCGCCGTCGCCCTGATCGCGGGCACCGCCGCCCCCGCCGCCGCGGCGACGGATTTCCCGGTGCTGCAGATGAACCTGTGCCGCAGCGGGGTCGCGAACTGCTTCAACCAGGGCGGGACGAACCCGATGGCGAAGGCGGCGAGCACGATCGTCGCGGCGAACCCGGCCGTCGTGACGTTGAACGAGGCCTGTTCGTCGGAGACGACGAAGCTGGCTGCCGACGTCAAAGCGCAGTCGGGCCGGGCGTACACGGTCGTGTGGCAGCCCGTCGGCAAGAAGGAGAACGGCCGGACGACGCCGTATCCGTGCACGGCAGGGCGTGGCGAGTACGGCATCGCGGTGCTGGCCAGGCAGGACCTCGGAGCGGTGAAGGCGCGCGAAGGCGGCTACTACGGGCCTCAGGACGGCGGCGCGGAACAGCGTGCCTACCTGTGCGCGAAATTCGGCACGGTGAACGCGTGCACCACGCACCTCTCGACGAAGCGGCCCGCGGTCGAGCAGCAGTGCCAGGACCTGAAGGGGCTGCTGGCGAAGTACGGCACCGGCACCGTGTTCGGCGGTGACCTGAACCTGCGCTACCCGGGCGATCCGAGCGCGCAGGCCTGCGTTCCCGCGGGCTCGTTCCGGAAGGGCGACGGCAGCGTGCAGCACATCATCGCCGGCGGCGCCTTCGGCTTCGGGAGCTCCGGGAAGACGTCGATCCCCGGCACCGACCACCCGGCCTGGCGGGTCACCCTGACCCGCTGACCACCGCGTTTCGTCCTCCGGATGCGGTCCTTGCGCGGGCAAGGACCGCATCCGGAGGACTACTTGCGCTCGTCGAGCGGACGGGCGTTGAGGTGGTCGGCGAGCAGCTTCCGGGCGATTTCTTCCGGATCCTTCTCGGGCGGGAGCGGCGGAGGCGGCGGCGCGGGGCTCGCGTCCTCGTTGTAGAGGTCCTCGTCCTCCTCGACCGGCTCGGGCGGGAGCGGGATGTCCGGCTCGCTGGTCGCCACCTTCGGCCGCTGGGGCTCCGGCTTCGGCGCGGGAGCCGCCGGAGGGGGGCTGGGCGCTTCGGCGGACCGGCGGGTGAAGGAGCGCTCGGGCGCGGGTGGCGGCGGCGCGGCCTTCGGAGCGGCGGCCTGCCGGGCCTGCGCGGCGCCGTGGACGCAGCGCACCTGCCAGTCGCCGCCGAAGACCTCCTTGAACGCGGCCGCGACCCGCTCCGCGTTGTGCGGCTCGGAAAGCCGTCGAGCCAGCGGTTCCGCGCTGTGCGTGAGGGTGACGGCGTGGCCTTCGACGCTCACCACGCTCGCCTGCGTGAGCATCGCTTCGGTGCTGCGGCCGCCAGGGACCTTGCGGATCGCGGCGAGCACGTGCGGCCAGCGGCCGCGGATCCCGTCCGCGTCCGATGTGGGCGCTGCAGGCGCTGCGGGCGCCGCGTCGCCCGAAGCCGCGGCCGGAGCGGGCGCGGCGGGAGGTGGTGCCTGCACGGAAGGACGTTGCGGGGCGGGCCGCTCGGCGACCGGCTCAGGTCGCGCGGCGGGCTGGGGGGTGGGCTGGGGAGCCGGTGCGGCCTGCTGCGCCGGAGCCGGCGGCTGGGCGGGCGCGGCGGCCCGTTGCGACGGCCGCTGGAACTCACGGACGGGCTCGCCCGAGGGAGGAGCGGCCGGGGCGGGCGCGGACTGCGCCACCGGAGCGGCTTGCGCGACCGGTGCCGGAGCACCGGCGGCGGGCGCCGGAGCCGAAGCGGCACGGCGTTCGAGCCGTTCGAGGCGGGCGAGCAACGCGTCGGTGCCTTCGGCGACCGACGGCAGCAGCATCCGCGCCGTCAGCAGCTCCAGCACCAGCCGCGGCGAGGTCGCGCCCCGCATCTCCAAGAGTCCATTGTGGACGATGTCGGCGTAGCGCGAGAGCGTGGCGGGCTCCAGTTTGCCCGCCTGCTCCTTCATCTTCTTGAGCTCGTCGTCCGGCGCGGAGACGAGGCCGCGTTCACCCGCGTCCGGCACCGAACGCAGCAGCACCAGGTCACGCAGGCGGTCGAGCAGGTCGGTGGCGAACCGGCGCGGGTCGTGCCCGGCCTCGGCGAGCCGCTCGACGGTGCCGAAGACGGCTGCCGCGTCGTCCGCGGCCAGCGCGTCGACCATGCCGTCGATGAGCGCGACGTCGGTGACACCCAGCAGCGACACCGCGCGCGAGTAGTCGACGCCGTCCGGCCCGGCTCCCGCCAGCAGCTGGTCGAGCACCGACTGCGTGTCCCGCGCCGAACCCCCGCCCGCGCGGATGACCAGCGGATACACCGCGGGCTCGACCTTCGCGCCCTCGGCGGCGACGTTGCGTTCCAGCAGTTCGCGCATGGAGCTGGGCGGGATCAGCCGGAAGGGGTAGTGGTGCGTCCGCGACCTGATGGTGGGGAGCACCTTGTCCGGTTCGGTGGTCGCGAAGATGAAGATCAGGTGCTCCGGCGGCTCTTCCACGATCTTCAGCAGGGCGTTGAAGCCCTGCGTGGTGACCATGTGCGCCTCGTCGATGATGAAGACGCGGTAGCGCGAGTCGGCCGGGGCGTAGAAGGCCCTGTCCCGCAGCTCGCGGGCGTCGTCGACACCACCGTGGCTGGCGGCGTCGAGCTCGGTGACGTCGACGCTGCCGGGGCCTTCGGGCGCGAGGTTGCGGCATGAGTTGCACTCGCCGCACGGATCCGGCGTCGGGCCCTTCGCGCAGTTCAACGACCGCGCCATGATGCGGGCGCTGGACGTCTTTCCGCAGCCGCGCGGGCCGGAGAAGAGGTAGGCGTGGTTGATGCGACCGGCGGCCAGCGCGATGCGCAGCGGATCGGTCACATGCTCCTGCCCGACGACCTCGGCGAAGGTAGCCGGACGGTACTTTCGGTATAGAGCTAGAGCCACGCGGCGAGACTACCGGGAAGGCCCGACACGTGAGACCGGCACCGACCCCCGGCAGGTATCCGGTGCGCTTCGGCACCGCCGAACTGCTGCAGGACGCCGACCGTCCCAACGCCTGGATGATCTCGGTCGACGGCGTCGCCCAGTCGCACGTCAACCTCGACGACCCCACGGATCTCGAGTTCGACTACATCCGCCGGATCGCCGACGTCGTCGACTGCCTCGGCGAAGGCCCGCTCGACGCGCTGCACGTCGGCGGGGCGGCCTGCACGCTGCCCCGCTACATCGCCGCGGCGCGGCCGCGGTCGCGGCAGCTGGTCTTCGACGCCGACGGTGAACTCGTCGCGCTCGTCCGCGAGCAACTGGGCCTGAAGGGGCTGAAGGTCCGTGTCGGCGACGGCCGCGAAGGCGTCTCCGGCAGGTACGACGCTTCGGCCGACCTGGTCATCGTGGACGCTTTCGAACGCGGAATCCTGGCCGGCGGGCTCGCGACCGTCGAGTTCACGAACGAGATCGCGCGTGTCCTCCGCCCGGCCGGAACCTACGTCGCCAACGTGTCGGACGGGCCGAACCTGCCGTTCCTCCGCCGGTTCTTGGCGACGCTGGCGGGTTCCTTCCCCCACCTGGCGATCTTGGCCGAGCCGGGCGTCCTCCGCGGGCGCCGGTTCGGGAACATCGTGGTCGCCGCTTCGCGCGTCGAACTGCCCGTCACAGACCTGACCCGCCGCGCCGCCTCGTCGGCGTATCCGGCGCGCTGCGTCGCGGGAGAAGATCTGCGTGACCTGCAGGGCAAGGCGAAACCCATCACGGATGCGGAAGCCCTGCCGTCGCCCGTGCCGCCGAAGGATGTGTTCGGGATCTTCTAGGCCCGGAAAAAGGCGGATCCCGCGCACCCGTCAGAGCTTGCTTATCCTTGCTGCCTTCCGGCCCTGGGGAGGTTCACAAGATGGACGCCGCGCGGGATCCGAGGACCAGTGTAGTCACTCCCGCCCCGGCATGGAGGACAGTGGGGGGTATGAGCACTCCGACCTGGGAAGATGTCCTCAAGGCCGCCGAGGCCGTTCATCCGTTCGTGCGGCGCACGCCGGTGCTGCGCGCCGAGGTCGACGGGCGGCCGCTGGTCCTCAAGCTGGAGCATCTGCAGCGGAGCGGGTCGTTCAAACTGCGGGGCGCGGTGAACGCGCTGGTGAGCGGCCCGTTGCCGGAGCGGGTGCTGACGGCGTCCGGCGGGAACCACGGGCTTGGCGTGGCGACGGCGGCTTCGCTGCTGAATCTGCCTGCGACGGTGTACGTGCCGGAGTCGGCTCCGCAGGCGAAGACGGTCCGGATCGAGGCGACGGGCGCGAAGCTCATCCGTCACGGAGCGACGTACGCCGAGGCGGCCGCGAAGGCGCTCGAAGCCGCCACTGAGCCGGGTACGCGGTACCTGCACGCGTACGACGACCCCGCCGTCGTAGCCGGTCAGGGCACCGTCGCGGCCGAAGTGGTCCAGGACGCGCCGGACGTCGACGCGTTCTTGGTCGCGGTCGGCGGTGGCGGGCTGGTCGCGGGGACGTCGCTGGCCGGGGTGCCCACGTTCGCCGTCGAGCCGGAGCGGTGCCGCGCGCTCGGCGCCGCGCTGGCGGCGGGCGAACCGGTGGACGTGGAGATCGACTCGGTGGCCGCGTCCGCGTTGGGCGCGACCAGGGCCGGGAACGTCCCGTTCGCGGTGCTGCGGGATCGGGTGACGTCCGTGCTGGTCAGCGACGCGGAACTGCTCGCCGCGCGGGACCGGCTCTGGGACGAGTTCCGGCTCGCCGTCGAACCGGCCGCCGCGGTGCCCTTCGCCGCGTGGCTGGCCGGGCGGACCGAGGGCGAGCTGCCCTGCGTCATCCTGTGCGGCGCCAACAGTGAGTGGACCCCTTGATCAGCCCGCCCTGAGCACGACCCGGAACTCCGTACGTCCCGGGCGGCTGGCGACGCCGACCTGCCCGCCGTGCGCGGCGACGACGGCCGCGACGATGGCCAGCCCGAGCCCGGTGCTGCCCGCCGCCCGCGACCGCGAGTCGTCGCCGCGGGCGAAGCGTTCGAAGACCTCCGGGAGGATCTCAGGCGGGATCCCCGGCCCGCCGTCGACAATGGACAGTGTCGCCGTCGAGTCCACTATGGACAGCGAGGTGGTGACCTCGGTGCCCGCCGGGGTGTGCGTGCGCGCGTTGCCCAGCAGGTTGATCACCACCTGATGCAGCTGGTCCGCGTCGCCGAGGACGGTGATCGGTTCCGGCGGGACCTCCAGCAGCCATTTGTGCTCCGGCCCGGCGACGTGCGCGTCGGCGACGGCGTCCGCGACCAGGCGGGAGAGGTCCACCGGCTGGTGCACCACCGGGCGGCCGGAGTCGAGCCGCGCGAGCAGCAGCAGATCCTCGACCAGGCCGGTCATCCGCGTCGATTCCGACTCCACGCGGCTCATCGCGAACGCGATGTCCGGCGGTACCTCGGAGCCCGAGCGCCGGGTGAGTTCCGCGTAGCCGCGGATGGCCGCGAGCGGCGTCCGCAGTTCGTGGCTGGCGTCCGCGACGAACCGGCGCACCCGGGTTTCACTGGCCTGCCGGACGGAAAGCGCGTTCGAGATGTGGCCGAGCATGCGGTTGAGCGCGAACCCGACCTTCCCGACCTCGGTCCGCGGATCGGTGTCCACTTCGGACACTCGCTCGGACAGCGCGACCTCGCCGCGGTCCAGCGGGAGCTCGGCGACCCTGGTCGCGGTGGCGGCGAGACGGTCGAGGGGTTTCATGGTGCGCCGCACGGTCACCGCGCCGAGCGCGCCCGCCAGCAGGATGCCGCCGACCGCGACCCCGCCGAAGATGAAACCGAGGCTCCACAAGGTATCCGTGACGTCCTTGGTGGGCAGCCCGGTGATCGCGACACCGCCGCCCGCCGTTTTCTTCGCCACCACGCGGTATTCCCCCAGCGACCCGAGGTTCACGTCGGTCGGCTTGTCACTCGGCGTCGACCGCAGCAGGGTGGCGATCTGGGTGGGGCTGATCTCGTCGTGCGGGAACGGATCGGTGACCTTGGCGTCGTAGCTGGATCGCAGCACCGCGGCGAGCACTCGTCCGTCCGGGAACACGTTCACGAACAACGAACCGGTGCTCTGCCCGTACGCGCGAAGACCCTCGGGAACCCTTTCCCCGCCGGGACGGCCGGGCGGCGGCGGACGGCTGGCGCGTTCGCTGGTCTCCGCGAGACGGGCGTCGAGCTGGTCGACCAGGAAGTTCCGCAACGCCAGTTCGGTGACCACGCCGACCACCAGGCAGACGAGCGCGAGCAGACCCGCGACCTGCGCGATCAGCCGCCGCCGCAGGGACCACGGCCGCCTACCCGGCGGGTTTGAGGACATACCCGGCGCCGCGCATCGTGTGGATCATCGGTTCCCTGTCGGCGTCGATCTTCTTGCGGAGGTAGGAAATGTACAGCTCGACGATATTGGCCTGGCCGCCGAAGTCGTAGCTCCACACCCGGTCCAGGATCTGCGCCTTGGACAGCACCCGCTTCGGATTGCGCATGAGATAACGCAGCAGCTCGAACTCGGTCGCGGTCAGCGGCACCGGATCGCCACCGCGATGCACCTCGCGGCTGTCCTCGTCCAGGGTCAGGTCGCCGACGACGAGCGTCGACCCGCTCGGCCCGGCGACCCCGCCGGCGCGCCGGAGCAGCGCGCGCAACCGCAGCGCGACCTCCTCCAGGCTGAACGGTTTGGTGACGTAGTCGTCGCCGCCCGCGGTGAGCCCGGCGATCCGGTCCTCCACGGCGTCCTTCGCGGTCAGGAACAGCACCGGCAGGTTCGGCACCTCGGAACGCAGACGGCGCAAGACCTCCAGGCCGCTCATATCCGGCAGCATGACGTCCAGTACCACCGCATCCGGCCGGAATTCCCGCGCGACGCGGACGGCCTCGGTGCCGTCGGCGGCGGTGCGGATGTCCCAGCCCTCCATGCGCAGCGCCATCGACACGAGTTCGGACAAGGTCGCCTCGTCGTCGACGACCAGCACCCGCACGGGGCTGCCGTCGGCACGGCGCAAGCCGGCCTTCGCGGAACCGGACGAAGGGACGTTCACACTGGTCATGGTGCCATCCTGGGTGGCGCCGATGAGGCTTCTCTGTGCGCCGCCTGTGCGGTTCCTGTGAACGATCACCCTGCCGGGGCGGAATCACAGCGCGTGCCCACCGGCGGCACAGCTCCCGCACAGCGACGGCGCCGACCATGGCCGCAACCGAGCACACGGAGGCGTCCAGATGACCGAACCGACCAAACCCGCCGGACCACCGGCGGAGGAGACCGCGGCCTGGGGCGCGCCCGCCCCGGCGGGCGAACCGAAGAAGACCTGGTCGGGTCGCAAGACCGCGATCGCGGCCGGGGTGGCGGTGGTGATCGCCGCCGGCGGCGGCGCCGCGATCTGGGCCGGGACCGCCGCGAACGGCGCCGAACGGGGCGCGATGACGGGCGGTCCCGGCGGCGGCCGGGTGCTCATGGGTCCCGGCGGCGGTATGCCGCGCGACGCGCTGCACGGCGACTTCGTCGTGTCCGACGGCAAGGGCGGCTACAGCACCGAGCGGATGCAGACCGGGGAGATCACCGAGATCAGCGCGACTTCCATCAGCCTGACCAGCAAGGACGGCTACAAGCAGGTCTACACGATCGACGCGTCGACCATGAAGACCGGCGAGCACAAGGCAGGCGAGACGGTGATGGTGACCGCCAAGGTCACCGGGAACACCGCGACGGCGACGAGCATCGGCAAGCCGGGGCAGAACCAGCGCGGCGGGCCGCCCGGACAGGGCCAGGACGGTCAGCGGCGCTACTGAGCCACCTCGGCGAGCAACGCGGCGGCCGTTTCGGCGGGCTCCTGCCCGGAGGTGTCGAGGACGACGCAATCGCCGCCGGAACGCCGCATCCGGGCCGCCTCGGCGATCGCGCGGGCGGCCACCCGGTCCCGTACGCCGGGTGGCGCGCCGCGTAGCTCGTCGCCCGCCAGCAAGGCGGACTCTCCCTCGGCTCGGCGCCGGACCCGCTCGGTGAGCGTGGTGTCGTCCGCGTCGAGGTGGACGACGGTGACGTCCTCGAAGACCCGCCGGTGCTCCGGGCGGAATTCCCGGGCCACGACGATCAGTCGCTTCGCTCCCGCGTCGCGATAACCACGCCAGACGGCCGCCAGCAGCGCCGCTTCGAGGGCCGGATCCGGGCCGGGGTGCGCGAAGCCGAGTTGCGCGAGATCGATGTACGCGACGGGCGCGTCCCGCTCCCACAGGTCCCGCAGCGCGCCGAACGCGGCGGTCGACTTGCCGACCGCCGTCGGGCCGGTCACCACGGTCACCGGTCCGGGCCGCGGCTCTCCGGGGGCAGGCGGCCGAACGGTTCCGGCGGCCACGGCACAGCGACGGAACAGCGCTTCCACGGTCTGCGCGGGCCGCTGGCCGGTCGTGTCCATCGCCTCGCCGAAACCGGCGCGGTCGTAGAGATCCGCCACCGCGAAGAGGTCGGGCAGGACCGAGGCGGGTGAGCCACGCCCGAGAAACCGGCTCCGGAGTTCTTCCCGCTCGCACGTCAGCCGGATGAGCGTGAGGTCGAAGTCCGGGCTTTCGATGTACGGCTTCGCCGGGTCCACCACCCCGGACACGACGAGCTGCGCGGTGCCCCGCGCACGCAGGACTTCCAGTACCCGCAGCAGGTTGGCCGCCTTGATCGCGTGCGCGGCGTCCCCGCCGCCGGGCGGCGGGCCGATCAGCCCGAGCTGGTCGATGTCGACGTACGCGACGCTGCCGCCCGCCTCCGCGAGACGGGTGTACAAACCCCAGGCGGTGGTCGATTTCCCGCTTCCCGGTGCCCCGGTCGTCCAGAGCACGGGCGTCCTCGCTGCCCCCATGGGTTTCGATCTTAGGAACCCCTGTCCAGCGAAATAGGGCAAAGTTGAGCTCGTGCGGGACATCAGTGGTTCGCTGGCGAGGCAGGCCTGCGCGGTCGCGGCCGTCTGCCTGATCGCCGACGCCGGGCTGTTCCTCATCGCCGGGCCGCCGCTGTCACTGGGCTGGCAGGCGTGGGTGCTCCTGATCGGCGGTATCCTCGCGAACGCCGCGCTCGCCGGACCTTCGCGGTATTCCGGCTGGGTGTCCGCCGCGCACGGCGTGCTGCTCACCGCCGCGCCGCTCCTGCTGTTCCCGTACGACCACTACCTGCAGGCCACCAACGCCGGCGTGCTGATCGCGGGTTACCGCGCGGGCGCCTGGCTTTCGACGAAACCCGCGGTCGCCGCCCTGGCTACGATGCTCGCCGGGCTCGTCGCCTGCAACGTCATCCCGGTCGACCGCGGCGACCGGGACTGGCGGCTGCTGGTCATCGACGTCGGCGTGAGCGGGCTGCTGCCGTGGATGGTCGGCCGCTACACGACCGCGCGGCGCGCGTACATCGCCGACCTCCAGCGCGCCGAGGAACAACGGCGGCAGCACGAAGCCGAGGCCGTCCGCCGTGCCGTCGTCGAAGAACGCACGACGATCGCCCGTGACCTGCACGACGTGATCTCCCACCACGTCAGCGCGATCGGTGTGCACGCCGGCGCCGCGCGGCTCGGGCTGCCCGAGGGTGAACCCGCCGTACGGCGTTCGCTCTCGGCCGTCGAGTCGTCGAGCCGGGCCGCGATGGCCGATCTGCGGCGCCT
The DNA here is from genome assembly GCF_044461365.1 of Amycolatopsis sp. NPDC049868. NCBI lineage: Bacteria > Bacillati > Actinomycetota > Actinomycetes > Pseudonocardiales > Pseudonocardiaceae > Amycolatopsis > Amycolatopsis sp. NPDC049868. Next base: position 261,139 of record NZ_JBITKV010000002.1, on the reverse strand, counting down.
GCTGGATCTGTTGCACGGCAAGGAGAACGGCGACGTCCAGCGACAGCCGGGGCTGGACAACCTCGACGAGCTTCTCGACAACCTCCGCACCGCCGGGCTGCCCGCGCGGCTGACCAGCCACGGCGGGCCGCGCGAACTCCCGGGTTCGGTGGACATCGCGCTGTACCGCATCGTGCAGGAAGCGCTGACGAACGCGCTCCGGCACGGCGACGGCGGGATCGTCGAGATCGACCTCGCCTACCGGCAGACCGAGGTGCTCCTCACCATCACCAACGAGATCGGCCGCCCGAACGCGTCGGCCGAGTCGACGAAACGCGGCCTCGCCGGGATCAGGCAGCGGGTCGCGTTGTTCGGCGGACAGGCCGAATGCGGACCGCTCGACGACGGGCGGCACTGGCGGGTTCGAGTCGGTTTTCCTTTGGAGGCACAGTGATCCGGGTTCTGCTGGCCGACGACCACGCGATGTTCCGGTCCGGGATGCGCGCGGTGCTGGACACCCAGGCGGACTTCGAATGCGTCGGCGAGGCGGCGGACGGACGCGAGGCCGTCGCGCAGGCGGCCTCACTGCGCCCGGACGTCGCCGTCCTCGACGTCCGGATGCCCAAATTGGACGGTCTGGCCGCCACCGAGGCGATCATGTCCGCGCCCGGTAACGACACCCGCGTCCTCGTGCTGACGACCTACGACTCCGACGAGTACGTCTACCGCGCGCTTCGGGCCGGTGCGAGCGGGTTCCTGCTGAAGAGCCTCGCCCCCGAAGAACTCGTCTCGGCCATGCGGGTGGCCGCGCGCGGCGACGCGCTGATCGACCCGACGGTGACCCGGCGGCTGGTGTCGACCTTCGCCACCAGCATCGAACCCGCGGCCGCCGAACCGGCGGAACTCGAACGGCTCACCTCACGCGAACGCGAAGTCCTCCTGCTCGTCGCCGACGCCTCCAGCAACGCGGAGATCGCCGTGCGACTGCATGTCGGCGAAGAGACGGTGAAGACCCACGTCTCCCGGATCCTGGCGAAGCTCGGGCTGCGGGACAGAGTGCACGCCGTCGTCTACGCCTACCGCAACGGATTGGTGGGGAACTGACCCCTCACCTCGGCAGTCACGTCGCGAAAGTGGCTTTCGCGACGTCTGATGTCCCGAAAGTGGCTTTCGCGACATGTACCCGGGGCCGGGGCCGTGCCATCCCGTCGGTGGTTCGGCCGCGCTTGATCGGTTCGCCGGGCGGGGCGCCCGGTGCCAGAATCGCCACAGGGCACGTCGAGGCGGGGAGCTGTGGATGAAACGCTGGGTCACGCTCACGATCGGGCTGGTCTTCCTGCTGGTCGGCGGCGTCTGGGTGCTGCAGGGCGCCGGCGTGCTGACCGGCAGCTTCATGACCGGGCAGAAGCTGTGGTTCCTGATCGGGCTCGTCGCGTTCCTGGTCGGGGTGGTGCTGGTGGCGGCCACCGCCCGCCGCACTCGGCAGACCTCCGGTGACGACCGGGCCGACTAGCCATGGTCGTTATCGCCGAGCACGCGTGATCAGAGGCGTGACACGCGTGATCAGAGGCGTGACACGCGTGATCGGGTGGCGAACACGCGTGATTGGAGAGACGTGACACGCGTTCTCAGGCGATCTTGAAGATCGGGTAGCCGGGCGCGATCTCCAGCAGCTTTTCGTCCGATGCCTTCGCGTCGACACCGTCGAAGAACATACCGACCTCGAACTTCCAGCGCTTGAGGTACGCGCGCAGGATCTCGGGCTTCTCGTGGTCGGCGAGTTCGGTGTAGGTGAACGTTTCGGTGCGGCGCCCGACGCGGAGCTGCCCCTCGCCGGCGACGCGCAGGTTCCGCACCCACTGCGTGACGCCCCGAGGAGCGACCAGGTAGCGCTCGCCGCCCAGCTTCAGCAGGTTGACCGGGACTGAGCGCAGTTCGCCGCTCTTGCGACCGCGGACCGAGAGCACCCGGCTGCCCAGGACGCTGACGCCGAGCTTCGTCAGCTTCAGCACGAACTCGTTGAACGCGTTGGTCGCCTTGGCCGGCTTGACGTAGCGGATCGCGGCGGCGTTGGTGGTCATCTCGTCTCCTCGAAGTCTGCGAGAGCAGCGCTCTCTGTTAAGAGCAGTGAACACCAGAGCGGTGCGCCATGTCAAGAGCAGTGCTCTCTTTTAGGTGCGATGCTCTACAGTGAGAGCATGGCCGCCACTCAGACCGCGCGCGAACGTGCCCGCGCCGAGCTCACCCGTGAGATCAAGGACGAAGCCCGCCGCCAGCTCGCCGAAGTCGGCGCGCTCGGCCTCTCACTCCGCGCGGTCGCGCGAGAACTGGGCATGGTCTCGTCAGCGCTCTACCGGTACTTCTCCAGCCGCGAGGAGCTGCTGACCGCCCTCATCGTCGACGCGTACAACGCCGTCGGAGAAGCCGCGGAGGCCGCCGACGACCCCAAGAAGGCTCCGCTGGAACGGTGGGAGTCGATCTGGCACGCGGTCCGCGCCTGGGCGAAGGCGCACCCGCACGAGTACGCGCTGATCTACGGCTCGCCGATTCCCGGCTACCAGGCGCCGCAGGACACCGTCGCTCCCGCCGGCCGGGTGGCCTTCGCGCTGGTCGCGGTCCTGCGCGACGCGAATCTCCGGATCGAGACCGAGGTCGGCGAGATGCCGGTCGAGCTGCTGCACCAGCTCGACGCGCTCACCGAAATCCTCAAGGTCAACCTGGGCCCCGAGACCGCCTCGCGGCTGATCATGGCCTGGACCCAGCTGTTCGGGATGATCAACTTCGAGTTGTTCGGCCAGTACGTCGGCTCCGTCGACCCGTCGGACGCCTTCTTCGGGCACGGGGTCCGTCAGATGGCCGAGTTCGCCGGGATCAAGATGACCGGCTGAGCGCGGTCCACGAACGCATCAGCAGCTGGACGGCGTCCACCACGTCCTCGTCGCCGGTTCCTTCCGGGCTGAGGAAGCGCTGGAACAGGAGACCGTCCTCAAGCGCGTGCAGGATCAACGCGAGGAAGGCCGGGTCGGCCGGCGGTTCCGCGCCCCGTGCGGCGAGCTCGGTCCGGATCGAAGTCTCCAGCAGCGCTCGTGTCGACTTCTCGCCTTCGCCGACGAGCGGGCGGGCGTCGGGATTCCGCAGCGCGTAAAGGGCCAGCTCGGTGCGCAGCGTCAGCCAGCCGGCGAGGTGTTCGGCGCGCTCGACGTTCCAGGCGCGCAGCCGGTCCATCATCTCGGCGAACGAACCGACGCCTTCACGCAGCGCGGCGACCTCCTCGGCCTCGCGCTGGGTCCGGCGGCGCAGGAGTTCGACGACCAGCTCGTGTTTGCCGTCGAAGTTGCCGTAGAAGGCACCGCGCGTGAAGCCTGCCCGCTCGGCGATCTGCTCGACGGACGTGCCGTTGACCCCGCGTTCGGAGAACAGCTCGGCGGCCGCCGCGAGCAGGCGCTGCCTGGTCTGCTCGCGGCTTTCCTCCCGCGTCAAGCGTTTCGCCGTCACACGGCGATCTTAGAGTTCGGGCTGGGGCTTCCGGCCGGACAGCCACACCCCGCCCGCGAGGACGGCGGCGGCGACCACGACGGCCAATGCGGTGAGCGACCACAACGCCTGGCTCGCCAAGAACGCGGCGACCGCGCCGAAGAGAACGGCGACGAGGAGCAACGGCGTGGTCCGGACGGCTGCGGCGGCGGGGACGGTGTCCATGGGAGCTTTCCCTTCGGGGGTGGTGCGCGGAACACTCGGTTTTCGCGGAGGTGACCTCGCCGGCTCGGTGGCCTTACGCCGGGCGGGGCACGGATCACCCGTCCGGGCGAGATACCGGCGTGGCGGCTAGCGTCACGACGGGACGACATCGACGGAAAGGCGGCTCGCGGTGGAGAAGTGGGCGGAGCAGGTCGGCAGGATCCGGGTCATCGGAACCGGGGTGATGGGCCGGGGCATCGTCCAGCTCGCCGTGACGGCAAGGCTCGAAGTCGAACTGGCCGACGCCCGGCCCGAGGCGGTCGGCGAGGCCATCGAGCACGTCGGCGCGATGCTGGGCAAGCTCGCGTCGAAGGGCAAGATCACCGAGGAAGCGGCCGAGTCCGCGAAAGGCAGGCTGATCGCGGCCGAGGGTCCGCTGGCCCCCGCCGACGGCGTCGACCTCGTCGTCGAAGCGGTCCGCGAGGATCTGGAGATCAAACGCGCGCTGTTCGCCGAGCTGGAACGGGTCTGCGGCCCGGACACCGTTTTCGCCACCAACACCAGCTCGCTTTCCGTCACCGAGATCGGTGCCGCGCTGACCGATCCCGGCCGGTTGCTCGGCCTCCACTTCTTCAACCCGGTCCCGCTGATGCGGCTGGTCGAGGTCGTGCCCGGTGCGCGGACCGCCGCCTGGCTGCCGCCCGCCGTGACCGAACTCGTCCGCGGCTGGGGACACGAACCCGTCCTCGCCCGCGACGCACCGGGTTTCCTGGTCAACCACGCCGGGCGCGGGCTCGGCACCGAAGCGCTGCAGATCCTCGCCGAAGGGATCGCGAGCCCGGCCGAAGTGGACCGCGTCGCCCGTGACGTGCTCGGCCTGAAACTCGGCCCGTTCGAACTGCTCGACCTCACCGGTCTCGACGTCTCGCACGCCGTGCTCGAAAGCATCTGGAGCGGCTTCCACGGCGAACCGCGGTTGCGGCCGTCGTGGCTGACGCGTCCCCGAGTCGCCGCCGGGCTCTTCGGCCGCAAGAACGGCGAAGGCTTCTACAGCTATGTCGACGGGCAACAGCAGGTCGAGCCGGAACCGGCCGCGCCGGAAGCCCCGAGCACCCCGGTGTGGGTCGACGACGAACGCCTCGGCACCCTGCTTTCGGCGGCAGGCATCCAGGTGGTGCACTCCGCCTATCCGGACACGGTCCTAATCGTCAGCCCGATCGGTTCATCCACTGTGGACACCGCGCTCGCGGCGGGTCTCCCGGCGGAACGGGTCGTCGGCGTCGATCCCCTCGGCGGCTACGGGAAACGCCTGACGCTTTCGGTCCACCCCGCGCTCGACCCGGCCGCCGGCCGCACCGCCTGGGGCGCGCTCGCGGCGACCGGCCTGCCGGTGACCGTGGTCCGCGACGGCCCCGCGCCGATCGCGCAGCGGCTCCTCGCGTCGATCGTCAACACCGCCTGTTTCATCGCCGGGCAGCGGCTCGCGACGCCGGAAGACATCGACACCGCCGTCCGGCTCGGCCTCGGCTACCCGCGCGGGCCGCTGACCTGGGGTGACGAAGCGGGCGCGGATCTCGTGCTGCGGGTCCTGCGCGGTCTCGTCGCGAGCACCGGCGACCAGCGCTACCGGCCGAGCGCCTGGCTCACCGAACGCGTGGCGCTCGGCCTGCCGCTGACGTCGACCGGCACCTCCCCAGCGGATCTGCTGCGCTGATACCCCGAAGCGCGTGAAGGCCCCCTTCCTCCATCCATGCCCCCGCCACCGCCCTCAACGGACGCGCTGGCGCGCGCATGCCTGATTCCATGAGCCGAGGGAAGGGGGCCTTCACGCGCGTTTACCGCTTACCAGCGGCCGTCGGTCACGGTTCCGTTGGAGGCGCTCCAGAACACGTAGCCGCCCTGGAAGTTGTTCTGCCGTCCTCCCGTGACAGCCATCTCGTCGGTGGTCGGGTAGCCCAGGTACGAACGCTCCCAGCCGAGCGCGGCCCAGCGCTTGCGGATCTCGCCCCACACGCCGTGCGAGTCGGTCGCCATCGACCAGTAGATGGAACCACCCTTGGTGAAGTGGGTGTACCGGCCGGCACCGTCCGGCGTGGCCGCCTCGTCCATGGTCGGGTACCCCATGGGGCCGGATTCCCAGCCGAGCGCCGCCCACCGGGCGCGGATCCGGCCGTGGATCGCCCTCGCGTCCGTCTGGACGGTGTAGTAGATCGACGCGTCCTTGCTGAAGTGGTTGTAGCGGCCGAGCCCGTCCGGAGTGCCCGCCTCGTCGGTGCTCGGGTAGCCCAGCGGTCCCCGCTCCCAGTCGAGCGAAGCCCACTTCTGCCGGATCCTGCCGTAGATCGGGTGCGCCCCGGTGTTCACGGTGTAGTAGATCGACGTCTGCAGGACTCCGGGCCAGACCGGGAAGTGGTTGAACCGGCCGACACCGTCCGGAGTGGACTGTTCGTCGGTCGCGGGCGGCCCGAACTTCGCGTGTCCACCGGCGGCGAGGTACTTCTTGAGGATCTCGCCCTCGATCTGCTTCACCCCCGTGTCCTTCGACCAGTACAGCCGCCCGCGTTCGTAGGTGCGGAAGCGGACCGTGCCGTCGACGGCCTCGGGCGCGGTCGGCGCGCCGAGTCGTTGCGCCAGCGCGGGCTCGTCGCGGTAGCGCTTGTCGATCGGGGTGATGTAGTTCGCCGTGATCGTCTGATCGCTTGTGCCCATGGTGATTTCGGTCAGCCGCCCGGTCGCCCCGTTCGACCAGCCGGTGAAGGTCGACGCGCCGTCCGAAGCGACCTCGGCCGCCTGGATCTCCACCTTCGCGCCTTCGACCACCATCGCCGACGAGGCCCCGCCTTCCGGCGTGATGCCGAGCGCCGCGGCGACGTTGCTGGTCAGCGTGAGCCGGTGCTCGCGAGGCTTCGCGACGTAGGTCTTCGAGACCTTGACGCCGGCGCTGTCGGTCGCCGTCGCGGTGAACTCCAGGTTGGAGTCCGTGTGGTCGGTGAACGGCATGGCGAACTCGGGTCCGGTGCCGCTGCGGTCCGGATGCGCGTGGCAGACCGCGTTCTCGGGGCAGTGCCGGACCAGGGTGGTCCAGGTGACCGGGAGGTCTCCGTCCTCGGTGTCGGTCACGGTCGCGCCGGCCTTGACCTCCTCGCCGACGGCGAACAGGCGCTCACTAGGGTCGGTCATGGTCAGCTTCGGCGAGTGGTTCCCGGGCGCCACGGCGATGTCCGTGCTCCCGGACGCCTGCAGGCCGTCCTTCACCGTCAGTTTGGCGGTGAACTTCTCGGTGCCCGCCGCGTAGGTGCGGCTGACCTTCACACCGGTGCCGGTGGTGCCGTCACCGAAGTCCCATTCGTAGGTCAGCTGGTCGCCGTCGAAGTCGTACGAACCGCTGCCGTCGAAGGTGACCGTGCGGGTTTCCGGGTTCGTTTCTGACGTGGCGACCGCGACGGGAGCCTTGTTCCCCGTGGTGTAGCTGAGTCGTCGCAGCAGGCCGCTGTAGATGTCGGCGTAGACGATGTCACCGTTCGCCGCGGCCAGGAATTTGACCGGGCCACCGATACCGGTGAACTTCGGCGGCGTCTCCTGCGGGCGGACGACGCGGCCCTGCGTGTCGTACTTGGCCGTCCAGAGCTTCTGGGTGGCGTAGTCGCCGAAGAAGTACGCGCCCCGGTATTCCTCCGGGTACGACTCTCCATTGTAGACAATTCCGGCGGTGACACTGTTCCCGTTGTCGACGCCCTGTCCGTGGCGGATCGCGAGCATCGGCGGGGTGTTCACGGCCGACGCGCACTGCGGCATCGCGGAGAAACCGTCCGCGGGCTGGTTGCCCTCGAAACAGGGCCAGCCGAGATTCGCGCCCTTCTGGACGAAGTTGATCTCTTCCCAGGTGCCCCAGCCGACGTCGCCGACCACCGGGAGGCCGGTGCCGGCGTCGAGGCTGAACCGGAACGGGCTGCGGAAGCCGCTCGCGAACACCTTGGAGCGCAAGGAGTTCGGATTCGCCGCGGTGTAGTACGGGTTGTCGGGAACGCCCGCACCGTCCGCGGTGATGTGGAAGATCTTGCCGAAGATCTTGTCGAGGTCGTACACGTTGAGCGCGAACGGGTCGGCCGCGCCCTGGAACCGGGAGCTGTCGCCGGTCGAGATCCACACCGTGCCGTCGGGGGCGGCCACGACACCGGTGATGCCGTGGATGTCGGTGTTGGCGGCGCCCTCGACGAGTACCTTTTCGCCGGTCAGCCCGGTCGGCTCGGCGGTACCGGTGACCGTCCAGCGCGAGGCGCGCAGGGCGATCCCGCCGCCGGCGACGTCGACCGCGCGGGCCGTGTAGACCGTGCGGGAGGTGGCGTAGTCGGGCGCGATCGCGAGTCCGACCAGCCCCAGGTCACCACTGCTGCGCACCGGCAGGGTGGCGATGCTCCGGGTCTGCCCGGTGGTGGACACCCAGGCGACGTTGCCCTCCTTTCCGGTGGTCAGCATCGAGCCGTCGGGCAGGTAGGCGAAGTCGGTCAGGTCGTACGGAGCCTGCCCGCTCTGCTGGTCACGCAGGACGAAGCCGGGTGGCAGCACCGGCGCCGCGGACGCCGGAGTGGACGTCAACGGCACCAGCAAGGTCACTATCAGCAACGTCACGAGGGCGTGACAGAGCGCACGGAAACTCGAAGGCATGCAAGGGCCCCTTTCCCCAGTCGAACGTCTCATCGAGGGGTCCCAGGTGGACATTTCACACTTTCGAGTGCCTTTATCGAACTGTGATCACCACCGTCGGTCGATCACCTGCCCCGTGCTCCGGTTCCAGGTGATGTAGCCGCTCTGGAAGCTGCTCTGGCGTCCGATCGGGATGCTGAACTCATCCGTCGTCGGGTAGCGCAGGTACGACCGCTCCCAGCCGAGCGCGGCCCACCGCTGCCGGATCGCCCCGTGGATCGCGCGCGAATCGGTGGCCATCGTCCAGTAGATCGAGCCAGCCTTCGTGAAGTGGTTGTAGCGGCCGGCACCGTCCGGCGTCGCGGATTCGTCCGTGGTGGGGTAGCCGAGCGGGCCGGTCTCCCAGCCGAGCGCCTCCCACCGGACGCGGATGCGCCCCCAGATCGCGTGCGCGTCGGTCGGCACCGTGTAGTAGATCGACGCTTTCTTGCTGAAGTGGTTGAACCGGCCGATCCCGTCGGGGGTCGGGAGCTCGTCCGTCGCCGGATACCCCAGCGGCCCGCGCTCCCAGCCGAGCGCCGCCCACTTGACCCGGATGCGCCCGTACACCGGATGCGCACCGGTCGACGTCGTCCAGTAGATCGAAGACTGCATCGTGCCGGGCCAATTCGGGAAGTGGTTGTAGCGGCCGACGCCGTCCGGGGTGGCGGTCTCGTCGGTCGCGGGCGGCCCGAACTTCCGGTGCCCGCCCAGCGCGAGGTACTTCTTGAGGATCTCGCCCTCGATCTGCTTCACGCCGGTCTCGGCGCTCCAGTAGAGCCTGCCGTTCGCGTACGGCCGGTAGCGCACGGTCCCGTCGGCGACCTCGGACCCGACCGGTGCGCCGAGTCGTTGCCGCAGCGCGGGTTCCTCCTGGTAGCGCTTGTCGATCGGGGTGAGATAGTTCGCGATCAGGGTCAGGTCGTTCGCCGGGACGGTGACGGTCACCGTGCGCGAAGTCCGCCCGTCGGACCAGTTCGCGAACGTCGAAGCGCCGTCCGCGGCGATCTCCGCCGCCACGACCTCGAATGTCGCGCCCTCGGTCACCATCGCGGTGCTGACCCCGCCTTCGGCCGGGATGCTCAAGGCCGCGGCCACGTTGCCGGTCAGCGTCAGCCGGTGCTCACGCGGCATGGCGACGTACGTCTTGCTCGCCGTCACCCCGGCGCTGTCGGTCACCGACGCGGTGATCTCGACGCGGGAGTCCTGGTGCTCGGTGAAAGGCACGGTGAAAGCCGGTCCGCTGCCCGGCGAACCGGGGTGCGCGTGACAGGTCGCCTCCTCCGGGCAGTGCCTGATCAGCGTGGTCCACGAGACCGGCAGCACGCCGTCCTCCGCGTCGGTGGCCGTCACCTCGACGACGACCGGTTCCCCGACCGCGAACGTCCGGGAGCCGGGATCCGTCATCACCGGCTCCGGCGAATGGTTTCCCGGCACCACGACGACGTCCGTGCTCCCGGCGGCACCGAGACGGTCCGTGACGGTGAGACGCGCTGTCGCACTCGTGAGCCCGGCGCCGTAGGTGTGGGTCACGCGGACACCGGTCTGGCTCGTGCCGTCGCCGAAATCCCAGTGGTAGGTCAGCGGATCGCCGTCGAAATCGTAGGAACCGCCACCGTCGAAGGTCACCGTCCTCGTCGACGGCTCGGTGCTCGACGTCGCCACCGCGACCGGTTCCGCGTTCGTTCCCGGATAGCTGAGGCGCCGCAGGTTGCCCGTGTGGATGTCGGCGTACACGATGTCGCCGTTGGCCGCGGCCGCGAATTTGACCGGCCCGCCGATGCCGCTGAACTTCGGCGGCCGCTCCGGTGCCCGGACGAGCCTGCCTTGGCTGTCGTACGTCATCGTCCAGATCTTCTGCGTGACATAGTCGCCGAAGAAGAAGGCGCCCCGGTATTCGTCCGGATAGGACGTTCCACTGTAGACGATCCCGGCGGTGACGCTGTTGCCTTCGTCGACGCCGGAACCGTGGTGGTACGCGGTGATCGGCGGCGTGTTGACCACTCCGGCGCAGCCCGCCAGCCCGGAATACCCCGGCGTGGGGGCGTTTCCTTCCCAGCAGGGCCAGGCGTGGTTCGCCCCCGGCCGCACGACGTCCACCTCTTCCCAGGTGTTCCAGCCGACGTCGCCCACGACCGGCAGGCCGAGCCGGGGGTCGAGGGAGAACCGGAAGGGGCTGCGATAGCCGCTGGAGAAGACCTTGGAGCGATGGGCATCCGGTGCCGCGGCGGAGTAGTACGGATTGCCGGGGACGCCGGCTCCGTCCGGGGTGACGTGCAGGATCTTGCCGTAGAGCTGATCGAGGTCGAGCGAGCGCAACGCGCCCGGATCCATCCTGGTGAAGTCGGCGGCGTCGCCGATGGAGATCCACAACGTGCCGTCGGGCGCCGTGACGAGCCCGGTGATGCCGTGGACGTCGTAGAACCCGGGAAGGTCGACGAGCACCCGTTCGTTCGACAGACCGGTGGGGATGTCCGTGCCGGTCATCGTCCAGCGCGCCACCCGCATGGTGAACGCGCCGCCGCCCGTGTCGAACGACCACGCGAGGTAGATCCGGCGTGACGTGGCGTAATCCGGCGCGATGGCGAGACCGACGAGCCCGAGGTCGCCGTCGTCGTGGACGGGAAGGTTCGCGATCGTCCTGGCCGGGCCGGTGAGCGGAACCCAGGCGACCTTGCCGCTCTTGCCGATGCTGAGCACGGAACCGTCCGGCAGATAAGCGAAATCGGTCAGGTCGAAGGCGGCCTGGCCGCTCGGCTGGTCACGCAGGACGAAGCCGGACGGCAGAGTGGGCGCTCCGGTCGCTTCCGGAGCGCCCACCCATCCCGGGAGAAGCAGGATCGAAACCGACAGTGCGACGAGTAGACGTGTGAGAGCCCGGCTCCTGATCATCGGCGCTTCCCCATTTCCGGCGTGTCCTTGGCACGTCGCCGGAAACGGGGAAGTCATTGCCGCCGGAAGCTTTCATTTATCTCAAAGCAACCGAACCGCAATGATCCGCACGGGAGCGCTGCCACACGGCGATTCGGGTCAGGGCCAACGGTTTGATCGCGGGCCAGGTCCGTGAAGGCCTCCTTGCCTACCCTGAAGGTAGGGAAGGAGGCCTTCACGGACTACGCGATCGCCACACTCGCCCCAAGTACACCAGCAACCACAACGATCACAAGCGCCGCGCGTGAAGGACCCCTTCCCTCGGCTCAGCCGAGGAAACTCGACCTTCACACCTTCCCAAGTACATGAAGGCCCCCTTGCTTGCGCCTGGCGCAAGGAAGGGGGCCTTCATGTACTGGGGCGTGACGACCAGCGGTCCCGACGCGGGTCAGGCCACGACCTGCACCACGTCGCCGTTCTGCAAAGTCGTGAAGTACTTCTGCGAAGCCGCCGCCGACAGGTGGATGCAGCCGTGCGAGTACACCGAGAGGCTGCCGGTGTGGAACGCGATACCCGGCAGGAAGAACACCGAGTTCGGCATCGGCGCGTCGAAGGCCTTCGAGTGGTAGTTCTTGACCTTGGCCGAAACGCGGAACACACCGGTCGGCGTGGCGTGCCCCTTCTTGCCGGGCAGTTGCTTGACCGGCCCGTAGATGACCTTGCCGTCCTTCAGGAGCCACGTCTTCAGCGCGGAAAGGTCCACGCAAGCGCTCACACCCGGTGAGGCCAGCGCGGCCTTGCAGGGCACGTCGGCGGCGTTCGCGGCGGGCTTGGGCGCCGGTTTCGGCGTCGGCTTGGGCTTCGAAGACGTCGGCTTCGGCGTGGAACTGCTGCTGCTCGGCGTCGGCGTCGGCGAGGAGGTCGGCGTCGGGGACGCCGAAGACGGCGCCGACGTGGTCGTGGCCGCGGGCTCGCCCTGCGCGACGGCGCCACCCCCGGGCGCGCTGCCGCCGGAGCCGCCGGAACACGCGGTCAGCACCAGCGCGGTCGCCAGTGCGGTCACCCCCACCAGGAACTTCTTCACGACCCGTACCCCCGTTTGCCCGTAGTCCTTCTGACATGGGTAAAGACGGAGGTCACCCGTCCGGGGTTGTTGATCGGAAGGTCACGATCACGTCTCAGGGAACGCGGCCGACGACCCTCGCGTACATGCGGCCCGGATTGGCGCCTTCGTCCAGATAGCCGGGCAGCGGCGGCAGGTCCCGCGCGAACACGGCCAGGCGCCCGAACAGTTCGTCCGCGTCGCGAGGGCGCCGTTCCGGGTCCTTTTCCAGCAGGTCCGCGAGCAGGACGTTCAGTCCACCCGGGACACCGTCCACTTCGGCCGGGCTCTCCTTGACCTGCTTCTCGAACACCGCGTACGCCGTCGGGCCGGTGAACAGCTGCCTGCCGGTCAGCATTTCGTGCAGGACGCAGCCCAGCGCGTACAGATCGCTGCGCGGCCCGGCGATCCCGCGCTGGATCTGTTCGGGCGCCATGTACGCGGGGGTGCCGAGGATCTGCCCGGCGCGGGTGAACTGGGCGACGTCGGTCTCGCGCAGCATCGCCAGCCCGAAGTCGAGCACCTTCACGCTGCCGTCGGGGCACAGCATCAGGTTGGTGGGCTTGAGATCGCGGTGACAGATGGAGAGCGCGTGCGCGGCGGACAGCACGGCGCAGGCCTGCGCGGCGATCGCGGCCGCCCACGGCACCGGCAGCGGGCCGTGTTCGGCGGCGAGATCGGCGACGGTCACGCCCTCGATGAACTGCATGACCTGGTACAACCGCTCGTCGTAGGTGCCGAAGTCGTACAGCGTCGGCGCGCCCGCGTGTTCCAGGGTGGCGAGGATCCGCGCCTCGCGGATGAAGCGCTGTTCGAGTTCGGCGTCCGGGCCGCCGGGGAGCCCGAGGAACTTCACCGCCACGCGGCGGCCGAGATGCCGGTCGTGGCCCGCGTACACCGCGCCCATCCCACCCCGCCCGAGCGGGAGCTCGTCGAGTTCGTAGCGATCGGCGATCAGCACTAGTTCTCCGGGATCAACTGTCCTTCGGTAAGCCCCGCCAAGCCTAGCCTCACCAGCTCCAGGCCCGATTCCGCCGCCTCACGGAGGGCGTCCTCGAAGGCGGCGAGCCGGGTGAACGCCGCCCCGTGCGCGCGTTGCGTCTCGATCGGCAGGCGCGGGATCCGGGTGCGTTTGAGGTCGATCCTGGTCGAGGAGGTCGGCGTGATCTGCCCGGCCGCGCGCAGGCAGCCGGCGAGGAACGCGGCGTCCAGCCGTTCGGGGTCGGCGCGGTACTTCGACATCGTCGGCTCCGCCGTGAAGGGCTTTCCACTGTGGACATACGCGGGCACGGCCGGCGACGCGACGACATCGCCCTCTTCCACCAGATCCGGGACGGTGAGCACGCCGGACTTCAAAAGCTCCCCGATCGTGACGAACGAGGGCTTCTCGTCGGAAACCACCAGCGTCGGCAGTTCCGGCCGGATCCCTTCGAAATGCTTTCGTACTTCAAGGAAGGCTTCGCCCGCGTGTTCGTCGCGCGCCTGATACCTGGCGGGGGAAAGGTCGATCTCCTCGTCGAGCAGGTCGATGATCCGGACCGCGCCCGGCACCTCGGCTCCGCGCAGGTGTGCCCGCCACTGTTCCTCCACAGTGGACGGATCGGCCAGCAGGAGAAGCCGGGACGGCGGCCGTTCGCCGGATTCCGGCCGCCGCAGCAGCCAGAGATCGGCACCGCCGACCGTGACCACGGCACGCAAAGCACCGGCACGCAACAGGTTCCCGCGAATCCTCCGTCCCGTGCGACGGCCGGCCGCGGCGGGCGGCATGCGGATCGCGACGAGCCCGCCGGGTTTCACATGCGCGAGGCAATGCTGCACCCACGCCAGTTCCGGTTCGCCGCGTGGCGGCTGGCCGTACTCCCAGCGCGGGTCGCCGATGAGTTCGTCGTAGCCCCATTCCCGTTCGTTGAACGGCGGATCGCAGACGACGGCGTCCGCGAGAACCCCTTCGTAGGAGTCCATCGACAGGGCGTCCGCGCCGTACATCTCCATGTCCGCACCCGCGAGCAGGAGCCGGTGCGCGGCAATGCACGACGTCGCCGGATCGTCGACCTGGCCGAGCAGCCTGGTCCCGCCGGAGGCCAGCAGCAGCGTCCCGAGCCCGCACGCGGGGTCGAGCACGACGCCGGGTCCGGGACCGATGAGCCGGGACATCAACGCCGCCACCGGTTCCGGCGTGACGGACAGCTGGCGCGAGTGCGCGTCGACGTAGCGTTCGCACAGGAACTCGAAGGCCTCGCGCGCGCCTCGCTCCTCGACGAAGCGGTCCAGCAGTCCGAGCAGTTCGGCGTCGTCGTAGCGGGGCGAGAAGGTCCACACGCCTCGCCGCGACAGATACGACCCCACCCGGCCGACCCGGTCGCCGAGCGCCAGATCGTCACCGAGGTTCCGCAGCCGTTGCCAGATCCGGTCACCGAGCGAGATCTCCACCGGCTTCCCGCGCTCACGCAGCCAGTTTTCGACGGCGAACAGGGAAAAGAGGGGGCTCGACGCCGTCCCGCCGACGGGCGGCGGAAAATCGCCGTAACGTCGGCGCCAGTTGCTGACGGCGGCGCGGCCGACGCCGGCGATGCGCGCGATGTCCGCCGCGGTGACGGTGGCTTGCTCCTCCATCGCCGCATCGTAACCGACAGCTGACCATTCCAACCCTTTGTTTGTGAACTCAGTACACAGCTGCTTTACTGGGACCCATGAGGTACACCCTTCGGTACGCCGCCGGCTCGGACGTCGGACGGCGCCGCCAGGTCAACCAGGACTCGGTCTACGCCAGCGCCAGGATGCTGGCGGTCGCCGACGGCATCGGCGGGCAGCCGCACGGCGAAGTGGCCAGCGCCCAAGCGGTCGGCGTCCTGTCCCGGCTCGACGCGGACCTCCGCGGCTTCGACCTCGCGGAGGTCGACCTGGTCGAGGTGCTCACCGGCGGCCTTCGCGCCATCGACGACCGGCTCGCCGCGACGGCCGAGCAGGAGCCCGAGACGCGGGGCATGGGCACCACCCTGACCACTTTGCTGTTCGACGGCTCGCATTTCACGGCCGCCCACATCGGCGACTCGAAGGGGTACCTCCTCCGCGGCGGCACGCTTCAGCGCTTCACCCGCGACCACACGCTCGCGCAGGCCCTCGCGGACGACGGTCGCATCGACCCGTCAGAGGTTGAGGGACACCCCCGCGGCTCGCTGTTGATGAAGGCGCTCCTGAGCACCGGCAGCGGCGAAGCGGACATCTGGACCTTCGACGCCGCCCCCGGCGACCGTCTCCTGCTGTGCTCGGACGGGTTAACGGCAACGGTTGCCGAAACCGTTATCAAGGATGTCCTGGGCGCCTTCCGCGATCCCGCCGAGACCGTCCCGCGACTGATCGACCTGGCCAACGAGGGTGGCGGACCGGACAACATCACCTGCGTCGTGGCCGACGTTCTCCCCCCTGCGGCCGCCTGAGCCCGCGAAGCCGCAAACGCAGGTCAGACCCACCTTCGTGGGGGTGAAACGGCATCCGGTATCGTTCCCCACGGAGGATTGGCCGAGCGGCCTAAGGCGCACGCTTGGAAAGCGTGTTGGGTTCACGCCCTCGCAGGTTCGAATCCTGTATCCTCCGCCGTCAGCAAGGCCCCGGACGTTCCGACGTCCGGGGCCTTGTTGATTACTTAGCAGGACCTTCACTTAACAGAGTCAGTTGATCACGCTAAGTTTTATAGTGGTCGTTCCAGCCCCCGACGTCCCAAGGAGTCCGCCAAAATGGCCGGAGTCGAAGAGATCCGCGCTGGTATCGCGCTCGCGAACGAGAAGGCATCCGCGAGCATCGCCGCACTTCAGCAGGCAGCGCAGTCTCTCGAAGAAGCTCAGCTTTCGCTTTCCCAGGCCACCCAAGGCAGTACCCAGCACGAGGTGAGCCAGGCGCACGGGCTTCTCGCCGAAGCCCTGCAAGGCATCACCGGTATGCAGAGCACCATCCAGGCGGGCATCTCGTCGGCCGAGTCGTACTCGACCCGTCTCTGACATGTACCTCGAAGAACTGCACCAGCTGCTGACGGCCGTCCAAACCGGCCTCGCCGACGGACGCGCCCATGCCGAGCGGGCCAGGGGCCTGCTCGAAGAGTCCAGACGCGCCATCGTGGAACCCCAGGCCCAAGCCGTGCCGTGGGTACCGCCGCAGCTGGCGCAGGCCGACGAGGGAATGGAAAATCTCCTGACGCGCCTTTCCGCCGCTGACGACCTGGTCAGCGGTTACCAATCCCGCCTCTGAGATCGGCGAGCCGGTATGGGCAGCAAAGCGAGTGAACAGCGCAATCGCGTCGCCACGGCGCTCGAGCGGGTCCGGCACCAGATCGGGCTCGTCCTCGGCGCCGCCGCCGGCGCCCGCCAGGCCGCCGAGGCGGAACTGGCCAAACTGGAACTGGAACGGCACATCGTCCGGGTGGGGATGAACAACTCCACCTCGGAGCAGTACACCGAATGGTCGCGACATCCCGCCGCGAACGAGGTGTTCGGCCTGCTGAGCAGCGTGCGCGGCCAGTTCTACGCCGACTGGGAAGCGGGCCCGAACGCGTTGCGCGAACTCGTCGCGAGCAACGCGCCGGGGCCCGCGAGCCGGCAGCCGGGCAACTGGCTCGGCCGCGTCGGCGGGAATCCCGGCATCACCGCGCCCGGGCTGTGGCGCATCGGCTCGGCGACCGTGCCGGGCAAGGACGTCCCGCGCACGTTCGACGTCGCGCTCCCCCTGCTCGACGAGTCGCATCTGTCCATCACGTCGGCGCCGAAGACCAGGGCCGCGGTGGACGGCATCGTGCAGAACCTGCTGATGCGGATCCTGAGCACGTTCGAACCCGGAGCGGTGCGCATCCATTTGTGGGACGTCGGGCAGCTGACCGCGATCCTCCCCGACCTGTACCCGCTGAGCCGCACCAGCGCGCTCACCCTGTACGACCCCGGGCGGCTTGAGGACCTCCTCGACGAACTGGCCGGGCACATCCGCCGCATCCACGCGACCGGGATGCAGGCGGGGCACACGTCGCTGCGGGAGATCCGGCGGGCGAGCGGCCAGCGCGTCGAACCGTTCCGCGTCGCGGTGCTCTACGGCAACGGCGAGACCCTCGAACCGGAGCGCGCCCGCGAACTGAAACGGGTCGCCACCGGGGCGCTCGCGGCCGGGATCTGCCTGATCCTGATCGACGTGCCGACCATGCTGTCGACGTCGGTCGAATCGCTGAGCCTGCACGACGAACGGCGTGCGATGACCAGCATGACCGGCCCCGACCTGGTCGTCGACCTCGACCCGCCGATGCCGTCCGGGCAGGTCATCCGCGCCGCCGGGCGGATCGCCGAAGCGCTGATCGCCAAACAGGGCGGGCCGCGCGCGTTCGCCGACCTCCTGCCGACCGAGCTGGGCAAGGAGAGCTCGGCGCGGGAGCTGCGGGCACCGGTCGGGTTCTTCGAGGGCGAGCCGGTGGAGGTCGTCATCGGTGACGCCAGCCCGCACGTGCTCATCGGCGGGCCGAGCGGTTCGGGGAAGACGAACTTCCTGTACTCGCTGCTCGGCAGCTTCGCGGCGCGGTACTCGCCGGACGAACTCGCGCTGTACCTGCTGGACTTCAAGGAAGGCGTGTCGTTCGCCGGACTCGCGCCGGGGCGGCGGGACGCCAGCTGGCTGCCGCACGCCAAGCTCATCGGGGTCAACGTCAATACCGACCGCGAGTTCGGCCTGGCGCTGCTGCGCTATCTCGCCGACGAGCTGCGCCGCCGGTCGGCCGCGGCGAAACTGCACGAGGTCACCAACCTCGCGGACCTGCGTGAGCAGGACCCGGGCGGGCACTGGCCGCGGATCGTCGCGGTGATCGACGAATTCCAGTACCTGTTCGCCGGCCGCGACGGCGTGACGGCGACCGCGACCCAATTGCTGGAGGACATCGCGCGGCGAGGCCGGTCCCAGGGCATCCACCTGGTGCTGGCGAGCCAGGACGTCGCCGGGATCGAGGCCTTCTGGGGCAAACCGGCGGTGTTCGAGCAGTGCACGCTGCGGATCGCCATGCCGAAGGCGCGGCGAGTGTTGTCCGAGACCAACAACGCGGCCGTCTCGGCGCCGAAGTGGCACGCGGTGATCAACCACGATTCCGGTGTGGCGCACGGGAACCAGCTGGCCCACGTACCGGACGCGAGCAGCAAGGACGTCTTCAACAAGCTCCAGCACCGGCTCTGGGAGCGATACTCGGAGTCGTTCAAGCGGCCCAGGTTGTTCGACGGCGCGCATTCCCCGGTACTGGAGCAGTTCCCGGCGTTCACCGACCTGAAGCCGACGGACAAGCCGCGGGCGCTGCTCGGCCAGTCCATCGACGTCGACGAGGCCGCCTGCGGGGTCGAACTGCCGAAGGCGCCGGGGCGGAACGTCGCCGTCCTCGGCGCGGCCACGGCCGAGGCACTGTCCATCATGGACTCCGCCGCTCGTTCACTGGCTCGGCAGCATCCGCACGGCTCGGTGGAGTTCGTGCTCTCGTGTCCCATCGAAGCGTCCGTCCCCGCGGTGGCCGAACTCGCCGAGCGCCTGCGCACGGAGGGACACCAGGCGAGCCTGGTCGACGATCTTCCCGCCCGGGTAATCGATATCGCGGAAAATCTGTCCTCTTTGGACAGAGCGCAGGTGTTGTTGCTGTACGGCGTCGACGCGTCGATCCCCGCGCTGGAGGCGAAGGCACCCGGACAGCTCAAGAGCGGCTTGGATCAGTTGCGGGTGCTGCTGAAGCAGGGCCCGGCGCACGGTGTCCACACCATCGGCTGGTGGCGCAGCATCGCCCGGCTGAAGGACACGCTCGGTTTCGCGGGCACCGACGACATCGGAAGCTGGGCGGCGTTGGACGTCCAGGGCAACGAACTGTCACCGTTCGCCGCCGGTCAGGTCGTGCACTGGTCGCCGCGGCCGGGCCGTGCGCTGTTCTTCGACCGCACCACCCACGGCGCCCCTGAGGTGATCATCCCGTTCCAGCGTCCGGAAGGGCTTCTCGATGGATGACGGCATCACCGCGGCCATGCGGTACAAGGAGATCGTCGGCCTCGCGCGCGCTTCGGCGGAGAACCTCCGCGACTGGGAGATCGGCCGCGCGGACGAACTGGAGGCCCGGCTCGCCGAGGCGCACCAGGCCGTCGCGGACGCCGCCGAACGCGAGCAGCGCGCCGTCGACCGGTGCACGCGCTGGTGGAAGATGGCGCAGCACAACGTCGAAGGACTCTCGTGGCTGCCGGAGGACGAAGAACCGCGTCCGGTACCGACCGCGCGGGCCGGGTACCTGGAGAAGTACCTGGAAGAGGTCAAGCCGAGCTACCAGGAACTCGTGCAGGCCGTCCTTTCCCTGGGCTGGCGCGCCAAACGCTCCTGACCCCGCGAGTCGTCCCTCCGATCACGCGAGTTCGCCTTCCAATCACGCGAGTTACGCCTCCAAGCACACGTACTCGATCGGTCACCAGTGACCGGACGGACGACTCGCGTGACTGGATGGACGACACACGTGATTGAAGGCGTAACTCGCGTGATTGGGGACGGAACTCGCGCTACGCCTTCGGCAGGTAGGGGCCGAAGATCCTCTCCAGGTGGTCCGCCAGGTCCCAGAACGTGTCCTGGACCGGGTTGCCCGCGCTCGGCCGGAACCGCAGCACCTGCGGATCGTGGTCGCTGGCCTGCGTCGCGAACTCGGCGTTCAGGTGCACGACGTCGTAGTCGAGCCCGCGCGGCGCCCTCGACGCCAGGATGTGGTCCAGCACCTGCGACTGACCCTCGAAAACGTAGCTGTACCGCTCGTTTTCGGGCAGCGACGCGATGAGATCCTTCAGCGCGCCACCGGCGGTCAGCGTCCGCACGGCGGGCGAGAACGGGTAGTCGTTCAGGTCACCGGCCACGACGATGTTCGCGTTCTTGTCCGAAGCGAGCAGCTTGTCGACGAAGCCGCGGAGCAGGGTCGCCTGCTTGGCCCGCTGCACCTCGGAACTCCGGACCGGCGGCTGGTTGCGGCCGTGCGTCGGCTGGTCGCCGCCCTTGGAGTTGAAGTGGTTCGCGATGACGAACACGGTGCGGCCCTGGAAGACGAACTCACCGGCCAGCGGCTTGCGGCTGGCTTCCCACGCCTCGTTCCCGGGCTCGACGCGGCCGGGCGAGACGGTCAGGTGGGTCTTGCCGCGCTCCTTGACCACGCCGACCGGAGTGGTCGCGTCGCCACCCTTGCGGTCCACAAAGGACACCCGAGCCGGGTTGAACAGGAAGCCGACGCGGATGTTGCCGCCGGGCTGACCGCCGTCCTTGCCGTTCTCCGGATCGATCTGACGCCACTCGTAGCGCGGGCCACCGGCGGCGACGATCGCGTCGACGAACTTCCGCAACGTCTGATCGGCGGCGACGGTGCCGTCGTTCGCCGGCCCGTTGTTGTCCTGGATCTCTTCCAGGTTCAGGATGTCCGGCTTCGCGAGGTTGGAGGCGATGGCCTTCGCCAGCTCGCCGAACTTCTCGTCACTGTCCAAAGCGGACAGGTTCTCGACGTTGTAGGTCGCCACGGAAAGCTCACCGCCGCGCTGCGGGCGGGTGCTCTCGCGCTGCAACCCGTTGTCCTTGGCGGCGCCCAGTTTCGTCGCGAACAGCGTGTAGCCGCCGAAGTTGCTGTACTCGACCGGGCCGGCGGTCTCGCCGGTGAGCACGTCACCGGTGTTGACCTTCGGGAACGGCTGCTGGGCGAACGGGATCAGCGACGCGACCTTGAGCACGCCGGTGTTGAGCCGGTCGTAGTCCAGGTACACCGCGCCGCCGCGGACGCTCGGGTTCTGCTTCGGCTTGGTGGTCACGTAAAGCTCGTTGAACCGCGACGTCGGGCCGACGACGCGCGCGTCGGAGACACTGACGATCTCGCTTTCGTGCGTCTCCCAGAAGTCCAGCGAGTACTTCGCGGGCTCCAGCGGCAACGGCTCGATGCTGCCGCCCGGCGCGGGGGCGACGGTGTCCGGGACCGTGTCCGGCGTGACGACGGTCGGTGCGGGCAGGGCGTTTCCGCTGGAGTCGACCGTCCACTGTGCACTGGTCAGCTCGGTGAGCGACTGGTACGGCGAGGTCGCCGGAGCGTCCGGGTAGAACTCGCGGACGGTGCCGGTGGCGGTCACCGCGTCACCGACGGCCACGGCGGGCGTGGTCGAGCCGGTGAAGACGAACAGCCCCTCGCTGGTGCGCGGGTCGGCGTCGGGAGCGGTGTCGGTGATCCAGAACCCGCGCGCCGAACCGAAGCTCCGGATCGCGGTGACGACGCCGGTGACCCCGGCGACCTTCCGGTCCTTGAGCGGCGAGATCCGCGTGGTGCCCTGGATGTCGTGGATCTTGGCGTCGACCGGCGGCGGGCCGGTCTCGCCCGGCGTCTCACCCTTGCCGTTGGTCGGCGTGGGCGCGCCGGAGGTGAAGTCGGCGGCGTTGTCGTCGGTGTCCGCGAGCGTCGCTCCCCTGGCGACGGACGCGGTGTTGGACGGCGCGGGTGCCGCGGCCCCCTCGCGGATGACGGCGGTGGAGCCGAAGCCCACCAGATCCTTGATCCGGCTGTCCGCCGCGCAGTCGGCGGCCGTCTTGCAGGTCAGCGCCGTGGTGCCCTGGACGAGCGCGATGGTGCCGGCGGTCGCGGACAGGGCCAGCGAACCGGTGGCGTCCGGCGTCGGCAACGCGACCGTGCCGCCCGAGCCCTTCGCCTGCGCGACGAGATACCGGGCGCCCGGCGCGACGCTGCCGGTCAGCGGCGTGACCTGCCAGCTGTTCCCCGACGCGGGTGCGTACTGGACGCTGAAGCCGTCGAGGCTCACGGCGGCCGCGCCGCGGTTCGCGAGCTCGACGAAGTCGTTGGTCAGCGTGGCGCCCGAGTTGCCGCCACCGCCGTAGACCTCGGCGATCACGGCGTCGGCGCTGGGCGCGGCGAGCGCGGCCGGAGCGGTCATGCCGCTGACGACCAGGCCCGAGGCGAGGGCCACGGTCAGGGCCCGTCTCCGGGCAGCACGTCGGGATGTGGTCACGCTGAGTCCCCTTTTCACAAGATCGGTCGAGGCATACTCCCCCGAACAAGTGAAATGAGGAAGACGTCAAGGCAACGATTCGTCACCGCTAGGCCGTTCGGACCCCTGCTTTCGCAGGTTTCGGGGCTGGTTTCGCCGTGTTCCTCCGTGAGAGGATCGGGATCCGCCGCCTGTTACGCACCAGGA
Source organism: Amycolatopsis sp. NPDC049868 (assembly GCF_044461365.1). Classification (NCBI taxonomy): domain Bacteria; kingdom Bacillati; phylum Actinomycetota; class Actinomycetes; order Pseudonocardiales; family Pseudonocardiaceae; genus Amycolatopsis; species Amycolatopsis sp. NPDC049868. The sequence continues at coordinate 238,627 of NZ_JBITKV010000002.1, read as the reverse complement.
GGCGTTTTTCATGCGCAGACTGCTTTGCGCGCTCATCGCGGCCGGTCTCGTGATCCCCGTTCCCGCGGCGGCCGCCGGACCACCGGGGAAGGCCGCGTTCGACGTGATGACCCCGGCGAGCACGGTCGCGTCCCGCACCGACCGGCGGCCGAACGCGGGCGGAGTCTTCGACCCGGTCGCGCACAAGACCTTCATCTCGTGGTCCGGCAAGGCCGCGGACACCTACGTCCAGGCATACGACCACCGGACCGGCGTCTGGACGGCACCGAAGAAGATCGCCGACGGCGAATCCGATCCGCACAACTATCCGGCGATGCTGCTGGCGGGCGACGGGCATCTGCTGATCTTCCGCGGTATGCACAACACGCGGACCGTGATCAGCCGCGCGCCGCTCGCCCATTCCCTCGATGGCACCTGGACCGCCAGCGAGGTGCCCGAGGGTGATTCGGCGAGCTACCCGATGCCGGTGAAGACCGTCGACGGCACGCTCTTCCTGTTCTATCGGGAGACCACCGGCGAACTGGATCCGACGGCGAACTCCGACTTCCGCCCGATGAAGTACCTCGTTTCCCGCGATCACGGGAAGACGTGGAAGAACTCCGTGCAGCTGACCGGGAAGCGGTGGGCTTTCGGCTCACTGGGCCGGGCGGACCACATGGACGAGGTCTACGTCGGACAGCTGCGATACCTGCCGTCGTCCGGGCGGATCCACTTCGTCTACACGCTCGCGGGCGGCGGGCCGGCGCAGCACAAGCACGACGTCTACCACCGGAACGTCTATCACCTGTCGTTCGACGTCCGCACCCTGCGCTTCTTCTCCGCGGCCGGCCACGACCTCGGCACGCAGGTCGACGACGCCGAGCAGGAGCGGTATCTCAAGGTCGTCGAAACCCCGCTCGAACTCCCCGGCGGGCTCAAGTCGCCGGACTACATCCTGCAGGTCGGCACCCAGCGCGACGGCAAACCGTTCGTCACCTGGTTCCGGTTCGACGCCGCGGGCACGCCGCGCGATTTCGCGGGCGCGTGGAACGGCCGGAACTGGGAAGTGCGCGAAGTCGCGAACGGACTCCGATTGCGCGAGATCGAACAGCTCAATGGCGGCACATGGCGCGTTTACGGAACGCGCGACGGACAACCGAACATCGAAACGTTCTTGCTCGAGAACGGCCGCGTCTGGCGACCGGAAACCTTGATCACCACGCCGAAACCGGTCCAGCGCGTCGAAATGATCACCGGTTTCCGGGATCCCGCCCGCATTCTGGCGACCGGCGCGTCCAGTGCCCGTGACGTCTCCGTGGCCGACGGTGACATTTATGTCGCGGGCATCCCGCGGAAATAGCCCATTGGTGTTCCGCTGCCTTAAATGAACCTCAAGTCCGGGTACAACCCGGCATTTCCGGAGCTACCTTGGCGACGTGAGCGAGGACACAAATCCTCCCTCACGTCGCCGGAGGAGGTGTCCGATGAACTGGCTCATCGTCGGTACGGCACTGGTTCTGCTGCTGAGCATCGCCTTGGCCGTCGACCTGCGCGACCGGAAACGCGGCGGACGCCCGGTGGCCCCTTTCGGCGGGGCACGGCTCGACGCCGTCCTGCGCGAGGCCGACCTGGGCGAGCGGCACATGACCTCGTGACGCTCGCCGGGGAGGGCGAGCAGGGGGAACTGGGGGCGCACCGCCGGTGCACGGGACCCGTCGGGGGAGGACGGAGCCCGTACACCGGCGGTGCGTCATTTCCGCCTCGCGAGCGGCAAAGACGGCTCTAACCGTCCTTGCCGCTCGCGAGTTCCTGCCGCGCCTTGTACTTGCCGATGAGCGACTTCGCGCCGGCGACCGCCGCCTTGCCCGCGCCCTTCGCGCTCGCCGCGAGGAACGTCGTCCAGTCGAAGTAGTCGCGCCACAACACGATCCGGCCGTCGCGCACTTCGAACGTGCCGCATACCCAGAACTCGGCCTCCCACGCGCCGCGCCGCAGGACGTCCGTGCGCTCGGTGAGCACGATCGGGCCGTCGGCGGCGATGTGGTGGGTGCGCGCCTCGAACCCGCTTCCGTAGCGGGCCATGGTGCGCAACTGCTTCTCCACCGCCGAAAGGCCGCGAGCAGGAGGCAGCGGAACGTTCTGATAGACGATGTCGATCGCGACGAAACCCAGCGCGCGGTCGATGTCGAGCTCTTCGAGAGCCTGAAGGAAACCGGTCACCACAGTCTTCGGATCCGTCATGTCCGCCAAGGCTAATCCGGTTTTGAACCACCGGAAGGTCACAGCCGTATCACAGGAGGAGAGGGGCCGCTTTCCCTGACAACGGAGGTATCGATGCGACGGCGACTGCCGATGGCCCTGTTCGCCCTGGTCGCCTGGGTGCTCGCGGGCTGCTCGACGGCCACGGGCGCGGCCCCGGCGGCACCGGGTGCCAACCAGGCCGACATCACCTTCTCCCAGCAGATGGTGCCGCACCACCAGCAGTCGATCCAGGTCGCGAACCTGGCCTCGGAACGGTCGGCGTCCGAGTACGTGAAGGCCACCGCCGCCAAGATCGTCAAGGCGGAGTCGGCCGAAGTCCGGACGATGACCGCCTGGCTCCAATCATGGAACGCTGCCGTGCTCCCCGCGGCGGGCCACGCCGGGCACGCGATGCCGGGGATGATCACCGAAGGGCAGGTCGCGTCGCTGCAGAACCTGACCGGCGCCGAATTCGACAAGGTGTGGCTCCCGCTGATGGCCGAGCATCTGCGCAACGGCGTCGCGATGGCCAAGACGGTGCTCTCCTCCGGCGAGCACGCCGAGACGAAAGCGCTGGCACAGGAGATCGTCGAGAACCAGACGGCGGCGATCGGCGAGATCACCGCGCAGCTTCCTTGACCCCCTGAAGACCCCGGAAGACCCTCCGGTATTGTTCTCGGCGGTGGCGTGTCCGAGCGGCCGAAGGAGCACGACTCGAAATCGTGTGACGGTTAATACCCGTCCGTGGGTTCAAATCCCACCGCCACCGCAGCGAAGAGCCGGTCTCCACGGAGACCGGCTCTTCTGCGTTCGCGCTACTTGTTGAACTTGTCCTTGAGGTCCTGCACGCCGCCTTCCGCGCGGTCGCGGAGGTCGTGCCCGGCCTCCTTGACCTCACCCTCGGTCTGGTCGGCCCGGCCGGAGTTCGCGAGGTCCTGGTTGTCGGTCTTCTCGCCGAGCTTCTCCTTGGCGGCGCCGATGGCCTGCTCGGCCTTGTCCTTCGCCTTGTCGAAAACGCTCATGGCGGATGTTCCTCCTTCGACTGCGGCCACCGTCTGCGGCCGCCTGTCCGGAGAGTTACCCGTGAAGCGGGGTCCGACACATCCTTCACCCGGTGCGGTTACCCCGCTGCCCGTGGAAGAAGTCTTCGAGCAGGGCCGCGCATTCGGCCTCCAGGACACCGCCGACGACCTCCGCGCGGTGGCTGAGCCGCCGGTCGCGGACGACGTCCCACAGCGACCCCACGGCCCCGGTCTTGGGCTCCCAGGCGCCGAAGACGACCTTCGCGACCCTGGCCATCACAAGGGCTCCTGCGCACATCGTGCACGGCTCCAGCGTCACCGCGAGCGTGCAGCCTTCGAGCCGCCAGCCGTCGCCGTAGATCTTCGACGCGGCCCGCAGCGCGAGGATCTCCGCGTGCGCCGTCGGGTCGCCGAGTTCTTCGCGGGCGTTGCGCGCCGAAGCGAGCGGTCTCCCGTCCGGTGACAGGACGACCGCGCCGATCGGCACGTCTTCGCCCGCACCTCGCGCCGCGACGATCGCCGCCCGGACGGCGGCGATGTCGGCGGTGGAGGCGGCGGGGCTCAGATCTCGTCCAGGATCTTGGTGAACTCGGCGGCGAATCCACACCGCTGCGCGACCATCTGGAGCTGTTCGTCCGGATAGAGGTCGACCTCGCCGACGATCACCTGCAGTTCGGCCCCGGGCAGTCCGAGGTCGGACAGGATCTCCAGGTCGCCTTCCGGCCAGACCGCGTCGTCGTCCTCGTCCGGCGGGTCGACTCTCAGCACGTCGAGGACGTCGGCGGCGATGTCGTAGTCGAGCGCCGCGGCGGCGTCGGACAACAGCAGCGACGGGCCTCTCGGGCTCGGCCGGACGATCACGAAGAACTCGTCGTCCACCGCCAGCAGCCCGAACGCGGCCCCTGTCGAACGCAGTTTGCCGAGCTCGGTGATCGCAGCGTCGAGCTCGCCGAGCGCCCCCGGATCAAGGGAACTGCACCGCCACCGACCGTCCTCCCGCACCACGGCCACCGCGAACCCCGTGATCGGCTCTTGCACCGCCATGCGCACACCGTATTCCGCCCGCATTCGGAACGCACGCACGGTGCGCCCGAAGCGCCGCATGCGCCACTATCGAGACATGACCGGACCCACCGACCTGCCCACCCTCCCCGACGCGCGCTTCGCCGGATTGCTGGACGAAGCCCGCGCTCTCCAGACGAAAACCGTAGAGCTCCGCCGGGAGATCCACCGGAATCCGGAGATCGGCCTCGACCTGCCGAAGACCCAGGCCTCGATCAAAGCGGCCCTGGAGGGTCTGCCGCTGGAGATCACCGAAGGCAAAACGACCACCTCGCTGACCGCCGTCCTCCGCGGCGGGAAGCCCGGCCCGGCGATCCTGCTCCGCGGCGACATGGACGCGCTGCCGCTGCACGAGGACACCGGGCTCGACTTCGCCTCCGAAGACGACGGCGCGATGCACGCCTGCGGGCACGACACCCACGTCGCGATGCTGGCGTCGGCCGCGCGGCTGCTCTGCGAGCACGCCGACGAGCTGGCCGGGTCGGTGGTGTTCATGTTCCAGCCCGGCGAGGAAGGCGAGCACGGCGCGCGCCACATGATCCATGAGGGCGTTCTCGATGCCGCGGGTGAGCGCGTCGAGAAGGCGTTCGGCCTGCACATCTTCACCTCGGCCGCGGCCGGCGTCGTGCAGACGCGACCGGGCCCGATCATGGCGTCGGCGAACAGCTTCCACGTCACCGTCACCGGCCGGGGCGGGCACGGCTCGGCGCCGCACCAGGCGATCGACCCGGTGCCGGCGGCGGCCGCGATGGTGAGCGCGCTGCAGACGATGGTGACCCGCAAGGTCAGCGTGTTCGAGCCCGCGGTGGTGTCGGTCACCCGTATCGAGACGGGGACCACGACGAACATCATCCCGGAGACGGCGTTCCTGGAGGGCACGATCCGCACGCTGTCCGAGCGGACGCAGGCGTTCGTGCGCGAGGAACTGCCGAGGGTGTGCGAGGCCGTCGGCGCGGCGCACGGCGTCAAAGTGAGCGCCGAGGTCCTCCCCGGCTACCCGGTCACGGTGAACGACCCCCAGATCGCGGCGCGGGTGCTGGACCTGGCGGGCGAGGTCCTCGGCGCCGGCAACTCCGAGGTCATGGAGAACCCGGTGATGGGCGCGGAGGACTTCTCGTACGTCCTGCAGCGGGTGCCGGGCGCGTTCGCGTTCCTGGGGGCCTGCCCGCCCGGCGCCGATCTGGCCACGGTGGAGGCGAACCACTCGAACCGGGTGGTCTTCGACGAGGACGCGATGGCCAACGGTGTGGCGATGTACGCCGCCTTCGCGCTGGACGCCCTTCGCTAGTCATTACACAACAGCGTTGATTTAATGGGTGCCATGAGCGATGACACCCTGGCCGTTCTGGCCGCACAGGAGGAGCGCCTGGTCTTCCGCCGGTTCGACAACGAGACCGCGCTGGAGTTGGGCGCCCACCTGCTCGCGGCGGCACGGGACCGCGCCCTCCCGGTGACGGTCTCCGTGCGCCGCGGCGGGCAGCGGCTGTTCCACGCGGCGTTGCCGGGCACCTCGGCCGACAACGACGCGTGGATCGACCGCAAGAGCCGCGTCGTAGACCGATACGGGCACAGCTCGTTCTTCGTCGGCGAACAGTTCCGCGCGAAGGGCACGACGTTCGAAGCCGACTCCCGCCTCGACCCTGATCGGTACGCCGCGCACGGCGGCGTGTTCCCGGTGATCGTCGCGGGAGTGGGCCCGGTCGGCACCGTCGGCGTCTCGGGACTGCCCCAGGCCGACGATCACGCGTTCGTCGTCGAGCAACTGGAGCTCTTTCTCGCCGCTTTGTCCTAAGTAGACACTTCGTACCGGCGGCGCGCACGTCGCGAAAGCCACTTTCGGGACATCAGATGTCGCGAAAGTGGCTTTCGCGACACGCGCCCCGGGTCAATCGTCCCGACTCTCAGGACAACTGTCCCGGTGATCGGCCATGCTAGCCTGAGGCGTCACATCATATATCAGATCGGACATGCCAGTGATCTTCTCTCCACGGTTCGAAGAGCGGAAACGGCGGCTGTCCGGGGTGGTGGCCATCCCGGTGACCCCGTTCGACGCCGACGGCGCCGTGGATCCCGAGACCTACGGGCACCTGGTCGACCGGGTGATCGCCGCCGGGATCGAGGTCGTGACGCCGAACGGGAACACCGGCGAGTTCTACGCGCTGGACGAGGCCGAGACCCGGCGCTGCCTGGAGGTGACGGTCAAGGCCTCGGCGGGACGCGCGAGTGTGGTCGCCGGGGTCGGGCACGACGTCCGGACGGCGATCGGCGCGGCACGGCACGCCAGGGACACGGGTGCCGACCTGGTCATGATCCATCAGCCGGTGCATCCGTACGTCTCGGCGGAGGGCTGGGTCGAGTACCACCGCGCCATCGCGGCGGCGGTCCCGGAGCTGGGTGTCGTGCTGTACGTGCGCGACGCGCGGATCGAAGGCGAGCGGCTGGCCAGGCTCGCCGACGCCGCGGAGAACGTCATCGCCGTGAAGTACGCGGTGCCGGATCCGGTGCGCTTCGCCTCGGTGGCGCGGGACGCGGGGATCGATCGCTTCGGGTGGATCGCCGGGCTGGCGGAACTGTCGGCGCCGGGCTACTTCGCCGTCGGCGCGACCGGGTTCACCTCAGGGCTGGTGAACGTCGCACCGTCGCTCTCGCTGGAGATGTTCCGTGCGCTGCGGGACGGCGACTTCGCCGGGGCGATGACGGTCTGGGAGCGGATCCGGCCCTTCGAGGAGCTGCGGGCCGCGGACGGCAACGCCAACAACGTGAGCGTGGTCAAGGAAGCGTTGGCACAACTGGGTTTGTGCCGCCCCGACGTCCGGCCGCCGAGCCGGCCGCTGACCGGCTACGAACGTGGCGAGGTCGCCGCGATGCTCGAAAAGTGGGGACCGCGCCAGAGGTTTTCCTGACCGGGCGCACGCGTGCTGGGCGTGCGCCCGGCGACAGGTCAGAGGTCGTGGCCGTCGACGATCGCGGCGTGGCCCTGATGGGCGCCTCGGGCGTGCCATACGGCGCGGCGGGCGGCTGCTCACCGGCGAAGCCGGCGGGACCATGAGCGCGAAGAACGAGGTCTTGGCCGGTGCTCCTGTCTCCGGCCGTAGCTCGCGACCGGACGGAATCGGGGGAAATTTCCCTCGATGTCTTCGACTGTACGCCGAATCGTGCTGTTTTGGTGAATTGCTTCCGCTCCACCGCCGTGGCACGCTGGACGCAGACCACGGATCGACCGTGGCGTGTGGCCATCAGTGCCTTTCTCGGCGGAACCAGACCTCCTCGGTGATCTGAAGACCGTTGCCGGATTGCCCACCTCCACAGACCGGAACGGTGTGATCTCCCATGACCTCCACCCAGACGAGGCAGGGCAGCGACTTCGCCGAACTGTCCAAATTGGTCAAGGACGCCAGCCTCCTCGATCGGCGGCGCCGATACTACGCGGTGAAGATCTCCTTGAACCTGCTCGCTTTCGCGGGCGGTTGGGTCGCCTTCGCGCATCTCGGTGACTCTTGGTGGCAGCTGTTCCTCGCCGCGTTCTTCGCGATGATGTTCACGCAGCTGTCCTTCATCGGCCACGACGCGGGACACAAGCAGATCTTCCGCGGCCGCAAGGCGAACGACGTCGCCGGGTTCGTCCACGGTGGACTGACCGGGCTGAGCTACGGCTGGTGGATCGGCACGCACACCCGCCACCACGCGAACCCCAACCACGAGGACGAGGATCCGGACGTCAACCTCGCCGCGCTCATCTTCACCAAGGCGCAAGGCGCCGAACGGCGTGGTTTCCTGCGCTGGATGGCGAAGTACCAGGCGTTCCTGTTCTTCCCGCTGCTGTTGCTGGAAGGCCTGAACCTGCACGTGTCGAGCGTGACGGCGATCTTCCAGCGCGGCTTCAAGCGACGGAAGCTCGAATCGGTGCTGATGCTCGCCCACCTCGCCGCGTACCTGACCGCGGTGTTCGTGGTCCTCTCACCCGGCGTCGGCTTCGTCTTCATCGCCGTGCACCAGTGTCTCTGGGGGGTGTACATGGGCTGCTCGTTCGCCCCGAACCACAAGGGCATGCCGACGCTGTCGGCCGGGCACAAGCTCGACTTCCTGCGCAAGCAGGTGCTCACCTCGCGCAACGTGCGCGGCGGGCGGGTCGTGGACTTCGCGCTCGGCGGGCTCAACTACCAGATCGAGCACCACCTCTTCCCGAGCATGGCGCGGCCGAACCTCAAGCACGCCCAGGTGATCGTGCGCGAGTTCTGCGCGAAGCACGGCATCGACTACGCGCAATGCGGCTGGGCGGCGTCGTACGGATACGTCCTCCGGCATCTGCACGAAGTCGGAGCGCCGTTGCGTGCTCGACCGGCCGTCGCGCGCTGATCGTCCGCCCCCGAACCCCGAAACAACCGAATAGAGGATCACCATGAACGCCGACACCGTCCCCGTCTCCCGCTACGAGATCCGGGTCGACACCGTGAAGAAGATCGTCAACGAACACACCGAACTCGACAACGAGGCGGCGTTCGCGCTGGCCGTGCACATGGTGCGGGCGCTCGACACCGTCCCGGAGCCCGTCCGCTAGGACCGTGACCGGGGTTACTCGCGCGTTAACAAGGCGTCAGCGAGGCGTCGCGAAGCGTCAGGGAGACGTTGCCGCGACGGCCGGGCCGCGTCGATCGGAGTTGTGCTGAGGAGGCACTGACCGATCGACGCGGAGGTAACCGTGACGCTCAGCGAGCTCCTGCCCAGCCTCGGCTGCGAGGCCGCCGACCACCTCGAACCCGGGGTCTGGCCACGGAGCACCCGGCTCGGGCCGGGCGGGGAACTGCTGTTCGCGGGCGCGCCGGTGTCCCACCTCGCCGCGAGGTTCGGGACGCCGGCGTACCTGCTCGACGAGGACGAGGTCCGGCAGAACGCCCGCGCGTACCGGAAGGCGCTGCCGGACGCCGAGGTGGCGTACGCGAGCAAGGCCCTGTGCACCCGCGCGGTCCTGCGCTGGGTCGCCGAGGAAGGTCTTTCCCTCGACACCTGCTCGGCGGGCGAGATCGCGGTGGCGCGGTCGGTCGGCTTCCCCGCCGAGCGGATCCTGCTGCACGGCAACGCGAAGACCCCCGAAGACCTCAAGGCCGCCTTGTCCTACGGCGTCCGACGGATCGTGGTGGACTCGCTCGACGAGATCGAGCAGCTCGGCGCGCTGGCCACCGGCGCGCAGCAGGTGCTGATCCGCGTGACCCCCGACGTCTCGGCCGGCACGCACGCGGCGATCACCACCGGCACCGAAGGGCAGAAGTTCGGCTTCTCGCTGCGCGAGGAGGTCCGCGACAACCTCGCGCGCGCCGTGTCCGCCGTGCTCGCGCAGCCCGGGCTCCGGCTCGCCGGGCTGCATTGCCATATCGGTTCCCAGGTGTCGCGGGTGGACTTCTACGAACTGGCCGCCCGCAAGATGGTCGGGGTGCTCGTCGCACTCCGCGAGAGCCACGGCGTCACCCTGCGGGAACTGGATCTCGGCGGCGGGCACGCCGTGCGCTATCTGCCCGGAGACACGGGTTTCGACATCGACGGTTATGTGCGCCGTCTGCGGGTCGCGCTCGCTTACGAATGCACCTCGCACGGCTTCCCGCTGCCGAAGCTGACGATCGAACCGGGCCGCGCGATCGTCGGTCCGGCGGGCATCACCGTGTACCGGGTCTGCGCGGTGAAACGCGGCTCGCGCACTTTCGTCGCCGTCGACGGCGGGATGAGCGACAACGCGCGCCCGGCGCTCTACGGGGCGGCGTACACCGCCCGGCTGATCGGCAGGCGCAGCCGCGCCGCCCGACGGCCGATGACGGTGGTCGGACGGCACTGCGAATCCGGCGACGTCCTCGCCGACGGGCTCTCGCTCCCCGACGACGTCCACCCCGGAGACCTGCTCGCCGTCCCATGCACCGGGGCATACCACCACTCGCTCGCGTCGAATTACAACCTCGTCGGGAGGCCGCCGGTGGTCGGCGTCTCCCGCGGCACCGCGACACTGCTCGTCCGCCGCGAGACCGAGGAGGACCTGCTGAAACGCGACCTCGGCTGACGCGTCATCCGAAAACCTCGGCGCTCGGCCTATCGCACGACAGAATCCTCCGCGCGAAGGCGCCGAGAAAGAGAATCACGACAAACAACTTAACGGCGGTAGCATTCTGGACACTTATCGATACGCTGCGCGACAAGAATCGCATGCCGAAACAAAGGGAGGGACGGCATGGGTGACGAACCACGCGCGCAGATGGAGCAGCGCACACCTAGAGGTTTGGACAATACCGATCGCACTCTGATCGCTCTACTGCAAGTCGACGGGCGGGCCTCGTTCACGGCCTTGGCCAAGGCCGTCGGGCTGTCGGAGGGCGCCGTGCGGCAGCGCGTCCAGCGGCTGCTGCGGGACGAGACGATGCAGATCGTCGCGGTCACGGATCCGGCGAACGTCGGGCTCGGCCGTCAGGCGATGGTCGGGATCAAGGTGCAAGGCGATCCGCGGGCGGTCTCCGACCAGCTCTCCGGAATGCCGGACATCCACTACGTCGTGCTGACCGCGGGAGGCTACGACCTGCTCGCCGAGGTCGCCTGCCGGGACGACGAACACCTCTTGAGTGTGCTGAACGACGACATCCGGCCCATCCCGGGTGTCGTCAGCACGGAGACCTTGGTCTATTTGAAACTCGCAAAACAGACATACGCCTGGGGCAACCTGACCCGATGACAACACGCCCCACGCCATGAACGGGACGTTCCTTGCAAATTTCGCAAGGAACGTCCCGTTCATGGCACTCGTTCGAGGGTCAGACGCAGTGCAGGTACGCGTCGGGAGTCCGCCGCCCGGAATCAAGACCGCGGAGGACTTTCGGCAGCACCCCGCTGTACAGGACCCCCAGCCGCTGCGTCGCCCGCGTCAGCGCGACGTACAGCTCCGCCTCACCGCTCGGGCCTTCCGCGAGGATCCGCTCCGGATCGACCACCAGGACGGCGTCGTACTCCAGCCCCTTCGCCGCGGACGGCGCGATCGCGCCAGGCACTCCCGGCGGCCCGATGACGACCGCCGTCCCCTCGCGCCCCGCCTCTTCACGGACGAACTCGGCGACGGCATCTTCAATGTCCAATTCGGACAGTCGCCGCGCCCACGGCCGCACCCCGCACGAACGCACCGATTCCGGCGGTACGACGTCTCCCGCGAAACTCGCCAGCACTGACGCCGCCACCGCCATGATCTCCGACGGCGTCCGGTAGTTGACGGTCAGTTTCCGGTACAGCCACCGATCGGCGACGTACCGGGAGAGCATCGCGTCCCACGACCGCGCGCCGGACGGCGACCGGCGCTGCGCGAGATCCCCGACGACGGTGAACGACCGGCTGGGGCAGCGCCGCATCAGCACCCGCCAGTCCATTTCGGACAGCTCCTGTGCCTCGTCGACGACCACGTGGCCATAGGTCCAGTCCCGGTCGGCGGCGGCGCGTTCCGCCAGGTCCCGCTCGTCGCGTTCGGCGAACCGGTCCGCCAGTTCCTCCGCCATCAGCACGTCCGTCGGCCGGAGCGCGAACTCGTAATCGTCGTGGTCGTCTTCGACCTCGACGATCTCCAGCACCCGCTCGGCGTATTCCTTGCGCGCCAGCCGCCGCCGTTCCTCCGCCCGGCGCTCGGCGGTGCGGTCCCGGCCGAGCAGTTCGACGGCTTCGTCCAGCAACGGCACGTCGGACACCGTCCACGCGTCCGCGGCCTCACGGAACAGGGCCGGATCGGCCCCTGCCGCCCGCAACCGCTCCGGCGAGGCGTAGAGGTCGGCGAGCAGCCGCCGCGGCGTCAGCGACGGCCAGAGCCGATCGAGCACCGCGCCGAGCTCCTCACTGGCTTCCAGGTCCCGGCGGGCGTTCTCGATCATCTCCGGGCGGGTGTGCTCGTCGTCCGCCGGCAGCCAGCCCGCGCCGATCCGGTCGACCGCGCGCACGACGAGCGCGGCGATCACCGTGCGGTCGAAAACGGCCTTGGCCTCGTTGTGCGGCAGGCCGCTTTCCCTGGCGACCTCGCGCGCGGCCGCCGCGACCTCGGCGTCCAACGGCACGGTGACGTCGTCGAGTTCGATCGGCTCCGCTTCGGCGGGCAGTTCCTGCCGGTCCGCCACCGCCGCCGCGAGCACGTCCAGGATCTCCAGCGAACCTTTGATCCGCTGGACCCGCGGCGGATCCTCGCGTTCGGTGTGCAGACCGGCGACAAGGTCACCAGGTGTCGCGAAGACGGCGCTGGTCTCGCCGAGCGACGGCAGGACACGGCCGATGTGGTCGAGGAAGCCGCTGCTGGGCCCGACCACGAGCACGCCGCGGCGTTCCATGCGTTCCCGTTTCGTGTACAGCAGGTACGCCACGCGGTGCAGCGCCACCGCCGTCTTCCCGGTGCCAGGGCCGCCCTCCACGACGACGACACCCGCGTGGTCCAGCCGGATGATCTCGTCCTGCTCGGCTTGGATCGTCGCGACGATATCCCGCATCCCCTCGCCGCGCGGCGCGTTGACCGCGGCCAGCAACGCGGCGTCACCCCGTTCCCCCGCCGATTCCGGACGGCCGAAGACCTCGTCGGTGAAGTCGAGGACCTCGCGCCCGAGGGTGCGGAATTGACGGCGCCTGGCCATTCCTTCCGGAGACGCGCCCGTCGCGCAATAGAACGCCCGCGCCGCCGGCGCCCGCCAATCCAGCACCAAGGGTTCGTAGTCGTTCTCTTCGTCGAAAAGGCCGATCCTGCCGACGTACGAACGTTCTCCCGAAAGGGCGTCCAAACGGCCGAAACAAAGACCCTCGTCGGCGATCTTCAGCCTGGCCATCTCACGGGCCTTGACCCCGACCGAGTCCTCGCGCTCGACCAGCGCGAGGCCTTCTCCCCGCAGCGCACCGGCGTACGCCTCCTTCACCCGTGTACGTTCCGCGTCCAGCCGTCCGTAGAGCGACGCGACGTACCGCCGCTCCGATCGCAATTCCTCGTCGTACCCCTGATTTGACAAGTTCCCCTCACAGCGGTTAGACTGACAACACATTCGGCGCATCGATCAGTAATTCTGAATCGGGCGTCGATTTTTTATTGTCCCCCGCTTGTCAAGAGACCCCCGGTATTCCCCCGGAAAAGACCGTGCGCGACAATGGGGACGAACATCCACCATTACCGCGCACGATCCGCGCGACACTCAGCCGAGCATGAACTCGCGGGGGTCCAGCGCCCTGCCCACCACGCGGACGTCGCCGAGCCAGCCGTGAAACGCCTGCTCGACGATCGAGTCATAGGCGTAGGCGCCGATCAGCCACGAGCCGCCGGGATTCGCGATCCCCGCCGCCGGCGTCTTCGGGTTCCGCAGCACCGGGCAGCCGTCGACGTAGAGCATCGTCCGCCTGCCGTCGTTGACGGCGGCGACGTGGATCCATTCCTTCAACGCCAGTTCGTGCCCCCAGCAGGTGGAGATCCCGTTCTGGTTCACCGGGAACACCGCCCATTGGAACGCGGCACCGTCCGAAAGGGACAGTGTGGCCGACGGCTCGCCGGGATCGTCACCGGTTTTGCCCGCCTTGCCACCCGAGCCCTGCCTGCCGAAGATCGCGGCCCAGGAATGCTTGCCGTCCTTGAAATCCTCGGGCAGTTTCACGAACGCCTCGACGGTGTAGCCGCGCGCGAACGTCTCCGCGTTCATCGGCGCGGAGTCCGCCGTGCGCAGATATCCGCCGCGAGCCGGTTTCTTGCCGCCGTCGAACCGGAGGCTCGACCTCGACGGCTGCCGCGTGGAGAACTCGCCGGAGAACCGCAAAGCCTCGGGCGCGCTGCCGGGCAGGGTCACCCGGACCAGGTCGTTGCCCCGGCCCGAAAGGTCGCGAATCCCATCAACGGGCGCGCCGTCACGGCCTTCGAACCGCCAGTACGCCACGGTCCCGCGGATCAGCTGGCGTTCGGCGGGCCGCGCGGGCGGGACCGGGACCGGCGCGAAACCCGCGAACCTCGACTCGAAGTCGATCTCCAGGCTGAAGTAGTCCGCCGGCCCGGTGCGTTCGATCTCCTGCCGCTGCAACTCGTTCAGCCGCGGCGCCTGGTCCGCGAGCCACGGCGAGACCGTGCGCACGTCGATCACGTTGCGCGCGAGGTCGAACCGGTAGAGCCGGACCATCGCGCTGCCGCCGTAGTACCGGTCCTGGTAGTTGGTGATGTGCAGATGGACGTCGTGGCCCGCTTTGTTCTGCTTCACCATGCGCCCGGGCGGCCAGTAGTGCCCGTTGAGGGTCAGGAAGATCTGGTCGTTCCCGGCGACCAGTTCGTCCCACACCTTCTGCCCGAACTCCGAGAACCGCGCCTGCCCGGCCTCGTCGGCCCATACCAATTCATGGATGGTCAGGATGGCCGGAAGCCGCGGATTCCGCGCGAGCACCGACCGCGCCCACTCCAGCCCGCCTGCCGACGGCCGCCAGTCGAGCGCGAGCAGCAGCCACTCACGACCGCCCGCACGGAAGACGTGATGGCTGTTGTAGCCGTCCGGGCTCGCGCCGCGGAAGGTCCGCGAACCCCGCTGCCGCTGCGGCCCGAAAGCGTCGAGGTACGGCGTGCGGCCACGCTGGTCGTCGGTCGAGGACTTGATGTCGTGGTTGCCCGCCAGCGTGCTGTACGGGAACCGGCGCCGGTCCAGGTGCTGGAACGACCGGCTGATCTGGTCGAACTCGCCCGGCTGCCCGTTCTCGGTGAGATCGCCGAGATGCGCCAGGAAGACGATGTTCTCGTCGCCGCCGGTGACGTACCGCAGCGTGGCGTCCAACGGCGCGGGGTCGCCGCGGTCGGCGTCGAAGAGGTACTGGGTGTCGGGCAGGACCGCGAGGGTGAAGCGGCCGTCTTCGGTGTCGGGGCCGCGACCGAAGGCCGCCGAGGCGGCGGGGGCGCCGAGGGCGGGTAACGCGGAGACCGCCGCACCGGCGCCGAGCAGGCCCGCGCCGCGCAGGAAGGTCCGTCTGGATGAGTCGTTCACGGCCGAAACCTACGGTCGCGGAGGCAACGTGTCCCGAACCGCGGGTGAACACTTGCCCCGCTCGGTAGCTTCATCCCATGGGGAACGTCAAACGCTGGCCCGTGCTCGCCGGGGTCGGTGTGGTGGTGGCCGCGGCAGGCTGGTGGATCGTGGACGAGATGCCGACGGTGGACGACGCCGTCGCCCGCGAGGCGCTGCCGCCGATCGACGAGCATCTGCGCGAGTGGCTGCGTGCGACCGCCCACTCCGGCGCGGACGTCCGCTGGGTGTGCACGCAGAAGGTGATCGAGACCCGGGCGGACCACGAACAGGTCAAGATCGGCCTGGTCGCGAGCTGCGACGAGGTCGAGAGGGACGGTGACGGGCTCGTCACGCTCGGCGGATTCCGCCGTCAGCCGATGGTCTACCGCGTCGAACGCACTCCCGGTGGGTTCCGCGTGCTCGATCGGAAGGTCGCGGAGGACGGCGCGGGCTACTCGCCTTCGGTCAAGGCGCTGTTCTCGTGGACCGGCGCCCGCCGGGTGCTCGACGGGGCGAGCCCGGACGACCCTCGGAGCGTGTCGGCCGCCGCTTTCGGCCTGCCCGAAAGCACCCCGGTGCGCACCGGCCGGTGATCAGTCGCCGTTGCGGTCGATCTTCTTCGGCACGACGAGCCACATGACGACGAACAGCACCGCCGACACCACGCCGAGGATCGTCATCGCGATCGGGCCGAAGACGACCTTGGCGATGAGCGCGACGGTCGTGGTGATGGCGGCCGCCAGACAGCCGAGGCCGACCAGGACGCAACGATTACCGACAGTGAGGATCTGCTCACGGTTCCCGGTGCGGAACAACAGCCGGTGCCACGCGGCGGGCGCCGTCAGCAGCACGGTCGAGCAGACCGTGAGCAGGACCGCCGTCAGATGAACGGACTTCTCGAACCCGCTCGCGTTGTGGAACTCGTCGGTGAACACCACCGTGAGCAGGAAACCGAAGAGGATCTGGACACCGGCCTGCGCGACCCGCAGCTCCTGCAGGAGCTCACTGACGTTGCGGGTCAGGCGCTCGTTCTTCGTCTCGCCGGTGTGCTCGACCATGCGGCGACTCCAAGACCATCGGTTGACGCCTGACCTTTTCATGCCAGCCGAGCGACGTCACTGACGCGACCACCACGGCGAGGCCCAGCCACTGGGTACCCGACAAATCGGCGTTCAAGCACAATACGCCGATCACGGCCGCGGTGACGGGGAACGCGAGCTCGGCCAGCGTCGCCCTCGCGGCGGGGGTCGACCGCAGGCCCAGGTAGTACAGGCTCAGCGCCAGCAGGCCGGGGACCAGGGCGAGCAGGCCGAGCCCGAGCGCGTTGTCCCAGCCGACCGCGAACCGGCCGCCCTGGTACGCCACGATGCCCGCCGCGACCGGGAGCCCGACGGTGAAGCGCAGGGTGGTGACCTCCTTCGGCGCCAGTTCGGTGGAAAGCAGCCGTCCGAGCACCGTGCCCGCCGCCCACAACGCGGCCGCGCCGATCGCCAGCAGCGCCGCTTTCGCCGCGGCGAGCTGGATGTTCAGCGGATCCTTGAACGCCAGCAGCCAAGCGCCGAGCAGCGCCGGGATCGCGAAGAAGGCGTACCCGGGGCGGACCCGCTCACGGAGTACGAAATACGCCGCCAGCACGGCGAACACCGGCTGGAGCTTCTGTAGCACCAACGGCGTCACCGGGTCGCCCAGTTTGAAGGCCGCGGTGAACATCGCCGTCGCGAGCGCGGAGGATCCGCCACCGATGGCGAGCACCGCCAGCCATTCCCGCGGGCCGGTCCGCCGCAGTGCGCGGAAAGCGCCGGGAATGAAGGGACTCAGCACGAGCACCACCAGCAGGTGCTCCCAGAAGACGACCGTGGCCGCCGGGAGCGCCTCGGCGAGTGGAAGCCGCAGAAGCCCGTCGGTACCCCACAGCGCGGCGGCGACCGCGACCAGCCAGGTGCGATCCGGAGGATTCGTACTCACATACCCTGCCCATAGTTTGAGAATGATCGCCCGACGGAGTGACCGCTCTGGCGTGTCCGATTCGTGCGGACTAGGCAAGGGGCATGCGCCCCGTCCCCACACTCGCCCTCGTCCTGTCCGCGGCCGCATTGGCCCTGACCGCCGGCGCCGGGCCGGCCACCGCCGTCCCCGGCTCCCGGGTCCACGTGATCACCGCCAAGAGCGGCCTCACCATCTACAAACCCGATCTGGTGCCGCCCGGCGCCCGCGCGCATGTCTTCGGGTTGACCTCCAAGGCCTTCGGCACCTCGACCGCGATACTGGTGACCGGCCTGCTGCCCAACCGCGAATACGGCGCCCACGCGCACACGAAGCCCTGCGGCGCCACCGGAGATCTCGCCGGCCCGCACTACCAGAACGTCGAAGACCCGGTGAAGCCGTCGGTCGACCCGGCCTATGCCAACCCCCACAACGAGATCTGGCTCGACCTCACCTCCGACGCCACCGGCCGCGGCGTCGCCGTGTCCAAAGTGGACTGGACGTTCACCGACCGGCGCGCGAACTCGATCGTGATCCACGAAACGCATACGCACACCGACCCGGGCCATGCCGGGACCGCGGGGGCCCGGCTGGCCTGCGTGACCGTCGGTTTCTAGAACCCCCAGGTGCGTTCAGGCCGGATCCTGATCCGGACGCTGTACTCCCGGTCGAACTTTCCGACGTCGTAGTCGATCGCCGGGTAGTGCTTCTCGTACTTGTCGAGGAAGCCCGGCTGCTCCGACGCGAGACCGTCCGGCAGGATCTCGGCCTTGCCGCCGATCACCAGGATCGAGCCCCCGTGCTCGTCGCTGTTGAAGTGGAGGCTGACCTCGGAGTTGGCTTCGATGTGGCGGGTCTTCGCCGTGTCCGGCTGACTGAAGACGATGAAATCCTCACCGTCGAGCACGAACCACACCGGGCGCGGCGAAGGGCGTCCCTTCGGGCTGATCGTGGTCAGCCAGGCGACGTTCTCCTTCGCCCGCTCGGCGAGCCGCGGATCGGGTTGGTAGGTCATGAACCGACCAACCACGGCCCCGCGGCTTTTCTTCCTCGTCCGCTCAGCGAGACGCGACGAGCTTCGCGTAACGCGTCCCCGCGCCGAGCAGCACCAGCCCGGCGATGAGGAAGGCGGCGACCCTGGCCAGGCCGTCGAGCGCGGAGAGATCGAACAGGACCAGCTTCAGCACCGCGGCGCCGACCAGCACGAACCCGATCACCCGCAGGTTGACCGCCGAGATGCCGCGGATGAGCAGTACCAGCGCGGCGACCGTCCACGACACCGTGATCACCACGTGGCCGAGCAGGAAACCCGACCGGCCCGGAACGACCAGCAGCGCACCGCACAGCACCAGCGCGCCCGCGCCGTAGAGCCCGCAGACCCCGGCGAGGAGCCACGGCACCACGTTCTCCGCCGCGGCCTTGAACAGCCCGAGCCGGTGCGAGACCCACGGAAGCGCGATCGAGGCGGCCAAGATCGCCAGTGCCACCAGGAACGCGGCGGCGAGGTCGGCGTCCGGACGGTTGCGGATCAGGAAGAACAGCGTCGGCGGGACGTCGAAGGCCAGCGCGATCAGGCCACCGATGACGGCGAAGCCGAGGCCACCGAAGAGCGCCACGTGCTTCTTCGTCCACAGCGCGACCAGCGCCAGCAAGACCGCTTCGCCGATGAGGATCCCCGAGCGGGCGCTGCCGTCGAACAGCGTCATCGTCGTCTGCAGGGCCGCGACGAGCCCGGCGGCACCCGCGAGCTCACCCGTCCAGCCGTCGAGCCACTGCCCGGCCGCCCACACCGCGAGCAGCACCAGCGCGACCGAGGCGGTGACGAGCACGGCCGAGGTCTTCGGCAGGAACAGCGCGGCGAGCAACGACGGCGCGGGGGCGACGGCGAGCAGCGCGAGCGCGGCGGCGTCCCCGGTCCGCTTGAGGGTGACGATCAGGGCGAGGACGAGTCCGACTCCGCCCGCGGCCAGGGCGGCGGCGGTGTTGCCCGTGCTTCCGCCCAAGCCGACGAACGCCGTGCTGCAGACCGAGGCGAGCAGCGGCGGAATCCCGGCCGCGACCGCGACCGACGGCCACGACTGGCGCAGCTGCACCGGCGTCGAAGCGACCTGGACCACGAGCAGGAACGCGACCAGTTGCGGGGTGAACCCCTGCGTGATGATGGGCGCGCAGATCACGCAGCCGAGCACGACGGCCGTCGCGAGCAGCGACGACTTCCACCGCACGGCCAGCAGCAATCCGCCGACCGCGATCAGGAGCCCGATCGCGAGCCCGGCGTAGGCCGGGAGGTACTCGTACATCGTCGTCGCGGCGATGGCGTCGAGGTACAGCGCGCCGATGCCGGTCGCGGCGAGCGCGAACGCACCCGTGCGGCCCGCCGGCGTGCGATGCAGGCGGAGCCCGATCCCGACCAGCGCCGCGCCGAGCACGGCGCCGCCGAGCACGCGCGGCAACGGGCCGAACCAGCCACGCTGGATCGCGAGCACGAGGAACAGCACGATGCCGAGCAACGTGACCGCGCCGCCGATCCAGGCGAGCAGCCTGCTGCCGGCACCCTCCTTGCCCAGCTTCTCGGCGAGCGACACCTTCGGCGCGGGCTGGTACGGGCGGTAGGGCTGCTGCGGCTGCTGATACTGCTGGCGGTACTGCTGCTGCCACTGCGCGTACTGGGCCTGCTGATACTGCTGCTGGTACTGAGGGGCCTGCGGGAAGTAGTGCTGGTACGGCTGCTGCGGCTGGGCCTGGTGCGGCTGCTGCGGCTGCTCGGCCTGCGGCTGCTCTGTCCGCGGTGTCGCCTGCTGCTCTTCCTGCTGCCCGGCGGGCTTCTCCGCCTGCTCAGGTGCCTCTTCGTGCTTCGGCTCCGCCGCGGACTGGACGGTCCGCAGCTCAGTGCCGACCCGCGCGAGGCGGGCCCCAAGGTCGTCGATCTCCCCGGCGAGCCTGAGGAGCACATCCCCATCGGTGGTCATGGCGATCAGCATGCGGCCTGACGCCCGCCGGCGGATCCGTAGCACTACTCAATCGTGATGACGATGTGGTCGCGACCTGCAAGATCATCGTGATCGTGCCCATACGCGGAGCGCCCGCAAGAGGTCGACGTACCGGAAGCCCGGCCAGTTGACGTCGCAGAAGTACAGCCGGGAATCCTTGGCCTGCCAAAGCAGGAATCCGGACAGCCGGACCTCGCCGCTGGTCCGGATGATCAGGTCCGGATCGGGACAGCCGACCGTGTACAGATGCGCGGAAAGTGCGTCCACGGAGACGGACTCCGCGATCTCCACAAGGGACTTGCCGTCAGCCGCCCCTTCGAGCACGAGATCTCGGACGGCGTCGACGATCTCCTCGCGGCTTCCGTACCCGATCGCGAGGGTCAGCTCGGGCCCTGTCGCGTCCCGAGTGTCCTCTTCGGCCTGCTTCAGCACTTCGGCCGTGGACGACGGCAGCATGTCGAGACGTCCCACAGGCGCGACACGCCAGTTCGCGCCAGGCGCGGTGAGCCGCTCACGGACGACGTCCTCGATCACCTGCATCAAGAAGGCCATCTCCGGCGACGCGCG
Source organism: Amycolatopsis sp. NPDC049868 (assembly GCF_044461365.1). Lineage (NCBI taxonomy): Bacteria > Bacillati > Actinomycetota > Actinomycetes > Pseudonocardiales > Pseudonocardiaceae > Amycolatopsis > Amycolatopsis sp. NPDC049868. The sequence goes on along the minus strand of NZ_JBITKV010000002.1, from coordinate 217,780 downwards.
CTTCGTCAGGTTGTCGACCGAGGCAAGGTACACCGTCACGTGCCCGATGCCGAGGCCTTCGCACCACGACATCAACCGGGCGATGTGCTGTGCTCCGTGACGATGCCCTTCACGGACGTCCGCGAAGCCCATCGCGCGGGCCCAGCGGCGGTTGCCGTCGATGATCACGCCGACGTGGCGGGGCAGAGGACCTTGCAGGAGACGAGCTCGGAGCCGTCGCGCGTAGAGGTCGTCGAGTCTGGTCCGGGCGCTCATGAAGGCGAAGCTACCGAAATCCGGCGATGCGCAGCGGCAAGGAGACGACCTTTTCCATCCCCTCTCGGAAGATGTCTAGCCCGGCCTTGACGCTTGCGTCTACCCCTGCCTAGACATACGCTGTGAGAAGACGAGACGTCATCAAGAAGATCGCTGTCGCCGCCAGGCGGCAACGCGCGGCATGGGTCCTGGAACGGGAACTTGCCAACCACACCATCTACACCTTGAACGGCGTGGTGGTGCCCATCCCCCGCCATACCGAGCTGGGCGAGGTCTTCGCCATCGACATCTTCAAGGAATGCGAGGGCGTCCTCGGGAAAGGATGGTGGAGGAAGTGAAGACCTATCACGCCGAAGTCACTCGCGATGGCAGATTCTGGCTCATCCGCGTCCGCGAGATCGACCGCTCGACCCAGGCACTCCGTTACAAGGACGTCGTGACGATGGCCAACGAGCTCATCGAAATCATGGACGGCGTCAAGGACGACGAGTACGACCTGCATCTCGAGGTGCACCTGCCGAGTTCGGTGAAGGACCACCAAGCCCGCGCCGAAGTCCTGCGCGAAGAGGCCCAACGCAAGCAGGCCGAAGCGGCCGCGGAACACCGTGCTGCGGTCCAAGAACTGCTCGCTCTTGGCGTTTCACAACGCGAAGCGGGTGAGATACTCGGCATGTCCTTCCAGCGAGTCAGCCAGCTGGCGAAGTCTTCCTGACAAGACGCCGTCCCCGATGGGGTTGTCCATAGTGCACTGGATCGGGAGACAGGCGCGGCCTCGCCAGGGGAAACCGCTGGTCGGTCCGTCTGTCGTGGCGTCGTTGTGCACAGCTCAACAGCACCTGTGTCTGTGGATCTGCCGATGGTCGCGCCGTGTATCTGCCGGCGGCGGAACCCGGCCCACCTGCGAGTGACAGACACCACAGGCGACAATGGAGGACGTGACAGCCACCCTGAGCAAGCCCAGCCTGAAGATCGGCCCCTACGAGGTCGATCCGCCGGTCGTGCTCGCTCCCATGGCGGGCATCACCAACGTCGCCTTCCGGCAGCTGTGCCAGGAGTACGGCGCCGGCATCTACGTCTGCGAGATGATCACCGCCCGCGCGGTGGTCGAACGCCACCCCGGCACCATGCACATGATGACCTTCGGCGAGAACGAAAAGCCCAGGTCCATGCAGCTTTACGGGGTCGACCCGAAGACCATGGCCGAGGCCGTCCGCATCATCACCGGCGAGGGGCTCGCCGACCACATCGACAGCAACTTCGGCTGCCCGGTGGCGAAGGTGACGCGCAAGGGCGGCGGAGCGGCGTTGCCGTTCAAGCGCAAGCTGTTCGCCGACATCGTGCGCGAGTCGGCGAAGGCCGCGGCCGAGGCGGGCGTGCCGTTCACGGTCAAGTTCCGGGTGGGCATCGACGACGACCACCTGACGTACCTCGACGCCGGTCGTATCGCCGAGGCGGAGGGCGCGGCGGCGGTCAGCCTGCACGCGCGCACCGCCGCACAGCGCTACTCCGGCCAGGCCGACTGGACGAAGATCGCGGCCCTCAAGGAAGCCGTCACCAGCATCCCGGTGCTCGGCAACGGCGACATCTTCTCCGCCGAGGACGCGCTGCGCATGGTCGACGAGACCGGTTGCGACGGCGTCGTCGTCGGCCGCGGCTGCCTGGGCAGGCCGTGGCTGTTCGGTGAGCTGGAGGCCGCCTTCGCCGGTCGCCCGCAGCCGACGCCGCCGAATCTCGGCGAGGTCGCGAAGGTACTGCGCCGTCACACGGAACTGCTCGTGGAACACGACGGCCACGACAAGGCCATGCGCGACATCCGCAAGCACATGGCTTGGTACTTCATGGGTTTCCCGGTCGGTTCGGAGCTGCGACGCGGCTTCGCGATGTTGTCCGGCATGGACCAGCTCGACGACCTGATCGCCAAGCTCGACCACGACGCGCCGTTCCCCACCGCGGCCACCGGTCCGCGCGGGCGGCAGGGTTCGCCGGGCAAGGTCACGCTGCCGCACGGCTGGCTCGACGACCCGGACGACGACTGCGTCCCCGAAGCCGAGGACATGCACTCGGGGGGCTGAAACGAAAAACGCTCCCGCCGGGCGGCGGGAGCGTTTCGTTCACGACTCAGGTTCCCCTGGTCTTGTAGGCGAAACTTAGTACCGGGCCATGTTGCTCTGCTCGATGAGACACGCCTCGTAGGTCGGGTACGGCCCGAGATGACATCCCGGGTTGCCGTCACAGACCCCGAGCACCGAAACCGGCGCCGCCAATGGACGGTCGAGGAACACTCGTCGTCAATCCCTTGCCGCCTGCCGGAAACCGGAGGCCCGTAGAGTCGGCGTCGTGATCGAGCAGCTGAGCGTTCCCACCGCGGCCGGTTCCTTCGACGCCATCGCGGCGGGCCCCGAGGACGGCCGCCCCGTGCTGCTGCTGCACGGGTTTCCCGAGGCCGCGGTGGAATGGGAGCACCAGGTCGCGACGCTCGGCGTGCTCGGCTATCGCGCGGTCGCGCCGGATCAGCGCGGCTACTCCCCGGGCGTCCGGCCGGAACAGGCGTCCGAATACGGGATCGACGACCTCGTCGGTGACGTCATCGCGATCGCGGATCGCTTGGGGTGGAACGAATTCGATCTTGTCGGACACGACTGGGGCGGAGCCGTCGCGTGGTGGACGGCCGATGCGCATCCCGGCAGGCTCCGCAGTCTCGCCGTGATTTCGACGCCGCATCCGGCGGCGCTGGCGGCGGTCATGAAGACCGACGAGGACCAGCATCTCCGTTCGGCGTACATGACCGAATGGCGGCAGACCCGCGTCACCGAACGGCGGATGCTCGAGAACAACGCCGAGGCGCTGCGCCGCATGTTCGACTGGAAAGTGCCGCCGAGCAAGGTCGACGAGTACATCCGACGCCTGTCCGAGCCGGGCGCGCTGACCGCCGCGCTCAACTGGTACCGCGCCGGGCGGCCCGGCGGGAAGATCGGCCCGATCGAGGTACCGACGCTCTACATCTGGAGCACCGAAGACGCCGCCTTCGGTTCGACGGCCGCGCTCGACACCGCGAACCGGGTCACCGGCCCGTACCGCTTCGAGATGATCGAGGACGTCTCTCACTGGGTCGTGGAAGAGGCGCCCGAAGCCGTCACATCTTTGCTCGTGGAGCACCTTTCATCCCACTAACAGGGGTAACTCTGGTCGCGGTACCGGTTACAGCGAGCCTGCTGGTTCAGTGGGTCCGATGAAGAACATGACCGAAGCGGACACCGAACGCATCGTCTACGTCACCGAGGACGGCGAGCCGACCGGCGAGACCGCACCCAAACTGGCCGCCCACCACGAGCACACCCGGCTGCATCTGGCGTTCTCCTGCTATCTGTTGCGCAGCAGCGACCAGGCCCTGCTGATCACCAGCCGCGCCGCCACCAAGAAGGTGTGGCCCCGGGTCTGGACCAACAGCGTCTGCGGGCACCCCGCACCGGGTGAACCGATCGAAGAGGCCGTCCGGCGGCGCGCCGCCTTCGAGCTCGGACTGCCCCGGCTGAACGGGCTTCGATGCGTCCTTCCGGCCTACCGCTACTCCACGCCGCCGTTCGAAGGCGTGGTCGAGAACGAGTTCTGCCCGGTCTTCGTCGCCTGGGTCGACGACGATCCGGAACCGCATCCCGACGAGGTCGGCGACTGGCGGTGGCTGAGCTGGAATGATTACGCACTGTTGCTGAATGACGATGTGACTGACGTGAGTTACTGGGCGAAGGATCAGTTTTCGCAGCTCAAGGACGCCGAGCCGTTTTCGTCCTTACAGAAAGGCACTTCGGTGCGTGACAATGGTGCCGGACCGTCGTCCTCTTGAGCGATATTCACTTTGGCCCGTACTCATACCTCAAGAGATCCCTCCTATACGACGAAAACCAATTCGTGGCGGAGGTGAGCGTGGCAGCCGACGACGAGGCCGCGCTCCCATCGGGCGCGCCGACCACCGATCTGCTCAGCCTCCACGAGTCGATCGCCGGGATATTGGCCATGCAGGGCGACTGGCGACGCGCGTACCACCACCTCAAATCCGCCTTCGACCTCGCCAGGGCGGGCAACCTGCGGGACACGCTGACGTCCAGCTACAACCGCCGCTACCTCGACCAGTGGCTGCACGGCCCGGCCGTCGACCACCGCGGCCCGCCCGGCGTCGCGATCGCGCTGGTCGACCTCGACCTGTTCAAGGACGTCAACGACACGTTCGGGCATCTGGTGGGCGATCGGGTGCTCCGCGAAGTGGCCGACCTGCTGCAACAGGGACTTCCGCCGGAGGCGTTCTGCGCCCGCTACGGCGGTGAGGAGTTCGCGCTCGTCATCCCGGACGTCGACGCCGCCCGCGCCGTGCGCATCGCCGACACCGCCCGTATCCGGGTGGCCCGCCATCCGTGGCGCCGCATCCGTCCCGGTCTCTCGGTGACGATCAGCGTGGGGCTCGCGCACGAAAGCCGCGTGGAGCCGGATCTCGCGGCCGAACCGGAACGGCAGTTGCGTAGCGCCGACACTTTGTTGTATATGGCGAAACGGGCAGGACGAAACAAAGTGGCCTATCGGGATAAGGAATCTTCACGCACGATTCCGCATCCGATGAACGCCGCGGAGTCCGCCGGCGCTTAAGCACTCCCCAACCACTCACACAGTCGACTGTCGCACTCTGCGTAGTGGTTTCACCCCTTTTAACGCAGCTTTAACCACGACCGCTCACCCGATCGCATGGACCGTTCGGCGATTCTCAGTACCTTGGGTGAAGAAAATTCCGGGATGGTTGTCGCCACGAACCAGAGGTGTCCGTACGATAACGAAAGAGCTTCGACGCCAGGCCTGAAAGGAGACCGAGTGCCCGACGAGCACCACAACCCGGGGACCGGTCGCCACAGCAACACCGACGGAAACGCCGGTGAGCGCGGCCGCAGGGCTCGACGCCGCTCGATGGACACCCACGGCGGGATCAGCGTTTCCGACGTCGTCGCACGTCATACCGGTGAACGCCCGATCTTCGACCCCTCCGCCGAGGCGCCCGCTCCGCGCAGGCTCCGGCAGAGCGAGCCGTCGCCCGAACCTGGAAGACCCGGTGCGCGAGCCGCCCGGACCGAACCGCCCGCACCTCGCCGCCCTCGTCCGGCCGCCCCGGCCGAAAGCCCGGCACCCGCGCCTCGCGCGGCCAAACCCGCCGCGCCGCGTGCCCCGATGCCGCCGCGGAACCCGCAACCCGACGAAACCCCGCGCCCGCCTCGCGCGCGCCAGCCGCGCCGCACCTCCCAGGCCGCGCCCAGCCCCGAAGCGCCGACGCAGCGCCGCCCGCCGGTGGTGAACCCCGGCGCGCAGCAGCAGCCCGCGGTACCGCCGCCCCCGCGTCGTCCCCGCCGCCCGGCGCAACGACCGGCGCAGCAGGCGCCGGTCCCGCAGTCGCCCGGTGTCCCGCCGCGGTCCGAGATGGACCGGCTCACGATGACCGACGAGCTCGAGGCGATCGACGACGCGACGATCACCAAGCGCAAGATCGATCACACCCTCGCCCGGTTCTCCGCCGCGCACGACGAACTCGAGGCCGAAGAGGCCAAGAAGCGCGAGCGCCGCGAGCGGCTCGCCTCCCGCCCCGCCGCGCTGCTGGAGCAGACCCGCACGGCATTGCAGCGGGTGGTCATGACCACCGATGCCGAGGTGGGCGAGGAATCCGCGCCGCAGACCCGGCTACAGGAGAAGAAGGAACGCAAGACCAGGCAGGCGGCCAAGGCCGGCCGGATCGCCGCCGCCGTGGTCGCCGCGCTCGTGTTCCTCTCCATCGGTTCGGCGTGGGGCGCCCAGACCTGGTTCGACGCGAAGTTCAACAACGTCGCCTCGCTCGACGAGGACTCGGCCGACATCCAGGACGCCGCGGGCCAGACCGGCGACGAGAACTTCCTGATGGTCGGTTCCGACACCCGTGACGGCGCGGCCGCCGAGGACGGGGTCGGCGACGCGGACGGCACGCCGGGCGCCCGTTCGGACACGGTCATGATCGCGCACGTCCCCGCCGACAGGCAGCGTGTCGTGATGGTGTCCTTCCCGCGCGACCTGGAGATCAGCCGCCCGGAATGCAAGCGCTGGGACCCGGCGACGTCGTCGTACTCGGAAGAGACCTCGCCGGCACAGAAGATCGCGAAGCTGAACACGGCCTACGCGGTCGGCGGCCCGCAGTGCGTCACGAAGGTCATCCAGCAGATCACCGGCATGAAGATGAACCACTTCGTCGGGATCGACTTCAACGGCTTCAAATCCATGGTCGACGCCGTGCAGGGCGTCACCGTGTACAACGAGAAGCCGGTCGACGACGGCACGCTCGGCATGATCATCCCGCAGGCGGGCGAGGTCCGGATCTCCGGCGACCAGGCGCTGAACTACGTCCGGGCGCGGCACGTCAAGGGCGACCCGACGTCGGACTACGGCCGGATCAAACGGCAGCAGGCCTTCCTCGGCGCGCTGCTGAAGACGGTGATGTCGAAGGAAGTCATCCTGGACACCGGTAAGCTCAGCGGTTTCATCGACGCGTTCGCCAAGGCCACCTTCGGCGAGAACCTCGGCATCAAGCAGATGATGACGCTGGCGAAGTCGATGCGCGGGATGGGCTCGGACAAGGTCAAGTTCCTCACCGTGCCCACCACCGGCGAGGCGAACGGCCGCGGCAACGAGGTGCTGGTGCAGAGCAAGGCGAAGGCCGTCTTCGAGGCGCTGATCAACAACACCCCGCTGGAAGAGAAGGCCCCGGCGCCGCCCGCTGCCGGCACAGCTGACACGGCGCCGACCAGCACCGCCAAATCGGGTGGCGCCAAGAAGAGCAGCAGCTCAGGCTGAGGATCATTCGTTAGTCCGGGTTCACGTCAGGTTCACTCTGGGATGCGGCTTTTGGTCCCTCTTGCCCGTAGGGTTGGGCCATGCGTGAGGCTTACCATGTCGAACTCGAACAGCTCGCCGAGAACCTAGCGAGCATGTCCCTCCAGGTCGCCGACGCGATGGAGCGGGCGACCCGGGCGTTGCTCGAGGTCGATCTCGGACTCGCCGAGCAGGTCATCAGCGACGACGCGAAGGTCGACGACGCGCGCGCCGAATGCGAGGAGCAGGCGTACGCGCTGCTGGCCCTGCAGGCACCTGTCGCGACCGACCTCCGGACCGTGCTCGCCGCGATCCACGCGGCGGAAAGCCTGGAGCGGATGGGCGATCTGGCGCTGCACGTGGCCAAGGCCGCGCGCCGCCGCCACCCCGACCCCGTACTGCCCGAAGAGGTGAAGGCGGACTTCGCCAAGATGGGCGAGGTCGGCGTGAGCCTGGCCCGTCAGGTCGAGCAGGTCATCAAGTCCAAGGACGTCGAGGCCGCCCGCACGATCGAGTCGGACGACGACGAGGTCGACGAGATCCACAAGCACCTGTTCACGGTCATCATGGACCGGAACTGGGACCACGGCGTCGCCGCGGCCGTGGACGTCACCCTGCTGGGCCGCTTCTACGAGCGCTTCGCCGACCACGCCGTCTCGGTCGCGCGCCGGATGATCTTCGTGGTGACCGGCAAGATGCCCGGCTACGGACCCGACGAGTTGTAAGGGGACTTTCCCCGCATAGGACATAGCGAAGGGGCCCTTCACCGCATCTCACGCGGTGAAGGGCCCCTTCGTCATGCTTGGCGCCCGGGCGACCGCTCAGGGCGTGTCGCGAAAGCCACTTTCGGGACATCTGATGTCCTGAAAGTGGCTTTCGCGACGTGCCTCAGGCTTCACGCGCTCAAAGATCAGCCGAAGCGGCCCGAGATGTAGTCCTCGGTCGCCTTCTCGTCCGGGTTCGAGAAGATCTTCTCCGTGTCGTTCAGCTCCACCAGGCGCCCCGGCTGGCCGACGCCCGCCAGGTTGAAGAACGCGGTCTGGTCCGAGACCCGCGCCGCCTGCTGCATGTTGTGCGTCACGATGACGATCGTGTACTCCTTCTTGAGCTCACCGATCAGGTCCTCGATGGCGAGCGTCGAGATCGGGTCGAGCGCGGAGCACGGCTCGTCCATCAGCAGCACGTCGGGCCGCACGGCGATCGCCCGCGCGATGCAGAGCCGCTGCTGCTGACCACCGGAGAGGCCGCCGCCCGGTTTGTTCAGCCGGTCCTTGACCTCGTTCCACAGGTTCGCGCCGCGCAGGGCGCGCTCGGCGACGTCGTCGAGTTCCTTCTTGCCCTTGGTGCCGCCGAGGCGCAGGCCCGCCACCACGTTGTCGCGGATGGACATCGTCGGGAACGGGTTGGGGCGCTGGAACACCATGCCGATCGTGCGGCGGACCTGCACCGGGTCGACCCCGGCGCCGTAGATGTCCTCGCCGTCGAGCAGCACCTCACCCTCGACGCGGGCACCGGGGATGACCTCGTGCATACGGTTCAGCGTGCGCAGCACCGTCGACTTGCCGCAGCCCGACGGGCCGATGAACGCGGTGACGTTCCGCGGCGGCACCGAGAGGGTGACGCCGTCCACGGCGTGGAATTTGCCGTAGTAGATGTCCACGTCTTTGACGTCGATTCGTTTGGCCATCTCAAACAGCTCACTTCTTCTTCGGGGCGACAAGACGGGCAAAGAGCATGGCGAGGAGGTTCACGATCGCGATGATCAGTACCAGGGTGAGCGCCGCACCCCAGATCCTGTCGAACGCGACGGTACCTTCGTCGAACGGGTTGCTGACCCGTTCGTTGTTCATCAGAAGCGGCAGTGCGGCCTGTTCGCCACCGAAGATGTCCCAGTTCACGTAGGCGGAGTACCCCACGAGGACCAGCAGCGGCGCGGTCTCGCCCATGACCCGGGCGAGCGCCATCATGATGCCGCCGATGATGCCGGACAGCGCGGTCGGCAGGACGATCTTCATGATCGTCTTCCACTTCGGCACGCCCAGCGCGTACGAGGCTTCGCGCAGGTCGTCCGGGACGATCCGCAGCATCTCCTCCGAGGAGCGCACGACCACCGGGATCATCAGCAGCACCAGGGCGAGTGACACGGCGAAACCACTGCGCGGCAGGCCGAAGGTCGTGATCCACAGCGCGTAGATGAACAGCGCCGCGACGATCGAGGGGACACCGGAGAGGATGTCCACCATGAAGGTCGTGATCTTCGCGAGTTTGCCGCGGCCGTATTCGACCAGGTAGATCGCGACCAGCATGCCGATCGGGACCGCGATGACCGCGCAGACCAGGCCCTGCAGCACCGAACCGATGACCGCGTGCACGACGCCGCCGCCGACCTCGTCCGACAGCACCGAGCCGAAGTCCTCGGTCCACCAGTTGCTGTAGGGGATCCGCTTGACACCGTTGATGACCACCGTGGCGAGCAGCCACACCAGCGGCACGACGGCGATCAGGAACGACAGCCAGATCAGCGCCGTCGCGAAGCCGTTCTTGACCTTCCTGGCCATGCTGACCTGCTGGAAGGCGGGGGTGGTGGCGGGGGTCTTTTCGAGCGTGGTGGACATGCTCAGTCCCCCTTCTTGGCGATGACGGATCGCGCGATGAAGTTGACGACGAGCGTCAGCAGGAACAGCACGAGACCCGCCGCGATGTACGCGCCCGCCGAGATCTCGTTGTTGAGTTCCGCGTAGTCCGCCGCGATCTTCGAGGCGAACGTGGCGCCGCCGTCGAAGAGGCTCCAGGTGAACTCGCGGCCGACCGCGCCGGTCAGGATGATCGCGAGCGCGATCGTCTCGCCGAGCGCGCGGCCGAGGCCGAGCATCGAAGCGCCGATGTAGCCCGCCTTGCCGAACGGGAGCACCGTGGTGCGGATGACCTCCCAGCGGGTGGCGCCCAGCGCCAGCGCGCCCTCGATATGCGGGGTCGGGGTCCGCTCGAAGATCTCACGGGACAGCGAGGTGATGATCGGCAGGATCATCACGGCCAGCACGATGCCCGCGGTGAAGATGGTGCCCCGCAGGTCCGGCGAGACGTTGCCCGCCGCGAAGAGCGGGATCCACGAGAAGGTGTCGTTGACCCACTGCGAGAACGGCTCGATCGCCGGCGCGAAGACCATCAGGCCCCACAGGCCGTAGATGATCGAGGGGACCGCGGCGAGCAGGTCGATCACGTAGGCGAAGGGCCGCGCCAGCCGCTTCGGCGCGTACTGGGTGAGGAAGAGGGCGATCCCGAGCGAGATCGGCATCGCGATGATCAGCGCCAGCAGGGACGAGTACACCGTGACCAGCAGCAGGCCCATGATCCCGAAGCGCATGTTGTCCGGGGTGGTCTGCCAGACCTGGCTGGTCAGGAAGTTCACGTTGTCGGCCTGGAGCGCCGGGATGGCCTGCACCAGCAGGAACAACCCGATCAGGCCGATCAGCGAGACGACGAAGACGCCGGCTCCGGTGGTCAGGATCTGGAAGATGCGGTCACCGGGTCGCACCGTCCTGGAATTGGGGCTCGCGAGGCGCACCGAGGACTGCTCGGGCGGTGACGCGGCAGATTGCTCCGAAATCGGGTCCTCCGTGAAGGTCTCGCGGACGCCAGAACGCCCACCGGGGTCGCCGGTGGGCGTTCTGGGCGAAGACGAATCGCTCATCGACTAACTTCTGTCCAGCCTGCTACTGATCAACCTAGAGGTCGTCGACTGATCAGGCGATGGCCTTGACGGCGGTCAGGACCTTGTCCTGCAGGCTCTGCGGGATCGGCACGTAGCCCTTCTCCGAAAGCGGCTTCTGACCATCGGTGGCGGAGACGTTCAGGAACGCCTTGACGGCCTTGCCGACCTCGGCGTCCGCGTACTTGGAGCAGACGATCTCGTAGGTGACGAGCAGCAGCGGGTACGCGCCGGCCACGTTGCTGGAGTAGATCGCGTCCAGGTCGAGGGCGAGGTCGTTCGAGCCCTCCTTCTTGAACTTCGCCGCGTCGAGGGACTTCGCGACGTTCGCCGCGCTGAGCTCGACACCACCGGAGCCGCTGTCGATGAGGGCGGTGCTGATGCCGTCCTTCGCGAACGCGGACTCGACGTAGGTGATGGCACCGTCGGCGGACTTCACGGCGTTGGCGACACCGTTGGACTTCTCCGCGCCGTTGCCGACACCGCCGTTGAACTTCTTGCCGTCACCCTGGGTCCAGGCGCCCTTGGACGCGACCTTCAGGTACTTCTGGAAGTTGTCGGTGGTGCCCGACTCGTCGGTGCGCGAGATGACCTGGATGGCCTTGTCCGGCAGGTTGAGGCTTTCGTTGCCCTTGACCGCCTTGATGGCCGGGTCGTTCCACTTGGTGATGCCACCGTTGAAGATCTTGGCGGTGACCTCGGGGGTCAGGGTCAGCTTGTCGACCCCGGAAAGCTTGTAGGCGACGGCGACCGGGCCGACGACGAGCGGGAGGTTCCACGCGTCGGAGGCGCACCGGGCCTTGGCCTTCTCGGCCTCTTCGGCCTTGAGCGCCGAGTCCGAACCGGCGAAGTCGACCTGGTTCGCGTTGAACTGCTTGATGCCGGCGCCCGAACCGCTGGGGTTGTAGTTCACCTTCTGGCCGGAGCACTTGGCGGCGTAAGCCTGCACGAAGATGTCGATCGCGTTCTTCTGCGCGGACGAGCCCTCGGCCGAAAGGGGGCTCTTGCCGCCGCATTCGACGTTGGCCGCGCCACTCGGAGCGGCGGCGGCACCGGTGCTGCCGGGCTTGGTCGCCGCCGGGTCGGATCCACAGGCGCCGAGCACGAGGGCGGCGGTGGCCACGATGCCGATCGCGCCCGCGGGCCGCATGATCTTCACTGCATTTCCTCCACTGGGAGACTTTCGCCGGATCGGTGGAACGGGAGCGTTCCTTCCGGACCCGGACACTAAGCACTGACAGTGGACAGGCGGCCGTCTAAGGGTGAACGGCAAGTGAACAAGGCAGCCGATGTGAGCAGCGCGACTACTCCGAAAGTGGCCCGTGTCCCGCCCGTGACCTGCGCGTCTGCTCTCCGTGACCGGTCAAGTGCCGCCCGTGTGAACGCGGTTACCGTGCGTACTGAACGTCTACCTCGTATCGGGTGAACCCGAGCTTCGAATACACGGCCAGTGCGGGCGCGTTGTCCCCTTCGACATACAGGATCACTTGCCCCAGCCCGCGATCACGGAGATACCGCAGCCCGGCGAGCGTGAGGGCCTTTCCGAGGCCGCCGCCCTGCGCGTCCGGGTCGATGCCGACGACGTAGACCTCGCCGGCGGGCTCGCCGCCGAACCGGCCGGGGACCGCGTCGTGGACCTTCGTCCAGTGGAAGCCGACGACCTCGCCGTTCTCTTCCGCGAGGAAGAAGCCTTCGGGGTCGAACCAGGCGTCCTTCTCAGTCGCCCGGACCTCGTCGGCGGTCAACGCGCCCTGCTCGGGATGCCAGTCGAAGGCGCGGGCGTTGACCCGCACCATCGCCTCCTCGTCCTGGCCGGGGACGAACGTGCGCAGCGTGACACCTTCGCGCGTGACGGGTTCCGGCCAGTCGGCCGTCTCCACGTCGGCATGGAGGATCAGCAGCTCGCGGGCGCGTTCGAACCCTTCGGTCCCGGCGAGGTGGACGGCGGCGGGGTGGTCGCCGTGCGCCCAGACACGCAGCGGCTTCCCCGCGGCCTGTTCGACGAGCGCCCTGGTGAGCGCCCGGCCGTGGCCGGAGCGGCGGTGCGCGGGATGGACGAACAGTTCGGCGACCTGGTTGCCGTGCGAGTCACCCTCGGTGTCCAGGTGCGCATACGCGACCAACACGCCGTCGACGCGACCGAGGAGGTGCCGCCCACCGTCGAAACCGGTGTCCTCCGGGCGGCCGTCGGCCTCGCGCACGGCGAGGAGGAAGTCGTGGATCTCTTCCGTTTCCGGTTCACCGGTCCACACCAGATCAAGCATGAAACCGACCCTACCGGGGAACCTGCCGGGTGCCCGGGCGTCTTGTCAGACAGGAAAGGGGACTCAGTGCGAGGAAAGTTCGCTCGGCTCGTAGACGCTCGCGTCCGGGGCGACGGCCTGCTTGGCCGGCCCCTTGGACGGCCGCTCGAACTTGTAACCGACGTTGCGCACGGTCCCGATCATCTGCTCGTGCTCCGGTCCGAGCTTCGCCCGCAGACGCCGGACGTGGACGTCGACCGTGCGCGTGCCGCCGAAGAAGTCGTAACCCCAGACCTCCTGCAGCAGCTGGGCCCGGGTGAACACCCGGCCGGCGTGCTGCGCGAGGTACTTGAGGAGTTCGAACTCCTTGTAGGTGAGTTCGAGAGTGCGCTTGCGCAGCTTCGCGGTGTAGGTCGCTTCGTCGATGACGAGGTCACCGACGCGAAGCTCGGCGTCGACCTGCGAGGCACTGCCGTCGCGGGTGGTGACCAGCCGCAGCCTGGCGTCGACCTCGGCGGGACCGGCCGTCGGGAGGAGGATGTCGTCGGTGCGCCATTCCGCGCTGACCGCGACCAGCCCGCCTTCGCCGACGACGGCGATGACCGGGGTGGAGGTCTCGTCCTCACCCGCGCCCTTGAGCAGACGGCAGAGGCTCTTCGCGGAGGCGAGATCAGTGCGCGCGTCGAGGACGATGACGTCGCGGTGGCCGGCGTCGAGCAGCGCGGTCACTTCCGGAGCACGGACGCGTACGGTGTGGGGCAGCAGATCCAGGGCGGGCAACACCGTGGTGGCATCTGCTTCCGCGGTCAGTACCAGAAGGTCCAGGCTCATCGCCGCACCGCCTTCGCTATTGGCCGCCTCGAACGTGGCGACAGCCGGTGCTTAGTGAGAATAGCGGGTGAACGGCCGAGGACCTACCCCGTGCTGGATCGATCACACCTGGCCAAAGAGGTTTACGAAGGAGACTTGACGAGATGGTGAGCAGGCCAGTGGCGCACGACGGACGACCGTCCCCCGGCCGGTCCGCCAAGCGACCGAAGCGCCGCGGCCGGGGCTGGCTCATCGCCCTCGCGGTACTGGTGGTGCTGCTGGTGGGGGCCGATTTCGGAGCGGCGGCGTTCGCCGAGCACACGATCTCCCAAAAGGCCCGCGAACAGCTGAACCTGGCCAACGACCCGGCGGTCACGGTGCACGGTTTCCCGTTCCTGACCCAGGCCCTTTCCGGTGACTACAGTCACATCACGATCAACGCGCAGGGCGTCGCCGTCCCGCCGAAGCTGCGTGACGTGGACTTCAACGCGGACATGAGCGACGTCACGGCGCCGCTCTCGGACCTGACGTCCGGCAACACCAAGGCGATCACCATCGGCACGCTCAAGGGTGAGGTGACGATCAAGGCCGCCGACATCGCGAAGCAGGCCCCTCTCGACAAGATCGAGAACCTGAAGATCGAACCGGTCACCGAGGACTACGTCCGCAACGGCGACAGCGGCCAGGGCGAGACGAAGCCGACGGCGACCAACGAGAACGGCGAACCGGTGGACACCGCCAGCGCCGGGATCCGGGTTTCGGGCAACGTCCAGATCGCCGGGCAGAAGGTGGAGATCTTCTGCTTCGCGATGATCGAACTCGACGGGCAGAAGATCCGTCTCGAGCCGAAGCGGCTGCAGTTCGGGAATGACAAGGAGACCACCGTCGTTCCCCAAGCCGTACAGGACGCGCTGCTGCCGAACTTCAACGCGACCATCGACACCGGCACGATGCCGTTCTCGGTGACGCCGACGTCGGTACGCGTGAACAGCGGCTCGGTGACCATCAAGGGTGAAGGCAAGAACGTGGCCTTCAGCGGAGCGAAGCCTCAGGGGTGACTTGCGGATGACCGGAGTGTGGGTGCTGCTGGGCGTCTTGGTGCTCGGCGGGGTCGCGGGCGCGCTGATGCGAGCGCGCAACGGCCGGATCCGCGCGGCCAAGCCGGGCGCGCCCACACTGCCCGGTCGCGTCTCGGGCGCCCTCGCGCCCGAAGGTGTCACCCTGGTCCAGATCTCCACCACGTTCTGCGCGCCGTGCCGCCACACCCGCGTGCTCCTCTCGGCGCTCGCGGACAAGACCGACGGCCTCACCCACGTCGATCTGGACGTCACCGAAACCCCCGAAGTCGCACAGGCACTTTCGATATTGCGGACTCCGACGACGCTGGCCTTGACGCCGGACGGCCGGGAGGTCTTCCGCGTCGGCGGCGTTCCCCGAGGTCAGGAGCTTCTCGAAGCCCTGAAGCCCCATCTGGCGAACGTCTGATCCCGAATTTTGGGAAGCGTCCCAAGGTGTGAACACGGTTCCCAACCTGAGGGAGCTCTGCGTACCCTCGTGCCCGTGAACAGGCTGCCCCGAACCTTGCTGACCCAGCGCCGCGCAGTGGATCTGTGCCGCGTTCGCAGCAGCCTGTGTCCCGGCGTTCGCTGAACCTCGCCTGCGCGTGCCCGTCCGGCACGCATCTCCTTCCCTCTCGTTCGCAGGAGGAACCATGTCCGCAGGACCGGCAGTCGACCCCCGTGGTCCGCGTTTCGCCGCCATCCTGACGACGATCGTGCTCGCGGTCGTGCTCATCACCCAGTGGTGGCCACTGCTCGCGGCGCAGGCGGTGGTGTTCGCGATCGGTGCCTTCATCGGACTGAAGCCGGCGCCGTACTCCCTGCTCTACCGCTACCTCGTCGCGCCGCGGCTCGGCCCGGCGACCGAACGCGAGGACGCCGCCCCGCTGCGGTTCGCGCAGGCCGTCGGGTTCGTGTTCGCCGTCGCCGGCACCGTCGGTTTCGCCGCCGGCCTGACCGCGCTCGGCTTCGTCGCCACGGCGTTCGCGCTGTTCGCGGCCTTCCTCAACGCGGCGTTCAACTTCTGTCTCGGTTGCGAGATGTACCTGCTCATCAAGCGTTTCAGCCCCAGCCCTCGCGCGTCCTAACCCAGAAAGAGAGTCAGCTCCATGAGCCGTGAAGACGTCCTGGTCACCACCCAGTGGGCCGAGGAGAACCTGGACACCCCGGGTGTCGTGTTCATCGAGGTCGACGAGGACACGACCGCGTACGACAACGGACACATCCGCGGGGCGGTGAAGTTCGACTGGCGCAAGGACCTGCAGGACGGGGTCCGCCGCGACTTCGTCAACAAGGAGGGCTTCGAGAAGCTGTTGTCCGAGAAGGGCATCTCGAACGACGACCGCGTGATCCTCTACGGCGGCAACAACAACTGGTTCGCCGCGTACGCGTACTGGTACTTCAAGCTCTACGGCCACGAGAACGTGCAGCTTCTCGACGGCGGCCGCAAGAAGTGGGAACTCGACGGCCGCGAGCTGAACGCGGACGAGGTCAAGCGCGAGGCCACCACGTACCAGGCCAAGGAGCAGGACCTGTCGATCCGCGCCTTCCGCGACGAGGTCGTCCAGGCCATCGGCGGCAGCAACTTCGTCGACGTGCGTTCCCCCGACGAGTTCTCCGGCAAGCTGCTCGCCCCGGCGCACCTGCCGCAGGAGCAGTCGCAGGTCCCGGGCCACATCCCGGGCGCGCTGAACGTCCCGTGGGCGAAGGTCGCCAACGAGGACGGCACCTTCAAGACCGAGGACGAGATCAAGGAGCTGTACTCCGACGAGGGCCTCGACGAGTCGAAGTCCACGATCGCGTACTGCCGGATCGGTGAGCGTTCGTCCATCGCGTGGTTCGCGCTGCACGAACTCCTCGGCTACGACCAGGTGAAGAACTACGACGGTTCGTGGACGGAATACGGCTCGCTCGTCGGCGTGCCGGTCGAGTTGGGAGCTAAGTGATGGCAGACGACAGCTGCGGCGCACCGGTCCAGGAGGCCACGCCCGCCGATTACGACACCCGCGGCCAGGTCGTGCTGGCCGGCAAGGTGACCGGTACGGAAGGCCCCATCGGCGGCGCCTTCGTGCGGTTGCTGGACGGCGGCGGCGACTTCACCGGCGAGGTGGTCTCGTCGGCCGACGGCGACTTCCGCTTCTACGCGGCCCCCGGTGACTGGACGGTGCGCGCGCTGCACCGCTCCGGCAACGGCGAGGCTTCCGTCACCGCGCAGGGACCCGGCGTGCACCAGCTCGCCATCTCCGTCGCCTGACGTTTCGCGCGTGAAGGCCCCCTTCCCTCGGCTCAGCCGCGTGAAGGGGGCCTTCACGCGCGTGTGGGCACTGCCACGCGACCTCGGCAGGCCTGTCGGGGCAGGTAGCGACTAAGGTGCGTGTCGTGGAGATCCTGTTTACGACCCTGCTGGTGCTCGCCGGCGTCGCGATCACCTGGTTCGCCGTGTACGTCGTCTACCGGCTTTACGCGGACCAGCGCTGACCCATGACGGCTAGTGGCGACGAGGCCATCCAGGCCGCGGAAAAGCGCGCGGAAAGCACGCGCGACCGGAACCTTCCCCAGTTCGACGACATGCCCGTCCCGGGCGACACGGCGAACTTGCGCGAAGGCCCGAACCTCAACGACGCCTGCCTGGCGCTCCTGCCGCTCGTCGGTGTCTGGCGCGGTGAGGGCGAGGTCGACTACCCGACCATCGAGGGCCCGTACCGGTTCGGCATGCAGCTGACCATCGCGCACGACGGCCGCCCGTTCCTCACGCACGAGGCGCGCGCCTGGCTGCTCGACGAGGACGGCAAGGTCATCCGTCCCGCCGCGCGCGAATCCGGGTTCTGGCGCCCGCAGGCCGACGACACGATCGAGCTGCTGCTGACCCACAACACCGGCATCGTGGAACTCTTCTACGGCAAACCGCGTGGCAAGGCCTCGGTCCCGGCCTGGGAGCTGGGCACCGACGCGGTCGTCCGCACGTCGACGGCCAAGGACGTCACGGCTTCGCAGCGGCTCTACGGCATCGTCAACGGCGAACTCGGCTACGTCGAGGAGCGCGCCATGATGGGCCAGGAACTGCAGCCGCACACGTCGGCGCTGCTGCGCCGCGTGGTGGGCTGACCCCGACCTCATGCGGTGGCGTGCCTACGGCGAGCACGCCGCCCTGCTCGACTGCGCTTCCCTCACCGAAACGATGGCGGCGCACGCGACGGTCTCCTCCGCGCGCCCGGCCGGGATCACCGAGCTCGTTCCCGGCGCCCGCAGCCTGCTCGTGGTGGAAACCCCGGGCTCGGGCGCGCTCGCTGCCGTCCGCGAGCTGCTGGCGGACGCCGACCTCGAACATCCGCCGCACGGCGAATCCCGCGAGATCACTCTCGACGTGACCTACGACGGTGAGGATCTCGAACTCGTCGCCCGGGACGCCGGAGTGTCCATTGAGGACGTCGTCCGGCTGCACACCGGCGCCGTCTACACCGTCGCCTTCACCGGGTTCGCACCCGGATTCGGTTACCTGACCGGACTTCCCGAGCCGCTCCGGCAGCCGCGGCTGCCGGCTCCGCGCACTCGCGTGCCACCGGGTTCGGTCGGTATCGCGGGTGAGTTCACCGGCGTGTACCCGCGCGTCTCGCCCGGCGGCTGGCGGCTGATCGGCCACACCCGGACCGTCCTGTTCGACCCCCGCGCCGACCCGCCCGCGCTGCTGGCACCCGGCGACCGCGTGCGGTTCCGGAGTGCCGGATGAGGGCCCTCGAAGTGGTCGAGACCGGCCCGCTCGCGCTGATCCAGGATCTCGGCAGGCCCGGCTACGCGCATCTCGGCGTGCCGCCGTCGGGCGCGCTGGACGTCCCGGCGCTGAAACTGGCCAACCGGCTCGTCGGCAACGACGAGGACGCGGCCGGGGTGGAATGCCTGTTCGGCGGGCTGCGGCTGCGCGCGACGACGTCCTGCACGGTCGCGGTGACCGGCCCGTCCGTCGCCGTCGAGGTGGACGGGCGTCCCGTCGGCTCGCACGCTCCGGTGTGGCTGGCGGGCGGTCAGGTCGTGGCGATCGGCGCGCCCGCCACCGGCTTACGGTGCTACCTGGCGGTTTCCGGCGGCATCGCGGTCGACACCGAACTCGGCAGCCGGTCGAGGGACGTCCTTTCGGAGATCGGTCCCGCGCCGCTGAAGAAGGGCGACGTCCTGCCGCTCGGCACAGCGTCCGTGCCCGGAGGCGCCGACGTCGTGCTGCCCACGACGGCACCGGCGGAACTGGTCGTGCGGGTGGACCCGGGCCCGCGGGCGCACTGGTTCGAGAACCTGGCGGCGGGGCTCGCGAAGACGTGGACGGTGACGACGGAATCCAACCGCGTCGGGCTCCGGCTCGACGGGCCAGCGTTGACCCGCGGGGACGAATACACGGAGCGGGAGCTGCCGAGCGAAGGCCTGTTGACCGGCGCCGTGCAGGTACCGCCGAACGGGTTGCCGGTGGTGTTCTTGGCGGATCATCCAACTACCGGTGGTTATCCGGTGGCGGCCGTGGTGAGACAGGCGTCACTCCAGGCCCTCGCGCAGGCCAGACCCGGAACCCTTCTCCGCTTTCACTCGTCCACGAGGGTGTGGAACAGGTAAAGGTCGACGGTGGCACGGGTGTCATCGACACGAATTCGGTACCAACCCAACCGGAACTGCCGCAGTCGCTGCGGATCGCGCTGGCCACCGGCCAGATGCGGCGTCCGCTCGGCGACACGCTCCGCCCGCTTCTCGAACTCTTCGCCGACGGCGAGTACCAGGTCACCGGACCCGAGCGGCTCGCCGAGGACCGCTACCTGACCCCGAGCGCCGACTGGCCGCCCGCCGACGTGTCCCGGGTCGGCTACTACCGGACCGCGATCAAGAGCGGGCACCGGCCGGTCGCGGTCGTGCTGGAGACCACCGACGCGACGGTGATCCTCGACGGGCACCACAAGATCGCGGCCTACCGCGAGGAAGCGATCCTGCCCCACCTGCTGATCATCAGCCCGCTCGGCTGATGGACGGCCCGCGGTTCCGCGATCCCCAGACCCGGATCGAGGACTTCGCGGACGAGCCGATCCTCGTCGTCTGCCCGCGCTGCTCACTCCGCGCCTCGGTCACTCACGAACGGCTGACCTGTCCCGCGTGCGGCCTGGTGCGCGAAGACTCCCGGCCTGATTTCCACGCTTGGAACCGGCCCACCGATCCGTTCTTCCACGAGCCGCTGTGGCTGCGCGCCGACTGCTGTGGCGGGAACACCCTCTGGGCGTTCCACGAAAGTCACCTCGACCTGCTCGAACGATTCGTCGCGGCGAAGCTGCGCGAACGCGGGCTCGGGAGTCGTCCCGGCATGACCTTGGTCGCCCGGCTGCCCGCCTGGATCACGACGGCGAAGCACCGGGACGAGGTCCTCCGGACCATCGCCAAGCTGCGCGCGACGCTCAGCTGATCGCGTACTCGCTCTCGTAGGCGGCGGCCAGCTCGGCGTGGATCGCGCTGGAGTCGGTGAGCGCGGCGCCGTCCAGTGTGTGCACCCTGGTCAGCTTGCGGACCGACGAGGCGAGGAACAGCCCTTCGCCACCGGTGAGGTCCGAAACCTTGAGCGGCTCGACCTTGACCGACCAGCCCGCGCGTTCGGCGCCACGGAACAGCGCCGCCTGCGTCGTCCCCGGCAGGATGCCGATGGTCGCCGGCGGCGTGTAAAGCGTCTTGTCCTTCGCGAGGACGACCGTCGAAGTCGGTCCTTCGAAGACCGTGCCGTCGGCGGCGGTGAAAATCACATCGCTCGCGCCACGGCGGCCCGCCTCCCGCAACGCCGCCATGTTGACGCCGTACGAAATCGACTTCGCGCCCAGCAGCAGCCACGGCGCGCGCTCGGCGAGCTCAGGCTCGATACCGCGTTCGAGGGTGATCGCCGCGACGCCTTCGACGCGGGCCCGCTGGACCTTCTCGTCGATCTCCACACCGAGCGCGAACCCGAACGGCTTCGCCTCCGGATCGCCATCGATTCCCCTGGTGTACACCAGTTTCAGCGCGATCTCGGCAGGGCCCGACCAGTTGTCGATAACCGTCTGCGCGGCCCGCTCCCAGACCGCGAGGTCCGGCTCCGGCAGGTCGAGCATGGCCGCGGAACGGGCCAGCCGCTCCAGGTGCGGCCGGAGCTCACGAGGCCGTCCGTCGACGACGAGGATCGTCTCGAACACGCCGTCGCCGCGAAGCAGTCCCAGATCGTCTACCCGCAGGTGGGCGGCTTCGGGGTCGGCCAGGGTCCCGTCGAGGAAGGCAAGCACGCGCATGGGGACACGGTACTCACTAGCATGGGTTTCATGCCCTACCGCTCCCCCTTGCTCGACCTTCCCGGACCGATCGCGGCACCCGACGGGCATCCGGAGGAAGGTGTCCCGTGGCATTGGGGTGATCCCTTCGCCGAGCAACGGACCGCGGCGCGCGGCGCGGTCGTGATCGACCGTTCGCACCGCGAAATCCTGGCCGTGACCGGGGAAGAACGGTTGTCCTGGCTGCATTTGGTGATCTCGCAGCATGTCACCGGGCTCGCCGAGGGCACCGGCACCGAAGCGCTCGTGCTGGACAGCCAAGGCCGCGTCGACACGCATATGGTCGTCGCGCACGCGGACGGCACGGTGTGGCTGGACAGCGACCGGGGCGCGATGGCGTCCAGCGCGTTGCCGTCCGGCGGCAAACAGACACTGCGCGAGTACCTCGAAGCGATGAAGTTCTGGTCCAAAGTGGACATCCGCGATGTCTCGGACGAGCTGGCGCTGCTGACCGTGCTCGGCCCCGACGCGGACCGCGTGCTGGACTCCGTTGGCGTCTCCGTGGGCTCGGACCCGTACTCGGTCGTGGCGATCCCCGGCGGTTTCGCGCGGCGGATGCCGTGGCCGGGACGGCACAGCGTCGACCTCGCCGTGCCCCGCGCCGAACTGGCCGGCTGGTGGCGGCGCCTGACCGACGCCGGCGCGCGACCGGCGGGCAGCTGGGCCTTCGACGCGCTGCGGGTCGAATCACTGCGGCCGCGGCTGGGCGTCGACACCGACGAGCGCACGATCCCGCACGAGGTGAACTGGGTCGACTCCGCCGCGCATGTGGCGAAGGGCTGCTACCGCGGGCAGGAGACGGTCGCGAAGGTCCACAACGTCGGGCGGCCGCCGCGGTACATGGCGCTGCTGCACCTGGACGGTTCGCCGGAGATCACGCCGGAGACCGGCGATCCGGTGGTGCTCGGCGAGCGGACGGTGGGGCGCGTCGGCAGCGTGGTGCAGCACCACGAACTGGGTCCGATCGCGCTGGCGCTGGTCAAACGCTCGACGCGGCCCGGCGCGGAACTGCTGGTGGGCGCCGAGGACCGGGTAGTGCAGGCGACCATCGACCCGGACTCGGTTCCGGGTGAGGCACCGGCTCCTGGACGGGAAGCGGCTCAGCGGTTGCGGGGCTGAGGCTGCTTCTCTGACTTGCGTCGTTCCGTGCTGCTTGCCGCTGTCCGCTGTCCGTGAAGGCCTCCTTGAGGGACTCTGGGTCCCTCAAGGAGGCCTTCACTACCCGGCGGCATGGCACTTTGGCCTCATCCGCCACTTTCGCCACAGCGGCCGCGCGTGAAGGCCCCCATCCCTCGGCTGAGCGCTGGAAACTCGGCCTTCACTCGCGACCGAAGTACATGAAGGTCCCCTTCACTGCGCTAGACGCAAGGAAGGGGGCCTTCATGTACTTCACGGCACCCATCCACAGGTTGTCCACAACTCCGCCCACCTGTGGACAACTCCGCCGACCAGCACTTTTCCCCGCCCACCCCCGGTAGACTGGACCAGGGGCCGCCCCCGGGACGGGTGGGGGGCGGGCTCTGGAAGGGACCCACGGAGCAGCGGCCCGGCGGAGGGTGCCGGGAGGGGCGGAGATCCTTGTGGTATCGCTCCCTGCGGAACATTTCCGCTGGAGCGCGATAAGCTACGCGGGTGATCGAAGTCCGGCCCGGTGGTCGCCGTCGTATCGACCGCGTGCTCGGCCCTGGGTATCTCAGCGACCTCGGCGAGCTGACCCTCTCCGTGCTGCGCGAGCGCCGTGACGAGGCCGCGCAGGAGGAGACCGACCTGTCGTACCTGCGGCGCCTGCTCCACGCGCGCATCGACATCGTGCGGGCCGAGCAGGAGCGCCGGAGTTCCGGCGGCGAGAGCAGCGTCGTCGAGCGGCTGGCCGCGATCCTGGCGGACAACGCGATCGGCCCGGCCACGGGGTCGGGGAGGCATCAGCGGCTGGAGCCGTCCCGCGCGGGCGAGCACCGGCGGTTCGCCGAGGCCCTCATCGGCGACACGGACCTTTCCGACGTCAGCACGCTCTCGGACGAGAAGCTGGTCAACGCCCTCAACCGCTACGCCGACGAAGAGGTCTCCGTCTCCTCGTACCGCCGCGAGGTGCAGGGTGTGATGGACACGATCAACGCCGAGATCGCGACCCGCTACCGCAAGGGCACGGCCTCGGTCGACGACCTGCTCGACACCGAACGCGGCGGGTCCGTGTGACGAATCCGGCCCTGGTCGAGGTCGTCCGATCCGGTTTCGTGGAGAGCGTGCACCGCGGCGCGCTCGTGATCACCGCCCCGGACGGCTCGGTGCGCTTCTCCGCGGGCGACATCGAGCGGCCGGTCTACCCTCGCTCGTCCAACAAACCTCTGCAGGCCGTCGGGATGCTCCGCGCCGGCCTCACGATCGGCGACGAGGAGCTCGCGCTGGGCTGCGGATCGCACAACGGCGAGCCCGGCCACGTCGAGGGCGCCCTGGCGATGCTTTCCCGCGCGGGGCTCACCGAGGACGCGCTGGCCTGCCCGCCCGCCTTCCCGCTGCACGAGCCCAGCATGCTGGCCGTGGCGCCGGCGGGGAAACGCCGGGCCGCGATGAACTGCTCCGGCAAGCACGCCGCGATGCTCACGACCTGCGCACAGCTCGGCTGGCCGACCGGCGACTACACGGCCGAGATCCACCCGCTGCAGAAGATCATCCAGGACGCCGTCGCCGACCTCACCAGCGAGACGATCGAGACGGTCGGCGTCGACGGCTGCGGCGCCCCGCTGTTCGCGTTCTCCCTCACCGGCCTCGCCCGCTCCTTCGGCAGGCTGGTCACCGCCATGGGCGGGCCGGAACGCCGGGTCGCGGACGCGGTCCGCGCGCATCCGTGGCAGGTCGCGGGCACCGGCCGCGAAGACACCGTGCTGATGCGGACCATCGACGGCCTGCTCTCGAAGGGCGGTGCCGAGGGAGTGCACGCGTTCGCCCTCCCGGACGGCACGGCACTGGCGCTGAAGATCGACGACGGCGCGGCCCGTGCCCGGCTCCCGCTGCTGCTCGCGACCCTGCGCCACCTCGGCATCGACCCGGGCGACGAAGCAGCCGGACTCGCGCGCGACGCGGTGCTCGGTGGCGGGAAACCGGTCGGCGAGCTGAAGGTCACCGCCGGCCTCTTCGGCTAGTTCGCGCGTTCCCGCGCGGCCAGATCGCCCCAGAAGTCCCGCAGATCGGCGAACAGTTCCGCCAGCTCGTCGACATTGCCGGTGCGGAGCGCGTCGAGAATGTCGTGCACCTCTTCGGCGGTCGTGTCGGCCTGCAGGATCGGGTCGGCGAAGAGCTGCACAAGACCGCCGTAGTCGAGCTCGACCGCGGAGCCGGGGTGGAAGCTGTCGAGCCAGCGCCGCGTCTCGAGCAGCACCCGGCCGGGCCCCGAGTCACCGAAGGTCGCTTCGAGCAGGTCCCCGACCTCGCGGGCGCGATACCGCGCGTCGGCGATGGACACCCGCCACGACACCTCGCGCTCCGGGTCGTCGCGTCCCTTGCCGAGTTTGACCCGGCGCATCCCGGGATCGAACAGGACGAACCACGGGAGCGGAACGGTCCACGTCGTCGAGAGCGTGTGCGAGGCCGAGGCGGACAAGTCGCCGATAGCGGACTTCGCCCGCGAGCGGATCATGTCCAGCGACGCGCCGCCCGCGTCGAGCACCGCGTTCTTCAGCGCGGGATGCGCGTCGCCGAGGAAGGTCACCAACGCCGCGGCCGAGCGCGCGCGGATCTCCATCGGACAGATCAGCGGACCCGGGCCGGCGTCGCCGTGCTCACCCTCCGGCACGTCTTCGGGGTCCAGGACGAGAACGTCGGTGACGAGACTGGGGGCGGCCCTGCCGTCCGCGAGTTCGGCGGGCAGCAACCGTCCGACATGCTGTGACTTGAGCCACAATGCCTGCTCGCGCGTCCCCGCGGCCGAACGATCGAGCCGGGCCGCTTCGACGGCCTCGAGCAGGCGTTCGTCCGGAGGATCCCCCAGCGCGAGCAGGGGCTCATAGACGCGGAGATAAGCCGCGAACGGACGGGGCACACGAGCATCGTGGCACGCCGACCTGCGACTATCGCCACCGACCGGCCGGTAACCGGCGTTCGGGGAACACTGTCGCCACCGGCACACCGTGCCACGTCGCATCCAACCCCCCGGACACGGTACGGTGTCAGCAGGAAAGAATTGTCGAGACGATGCGGGGCCGCCGATTCCCCCGGCCGCCCCGCCCCTGTGCGAGGGGGTCGAGCCATGGGGCGCGGCCGGGCTAAGGCCAAGCAGACGAAGGTGGCGCGCGAGCTCAAGTACAGCTCGCACGAAACCGACTTCGATGCTTTGCAGCGCGAGCTGTCCAGTAGTTCCTCGGAAGACAGGCACGAGGACGACAAGCGGTACGACGAAGACCCGTACGACGGGTACGACGAATACCGCCGCTGAGCAACGCGTGACACGCGAGGGTGGATCCGGGCTTGCCCCGGTGACCACCCTCGCGTGTCGCGTGCTGCCCAAAATATGAGGAGGTGCCATGTCTGACGTAGCGCGAGTAGGTGTCGTCGGGGCCGGGCTCATGGGCTCGGGCATCGCCGAGGTGCACGCGCGGGCCGGGCTGGACGTGATCGTCACCGAGGTGAACCAGCCGGCGCTGGACTCCGGGCGGGCGCGGATCGAGAAGTCGCTGCAACGCGGCGTCAAGAACGGGAAGCTCTCCCAGGAAGACGCCGACGCCGCGCTCGGACGACTCCGCTTCACCACCGAGATCGGCGAGTTCGCCGACCGCGACCTCGTCATCGAGGCCATCCTGGAACAGGAGCAGGCCAAGGTCGAGGTGTTCCGGTCGCTGGACAAGATCGTCGAACGTGAGGACGCGCTGTTCGCTTCCAACACGTCCTCGATCCCGATCATGAAGCTCGGGATGGCCACCGGCCGCCCGCAGCAGGTGGTCGGTATCCACTTCTTCAACCCGGTCCCGGTGCTGCCGCTCGTCGAGCTGGTGCCCTCGCTGCTGACCAGCGACGACACCGCCCGCCGTGCCGAGGAGCACGCGACGACGGCGTTGAGCAAGACGGTGATCCGGTCGCAGGACCGGGCCGGGTTCATCGTGAACTCGCTGCTCGTGCCGTACCTGCTTTCGGCGATCCGGATGATCGAGTCGGGCTTCGCGTCCGCGGAGGACATCGACCGCGGTATGGAGCTCGGCACCGCGCACCCGATGGGCCCGCTGCGCCTGTCGGACCTGATCGGCCTGGACACCATCAAGGCGATCGCGGACTCGATGTACGCCGAGTTCAAGGAGCCGCTGTACTCCTCGCCGCCGCTGCTGCTGCGCATGGTCGACGCCGGCCTGCTCGGCAAGAAGACCGGCCGCGGTTTCTACAGCTACTCCTGACCCGAGCCACTCAGCGACGGAGCGCCGCGACCGATTTCCGGAGGCCGCAGCGCTCCAAAGCGTCGAGAACCTCAGAGGCGCTGGTAGGCGGAGCACGGCGTGAGTCCACGATTCGCCGTACCGCTTCCACGACCACTCGCTCGCAGAGCTCGATCCGATCGAGGACCCGCTCCGGGAGTCCCGCGGGTTCTCGGTCACGATGACACGAGCCTGCGCCTTGATCGCGATTGCGAGCACATGGCGTTCAGACAAGTCGATTGTGGCGATGAGTGGTTCGTAGCCGGCGACGAGACAATCCCGGACCGAGGCCTTCATCAGGTGCCGCGTCCTGCCAGCTTGCAGGATCGATCAGGCCGGTTCTTCCGTAGGTTCCGGAAGAATTCGTCGAGAATCTCGTCCGTCCGCTTGGCCTGGACGTAACCGCTCTACGCGATCCAGCGCAGGAGAACACGCAGAACGTTGTGATGCGGCGGCTAGGTCAGCCCCATCTCCTGATTCAGGGCGGAAAGCTCGTCCGCGGCTTCGCGGCGCCGTTGGTCGTCTTCACGCAAGTAGTCGTGAAGGGAACTGGCTTTCACGCGCCGGTGCTTACCGACCGTGCGGTACTCGATCCGGCCCGCTTCGAGCAGACCGATGAGGAACGGTCGCGAGACGTTGAGCAGGTCAGCCGCCTGCTGCGTGGTCAGCTCGGCATGTGACGGGACGATAGCCACGCTCTCACCCGCCGCCACCAAGGCCAGCACCCGAGCCATCAGGTCGACGACCCCGCGGGGGACGACCACGGACTCCTCATGCTCATCGACGAGGACGCGCACGGTGTCCCTTTCATGCCGCCGGGCCAGGTAAGCCTCGACGTGCGGGAGTGCCTCGAGTGCCACGTCGATGTCGCGGCGCCCTGGGACGATCTGGTCAATGGTCAGCGCAGTCATCACTGCTCCTGTGTTCAACGTGGTCCCAGTATCGGCTCTCAAACGAATTATTCGCAACAAACGCAATAAACGCAACTCGATGGTGCGTTCAGCTTGCGTGAGGGCACACCTAGACTCGGGAGCGTGGGACAGGGACAGCTGCGCGCGGGTTTGGTCGGTGCCGGTCCGTGGGCGAAGACGGTGCACGCGCCAGGTCTCGCCGATCACCCCGGGACGACGTTGCGCGCGGTCTGGGCCAGGCGTCCCGAAGCCGCGAAGGAGCTGGCCGAGACGCACGGCGCCCAAGCCGTCGACAGTTTCGACGAGCTGCTCGACCAGGTGGACGCGGTCGCGTTCGCCGTGCCGCCCGCCGTTCAGGCGGAGCTGGCGGTCCGGGCGGCGGAAGCGGGCAAGCATCTCATCCTGGAGAAGCCGATCGCCGCGGATCTCGACGGCGCGCGGAGGCTCGCGGACGCGGTGGAGGCCGCCGGCGTGGCCGCCCTCGTGGTCCTGATCCTGCGTTTCTCGCCGATGACCCGCGAGTGGCTCGACGGCATCAAGGAAGCGGGCGGCTGGCGGGGCGGCGGGGCTCGATGGCTTTCGGGCGCGTTGCTCGGCGGCCAATATCAGTCCTCGGCGTGGCGGCACGACTCCGGCGCGCTCGCCGACATCGGCCCGCACGCCCTCGATCTGCTGGACGCGGCGCTCGGTGAGATCACCGGCGTGCTCGCGGCGAACCGGACCGATGACGATCTGTGGCACTTGCTGTTAGCCCACGAGGGTGGCGCGACCAGTACGGCCACCCTGTCGCTGCGGCTGCCGATCCAGCCGACGGTCGTCGAAGTCGCCGTCTACGGCGAGCACGGTTACCGCACTCTCGGCCGGAAGCCGGGCTCGGCGGGCGAGTCGTACACCGCGCTCCTGGACGATTTCGCCGCGATGGCCGCGAGCGGGACGACCTCGCACCCGTGCGACGTCCGCCGCGGACTGCACCTCCAAAAGCTGCTCGAACACGCGCGGGAGCTCGCCGGACACGGCAAGTAGTACACAGGTCACCCACAAGGCTTTTCCTTGTGCGATAACGCCTTCTTCCGGTTACTTCGCGGCCGTCCACAGGTTTGTCCACAGGTTCCTTTGTGGACGGTTCCGATCATGGGAAAACCTTTTCCGCCACCGGAAAAGATCACCTCTTAGTGCAGCCACTCCGCCATGCCGAGTTGATCTTGTGATGCGAAGGTGATCTTGGGCGCTCCGGAAGGGAAGGTCATGGGTGAGCTGCTCCGCGCTTTCGGTGTGATGATCCCGTTGACGATCACCGCGATCCCGTACGCACTGCTCGGGTGGCCGCTGCTCGCGGCGCATCGACGGCGGCGAAGACAAGCCGACCCCTTCTCAGCGTCGGCTACGGCCGCTGTCGACATGACGCTCGTTCTGACCTGTTTCCTGGTGTTGTGCCTGGTCACGATGCCGGTGACCGGCGCGCAGGGCAGCAGGCTGAGCCTCGAACCCGGCACCGACCTGCGCCTCGCGCTGAACGACAGCGCCAACCTCTGGCAGGCGCTGGGCAACGTCCTCATGCTGAGCCCGCTCGGCGCCCTGCTCCCGATGCGGTCGCGCCGCCTGCGGTCTCTGGGCCGGATCGCGCTGGGCGCGCTGGCCGTCTCGGTGCTGGTGGAGGGTACGCAATATCTGATCCAGGCGGGCCGGGTGACCTCGGCGGACGACATCCTGCTGAACACCCTGGGCGCCGTGGCGGGTGCCGCGATGAGCAAACGTCTGTGGCGCAGCTTGGACGTCCGGCCGCCGGTGAAGATCCCGGCGCAGGTCCGGCGGGTGTGCGACGCCCCGGTCCGGCTGCGGGTCCCGAGGTCGGTCTGGGACGAGCGGTACTCGGCCGTCGCGCATCCGCGGCGACGGTAAATCGGTTGACCATCGTGCGAAGGTGATCGCGAAAGCCCTTCCTACAGAGAAGAGGGATGCCTCATGCCTGACGCCTTCAGCGGCGTCGGCACGAGCTAGCCGGCGCCCACGCCAGCCCATCACGCACGCGGTTCCTCCCGTGCGTCTCTTCTTCTTGCCCGAAAGGCTTTCCACCAGTGCTTTCCGAGACGATTCGTGCTCTTCAGTCCTACATCCGCCTCACCGCGGCGAAATTCCGCGAAACCGAGCGGATCGGGCCGTTCCTGGCCACGTACTACCTCGAATCCAGCAGCCCTTTCCTCAACTACGCGATCCCCGACGACGGCGCCGTCCCCACCGAGGACGACGTCGCCGCACTCACCGAGGCGTTCCGTAAGCGCGGGCTCGCGCCGCGTCTGGAGTTCCTCACCGAAGCCGTTCCAGCTGCCGAAGCCGTGCTCGTCCGGTGCGGTTACACACTGGAGCGGCGGGTTCCGCTGATGATCTGCACTCCGGGGCAGGTCGCCGAACAGCCGAAACCGGCCGGGATCAGCCTGGTCACCCCGAAAACCGGGAGCGAACTCCGGCAGATGATCCGGGCGCAGAACGTGGCGTTCGGGGAGACCGACCCCGATGAGCACCTCGACCCGTCGCCGGATCAGCTGAGCGGCGAGACCATCTCGGTGATGGCGGTCGGCGAAACCGGGGAGGTCGTCGGCGGCGGGGTCGCGACCGCGATCCTCGACGGCGCGTCGGAGATCGCCGGGATCGGGGTGCTCGAGGAGTACCGGAGCCGCGGGATCGCCGCGGCGATGACGGAGTACCTGACACGTGAGGCACACTCGCGCGGCGGCCGGTCGGTGTTCCTGACGCCGGGCGCCGGGCAGGCGGAACGCGTCTACGGCCGGGTCGGGTTCGAGACCGCGGCCGAATGCGTGCACCTGTCAGTCGTCTGAAAAGCCGCCGCGGCGGGACTTCTTGACCTCGCCGCGGCGCTTCTTCGACGCCAGGCGGCGTTCCTTCGAACCTCGTGAGGGTTTGGTGGGACGCCGCTTGGCGGCCGGGGGCGCCGACGCGTCCGTCAGGAGCATCACCAGCCGCGCCCGCGCGGCTTCCCGGTTCATCAACTGGGAGCGGTGTTCGGACGCGGCGATCGTGACGACCCCGTCGACGAGGCGCGACGAAAGCCGGTCCAGCATCCGCGCCCGGAGATGCTCCGGGACGGACGCCGAACCGGCCACGTCGAAGGACAGTTCGACCCGCGAGTCCGTGGTGTTCACGCCCTGCCCACCCGGGCCCGAAGACCGGGAGAACCGTTCGCTCAATTCGGCACCCGGGATCACGAACCGGGTACCGATCACCACGTCATCAGCCACGGACCCAGTGTGTCACCCGAGGCCAAGCCGTTAAATCAGAAGCGGGGGTGGTCGCCCGACAGGACGGCGCGCGGGCCGTCCGGGTCGTCCGCGGGCTGCACGTCGCCGAGGATCCACGCCGGCACGTGCCGCGCGGTCAGCATCGCGAGCGCCCGGTCGACGTCGTCGGGGCCGACGATCGCGACCATGCCGACGCCCATGTTGAACGTCTTCTCCAGTTCGGCGCGCTCGACCTTGCCTCGGTGGCCGATCAGCGCGAACACCGGTGCCGGGGTCCAGGTGCCGCGTTCGAGCCGGGCGACCAGGCCGCGCGGCATGACCCGGGCGAGGTTCTGCTCCAGGCCACCGCCGGTGACGTGCGCGAACGTGCGGACGTCGGCCTCGGCCGCCAGCGCGAGGCAGTCCTTCGCGTAGATCCTGGTCGGCTCCAGCATCTCCTCGCCCAGCGAGCGGCCGAACTCCTCGACGTGCCCGTCGAGCGGCATGCGCGCGATGTCCAGCAGCACGTGCCGGGCGAGCGAGTAGCCGTTGGAGTGCAGGCCGGACGAGCCGAGCGCGAGGACGACGTCACCGGGGCGGACCCGCTCCGGGCCGAGCACGTTCGACGCTTCGACGACACCGATGCCGGTACCCGAAAGGTCGTAGTCGTGCTCGCCCATCAGGCCGGGGTGCTCCGCGGTCTCGCCGCCGAGCAGCGCGCAGCCCGCCTGGACACAGCCTTCGGCGATGCCGCCGACCAGCGCCGCGATCTTCTCCGGCACGACCTTGCCGACGGCGATGTAGTCCTGCATGAACAGCGGCTCGGCGCCGGTGACGACCAGATCGTCGACGACCATCGCGACCAGGTCGATGCCGACCGTGTCGTGTTTGTCGAGCGCCTGCGCGACGGCGATCTTGGTGCCGACCCCGTCGGTCGACGAGGCCAGCACCGGCTCTTTCCACTTGTCCAGCTTCAGGGAGAACAGCCCGGCGAAACCGCCGACGCCGCCCATCACCTCGGGCCTCGTGGCCCTTTCGGCGTGCGGTTTGAGCAGCTCGACGGCTTTGTCGCCGGCGTCGATGCTGACGCCGGCGGCGGCGTACGTGGCGCTCGTGGACTCGCTCACGGAAGCGGACTCCAACTCTGGAAGAGAGGTCTAGGGACGCCGGATGGCGTCCTCAGCACCGTACCCGGCAGGGCTGACGGGCTTCGCCGCGCCATTCACCGAGTCCAGGCTCTCCAGCAGGTGCTTCCCGATCAGCGCGTCTTCGGGCAGTGCGATCGGGTACTCGCCGGAGAAGCACGCGGTGCACAACCGCGACTTCGGCTGCTCCGACGCCGCGACCAGCCCGTCCAGGGAGATGTAGCCCAAAGTGTCCGCACCGATGGAGCGGCGGATGCCGTCGAGGTCGACGCCGTTGGCCACCAGCTCGGCGCGGGAGGCGAAGTCGATGCCGTAGAAACAGGGCCAGCGGACGGGCGGCGACGCGATCCGGACGTGCACCTCCAGGGCGCCCGCCTCCCGCAGCATGCGAACCAGCGCGCGCTGGGTGTTGCCTCGGACGATGGAGTCGTCGACCACCACGAGCCGTTTGCCGCGGATGACGTCGCGCAGGGGGTTCAGCTTCAGCCGGATGCCCAGCTGCCGGATGGTCTGCGACGGCTGGATGAAGGTGCGGCCGACGTAGGCGTTCTTCACCAGGCCGGTGCCGTAGGGGATGCCGGAGCCCTGCGCGTAGCCGATGGCGGCCGGGGTGCCGGATTCGGGCACCGGCATGACCAGGTCGGCGTCGGCCGGGTGCTCGGCGGCGAGTTTGCGGCCGATCTCGACGCGGGTGGCGTGCACGCTGCGGCCGGCGATCGAGGTGTCGGGGCGCGCGAGGTACACGTACTCGAAGACACAGCCCTTGGGCTCGGGGTTCGCGAACCGCGAGGAGCGCAGGCCCTCGGCGTCGATCGCGATGAGCTCGCCGGGCTCGACCTCGCGGACGAACGACGCTCCGCAGATGTCGAGGGCGGCCGTCTCGCTCGCGACCACCCAGCCGCGTTCGAGCCTGCCGAGCACCAGCGGGTGCACGCCGTGCGGGTCGCGCGCGGCGTACAAAGTGGACTCGTCGGCGAAGACCAGGCAGAACGCGCCCTTGAGGGTGGGCAGCAGTTCCAGCGCGGCGGCTTCGATGCCCTTGTCGGCGGCGTTGGCCGCGAGCAGCCCGCACACCAGGTCGGAGTCGCTGGACGAACCGGTCAGCCCCGCGTGCGGCTTCAGCCCGGCCTCGACCGTGCGATCCCGCAGCTCGGCGGTGTTGACGAGGTTCCCGTTGTGCGCGAAGGACAATCCGCTGCCGGTCGCGGTGGTGCGGAAGATCGGCTGCGCGTTCTCCCAGATGGTCGCGCCGGTGGTCGAGTAGCGGCAGTGCCCGACGGCGATATGTCCCTGCAGCGACTGCAGGACCTGCTCGTCGAACACCTGGCTGACCAGGCCGAGATCCTTGAAGACGACGATCTGCGAACCGTCGGAGACCGAGATGCCGGCCGCTTCCTGGCCGCGGTGCTGAAGTGCGTAGAGCCCGTAGTAGGTCAGCTTCGCGACCTCTTCTCCGGGCGCCCAGACACCGAAGACACCGCATTCCTCGCGGGGTTCCGGATCGGGCTGGTCGGTCACGGGCTGTCCGGCGAGGGACGGGTCGGAAACCACCGAGGTGCTCCCAGGGAGAAAGAGGGCAGGCCGCCACCAGTGTAAACGGTGGGCAGGAGATCAACGCGCCGCACGAAGTGGCACTGGACACGCTTCGGTTGATGACCGTGAGTGACGAGCGGGTGTCAAGACCCGTCACTCACGACCCCCGACCAGCCGACCGCTCCCCCTCGACAGAGGCGGTCGACTGTGCTTAGGAGCTGTCAGCCCGCGGCAAGCCATTTCGATGTGCCACCGCGGCCGGGGACCCAGCAGCCCTTGGCCGCGGTCTCCGGAAGATAAAGCGAGCCGGGCGTGCGCTCGTCCGGGAGCGCGAGCAATGCCGTCAGCACCGTCGCCGCGTCGCCGGCGGACCGCCACAGCCAGACCTCGGGCTCGAGGATGTCCTCCTCGGTGCCGGGCATGCGGGTCGCGACGACGTCGTCCTCGGCGTTGAGCCGGACCACGTCGACCACGTTGTCGTGGACTCGCACGCCGACCACGGCCATGACCTCGCCGTTCGCGTCGCACGGGTGCACGAACTGGTACCCGCGGTGGATCAGTTCCTGCAGGCCGCTTTCGATGTCGGTGATTTCCGCGGTGATGGTGTCACCTGAGAACGTCATCGAATTCGCCGTCCTTGGCACCCGCGAGGAACGCGGCCATCTCCGCCTGCGTGTAGATCAGCGCCGGACCGGTCGGGAAGCGCGAGTTGCGCATCGCGATCTCTCCGGAAGCGAGCGGCGCCACCTCGACGCAGTTGCCGATCGCGTTGCTGTAGCTGGCTTTGCGCCATTGCGCGCCGGTAAGACGATCGGCCGGGATGCCGTTGTCGAACTGTTCAGCCATGGTCCCCACCTTCCCCGACAGAAGACTTCGGGCGATGCATCTGCATGTGCATTTGCCTGTGATCCCAAAGTTAGCACGTGTGACTGCAGCGGTAAATGCACGTGCAGAAGTTTCTGCAGAATTCGCGTGCAGTGATGACTTAGGTCCTCTTTCGTACCACCAAAGCGTGATCGCCACAGCCACCATCGAGTGACCAACTACTGTTCGTGGTCGGTTTTTTGGCTGCACGCAAGAAAAGCCCGCTCGTCACCGCAACGGCGGGATAACCCCACAACGGTGAGTGACTCAGATTTCGGCGCGGCGCTTCATCAGCATCTGTCGGCTGCGGTCCGGCGTCTCCGCGTCGACCGCGAGCATGTCCAGTGCCCGGCTGTATCGCTCGATCTCGTCGCGCTTGTCGATGTAGTGCGCGCCGGTCAGGTACTCGGTGTACGCGATGTTCGGCAATTCCTCTTCCGCGAACCTGAGCAGCGAGAACGCGCTGTCCGCGGAGTAACCGCTCCGGTCGAACGGGAGGATCTGCACCGAGATGTTCGGCTGCTGGATCATCTCCAGCAAGTGGTCGATCTGGGCCTTCAGCACCTCGCGGTCGCCGATCGGCCGATGGAGCACCGACTCGTCGAGCACCAGCCACAACCGCGGCGCGTCCGGCCGCGACAGCATCTTCTGGCGCCGCATCCGCAGTGCGACCCGGCGGTCGATCTGCTCGTTGACCATGTCCTTGCGGCCGTGGCTCATGATCGCCCGCGCGTAGTCCTCGGTCTGCAGCAGACCCGTGACGTACAGCGGCTCCCAAACCTGGATACGGGCCGCGGCCTCTTCGAGCCCGACGAGGTCGTTGAACCAGCTCGGCATCAGGTCGCCGTAGCGGCGCCACCAACCCGGCTCGTTCGACTCCTTGACCATGTCGAGGAACTGCTGCCGCTCACCGGGATCGGTCATCCCGTACATGGTCAGCAGGTCGGCGACGTCGCGTTCCTTGAAGCCGACCCGGCCGAGCTCGAGACGGCTGATCTTCGACTCCGAGCCGCGGATGCTGTAGCCGGCCTCCTGGCGCGTGATGCCCGCGTCCTCGCGCATCCGGCGGAGCTGAGAGCCGAGGATCATCCGCCGCGCGGTGGGACCCAGGGACTGCTCACCGCCAGGCGGGGTGACCGCGTTCATCGACCGGGACCTTTCACACGACGACACTCACAGGAGAACAAGCCGATTACTGAAAGTACACGTTTGGGCCTCGACACGACAGGCATGGCTCGGTTTACCGGTCGCGCACGTGGTTCTACTCTACGTAGAGCCCGAGACTTCCGACACAGTTTTGTGAGGTTCAAGATGCCCGACGCCCCGACCCGGACGGAACGAGTGCCTGTGGGTGTCGACCCGACCCGGGCCAGCATCGCCAGGGTGTACGACGCCTTCCTGCTCGGCAAGGACAACTACGAGATCGACCGGGAGGTGCTGCGCAAGGTCCAGCAGGCCGCCCCCGAAGCGCAGGACCTGGCGACCGAGAACCGCGGCTTCCTGATCCGCGCCTGCCGGTTCCTCGCCAGCCAGACGGGCATCACGCAGTTCCTGGACCTCGGATCCGGCCTGCCGACGGCCGAGAACACGCACCAGGTCGTGCAGCGGATCAACCCGGAGATCAAGGTCGTCTACGTCGACAACGACCCGGTCGTGCTCGCCCACGGGCGCGCGCTGCTCGAAGAGAACGAGAACACGCACTTCGTCTCGGACGACATCTTCGAGCCCGAGCGGATCATGGAGAACCCGGACATCCGGCGGCACATCGACTTCACGCAGCCGATCGCGTTGCTGCAGCTCGGGACCCTGCACCACTACAACGGGCCGCACGACGAACCCGCCAAGATCATGAAGAAGTACATCGACGCGCTGCCGTCGGGCTCCTACGTGGCGATCTCGCACTTCTCCGACCCGGAGGACGAGCTGTCCGAGACCGCCCGCAAGATGGAGGACTTCTTCATCCACAGCCCGATGGGCTCGGGCACCTTCCGCACCAAGGCCGAGATCGAGGAGCTGTTCCACGACCTCGAAATGGTCGAGCCCGGCGTCAAGCTGTGCGTGGACTGGTGGCCGGACGGCCCGCGGATCAAGGAGCTGAACGCGGCCCAGCGGACGATCTCGGGCGGCATCGGCCGTAAGGCTTAAGACCGCCTTCCGGCTGCTATGAACGGTCCGTTCCTTGCAAATTTCGCAAGGAACGGACCGTTCATTGCACGCCGGAGCGGGGTCAGATGCGGACCAAGGGCAGCCAGCGGGCCAGATCGGCCCTGCTCCCGGAGGCGGTGACCCGCCCCGATTCGACGGCCTCGGCCCAGCCGAGCAGCCCGGTCGCCAGTTCCAGCCACGTGCGCGGATCCGTTTCGACAACGTTCGGCGGAGTCCCGCGGGTATGGCGCAATCCTTCGACACACTGCACAGCCGCGAACGGCGGCACCCGCACTTCGACACTCTTCCCGGGGGCGTCCCCGGCCAGCGTCCGCAGGCTCAGCCGCACCGCCGCGGCCAGCTCGGGACGGGCCGGATCCGGACCGGATCCGCTCAACCAGGGGGAAATCGCCGCGATCGCGGCTCGTAACTCAGCGGGGTCGACCGAACGCGAAGAGGCCATGGGAGAACAGTAGAGTGAGCGCGAACAAACCTTCAGGCACCCGGAACGTGGGGATGGCGATGGCTCAGCGGGACGAGGCGGATCGGTTGGCGTCGAGCCCGGCGGGCAAGAAGAAACCGGGCAAGCCGAAGATCACCGAAGAGATGCGCGCCAACGCCAAGGCCAACCCGAACAGCTGGCTTTATGTCATCGACGAGGCCTTCGACCCCGACGGCCCGGTGCCGTCCTGGGCGGTCGTCGGCGCGTACCCGGTGAACGGCGGGGGCGAGATCGTCGAGGACTTCCACCCCAACGATCGCTACCGCCCCTCGCCGAAGGCGCTCGGCTTCCCGGAGCCGCGCAACGAGCTCGAACAGCTGCTCCAGCTGGTGCGCACGAACCACCGCCCGGCCGCCGACCTGCCGCGGGTCATCCTCGACTCGACGCTGTTCGTCTACGCCCTTTCCCCGGTGCAGCGCACGGTGATCGGCTTCCACAACACCGACGGCAAGGTGCTCGTGCCCGCGTACACGGCCAAATCGCTGGTCCCGCGCGAATGGCCGCACGCCCGCGCGGTGCTGGGCCGGGACATGGTCCCGCTGCTCGCCGGGCACCCCGTGACGATCAATCCCCACGACCGGCTCACCGCGATCGTTCCCTCGGAGCACCTCGACAAAGCCCTTTCAGACGAGCGTCGTTAGGCCCCGATTAACCCACTCGGCCCAATTTTTTCGGCCGGAAAGCAACTCTTTCGGGTGATGTTCGAGTCGCTGATTCCCTTTCCCCGGGGGATCGTGGCGACGTGATGAGTCGCAGAGTGTGTTCGAAAGGCTGGGGGGCCGTCCTCGCGGCGGGGGTTTTGCTGCTCGCGCAGACCCCCGCCGTCGCACGGGAAAGCGGGCCCAGGTACGACGGGGCAGAGGAGCACTACGCCGGTTCACAGATCGCGCTGCACGAAGGCGTCAACGTGTCGGTGGGGCCGCTGTACGGCGGCGAGGCGCAGACGCTCGGCCACGACGTCAGCGGCCATCAAGGCGACGTCGACTGGCCCGGGGCGGCCAGGACCGGCGCGAAGTTCGTCTACGTGAAGGCGACCGAGGGCACCGGCTTCGTCAATCCCCGCTTTCCCCAGCAGTACAACGGTTCCTACGGCGTCGGCCTGATCCGCGGCGCCTACCACTTCGCGCGCCCCGACATCTCGGACGGCGCGGCGCAGGCGCACTACTTCGTCGACCACGGCGGCGGCTGGTCCGGCGACGGCAAGACGCTGCCGGGCGCGCTCGACGTCGAGTACAACCCGTACGGCGAGACCTGTTACGGCAAGACGCCGGCGCAGATGGTCGCGTGGATGGCGTCGTTCGCCGAGACCTATCTGTGGCGGACCGGGCGGCATCCGGCGATCTACACGTCGACGAGCTGGTGGAAGCGCTGCACCGGCAACAGCGCCGTGTTCTGGCAGAACCCGCTGTGGATCGCGCGCTACAACACGGAGATCGGCGAGCTGCCCGCGAGCTGGAAGACCCACACCATCTGGCAGTTCTCGAACAAGGGCAGTCTTCCCGGTGACCAGAACTGGTTCAACGGCACGATCGACCGCGTGCGTGCGCTCTCGCTCGGCTGAACGATCACCCGAGTGGGCGTTACAAGATCACATAGCTCACTCTAATTGGAAATGAAAATCACCCACGCGTAGTACCAATTTCACGGAAGTTAGTGACAAACCCGGCACCCGTCGTCAACAATCGTGCCCGGACGGCTACCACCTGCAAGGTCGCCGTCCTCAGCGAGGGTTATCCGTGAAGGGATTGTCGTGATGCGCACTTCCCGAAGAATCGCCATCGCCGTCGGCTCCGCGCTGCTCCTGCTCAGCAGCACGGTCGAGGCGTCGGCCGCCCCGTCCCCCGAGATCATGTCGATCGAACAGGATCTCCAGCAGAACAACCACACGATCGGATCGCAGATCCGGCGCGTGGAAGGCGACACCTCCACCCCGGACTCAAGGGCCAAGGCCGCCCAGCCGCAGCCCGAGGTCGGCGTGCTCGCGACGGTCGCGGGGATCGACGTGGCCAGTTACCAGGGCAACGTCGACTGGAACTACTGGTGGAACCAGGGCAAGCGCTTCGTGTGGACCAAGGCCACCGAAGGCACGAGCTACAAGAACCCGTACTTCGCCCAGCAGTACAACGGTTCCTATAACAAGGGCTTCATCCGCGGCGCGTACCACTTCGCCCTGCCGAACGTTTCGAGCGGCGCGGCGCAGGCCGATTTCTTCGTCAACAACGGCGGCGGCTGGTCCGGGGACGGCAAGACGCTGCCGGGCGCGCTGGACATGGAGTACAACCCGTACGGCGCGACCTGCTACGGCCTGAGCCAGTCGGCCATGGGGTCCTGGATCCGGGCGTTCCACGACCGGTACAAGGCGCGTACCGGCCGCTGGCCCGTCATCTACACCTCGACCAGCTGGTGGAGCACCTGCGTCGGCACGTCGCAGAACTTCGGTGGCACGGTCCCGCTGTGGATCGCGCGCTACGCGTCCACCGTGGGCACGCTGCCCTACGGCTGGGGCTACTACACCGTGTGGCAGTACACCTCCAGCCCGCTCGACCAGGACACCTTCAACGGCGCTTACGACCGCTTGCAGGCACTGGCCAACGGCTGAGCCACGCATTCCGTGACGAAACGGCTCCCGGCCCCGGCCGGGAGCCGTTTTCGCGCGCAGCCTTCGGCGCACGGTACCTTCCCCTTGAAATCCCTGGCACGAGCGGATCCGGAACCAGCGCTGACCGCCGGTCGTCTGATCTGAAGCCTCAGGCCCCAGTACGGAAGGCGAGACCGATGACCTACCCACCCCAGCCAGGCCAGCCCTACGGCCAGGACCCCCAGGGACAGCAGCCGCAGCAGGG
The DNA here is from genome assembly GCF_044461365.1 of Amycolatopsis sp. NPDC049868. Taxonomy (NCBI): domain Bacteria; kingdom Bacillati; phylum Actinomycetota; class Actinomycetes; order Pseudonocardiales; family Pseudonocardiaceae; genus Amycolatopsis; species Amycolatopsis sp. NPDC049868. Next base: position 177,952 of record NZ_JBITKV010000002.1, on the reverse strand, counting down.
TGGCTGGGACCCGAACCAGCAGTACGGTCAGCCGCAGCAGCAGGGCTGGGACCAGACGCAGCAGTACCAGCAGCCCCAGCAGGGCTGGGACCCGAACCAGCAGTACCAGCAGCAGCCGCAGCAAGGCTGGGACCCGAATCAGCAGGGCTACCAGCAGGGCTACGGTGGCCCGCCCGCGCCGCCGTCGAAGAGCAAGACCGGACTGATCATCGGGATCGTGATCGGCGTGGTCGTACTGGCCGCGTTCGGTGTCACCGGGTTCGTCGCGCCGGGCTTCCTGCTCAGCAAGGACGAACCCGTGGCCGCGCCGCCGTCGTCGTCCCAGCCCGCGCCGACCTCCGAGCCGAAGAGCAGCCCGAAGTCGAGCACGACCAGGACCCCGCGGAGCACCGAAAGCGGTGGCAGCAGCTCCGGCGATCCCGAGGGCGTCAAGGTCATCCAGGAATTCCTCGCCAGGATCTCGTCGGGCGACCGGCCAGGGGCGATCGCCTTGGCCTGTGAAAACCGGCGGGCGAGCATGGGCTCCGTGCTCGACGTCTTCCTTCCGCCGGGCTCCACGGCAGAGGTCAAGAAGACGCAGGGAACCACCAACCTCGTCATGGCCGAGATCACCGGCAAGGTCGAAGGCGAGGACGCCAAGGGAACGATGTTCGCGCAGAGCCAGTCCGGCTCCTGGTGCGTCTCCTCGCTTCTGGTCTCCAAGGCCCGATGAAGCGGTTCCTCCGCTCCCCGTTGCTGTGGACGTTCGTCCTCTCGTTCGTCCTGTTGCTCGCGGTCGGCGGCTGGTTGCTGACGGATCCGGCGACCAGCCGCAGTGAGGCGCTGAAGACCGGCGGTGTCGCCGGCGCCGCCATCGTCGCGCTGTACGCGTTGTGGCTCAACGACAGACGGCGCCGGGTGGAGGAACGGCGGCAGGAGGTCGAAAGGCAGCGGCAGGAACTGGAGCTGCGGCGGGCCGACCAGGACCGGGACCGGATCTCGGACGAACGGTTCGCGAAGGCCGTCGAGCTGCTCGGGCACGACGCCGACCAGGTGCGGGTGGGGGCGCTGCACGCGCTGGCGGGGCTGGCTCGCGGTCGCGAGCTCTATCGGCAGACCGTGCTGGACATCCTGTGTTCGTACCTGCGGCGGCCGTTCAAGCATCCGCGGTACAAGGACACGGCGAAACGGGCCGGGAACACCGCGCCGGAAGAGGGGACCGCGGAGGAGGACCAGGAACTCCAGGTGCGGCAGACCGCGCAACGGCTGATCGGGGAACTGCTCCCGGCCGCGGACTCCGAGGGCACGCCCGGGTACGACCTCGATCTGACCGGCGCGGTGCTGGAGTACTTCGACCTGTCGGACCGGAAGATCGGCAGGCTTCTGCTCCGCTACGGCGGGCTGTACAGCAGCACGAACCTGTCCGGCTGCGTGTTCCTCGGGCCCGTGTACCTGACCGGTGCGGGTACCAAGAAGGACAAGCGGATCGGCTACTTCCGGTGCGACAACGCCAAGTTCGAGCAGCGGGCGTGGTTCAGCGGGGTGCAGTTCAGCGAGGACGCCGAGTTCCGCGGCACGGTGTTCGCGGGCGAGACGTCCTTCAAGGACAGCGTCTTCGCGAAGGACGCCGTCTTCGCCGACGCAGAGTTCAAGGGGACGCTGGACCTGCGCCGCGCGCGGTTCGACGGTTTCGCGGATCTGAGTTTCCGTGAGGCGCCCGGCACGGTGTCGCTGTACAACACGTCGGTGGAACCGGCGAGGGATCACGAACTCCCGGCGGACTGGTCCGTCGAAACCCTCCCGGACGGCCGCGCCCGGCTCACGGTGAAGGACCGATGAGGCGCCTGCTCAAATCGCCGCTCCTGTGGACGTTGCTGTCCTCGGTCGTGGTACTCGTCGGGGTTACCGCCTGGCTGCTCACGGATCGCGCGACCAGCCGCGGCGACGCGCTCAAGACCGGTGCGCTGGCGGGCGGGGCGATCGCCGCGCTCTACGGGCTGTGGCTCAACGACCGGCGCAGGCGGACCGAAGAGGACAGGCACGAGATCGAGCGCAGCCGGATCTCCGACGAGCGGTTCGCCAAGTCGATCGAGCTGCTGGGCAACGAGGCCGATCAGGTCCGGGTCGGCGCGATGCATTCGCTCGCGGGGCTGGCCAGGACCCGGCCGGAGTACCGGCAGACGGTGCTCGACGTGTTGTGCGCCTACCTGCGGCGGCCGTTCGACCACCCGAAGTTCCCGAGCGACACCGAGTGGGACAACGAGAACCGGGCCGGGGCCGAACGCGAACGGCTGGTCCGGCGCGCCGCCGAGCGGCTGATCCGCGACATCCTTCCCCATACCGGCACCACTGGGCCGACGCTGGGGCTCAACCTCAGTGACGCCCGGCTCGACAAGCTCGAACTGCTCGGCAGGCGCGTCGGCTGGTTCGGGGCGGATCGTTGCGAGGTGGCGAGCTACGTGGATCTCACCGACGCCCAGATTTCCGGGAAGTTCTCGCTCAAGGACGTGACCATCCACGGGACGCTCGACCTCACGAGGGCGAGCTTCGAACGCAAGGTGTCGCTGAACCATCTCGTCGTGGGGAAACCCGTCGACTTCAGCGTGGCGACCTTCGCGGAGCCTCCGTCGCTTGAGGGCGCGAAGTTCCCGTCGGGTTCGGTACTGCCCAAAGAGGACTGAAGGACGCTTTCCCCGCATGTGATGCGGGGAAAGCGTCCTTCAGCTTCAGTCGAAGAGGGCCGGGAGCGCGCGCTCCCACGGCTCCCGAAGCTCGTCCAGCATGAACTCCGTGATGCCCTGGAGTTCGAGCGAGCCCGACTCCGGGTCCACCACACCGGTCTTGCGCCACGGCAGGCCGCGCGCGGTGAGCATCTCGGTGAACCGCAGTTCCTCGGTACGCGGCACGGCGACCAGCACCCGGCCCGCGGACTCGGAGAACAGCTGCACGAACGGATCCTGCTCCGCGTCGAGGAAGACGCGGGCGCCGCACTGTCCGATGAGGACGGTCTCGACGAGCGTCTGGATCAGGCCGCCGTCGGAGATGTCGTGCGCGGCGGAGATCATGCCGTCGCGGGAGCCGGCGATGAGGATGTCGGCGAGCAGCTTCTCACGTGCCAGGTCCACACGAGGCGGACGGCCGCCGAGGTGACCGTGCAGTTCGCGCGCCCAGGCGGAGCCGTCCAGCTCGTCGTGGGTTTCGCCGAGCAGCAGCAGGGTTTCCCCGGCCTCGGCGCCGATCCCGGTGGGGATGCGGCGGGTGACGTCGTCGATCACGCCGAGCACGCCGACCACCGGCGTCGGCAGGATGGCCACGTCACCGGTCTGGTTGAAGAAGCTGACGTTGCCGCCGGTGACCGGGATACCGAGTTCGACACAGCCGTCGGCCAGACCGTGCACGGCCTGCTCGAACTGCCACATCACGCCCGGGTCGGTCGGCGCGCCGAAGTTCAGGCAGTCCGAGACCGCGACCGGCTTCGCGCCACTGGTGGCGACGTTGCGGTACGCCTCTGCCAGCGCGAGCTTCGCGCCCTCGTACGGGTCGAGGTAGACGAACTTGCTGTTGCAGTCCGTCGAAACGGCGACACCGCGGCCGGTCGACTCGTCGATCCGGATCACGCCGGAGTCCGACGGCTGCGCGGACACGGTGTTGCCGCGCACGTAGCGGTCGTACTGCGAGGTCACCCATTCCTTCGACGCCTGGTTCGGCGACGAGATGAGCTTGAGGATGTCGGCCCGCAGTTCGTCCGAAGTGGACGGACGCGGCAGCTTCGCCGAGGTGTCGGCCTGCAGAGCGTCCTGTGTGGACGGACGCTGGATCGGGCGGTCGTACACCGGCCCCTGGTGCGCCACGGTGTGCGCCGGGACGTCGACGACGACCTCGTCGTTCCAGGTGATGACGAGGTGCTCGCCGTCGGTGACCTCACCGATGTCGGTGGCGATGACGTCCCACTTCTCGCACACCTTCATGAACGCCTCGACGTTCTCCGGCGAGACGACCGCGCACATACGCTCCTGCGACTCGCTGGACAGCACCTCCGCCGGGGTCATTCCGGTGGCACGCAACGGAACCCGGTCGAGGTAGATATGCATACCGCCGTCACCGGCCGCCGCGAGTTCCGACGTCGCGCAGGAAAGCCCGGCGCCGCCGAGGTCCTGGATGCCGACGACGAGCTTCTGCGCGAACAGTTCGAGACAGCACTCGATGAGCACCTTCTCGGTGAAGGGGTCGCCGACCTGGACGCTGGGCAGCTTCTTGCGGCCGCCCGAGCTTTCGTCGCCCGAGAACGTGTCGCTGGCGAGGACGGACACGCCGCCGATGCCGTCGAGGCCGGTGCGCGCGCCGAACAGGATGATCTTGTTGCCCTTGCCCGAGGCGAAGGCCAGGTGCAGGTCTTCGACGCGCATCGCGCCGACGCACAGGGCGTTGACCAGCGGGTTCCCGGAGTAGCTCTGATCGAACACCAGCTCGCCGCCGATATTCGGCAGGCCGAGGCAGTTGCCGTAGCCGCCGACGCCGGCGACCACGCCGGGCAGCACGCGGCGGGTGTCGGGGGCGTCAGCCGGGCCGAAGCGCAGCGCGTCCGCCACCGCGAGCGGGCGCGCGCCCATCGCCATGATGTCGCGCACGATGCCGCCGACGCCGGTCGCGGCGCCCTGGTACGGCTCGACGTAGGACGGGTGGTTGTGGCTCTCGACCTTGAAGGTGACCGCCCAGCCCTCGCCGATGTCGACGACGCCCGCGTTCTCGCCGATACCGGCGAGCATCTTTTCCTTCATCTCGGGAGTGGCGGTCTCGCCGAAGTAGCGCAGGTGCTTCTTCGAGGACTTGTACGAGCAGTGCTCGCTCCACATCACCGAGTACATCGCCAGTTCGGCGTCGGTCGGACGGCGGCCGAGGATCTCCCGGATCCGGGCGTACTCGTCGTCGGCGAGGCCGAGCTCGACGTACGGCTGGGTCTGCTCGGGGGTCGCCTCGGCGTGTTGAGTGGTGTCAACGGTGCTGGTCACGGTGTCCGCATCAGGGTTCGCCACGGCCGCCAGAATAAGGGAGGGGGTTGTTCACCCGTCGGTCGCCCACGGATAAATCGGTCGCGCCCGCGGTGGTGATCCGCTTACCGTCGATAATCGTGCTTTCCGCCACATATCCCCTTCCGCGACTACGACTGCCCGCCAAGCCGACCGCCTGGCGGTACCTGGTCAGGATGATGCTCGCGCGCCCGGGGCTGCTCGCCGTCTCGGCGATCAGCGGCGCGCTGTGGTCGCTGCCGATCGCCCTGCTGCCGGTCGCGATCGGCCGGGGCATCGACGCGATCGGCCGCGGCGACGGCGATTCCGTCTGGCTGTGGGGCCTCGCGGCCGCCGGGCTCGGGATCGCGCAGACGCTCGCGGGCACGGTGCAGCACTTCGCGTCCTACGGCTGCTGGATCCACGGCGCCGGGGTGACGCAGCGGCTCGCCACCGAACACGCCACGAAGCTGGGCGCGAACCTGCGGGACACGACCACCACGGGCGACGTGGTCGCGATCACCACCAGCGACATCAACCCGATCGGTGACTCCTTCGAGGTGCTCGGGCGGGCCTTCGGTTCGCTGATCGCGTTCCTCGTGTGCGCGACGGCGCTGCTGACGACGTCCCCGCTGCTCGGCGTGGTCGCGCTGATCGGTGTCCCGCTGGCGGTGGTGGGCATCGGGCCGCTGCTGAAGCCGCTGGAGAAGCGCCAGACGAAGCAGCGCGAGGAGAAGACCGAGGTCAACGCACTGGCCGCGGACATCGTCTCCGGCCTGCGGATCCTTCGCGGGGTCGGCGGCGAGAAGCAGTTCCTCGACCGCTTCCGCCGCTCAAGCCAGAAAGTCCGCGCGGCCGGTGTCCAGGTCGGACGCAGCGAAGCGTGGCTCGCGGCCGCGGAGATCGCGCTGCCGGGCCTGGTCACGGTGGCCATCACCTGGCTGGGCGCGCAGGCGACGATGAACGGCACCATCCGCGTCGGCGAGCTGATCACGTTCTACGGCATCTCGGTGTTCCTGGTGATCCCGGTGACGACGGCGACCGAGTTCGCCGGTGTGCTGAGCGCCGCGCTGGTTTCGGCGCGGAAGGTGTGCAAACTGCTGTCCACCGAACGCACGCTCGCCGAGCCGGAGCACCCGGTGCCGCTGCCGGAAGGCCCGCTGGACCTGTACGACGAGACGTCCGGGATCAAGGTCGAGGCCGGGAAGCTGACCGTCGTCGACGTCGGGGCCGACGCCGAAGCGGTCGCGTCGCGGATGGCGCGGTTCACCGATCCGGGTGAACCTGCCCTCGTCGGCGGGGTTCCGGTGGACCGGGTCGCGCTCGACGAGCTGCGGCGGCGGGTCGTGTTCGCGCACAACCAGGACATCTGGTTCTCCGGTGTGCTGCGCGAACAGGTCAGCCCCGCCGAGCCTGGCGACGTCGAAATCACCGAAGCGCTGTACGCGGCGGACGCCGAGGACATCGTGGACGCGCTGCCCCATGGCGTCGACGAGGTGATCGGTGAACGCGGACGTGAGGTTTCCGGCGGTCAGCGGCAGCGGCTGAACCTGGCCCGCGCGCTGGCGACCGACGCCGACGTCCTGCTGCTCGACGAGCCGACCTCGGCCGTCGACGCGCATACCGAAGCCCGCATAACCGAACGCGTCGCCAAGCTGCGGCGCGGCAAGACCACCGTCGTGTTCAGTCAAAGTCCTTTGTGGACACATGTGGCCGATGTGGTCGTGAGTACGAAAGTGGTCGCCTGAAGACGGAGTTGCAGCGTGCTCACTGTCTTCGACCGCCATCTCGGGGGTAAGGAAATGACAGCATGAAAAAGCTGCCGCTGGCAGACAAGAAAGACGTTCGACGATGGATCAAGGAGACCGCGCGGGCCAACAAGCGCGAGTTCTCCGTGATGCTCGGCCTGTTCTGCGTCGCGACCGCGATCGGGCTGGCCGGGCCACGACTGCTGGGCGCGCTGGTGGACGAGGTCGTCGAAGGCACGACGACCGCCACGATCACCTGGCTGGCGATCGCGTTCGTGGTCGTGCTGGGCGCGCAGGCGTGGTTCAAGGGTTTGGCGCGGCTTCGCGCGCGAGTGTTCGGTGAGCGGATCCTGGCGAAGAACCGCGAGGAGTTCGTCGGGAACGCGCTGAACCTGCCGCTCGGGACGGTCGAGGCCGCGGGCACCGGTGACCTGCTCAGCCGGGCGACCACCGACGTCAGCCGCATCGACCACGCGGTGCGCTTCGGCGCGCCGGAGATCCTGATCGCCGCGGTCACGGTGGTGTTCACCGTGGTGGCGATGGTGATCACCTCCCCGTTCCTGGCGCTGGGCCTGCTGGTCGCGCTGCCGCTGCTGGTACCGGTGAACATCTGGTACCAGCGGCGGATCCCGGACGTGATGCGGGGGATGCTGGACAAGTGGTCCGAGCTGCAGTCCACCACGCACGAGACCGCGGAGGGTGCGCGGACGGCCGAGGCGCTGAACCTGACCGGCCGCCGGATCCGGACCGGGCACGACGGCCTCGACGCGTCGATGCTGGGTGAGCGCGAGGTCCGGGCGCTGCAGATGCGGTGGATCCCGTCGCTGGAGATCAGTTACGTGCTGCCGGTGCCGGTGATGCTCGGGCTGGGCCTGCTCGCCTACTCGAACGGCTGGGAAGGGCTCGGCACGATCACCGCGATGCTGCTGTACTCGCAGGTCATGACGGGTCCGCTGAACGAGGCGCTGTTCTGGCTCGCGGACATTCAGGTGGCGGGTGTCTCGCTGCGGCGGCTGCTGGGTGTGCGGCCCGCTGCGCCTTCTGGTGCGGTTTCGGAGGCGCCGCGCGGCCAGGACATCGAGGTCCGCGACGTGCGCTTCGGCTACAACGTGGACCGCGAAGTGCTCCACGGGATCGACCTGCGGGTACCCGCCGGGGAGCGGCTGGCGATCGTCGGGCCGTCCGGTGCCGGCAAGTCGACGCTGGGACGGCTACTGGCCGGGATGTCGGCGCCGACGTCGGGCTCGGTGCGGATCGGTGGCGCCGAGGTGTCGACGCTGCCGGACGACGTCCTGCGCGGCGAAGTCCTGCTGCTGACCCAGGAGCAGCACGTGTTCGCGGGGACGCTGCGGGACAACCTCACGCTCCCGGCCGGGGGCTGGTCCGACGAACGGCTGCTGGCCGCGCTGGCCTCGGTCGGGGCGTCGGAGTGGGTGGCGAGCCTGCCCGACGGGCTGGACACGAAGGTCGGGGCCGGGGCGGTCGCCGTCCCGGCGGCGATGGCGCAGCAGCTGGCGCTGGCGCGGGTCGTGCTGGCCGACCCGCACACGCTGGTGCTGGACGAGGCGACGTCGCTGCTGGACACGGGTTCGGCGCGGGAGCTGGAGCGGTCGCTGAGCGCGGTGCTCGAAGGGCGCACGGTGATCGCGATCGCGCACCGGCTGCACACGGCGGCCGCGGCGGACCGGGTCGCCGTCATCGAAGGCGGCCGGGTGACCGAGCTGGGTTCGCACGCTGAGCTGCTGGCGGCGGGTGGGCCCTACTCGGCGCTGGTGGCCGCGGCCTCCTGAAACGCCAGGAAAGGACCGTTCCTTGCAAATTTCGCAAGGAACGGTCCTTTCCTAGCACGCGGTCAGGCGGAGACGCGTCTCCCCAAGGGCGCCCCGCGCCCGACGGAGACTTCACGTCGCGCGCCCTCTTTCGGGCCGAAGGCCCACGTGAACGCGATGAAGGGGCGCCCTCCGCACTCAACGTGAGTCGCGTACGGAGCGGCGCCCCTTCGGCGCGTTTACGTCAGCGCGCGATCAAAGACAGCGCGTCTACCGCGCTGTAGAACATGCCGAGCCCGTCGTCGGAAGGCCCGGTGAGGGCGTCGATGGCGTGCTCGGGGTGCGGCATGAGCCCGACGACGCGGCCGTTCTCGCTGCGGATCCCGGCGATGTCGTTGCGTGAGCCGTTCGGGTTGCCGCCGACGTAGCGGAACACCACGCGGCCCTCACCCTCCAGCTCGTCGAGGGTGGCCTGCTCGGCGACGAAGCAGCCGTCGATGTTCTTCATCGGGATGAGGATCTCGGCACCCTTGTCGTACCGGGTGGTCCACGCGGTGTCGTTGTTCTCGACGCGCAGCCACTGGTCACGGCAGATGAAGTGCAGACCCGCGTTGCGGATCATCGCGCCCGGCAGCAGCCCAGCCTCGCACAGGATCTGGAAGCCGTTGCAGATGCCCAGCACCGGCATGCCCTTGTGGGCGGCCTCGATCACCGACGACATCACCGGCGCGAACCGGGCGATGACGCCGGCGCGCAGGTAGTCGCCGTAGGAGAAGCCGCCGGGGACGACGACGGCGTCGACACCCTTGAGGTCCTCGTCCGCGTGCCACAGCGGCACGGCCTCGGCGTCGGCGTAGCGGACCGCGCGGGCCGCGTCACCGTCGTCGAGCGTGCCGGGGAAGGTGATGACCCCGATGCGGGCGCTCACGCGTCCACCCGCTTGATGGTCCACTGCTCGATGACGGGGTTCGCGAGGAAACCTTCGGCGATCTTTTCGAGCGTCGCGTCGTCGACGGAGTCGTCGACCTCGATCTCGAAGTGCTTGCCCTGACGGATCTCGGTGATCCCGGTGAAGCCGAGACGACCGGCCGCGCCGAGCGCGGCTTGGCCCTGCGGGTCGAGGATTTCGGGCTTGGGCATGACGTCGACGACGACTCGGGCCACGGCAGGCTGCTCCTTATTCACGCAGGTCGTGGGTACCGCCCGAGCCTACTTCACTACGGTTGCCGCATGACCTACGGGCAACCGCAGTACGGGTACATGCCGCCGCCGAAGAAGTCGAAGACCGGGCTCTGGATCACGCTGGCGCTGGTCTTCGTCCTGATCGCGGGCGGTGTCGCGTTCACCGGCTTCGTGACGCCGGGGTTCTTCAAGACCAAGGCCGACACCACCTCGCGCGCGACGCCGGGGCAGCTGGGCCAGTCGTTCGTGAACGGCGTCGGCGAGGGTCGCGTCAGCCAGCTCTGGTGCCCGATCCGCTCGAAGCGGTCCTACACCTTCGAGCAGATGATGGCCGTCTCCGAGGGCGCACAGCTGAGCACGCCCGCGCGTCAGCGTGCGGCGCAGGAGTACTCGGCCGCGTTCACCGCCGGGGGCCAGACCGTCGGGATCGCGATGATCCCCGGCGAGGGCGGCTGGTGCGTGCGCGACGCCAAGGTCGGCGGTGAACCCGAGCCGCTGCCGAGCGTCGAGACGAAGCCGTCGCCCCGCCCGGACGTCAAGACCGGGGAAGAGGCGGGGAACAAGTTCGTCGACGCGATCAACGCGCGCGACATCCCGGCGGCGTTGTCCGTGCTCTGCGAGAAGGTGCCGGACACGACGCGCGACGGCGTGCAGCAGGTCATCCACGGCGAGGCGAGGTACACCGTCGACAAGGCCGACGTGCTGACCACCGCGAAGCAGACGATCCTGCACCTCGCGGGCGAGGTCGACGGCGTCCGGAACCCCGGCCGGATCGAGACCGAGGACGACGCCGAAGGCGGCCCCTGCGTGACCTCTTTTTCACCCGACTCCGACTGAGCTCGCACCGATCCTTCGTCTGGGGGATGCTCGGAGCGCGGCGCTGGGCCAAGATGAGCCCATTGGCGGGGCGTCAACACCGGGCGAGCAGCAGGAGGCACCGTGGCCGATCAGGACTCCTTCGACTACGTGATCGTCGGCGCGGGCAGCGCGGGATGCGTACTGGCGAACAGGCTGAGCGAGGATCCGTCGGCGCGGGTGCTCCTGCTCGAAGCGGGCGGCGAGGACGACGCCGACGAGATCCACATCCCCGCCGCGTTCCCCGGTCTGTTCAAGACCAAGTGGGACTGGAACTACGAGACGGTCGAGCAGAAGCACACCGGCCAGACGCTGTACTGGCCGCGCGGGAAGACGCTCGGCGGCTGCTCGTCGATCAACGCGATGATCTACATCCGCGGCAACCGCGCGGACTACGACGGCTGGCGTGACGGGCACGGCGCCGAGGGCTGGGGTTTCGACGACGTCCTGCCGTACTTCAAACGGGCGGAGGGGAACCAGCGGCTCGGCGGGCCACTGCACGGCACCGACGGTCCGTTGAACGTCGAGGACCGCCGTTTCACCCACGAGCTGTCCCTCGCCTGGGTCGATTCCGCGGTCGCCTGGGGCCTCAAGCGCACCGACGACTTCAACGGCGAGTCACAGGAAGGCGCGGGCGTCTACCAGGTGACCTGCAAGAAGGGCCGCCGCTGGTCGACGGCCGACGCCTACCTGCGGCCGGCGTTGTCGCGCCCGAACCTCACCGTGCGGACCAACGCGCAAGCCACCCGCGTCGTGTTCGAAGGCACCCGCGCCGTCGGAGTGTCCTATTTGGACCAGGGCGCCGAGACGACGGTGCGCGCTTCGACCGAGGTCCTGCTGAGCGGTGGCGCGGTGAACTCGCCGCAGCTGCTGATGCTTTCCGGCGTCGGCCCGGCGGAACACCTGCGGGAGCACGGGATCGACGTCGTGGCCGCGCTTCCCGGCGTCGGCGACAACCTCCATGACCACCCGGCCTGCGGGATCATCTGGTCGACGCGCGGCACCACCGACCTGGTGGACGCGGCGACACCCGGCGGCCTGGTGCGCTACCAGCTCACCAAACGCGGCCCGCTGGCTTCGAACATCGGCGAGGCGGGCGCGTTCTTCCCCGCCGCGGACGGTGTCTCGCCGCCGGACATGCAGATCCACGTCGCGCCGACGTTGTTCTACGACAACGGGATGCGCGAGCCGACGGTGCCGGGCTTCACGTCGGCGGCGACCCTCGTGGACGTCGCGAGCCGGGGGCGCCTGCGGTTGAAATCGGGGAATCCCTTGTGGAAGCCCGAAATCGATCCGGCGTACTACGCGGAGTCCGTCGACATGGAGAAAATGCTCGCCGGGATGCGCGCCCTGGTGGAGATCGGGAAGTCCGGCCCGCTGGCGCGGTATCTGGACAAGCCGTTCCTGCCGGAGCGGCACGACCTGACCGACGAGGAACTGGCCGACTACGTGCGCGAGAAGACGCAGACGCTGTACCACCCGGTGGGGACCTGCTCGATGGGGACGGGCGAGAACGCCGTCGTCGATCCGTCGCTGAAGGTGCGCGGGGTGGAGGGGCTGCGCGTCGTGGACGCTTCGGTGATGCCCGTGGTGCCGCGGGGGAATACGAACGCGCCGACGATCATGGTGGCGGAGAAGGCCGCGGACCTCATCCGGGGTGCTTGACCGGTCCTTTCACGCCTCCGTAAACGCTAGGAACGGTCCTTTCCTTGCAAATTTCGCAAGGAAAGGACCGTTCCTAGCACGCGGGGGTTGACAGGCGGCGGATCAGCGTTTGCCGTGCAGAACGGTGATCAGCTTCGCCACCAGAGCGTCGGTCTTTTCCTTACGGGAGAACGAGGTCAGCACGATCGGCGCGGTGAACCGCTGCCGCGCCACGGCCTTCGGGCGGGCGAACTCGCGCAGGCCTTCCGGGCCGTGGATCCGGCCGAAGCCCGAATCGCCGACGCCACCGAAGGGCAGCGAAGCGATACCGGCGAAGGAAAGCGGCGCGTTGATCGACGTCATGCCGGTGCGCAGCCGTCCGGCCAGTTCGAGGCCGCGCGACTTCGAGAACACCGTCGAGCCGAGGCCGTACTTCGTGTCGTTGGCCTTCTCGACGGCTTCGTCCATGTCGCGGACCTTGGCGATGGTGACGGTCGGGCCGAACGTCTCCTCCTGGACCGCTGCGGAGTCTTCGGGCACGTCGACGAGCACCGTCGGCTGCACGTAGCGGTCTCCGACCGCGTCGACGCCGCCGACCAGCGCCTTGCCGCCGCGCTCGATGGCGTCCGCGATGTGGCGCTTGATCACCGAAAGCTGCGAAGGCATCGTCACCGGGCCGTACTGCGCGGCCGCGTCCGAACCGGCCCGCACGTCCTTCGACTTCTCGACGACCTTCGCGACGAACTCGTCGTGCACGCGCTCGTGGACGTACACGCGCTCGACGCCGATGCAGGTCTGGCCCGAGTTGGAGAACGCGCCCCAGACGGTCGCGTCCGCGGCGGCCTCGAGGTCGGCGTCCGCGTCGACCAGGACCGCGTCCTTGCCGCCGGCCTCGATGATGACCGGGGTCAGCGTCTCGGCGGCCGCGGCCATGATCTTCTTGCCCGTCCCGGTCGAACCGGTGAAGGCGATCTTGTCGACGCCGCCCGTGACGAGCGAGGCGCCGGTCTCGCCGAAGCCGGTGATCAGCTGCAGCACCGGCCACTCCGGGACGACCTCGTTGAACGCGTCGACCAGCCATTTCCCGACGCCGGGCGTGTACTCGCTCGGCTTGAAGACGACGGTGTTGCCGGCGGCGAGCGCGTAGGCGATGGAGCCGAGCGGGGTGAACACGGGGTAGTTCCACGGGCCGATCACGCCGACGACGCCGAGCGGCTGGTACTCCACCGTCGCCGCCTGGTTCGACATCATCAGCCCGGCCGCGCGGCGCTGCTTGCCGAGGATCTTGCGCGCGTGCTTACCGGCCCACGCGATGTGCTCGATGGCGAGGACGCTCTCCAGCTGCGCGTCGGCGATCGGCTTCCCGGTCTCGTCGCGCACGACCTGGCACAGCTGCGGCAGCCTGCGGGTGATGACGCCCTTCCAGCGGCGCAGGCGTTCGGCGCGCCCGTCGTAGCCGAGCCCGGCCCACCATGCGGCGGCGTCCTTCGCGCGGGCGATGGCGGCGCGGACGTCCTCCTTGGTGTGTACCGGGTAGGTGCCGACGACCTCGTCGGTCGCCGGGCTGAGGGAATCGAAGGTCTCCCCCACGCTGTGCGCGGTCGGCTTCGGCTGGACTGCGGTCATCGACTTCTCCCGTGTCTCGGCTCAAAGCCCAGGCTACGACGTTACTGACGGCGTGCCAATAGCTCGCCTGGGGCGTGCCACCAGCATCGCACAGGAGACGAGCGCCGCAAGGACGCCGAGAAGGGGGCACAGCCAGACCGGCAGGACACCGATCGCCAGCGAGCCCAGCCCGAAGCCGGACGCCTGCACGGTGAAGGCCAGTGAGAACCCCTCCGACCGGCGGCGTTCCGGCAGCAGCTTCTGCAGGTTCACCGACGAGACGGCCATCAGCGGACCGGTGCAGAGCCCGATCAGCGCGACCCCGCCGAGCAACCCGGCCCACCCGAAGCCCGTCGAAACGATGATCCCGCCGAGCACGAAACCGGCCAGGAACAGCCGCGGATCGCCGACCTTCCCCCGCGCCGCGTACAGCGCGCTCCCGCCGACGCTGGCGGCGCACAGCACCACGATGACGACCGCCGTCGCCGAATCGGGGGCGCCGAGACGCTGGACGAGCGGCAGCAGCCCGACTTCGATGGTCGACAGCAGGAGCCCGACGGTGAACAACCCCGCCAGCCAGGGCACACAGGCGGCGACCGGGATCGGCTGCCGTTCGACCGTCCTTTGTGGATCTCGCTGGACGGTCCGCCGCGGCACGAGCAGCGCCGCGAGCAGGGCGACGACGGCCATCGCGAGGACCGGAATAGCAGGTCCGGACGTCGCCAGGAGCGCCACCAGCAGCGGTCCGCCGACGATGACGCCTTCGAGGATCATCGCGTCCACCGAAACGGCCCTCGGCAGTTCCTCTTCGGTCACCGTGCCGGCGAGCAACGTCCGGAAACCGCCGTTCAGCCCGCCCGCGACCAGTCCCGGCGGGATCGCCAGCGCGAGCAGCGCCCAGTCCGGGGCTCCGGCGGAAGCGACCGCGGCCAGCAGGAACAACCCGGCGGCGACCAGGGGAAGCAGGACGACGAGACCGCGGGCGGGGCCGACGCGGTCGAGCAGCCGTCCGGTCGGCACGGCGCCGACCATCTCGGCGGCGACGAAAACGGCCATCATGACCCCGCCGAGCCGGTACGAACCGGTCGTCGCGGTGGTCAGCACGGTGAAGGCCAGTGGCGCCATCGTCGCGGGCAGCCGGTTCAGCTGCACCCCCGCCGACCAGCGCCAATACCCGGGATTACGCAGCAACGTCATGCCATGAACACTGCCGAACCAAGTCTGGCGCGGACCATTGATTAGGACATAGCCTAATCAGATGATCGAGCTGGTCCTGACCGCCGAGAGCGCCAACCGCGTCCGCTTCGGCATCTCCCCGCTCGACGAGACCATGGGCGCGATGCAGACCCTGCTCGGACGGCGCGGGCATCCGAGTCATCTGCCGTGGCTGCGCGAGGCGGCCGCGAAACTGCCGGACCTGCCCATCGACGCCTTCGCCAAGGTGATGAGCGCGCGGCACTACATCACCGACTTCCTCAGCCCGCCGCCGAGCGGCCCGGAGACCACCGCGTCCGCCCAGCTCGCCGAAATCCGCCGCACGGCACCGGACCAGGTCGCCCACGAACTGTCCAAAGTAGACGCCGACCTGAGCGGGCTCCCCGAAGATCCCACCAAGGCAAGGGATCTGCTGGCGGCCCAGATGGAGATCGCCTGGACCGAACTGGTCGAACCACACTGGCCACGGATGCGCCGGTTCCTCGTCGCCGACATCGAGGAACGTTCACGACGGCTGGCCGCGGGCGGTATCGCGCTGGTACTGGAGGACATCCACCCGCGCGTAAGGCTGGTCGACGACGTCCTGATGATCGAGATGAAGGAACGCGGCCGCGTCCGCCTCGACCGCCGCGGCCTACTGCTGATCCCCGGCGTCTTCGCATGGCCCTCGGTCGGCGTGATCACGATGGAGCCGTGGCAGCCTTCGCTGCTGTACCCGGCCCGTGGCGTGGCCGAACTCTGGTCGGATCCCGAACGGCCGCCCGGCGCGCTCGCGGGAGTGCTCGGCCGGACGAAGGCCGCCTTGCTCACGACGCTCAACGAACCGGCGAGCACCACCGAGCTGGCACGACGGCTGGGCTTCTCGGCGCCGACGGTCTCGCAGCACCTGACCGCAATGCACGCGGCCGGCCTGCTCGACAGCCTGCGACGCGGCCGCGAAGTCCGTTACCGGCGTACCGAACTTGGCGACGCCCTGCTCCGGGCATAGGCTGGAATCGACCTACCGCGAAGGAGAACACCGATGCGTATTGTCCATTTTGGACACGCTTGCACACTTCTCGAGACCGAGGGCGCGCGGATCCTGATCGACCCCGGCACCTTCTCGGCGGGTTTCGAAGGCGAGCGCGAACTGGACGCGATCCTGATCACCCACCAGCATTTCGACCACCTCGACGCGGACAGGCTGCCCGCGCTGCTGGAGGCGAACCCTGGCGCGCGGCTGATCGTCGACCCGGGTTCCGCCGAAGCCGTGCGGAAGATCGGTGCCGAGTTCCAGATCGCGAACCCCGGTGACGCCTTCGAAATCGGTTCCAGTGCCATCAACGTCGTCGGCGGCGAGCACGCGGTGATCCACGAGGAGATCCCGGTGATCCCGAACGTCGGCTACATCGTCGACCACGGCGCCTTCTACCACCCGGGTGACTCGTTCTTCGTGCCGGAACAGAAGATCGACGTCCTGGGCCTGCCCACCGGCGCCCCGTGGCTCAAGGCCGGCGAGGCGGTCGACTACCTGCGTGCGGTGTCGCCGCGCCTCGCCGTCCCGATCCATGAGGCCGTTCTCGCGCGGCCGCAGATGCACTACGGCCTGTTCGCGAACCTCGCCCCGGAAGGCACCGAGGTGAAGGTGCTCGACGTCGGGGAGCCGGTGAAGCTTTAGCGGTAAGCCAGTTTCCGCACCAAGATCTCCGCCGGTCCCCGATACGCCCGGCGGTGCATCACGTACGCGACGACGACCGTCAGCAGCCACACGCCGAGCCCGCAGGCGGCCGCGACGAACGTGCTGCCGCCCAGCCCCAGCATGAACGGGGGCGCCAGGATCAGCCACGCCACCGACTGGAACAGGTAAGCGCTCAGCGTGCGCTGACCGAGGGCCGAGATCGCGGTGACCATGACGCCGCGGCGCTTCTCGCCGACCGCCATGCCGACGAGCCCGAACAGGCTGATGTAGCCGATCGCGCCGAACAGCCCGGCTCCCTCGTACATCAGCT
This sequence comes from Amycolatopsis sp. NPDC049868, assembly GCF_044461365.1. Classification (NCBI taxonomy): domain Bacteria; kingdom Bacillati; phylum Actinomycetota; class Actinomycetes; order Pseudonocardiales; family Pseudonocardiaceae; genus Amycolatopsis; species Amycolatopsis sp. NPDC049868. The sequence continues at coordinate 160,961 of NZ_JBITKV010000002.1, read as the reverse complement.
TGGCGAGCCCGGCGGTCTCCTCGTCGAAGCCGACGTAGTCACCGGCGAAAAGTCCCATCGGCAGCGCGCCCGCGATCGCGACCCCGAAACCGCCGAACAGGCCGAAGAGGAGCAGTTTCCGGTTCGGCTCCTCCAGGACACGTTTCTTCGCGGCCCAGGCGCCCACCCAGACGAAGAGGATCGACGACAGCAGGACCGCCGTGGTCATCGGCCATTCGACGAGCCGTTCGCGCACGGCGTCGCCATACGTCGGCGCCAGTGACGACACGTCCACGGCGGACGGGACGGGCGCGCTCCCGGAGTTCCCGGTGAGCACCAGGTACATCAGCACGGCGAGGTAGCAGACGCCGAAACCCAGGTACAGCACCGGAAGCCGATAGAAACCCTTGCCGCGTCGCAAAAGCAGCAGGGCGAACACCATGCCGATCACGCCGTACGCGCCGAGCACGTCGCCGGAGAAGAACAGCACCCCGTCGACGGCGCCGAAGACGAGCAGCCACGCGTGACGACGGAGCAGGATGCCCCGCGTGCGCGGCCATGGCTGCCCCAGCGCCTCCTGGCGATCGGCGAACTGCACCATCCCGTAGCCGAGCATCATGCCGAACAGCGGCAGCGCGCACGCGTGGACGAGCACGAACAGCACCACGAAGTACGGCCGTTCCAGGCCTTCCGGCGTCTGATCGACGCCAGGCGTGTTGCCGAGGAAGATGCTCGCGGTATGCGCCAGCGCGACCAGCAGGAGCGCGAATCCCCTGGCCAGATCCGGTGCGAGCACGCGCTCGCCCGTCGGTGTCGATGTCATGATCCCCCTTTAGTATCCAACGTACACTAATTGGTGTCCGACGGATACTAATGACGGAGGAGGTGTTTGTCAGCTCGCGTCGACGAGAGCGGCGATGCCGTCGAGGACGACGTCGAGGCCGAAGTCGAAATCGGAATTCTGTTCGGTACCGCCGAGGCCCGAGGTCAGGAAGCCCACGGCGTCGGGGAACCGCTCCGGGTCGATCAGCTCGGCGAGCCCCTTACCGTAGGCCTGCTCCGCCTGTGCCTGGCTCAGCCCACTGTCCTTCCGGCCCTCGGCGAGCTGGAGGGCTTGCGCGCACGCGAGGCGGACATAGCCGCCGATCAACACGAGGATCCCGCCCTTGGTCCCCCAGTCGAGACCGGTGTCGCGCAGCGTGCGCAGGATCGCGTCCATCCAGGCGACCGCGTGCGGACCGGCGGGCGGGCCGGACAGCGGCAGCTCGACCAGCCACGGATGGCTCATCAGCACGTCGCGGTTGGCCTCGGCCAACGTGGTCAGCTCGGCCCGCCAATCACCGGTGGGCTCCACCAGCGGCGGATCGCCGACGGCGAAGTCGGCCATCAGCTCCAGCAGCTCCGCCTTCGAACCGATATGGCGGTACAACGACATCTTCGTGACGCCCAGGTCCTTCGCCACGTTCGCCAGCGTCACGTTCGCGACGCCTTCGCGATCGGCGAGGTCCACCGCGGCCGCCACGACACCGTCGATGTCGAGCACGGACGGCCTGCCGCGCGTCGGGCGTTCCGACCGGCGCCAGAGCCGCATCAGCGTCGCCGGTGCGCCGGCCTCGTCGGTCATCCCGACAATTTAACCCGCGTTCGCGAGAGCGAGCCGTAGGTGGTTCCGAAGGCGCGGTTCTCCAGCGAGACGTCGACGGCGTCGAGGAACGCCTGCCGCAGTCCCGGGCGGGCGAGGTCCGCGGCGTCGATGCCGAGCCGCACCAGCCCGCCGCGGCGCGCGGCCCTGGCGGCGGCCAGCACCAGCGCGAAACACCGGACGGTCTCCGTGCGGTGCGACGGTCCGCCGAACTCCTGCACCCTGGCGCGCTGAACGTCGCCGGACACCAGGTCCCGCACCGAGACCAGATCCGCGCACAGCCGGAACCCGTGCTCGCGCAGGGCCTGCAGGGTGCCCTCCGACGCGATCCAGCGCGGCGGCGCGAAACCGTCGACGGCCATGCCGTTGGCGTCCAGCGCCGCCTTGGCCGCGATCAGGCGCAGCCGCGCCTCGTGCGCGGGCAGCGCCGCGAACTCGGCGCGTTTGCCCAGGTAGACGGCGCGGTGCGTCGGCGGGATCTGGTGGTCGTACCCGTGCAGGAGGACGGAGTCGCCGCCGGCGCGGCGAGTCCGGACCCACTCGGTCACGGGGCCCTCGCCGGTGCGAGCGGCGTAGAGCACGGACAACGGGACCCTGCGCCGGTCGAGTTCGGCCGCGAGATCGGCACAGCGGTGCAACGTCCGGGTGGTCACGCCGGACAGGGAAACCAGCAAACGTGCATCCACTCCACCAGTGAGCCAGCCGCGGCTTGCGCCGGACTGACGACGGAGTGAACGCCGCAGGTCAGGCGGGCCAATCCTGCAACGACCGGCCGGTGATGCGTTCGTAGGACTCGATGTACCTCGCCCGGGTGGCGGCGACGATGTCATCGGGCAAGGGTGGAGACCCCGGTCTGTCCCGGCGGTGCCAGCCGGACGCGGGGCTGGTGAGCCAGTCCCGCAGCGGCTGCTTGTCGAACGACGGCTGCGGGCTGTCCGGCGCGTATCCACCGGCAGGCCAGTAGCGCGAGGAATCCGGGGTCAGCACCTCGTCGGCGAGCACGAGGTTCCCCTCCCGGTCGACGCCGAATTCGAGCTTCGTGTCCGCGAGGAGGATGCCGCGTTCGGCGGCGAACTCCGCGCCGCGGCGGTACACCGCCAGCGTCGCCTCGCGGACCTCCTCGGCCCGCTCGCGGCCGAGTTGACCGACGACGTCGGCGAAGGCGATGTTCTCGTCGTGCGAGCCGTGGTCGGCCTTGGTCGCGGGCGTGAAGATCGGCTCGGGAAGACGGGATGAATCGGTCAGACCGGGCGGAAGTTCGACACCGCAAACCGTGCCGCGCGCGCGATAATCGGCGAGACCGGTACCGGTGAGATAACCGCGGGCGACGGCTTCGAACGGCAGCATCGCCAGCCGCCGCACCAGCAGCGCGCGGCCGCGGACCTCGGCGGGGATGCGTTCGTCTTCGTAGGAGACCAGGTGGTTGGGGAGGACATCGGAGAGCAGGGAGAACCAGAACACGCTCATCGCGGTGAGCACCCGACCCTTGTCCGGGATGGGCGTGTCGAAGACGACGTCGTAGGCGGATATCCGGTCGGACGTGACGAGCAGCAGATGCTCGTCATCGACGGCGTAGAGCTCACGGACCTTGCCGGCGGCGATCTTCGGGTATTCGAGCGTCGTCACGGCTGCACCCTAGCGATCAAGGATGATGGCTGATCATGCCGATCCACTGCGTTTCGTTCACGACCGACTACGGGCTGAGCGACGGTTTCGTGGCCGCGTGCCACGGCGTGATCGCGCGGATCGCGCCGTCCGTACGGGTGATCGACGTGAGCCACGAGATCCCTCCGCAGCAGGTCAGGACCGGCGCCGAGGTGCTCGCCCAGACCGCGCCGTATCTGCCGGAGTCCGTCCATCTCGCCGTCGTGGACCCCGGTGTCGGCACCGCCCGGCGCGGTGTCGTGGTGGTCACCGAGCGCGGAATGCTCGTCGGCCCGGACAACGGGCTCCTCATTCCCGCCGCCGAAACACTCAGCGGAGTGACAGCCGCGTACGAACTCGCGGCGCCGGAGTACCGCCTTCCGGTGACATCGTCGACGTTCCACGGGCGTGACGTCTTCGCCCCCGCGGCGGCACATCTCGCGCTCGGCGTCGCGCCCGAGGAGTTCGGGCCGCGCGTCGACGACCTCGTGCGGCTGCCGGACCCGTTCGTCGCGGTGTTCCCCGGCAAGCTGGTGGCCGAAGTGCTCACGGTCGACCACTTCGGCAACGTCCAGCTGGCCGCGAGCCCGGCCGACCTCGAACTGGCCGGGCTGGCGGGCACGGTCTCGGTCAGCAGCGAACACGTTCTGGTGAACGCGCTGGTCGGCGACACCTTCGGCACGGTGCCGCCGGGCCGGAACGTGCTCTACACCGATTCCGCGGGACGGCTCGCGGTCGCCGTGAACGGCGGTTCGGCCTCGGCGGTGCTCAGGCTGGGGCCCGCCCAGGAGTGCACGATCACTTCGTCGCCGACGGCCACCTGACCCGGCCCGGTCACCGCCATCTTGATCCCGAACGAGACGCCGCCCTCGGGTTCGCGGCGGTAGTCGGCGAGCGACCGGATCGGTTCGGGGCCGGCCTTCGCACCGGTCTCCTGGTCGACCATCGGCACCGTGCAGCGGATGCAGACCTTGGCGTACCCCAGTTCGAGGCCACCGGCGGTGAGCGAGCGGACGTCGTCCTCGCGATGTGGCTCCGGCCAGCCCGCGACGACGATGTTGGGCCGGAAACGGTCCATCGGCACGGCTTCGGCACCGCGCGACGCGATGCGCTCGTTCAGACCGTCCAAAGAGGACTCGGAGGTCAGCAGGATCGCGTGCGCGTCGGCGAAGGCCGCGGTGCCGGGGATCTCGCCGTTGGTGACGCGTTCGTGCTCGGGCGCGAGCCCGACGAACACCGACGGCAGGCCGAGGACGTCGGAGAACCACTCTGCGGCCTCCTCGCCCTGGTGGACGCCCTTGCCCTGCCAGGTGAACGTCGCGGCGGGGTGCCTCGGCGCGTCCGCGACCGTCTCGACCAGCAGCTCTTCGACACCGGGAGCGGCGAGGCGCAGGCGGGCGCCGTCGTCCAGGACCTCGGCCCGGATCGAGGCCATCACCGGATGCTTGCGCTGGCTGCGGAACTCGCCCTCCGGGGAGACGACCATCCAGGCACGGTCGAACCTCAGCCCCGCGGGGGTGACGTCGGCCGTTTCGACCGGCGTGCCCGCGCAGCCTTTGACCGGGTAATAGACCAGCTTCGCCACTCTCGCCATAGCCGCAGGTTAGCGAGTCGTCCGGCAGGGGCGTCGCGAAAGCCACTTTCGCGACATGCGCCCGGCTCAGAGCACCTGCGACAGGAAGCGCTGCAGCCGCTCGCTCCGCGGAGTGTCGAAGATCGCCTCCGGAGCACCCTGTTCGACGATCTTCCCGTCGTCCATGAACGCGACCTCGTCGGCGACGCCGCGCGCGAAACCCATCTCGTGGGTGACCACGAGCAGCGTCAGCCCGCGCTCGGCCAGCCCCGCCATCAGGGTGAGGACCCCCTTGACCAGCTCCGGGTCCAGCGCGCTGGTCGCCTCGTCGAACAGCATGACCTCGGGCTCCATCGCGAGCGCCCGCGCGATCGCGACCCGCTGCTGCTGCCCGCCCGAGAGCGCGCTCGGCCGGTACGGCGCCTTGTCGGCGAGGCCGACCTCGGCGAGGCGGGCGTGCGCGATCTCCGCCGCCTCCTCCTTGCCGAGCTTGCGCACACTGCGCAGCGGCAGGGTGATGTTGTCCAGCACGCTGCGGTGCCCGAACAGGTTGAAATGCTGGAACACCATCCCGACCCGCTGGCGTAACGCGTCCGGATCCGACGAGATGACGCTCTCGCCGCCCAGCAGCAGGTCGCCCGAGTCGGGCTCCTGAAGGCGGTTCACGCAGCGCAGCAGCGTCGACTTGCCGGAGCCCGACGGCCCGATGATGCAGGTCGTGCGCCCTTTCTCGACCTTGAGGTTCACGCCCTTCAGCACTTCGAGGGTGCCGAAGGAGACGTGGATGTCGCGGAGTTCGACGCTGGAAGACCGTACGGCGGTCGTCATGACATCGGCACCTTTCCGGCGTTCAGGAGTTCCGTCTCGGGGCCCTCGTCGTCGACGCGGACCTTCCTGCCGGTGCGCAGCTTCTTGTCGATGTAGTTGACCAGATGCGTCAGCGGCACGGTGATCACCAGGTAGAACACCCCAGCCGCGACCAACGGCGAGAGGTTTCCAGTGTTCGCCGCACGGTCAGCACCGATCCGGAATAGCTCCCGCTGTTCGGTCAGGAACCCGAGGAAGTACACCAACGTGGAGTCCTTGACCAGCGCGATGAACTGGTTCACCAGCGCGGGCAATACCCGCCGTACCCCCTGCGGTATGACAACCAGCAGCATCGCTTTGGTGTAGGTCAAGCCCAGCGCGCGACTGGCTTCCATCTGTCCTTTTTCGACACTCTGGATACCCGCGCGGAAGATCTCGCCGATGTAGGCGGCGGCGATCAGGCTGAGCGCCAGAATGCCCAGCGGATAAGGATTCCGGGCCAGTGACGGGATGAGAATCGCCCCGCCCTGCCCGATCACCAGGATCGTCAGGATCGCGGGCAGACCACGGAAGATGTCGGTGTACACCCGAGCGGGCCAGCGCAGCCATGCCTTGCTGGACAGGCCCATCGTGGCCAGCACCATACCGAGCACGGTGCCGATCGCAGCAGAACACACAGACAGGATCAGCGTGTTCAGCAATCCAGTACCCAGCAGCTCGGGAATAGCCTGCTTGATGTACTCCCAGTTCAGGAAGGTGTTGAGGAAGTCGTTCACTTACTTCTGCCCGGCCTTGAACTCCGCGGGCACCGGCGCGTTCGGTTCGAACCGCTGGTGCACCCTTTCCCAGGTCCCGTCGGCGATGACCGCCTTGAGCCCGGCGTTGATCTTGCCCGCCAATTCGGTGTTGCCCTTCTTGACCGCGAAGCCGTGCGGAATCGTCGTGGTGATCGCCTTGACCACCTTGAGTTTCGCTTCCGGGTTCTTCGCCGCGTAGTCCTCGGCGGTCGCCTGGTCGAAGATCGCGCCGTCGATCGCGCCCGACTTCAGCGCGGCGAGCGCGGCGGCGTCCTGCGGGAACTTCACCGCCTGCGCGGTGGGCGCGTTGGCCGTCAGCCAGCTGTCCGACACCGTGCCCTGGACGACCCCGATCCGCTTGCCTGCCAAGGAGTTCTCATCGGTGATCGCGACGCCTTCGCGGGTCTCGATACCGAGCGACTGGTAGTTGTACGGCGCCGAGAAGTCGACGGTCTTACGGCGTTCGTCGGTCTGCGAGATCCCCGAGCTGCCGATGTCGAACTTGCCGGTGGCGACCTGGCCGAGCAGCGCCGAGAACTCGGTGGAGACGAACTCGAGTTTCAGCTTCTGGTGCGCGGCGATGGCCTTCAGCAGCTCGTTGTCGAACCCGGTGAACACGCCGTTCTCCTGATAGGCGTTGGGTTTCGAGTCGCTGAGGGTGCCGACGCGAAGGGTGCTCTCGCCGGCGTCTTCACCACCGCCGCACGCCGCCAGCACCGTCACGAGGACAGCGCTGACGGCGGCGAGTGACTTCTTCATCGTGATCCTCACGCCTTGAACTGATCCGGGACCGGAGCCGTCGGCAGGAACTTCTCGTGCAGCTTGACCCAGGTGCCGTCGGCGATGACCTGCTTGAGGCCCTCGTTGATCTTGGTGAGCAGCTCGCTGTTCCCCTTCTTCACCGCGAAGCCGTGGGGCACGTCGGTGGTGAAGGACTTGACGACCTTGAGCTTCGCGTCGGCGCTCTCCTTGACGTTCGTCTCGGCGATCGCCTGGTCGAGGATGTAGGCGTCGACGGCGCCGCTCTTGAGCGCGGCCAGCGCCGGGGCGTACCCCGGGAAACGCACGGCCTGCGCGTCGGGCACCGTCGAGGTGAGCCACTTGTCGCCGACGGTCGCCTGGATGACCGCGACCCGCTTGCCGGACAGGCCCTTCTCCTCGGTGATCGGCGAACCGTCCTTGGTCTGGATGCTCATGACCTCGAAGTTGTACGGGCTGGAGAAGTCGACGTTCTTCTTGCGCTCGTCGGTCTGCGCGATGGCCGAGCTGCCGATGTCGAACTGGTTGTTCGCGACCTGGCCCAGCAGCGAGGAGAAGTCGGTCGACGCGAACTCGAGCTTCAGGTTCTGCTTGGCGGCGATGGCCTTCAGCAGTTCGTTGTCGAAGCCGGTGTAGTTGCCGTTCTCGACGTAGATGTTCGGCGGCGCGTCGCTCAGCGTCCCGACACGCAGGGTCTTCTCGGTGGCGGACTCACCGCCACCGCAGGCGGCGAGCACGGCGACGAGACCGGCGGCCAGCGTGGCGAGCAGGGTTTTCTTCATGGCGTCAGACCCCCGGGTTCTGCACGGGCAGGCCGGGGCCACCCTTTTCGAGTTCCTTGGGCAGCGGCTCGGTCTTGAAGAACTGAGCGTGCAGGCGGGCGACGGTGCCGTCCGCCACGGCCTTCGCGAGGCCGTCGTTGATCTTCTTCAGCAGTTCCTTGTTGTCCTTGCGGACGGCGAACGCGGACGGCGTGTCCTTGGTCTCGACGGTGTAGCCGAACTCCAGCGGCACATCCGGGTTCTGGTCGATGTACTTCTGCCCGATGTCCTTCGGCACGACCCAGCCGTCGAGGCTGCCCGCCTTCAGCTGCGCGAAACCGGCGTTGTAGTCCGGGAAGCGGACGACGTTGGCGCCGGGGACCTTGCCGGTGGCGAAGTCGTCCTGCACCGACGCCTGCACGACGCCGAGCCGCTTGCCGTTGAAGGCGCCGACGTCCTTGAGGGACGCGCCCTTCTTCGTGAGGATCGTGGTGAACCCGGTGCTGTAGCCGTTGCTGAACGCGACGGTCTTCTTGCGGGCCTCGGTGGTGGAGATCGTGGAGCTGCCGATGTCGAACTTGTTGGTGGCGACGGCGGCGAGCAGACCGGCGAATTCGGTGCCGACGAACTCGACCTCGAAGCCCTCTCGCTTCGCGATGTCGCGCAGCAGTTCGTTGTCGTAGCCGGTGAAGTTGCCGTTCTCCAGGTAGATGGACGGCGGCGCGTCGGTCAGGGTGCCGACCCGCAGCTTCTGGGCGCTCGCACCCGCGTCACCGGAGCCGCAGGCGGCGAGGGCGAGGGTGGCCGCTCCGGCCGTGACGACGGCGACGATTTTCGACAGCGTGGATCTCATCGCTTCTTCCGTGGGTTCGGCGCGCAAGGCGCGATACAAGCACGCCAGGCCGCCTCATGGGCGGCCTGGCGCTCCGGGTTCAGCGATCGAGATTAGGCATTTCGCCCGATCGAGTAACTTCGTCTCAGTATCTGATATCGCGCGACCGGGATCACGCTGCCAGGACGCGAGCTGAAGAACTCGCAGCTCACGAGGGTCTTCGTGGCGCCCTGCCATCGTGATCCCGGGGCCTGCCGGCCAAAACGCGCGACTCCAAGGGATCAAGAGACCTTGGTCACCGCAGCGACGATCAGAGGATCGGGGCCGGCGAGTAGTTCGCCGCCTCCGGGAAACGCTCCAGGATTCCTTCGACACGTGACGCGATCGCGGCCACCTGACGCGGTGCGACACCGGTGAACGAGATGCGGTCGGCGAGGAGTTTGTCCAGCTCACCGCGGTCGAGCGGGATGCGCTCGTCGGCGGCGAGCCGGTCGAGGAGGTCGTTCTCCGCCAGGCCCTGCTCCCGCATCGCGAGCGCGACGCCGACGGCGTTCTCCTTGATCGCCTCGTGAGCGGTTTCACGCCCGACACCCGCGCGGATCGAGGCCATGAGCACCTTGGTGGTCGCGAGGAACGGCAGATAGCGATCGAGCTCACGTCCGATGACCGCCGGGAAGGCGCCGAACTCGGCCAGCACCGTGAGGAAGGTCTCCAGCAGACCGTCGAGCGCGAAGAACGCGTCGGGCAGCGCGACCCGGCGGACGACGGAGTCGGACACGTCGCCTTCGTTCCACTGGTCGCCGGCGAGCTCGCCGATCATCGACAGGTAACCGCGCAGCACCACGGCGAGCCCGTTGACCCGCTCGCAGGAACGCGTGTTCATCTTGTGCGGCATGGCCGACGAGCCGACCTGACCGGGCTTGAAGCCCTCGGTGACCAGCTCGTGGCCCGCCATCAGGCGGATCGTCTTCGCGAGGCTCGACGGGGCGGCCGCGAGCTGGACGACGGTGGACAGCACGTCGAAGTCGAGCGAACGCGGGTACACCTGGCCGACGCTGGTGAACACGTTCTCGAAGCCGAGGTGGGCCGCGACCCGCGACTCCAGTTCGTCCAAAGTGGACTCGTCGCCGAGCAGGTCGAGCATGTCCTGCGCGGTGCCGACCGGGCCCTTGATCCCGCGCAGGGGGTAGCGGCCGATGAGGTTTTCGAGCCGGTCGAAGGCGACCAGCAGTTCGTCGGCGGCGGTGGCGAACCGCTTGCCCAGGGTCGTCGCCTGCGCGGCGACGTTGTGCGAACGGCCTGCCATCACCGTGTCGGCGTGCTCGACCGCGATCGCGGTGAGCCGGGCCAGCACCGCGCCGACGCGGCCGCGCACCAGCTCCAGCGAGCGCAGCACCTGCAGCTGCTCGACGTTCTCGGTGAGGTCCCGCGACGTCATGCCCTTGTGGACGTGCTCGTGCCCGGCGAGCGCGTTGAACTCCTCGATGCGGGCCTTCACGTCGTGCCGGGTGACCCGCTCGCGCGCGGCGATCGAGTCGAGGTCGACCTGTTCGAGGACGCGTTCGTAGTCGGCGACGACACCGTCCGGCACCTCGACGCCGAGGTCGGCCTGCGCGCGGAGCACGGCGAGCCAGAGCTCGCGCTCCAGCACGACCTTGCGTTCCGGGGACCACAGTTCGACCAGCTCAGGCGAGGCGTAGCGGCCGGCGAGCACGTTGGGGATGCGGGGCTTGTCCGTCACGCGGCCAGACTAACCGGCGCTAGGCGAGGGCCGCCTGGAGCATGCGCGCGGCGGCGGCCCGAGGCTCCGGGTCGACCTCGATCAGCGCGTTGACCACGGCGCCGTCGACCAGCGCGACGAGCCGTTCCAGTTCGGCGGCGTCCACAGGAGTGCCGGAGCGCGCGAAGATCTCGTGAAGCAGTTCGTACAGCTGCGCGGACAGCGTCCGCATCAGGGGACGAAGGTACGGACGACGCCCTGTCCCGACGAGGCGTTCGTAGCGCAGGAGGACCGCTTCGGCGTCGGCCTCGCGATCCGGGCGGAGCGGGCCGAGGAGCATGTCCAGCACCAGGTCGACGGTGGCCTCGACGCCGCGGTTGCGGGTCGCCAGCTCGTCGAGACGCTGCCGCCCGTCCTCCAGTTCCACTTTCGCGTGGTGCTCCACCGCGGCGGTGACCAGTTCTTCGAGCGAGTCGAAGTAGTACGTCGTCGAAGCCAGCGGCAGACCGGCCCGCTCGGCGACCGCACGATGCCGCACGGCGTCGAAACCGCCCTCGGCCAGCAGCGACGAGGCGGCCTCGATGAGCTCGGCACGGCGTCGCTCACCCTTCGGTGTGGTCGCTGCGGCTGTCATGGCGGTCTATTTTGCCAGCTGGCTCAGTAGCGGGCGGCGAGCACGCCGACCAGCCTGTCGACGTCGGACTCGGGAAGCGCGGGCCTGCCGGAGCCGTCGCCGAGGCTCACCACGACCACCAGAGACCCCTTCGCGGTGGTCCGCCGCGCCTCGGCCGCTCCGGTGGGCATCACCGGGACGGACGAGCCCGCCGGGTAGACCGCCACGGAGACCGTGCCGCCCGGCACCTGGAACCCCGCCGACCTGGCTCCCGTCGTACAGATGTCGCCGGGCGTCGACTTGGCGACATCCACGGGGACCGGGAGCTCGCCAGCGAGGGCGGTGGCGAGCTCCCGGTCCACCTGGTCGCACCCGTAGGTGCCTTCGGCCACCAATGGGCCGGTCTTCTCTACTCCGCCGCCCCCCTGCTGAGGCGGCGGGTTCGAGAAGTTCGAGGACTCCCCGTCCTGAGGACGTGCGGACGCCGCCCCGGGTTGCCCCGCGGAAGCCGCTTCCTGATCGGATTTGGCCGCGGTCCCCAGCTCGGAGCCGGTTCCGCCGAGCACGCCGAACATGCCCACTCCGGCCAGCACCAAAACCACCGCACTACAGGCCACCGCGATACCGTTTCGGCGTCGCGCGGTGGCGCGTTTCGAGGCGCGGACCACGTCGGCGGTGTCGAAGGTCGGCGACGGCGCGTCGCCGGGGGCGTCACGGAACAACGCCTTCAGGTCATTCTCGTCCATCCCGTGCCACCTCCTCCTTCTCCATGACCTGCCTGAGATTCGCCAGCCCGCGCGCGGTCTGGCTCTTGATGTTCCCTTCGCTGCAGCCCAGCGCCTTCGCGGCCGCACCGACGTCCAGCCCCTCGAAGAACCTGAGCACCAGCACGGCCCGCTGCTTCGGGGGCACTTCGCGCAACGCGGCCAGCAGGTCTTCCCTGGTGACGACCTGTTCGCCGAGGTCGAAGCCGTCCTGCGGCGGTTCGGGCAGCTCTTCGGTCTGCCACTCCCGCCGCCACGGCCGCCTCGACTCGTCGATGGCCGCCCTGACCAGCGTCTTCCGCACGTAGGCGTCGGTCGCCGCCCGTTCTCTGATCTTCTTCCACCTCCGGTGCAGCGCGACGAACGCCGTCTGCGCGAGATCGTCCGCACGATGCCAGTCACCGCAGAGCATGTACGCGGTCCTGCGCACGGAGTCCCGCTTCGCGGCGAAGTACTCCGCGAATTCTTGTTCGTCGCGCTGGTTCACGCGGTTTTTGTCTCCGCTCTTGCCTCGTCGGTGGGTAGGACGGAACCGGGGGCGTCCACGGTTGCATGAGCGGGCGCAGCGGACCAGCCGGGGAGGAGGTTCATGGCGGGCCCGTCGATGTGATGTGATCGTACCGTGACCTCGCGCTCTCTCCCGCCGATCGATTTCCGCTCCGACACCGTGACCCGGCCGGACGACGTCATGCGCCAGGCCATGGCGAAGGCCGACGTCGGCGACAACGTCCTCGACGGCGATCCGACCGTCGGCGCACTGGAACAGCGCGCCGCGAAACTCCTCGGCATGCCCGCCGCGCTCTGGACGCCGACCGGGACCATGGCGAACCTGATCGCGCTGAGCATCCATGTCCAGCGCGGCGACCGGTTCCTGGCGCCGCGTGGCTCGCACGTCATCACCGACGAGCTCGGTTCCGCCGCCTGGCTCGCGGGCGGTATGCCGGAGCCGCTGGAGCACGACGCCGGGCCGGGGCGGCCGACGCCGGAAACGCTTTCGGCCGCGATCGGCGTCCCGCGCGGGCCGTACTACGCGCTGCGCACCCCGCTGTTGTGCCTGGAGAACACGCACAACACGGCGGGCGGCGCGGTCACCCCGCCCGACGAGCACGCCCAGCTGGTCGCGGTGGCGAAGGAGGCCGGGCTGACCGTGCACCTCGACGGCGCCCGCATCTGGCACGCGTCGGTCGCGCTGGAGGTCCCGCCCGCGGCGCTCACGGTCGGCGTCGACACCGTGTCCGCCTGCTTCTCCAAGGGGCTCGGCGCGCCCGTCGGCTCGGTGGTGGCCGGCAGCGAGGAGTTCGTCGAGAAGGCACGGCGGATGCGCCAGATGCTCGGCGGCGGCGTCCGCCAGGGTGGCGTGCTGGCCGCGGCGTGCATGGTCGCGCTGGACCGCATCGGCGACCTCGCCGAGACACACGAGAACGCGACGCGGCTCGCGGCCGGATTCGCCGCGCACGGCTGGGAGGTCAACGCTCCCGAGACCAACATCGTGCAGGTCACCGCCCCTGACCTCGAAGGACGGCTGGCGTGGCTGGCCGGGCTCGGGATCCTGACGCTGCCGAGCTCGGGGCGGATCCGGTTCGTGGCGCACCGGGACCTTTCGGCCGCGGACATCGAAGAAACCCTTCAACGCATCAAGACTGGGGCCTGAACATGAACTGGATCGTCTTCGACTACGGCGACGTCATCAGCGCGCACACCGACGCGCTGCCGACCCTGGCCAAGGCCTTCGACCTCGAAGTCGCCGCCTTCGAGCCGCACTACTGGGCCGAGCGGGACCGGTACGACTCGGGCGGCTCGGACCTCGAGTACTGGCAGAGCGTCGGCCGCGCGCTGAACGTCCCTGTCGACAAGGCGTTCGCCGACGAACTGACCCGCATCGACGTCGAGGGCTGGACGCATCTCGAACCGGACGTTCTCGAACTGCTGGAAGGGCTGCACGAAGCCGGCGCCGCGCTCGCACTGCTCTCGAACGCGTCGTCCACCTTCGGCCGCTGGGTGCGCGAGCAGGAGTGGGCGAAGCTGTTCCGCGTGAAGCTCTTCTCCGGTGACCTCGGCTGTATGAAGCCCGACGCGAAGATCTACCGGATCCTGCTCGCCGAACTCGGCGCCGAACCGGGCGACTGCCTGTTCTTCGACGACCGACAGTCCAATGTGGATGGTGCACGGGCGGTGGGAATGCGAGCCGAACGCTGGGTCGGCGTGACAACAGCGAAATCCGGCTTCGGCTCTTCGGAGGAATAATTCACCCTCACCGCTCATCCGCTTACGCGCGGTGAAGTGGATGACCTACGCTGAACGCGTCCAAACCGAGTTACCCGGTAGGTGCCCATGTCAGCGGACCAGCGCCCGTTCGTGCCCGTCGATTTCGACCGGCCGAGTATCGCGAGGGTCTTCGACGCGCTCATGGGCGGTCAGGACAACTACGAGGCCGACAGGGTGGCGCTGCGCCAGATCCTGGAGATCTCGCCGGACGCGCGGAGGATGGCCAAGGAGGTCCGGCACTGGCTGGTGCGGACCGTGCGCTACCTGACCGACCGGGAAGGCATCGACCAGTTCCTCGACCTCGGCTCCGGCTTCCCGAGCATGGACAACACGCACCAGGTCGCGCAGCGGTACAACCCCGAGGCGCAGGTCGTCTACGTCGACCGGGATCCGGTGGTGCAGGCGCACGGCCGCGCGCTGCTCGCGGCGAACGACTTCGCGCATATGGTGGCCGCGGACCTGACCGAACCGGCCGAGGTCGTCGAGCAACTCGCCCGCACCCACCGGCTGGACTTCGAGCGGCCCGTGGGGCTGGTCCTGTGCGCGATCGTCCATCACCTCCAGGACCTCGACGAGGCGCGGAAGATCGTCCGCGCCTACGTCGACGCGCTGGCCCCGGGCTCGTTCGTCGCGCTGCTGCACCAGCACAACCCCGCCGACGGCTCCGAAGCCGCCGACGTCGCGACGGCACTCGAGAAGCGCTTCAACGGCACGGGGCTGGACACGCTGTACCGCACGCGTGACGAGATCGAGTCGTTCTTCGAAGGACTCGATCTCATGGAGCCAGGGCTGACGTACCCGCACCTGTGGTGGCCGGACGGCCCGCGCTTCACCCCGCTTTCGCCCGTGAACTTCACGTCGCTCGGCGGGGTGGCACGTAAGCCCTAACGGCGGAGCTGCTTCGGGGTGCCCTTCCCCTTGATGGCGCCGTACGCGGCCGTGCCGAGGAAGACCGCGCCGCCGATGACGGCGATCCAAAAGACGGCCTTCACGAGGAAACCGAGCACGGACCCGAGCACCATGAAGGCCACCCAAGCCAGGATCAGCCCGCCGACGATCTTCCAGAACATGGCATCCTCCGATTGCCTCACCGTGCCCGAGCGGGCCCGGTGAGTCCAGGTTGTCAGGCGGAGCTCGCGAGCGCCTTCATTCCGCCTAACGTTCAGGGTGATTTCCGGGTTCCCCCTGACCGAGCCAGTCGCCGAGCCTGCGGACACCCTCGTCGATGTCCTCGCGAGAACCCGCGAAGGAGAACCGCACGAACCGGCCGCCGTCGACCGGGTCGAAGTCGATCCCGGGAGCGATCGCGACGCCGGTGTCGGCGAGGAGCCGCTGGCACCAGCTGAGGCTGTCGTTCGTGTACGCGGAGACGTCGGCGTAGGCGTAGAAGGCGCCTTCGGCGGGCGCGAGCTTGTCGATGCCGATGCCCTTGAGTCCGGCGAAGAGGACGTCGCGGTTGGCCAGGTAGCGCTCGACGTGGCCGTTGGCCTCCGCGTACGCCTCCGGGGTGAACGCGGCGACCGCGGCGTGCTGGGAGACCACGGGCGGGCAGATGGTGAAGTTGCCGGTCAGGACGTCGATCGCGCGATGCAGCCGCTGGGGCGCGAGCATCCAGCCGAGCCGCCAGCCGGTCATGGCGAAGTACTTGGAGAACGAACCGAGGACGAGCGCTTCGTTGCCGTACTGCCAGGCGCAATCGAGCCCGGCGCCGTAGGAGATCCCGTGGTAGATCTCGTCGCTGATCAGTTGCACACCGCGTGACGCGCACCAGCCGCTGATCGCCGCCAGTTCACCCGGCGGCAGGACGGTGCCGGTCGGATTGCTCGGGCTGGCCACGATGAGTCCCTTGATCGGCCCCAATTCGTCGAGCAGCGCGACAGTCGGCTGGAAGTTCGTGCCCGCGCCGGTGGCGAACTCGACGACCTCGCAGCCGAGCACCTTCAGCAGATTGCGGTAGGCCGGATAGCCGGGCCGCGCCATCGCGACGCGGTCGCCCGCCTCGAAGGCACTGAGGAACGAAAGCAGGAAGCCGCCGGAGGAACCGGTCGTGATGATGACGTCCTGCGGGCTCACGTCGACCGGGTACGTGCGGTTGTAGTGCTCCGCGACGGCCTCGCGCAGCTCCGGGATGCCGAGCTGCTCGGTGTAGCCGAGGTTGTGCTCCTTCAGCGCCCGTTGCGCGGCTTCGAGGACGGGTCGCGGCGCCGGCGCGGACGGCTGCCCGGCGAGCAACGGGACCAGGTCGCCGTGACTGCGCTGCCGGGCCTGCGCGGCCGAAAGGACGTCCATGACATGGAACGGCGGGACATCGGAACGTGCGGCGGGGCCTGGGATGAGCATGAAGTGAGGCTAACTGGACTTTGCCAGGAGAACCGCGTAGCCGTCGAGGAGCCGCTGCAGGCCGAACTCGAAGAGCGTGTCGAGGTCGTAGTCGAACGGGGCACGCGAGACGACACCGGCGAAGTTCGGGAAACGGCCGCCGGAGACCAGGTCCCAGAGGATCGGCTCGTGCTCCGCCAGCCAGGCGTCGGCCGTGACCGCCGTTCCGGATTCGGTGTCGGCCTCCGCCTCGAAGCTGAGGGCGATGCCGCGCACGTGGTTGAAGATCGTGATGTGCGCGTACATGATCGTCGACGCCGGGAGGCCGTGACCGTCCAGTGCGCGGGTCGCCCAATCCGCGTGGGTGAGCAGATTCGGCAGCGGCTGCGGGCGGGTGATCGAGAGCGCCTGCGCGAGCCAGGGGTGCCGCCGGAACAAGGCCCACTGCGCCCTCGCCATCAGCTCCAGCTGGGCCCGCCAGCCAGGTGGCGGTTCGGGCGGGAAGCGGATTTCACCGAGGGCCATGTCCGCCATCTCGAGGATCAGCTCCTCCTTCGCGGTGACATGGCGATAAAGCGCCATCGTCGCGACGCCGAGACCAGAGGCGACGCGGCGCATCGAGAGCGCGCGGATGCCCTCGGCGTCGGCGATCCGGATCGCCGCCTTCACCACTCGCTCGCGTGACAGCTCCGTCTCGGTTCTCGGCGTGGTCTTCCGGGTGCGGCTCGCGACGACCGTGCCCGCGCCGGGTTTGGCGACGACCAGGCCGTCTCGTTTGAGCGTGGCGAGCACCTTGGTCGCGGTCGCCATCGCGACCCCCCACTCGGCGATGATCCGGCGGGTCGAGGGGACCTTGTCGCCCTCGCGAAGCTCACCGGACGCGATCCGGCGACGGATCTCGGCGGCGATCCGCAGGTAGGGCGGATCGGTCATGGTCGACTCCCTGCCATAGTGCACCTTTGCTCATCTTAACCGGCGCACTACCCAAATCGCACTAGTGCACTAGAGATTCCCTGCCACTTTTCCTGGGCTTTCGTGGTTGCGTCCATACGTTGTACGCAGTGCTTCAAACACCGTACACAAGGAGCGGACATGCGGAAGGTCCTGATTTCGGGCGCGGGCATCGCCGGTACGACGCTGGCGTACTGGCTGCGCCGGCACGGTTTCGCGCCGACGGTCGTCGAGCGGGCGCCCGCTCCCCGGACCGGCGGGCACGCGGTCGACATCCGCGGTACGGCGCTCGGCGTCGTCGACCGGATGGGGGTACTTGACCGCCTCCGGGAGCTACGGACGGACATGCGCGGGATGTCGTTCGTGAACGGCGAGGGCAAGACCCTCGTGAAGGTCACCGACCACACGCTGACCGGCGGGCTCACCGACAGCGAGGACGTCGAGATCCTGCGAGACGACCTCACCGACACGCTGGCTTCGGCCGCCCAGGACGGTGTCGAGTATGTCTACGGGAACTGGATCACCGGGATCTCGCAGCGCACCGACGGCGTCCGGGTCGCCTTCGCCCTCGGAGAGGCTCGGGACTTCGACCTCGTCATCGGCGCGGACGGGCAGCATTCAGCGGTACGATCGCTGGCTTTCGGTGCGGAGAAAGAGTTTTCGCACTACATGGACACCTATCTCGCGGTGTTCACCGTGCCGAATTTCCTCGATCTGGACCGCTGGCAGACCTTCCACATGACGCCGGGGAAACTGGCCGGGCTGTACAGCGCGCGAAAGAACACGGAGGCGCGTGCGGTGCTCGGCTTCCAATCACCGGAACTCGACTTCGACCGGCATGACCTTGAGCAGCAACGAAAACTGATCGCCGACCGGTTCGCGGGCCAAGGCTGGGAAGTGCCGCGGCTGCTTCACGAAATGGCGTCGAGCGAGCTGTACTTCGACTCCATGACCCAGATCCGGATGGACCGGTTCACCGAGGGGCGGGTCGCCTTGGTCGGCGACGCGGGGTATGGACCGTCGCCGCTTTCGGGGCAGGGCACCAGTTTGGCGCTCGTCGGGGCCTACGTGCTCGCCGGGTCGCTGGCCGTTTCCGGCGACCACCGTGCCGCTTTCGCTTTCTACGAAAGGGAAATGCGGCCATTCGTGCTCAAGAATCAAGCGCTGGCCGCGATGAACCAGAAGAATCAGACGCGGTTCCGGCAGTGGAAGCAGATCCAGTCGATGCGGATACTGCCCTATCTGCCGTTCCGGGATCGGCTGATGAAGTCGGCCATGCGACCGGTCACCGAAGCCGCGAATGCCCTGGCACTCAAGTACTACTGACCGCTCGCGAGCCGGGTTGTACATGAAGGCCCCCTTCCTGTACCTAGGCGCAAGGATGGGGGCCTTCATGTACTTGGGATGGCGGGTCGACTCGTGAGATCGTTTAGTAGCCCTGGTATCCGCCGCCACCGGCCATGGACTTCAGTCCCGGGTGGCCCTCGAAGCCGCCGTACCGCGAGAACGTGTACCGAACGCCCGCGATGATGTTGTCGACCGGGTTGTAGATGTCGTCGTGCCCGGGCAGCTTGTGCGCGTTGAAGGTCGGGTCGATGCACTGCATCAGCCCCTTGGACGGCGTGCCCTTCGCCGCGTTGGAGTCCCAGTTGTTGATGGCGTTGGGATTACCGCCGGACTCCTTCTCGATGATCGTCCAGATCTTCTGGATATCCGCCTCGGTCACCGGAATCCCGTTGGCCTGCAGGATCTTGATGGCCTCTTGGATCCACTGCTGGACGTTGCCCGGCGGCGTCGTCGACGGCGGGCCGCCGCTCGGGCCGAGGCCACCGCCCCCACCGCCACCGCCGCCTCCTCCACCGCCGCCACCACCGGCGTGGAGACCGCCGGTGCGCTTCGGGACGGAGCCGTCCTTGCCCGGCATCGGGACCGTGGAGTAGCCGCCCTGGATGTCCTTCTTCATCAGCTCTTGGGACTTCTGGATCATCTGGTTGGCCTGGTCGAGCAGGCCTTTGACCCGGCCGTCCGCGTCCTTGGCGATGCCGTTGATATCGGTCTTGGCCTTCTGGATGATCTCGTCGGCCGAAGGACTCGGCGCCGGCTTGTGATCCTTCTCGGCCTGCGCGGCGGCCGTGATCGCCGCGTTCTTGTCCGACTCCGCCTGGGTGTTCCTTTTGTTGACCGCCGCTTCGGCGTCTTCGTAGACGCCCTTCACCTGGGCCTTGATGTTGCCGAGATCGGTGTGGACGCGATCGAGGTCGTCGACGACCTTGCCCAACTGGTCTTCGACGTTCTTCCCGGCCTTGGTGATCGACTTGACGTACTCGAAGAAGGCCTCCGCGGCGGGCCCTGCCCAGACGCCGCCGTTCAACGCTTCGGTCGACGTCTTCAACGCCGCGCTGTGGTCACCCGCGTTGTCGGCGGCCGTCTTGAACTGCCTCGACGCGTTCTGAATGGCGGCGAGGTTGACCTTGCTGATCTGTTCGGCCTTCTGGACCAGTCCGTCCCAGCCGTCCGGCGTGCCGGCGCCGACACCGTTCAAAGCCACTGCTCAAGCCCCCTTGGTCTTCGGCCCCCAGGCCTGGCGAGTCGTCACAGGTCCCCGTGCACCTTCAGGTTGTCCACGTGGACCGCTTCGGTCTCCTTGATCAACCCCGCCGCCTTTCGCAGCACGAAAGCCGTGGCCTCCATCAGCTGGCCGGCCGAATCGAATTCGTTGTGCACTCCCTGCTTGAACTTGCCGACCGCGCCCTGCGCGTCGCCGTGCTCGTCCACTCCGCCGAAGGGGCTTTCCTTCTCGTCATCCATCCCGGTGACGCCTTTTTTGGTCTTCTCGAACTCGTCCTTGAGCTTCTCCACCTGACCGGCGGCGATCCCCATGGAATCCGGGTCGTACACAGGCACGGTTCGTCATCCCCTTCACGGAAAACTCGTATCCGCCCGATCTGACGCGTGGCCGGTCAGGACGGTTCCCGCGCATACTTTAAGACCTCGGCAGCAGGCCGTGTGCGTATCCACGCCAACTTCCACCCCGCCGATAATCGGGCGAATCAGAAATCGGCGACTTCCCGGATCCTCGTCGCCAGTAGCTGATTGTCCGCCGGGGTGATGGTCGCCCAATCCCGCCCGTCGCGGTTCCGCGCGACCTGGAACAGATACCGGCCCGCGTCCGTGTCGTAGAAGGCGACCACACCGTCCGCGCGCCGGGGGCGGCCGTCGCGGCCCGCGCGTTCGGCGCCGAACTGGCCGCGCGCCTCCTGGCCGAGCAGCATGCCCGCCACCTCCTGCGCCTGCCAGAGGGGCACGTCCAGGTCTTCCAGGGCCGTGACCAGTGCCTTCGCCTCGCCGCGGGCCGCGGCGTCGGCCTGGACGAGGACGTCGTGGGGGATGCTGATCGACTGGCCGACGCCCGGTCCGAGATCGCCCGCGACCGAGACGGCGGCTTCGGCCAGCGAGCTTTCGCGGGCGGGGATCAGCCACACCTGGCCGGAGTCGATCACGCCGAGCAACGCCTGATTGCCGACGCTGACCGCCTGGCCCTTGATCTCGCGATCGGTCCACACCCAGACGTCGATCGCGAGCCGGGGATGCGCGAACAGGTTCAGCATGTCGACCAGTTCGCCCGACGCCTGGTGTCCCCGCGCGAGCCCTCGCGCGCGCAGGGATTCCCAGGCCTCTTCGATCAGTGCCGCCCGTTCCGTATGGGTCGTTCCGGGGCTCGGCACGTCGAGTGCGACATGGCGGCGGGGCAGCCTTTCGGCTTCCCAGAGCATTTCGAACTCGAGTGCGGACAGCACCAGGCTGCCGTTGTCGTTCGGCACAGGTTCAGCGCGTTTCGGAGTTGCCGTGGTCACCGATCACGTCGGGCGACACCAAGCGCTCGTCGGTGAACAGGTCCTTGTCGTCGACGCCATAACGCCTGATGTGCTCCGCGTCCTCTTCGACGTCCTGGGTGGCCGCGCGCTCCATGAACTTCGACTCGGGCTTCGGCTGCTTCGCGCCGATCTTCTCCGAGCGCCGCATGGCCTCCTCTTCCGGAAGCTCGCCGATCGGCAGTTGTCGGGTCGGCTTCACGCCGCCTTCCTGGCGGGGACGGCGGTCGCGTTCCTTGTCGCCGCTCAGCGCGCCACCGGCGACACCGGCGCCGAGCGCGGCGGCACCGGCGCCCAGATCGCCCGCGGCCGGGCCGGTGATCTTCGGGACGGCGGGGAAGCCGCGACCGGATTCGTTGCCGGGGGCCATCGGCGCCTGCGGTCCGGAGCCGACCGAGCGGCCCTTGCCGAGCGCCTGGTCGCCACCGGCGCCACCGCCGACGTTGCCGAAGACACCGGGGCCGGAGCTGGAGCCGGGGCCTTTGCCGAGAGCGCCGTCGATACCGGGACCGGGCCCGAACGACTTGCCGAGCGGTTGCGCCGACGTGGTGCTGTTCGGCGGCGCGCTGCCGGTGGACGGGCCCGGCGGGACACTCGGGGTGTTCGGTGCGCCCGGCGGGACGAACGGCGGCGAGACGGGCGACCCGGTGCCCGGGTACGCCGGCCTGCCCTGTTCGGGCTGCGGGGACGGCCGGTTCGGCGTGACCCAGCCGGCGCCCGGCGCAGGCGCCTTGGACGGCACCGTCGGCGCGGCGGCCGCGGGAGCCGTCGCGCCCGGGGCGGGCGCCGCCGAAGCGGTCTTTCGAGCCGTTCCGCCGCCCATGGCGACGCCGTAGGCCGGGGTCGGGGCGTCGTAGGACGGCGCCTTCGGGTTGCTGACCGGCTGCGCGACCGGCGGCGGCACGTACTTCGACTCGACGGCCGCCGACGCGGGCCGCACGCTGCCGTCCGGGGTCAGATCCGTGGCCGTGCCCGCGAGGTCGAGCGGGCCGGACCCGCCACCCGCACCGGCGGTCGTCGTGGTCTGGGTCAGGTTCATCGCCTGCGGATCGGCCAGGGTGTCGGTCGACAGCAGGTTCTCGCCGCTCGTCTTGGCGTAGTCGTTCAACGCCTCCTGCGCCTGCGCCCGCGCGTTGTTCGCGGCACTGACGGTCTTGGCATGGTCGGTCTCGAACCCGATGAGGCTCAGCAGGACGTCACCGACGGTCAGGCCGCCGGCGCCCTTCCGGACCACGTCCGGATCCGGCAGCTTGTGCAGGGTCCGGTTGAAGGCCTCACCCTGGGCGAAGATCATCTCCGCGGAATGCGAGACCTTCGAGTTCGCGTCCTGGGAGAAGCCCGCCTGCTCGGTGAACACCTGACCGGCGGCGCCACCCGCCTCGCTCTGCCATTCCACGCCGAGCTTGCCCAGCTCGTCGCGCAGCGTCTTGTCGGTGTCGGCGAGCGCGCCCGCGACGGACTTCAGCGCGTCGACGGCGATGCCGATGCTGCCGGTGCCGTCGCCGCTGCGGAACTGCTCGATCTCGGTCGCGATCCCGGTGTCGGTGTAGCCGTCGAACCGAAGATCGCGGAGCCTGCCCGCGAGGTCGGAAACGTTCACGCCGCCCTCCCTAATTGCGTGCTTTCAAGGTCTGCAAAGCCAAATCGGCCGCCAGTGCGGACTTCTCGCACAGTTGCGGCATGGTGAACGCGCCGGCGGTGACGGTGACGGCCCGCACCGCCAGCGTCTGTCCTTTCGCGACGCCGACGAGCGTTTCGCAGTCGGACGGCGTCCCGGTGTCGCGGTGGTTCCTGATGGCGGGGAACCCGCCGACCTGCGCCGGTTCCGTCGTCATGCTGTTCTTGCGGCGTTTGCCGGTGAACCATTCTTCGACGTCCGCGGTGATCGTGCGGACGTAATAGCTGTGGAAGGGCTGCTCGGCGTCCGCGTCGAAGACACAGGTCGGGCCGTCGATCGGTTCCGCGGCCGCGCGCGGTTTGCTGTTGATCTTGAGCCGGTCGAGTTGCGGATCGGCGAGCAGGGCACACGGATCGGCACCCTGGAGGTTCAACTCGGCGGGTCTGGCGGGCAGCGCGGACGCCTTGGCACCCTGCGTGGCCGAAGCCAGCGCGGGTTCGTCCGGGAACGCCTGCCCGCCCGTGTCCGTGGTACATCCGGCCAAGGCGAGGGTGAGCACGCCGCCGGACACCAGCACACGGGGCCTACGCCCGGTGAACACCACGGTCCCCGAGCGCGGCGGCCTTGTCCGCATCACTGGTCTTGTACTCCTTGGCCGCCGTGCGGAGCTGGCTGACCAGCCCCCGCAGACCGGCCACGTACGCCCGGACCTGCGCGGCGTACGACTGGTCGCCGTCGGCCACGAGCTCGTTCCAGACGTTGGTCGCGTGCACGCTCACGGTGTCGTTGGCCGGGGTGTCGATCCGCAGCTGGTCGAGCCGCGTCATGAGCTTGTCCTGCAAAGCGTCGACCTGCTCTTCGACGATCTTCGCCACTTCGAGCAGTTTCGACGGATCGACTCTGATGTCGGCCACCGACGGTGGCGTCGGGACCGCCGACGTGAGGTCCTGGACCTTGCCCGATGCTGCCATTCCCCACCCCTTGGACACTGCGCACGGTGACCGGTCGTCCTGTCTGAGGCTACCAACGCGGATGTATCGGCTGCCTAAGCTTTGCCGGAAATACCGGGTTAGACGCACCCAGGACCGGGACGGTTCCGTCCGGAATTCACGAGACCGGGGTGGCGATCTCTCCCTTGGCGGCGAGCAGGGCGATGTCGGTGCGGTGGTGGGAGCCGGCCAGGTGGACCTTCTCGACCGTCGCGTAGGCGTCCTTGCGGGCGGCCTTCAGGTTCTTGCCGGTGCCGACGACCGACAGCACGCGGCCGCCGGCGGAGACCACGGCGCCGTCGTCGCGGCGGCGGGTGCCGGCGTGGAGCACGCCTTCGAGCTCACCGCCGGTGATGACGTCACCGGTCCTCGGCTTGCCGGGGTAACCGTCCGCGGCGAGCACGACGGTGACCGCCGCGCCGGAATCCCAGTCCAGCGGCGGCAGTTCGGCGAGCTTGCCGGTCGCCGTCGCGTGCAGGACCTTGCCGAGCGGGCTGCGCAGCAGCGCCAGGACGACCTGGGTCTCCGGGTCGCCGAACCGGCAGTTGAACTCGATGACCTGCGGGCCTTCGGAAGTCAGCGCGAGACCGGCGTAGAGCAGGCCGGAGAAGGTGGCGCCGCGCTTGTCGAGTTCGTCGACCACGGGCTGGACGATGCGGGCGACGACGTCGTCGACCAGGTCCTTCGGCGCCCACGGCAACGGCGCGTACGCCCCCATGCCGCCGGTGTTCGGGCCGGCGTCGCCGTCGCCGACGCGCTTGAAGTCCTGCGCGGGCAGCAGCGGGACGACCGTGCGGCCGTCGACGAAACAGAAGAGTGAGGCCTCCGGGCCGTCGAGGAAGGACTCCAGGAGCACCGGGTGTCCGCCGTCGAGCAGCATCAGGGCGTGCTTGCGCGCGACGTCGACGTCCGTGGTGACCACGACGCCCTTGCCCGCGGCGAGACCGTCGTCCTTGACCACCCAGGTAGGGCCGAAACGGCCGAGCGCGGCATCGAGGCGGGCCGGGTTGTCGACGACCTCGCAGTGCGCCGTCGGCACCTTCGCGGCCGCCATGACGTCCTTCGCGAAGGCCTTCGAGCCCTCGATCCTGGCCGCGGACGCGGACGGGCCGAAGCAGGCGATGCCGGCCTTCCGGACCGCGTCGGCGACACCCGCCACCAGCGGAACCTCGGGACCGACCACCACCAGGTCCGCCTGCCACTGCTTCGCGAGGGCGGAGACCGATTCGGGGTCGGCCGCGTCGACGCCGAGCTGCTCGGCCACCGAAGAGGTGCCGGCGTTGCCCGGGGCACAGGCCAGTGCGGTGACGGAAGGGTCTTCCGCGACCGCGAGGACAAGTGCATGCTCACGGGCGCCGGACCCGATTACCAGTACGCGCACGACGCACAGGGTAACCGGGCCGGAGACACCCGAACACGTCGCCGTCCTCGAGCGGGTGGTTCCATTCGGCGTTCACCCGGCGGTCAGGCCTCCGCCGGTCCGTCTTCGCCGACCGGACTCCTCCTGCGTCAAGGGTGGCGCGGTACCCCGAGTTCAAGTGAAAGAGGTCATCCACCATGCGAAAGCGCCTGGGCGTGCTCGCCCTGTCCGGACTCGCCGTACTCAGCGTCACCGGGTTGGCCGGCGCCGCCGAGCCGGGTGCCCGAGATGTGTCGGCGTCGGCCAAGGGCCACGATGGGCCGGTGATCGTCGGACACCGCGGCGCCCCCGGCTACCGCCCGGAGCACACGCTCGCCTCGTATGAGCTCGCCTACCGTCAGGGCGTCGACTGGGTCGACGTCGACCTGGTGCCCACCAAGGACGGCCAGCTCGTCGCCCGGCACGAGAACGAGATCAGCGGGACCACCGACGTCGCGAAACACCCCGAGTTCGCGAACCGGAAGGCGACGAAGGTCATCGACGGCACGTCGTTCACCGGCTGGTTCACCGAGGACTTCACGCTCGCCGAGCTGAAGACCCTGCGCGCGACCGAGCGGATCCCGCAGCTGCGGCCGAACAACAAGATCTACGACGGCCGCTACCAGATCGCCACCTACCAAGAGGTGCTCGACCTGACGCGTCGCCTTGGCCGCGAACTGCGCCGCGAGCTGGGGACGTACCCGGAGATCAAGCACTCGACCTACTTCTCGTCGATCAAGAACCCGACCGAGCCGAAGCTGGTCGAGCTGCTCAAGCGCAACGGGCTCAACCACCCGAAGGCGCCGGTGATCATCCAGTCGTTCGAGGTGTCGAACCTGATCGAGCTCTCGCGTCAGGTGCGAGTGCCGCTGCTGCAGCTGACCTCGGCGAGCGGCGCTCCGGCCGACTTCGTCGCGAAGGGTGACCCGCGGACGTACGCCGACCTCGTGACGCCGGCGGGCCTGAAGGAGATCTCGAAGTACGCGGACTACCTGGGCCCGGAGAAGGCGCAGGTCATCCCGGTGGTGAACGGTGCGCTGGGACAGCCGACCAAGCTCGTCGCCGACGCGCACCAGGCCGGGCTGAAGGTCGGGCCGTACACGTTCCGCAACGAGAACAACTTCCTCCCGCAGAACCTGCGTTCGTCGGCGAACCTCGCCGAGTACGGCAACGCGTTCGCCGAGCAGGAGGCGTTCCTCAAGGCGGGTGTCGACGGGTACTTCGCCGACCACCCGGACACCGCGCTGGAGGCCGTGAAGGCGTTCCAGGGGCGCTGACCTCGCTGTACGTGTCTGAAGGCGGGCGGGCCGGTCGTAGGGGTGTGTGGAAATAGGGACGTTGAACGTCTCTACTTCCACACACCCCTTACACGCAGTAGCGCTTACACCCCACCAGCTACATCGAGTGGCCCATCTGGGGGCAAAAGCGAGGCCTCCTGCTCGCGTCGCCGTCTTCGCGCTCCCACGTCGAGTGTCAGGAAAGGGTCGTTCAGGACGAAATCCGTCCTGAACGACCCTTTCCTGACATCTGGGGACGGTTTTCTTGACGAGTCCTTGACATGCGCAGGTCGGCGGGCCTAATTTCGGCGGATCTCAATGGTCTGTCCGCATACCTTTTAAGTGGGTGCCCGATGGATGTCTCTGACAAGCAGGCCGCAGAACCCGCCGACGAAGACAGTGCCCGGCTCCACCAACTCGGCTACGCGCAGGAACTCCGGCGCACGATGTCGACCTTCTCCAACTTCGCCGTCTCCTTCACGATCATCTCGATCCTCTCGGGCTGCCTGACCCTCTACGGGTTCGGCATGAAGACCGGCGGACCCGCAGCGATGATCTGGGGCTGGCCGCTGGTCGGCCTGTTCGTCATCCTGGTCGGGCTGGGCATGGCCGAGGTCTGTTCCAGCTACCCGACCGCGGGCGGCCTCTATTACTGGGCGGCGAAACTCGCCCCGCGCAACGGCGCGGCGTGGTCGTGGTTCACCGGCTGGTTCAACCTCATCGGGCAGATCGCCGTCACCGCGGGGATCGACTTCGGCGCGGCGCTGTTCCTCAACGCCTTCCTCGACCTGCAGTTCGGTTTCGAGGCGACGCCGGGCAACACGATCCTGCTGCTGGCGATCATCCTGGTGGTCCACGGCCTGCTGAACACCTTCGGCGTCAAGATCGTGGCGCTGCTGAACAGCATCAGCGTGTGGTGGCATCTGGTGGGTGTGCTGGTCATCGTCGGGGTGCTGATCATCGTGCCCGCCAAGCACCAGGACGCTTCCTTCGTCTTCGGCGAGTTCGTGAACAAGACCGGCTGGGCTTCACCGGTGTACGTCTTCTTACTGGGGCTCCTCGTCGCGCAGTACACGCTGACCGGCTACGACGCCTCGGCGCATATGACCGAGGAGACCAAGAACGCGGCGAAGGCCGGGCCGCGCGGCATCATCAACTCGATCCTCGTCTCCCTGGTCGCCGGGTGGATCCTGCTGATCGGCCTCACGTTCGCCATCCAGGACTACGACGGCGCCGTGGGCTCCGAGACCGGGGTGCCGCCCGCGCAGATCTTCATCGACGCGACCGGCGCGACGACCGGCAAGTTCCTCCTGCTCATCTGCATCGGTGCGCAACTGTTCTGCGGGATGGCGTCGGTAACCGCGAACTCGCGGATGATCTACGCCTTCGCCCGCGACGGCGCGATCCCGGGTTCGAAGTTCTGGCACCGCATCAACAAACGCACCCAGACACCGACCAACGCGGTGTGGCTGGCCGCCGGCGGCGCTCTCCTGCTCGCCCTGCCATACTTGTGGAGCGCGACCGCCTACGCGGCGGTGACCTCGATCGCCGTCGTCGGCCTTTACGTGGCCTACGTGATCCCGGTGTTCCTGCGGGTGCGCAAGGGCGACGACTTCGAACCGGGGCCGTGGAACCTCGGCCGCTGGGGCAAGCCCATCGGGACCATCGCGACCGTCTGGGTGTGCTTCATCTTCGTGCTGTTCATGCTTCCGCAGGGATCACCGGTCACCATCGACAGTTTCAACTACACGCCCATCGCCTTCCTTGTCGTACTCGGTGGTGCGGCGGTGTGGTGGTTCGCCTCGGCACGCAAGTGGTTCACGGGCCCGAAGGTGCAGGGTTCCGAGGAAGAACTCGCCGCGGTGGAAAAGGAACTCAAGGAACTGGGGTAGCGGCGGCGTTCTCCCGGGAGCGGCCGGCGCGGACTCCGGTCACCGCGGCCGCTCCCAACGCCCCGACTCCGGCGAAGGCGTAGAAACCCCACGGATACGCGATCCCGGCGGTCAGCAATGCACCGCCGAGGATCGGGCCGCTGATCGCGCCGACCCGGCCGACACCGGCCGCCCAGCCGATTCCCGTGGCGCGTTGCCAGTCCGGATACGTCTTGCCGATGTAGGCGTACACGAGCACCTGCGCGCTGAACACGAAACCGCCGGTGAGGAACACGGCCGCGTACAGGGCGACCGCGGGCAGCTTCACGCTCAGCAGGGCCAGGAACACCGCCGCCCCGAGGAACCAGAAGATCACCGCCGGGCGCACGCCGACCTTGTCCGCCACCCGCCCAGCGACGAGCAGGCCGACGACGCCGCCGAGGTTCAGCGTGAGCAGCAGCCCGAGCGCCGCGCCCAGCGGGTACCCGGCCTGGCGCATGATCTCCGGCAGCCAGGTGTTGAGCCCGTAGACGAGCAGCAGCCCCATGAACGACGTCACCCAGAACGCGATGGTGGCGCGCAGGAGCCCGCCGCGGAACAGCCCGCCGACGACTTGGGTCGCCGAATTCTCCTGCGTCTCCCGCGCCCGCTCGAAGGACTCGGATTCCGGCAGGTACTTGATCATCAGCGGCACGAGCACCAGCGCGGGCAGCGCGCCCGCGACGAACATCGCGCGCCAGCCGAGCGGCTGGATCAGCCAGATGCCGAGCAGGGCCGTGAGCACCGCCCCGACGTGATAGCCGGTCATCACCGTGGTGGTCGCACTGCCGCCTTTCCCCTTGCGGGCGTACTCGGTGACCAGCGCGATCGCCGTCGGCAGACAGCCGCCGAGGCCCAGCCCGGCGAGGAACCGCAGCAGACCGAAGACGAACGCCGACGGGGAGATCGCGCAGAGCGCGGTGAACGCCGAGAAGGCGGTGACCGCGATGATCAGCGCCTTGCGACGGCCGATGAGGTCGGTGATCGTGCCGATCGCCATCGCGCCGATCATCATGCCGATCAGGCCGAACGTCGAGATCACCGACGCCGTGCCCGGTGTCAGGCCCCAGACGTGGTCACGGAGCAGCGCGGGCAGCACCGTACCCAGGACGACCAGGTCGAATCCGTCGAGCAGTACCGCCGTCCAGGCGAGTGGGACCACCCACGAACGGGCCGCGGCAGGGGACATGGGGACCTCCAGCTGTGTTCGCTATGCGCACGAGTATGCACAATCCGAACGCTGTGAGCAAGGCCACTGGGTCGCTGGATGTCATGAAAGGGGCGTTCAGGACGATGAATGTCCTGAACGCCCCTTTCATGACACTTGAGTCAGCGCTTGGCGAGGTCTCCGAGGACACTCCAGGTGCGGAGCCGCTCTTCGGTGTTCCGGATGCCGCTCTGTGCCGCGACGACCTCGGTCGCCCCGGCGTCGAAGTACCGCTGGATCTCGGCCGCGACGGTCTCCTCGTCCCCCGCGATCACCAGCTCACCGGCGGAATCCACCCCCTGGGCGTCGAAGACCGCGCGATAAGAGGGGATGTCACGGAAGAACGCGTACTGCCGGTCGACCGTGGCGCGGACGGCGTCGGGATCCCCGGTCACGACGACCGGGACCATGGCGATGATCCGCGGCGCCTGCCGGCCGGCGGCGGCCTTGGTGATCTCCGGGACGATCAGCTCGGAAAGGGCCTTCGGCCCGGCGAGGAACGGGATCGTGCCGTCGGCGAGTTCGCCGGTGACGCGCAGCGCCTGCCGTCCCATCGCGGCGACGATCACCGGGATGTCCGAAGACCCCGCGACGGAAAGCGACGCCGCGAAACCCTTGGCGTGCGCTCGGACCGTCTCGCCGTGGAAGTCGACTTCGCCGCCGCTGAGCACCTGTCGGAGGATCGTGAGGTACTCGCGAAGGTGTTTGATCGGCGACGGGTACTCGATGCCGTACGCCGGTTCGAGCCAGTTCTTCGCACCGGTTCCCAGGCCGAGCACGAACCGGCCGCCGGTGGCCGCCTGCGCGGTCTGCGCGAGACCGGTGATCAGCAAGGGATGCCGCGGGTAGATCGGGACGACGCTGGTCCCGACGGTGATCCCCGGGACCGCGCGGCCCGCGAGGGCGGCGACGGTGATCGCGTCGTGCTCCATCTGCTGCGAGAACCAGACGGACGTCAAGCCCGCGTCGGCGGCCTGCCGGGTCTGCGTGATGAGTTCGTCGACGATGTTGACGGCGTCCGCGGTGTCCCCGGACGGGAGTGCCACTCCGATGGTCATGTTCAACGGCAACGACGCCGTCTCACGGATATTTCGCCGTTCACCAGTTGAGATCATGCGCGCGGATTCCGGTGTTGGCTCACCCTGGGCGGCGTCCGACACCTCGATTTTGGAGAGACCCGATGTCGCTGACCGATGTCATCGAAGGAACCAAGACCGCCGTCGACGCCGACCCGCGCAACGCCGCCGTCTCGTTCAGCGTCGCCAACGCGCTGAACCCCGGGACCGCGACCCGGGTGGACGTGCGGGTGCGCGACCACTCGTTCGCCGTCGACGAGCCCGCCGCGCTCGGCGGCACCGACACCGCGGCGAACCCGGTCGAGTACGCGCTCGCCGCGCTGGGCTCGTGCCAGGTGATCACGTACCAGTTCTGGGCGGCGAAGCTCGGTGTGCCGCTCGAAGGCGTGCAGGTGACCGTGGACGGCGACATCGACCTTCACGGGTTCTTCGGATTCTCGGAGACCCGGCCGGGCTTCGGGGATGTGCGCGTTTCGGTCGAGCTGAGCGGGCCCGCCGGGGCGGAGGTCTACGAGGACCTGAAGCGGCAGGTGGACGAGCACTGCCCGGTGCTGGACCTGTTCCGGAACCCGACGCCGGTGAAGACCTCGCTCACCTGAGACGCCAGGAACGGGCCGTTCCTTGCGAAATTTGCAAGGAACGGCCCGTTCATAGCGCGCGAAGGGGGGTCAGACGAACTCGTGCCGCACGATGGTCTGCTCCCGCCCCGGGCCGACACCGATCGCCGAGATCCGCGCGCCCGAGAGCTCTTCGAGCCGCTCGACGTAGGCCCGCGCGTTCGCCGGCAGCTCGTCGAAGGTGCGGCAGCCCGAGATGTCCTCGAACCAGCCCGGCAGCTCTTCGTAGATCGGCAGCGCGTGGTGCACGTCGGTCTGCGTCATCGGCATGTCGTAGGTGCGGAACCCGTCGACCTCGTAGCCGACGCACACCGGCACCTTCTCCAGCCCGGACAGCACGTCCAGCTTGGTGAGGAAGTAGTCGGTGATGCCGTTGACCCGCACCGCGTAGCGCGCGATGACCGCGTCGAACCAGCCGGTGCGCCGCGAGCGGCCGGTGGTGACACCGAACTCGCCGCCCTGCTTGCGCAGGTATTCGCCGGACTCGTCGTCCAGCTCGGTCGGGAACGGGCCGGAGCCGACGCGGGTGGTGTAGGCCTTGAGGATGCCCAGCACCGTTTCGATCTTGCCGGGGCCGATACCCGAGCCCGCGCTCGCGCCGCCGGAGGTCGGGTTCGACGACGTCACGAACGGGTACGTGCCGTGGTCGACGTCGAGCAGGGTGCCCTGCGAGCCTTCGAGCAGCACGGTCTCGCCGCGTTCGAGGGCCTGGTTGAGCTGCAGGCGCGTGTCGGCGATGCGGTGCGCGAACTTCTCGCCCGCGGCCAGCACCTCGTCGGCGACCTGGTTCGCGTCCAGCGCCTTGCGGTTGTAGACCTTGACCAGCACCTGGTTCTTGAACTCCAGTGCCGATTCGACCTTCTGCCGGAAGATCTTCTCGTCGAGCAGGTCCTGCACGCGGACGCCGACGCGGGCGATCTTGTCCTGGTAGCAGGGGCCGATGCCGCGGCCGGTGGTGCCGATCTTGCGGCTGCCGAGGTAACGCTCGGTGACCTTATCGATCGCCACGTGGTACGGCATGATCAAGTGCGCGTCGGCGGAGATCAGCAGCTTGCTGGTGTCGACGTCGCGTTCTTCCAGCCCGGCGAGTTCGTCGAGCAGCACGCCCGGGTCGATGACGACACCGTTGCCGATGACGTTGGTGACGCCCGGTGTGAGGATCCCGGACGGGATGAGGTGGAGGGCGAAGTTCTGCCCGTCGGGAAGGACTACGGTGTGGCCCGCGTTGTTACCGCCTTGGTAACGCACGATCCACTGGACGCGGTCGCCGAGCAGGTCGGTGGCCTTGCCCTTGCCCTCGTCCCCCCATTGGGCCCCGATCAGCACGATGGCCGGCATGTGACACTCCAGGTGTTCGGCGACTTGTGGTTTGGCGCTGGTAAATGCCGGTGCATGAGCGTAACGGAGGGCCTTCGGGTGCGCGGAATAGTGGTGGTCTGTCCGGAGGGCGAGCCCACCCTCCCGGAGATCGACGACGTCGAAATGGTGCACGTCCCGAGCCGCCCCGGCAAGGCGGATATCGACCCCTTGCTGGGGGAACACGATCACTTGGTGGTCGCGGGCACCGATGCCGACCTCGCGGCGGTCGCGCTGCGGCTGTTACGAAAAGAACAGCTCTCGGGCGTGTCGCTCGGCTTCGTGCCTTCCTCCCCGGACTCCGACGTCGCCCGCATCTGGAGCCTTCCGACGCAGCCGCTGCGCGCCCTCTCGCTCGCGTTGCGCGGCGAGGTCGACCCGGTACCGCTGATCCGCGACGACACCGGCGGCGTGCTGGTCGGACGCGGGGTGATCGGGATGATCCGCGGGGTGGCCTACTGCGACGAGCACACCGTCCTGCGCGGGCCCGCGCGCTCGATCGAGGTCGAGCCGGACACGAGCGGCCCGGGGCTGATGGTCCGGGTGACCAAGGGGACGCTGTTCAAGCGGCCGTCGACGCAGTACGCGCGGGCGTTCCAGCTCGGCTGTATCCCGACGCGGCCGAGCAGCGACGGCGTCGCCCATCCGCGCGCCATGAGCCGGTGGACCTGGTATCGGCACACCGAGGACCTCCGGCTGGTCCGCGGGCTGGACTAGAGGGTGTCGCCAAACTGAAGTCCGCTGGTCGGGCGAGGGCACGCGCGCGCGTTTCTCTTCGGCCGGAGGCCTCGGATTTGCGAAGGCGGGCCGCTGACACGGCCGAGCGAGTGGCTCGCCTTGCCGCGGCCCGGCTGCGGAAATCCGAAAGCGCGCTCTGACAGACACCGACTAGGCCGTTCGGCTCAGAACCTTCAGCTGGACTTTCCGAAGATTTTTCGGCTGCGTACACCGCGTCCTACCTGCACGTGACACCCTCCGTTCACGAATAGCCAGCAGAGTGTCATCCGATGGTGTTGCGTGGGCCATATCCGTGCCGCATGGTGACCAGGTCCCCAAACCTGACACGGAGGCAGCAATATGCCAACTGTGCTTGCTGTTCGTCGCTCCTTCACCGTTCTCGCCGTCTCGGCGATCGTCTCCGCGGGCGTGGTGGGTGTCGCCGAGGCGACGCCCCCGGGCATCCCTTCGGCCGACACCGCCAAGACCCAGCTCGCCTCGCTGACCGTCAAGCCGGACGGTTCGTCGACCGGGTACAGCCGCGACAAGTTCCCGCACTGGTCCGACCAGGGCAACAGCTGCAACACCCGTGAGGTCGTGCTGAAGCGGGATGGCACGAACGTTCAGCAGGACAGCAGTTGCGCCGCCGTCTCCGGCAGCTGGTTCAGCCCGTACGACGGCGCCACCTGGCGCGCGGCGTCCGATGTGGACATCGATCACGTCGTCCCGCTGGCCGCCGCGTGGCGCACCGGGGCGTCGTCGTGGACCACCGCGCAGCGGCAGGCGTTCGCGAACGACCTCAGCGCGCCGCAGCTGATCGCCGTCACCGACAACGTCAACCAGGAGAAGGGCGACAAGTCGCCGGACGCCTGGAAGCCGCCGACCGTCGGCTACTGGTGCACCTACGCGAAGATGTGGACCACGGTGAAGTTCAAGTACAAGCTGAGCATCAAGTCGGCGGAGAAGACCGCGCTGACGGACATGCTCAACCGCTGCTAGACCGGTTTTCCCGTGAAGGCCCCCTTCCCTCGGCTCAGCCGAGGGAAGGGGGCCTTCACGCGCGACCCACGCTGTCAAGCGAAAAGGTGGGACGTTTCGCGGGCTGGGAGCCGGGCTCAGCATGTGGGCGGGCCTCAAGGTCGTGATTAGCGTGAATCGGGCAGGCGCAAGCAAGAAAGCGCCCCGTTCCCCGCTGGAGGCCAACCGGTGTCCCGAACCGCCGCCACGTCCTTGCTCGCCCTCACCGCACTTGTCGCCACCGCCTGCTCGTCCGCGGGCGGTTCGACGGGCGCCGACGCCGGGCCACCCAAACCCGGTGGCACGCTGCGTCTCGGGATCTCGTCGAGCCCGGACTGCATCGACCCGCAGCAGGTCGGCACCAACGCTTCGCTCAACGTCGGCCGCCAGCTGGTCGATTCGCTGACCGACCAGGACCCGGCCACCGGCGAGATCAAGCCGTGGCTGGCCGAAAAGTGGGAGAGCAACGCGGATTCGACCGCGTTCACCTTCCACCTGCGCGACGGCGCGACCTTCTCCGACGGCAGCCCCGTCGACGCCGCCGCGGTCAAGACGAGCTTCGACGCGATCAAGGCGCTCGGCCCGAAATCGCAGCTCGGCTCGGGTTATCTGGCCGTGTACAAGGGCACGACGGTCGTCGACCCGAAGACGGTCGAGATCGAGTTCTCCGTTCCCAGCGCACAGTTCCTGCAGGCCAGCTCGACGATGTCGCTCGGCGTCCTCGCACCCGCCGCGTACCGGAAGACCGCCGACCAGCGCTGCCAGGGCGACGGCCTGATCGGCTCCGGCCCGTTCGTTTTCGAGAGCCTGAAACAGAACCAGGAGATCGTTCTCGCGAAACGCAAGGGCTACGACTGGGGCTCGTCGCTGTTCAAGCACCAGGGCGAGGCGTACCTCGACAAGATCGCCTACAAGATCGTGCCGGAACCCGGCGTGCGCACCGGAAGCCTCGCTTCCGCCCAGCTCGACGCCATCACCGATGTCCAGCCGGTCGACGAACCGCAGTTCACCGGCAACGGGTTCACCGAGCCCACCCGCCCTAATCCCGGCATCGTGTTCAACCTGCACGCCAACGTCACCAAGGGTGTGCTCACCGACGAAAAGGTCCGCCAGGCGGTGGTCAAGGGCATCAACCGGCCCGAGGTCACGAATACCGTGCTGACACCGAACTACAAGCCCGCGACCAGCATCCTCGGTTCGGCCACACCGTTCCACGCCGACCTTTCCCCGCTGCTCGCCTACGATCCGGCCGGTGCGACCGCGCTGCTGGAAAGCGCGGGCTGGGTGCCCGGACCCGACGGGATCCGTACCAAGAACGGGCAGCGGCTGACCGCGAAGGTCGTCTTCTCCCTGGTGTTCAACCAGAACAAGAGCGTGCTCGAACTCGTGCAGCAGCAGTTGCGCAAGATCGGTTTCGATCTCCGGATCGAGCAGCGGACGACGGCCGAGACCGTGCAGGTCACGCAGAGCGGGGACTACGAGTATCTCTGGTACAACACCACCCGCGCGGATCCGGACATTCTGCGCAACTTGTTCTCCACCAAGGCGAACAACCGCAGCAAGCTGTCCGCCGGCAACCCGGTCGACGCCCCGCTCGACGCGCAGTCGTCCACTGTGGACCCGGCGAAGCGGAAGCCCGCCGCCGAGGAAGCTCAGCGCGCGATCATCGAGCACGGCTACTCGGCGCCGGTGTTCGAGCTGACCCAGGTGCTGGCGCACGGGCCGAACGCGCACGGTGTCGGGTTCGAGGCGTCGTCGCGGCTTCAGCTGTTCGATGCCTGGGTGTCCGGCTCGTGACACGGTATCTGCTCCGGCGGATCCTGCAGGCCGTCTTCGTCCTGTGGGCCGCGTTCACCGTGTCCTTCGTGATCCTCTATCTCCTGCCGGGCGACGCGGTCAGCGCGAAGCTCGGCGGGGGTGAGGCCGGCCTTTCGGTGACGCCGGAGCAATTGGCCGCGGCGAAGGCGGAGTACGGACTCGACGATCCGTTGCCGCTGCAATACGGAAAGCGGCTGCTCGCGGCACTGCACGGGGACTTCGGCCGCTCGATCGCCACCGGGGACGACGCCACGAACATGGTCGTCTCGGCGCTGCCGCCGACGCTGGCGGTGACCGGGTTCGCCCTGGTGCTCGCGATCCTGTTCGGCGGCGGGATCGCGATCGCCGGCACCGTCACCCGGTACCGCCGCCTGGGCGACCTGCTGCTCGCGTTGCCGCCGCTGGGGATCTCGCTTCCGCCGTTCTGGGTCGGGCTGCTGCTCGTGCAGTTCTTCTCCTTCCAGCTCAGGCTGTTGCCCGCCCTGGGCTCGAACGGCTTCGAGTCGCTGATCCTGCCCGCGATCACGCTCGCCATCCCGACCGGCGCGATCATCGGGCAGGTGCTGGCGAAAAGCCTCCGCACGCAGCTCGCCGAGCCGTACGCCGAGATCGCGCTGGCGAAAGGAGCGAGCCGGTTGAGAGTCCATTTCGGACACTTGCTGCGTAACGCCGCGGTGCCGACGCTCACCATCGCCGGCGTGGTCGCGGGGAACCTGATCGCGGGTTCGGTGATCACCGAGACGGTGTTCTCCCGCGACGGCCTCGGCCGGGTGACGTCGTCGGCGGTCACCGCGCAGGACATCCCGGTGGTACAGGCGGTGATCGTGCTCGCCGCGCTGGTGTTCGTCGTCATCAACCTGCTCGTCGACCTCGTCTATCCGCTGCTGGACCCGCGGATCCGGCACCGGGAGACGGCCGATGCCTGACGTACTCGTCCGCACCCGGCGGCGGCCGGGCCTGGTCCTCGCGATCGCCGTACTGGCCTTCGCCCTGCTGGCAGCCATCGTGCCCGGCCTCTTCACCGGACAGGACCCGCTCGCGGGCGTCCCCGCGGAGAAGATGCAGGGCCCTTCGCTCGGCCATCTCTTCGGTACCGACGAAACCGGGCGGGACATCTTCGCCCGTGTGGTCCACGGTGCCGCGCTTTCGTTGCAGGCGACGGTGATCGCCGTCGTCGTCGCGCTCGTCGCCGGTTCCGCGCTCGGCCTGCTCGCCGGGTTCCGGGGCGGCGCCCTCGATTCGGCGATCATGCGCTGCGTCGACGTCCTGCTGGCGATCCCGTCGATCCTCCTGTCCCTGGCGCTGGTCACCGCGCTCGGCTTCGGGACGACCAACGTCGCGATCGCGGTCGGGGTCGCGAACCTCGCGCAGTTCGCCCGGCTGATGCGGGCCGAAGTGCTGCGTGTCCGCAGTGGCGTGTTCGTCGAAGCCGCTCGCGCGGGAGGAGTGCGCTGGACCGGTGTGCTCGGACGGCACGTGCTGCCCAACGCGCTCGGCCCGGTGCTCGCGCTCGCGACGCTCACCTTCGGCACGGCCGTGCTGGAGGTGTCCGCGCTGAGTTTCCTCGGCTACGGCGCCACCCCGCCGACCCCGGAATGGGGCTCGCTCGTCGCGGGCGGCCGCGGTTTCCTCGCCACCGCATGGTGGATGACGACCTTCCCCGGGCTCACCGTCGCGGCGGTGGTGCTGTCCGCGAACCGGCTGTCCAGAGCGATCGAAGGAGACGTGCGGTGAGCGAACTGCTGACCATCCGCGATCTCGCGGTTTCCTACAAATCCGTACCGGCCGTGGACGGTGTCTCGCTGTCCGTCCACAAGGGACAGATCGTCGCCGTGGTCGGCGAGTCCGGCTCCGGCAAGAGCACGACGGCGCACGCGGCGATCGGGCTGCTGCCTCGCGGCGGGCGGGTCGACCGCGGCGAGATCACCTTCGACGGCCGCGACCTCACGAAACTCTCCGACCGCGCTTGGCGTTCGGTGCGTGGCCGCGAGATCGCCTTGGTCCCGCAGGATCCGACGGTGTCGCTCAATCCCGTGCACCGGATCGGTGATCAGGTCGCCGAGGTGCTGCTGATCCACGGCCTCGCGGACAAGCGCGCGGCCGGGGCGGAGGCGGTGAAGCTGCTGCGCAAGGCCGGGATCACCGATCCGGAGGCGCGGGCGCGGCAGTATCCGCACGAGCTGTCCGGCGGGCTCCGGCAGCGCGCGCTGATCGCCGCCGCGCTCGCCGGACGGCCGAAACTCATCATCGCCGACGAACCGACCAGCGCGCTCGACGTCACCGTGCAGCGGCAGATCCTCGACCATCTGGAAGAACTCGCCGCCGAAGCGGGCACCGCCGTCCTGCTGATCACCCACGACCTCGGCGTCGCCTCGGATCGCGCGTCGCGGATCGTCGTGCTGTCACAGGGAAGCGTCGTCGAGGAAGGCACGACCGGCGAGATCCTCGCGGCGCCCGCACAGAAGTACACGCAGGACCTGCTCGCCGCCGCGCCGAGCCTGTCCGACAGTCCGCTGAGGGAGCCGAAACCACCGTCGTCCGATGTCCTGGTCTCGGTCCGGGGCCTCGGCAAAACCTTCGGGACAGTCCGGGCCGTCAACGGCGTTTCGTTCGACATCGCCCGCGGCCGGACGCTCGCGCTGGTCGGCGAATCCGGTTCGGGCAAGTCGA
The DNA here is from genome assembly GCF_044461365.1 of Amycolatopsis sp. NPDC049868. Lineage (NCBI taxonomy): Bacteria > Bacillati > Actinomycetota > Actinomycetes > Pseudonocardiales > Pseudonocardiaceae > Amycolatopsis > Amycolatopsis sp. NPDC049868. The sequence goes on along the minus strand of NZ_JBITKV010000002.1, from coordinate 121,992 downwards.
CCACCGCGCGGCTGATCCTGCGGCTGGAGACGCCGACCGACGGTGCCGTCGAGTTCGACGGCCAGGACATCACCGCGCTGCGCGGTGAGGAGCTGCGGCGGCTGCGGCGCCGCTTCCAGCTGGTGTACCAGAACCCGTACGCGTCGCTGAACCCGAAGTTCAGCATCGAGGACGTCATCTCCGAACCGCTGCGGGCCTTCGGTGTCGGCACGAAGGCGGAACGCCGGGCGCGGGCGGCGGAACTGGTCGGCCAAGTCGCCCTGCCGTCTTCGGTGCTGAAACGCAAACCCGCCGAACTGTCCGGCGGCCAACGGCAACGCGCGGCCATCGCGCGGGCGCTCGCCCTGCGCCCGGAGCTGATCGTCGCCGACGAACCCGTGTCCGCGCTGGACGTCTCGGTGCAGGCGCAGATCCTGCGGCTGCTCGCCGACCTGCAGGACGAGCTCGGCCTGACGTACCTGTTCATCTCGCACGACCTCGCCGTGGTCCGGCAGATCGCGGACACCGTCGGCGTGCTGCGCGGCGGCGAACTCGTCGAACTCGGCCCGGCGAAGGACGTCCTCGAACGGCCGAGCGCGGACTACACCCGGGAACTGCTCGCCGCCATCCCGGGCCGGAAACCCTTGGAGACACGATGAAGTTCGGGCTCTTCTCCCTGGTCGCCAACCATCCCGATCCGGTGTCCGGTGCCACCCCGACCCAGCACGAACGCCTGCGCCGGGTCGTCGACGAGGCGATCTTCGCCGAGGAGCTGGGATTCGACGCGTACGGTGTCGGCGAGCGGCACGGCGAACCGTTCCTTTCCTCGGCGCCACCGGTGATCCTCGCGGCGGTCGCGGAACGCACGAAACGTGTCCGGCTGCTGACCACTTTGACCGTAATCAGCGTGCTCGACCCGGTCCGCGTCGCCGAGGACTACGCGACGCTCGACCAGCTTTCCGGCGGGCGGCTGGAACTCATGATCGGGAAGGGCAACGATCCGCGGCATTTCCCGCTCTTCGGCCTCGAAGAGGAGCGGCAATGGGAGTACCAGGCCGAGAAGTTCGCCCTGCTGCGCCGCCTGTACCTGGAGGAGGGCGTGACCTGGGAGGGCGAGTTCCGCACGCCGCTGGCCGACGTCACGACGCAGCCGCGTCCGTTCCACCGCCGACCGCGGATCTGGCACGGGAGCGCGTCGAGCACCGAATCGACCGAGCTGGCGGCGAAGTTCGGCGACCCGCTGTTCACCGCGAACGGCTTCCACCCCAAGAAGAAGTACGCCGATCTGATCGACCACTACCGGCGGCGGTGGGCGGACTACGGCCACGATCCGGCGGACGCGCTCGTCGGTTCCGGCGCGGGCGGGCTGTACGTCGCCAAGACCTCGCAGGAGGCGCTGGACGGGTACCGGCCGTACTTCGAAGCGCTGATGAAGACACCCGCGTATCAGCACAACAAGTCGGAGTTCACCACGCTGGAGGACAAGATCGCAGGCGGTTCCGCCCTCGTCGGGAGCCCGGAACAGGTGATCGACAAGATCGGCGACTACCACGCGTCGTTCGGGCACGAGGTGCAGGCGGTGTCGGTCGACGGACTGGAAGCCGGGGAAGCGCGGGACGTCCTGGAGCTCTTCGCCGCCGACGTCGTCCCGATCGTGCGGAAAGAACTGCCCTCGCGGGTGTGGGAGAGCTAGTACCTTCGGAAAGGTGCGCATCCTCTTCACGTGTCGCCCGGCCTACGGCCACCTGTACCCGTTGATGCCCTTGGCGATCGCCGCCCGCGACGCCGGGCACGGAGTGGTCTTCGGCACCGGCGCGGCCTTCCTGGACAAGGTCCGCTCGCTCGGCTTCGACGCGCACAAGGTCGGGATCTCGATCCAGGACGCCAGTGACGCAGCCGATGGGGATCCGCTGGAGGCGATCCTCACCACCTTCGCCGAGCTCCTGCCGCGCGCCACGATCGCCGATCTGACGCCGCTGCTCCCGGTGCTCCGGCCGGATCTGGTCGTCTACGAGATGAGCGACGTCGGCGCGTCGGCGGCCGCCCGCCGGGCCGGGATCCCGGTGGTGTCCCACGTGATCGGCCGCTCGATGCCCGCCGAGCTGATGGCCGCCGCGGCGGATCGGTTCGCCCCGCTGTGGGACGGGAAACCGCCGGCGAACCTGATGCTGGGCGACGCCGGGATCGACGTGTGGCCGGACCTCGTCCGCGACCCGGCACTCACCGCGCTGCCGACGGTCTTCCGGCTCCGGCCGGTGCCGTGGAACGAGCCGGGCACGGTGCCGTCGTGGCTCGACGGACGCGACCGGCCCCTCGTCTATCTGACACTGGGCACCGTCGCCTTCGGCGCCACCGGCGTGCTGCGCGCGGCGATCGACGGCCTCGCGCGGCTGCCGGTGGACGTCCTGGTCGCCCGCGGCCCTGGCGACCCCGGCGAATTCGGCGACCTGCCGCCGAACGTCCACATGACCGGGTTCGTACCGCAGTCCGAAGTCCTTCCGCGCGCGGACCTGGTGGTGCACCACGGCGGAACCGGGACCGTGCTCGGCGCGCTTTCGGCGGGCTTGCCGCAACTGGTGCTGCCGCAGGGCGCGGACCAGTTCGTCAACGCGGAAATGCTGGAGACGGCCAACGCCGGGCGAGCACTGACCGGGGACGAGGTGACCGCGGACGCCGTCGAGGAGAGGGCCAAGACCCTCCTCGACGACGCCCGCGTGCGCGAGGTGGCGGCCAAGGCCCGTCACGAGATCGCCGCCATGCCCGCGCCGTCGGAGGTCGTCCGGCGGCTGGAGGAGTTCGCCGCGCGTTAAGTGATCAGTTTCAAGATCTCCCGTGCCACGATGTCGTTCTGCCGGAACGGGAGCGCGTTGGTCCGTGGCCGGGTGAACGCCCCGGCCGACCGCGCCGACGTATGCGGGCCGAGCGCGAACCGGCGCGGATGCGGACGGCCCTCGCCGTCGAGCATCCGGCCGTCGGAGACGCGGGTGTGGATACGGCCGGCGAGCAGTCTGTCGCCGGTGACCGGGTCGAGGACGGCTTCCTCGCCGAGCGCGCCGCTGTCACGCAACTGTCGCAAAAGGACATCGGACGCCCTGGCCACGCTCGGCTCGGGCAACCTTGCCTCGACAAGGGTCCGCGCCTCGGTCTCACCGGGGAAGCTCGCACCGGAAGCGACGAAGGTCCGGCGTTCCTCGTCGGCCGAGACCCGCATTTCGGCACCCAAGAAGGAAACGAGTCCTGCTTCTTGGAGCGCGAGCAGCTCTTCGAGCCGTCGCGGCGGCGGACCGCTGGCGAAATAGGAGAAGAAGCCGAGGAACCAGCCGTCCAAATCGGACAGTTGGGATACCGCGTCGAGCCGTCCGGTCTGCACCAGCGCGGGAAGCTGCCCCATCACGGAAAGCAGTGCCATGAACGCGCCCAGATCCGCGCTGTACTCGGCGTCCGCCCTGCGACTCAAGTCCGCTTCGATGTACTCGCGCAGCTCCTTGCCGTACTCCTCGGCGGTGCCGAATTCCGCTCCCGCCATCGGCCGGTCGAGCCTGGCGAGATCGAGCCGGTCGTCCGGCGCCGGAACCGCCCGCGCCACCAGCGCGTCGAGCGCGCCGGGCGCGGCGTCCGCGAAAGCGTCGGCGAAGACGGCGAAATCCATCCGCACCCGCTCGGGATGAGCGGTGAACAGTTCGCTGTAGTAGGCCCACGCGATCTCCTTCGAGATCAACGGCCAGACGTCGCGGCGGAAGTCGATCCGGCCGGGCACCTCGCAGAGCTTCCCGATCGCGTAGGCGTCGAAGAATTTGGGCAACCGCAAAGGTTTCCCACGTAGCCGGTAGCCGATCTTCGAGTGGTACGGCACACCGCGACGCGAACCGACGTGCAACATGGGTTCGGCACCGCTGGGGTGGTACTTCAGCCCACCGCACGCCTGCTCTTCGAACCGGCCACCGCGGCCTTCGGTCAGCAGCAGCATCAGATCGACGAACGCGAGGCCGAATCCGCGCACCAGCACGGTTTCCCCCGGCCCGATCGCCGAGTAGTCGACGTCGGCGGTGTAGCCGGCCGGGTAGTAGGCGAGGTCGTGCCGGGCGGCGAAGCCGGCGAGTTCGGTTTCGCGTTCGTCCGGTTCCGCGTCGAGATGCCCGACGGTGAACAGGACCGCGTCCACGGCGAGGGGTTCGGCCCGGTCTTCCAGCCAGAGCGACTGCGGATCTCCGTCGTCCAGCCGCACCGCGCGGGTCCGGTGCTCGACGACCTCGATCCCGGCAGGCAGCCCGGCGCGTACCTCGCGGTGGAACCAGGCGAGGTACGCGCTCTGCAGCCGTCGCGTGGGGAAGTGATCGCTTTGCAGTGCCTCCAGTTCGGCGCGCAGGCTCTCGTCGACCTCGGCGCCGAGCTCGCCCGCACGGACCAGCCGCGCCCACTCGATCAGCGAAGGTCCCGGGCGGATCGGCCCGTCGATCTCCACGGTGTCGTCGGTGAACACGGTGACGTCCTCGGGCATGGAGTTCATCCGCAGCAACGGTGACTGCTCGTAGCGCCAGACCCGCCCCGCTCCGGCGGGGAAGGGATCGACGAGATGCACCACCAGCCGCCGCCCGCCGAGGAGCTCGGCGGCGTTGGCGCCGAGCCGTTCGAGCACGCCCACCCCACGTGGACCGGCGCCGACCACCGCGAGCACGTAGGGAAGGTCTGCGGTACTCACGAAGCCGAAGCTACGCCGGGACTCCGGACCGTGTGCGGGTTCTCAAGGAGCGGAACCCGTTGCCACGGCGAGGAACCGGCGCGTACTCGTCGAACAGGGGGACACGGACGAGAGGGACGGACGATGCCGGTCGAATTCCTGGGTATCGGAGGCACCAACGACGGTTCGGAGACACATCCGCGCTCGGGTGGCGTCTTCGACAAGGACTACACACTGCGTCTCGCCCGGGCGCACGAGGAGTTCGGCTGGGACCGGGTGCTGTTCGCGTACGGCTCCAGCGGGCCGGATCCGGCGCAGGCGGCCGCGTACGTCGCGGCGAAGCTCGACAAGCTCCAGATCCTGCTGGCGCACCGGCCGAACGTCTCGTACCCGACCTTCGCGGCGAAGACGTTCGCCACGCTGGACCAGCTCTCGGACGGGAAGCTCACGGTCCACTTCATCACCGGCGGCAGCGATCACGAGCAGCAGCGCGAAGGCGACTACCTCACCAAGGACGAGCGCTACTCACGTACGCGCGAGTACATCCAGATCGTGAAGCGGGCTTGGACGTCCGAAGAACCTTTCGACCACGAAGGCGAGCACTACCGCTTCGCCGACTTCGTCCTCGACGTCCGGCCTGTGCAACAGCCACGCCCTGACGTCTCGTTCGGCGGCTCGTCTCCGGCGGCGTACGCGGCGGGCGGGGCGGAAGCGGACATCTTCTGCCTCTGGGGCGAGCCCCTCGCGCAAACGGCCGAGCAGATCGAGTCCGTCAAGGCCGCGGCGAAGGCCGCCGGGCGGACCGACGTCCCGCGCATCCAGGTCGCCTTCCGCCCGATCATCGCGCCGACCGAGGAACTCGCCTGGGAGAAGGCGTATCGCACGGTCGACGCGATCAAGGCCAGGACTGGAGTCAAGCAGCTGACCCGGCGGCATTCGCTCACGAACCCGGAGAACACCGGCTCGCAGCGGCTCCTCGCGGTCGCCGCCGAGGGCGAACGGTTCGACCGGGCGCTGTGGACCCCGACGGCGGCCGCGACCGGCGGTGCCGGCAACTCCAACGCCCTGGTCGGCACGCCCGAAACCGTCGCGCAGGCCCTGCTCGACTACTACGACCTCGGCGTCGACATCCTCTCCGCCCGCGGCTACGACATGCTCGGCGACACGATCGACTTCGGCCGTCACGTCATCCCGATCGTGCGGGAAGAGGTCGCCAAACGCGACGCGGCGAAGGCGGCTTCGGCGCGCGAGGTACTCGCCGTCGACGGCTGAGCCGTTCACTCCACCGAATGGCCGATCGGTCATCCATTCGGCGGTCGACGTCGGCGGCCCTGATCGCTCCGGCCGTCGCGGAGCGGAGTCGAAGCGGGTTCGGGCGGAGGCGGCGCGGCGTCCGCGCGACCCGTCGCCGCGGCGCGACCTCCCCGGCCCGGGTGACGCCGTCCCGCCCGCCTTTCTCCCGGCGAAAAATCCTCAACGACCTAAAACCGCTGGTCTGTACCGCGATTCCGGTCACCGGGACATCTTCGCGGACGGCCGTTCATCCACGAAAAAGATCTCCAACTCCAGAAACCCGGCGAAAGAACCTAGCCAATCACCAACAGTCAGGAGACACTTACGTGAACGAATGACGCTTCGTGACGAGCTCGTGACCGCGTTACTCTCGGTCACGAGTTTCTCGCGTAATAAGGACCCTATTGGGGGCAACATGGCTTCGGCCGGACGGGTCACTTACCGAGAGGTGTTCGGTGTAGCCGAGTTCCGTTCGCTCTGGTTCGCCGAGCTGTTCTCGATCTTCGGTGATCAACTCGCCAGGGTCGCCCTCTCCGTCCTCGTCTTCACCGAAACCCGCTCCGCGACCCTGACCGGTCTCACCTACGCGCTGACCTACGCCCCGTCGCTGCTCGGCGGCATCTTCCTCACCGGCTTCGCGGACCGGTTCCCCCGGCGGACCGTGATGGTGGTCGTCGACCTGCTGCGGGCCCTGCTGATCGCGCTGGTCGCGGTGCCGGTACTGCCGTTCTGGGTCCTGTGCGTCCTCGTCGGCGGCGTCTCGCTGCTGAACCCGCCGTTCAAGGCGGCCCAGCTGGCCTTGCTGCCGCAGATCCTCGAAGGCGACCGGTTCGTCGTCGGCATGGCGATCCGCAGTATGACCGTCCAATCGGCGCAGCTGGCGGGATTCGCCGGCGGCGGTCTCCTGCTGACCGCGCTCGAACCCCATATCGCCCTCGCGCTGGACGCGGTCACCTTCGTGGTCTCGGCGCTGTTCGTCCGGTTCGGGCTGAAGTCGCGTCCGGCCGCGGCGTCCGGTGAGAAGCGCAAGTCGTTCTTCGCGTCGATCGGCTCGGGCGGCAAGATCGTCTTCGCGAGTTCCGGGCTGCGCTCGTTGCTGCTGTTCACCTGGCTGATGGGCCTGCTGCCGGTGTACGAGGGCATCGCGGCGCCCTACGTCGCCTCGTCGGGCGGCGGGCCCGAGATCATCGGTCTGCTACTGGCCGCCGACCCGATCGGCAGTGTGATCGGCGCGTTCATCTATTCGCGCTGGGTGCCGGCGCACGTCAGACCGAAACTGATCGGGCCGCTTTCGGCGCTGACGGCGCTCCCGCTGCTGCTGTGCTTCCTGCAGCCGGGTCCGTGGGCGTCGATCGTGTTGTTCGTGTTCTGCGGCGGCTTCGGGACGGTGGCGCTGATGCAGGCGACCGCGTCGCTGACGCTGGCCGTGCCGGACGAGAGCCGGGCACAGGTCATGGGGCTGTCGAACACCGGATTGACCACGACGATGGGAGTGAGTCCCCTGATCGGCGGCATCCTGGCGGATCAGGTCGGTCCTCAGTCGACCGTCGGCGTCTTCGGGCTTGCGGGATTGGCGCTGACCGTCCCGCTCGCGTTGAGCTGGTTCCGGACGCTCAGCCGCGACCCGGAACGGTGGCAGGAAAAAGACGCCGCACGCGCAGAACATTGAGGTGTTCCACGCGCCGGCCCGATCGCGCGGACGTCTGGCGCGCGCCCCAGTTCACTGATCCCTACCGGCCATCGCTGGCACCTTTCCCTCGACCTCTCAGAGAAAAGTACACACCTAGGGAGCTTGTCGACAGCCCGCAAGTCGGTAGAAGCTGTCCGTAAGTAGGGGGTTTCGGAGAATGACGCAAGAGTCAGGGGGAAAGATGATCACATCGGAGGAACGCGCTGGACATCGTTCGGCTCTCACGGTAACGACGTGGGAGCTGTGGAAGAGGCCTCGACACTGGATCGCCTACACCGGGCTGTCCGTCGCGACGATGCTGGCACTGACGGGGGTCTTCGCCGCATCGATCACCATCACGTCTTCGCAGGTCTTGCTGTGTTTCCTGCTCGCGGGGCTCGCCATCGCGCACACCGAGGCGACCCGCCGGATCGAGCGCCAGCGGCGCAGCATGAGCGTCACCCCGCATATCAACATGACCTCGGTCTGGGTCCTGCCCGGCGCGATCCTGCTTCCGCCGCAGTTGACCGCGCTTCTCGTAACCGTGATCTATCTTCACCTCGGATACCGCAGTTGGGCAGGCCTTCGCACGGTCAACCCCCATCGAACTGTGGCGAACGCCACATCGATGACGCTGACCGCGTTCGCCGCCTGGGCGGCCGTGCAGATCGTCGGCGCCGACGCGGCGTCGGTGACGTCGATCTGCGCCGCCAGCCTCGCCTTCTTCCTGATGAACGCCGTCTTCACCGGTACCGGCCTGTACTTCGCGGCACCCAAGAAGGCGACCGTCCAAACGCTCCTCGGCTCGTGGGACGACAACATCCTCGAAGCCTCGACGGTCTGCATCGGCGCGCTCGTGCTCGCCGTCCTGCCGCATCAGCCGGTGCTGGTGCTGCTCGTCTTCCTGCCGCTGTACCTGCTGCAGCGTTCCGTGCTGATCAAGCAGCTCGAAGAACTCGCGACCACCGACCAGAAGACCCAGCTGCTCAACGCCACGACCTGGCAGCAGGGCGCCGTCCGCGAGGTCTCCCGCGCCGAGCGCGAGAACGGCCAGTTCGGCGCGCTGATGATCGACCTCGACCACTTCAAGAGCATCAACGACACCTACGGCCACCTGGCGGGCGACGACGTGCTCAAGGGCGTCGCGGCGCTGGTCAAGGCCGAAACCCGGACGCAGGACCTCGCCGGCCGCTTCGGCGGTGAGGAGTTCGTCGTACTCCTGACCTCGTCTTCGAAGCAGGAATCCGTCGCGGTCGCCGAGCGGATCCGGCAGCGGATCAGCGAAATGGTCATCAAGACCCAGGACAACGAGGGCAACGCCGTGGTCATCGAGCAGCGGACGGCGTCGGTCGGCGTCGCGACGTTCCCGCTCGACGGCCGGACGATCGACGAGGTCATGGCCTCGGCCGACGCCTCCGTCTACGCGGCGAAACGCAACGGCCGCAACCGCGTCGTCTCGTCACCGGATCTCGCTTCGGTCGCCGAAGCAACCCTGGAGGCCGTCGCGGCCTAGCGCAGTCTCTCCATCACGTCGGCGGCCGCGGTCCGGAGGCGGACGACGCCGCCGACGGTGAATTCGGTGAGCAGGTCGATGAGCGCGTCCGCGTCGGGTGGCTCACCGTCCCAGCTCGCCTGGACGAGCGCCTCGGTCATCGCGAAGAACAGCGTGACCAGTGCCCTGTCCGCGCGGCCGGAGTCGACGCCGTGGCGTGCCCAGCGCTGACGGCTCGCCTCGGTGTAGACGCCCGCCAGGCGTTCCCGAAGGCGGGTGAGGGCCGGATCGCCCATGCGCTCCGCTTCGCGCAGGACGGGGAACGCGTCGGGGTTCGCCGCGACGAAGGCGAACATGTTGGCGTAGTTGGCGCGGGCCCAGGACCGGAGTTCGGGCTGCGAGAGGTCGAGGGCGGGCGCGCCGATCGCCTCGAAGGCGCGTTCCTCGACGTCCGCGACGACCTGGGCGAACAACGTCGCGCGATCGCCGAACTGCTCGTAGACGGCCTGACGGGACACCCCCGCGCGCCGGGCGATCTGCTCGATCGTCGCGGCCTGCGCGCCGTGCACCGCGAACACGCCGGCGGCCGAACCCAGCACCCGCGCGCGTTGCTCGCCGACCGGGAGTTTGCGGGGTCTCCCTCGCGGCGCCGGACTTGACATTGTGCGCCACCTCACTGACTCTCTTTTTCGACACATCTGTCGAAAATGTTTGTGCTCAACGAGGAGCAGACATGCGTCCAGGATCCCGGCGCGGAGTGTCCGCCGCCGTCTCAGCGGCCACCATCGCGGCCTTGCTGACCTTCGGGGCACAGCAGGCCGGCGCCGCCCCGTCCTTCTACGATCCCCCGTCGCCGCTGCCCGCGGGTGCTCCCGGCGACATCATCCGGCACGAGCCGTCCACCTTCTACGTCGATCCCGTGAAACTCGTCAAGGCCGACGCGGACGTCCAGCGGATCATGTACCGCAGCACCGACACCCATGGCCAGGCCAACGCCGTGACCGGCACCGTCCTGACCCCGAAGAAGCCGTGGACCGGCGCGGGCGAGCGGCCGGTCGTCGGGTACGCGGCCGGGACTCAGGGCGTCGGCGACCAGTGTGCGCCCTCGAAAGCCCTCTCGGCGGGCATGGAGTACGAAGGCCCCTTCATCGCCGGGCTGCTGCTTCGCGGCTACGGCGTCGTCGTCACCGACTACGAAGGCCTCGGCACTCCCGGCGTCCACACGTACGTCAACCGCGTCGCCGAGGGCAACGCCGTCCTCGACTCGATCCGCGCGGCGCAGCGCCTGCCCGAAGCGAACCTGCCGGACAACGGTCCGGTCGCGACCGCGGGTTACTCGCAGGGCGGCGGAGCGTCGGCGTCGGCCGCCGAACTGCAGCCGTCGTACGCGCCCGAACTCAAGCTGAAGGGCTCGTACGCGGGCGCCGTCCCGGCCGACCTGGCCGAAGTCGGCAAGAACATCGACGGGCACTACGCCTTCGGCTTCCTCGGATTCACGCTGGTCAGCATGGACGCGGCGTACCCGGAGCTGAACATCCCGTCCCTGCTGAACGCGAAGGGCGCCGAAGCGTTCGAGAAGGTCAAGCAGGAGTGCACTGTGGACGCGATCTTCGCGCACGCGTTCACGCAGTCGAAGGACCTGACGAAGGACGGCAGGCCGCTGACCGCGTATCTCGGCGAAGAGCCGTACAAGACGCGAGTCGGCGAGCAGCTCATCGGTGCTCGTAAGCCGGGCGTGCCGACGTTGGTCGTCCACAGTGCTCTCGACGACATCGTCCCCTACGCGCAGGGGCGGACCATGGCGCGCTCTTGGTGCGAGAAGGGCGCGAAGGTGCAGTTCTCGACTTCGCTGGTCCCGACGCACGTCGGCGGAGCGATCCGGGCCTTCCCGGAGGCTTTCGCTTGGCTTGAGGGACGCTTCGCGGGGCTGCCGGCCTTCGGGAACTGCGGGCTGTTCTAGGGGTCACCTGGTGCTATGAACGGTCCGTTCCTTGCAAATTTCGCAAGGAACGGACCGTTCATAGCGCGCTACTTGAGGCCGGTGGCTTCCGCGGCGGCGGGGTCCGAGTCGCTCAGGAAGGTCTTGCAGCGGTCGTGCTCCTCGGTCTCGCCGATCTTGCCGGCGGCCTTGCCGAGGACGGCGAGGGCACGCAGGAAACCCTGGTTCGGGCGGTGCGACCACGGCACCGGCCCGTGTCCCTTCCAACCCGCGCGGCGAAGCTGGTCGAGGCCGCGGTGGTAGCCGGTGCGGGCGTACGCGTACGCGGCGACGGTCTCGCCGGCGTCGAGCGCCTTCTCGGCGAGGGCGGCCCAAGCCTCGCTGTAGTCAGGGTGCTCGGCGGCGACGGCGGCCGGATCGGTCCCGGCGTCCAGCGCCGCCTGCGCGGCGGTGTGCTCGGGGAGATGCGTCGGCTGGGGGCCGAGGAGGTTCGTCATACGGGCCATTGTGCCGACCCGTCTCCCCAAGGGCGCCCCGCGCCCGACGGAGACTTCACATCGCGCGCCCTCTGTCGGCCGAAGGCCACGAAAGTTCGATGAAGGGGCGCATCTCGGATCACGCGACCATCGTCGGAGAACGGCGCCCCTTCGGCGAGCTTTCGTCAGCGCGCGATCAGCAGCGCTGTGACTAGAAGAACAGGCTCCCGAGAATGCCCCCACCGGCCAGCACCAGAGCGGCGACGAGGACCGCCGCGACAAGTCGTTTCGGCATCATGGCGGCACACCTTGCCCTGCTTCGCACGCCGATCGCAAATCCACCACCCCTACGGGTGAACCCCGATTTTCGACCCCAAATGCCCATCCCGTGATCTGGAGCAGGGAAGATGACCCGCATGACAAAGGCGACAGAAGTGACCGGGGACCTTTCGCCGGGTGTCATCCCCCGCAGCCCGATCGCGAAGACGAGGCTGTTCTTCAAACTCCATTGGCACCGCGGCGCGCCGGGACAGGCGACGCCGGACTGGGTGCTGAAGTTCTGCTACTCGATGTGGCTGGCCGCGTTCGCCTTCAAACTGGTGGGCTCGTCCTGGGACATGTCGTGGCATTTCATGTGGCTGCGCGACGACCTCGCCCCGCCGCATCTGATCAACACCGTCGGCACGGTGATCATCATGGTGCTGGTGGCGATCCACAGTTACACCGGCATGGGCGCCGACCGGCGTTCGCTGCGGCTGATGCAGATCGGGCTCGTGGTGTTCCTCATCGCGGCGCCGCTGGACGTCATCAACCACCGCGTCAACGGTCTCGACCTGACCGCGTGGAGCCCGTCGCACATGATGCTCTACATCGGAACGGGCATCATGCAGGCCGGCGTGATCATGGGCTGGCTCAAGTACGCCAAGCCCGGCCGCCTGCGCACCGGTGTCCTGATCGGACTGTGGGCCTTCTTCCTGGAGAACACGTTCTTCCCGAACGGTCAGCAGGAGTACGGCATCCTCGGCCTGCGCGCCTGGGAGCGCGGCACGCCCGAGGCCGAACCCGAGCTGCTGAACTTCGCCGCCGACCAGATCGGGCATCCGGTCGACCGGGTGGCCGTCGAGTACTTCACGATGCCGATCGACGACTGGGTGTACCCGCTGTGGGGTATCGGCGTGATGGCGCTGATCTTCGCGCTGGCGCGGCACACGACCGGCTTCCGCTGGGCGGGCACGACGGTCGCCGCCGCGTACCTCGCGTACCGGCTGGTGATGTGGCCGCTGCTGCTCGGGATGGGCTTCCCGGTCTCGGTCGTGCCGTTCTATCTGCTGGCCGTCGGTCTCGCCGTCGACCTGGCGTTCCGCATCGGCCGGGGGCATCCGATGCTGACGGCGGGCGCGGGCGCGCTGCTGGTGACCGCTTTCGGCTACGGGATGCTGTGGGTGCAGTCGCAGTTCCGGCCGTGGATCCTCGGCGACGCGCACACGGAGTCGGCGCCGCCGGTGGCCTACTGGACGGCCGTGGTCTGCCTGGCCGGGGTCGGCGTGCTGTGGGCCGCCGCCGGGCCGGGGACGCGGGCGATGAACTCGGTGCTGGAGAAGCGTCGCGCACGCGCCGCCTGAGGCTCCAAGTACGTGAAGGCCCCCTTCACTGCGTCTAGCGCAGTGAAGGGGGCCTTCACGTACTTCCGCATTCAGAGGACTAAATGCGGGAAGGTCAGAGCTTCTTGCCGGCCGACCCCAGCGACTGGGCCGCCTCGACGACGCGCGTGGCCATGGCGGCCTCGGCGGCCTTCAGGTAGCTACGCGGGTCGTAGACCTTCTTGTTGCCGACCTCGCCGTCGATCTTCAGGACGCCGTCGTAGTTCTTGAAGAAGTGGTCCGCGATGGGCCGGGTGAAGGCGTACTGCGTGTCGGTGTCGACGTTCATCTTCACGACGCCGTAGGACACCGCCTCGCGGATCTCCTCGGGCAGCGAGCCCGAACCACCGTGGAAGACCAGCTCGAACGGCTTCGAACCGGCCGGGAGGCCGAGCTTCTTCGACGCCGCCTCCTGGCCGCCCTTGAGCACGTCCGGGCGCAGCTTCACGTTGCCGGGCTTGTAGACGCCGTGCACGTTGCCGAAGGTCGCGGCCAGCAGGTAGCGGCCGTTCTCGCCGGAGCCGAGCGCGTCGATCGTCTTCAGGAAGTCGCCCTCGGCGGTGTACAGCTTCTCGTTGATCTCGGCTTCGACGCCGTCTTCCTCGCCGCCGACGACGCCGATCTCGACCTCGAGGATGATGTTCGCGGCCGCGGCCTTGGCGAGCAGCTCCTGCGCGATCTCGAGGTTCTCGTCGAGGTCGATCGCGGAACCGTCCCACATGTGGCTCTGGAACAGCGGGTTCTGGCCGTTCTTGACCCGCTCCGCGGAGATCTCGATCAGCGGGCGGACGAAGCCGTCGAGCTTGTCCTTCGGGCAGTGGTCGGTGTGCAGCGCGACGTTCACGTCGTACTTGGCGGCGACGACCTGGGCGAACTCGGCCAGCGCGACCGAACCGGTCACCATGTCCTTGACCTTCTGGCCGGACGCGAACTCCGCGCCGCCGGTGGAGAACTGGATGATCCCGTCGCTCTCCGCCTCGGCGAACCCGCGGATGGCGGCGTTCAGGGTCTCCGACGAGGTCACGTTGATGGCCGGGTAGGCGAATTCGTTCGCCTTCGCCCGGTCGAGCATCTCCGCGTAGACCTCGGGGGTGGCGATGGGCATCGTTTACTCCTCCTCGAAGCAGGCTGGTGCACCTCTCGGCCGCATCGTACGAGGTCGGCCGGGAGGTGCCTACAGCCGTCGCGTCAGAGGAGTACCGCGGCGAGCGCCCGATAGACCGGCAGGGGGTCGGAGTTCAGTACCTGGATGTTGACGTGGTCCGCCCCGGCTTCGATATGCGCGGTGACGCCGCGGGCGACCGTCTCGGCGTCGCCGTGGACCGCCAGCGCGTCGACCAGCTTGTCGCTGCCCTCGCCTGCCAGGTCTTCGTCGGTGAAACCGAGTTTCCGCAGGGAGTTCGTGTAGTTGACGAGGCCGAGGTAGAACTTGACGCTCGGCCGCCCGATCTCGCGGGCCTTCACCGGATCGGCCTCGAGGACGACCTTCTGCTCGGGCGCGAGCAGCGGTCCTTCGCCGAGGATCTCGCGTGCCTGGCGGGTGTGCTCGGGCGTCATCAGGTACGGGTGGGCTCCCGCCGTGCGGTCTCCTGCGAGTTTGATCACCTTCGGGCCGAGGGCGGCGAGAACGCGGTTTTCGACGGGCACCCCGGCGGCGTCGAGAACGTCGAGGTACTCGACCAGCGCCGCGTACGGCTTCTTGAACTCGGCGGTGTGCTCCCGGTGCCCGGCACCGATGCCGAGCAGGAAGCGGCCCGGGTGCTTCGCTTCGATCCGCTTGTACGACTCGGCGACCGTGGCCGCGTCGTCCTTCCAGATGTTGACGATGCCGGTGGCGACCTTGATCGTCTTCGTGGCGTCGAGGAGTTCCTCCGCCTTGACGAGGTCGCCCGACGGTGAGCCGCCGATCCATATGGCGCCGTAACCGAGTTCCTCCACCTCACGCGCGAGCTCCGGGGTGAGCACGCCTTCGAGCTGCCAGATGCCGATCCTGCCGAGTTCGATTCCCATGTTCCGAGCCAACACCACAGGCGTGCGATGTCTTCCCTTATGTTCGAACCATGGCGAAACTCGGGAATACCGACCTCGACGTCCATGGGATCAACCTCGGCGGCAACGTCTTCGGCTGGACCGCGGACAAGGAGCAGTCCTTCGCCGTCCTCGACGCCTACACGGCGGCGGGCGGCAACTTCATCGACACCGCCGACCTCTATTCGGGTGGCGGTTCCGAGACGATCATCGGCGACTGGCTGACCGAACGCGGCCGCCGCGACGACGTCGTCATCGCGACCAAGACCGGCATGTGGGACCAGCGCAAGGGGCTGTCGGCGGCGAACATCGCGGCGGCGGCCGAAGACTCGCTACGACGGCTCCGGACCGATCACATCGACCTCTACTACGCGCACATCGACGATCCGGACACCCCGATCGAGGAGACGCTGCGGGCCTTCGACGCGCTCGTGCGCGCGGGCAAGGTGCGCTACGTCGCGGCGTCGAACTACTCCGCCGAACGACTGAGCGAAGCACTGTCCATTTCGGACCGCGAGGGGCTGGCGAAGTACGTCGCGCTGCAGCCGCACTACAACCTCGTCGAGCGGGACTACGAGCAGGACCTGGCACCGACGGTCGAGCGGGAAGGCCTGACCACGCTGCCGTATTTCTCGCTGGCCAAGGGTTTCCTCGCCGGAAAGTACCGGTCGAAGGACGATATCGGGGACAGCCCGCGCGCCGCCCGCGCTTCGTCCTATTTGGACGAACGGGGTGAGCGGGTGCTCGCGGCGCTCGACGGGATCGCGGCCTCGCGCGGCGTCCCGGTCGCCGCGGTGTCGCTCGCCTGGCTGTTCGCCCAGCCCACCGTCACCGCGCCCATCGCGAGCGCCCGCTCGGTCGAGCAGCTGAACGACCTCCTGCCCGCCGCCGACCTCGCGCTGACCGCCGAAGAGGTCGGCGCCCTCACCGCCGCCTCGCGCTGACCACCCCCGCGTTTCGTCCTCTGAATGCTGTAGTTGGCACCACGAACTACCGCATCGAGAGGGCGGAACGCGGACTTACTTGCGGGTAGCTTACTCCGGGTAGGTTGAGGTACCGTCCGAAAGCCGTAGGGCTCGGACGAGGAGGCAACGTGGCCAAGAACAGCGTGAACGGCAAGGTCGTCCTGATCACCGGCGCCGCGAGGGGCATCGGCGCGGGGCTCGCCGAGCGCCTGGCCGCGCAGGGCGCGAAGGTCGCCTTGGTCGGCATCGAAGCCAAGGAACAGCAGGCGGTCGCCGACAAGATCGGGCCCACCGCACATGCCTGGGAAGCCGACGTCACCAGCTGGGACGACCTCGAACGCGCCACCGCGGGCGTCGTCGAGCACTTCGGCGGGATCGACATCGTCATCGCGAACGCCGGCATCGCGACCTCCGGTTTCGTCCGGTCGGTGGATCCGGCCGCCTTCGAGAAGGTCATCGAGGTCGACCTCCTGGGCGTTTGGCGCACCTTCCGCGTCACCCTTCCGCATGTCATCGACCGCAAGGGCTACCTGCTGGCGATCTCCTCGCTGGCCGCGATCACCCACGCGCCCGGCATGGCCAACTACGCCGCCGCGAAGGCGGGCGTCGAGGCGTTCTGCAACAGCTTCCGGGCCGAAGTCGCCCACCTCGGCGTGAAGGTCGGCGTCGCGCACCCCACCTGGATCCGCACCGACCTCGTCGAGAGCGCCGACCAGCACCCCGTCTTCGGCAAGCTCCGCGCCGGTATGCCCGGCCTGCTCGGCAAGACCTACCCGCTGTCGGTCGCCCTCGACCACCTCCAGGCCGGGGTCAACAAACGCGCCCGCACCGTGCACGTGCCCCGCTGGGTCGGCGGGCTGAAGCTGATCCGCGCGTTCCTGCCGCCGATCATCGAGATCGGCGCGAAGGGCCGGATCAAGAAGGCCGACGCCGCCGCGCTCATGGACATCAAGGAGCGCGGGGCGTACGAATCTTCAGTGACCGGCCAGGCAGGCCGGGCCGCCACACGAAAGGGCTGACAACGTATGTCCCGTCGCGACCAGATCCGCATGTCACCTGACGAACTCGCCGCCTACCTCGACGAGCAGAAGGTCATCAACGTCGCGACGATCGGCCCGAACGGCCGCCCGCATCTGGCGCCCCTCTGGTACTACCCGCACGAGTCCGGCGTCGCGACCTGGACCTACGGCACGTCGCAGAAGGCGAAGAACCTGGAGCGAGACCCCCGCGCCACCGTGCTCATCGAGGACGGCGAGAGCTACGAGAAGCTGCGCGGGGTCTCCCTCGAAGCCGACGTCGAGGTCGTCACCGATACGGCCGCGGTCACCCAGATGGGTATCAGCCTCATGCAGCGATACGCGGGCGCGAAGCCCGGGGACCCGGTACCCGACGAGCTCTCCGGCTTCATCGGCAAGCAGGCCCCGAAGCGGATCGGGCTGATCTTCCGGCCCACCAAGATCGTGAGCTGGGACCACACGAAGCTCGGCGGTACGTACTGATGGGTAGGTAGTACTAGCAAGTAACTGTTACTTCAGGTAACGTCATCTGCGCAAGAAAGCCTCGACGTGGAGGGCGCAGATGACCGAGCGATTCAAGGTCGTGATCGTGGGCACCGGATTCTCCGGGCTCGGCCAGGCCATCCAGCTCGAAAAGGCCGGGATATCCGACTACGTGATCCTGGAGAAGGCGGACGAAGTCGGCGGTACGTGGCGCGACAACTCGTACCCCGGCTGCGCCTGCGACGTGCAGTCCCATATGTACTCGTTCTCGTACGAGCAGAACCCGGACTGGTCACGGTCGTTCTCGCCCGCCCCCGAGATCTTCCAGTACCTCAAGGACGTCACCGACAAATACCGGCTGCGCCGCAAGATCCGGTTCGGTGTCGAGCTCACCGGAGCCACCTGGGACGACACCAAGCGCCGCTGGCACGTGCACACCAAGTCGGGTGAGTTCGAAGCCCAGTTCCTGGTCTCGGGTGTGGGCGGCCTGCACATCCCGCAGGTGCCCCAGCTGCCCGGGATCGAGAAGTTCAAGGGCCAGACCTGGCATTCGGCGCAGTGGAACCACGAGTACGACCTGCGCGGCAAGAAGGTCGCCGTGGTCGGCACCGGCGCGAGCGCGATCCAGTTCGTGCCGCAGATCGCCCCCGAGGTCGACGAGCTGACCCTGTTCCAGCGGACGCCGCCGTGGATCATGCCGAAGCCCGACCACGCGATGCCCGGCTGGGCCAAGACCGCGTTCCGCCGGATCCCCGGTGTGCAACGGCTTTACCGCAACGCGCTGTACTGGTTCCTCGAAGTGCGCGCCGTCGGCTTCAACGGTCACCCCGCGATCATGAAGGCCGGCGAGGTGATCGCGAAGCGCCATATCGGCAAGGCCATCAAGGATCCGAAGCTGCGCAAGAAGGTCACCCCGGACTACACCATGGGCTGCAAGCGGGTGCTGATCTCCAACGACTACTACCCGGCGCTGAATCGGTCCAATGTGGACGTCAACACCGAGGGCGTGCGTGAGGTCAAGGCGCACGGTGTCGTCGACGGGAACGGCGTCGAGCACGAAGTCGACGCGATCATCTACGGCACCGGCTTCAAGGTCACGGATGCCTTGGAATACCTGGACATCACCGGGATCGACGGCCGCGACCTCGCCAAGGAATGGGCGGCCGAGGGGATGCACACGCACAAGGGCATCAGCGTCGCCGGTTTCCCCAACCTGTTCTTCCTCCTCGGCCCGAACACCGCGCTGGGCCACAACTCCGTGGTCTTCATGATCGAGTCGCAGGCGCGGTACGTCGTCGACGCGATCAAGCTCGCCGACTCGCGTGGCGCCGCCGCGCTCGACGTCCGCCCCGGCGTGCAGGAGAAGTTCCAGCGCGAGATCCAGGACAAGCTCGTCAAGGGTGTGTGGACCCAGGGCGGTTGCAAGAGCTGGTACCTCGACGCGAAGGGCGTCAACCGGACGATCTGGCCCGGCTTCACCTGGCGTTACTGGCTCGACACCCGCAAGGTCGACGCGAGCGACTACGAACTCAGCGGGAGGTCGTCGTGACCGACCACGAGCAGATCGTCCTGCACGCCCGCGACGTCGAGTTCGACTGGGCGTCGCTGCCGATGCACTGGATCCCCGGCGAACCGCAGGCGACGCACACGATCAACGTGCTGCACCTGGCGCTGCCGGAGGGTGAGCGCTGGTTCGTCGAGGTGTTCAAGCAGGCCGTGCCGCTGATCCGCGACGAGCGGCTCAAGGAGGACGTCCTCGGCTTCATCGGCCAGGAGGCCATGCACGCCGAAGCACACGACGGTGCCGCGGAACACCTCGAAGCCGCGGGCGTCCACGTGCGGCCGTACATCGCGCAGATGGAGTGGATGTTCCGCCGCCTGCTCGGCGACCGTGAGCTTTCCGCCAAGCGGCGCGAAGAGTGGCTCATCGAACGGCTCGCCGTCATCGCCGCGATCGAGCACTACACGGCGTTCCTCGGCCAGTGGATCCTCGACGCCGAAGCACTCGACAAGGCCGGCGCCGATCCGACGATGCTGGATCTCCTGCGCTGGCACGGCGCCGAAGAGGTCGAGCACCGCTCGGTCGCCTTCGATCTGTTCATGCACCTCGACGGCCGCTACGCGCGCCGCGTGCGCAGCATGCTCGTGGTGACGCCGGTGCTCGCGTGGGTCTTCTTGCGGGGCACCAGGTTCCTCATGAAGAACGACCCGACCCGGCCCGGCAAGACGAGGTTCCGGACCTATCTACGCGTGGCGAAGCTCGGCCTGCTGCCCTCGGGCAGGCAGTTGCGGCGCGAAATCCGGCCGTACTTCCGGAAGTCTTATCACCCCACCGAAACCGGCAACACGGATCAGGCCGTCGCGTACCTCGCGAACTCCCCGGCCGCGTTGGCCGCCGACGAACCCCGATGAAGACGCCGCCGCGGCCGCTACGGCTCGACGGCAGCGGGCGCACCGACCGCGCGATGGCGTCGCTGACCGGTGTCGTCGCGCTGTACCGCAGGCTCAGCGGGGTGAGCGGCCGTCGCCGTCCGCCTGTGGTCGCCGTCGACCGTGACCTCCCGCTGGTCGTCGACGACCTCCGCGCCCAGGCGGACGGCGTCGCCGTCCTTCGGCTGGTGCACGAACACGGCGGGCCGCTGCCCCGGTGGCGGCCCGGCGCGCACATCGATCTCGCGCCGCGGCCGGGACTGGTCCGTCAGTACTCCCTGTGCGGCGACCCGGACGACCGCTCGGCCTACCGCGTCGGAGTCCGGTTGCTCGGCGAGGGATCGGCGGCGATGCACGCGTTGAAGAAGGGCGCGCGGATCACCGCGCGCGGCCCGCGCAACGCCTTCCCGTTCGTCGCGAGCCCGGCTTATCTGTTCATCGCGGGCGGTATCGGGATCACGCCGATCCTGCCGATGGTGCGGCGGGCGGCCGCTTCCGGCGCGGACTGGCGACTGGTCTACACCGGTCGCGACGAGGCTTCGATGCCGTTCCTGGAGGAATTGTCCGAATTTGGGGACCGGGTGTGGATCCGGCCGGACACGGACTACGGAATCCCGGCCTCCGGCGCGGAATTGCTCGAAGGGGCACCGGCAGGCGCGCCGATCTACTGCTGTGGCCCGGTTCCGATGATCGTGAGCGTCCGGACGGACGCGGCGCTGCGCGGTGCGGGACCGGTGTTCTTCGAACGGTTCTCGACACCGCCGATCGTCGGCGGCAAGCCGTTCCGCGTCGAACTCGCCCGCAGCGGCGTGACACTGGACGTGCCGGCCGACCGGACGACGCTCGACGTCCTGCGCGAAACCGTGCCCGGCATCGCTTATTCGTGCCGCCAAGGGTTCTGCGGGACGTGCGAACTGCCGACGGTGACCGGCGACCGCGTCCGGGTCTGCGTCGAACGCGAGCCGGTCACCCTTGATCTCTGAGCCGTCAGGCTTCCTTCGGGATCCAGGCGCCGATCACCGGCTTGAACTCGCGCACGGTCCGCTCCGCCACGACACCTTCGAGGTGGTACGGGTCCTGGTCGATGATCTCCAGCAGCGCCGCCTCGTCGGCCGCCTGGTACATCGAGATACCGCCGGAGCCGTCGCCCAGCGGGCCGCCGAGCGCGACGACGCCCTGGTCGGCGAGGTCGGAGAGGAACTTCCGGTGCCGGGGACGCACGTCCGCCAGCTTCTCCTGCACGTACGTGATCTCCACCAGGAACCAGGCCATCGACATCTCCAAGGTCGTTCCGACAGACGCCACCCAGCTTCTCAGGATCCGACCAGGCAGGACTCACGCCCCACCCGATACGCTGATCGAGCGCCATGCACAGGTTGTGCTTCAAAGGGGTAAATGAACAGGTAGGGGTACATGCTCGAGGGCAATGCGGAACGCAGTGTCGAGGCGACCCTCGGCCACCTGCGCACCATGGACGGACCGGTCACGCCACCGCCGCCTGCGGCACCGCTGACCCTTGAGGATCTCTATCGCCAGCACCGGATGCGGCTCGTGCGGCTGGCCATCCTGCTCGTGGACGAACCGGCGACCGCCGAAGACGTCGTCCAGGAGGCCTTCACCGGGCTGCACCGCAACTGGGGACGCCTGCGCGACGCCGCCGCGGCCGTCGGATACCTGCGCACCGCCGTGGTCAACGGCTCACGCAGCGTGCTGCGCCGCCGCAAGACCGCGCGCGAGTACGTCGCGCCGCACGCCGTCAACGCGCGTTCGGCGGAAAGCCTCGCCATGCTGTCGAGTGAACATCAGGCCGTTGTGAGCGCTTTGTCCAAACTGCCCCCTCGCCAGCGCGAGGTTCTGGTCCTCCGTTACTACGGTGGGCTGAGTGAGGCCGAAATCTCCGAGGCCGCCGGGATTTCGAAAGGTACCGTTAAGTCAACCGCCAGCCGGGCACTCGAAGCACTGCAGAAAGCGATGCAGTCACCGAACTGATGCCCGGCCTTCATCTCGACCGCTGGGTTGTGCCGCCATGCTTGGTCCAGACCAATATATGCTGGGGGGCGTGAGAGGCGCCGGAGATTTCGTGATCGTGGGCGGCCGGGTCGTCGCCCCGGACCGTGTACTCGACGACGGCTGGCTGGCTATCGCCGGCGGCAAGATCGTCCAAGTCGGTTCCGGGACACCCCCGGACATCGATCGCGTCGAGGTCGACGGGTGCCTGGTCGTGCCGGGCTTCGTCGACACCCACTGCCACGGCGGTGGGGGCGGATCGTTCTCCAGCGCGAACCCCGAGGAGCTGTTCCGCGCGGTCCGCGCGCATCGGCGGCACGGGACCACGACCATGCTCGGCAGTCTGGTCTCGGACCCCATCCCGGTGCTCAAGGACCAGATCGCGGCCCTGCGTGAGCTGGTCCAAGAGGGTGAACTTGCCGGAATTCACCTTGAAGGCCCCTTCATCTCGAAGGCGCGATGCGGGGCGCACGACCCGGCGACGCTGATCGAGCCGGACACGGCGACGGTCAACGCGCTGCTCGGCGCGGGCCGCGGCGACATCCGGATGGTCACCCTCGCCCCCGAACTGCACGGCGGGATCAAGGCCGTCCGGCAACTGGCCGAATCGGGGGTCATCGCCGCCATCGGGCACACCGACGGCGTCGAGGACCAGATCATCCCCGCGATCGACGCGGGCGCCTCCGTCGCGACGCACCTCTTCAACGCCATGCGCCCGCTCCACCATCGCGAGCCGGGCCCGATCGGCGCCCTCCTCGACGACGAGCGCATCACCGTCGAGCTGATCTGCGACCTCGTCCACGTGCACCCCACCGTGCTGCGGCTGGCCGCGCACCACGCGGGCAAGGGCCGGACGGTGCTCATCACCGACGCCATGTCGGCCACCGACGCCGCCGACGGCAGCTACATCCTCGGCCGCCTCGAGGTCGACGTCCGCGACGGTGTCGCCACCCTGGCCGGGAACGGTTCGCTGGCCGGCAGCACGCTGACCATGGACGCGGCCTTCCGCAACCTCGTGCGCGGCGCGGGTATCGACCTGCTCGACGCGGTCCGCGCGACCTCCGGGCGCCCCGCCGAACTGCTCGGCATCGCCGACCGGACCGGCTCGCTGCGGGCCGGGCTCGCGGCCGACCTCGTCGTGCTCGACCGCGACCTGCGACCGGTCAAGGTGCTTCGTCAGGGCGAGTGGGTCGAAGACGGCGCTGCGGCTACATTGAGCGCCACGGCCCCGCTCAGCGGCGCGGTCGAAGGCGGTGTGTCGGTCAGCGACGGGTAGCGGCGAAAGGAGTCCCGGATGAGCGAGCCCAAGGACCCGGAGAAACTCCTAGCCGACGCCCTGCGCGCTCAGGCCGTCTTCGCCCCTTCGGCGGAGCGGCTCTCCGAGACGACCTCCGACAAACCGGCCGAAACGGACACCGAGCGTAATCTCAGTTCCGCCGGGGAACACGAACTGCCGCTGCAGTACGGCCTGCTGTCCGGTGCCGGCGCGGACTCGCTCGAACGAGAACGCGTCGCGCTGGAGGACGCGGAAACGGCCAGGCTGGCGGAGCGTCCGGCACCGCCGCCGTCGCCTTCGCCCGGCAGCGCGCCGCTGCCCGCGTACTGGGTGTTGCTGCTGGCCGTGTTGCTGGGGCTCGCCGCCGGTTCGGTGATCGGGCTGCTCACCCTGATCTGAGCGGCGTCTTCCCGCCGGGTCAACGCACTCTGCGTCACCCTGTACCGTTTTGGTGTGATCCTGGCGCAGAACAACGTGACGACGATGGGCCTCCTGCCGGAGTGGCTGGACCCGCAGCACCTGCTGAGCGGGCTGACCGTTCCGGTCATCACCGTGCTCTGCCTGATCATCTTCATCGAGAGCAGCATCTTCCCGGTGCTGCCCGGTGACTCACTTCTCTTCACCGCGGGCCTGTTCATCGCGAACGGTTCGATCGAGGCGCCGCTGTGGCTGGTGTGCGTCCTGGTCACCGTCGCCGCGCTGCTCGGCAACGCGGTCGGTTACGGCCTCGGCTGGAAGGTCGGCCCCTGGCTGTTCCGCAAGCCGGATTCGAAGTTCTTCAACCAGAAGTACGTGGACCAGACCCACGCCTTCCTGGAGAAGCACGGGCCGAAGGCGGTCGTGCTGGCGCGGTTCGTGCCGTTCGTGCGGACGTTCATCACCTGGATCGCCGGTATCGGCAAGATGGACCCGAAGAAGTACTTCACCTACACCGTCATCGGCGGCATCCTGTGGGCCGCCGGGATCACCGCGCTCGGCCACGTGCTGGGCGGCGTCGCGTTCATCCGCGACAACGTGGACGCGATCTTCATCCTGATCGTGCTGGTTTCGGTGGTACCGATCGTGATCGAGTACCTCAAGGCACGCCGCGAGAAGAAGCACGAAGCCGCCGCCCCGGTCGCGGACATGGACGCGACGCAGCAGATCCCGCGCATCCGCGACTGACCCCGCTTCCGGACGTGCCATGAAAGGTCCTTTCCTTGCAAATTTCGCAAGGAAAGGACCTTTCATGGCGTTCAGAGGGCGAACTCTCGTTCAGAACGTCACAGCCCCACCAAACCGCGGTGGTTCCCCGCGTGCTCATGGTCGAGCCGTGTCGCGAAAGCCACTTTCGCGACGTGTTATGTCCCGAAAGCCACTTTCGCGACACGGTTGCCGGAGTCTCGCCCGGGGCGAGCAACTCGTCACGCCGAGCGGACGATTCCCGCACCCCGGCGTTCAGAGGGAGAACATCGAGCCCGGGTTGAAGAGGTTCCCCGGGTCCAGCGCCTGCTTGATCTGCCGGTGCACGCGGATGCCGACCTCACCGATCTCCTTGGCCAGCCACTCGCGTTTGATCCGGCCGATGCCGTGTTCGCCGGTGACCGTCCCGCCCAGCGACAGGGCCACGTCGAGGATCGCGTCGAAAGCGACCCGCGCGCGGGCGAACTCCTCCTCGGAGTCGGGCGCGTAGACGATCGTCGGGTGCATGTTGCCGTCACCGGCGTGGCCGACGACGGCGATCCGCAGTCCCACCTCTTCGCTGATCCGCTCGCAGCCGGCGATCAGTTCGGCGATCCGTGTGCGCGGCACGCAGACGTCGTCGGTCAGCCAGACGCCGTACATCTCCAGCGCGGTGAGCACGACCCGCCGCGCCTGCAGCAGCATCTTGCCCTCTTCGAGATCCTCGGTGGCATAGGCCAGATCCGCGCCGCAGTCGACGCAGATCTGTTCCAGCACGGCGAGTTCCCGCCGCGCGACCTCGCCGCCGGAGTCGGATTGCGCGAGCAGCAAGGCTTTGCACTCCGAGCTCGTGCCGAGGTCGGTCTTGAGGTAGGCCTCGGCGGCCTTGATCGACGTCGCGTCCATGATCTCCATCAGCGACGGCACCAGGCCCTCACGCACGACCCGCGCGACGGCCTCACCCGCGGCCTCCGTGCTGTTGAAGGCGGCGACGAGGGTGGAAGGCAGCTGCGGCAACGGTTTCAGCGCGACGGTCGCCTGGGTGATCACGCCGAGCGTGCCCTCACTGCCGACGAAGAGCCGGGCGAGGTCGTAGCCGGCGACGCCCTTCACCGTGCGGCGCCCGGTCTTCAGCACCGAGCCGTCGGCGAGCACGACTTCCAGTCCCAGCACGGAATCCGTGGTGACGCCGTACTTCACGCAGCACAGTCCACCGGCGTTGGTGGACAGGTTCCCGCCGATGGTGCACCAGTCGTAGCTCGACGGGTCCGGCGGATAGAACAGGCCGTGCTTCTCCACCGCGTTGCGGAAATCGAGGTTCACCACGCCGGGCTGCACGACGGCGAGCCGGTTGCCTTCGTCGATCTCGACGATCTGGTCGAGCTTCGTCAGCACCAGCACGACACAGCCGTCGATCGCGTTCGCGGCGCCGGACAGACCACTGCCGGCGCCGCGGGGCACGATCGGCACCTCGAACTCCGCACAGGCCTTGACCACGGCCTGCACACCTTCCACGTCGGACGGCAGGACCACCGCGAGCGGTTTGCCGCTGGCCGCCAGCGGCATCATGTCGCGCGAGTAGGCGTCCGTGACGTCGGTGTCGGTGAGCACCGCGGCGTCGCCGAGCTGCTCGCGGAGGCGGGTGACCAGGCCATGGTTGTTCATTCCCTCATCGTAGGCCGGATCAGCTCCGCACTGCGGAATTTTTTTTCCGATCTAGCAGAACAAAGGCTTGAACACCTGTATAGACGAGCACGGCGACACCTGCCCATGCGGTCACGTGCATCCCCTGGGTGAAGGCCTCGCGAGCCGATTCCAGGAGCGCCTGTCCCGCGGCGGGGTCGAGCTGCTGCGCGGTCGCGACCGCGCCGCCCAGCGTGTCCCTGGCGGACTCGGCCGTCCCCTCCGGCAGACCGGACCGGTAGACCGCGGTCGCGACACTGCCGAGGATGGCCGTGCCGAGCGCGCCACCCAGCTCGAAGCCGGTCTCGGAGATCGCCGAAGCGGCGCCGGCCCGTTCGGCCGGAGCGGCCGAAATGACCAGGTCGTTCGTCAGGGTCTCCGACAGGGCGACACCGCCCCCGAGCAGCGTGAACGCCACCACGACGTACGCGAGCCCGCCGCCGGACGACACCTGGGTCAAGGCGAGGAAGCCGACCGCCGCGACCAAGAGACCACCGCTGACCAGCAGGGAGACCCGGATCCGCTTCGCGAGCCAAGCCGCGAGGAGCGCTCCGGCGATACCGGCGACCGTCGCCGGCAGCATCCACAGCGCGGCGACGACCGGGCTCAGCCCGAGCACCAGCTGCAGGTACTGCGGCACCAGGAACAGCAGGCCGACCATGGCGAACACGCCGAGCATGTTCGTCACGACGGAGCCGCTGAAGGCCCGGTTCGAGAACAGCTTCAGGTCGAGCATCGGCTCGTCGAGGCGGTTCTGCCTGCGGACGAACACGACGCCGAGCCCGAGCCCGATCAGGACGCTGACCGCGGCCTTCAAGGTGAAACCGTGTTCGGCGACCAGCTTGATGCCGTAGACCACCGGCAGCATCGCGGCCAGCGACAGCAGCGCCGACAGCGGGTCGAAGCGGCCCGGCTTCGGGTCACGCGCCTCCGGCAGCACGAACGGTCCGACGACCAGCAGCACCAGCATCACCGGGACGTTGATGAGGAATACCGAGCCCCACCAGAAGTGCTCCAGCAGCCAGCCGCCGAGCACCGGCCCGAGCGCCATCCCGCCGGAGAACCCGGCACTCCACACCGCGATCGCGATCCGGCGCTGTTTGGCGTCGACGAAGATGCTGCGGATCAGCGACAGCGTCGACGGCATCAGCGTCGCGCCACCGACACCGAGCAGCGCCCTGGCGACGATCAGCATGAACGCGCTGGTCGAGAAGGCCGCGAGCACCGACGCGGCACCGAACGCCGCGGCGCCCATGAGCAGCAGCTTGCGACGGCCGATGCGGTCGCCGAGCGTGCCCATCAGGACCAGCAGCCCCGCCAGCATGAACGAGTAGATGTCGACGATCCACAACTGCTCCGCACCGGTGGGCGCCAGATCCTCGGACAGGAACGGCAGCGCGAACCCGAGCACCGTCATGTCCACGCTGATCAGCAGCACCGGAAGCACCAGTACCGCCAACGCCCACCACTGCTTGCGCCCCGCCATGGCGCACTCTCCTTAAGCTAAACCGTCTGGACGGTACAGTTACCGCCTCGTTCGAAAGTAAACCGTCCAGACGGTATAGTCAACTGATATGGCGAAGCCCACCGCGAAGGAACGCATCCTCGACTCGTACGAGGAGATCCTCATCGAGCAAGGCCCCGGCGGGGTCACCCTCGACGCCGTCGCCGCACACGCCGGGGTGTCGAAGGGCGGCCTTCTCTACCACTTCGGCTCCAAGGAAGCCCTGGTCGACGGCCTGATGGAACGTCTCGCCACGCTTTCGGAAGCGGATCTCGAAGAGGCACGGAAGGCGCCCGAAGGTGTCGTTTCCTGGTATCTGCGGACGGCGATCACCGACGTCACCCAGCAGAAGGCACTGCACCGCACGACCATGGCGACGATCCGGATCATGCTCAACGAGCCCCGGGTCTCCGAGGTCGTGCAGGTCTACAACCAGAAGGTCCACGACCTGATCAGCGAGCACGTCGACGACCCGCTGACCGCCGAACTGGTCATCCTGGTGGGCGACGGTCTCTACCTGCGGGCGGCGCTCGGCCGGGACGACGCGACCCCGCTGCTCGACCGGCTCGACGAGATCAAGGCCCGCATCCAGCGCTGACTCACATCTGGATCCCGTAGACGCGCTCGATCGGGATGGTCAGCAGCACCCGCTGGTCGGCGACCATGGCGTCGCGGAACTCGTCCCAGTCCGGATGCTCACCCCGCGCCCGCCGGTAGTGGTCCACGAGCGCGTCGACGGTCGCGTCGTCACGCGAAGCGGCGGTCGGCGTGAGTACCGCCGGCCCCTCGACGACGACGTAGCCATCGCCGCTCTCGGTCGAAACATGGAAGGTCGCCCGCGGGTCGCGCTGGAGGTTCTTGGTCTTGGCCCGCGGCGCGGTGATCGAGATCAGGATCGCGCCGGCGTCCGCGTCGTAGAGGTAGTTGACGGTCGACAGCTGGGGCCGCCCGTCACGCTTGATGGTGGCGAGGGTGCCGAAGTTTCGGCCGGCGAGGATCGCGTAGAGCGCGGAGTCGGTCATGACTCCATCAAAGCAAAAGTGCAGCTCAGGGCGAACCGGACAAACATGCACGAATAAATGTGCTTGCATGCGGCAACTAAAGTGTTATCCGACACACAACGCCGCTTTCTTCTTGCGAACCCCCTTTGAGAGGAACATCCTTGCTCTAGACAACTAGTTGCAGTGACCAAGCAACCGGCGAGAGAGACCACCATGACACCCACGACACCCGGCACCAGGTCGAAGTCCGACCTCGATCTGGCCGACACCCTCGGGCATGAGCTCGTGCGGCTCGTGCGCCTGGTCAACCGGGCCAAGTCCCAGGTGTCCAAGCAGGGACCGGACGGCATCGAGCGGGCCGCGTACGCGATCCTCTTCTGCCTCATCCACGTCGGCCCCCAGCGGACCAGCAAACTCGCCGAGTTCCTGCACTCCGAGATCTCGACCATCAGCAGGCAGTCGAGCTCCCTCGTCCAGCACGGGCTGGTCGAACGCCTGGCCGACCCCGAAGACGGCCGCGCCTGCCTGCTCGCACCGACCGCCGAAGGGCTCCGGGTGTTCGAGGAGAACCGCAAGCAGCGGAACCAGTGGCTCGCCGAGGTGCTCGGCGACTGGTCCGACGACGACCGGAAGACCCTCAACTCGCTGTTCCACCGGCTGAACGACGACCTCGAAAAAACATCTCCACAGTTCGCCGACCCCGCGTCGGCGTCGAAGGCCAAGGGGGCCTGAAGCAATGAGTTCCACCGTAGAAAGTCCGCCAGCCATCCACGAAGATGGTCCCCGGCTCAGTCACCGTCAGATCGTCACGATCCTGATCGGCCTGATGTCGGGCATGTTCCTCGCCGCGCTCGACCAGACGATCGTGGGCACCTCGATCGTCCGGATCGCGAACGACCTCAACGGGTTCGACCTGCAGGCCTGGATCACCACGGCCTACCTGATCACCTCGACGATCGTCACGCCGATCTACGGCAAGCTGTCCGACATCTACGGGCGCAAGCCGTTCTACATCGCGGCGATCTCGATCTTCCTGGTCGGCTCGATCGCCTCGGCGTTCGCGACGTCGATGTACGAGCTGGCGGCGTTCCGCGCGATCCAGGGCCTCGGCGCCGGCGGTCTGATGTCGCTGGCGATGACGATCATGGGCGACATCGTGCCGCCGCGGGAACGCGCCCGCTACCAGGGCTACTTCCTCGCCGTGTTCGGTATCTCCACCGTGCTCGGCCCGGTGCTCGGCGGCTTCTTCGCCGACTTCGACAAGCTCGGCAGCGTCTTCGGCTACGACATCGCCGGCTGGCGCTGGGTGTTCCTGATCAACGTGCCGATCGCGATCGTCGCGCTGTTCGTGGTGGCCCGGGTGCTCAACGTGCCGCACCAGCGCCACGATCACAAGATCGACTGGTGGGGCGGGCTCGCGCTCGTCGTCGCCGTGGTGCCGTTCCTGATCGTCGCCGAGCAGGGCAACAAGTGGGGCTGGGGCTCGCAGAACGCGATCGTCTGCTACATCATCGGCGGCATCGGCGTGATCGCCTTCATCTTCATCGAGAAGCTGATGAAGGACGCGGCGCTGATCCCGTTGCGGCTGTTCAAGAACTCGACCTTCACGGTCGCGATCGTCGGCGGCGTCATCGTCGGTGTCGCGATGTTCGGCGCGATCATGATGATCCCGCAGTACATGCAGGTGGTTCAGGAGTTCTCGCCGACCGAATCGGGTCTGCTGATGATCCCGCTGATGGCGGGCATCATGAGCGGTTCGATCATCTCGGGCCAGATCACCAGCAAGACCGGCCGCTACAAGGTGTTCCCGGTGGTCGGCACGCTGCTGATCGCGGCGGGCGCGTTCTTCTTCGCGCAGGTCGAGTACAACAGCGCGCTGTGGCACCCGCTGGTCGCGGCCGCGATCATCGGTCTCGGCCTCGGTGCCTGCATGCAGACGCTGATCATCGCGGTGCAGAACGCGGGCCCGCGCAGCGACATGGGCGTCTCGACCGCGTCGGCGACGTTCTTCCGGCAGATCGGTGGTACCGCGGGTGTCGCGGTGTTCCTGACGATCCTGTTCAACGTCCTGCCGGGCAACATCACCAAGGCGTTCGGCGGCAACGCGCCCACCGGACCCGGCGCGGCGGCACTGGGCGACATCCAGTCGAACACGAGCGGTATCGCGAGCCTGCCCGAGGCCATCAAGACCCCGGTGTTGATCGGCTTCACCGAGTCGATCACCACGGTGTTCTACGTGGCGGGCGCGGTCGCGCTGCTGGCGACGCTGGTGCTGATGTTCATGAAGGAGATCCCGCTGCTCGGTGGCTCGGCTCCTTCGGCGGCTTCGGCGCTCGAAGGCGGCGAAGCACTCCTCGAAGAGGAAGACGCGCCTGCCGAAACGGCTTCCGAGAAGACCGTGGTGACCGCGCCCGTCGAGCCGGGCAAGCACTCGCTGGCCAACGGGAACGGGGCCTATCGGGCCGGATCCGCGCAGATCAGCGGGCACGTCCGCCGGGACGACGCCACGAACGTCGCGGGTGCGGCGCTGACCCTGATCGACCACAACGGCAATCAGGTGGCCAGGACGCACACGAACGAGAGCGGCGTCTACTCGTTCCCCGGCATCGTGGGCGGGCGGTACACGATCGTCGCCAGCGGCCGCTGGTTCCGGCCGGTCGCGGCGACGCTGACCGCCACCGGTTCCGGGATGCTGCGCCACGACATCGAACTGGTCAGCACGATCCTGCTGAGCGGGGTCGCCCGCACCGACGGGGACCGGGTGGTGCCGGACGCGCGGATCACCGTGCTCGACTCCTCGGGTGGCGTCGCCGCCGTGGCGAGGACCGACGCGGAGGGCAACTACACGGTCAGCGACCTGCCCGCCGGGACCTACACGGTGATCGCCAGCGGCTACCCGCCCGCGACCAGCCGGCTGGACCTGCTCGGTGGTGACCAGGCCGAACATGATGTCCGGCTGAGCTACGACCAGGCGCTCGACGAACTCGTGGAGCACTAGTCACCAATGCTATGAACGGTCCGTTCCTTGCGAAATTTGCAAGGAACGGACCGTTCATAGCACTCGGAGAAGGCTTGACCGGGACAGTCCGGACACCACGATTCCACCGTTCGGTGAAGTGCGGTTCGCCGAGTACACGTAGGCTCGGGTCGTGAGTGAGGTGTACACCGAGGCCGCGGGCATCGGGGTGAGCTGGCTCGACACCGCCGGGCCGGTGCTCGTCTGGGTGATCGTGCTGAGCTTCATCTTCGTGGAGTGCGCGCTGATCATCGGGCTGTTCCTGCCCGGCGACTCCCTGCTGTTCGCGGCCGGAGTCGTCCTCGCGCAGCACGGCTCCGACCTGAACGCGTGGCTGCTCTCGGCCGCCGCGCTGCTCGTCGCGATCCTCGGCAACCAGGTGGGCTATTACATCGGCCGGGGCACGGGCACGAAACTGATCGCCCGCCGCGGCGGCAAAGTACTGAACCGGCACAACCTCGACCGCGCCAGGGCGTTCCTGGATCGCAAGGGCTTCTTCGCCATCGTCGCCGCGCGCTGGATCCCGTGGATCCGCACGCTGGCGCCGCTCATCGCGGGGACCGCGCGGATGGATCCGCGGCGGTTCGCCCTCGCGACCGCGCTCGGCGGGCTGCTCTGGGTGCCGACGTTGGTGCTGCTCGGCTACTACGGCGCCGGTCTCCTGGACCAGCTGCCGTGGGTCAAGACGGCGGCCTTGTGGGTCAGCATCGCGTTCTTCGTCGTGGGCACGGCCTACGGCTTCATCCGCTACCGCCAGGAGATGCGGCGTCCAGCCGAGGAGCCCGAAGAGAGCACTGCTTAAACCTCGGGATCCGCCCAGATCTCCAGCTGGATCCCGTCGGGGTCACGGAACACGATGACCGACGAGCCTTCCAGGGTCCGCGATCCCTTCGACGGCGAATGGACGACGCCGTATTCCGAGAGCCGCGCTTCCCATTCGGCCAGTTCCGACCGCGACGAGACCTTGAACGCCACGTGGTCCAGACCTGTCCGTCGTTCGTCGAACCGCGGCCGCTCGGTGTCCTGATGCTCGACGAGCACCACGGCGAAACCTTCGCTCGGCGACCTGAGCACGACCTTCCGCAGTCCCGTCTCCGGGTCTTCGCGGCGCGTGAACTCCTCGAGTTCGAGCACACGGGCGTACCAGGGCACGCTCCGGTCCACATCGGTCACGGTGAGTGCCAGGTGGTGCACAGACATGAGCTTGGACATCGGGGATGACCGTCCTGATCAAGAAGCTTGGGGGCGCCACCAGGGTGACACAGGCGCCTCGGGCCACGAGGTGATCCGCCGACTTCCCACATGAATCGTGATATCCGCCGGGAAACAGTGTTAAAAAGTGGCTGAACCGCACGCGGACCCGATATCGCCCCGTGACCGCGCCGTGGCCCCGGGTGTCAACGTCCTCCGCTGACGGTCAGCACCGTCCCGGTGGTGTACGACGCCGCCGGGGAAAGCAACCACAGCACGGCTTCCGCGACTTCGCCGGGTTCACCGGCCCGTCCCATCGGGATGCTGGGGGCGATCCGGTCCATCCGGTCGGGCATCCCCGCCGCGGCGTGCAGTCCGGTGTGGATCATGCCCGGTGCGACGGCGTTGACCCGGATGGACTCTTTCGCGACTTCTTGCGCGACGCCGTAGGTCATCGTTTCCACCGCCGCCTTGGTGCCCGCGTAATGGACCCATTCACCGGGCGAGCCGGTGCGCGCGGCGGTG
The DNA here is from genome assembly GCF_044461365.1 of Amycolatopsis sp. NPDC049868. Classification (NCBI taxonomy): domain Bacteria; kingdom Bacillati; phylum Actinomycetota; class Actinomycetes; order Pseudonocardiales; family Pseudonocardiaceae; genus Amycolatopsis; species Amycolatopsis sp. NPDC049868. The sequence continues at coordinate 88,540 of NZ_JBITKV010000002.1, read as the reverse complement.
GAGGACAGCGTCACGATCGCGCCGCCCTCGCCGCCGTACCGGGTGGACATCCTGCGGATGCCCTCGCGGACGCACAGGAAGACTCCCGTGATGTTGACGTCCACCACCCGGCGGACGACGTCGACCTCGTACTCGTCGAAGCGGCCGGGGGTGTTGCCGGTGATCGCCGCGTTCGCGACCACCCCGGCGAGCGGGCCGAGTGCGACGGCGGCGTCGAACAGGGCCACCACGTCGTCTTCGGACGCGACGTCACCGCGCTGGGTGATCGCCTGGACGCCGTGCTTCCGGACGCGCGAAGCGACGTCTTCGGCCGCTTCGGTGTCACCCGCGTAGTTGACGACGACGTCGTAACCGTGCGCGGCGGCCAGTTCGCAGACCGCCGCGCCGATGCCCTTGCTTCCGCCGGTGACGACGAGAACACCACTCATATGGCGAAGTTAACCAGGGGCAGGTTCTCGAGGACCAAGTCGGCCCGGCCACTGGTGGACGCGATCAGATCGGCGTTGCGCTGATCGGAACCGAGCGCGCGGCGACGCGCTTCGACCAGCGAACGACCGTAGCGGCGATGCCGCGAGACGAGCCGCTCGATGCGTTCGGGTTCGTCCGGCGCGAGGAACCACGACTCGGCGAGGATCGGCTTCACACCACTCCACGGGTCGTCCTGCATCAGCAGGTAGTTGCCCTCGGTGATGACCAGCGGGACGTCCGGCGTGACCGCGACGGCGCCGGCGATCGGCTCCTCGATCTCCCGGCGGAACTCGGGCGCGTAGACCGTCTCGCGGCCTTCGGCGAGCCTGCGCAGCAAGTGCACGTACCCGGCGGCGTCGAAGGTGTCCGGCGCGCCCTTGCGTTCCACCCGCCCGAGCCGCTGCAGTTCGACCTGCGCCAGGTGGAAACCGTCCATCCCGACCACGGCCGCCCGCGTGCCCAGCGCCTTCGCCAGGCCCCAGGCCAGTGTCGTCTTGCCGGACGCGGGGGCGCCGACGATGCCGAGCACACTGCGCTGTCCCGGCTTCGCCAGCGTCTGAGCCCTGCTCAACAGGTCCTCGAACACCGGAGGCATGGCACTCATGGCTGTCCTTCTCCCATCTTCGCGACCGCGGCCGTCCACGACCTCGGTCCTTCATGCCGCACCCGTTCGGCGGCCACCTCGTTGGCGAACGCGATCCAGCCCGGGACATCCCCTGTGCCCCTGGCGACCGCGTACGCGAAAGCTCCATGCCAGACGTCGCCCGCGCCCAGCGTGTCACGCGCCCGGGTGACGGGAACGGGAACCGCGCCGGATCCGTCCGTCGCCGACCAGCGGACCGGCTCGGGCCCGGCGGTCGTGATCACCACCGGCACGCCGTGCTCGCGGGGATCGTCGCCCCGGTACAGCGACGAGCACGCGGCGACGTCGACCAGCGGGAGGAGCTCGGGGAAAACCGGCTTCCAGCTCCCGGCGTCGAGGACCACCGGCACCTTCCGGTCCCGCGCCCAGCGCGCGACCGCCAACGCGACCTCCGGATGGTGCCCGTCCAGGAGCACACACCCGGGCATTTCGTCCTCTGAATGCGGTAGTCGCGCGTGCAAGGACCGCATCGAGAGGACGGACCGCGAGGAGGCGTGGGCGTTGCGCGAGACGACGGTGCGTTCCCCGTCGGAGTCACGGACGACGATGGCGCTGATCGCGGGCGGATCGGGCCGTTCGGGATCGAGGTCGACCAGGTCGACGCCGTGCGCTTCGAGGTCGGCGCGGGCGAGTGCCGCCAGCGGATGCGCACCGGCGACCGTCAGCAACGTCGCCCCGGCGCCGAGCGCGGCCACGGTCACCGCCGCGTTCGTCGCCGGCCCCCCGGCGGCGACGTCCATCGACAGCGAACGCACCTTCTCGCCCGGCGCCGGGATCTCGGCGACGCGCTGAATCTGGTCGACGGTGCACAGGCCCGCCAGCAGCACTCTCACTACAGGCCCGTGTGGACGGCTGAAGCGACCTCTTCGACCTCACCGTTCTCACCGATCTTCAGCGCACCCGTGAGCAGGCCGACGACCTGGTTCATAGTGTGCGTCTTCGGCGAGACGACCGCGACCCGCTTGCCGAGGCGGTGCACGTGGATGCGGTCGGCGATGTCGAACACATGCGGCATGTTGTGGCTGATCAGCACCACCGGCAGGCCGCGTTCGCGGATGCGGTTGATCAGATCGAGCACCTTGCCGGATTCGGCGACGCCGAGCGCGGCGGTGGGTTCGTCCATGATCACCGCCTTGGTGCCGAAGGCCGCCGCCCGCGCGACCGCGACACCTTGGCGCTGCCCGCCGGACAACGTCTCCACCGGCTGCGTGATGGATTTGATGTTGATGCCGAGCTCGTCCAGGATCCGCTGCGCGTCGGCCCGCATCGTCGCGGTGTCCAGCTTCCGGAACAGCTGCCCGAACAGGTCCGTGCGCCGCTTTTCCCGGCCGAGGAACATATTCGACGCGATGTCGAGCGCGGGGGCGACGGCGAGATCCTGGTACACCGTCTCGATCCCGTAATGCCGAGCGTCCAAAGGGGACTTGAAGTGGACGGTCTGACCGTCCACTTTGATCTCTCCGGCGTCCGGGATCACCGCGCCCGAAAGGGCTTTGATGAGGCTCGACTTCCCGGCGCCGTTGTCGCCGACGACGGCGAGCACTTCACCGGGGAACAATTCGAAGTCGGCGCCGTCGATGGCGGTGACCCGGCCGTAGCGTTTGACCAGTCCCTGAGCGGACAACGTGGGTGTCGTCATGACTGCCGCCTCCTCGCGAACCGGTCGACGCAGACCGCGCCGATGAGCAGGGCGCCGGTGGCGACGTCCTGGTAGAGCGCGTCCACCCCGAGCTGGGTCAGCCCGGACCGCAGGACCGCGACGACCAGCGCGCCCATCATCGTGCCGAGTACCGAACCCCGGCCACCGAACAGGCTCGCGCCGCCGAGCACCACCGCGGTGATGGAGTCGAGGTTGCCGAGCTGGAAGGCGTTCGGGTCGGCGTTCGGCACGCGGCCGAGCGCCTGCCAGGCGGCGATCCCGACGATCACCCCGGCGACGATGTACACCGAAAGGATCGTGCGGTTGACCTTGATCCCGGACAGCCGCGCGGATTCCGGCGCGTTGCCGACCGCGTAGACGTGCTTGCCCCACGGCGTCCGCGTGAGCGCGTACCAAAGTCCCAGGTACATCAGCAAAGCCAGCGTCATGCCGTAGGTGATCGGGATGCCGCCGAACAGGTACCGGCGGGTGCCGAGCCACTTCAGCAGCTCGTCGGCGACCGGGACGGCCTGTCCGCTCGCGAACAGTTTCGCGGCCGCGGTGAGCACGGTCAGCAGGCCGAGCGTGACGATGAACGGCGGCAGTTTGATCCGGGTGACCAGCGAACCGGTGACCATCCCGATCACCACCGTCGCCACGATTCCCAGCAGCAGCGCCCAGATCCCGGAGACGCCGCCGACCACGAGCTTCGCCATGATCAGCGTCGCGAGCACCATCGCGGCCGCGTTGGCCAGGTCGATACCCGCGGTCAGGATGATCAGCGTCTGCCCGAGTGCGAGCGTGCCGACCACCAGGGACTGTTGCACCACAAGGGAAAGGTTGTCGAGATCGAGGAAGGTGTCCGTCGACAGCGAGAACACCACGATCGCGACGAGCAGGGCCAGCGCGGGCCCGACCGCCGGTGCGCGCAGGAAGAACTCACCGATCGACGGGCGTTCGTTGCCTTTCAGGGTCGCGGTAGTCACTTCGTCCCCCAGCAGTTCTCGAGGCCCCACTTGGTGTCCTGGCTCTCCACACCGGGAATCGGCTTGTCCGTGATCACCGCGGAACCGGTGTCGACGAACCCGCTCGGCTTCTTCCCGGTCTTGGCGTATTCGACCGCGGCGAGGACGCCCTGCTCGGCCATCTTCTTGGGAAACTGCATGACCGTGGCGGCGTACTGGCCGTCGCGGACGTTCTTGACGCCTTCGCAGCCTCCGTCGATCGAGCCCATCACGATCTGGTTCACCAGGCCGCGGGCCTGGAGCGCGGCGTACGTGCCGCGGCCCATCGGCTCGTTCATCGTGTAGACGGCGTTGATGTCGGCGGTGCGCTGCAGCAGGTTCTCCACGCCCTGCTGCGCGAGACTCTGGTCGCCGTTCGCGGGCGTCTTGCCCTTGATCTCCGGCGACGCGTCGGTCAGCCCGATACCTTTGAGGAACCCGGTGTGCCGCTGAGTGTCCACTGTGGACCCGGCGGTGCCGTCCACCATGAACAGCTTCGGCGGTTTGCCGTTCAGGGCGGCCTTGACGTACGCGCCCTGCTGACGTCCGGCTTCGAAGTTGTCCGTGGCGAAGGTGGCGTCGACGGCGGTGTCCGGTTCGGTCGCCGTGTCGAGCGCGATGACCAGCACCCCGGCCTTGCGGGCGCGGTCGATGGCGTCGAGGACACCGGTCGAGGAACTCGGCGTGATCAGGATGGTGTTCGCACCCTGCTGCATGAGGTTCTCGATGGCCCGGACCTGGCCGTCGTTGTCGCCGTCGAACTGGCCGGCGAGCGCGCTGAACTCCGCGCCGTTGGCCTCGGCGGCGGCCTTGGCGGCCGCTCTCAGCTCCACGAAGTAGGGATTGGTGTCGGTCTTGGTGACCAGGCCGACCTTGGCCTTGCCACCGCCGCCTGCGTTCGAGCCGCCACCCCAGTGGCGTTCGACGGTGCACCCGGCCGAGGTCACCGCGAGTGCGGCGGCCAGGCCCAGCGCTAAGAGACGTCGCTGTCTCATGGGGGATGCCCTCCGATTCAAGGCTGTCCGTGATGGACCGGAAGGTAGACAGGGTTATGCTCAGTCGCAAGCGTTTGCGCAAACGCTTGCCAGCTGACTTCACGAGGATTGGTAATGCCGCCGTCTCGCTCGTCCCGTCCCACCCAACGCGACATCGCCGAGCTGGCGGGAGTCTCGATCACCACCGTTTCCCATGTGGTCAACGGGACGAGGGCGGTGGCCGAGGACACCAAGCTGGCGGTTCTCCGCGCGATCGAGCAGACGGGCTATACCGGCGACGCCATCGCCCGCTCGCTGGTGACCGGCGGGACGCGGTCGATCGGCGTCGCGATCTCCCTGGTCGCGAACCCGTACTTCGCCGTGCTGATCCAGGCGATCGAGCGCGAGGCCGCCTCGGCCGGGTACACGGTCTTGCTCGCGGACACGCACGACACCGTCGACACCGAACGTGAGACCGTGCGGACGCTGCGTTCGCGCCGGGTCGACGGGCTGCTGATCACGCCGTCGCCGGGCGACGGTTCGGTAATCGGCGAGCTCGTCTCACTCGACGTCCCGACCGTGCTCATCGACAGGCTTTCCACCCGCACCGACGTCGACCAGGTCGGCGCGGAGAACATCCAATCGACGTCGGCGCTGACGGCGCATCTGGCGTCGCTTGGGCATCAGCGGATCGGCATGATCAGCGGCACGGCCGGGCTGAGCACCAGCGAGGAGCGGATCCTCGGCTATCGCCTGGGGCTCGGGCGCTCGGGTTTGACCTGGTCGGAGGACCTGGTCGCGTGCGGGCAGTCCTCGCAGGCCGGCGGGGCCCTCGCGCTGAGCACGCTGCTCGCGCTGCCGGAGCCGCCGACCGCGCTCGTGGTGGCCAACGACACCATGATGGTCGGGGTGCTGCACGAGTTGCGGCGCCGCGGCCTGCGCGCGGGCGTCGACCTGCCGGTGGTGGTCTACGACGACGTCGAATGGGCCGATCTGGTCGATCCGCCGCTGACCACGATGGCCCAGCCGATCGAGGAGATAGGCACACAGGCGGTGCGCCTGTTGCTGGCCCGCATCAACGATCCGGCACGCAAGGCCCAGACGATGCGGATTCCGCCTACGCTCCGCCATCGCGCGTCCTGCGGATGCGCTCTCGTTCACTCACATTGATGATTGTTGGGAGACTTTCCGGTCTCACCGCCGAGTGACGCTCCGTCAGCCGTTACCGTCATTCAAGCTCGGATGAAGGCGTGGAGCGATGACCGCATTGTCCCCGGCGTTACCCCTGTGGGAGGACACCCCTGTCACCCACCGGTTCGGGGTGGCCATGGCAATGCACGCGAACCCGTATTCGGGGGAACTCATCCGCGCCATCCGCCGCGCCGCGCGCCGTCACGGCTGCGAGATCACCCTCGCCGACACCGGCGACAGCGTCGCCGAAGAGGCCGCGGTCATCCGCGCCCTGCGGGCGGACCGCGTCGACGGTGTCCTGCTCGTCCCGGCGGCCGGCGACGAAGCGGTGATCAACGGACTGGTCCGGATGGGCGTGCCGACCGTGCTCGTCGACCGGATGGCCGGACGCAACGACGTCGACCAGGTCGGCTCCGAGAACATCCAGGCCGTGTGCGCGCTCGTGCGGCATCTCGCGGGGCTGCGGCACCGCAAGATCGGCTTCATCTCCGGCGAAGAGGACGTGACCACCTACGAGGAGCGGGCGCTGGGCTACCGCCTCGGCCTCGGCCGCTCCGGTCTCCGGTGGACGTCGCAGCTGGTCGCGTGCGGGCGGTCGACCCCCGGCGGAGCGGCCGCCGCGACCGCGAAACTGCTCGACAGCTGGCCGTCGCCGACCGCGCTCGTGGTGGCGAGCGAGGCGATGATGATCGGCGTCCAGTACGAGGCGCACCGGCTCGGCATCCGGATCGGGCGTGACCTCGCGATCGTCGGCTACGGCGACATGGAGTGGGCCGGGCAGGTGACCCCGGCGGTCACCACGATGGCGCAGCCGATCGAGGAGATCGGGCGCAAGGCCGTCGAGCTCCTGCTGGCCCGGATCACCGACCCTGAGCGACGACCCGAATCCGTACGGCTCGCACCGCGCTTCATACACCGTCAGTCGTGCGGCTGCTGAGTCACAACTCGCTGGTCAGAACGCCGCCGCCGGGTGAAGATGGCGGAATGACCGACCTGTGGACCGTGCACACCGCCGACCTCGAAGCAGGCGTGCTGACCGCGGCACGTGCTCTGCTGGACGACGCTTTCGACGGCGATTTCAGCGACCACGACTGGGAGAACGCCCTCGGCGGCATGCACACGCTCGTCTGGGAGGCCGGCGAGCTGATCGGGCACGCGTCACTGGTCCAGCGGCGGCTCGTGCACGACGGCCGGGTCCTCCGCACGGGTTATATCGAGGCGGTCGCCGTCCGGTCGGACCACCGGCGGCGCGGGCACGGTGCCGCGATGATGGACGCGCTGGAGCGGGTCTTGAGGAAGGCGTACGACCTCGGGGCGCTTTCGGCCTCCGACGAGGCGCTGGAGTTCTACGCGTCGCGGGGCTGGCTGCTGTGGCGCGGGACGTCGTCGGCCATGACGCCTTCGGGTATCGAGGCGACGAAGGAGGACGACGGGTCGATCCATGTGCTGCCGGTGGGGGTCACCCTGGATCTGGACGGGGAGATCACCTGCGACTGGCGGTCCGGCGACGTCTGGTGACCCGCATTCAGTCCTCTAAATGCGGTGATCCAGGGTGGCCGCGGCTTCGAGCAGCATCCACGCGCTCACCTGGACGGACAGGTCGCGTTCGGGAGCGTCGGCGGCGAGAGGCAGCGAAGGCGCCGGAGTCGCCCAGTCGGCGCTGAAGAGCGGCCCGTGCGGCGTCTCGGTGGCACCGGACCAGCACGCGTCAGCCGACCGGATGACCAGATCACGCGCCACCCCGCTCGGCAGGAGCGGCGCCGCGAGCGCCAGGTACCTGGCCAGGATCCCGGCGAACAGGCCGCCGTCGCCGCCTTCCTGCCCCCGGATCACCCCGTTCGGCGCGACATGTTCCGCGACCGCGTGGATCGTGTGCTCAACTCTGTCCATTTCGGACATTTCCAGGCAGGCGCCGAGGTAAACCCCTTGGCAGTACGTGAAAATATGCTTCACCAGTTCGCCGCTGCCGACACGCAGGCCGTCCCACACCAGCCCGGATCCCGGGTCGACGAGCCGTTCGGTCATCCAGTCGGTCAACCCGCGAGCGTGCTGCGTGGAGCCTTCGCGGGCGTGGAAGATCGCGGCCGGGCCGTTCGCGGGCGCGTTCTTGAAGTCGTCGCCGACGCGCCACCAGATCCCGCCGCCCGCGTCGTCGGTCCAGCCTTCGCGCAGCCGCGAACTGATCGCCTCCAACCCACCGCGGACGTCGAGCCCGAGGTGCCCCACGCGTTGCAGCGCGAGGCCGAGCCAGGCGATGTCGTCGTAGTAGTCGTTGATCCACTTGCCGAAGTTGCGCAGCCGCACGGACACCACGAACCGGTCGATCAGCTTCAGCCGACTCGGTGACGGCGCGCGCAGCTGGGCGTCGACGAGGGTCTCCAGCAGATGCGCCTGCCACCAGTAGTTCCAATGCCAGTGGACGCGCTGACCCGTCGAGGGCGGCCAGCCGCTGCGGCCCAGCACGGTCCCCGGCAGCCCCCACACCCGGCGCAGATGCCGGTCGCGGATCGCGCGCTCGGCGATCGCGGCCCGGTCGGCGAGAGCAGTCATCGGGCCATCATCCCTTGCCCGCTGACATACCGCTCAGTATGTTGGGATGATTCCCGGACCCGCGAGGTGCTTCATGACCACGGCGCACGTGACCTGCCCGCTCTGCGAAGCGACCTGCGGTCTGGAGGTGACGATAGACGAGAAGAGCCTGGTCACCCGGGTTCGAGGCGACAGCGAGGACGTCTTTTCGAAGGGCTACATCTGCCCGAAGGGTGCTTCGCTCGGCGCACTGCACCACGACCCGGACAGGCTCACCGCGCCGTTGGTCAAACGCGACGGCGAGTTCGTCGAGGTCACCTGGGACGAGGCGTTCGCCGAGATCGACCGGCGGCTCCGGCCGATCATCGACGAGCACGGCAAGAACGCCGTCGCCGTCTACGCCGGCAACCCGACGGTGCACAACGCGGCACTGGTGCTCTATGGCCGCGTGTTCTTCAAAGCCTTGGGCACCAAGAACTTCTACACCGCGACCACGGTCGACCAGATGCCGAAGCACTTCTCCTCCGGCTACCTCTTCGGCGACCCGCAGACCATCCCCGTCGCCGACCTCGACCGCACCGGACACCTGCTGATCCTGGGCGCGAACCCGTTGGTGTCCAACGGAAGCCTGATGACCGCAGCCGACACTCGCGGCCGGTTGCGCGGGATCCAGAAACGCGGCGGCAAGATCGTCGTCCTCGACCCGCGCCGCACCCGGACCGCCCAGCTGGCCGACGAGCACCACGCGATCCGGCCCGGCACCGACGCGTTGTTCCTGTTCGCGCTGGTCAACGTCCTGTTCGCGGAGAACCGCGTCCGTCCCGGCGAGCACGTCACCGGTGTCGACGAGGTCCGCGTTCTCGCGGAGCCGTTCACTCCGGAGGCGGTCGCGCCCGCGACCGGAATCGACGCCGCCGAGATCCGCCGCATCGCGCTCGACCTCGCGGACGCCGAGCGGGCCGCCGTCTACGGCCGGATGGGCACGACGACCCAGGCGTACGGCACCATCGCGAGCTGGCTGGTCGACGTCCTCAACACCCTCACCGGCAACCTCGACCGCGAAGGCGGCGTGATGTTCCCGCTACCCGCCCTGTGGCGGCCGCGCCGGTCCTCGCCGTTCACCAGCGGCCGCTGGACGAGCCGGGTGCGCGGGTATCCCGAGGTGCTCGGTGAACTGCCGGTGGCCACGCTCGCGGACGAGATCGAGACGCCCGGTGAAGGCCAGGTGCGGGCGCTGGTGACCATCAGCGGCAACCCGGCGCTGAGCACGCCGAATTCCGCGCGGCTCACGGAAGCGCTGCGGCAGCTGGACTTCATGGTCTCGCTCGACGTGTACCTCAACGAGACCACGCGGCACGCCGACGTCATCCTGCCCGGGCCGTCGCCACTGGAGCGGCCGCACTACGACGTCGCGCTGTACACACTCGCCGTGCGCAATGTCGCGAACTGGACGCCGCAGACGCTCGAAACGGACCTGCCGCAGGAGTGGGTGACCCTGCTGCGGCTGGCCGGGATCGCCGCCGGCCAAGGCCCGGACGTCGACGTCGCCGCCTTCGACACGATGGTCGCGGGCGAAACGGCGCGGCGCACCGGCGTCGACCTCTCGCTCGCCGAAGGCCGCACGGGACCGGCGCGGATGATCGACCTGATGCTGCGTGGCGGACCGTACGGGCTGAGCCTGGCCGACCTCGAAGCCGCCCCGCACGGCATCGACCTCGGCGCGCTGAAGCCCCGGCTGCCCGAGGCGCTCGCCACCGCGAGCGGGAAGGTCGAACTGGCGCCGGAGGCGATCACGAAGGACGTGCCGCGGCTGCGCGCGGAACTGGCCAAGGCCCCCGACGGCGGGCTGCTGCTGATCGGGCGGCGGCATCTGAGCTCGAACAACTCGTGGATGCACAACCTGACGCCGCTGGTGCGCGGCGGGAACCGGTGCACCGTCCAGGTGCATCCGGACGACGCCTCCCGGCTCGGGCTGACCGACGGCGGGCTCGCGTCGGTGACGTCGCGGGCGGGGAAGCTCGAAGCGCCGGTGGAGGTCACGGCGGACGTCCGGCCCGGAGTGGTGAGCATGCCGCACGGCTGGGGGCACGACCTCGACGGAACGCGGACGAAGGTCGCCACCGCGCACGCCGGGGTCAACTCGAACCTGGTCGCCGACGAAACCCTGCTCGACGTGCCGTCCGGGAACGCCGTCCTGAACGGGATCCCGGTGGAGGTGACCCCCGTCTAGCGTGGGGTCACCAGGCCTGGGTGAGGTCGGCGTGCTGCCGGACCCAGGCGTGCATGACGATCCCGGCGGCGACACCGGCGTTGATCGAGCGGGTCGTGCCGAACTGCGCGATCGAAACGACCAGTGACGCCGTCTTCTGCGCCTCGGCCGACAACCCAGGCCCCTCCTGGCCGAACAGCAGGACACACTCGCGCGGCAGTTCGGCGGTCTCGACGGGCTGCGAACCGGGTGTGTTGTCGACGGCGACCACGGCGAGCCCTTCCGTCGCGGCGAAGGTCAGCAGCCCGTTGACGTCCTCGTGGTGGAGAAGATGCTGGTAGCGGTCGGTCACCATGGCGCCGCGCCGGTTCCAGCGTCGCCGCCCGACGATGTGCACGGCCGCCGCGGCGAACGCGTTCGCCGTCCGGACCACCGTGCCGATGTTGTGGTCGTGCTGGAAGTTCTCGATCGCCACGTGGAACGGATGCCGACGGCCGTCCACATCGGACACGATGGCCTCGCGCCGCCAGTAGCGGTACTGGTCGACGACGTTGCGGCGATCACCTCCGGCCAGGAGCTCCGGGTCGTAGCGCTCGTCCGCGGGCCATTCGCCCTCCCACGGGCCGACGCCGACCTCTTCGCGCGCCACCCATTCGGTGGGCCCGGCCTCTTGCTCAGTCACCGGGTGATTGTCACTCAGTGGTTGCCATCGGAAGTCCTTCGGGGGTATTCGGCGGATTCAGGTTTCCGCTGGGCGCGCGGCCGCGAGATCCTCGTACCGGGTTGTACTCGGGTCTCGCGGCCGTGCGTCCAGCGGGAAGCTGGGCCGTCGAGACCCCCGGAGGACTTCCGATGGTGACCACTCAGCCCATGCTGACGCGGTGCGCCGGTGCGTCCCCGTCGTGGTGGCGGTGGCGCCAGCGCTGGTACGCGCCGATGTAGGAGATGATCACCGTCGCCATCGCGATCACGACGACCACCGGCAGCGACGAACGCGGGAACACGGTGTCGTAGAGGTAGTAGGCGTTGAAGCCGCCGGGCAGGTCGCCGAGACCCTGCTGGTGCCGGAAGTAGTTCTCGGCCGCCGTCAGCGGGCAGGGCCACGGGAAGACGTTGACGAGGACGCCCCATGCGGCGAAGAACACATGCACGAAGATCACCTTCGGCCACCGCCACGCCAGAAAACCGCCGAATCCTATGAACAACAGCGCGAAAATATGCACCGCGACTGTCACGTTCGCCAGGAAACCCGCCACCTCAAGCCCCCTTTCACGCCCCTACCAGCGACGTTACCCCTCTCGTATTGAGAAACGCTCACGAAAAAACGGGGCATCCTCCGTTCGTACGGAGGATGCCCCGTTTGGGACGCGTTAGTCAGGACAGACCGAGATCGTCCTTGTTCAGGATGTAACGGTATTCGAGGCCTTCCTTCTCGATGGCCTCGCGCGCCCCGGTGTCCCTGTCGACGACCGTCGCGACACCGACCACGTTCGCCCCGGCCTCACGCAGGGCCTCGACGGCGGTGAGGACACTGCCGCCGGTGGTCGAGGTGTCCTCGACGGCCAGCACGCGCTGCCCCAGCACCTCGACGCCTTCGATCCGGCGCTGCATGCCGTGTTCCTTGACGGCCTTGCGGACGACGAACGCGTCGAGCACGACGCCGTCGGTCGCCGCGGAGTGCAGCATCGCCAGCGCCACCGGGTCCGCGCCGAGGGTCAGGCCGCCGGCGGCGACGTAGTCCCAGTCGTGGGTGAGCTGCCGGAGCAGCTTCCCGATGAGCGGCGCGGCCGCGTGATGCAGCGTCGCCCGCCGGAGGTCGATGTAGTAGTCGGCTTCCTTGCCAGAGGACAAGGTCACCTTGCCGTGCACGACGGCGAGTTCGCCGACCAGTCTCGCCAGTTCGAGTTTCGCCGCTTGATCAACACCGGGGTACGCCACGGCCGAGAGTCTTACACACGGCCCGCCGGGTCCTTCGACGGTAGCTCTAGTCATTGCCGGACGTCGCCGCGTCGACGGCCTGGCCGCGGGTCGCCGCCCAGGCCGGGACCAGGGTGGCCGCCAGCGCGAGCGCCGCGGCGAGCCCGATGATGGTCAGGTAGATCAGCGGCGAGCCCATCGGCAGCAGCGAATCGGCCGCCACCAGGCAGAACGGGACGATCGCGCCCGCCGAGACGACGGTGCCGAGCACGATCCCGACCAGCGCGACGAGCCCGCCTTCGAAACCGGCCATCCGCAGCACCTGCGCCCTCGTCGAGCCGGTGAGCCGCTGGAGGCCGAACTCGCGGCGCCGCCGCACGGTCGCCATCACGAGCGTGTTGGCGACCGAAATCACCGTGTAGGCGATGATCATCCCGACCAGCAGGTAGTTCACCCACGCGCCGACGGCCTGGTCCTTGTCGTGCGCCGCGACGAGCGCCGCCCGGTCGCCGACGGACACCGGCAGTCCGGCCGTCGCCTCGCGCAGCCGCTCGGTGAGCGCCGCCGGATCGACGTCCGGGGCGGCGCGGACCAGCATCTGCGGCGCGAGTCCGGCGGTGGTGTGCGGGGCGAGGAGACCCGCCGGGAGCAGCAGGCTTTCGAAGCCGGGGCGCTGGCTGGTCACCGCGACGACCTTGACGTCGACCGGGGCGCCGTCGCCGAGCCTCAGGCTGAGCGTGTCGCCGACGCCGCGGCCGAAGTCCTTCGCGAAGACCTCGGGGAGCGCGACGGTCAGGCCGGTCAGCGCCGTCAAGTCGCCCTGGGTCACCTTGGTGTCGGTCGTGGCGGCCGCGCCGGAGGCGGTGAGGCCGATCGCCGGGCGGCCCTCGTCGGACGAGTCGTACGGGTTCTCGAGGAACACGCTGCTGGTGACGTACTCGGACGCACCGGCGACGCCGGGCACGGCCTGGATCCGCTGAACGAGGTCCGGCGACAGCCCGGTTTGGTGATTCGCACCGATCACGGCGTCCGCCCGGACGTCTTCGGTGAAGGCCTGGTTCGCCAGCTCCTGCTGGGTGGTCTGCAGGTAGATGTTCGCGGTCGCGATGCCGACGGCGAGCATGATCGGGGTGACCGCGCCCGCCGCCCGGACGATGCCGGCACGGGTGTTGAGCACGGCGAGCCGGGCATCGATGCCGCCGAGCAGGCGCATCGGCCACTGCAGGATCGCCGTCATCACCTTGGCGACGCCGGGCGTGATCATCGCGACGCCGATCGCCCACAGGATCACCGCGGGTCCGGCGGTGCTGGCCGCGATCGGCCCGGTCATCACCGCGACGGTCACGATGGCCAGCGCGGTGCCGCCGCCGAAGCAGAGGGCGGCGACGATGAACCGCGTCGGGGTCAGCCAGCGGCGGGTGACCGCCGCCTCGGCGAGCGCCTCGGTCGGCCGGATCTTCCCGGCGCGGCGGCCCGCGACGAAGGCGGCGATGAACACCGCGAGCATCGCGGCGCCCGCGCCGACGACGGCGGGCAGCCAGCCCTGGTAGAACCGCAGGACCGGGGGCACCACACCGTTCTCGACCAGCTGCCCGAACAGCCACTCGCCGAGGATCGGTCCCAGCAGCGCGGCGAGCGCGGTAGCGAGCAGGCCGACGGCCAGCGCTTCGCCGAGCACCATGCGCCGGAGCTGGCGCGGAGTCGTGCCGATCGCCCGCATCAGCGCGAGTTCACGCGAGCGCTGCTGGGTGGACAGGCTCAGCGTGCTGGCGACGACGAACATCGCGACCATCACCGAAAGCCCACCGGACACCGCGGCGATGACGATCAGGTTGGCCCCGCTCGCGTCGGCCTCGGGGAACTCCGCGACACCGCGGTCGATGCCGGTCAGAACGTTCGCCCCAGCCACGACCTCCGCGACCTTCGCCTGCACCGCTTCGACGTCGGCGCCCGGATCTGTGAAGACACCGATGACGTCGGCCTTGCCGGGGTGCCCGGAGAGCCGGGCTGCGTCGGCGGCGGAGAAGAACACGGCGGCCTGCGTGATCGAACGCGGCGCACCGGCCACCCCGGCGACGCGGAACGATTCGGTCTTGCCGCGCGCGGCGATCTCCACGACGTCACCGGGCTTCGCGCCCGACGAGGACTCGACGACGACCTCGCCCACGACGGGCGCGGCACCCGCGACCAGCGCGTACGGCGTCAGCGCGGCGGAGTCCCAGGCGTGGCCGAGTGCGGGCTCCTTGCCGAGAGCGAGCGGGAAGCTCACTTCGCCGACAACGTCCGAGACACCGGGGACGGACCGCAGCCGGGAGACCAGTCCGCTGTCGAGCCGGACACGCTCGGGAAGCCGCGCGTCCTCGAACTTGCGCTTGTCGTCGGGTTCGAGGGAGGCGGGGTCCTCCTTGGGCAGCTCGAAGGTCTGGCCGCCGGTGACGAGGATCGGGGCGGCCGCGAGCCGCTGCGGTTCCGCGTTGCCGCGGATCCCCGTCTCCATCAGGCCACCGCAGGAGGCGACGATCAGCGCGCCGAAGAAGACGGCGATGAAGGTGCCGATGAAACCGCCCTTGCGCAGGCGCAAGGTACGGAAGGCGAGTCGCAGCATCACGCACCCGCCCTGGCCGGGCTGCCCCAGGCGCCCAGGTGGGTCATGCGTTCGGCGACGACGTCCGCGGTCGGCGCGTGGAGTTCGTCCGCGATCCGGCCGTCGGCGAGGAAGATGACCCGGTCCGCGTAGGAGGCGGCCATCGGGTCGTGGGTCACCATGATCACCGTCTGGCCGGTCGTGCGGACCGAAGCGCGCAGCAGCTCGAGGACCTCGGCGGCGGTGCGGGTGTCGAGCGCGCCGGTCGGCTCGTCGGCGAAGACCACCGCGGGCCGGGTGACCAGCGCCCGCGCGATCGCCACGCGCTGTGCCTGCCCGCCGGACAGTTCACCGGGAAGATGCTTGCGACGGCCGGAAAGCCCGACGCGGGCCAACATCTCCTCGACGACGCGACGATCCGGCCTGGCTCCCGCCAGCTGCTGCGGGAGCGTGACGTTCTGCTCGACGGTCAGCGCCGGAAGCAGGTTGAAGGCCTGGAAGATGAAGCCCACCCGGTCGCGGCGCAGCTTCGTCAGCTTCGTCTCGCTCATCCCGGCCAGCTCCTGCCCGTCGAGCACGACGGAACCCGACGTCGGCCGGTCCAGCCCGGCCGCGCAGTGCAGGAAGGTGCTCTTGCCCGAGCCCGAAGGGCCCATCACGGCGGTGAAGCCGCCGCGCGGGAACGTGAGTGTCACCCCGTCCAGTGCGACGACGCCCTTGCCGTATTCCTTGCGGACGCCGTCGAGCCGGACCGCGTCTCCGTTCCACCCAGAGTTCATGGTGAAAACCCTAGGAATCCCAGGTCGGAAGCACCCTGGGGCGAGCGTGCGTCTCCTTGGTAGGGCGGGCCCTACCTGACCGCTCCGGTCTTGGCGTCCACGTCGAGGTCGTGCTCGATCCCCTTGCCGTCACGCAGCCCGACCTGCCAGACGAGGGCACCGTCGGTGGCGCGGTCGATCTCCATCTCGTCGAGCACACCCGGCTGACGTTGCTGCGCGGTCCGCAGCGCCTTGACCGCGTCGACCTCCGCCTGTGCGATCTTCGCCATGTCGTCGCTCGGCTTCGCGGTCTGCTGGTCGCCGAGGACCTGACCGCCGTCGGGGCTCACGCGGATCTTGTGTTCCTGCCCGTTCGACGCGACCTTGATCTCCCAGCCTTCGTTCGCGGGCTCCACGTCGAACACCCGCCCGCCGGGCACGGCGGCCGCCGCGGCTTGGATCGCCTTCACCGGCTGGGCTTCCGGCCCCGGAGCCGCGGGTCCTGGCGGTTGTTCGGTGGAACAAGCGGCCAGCGTCAGCGCGGCCGCGATGACGAGAAGTGATGACTTCATGATCCACGCGTACCCGCCCGGCGCGAGCTCGAACCGTCGCCGGGCCGGATGGCACTGTGGGGTGATGGTCTCGAACGGACAGGGCTGGCTCCAGATCGGCGAGCTGACGACGGCGTTCGCGCTTTCGGCGGCGATCGGGCTGGAACGGCAGATCAGGGGCAAGAGCGCCGGGCTGCGGACCCAGACGATCGTGGGAACGGCGTCCGCCCTGATCCTTTTGGTCAGTAAGTACGGTTTCGGCGACATCCTCGCGGCCGGGCAGGTCGTACTGGATCCGTCCCGGATCGCGGCGCAGATCGTCTCCGGTGTCGGCTTCCTCGGCGCCGGGCTGATCATCACCAGGCAGGGCGCGATCCGGGGACTCACCACGGCCGCCGCGGTCTGGGAGACCGCGGCCATCGGCATGGCGGCGGGTGCCGGGTTGCTGCTGCTGGCGGTCGTGGTGACGGCCATGCATTTCGTGGTGGTACTCGGTTTCACCTGGCTGACCGGGCATCTGCCGGGCGGCACCGGCACGACCAGGCTGCGCGTGAGCTACGCGGACGGAAAGGGGGTCCTGCGCGACCTGCTGGCGCTCTGCACGAGCCGCCGATGGTCGATCACGTCCTTGCGGATCACCGACGACCGCGACGGCGAGGTGACGGTCTCACTCGACCTCACCGGCCCCGATCACGCCGCCGCCCCGGCCGTGCTCGCCGCGACCGAAGGTGTGCGGTCCATCGAAACCGCCGATGACGATTAGGTACGGCCCTTGCCGCCGAAACCGCCGCCGAGTTTGCGCAGTACCGCCCTCGGCAACAGCCCGCCGACCGCGACGAGTGCCTTGTACTGCAGGCTCGGCACCGAGATCACCTTGCCGCGGCGCAGATCCGCGAGCGCCTCGTCCACGACCTGGTCGACGCCGAGCCAGAACGCCTTCGGCCCGGGCTTGTCCAGCCCCGCCCGCTCGTGGAACTCCGTGGTGGTGAACCCGGGGCACAGCGCCATCATGCGGATGTTCTTCGGCAGCGAGGCGGCGATGCCTTCGGTGAACGAGGTGACCCAGTTCTTGCTCGCGGTGTACGTCGAACCGCGGCCGCTGAAGAAGCCGGCGACCGAGCTGACGTTGATGATCGCGCCCTCGCCGCGGTCGATCATGCCCGGCAGCGCGGCGCGGGTCAGCCGCAGGACGGCCGTGACGTTGACGTCGAGCTGACGTTGCAGCGCGTCCGGCGGGATGGTCCAGAAATCGCCGTTGAGACCGAAGCCCGCGTTGTTCACGAGCAGGTCCACCGGCTCGCCTTCCAGCCGGGCCTCGACCAGCGCCCGTCCGTCCACTTCGGACAGATCGGCGGGCAGGACCACGACGTCGACACCGTGCGCTTCGATCAGTTCCGCCGCGAAGCTCTCCAGCCGGTCGACGTCGCGGGCGACGAGCACGAGGTCGTACGCCTCGGCGGCGAGCCTGCGCGCGAACTGCGCGCCGATGCCGGCGGTGGCGCCGGTGATCAGGGCGGTCTGTGTCATGTCGCCGAACCTACTCCTCGGTCGGATTCCGGGAAGATGCTCGGAAGAGCCGAATGTGGGGGTCACCCACCGTGGGGATTTGACGTGCGACCGCGCTGGTCGGGAAGTATCGTCCGGCCCCATGGGGAAGCACAGCAGGCGCAAGCCGAGCTACCTGCCCAAAGTCGCGGTCGGCGCGGCGCCGCTGGCGTTGTTGCTCGCCGGCCCAGCCACCGCCATCGCCACCCAGACCGACCCATCGATCCCGCTGCCCCTCGACCACCAGCGCGAAGGCAGCCTCGACCGCGGAGCAGGCTTCACCACCGAAGGTGACACGTCCGTCTTTCGCGGTTTCTTGAACAGCACCGAACGGAACGTCTTCGGCAAGGACCTCGGAGACGCGAAGGCCGTCGCGGACGTTCGCCGCTCGGTGAGCGAGACCGTCGAGACCCGCGAGAGTGTCACGGCCCGCCCGGACAAGGTCGGCGCGCTCGGCGCGGCGAAGACCGCCGAGACCCTCAATCAAGGCCAGCGGGAAGCCGTGAAGGTCGACCGCTACGGCAGCGTCGTCGCCGGGAACGAGACCGGAATCGAGCGGACCGGCGCACGGACGACCGAGGTCGCGCTCGACCCGCGCACCGGCGTCCCCACCCTCGTCTCCCAGGACGGTCGCGCTCTCCGCGCGTCCGAGGGGACTTACCACGCCGTCCGCCCGCTGCCCAGGGTCGGCGTGATCAACGAGACGGACCAGCGAGCAGGCGGAGCACTCGACAGGACCGCCCGGCTCGACGGCGCTTTCACGGGCGACCTCGGCGGCGTTCTGGAGGCCGGGCGGTCGTCCGGGCACGCGGTCGACATCGGCGACCTCGCGGCCTTCGGGACGACCTCGACGCAGCACGGCAATGGCCGGTTCAAGGGTGTCCTTCCGCTCGACGTCGGCTCGGGCACCGCCTTCGGCCAGGACCATGCCTTCGGCGGCACCGTCGGCCCGGGAACCGGGCTGGTGACCACCGGGCAGGACGTGGACCTGGCGCAACGCGGCGCCGGCCTCACCGGCTCCGGTTCGCAGACGATCAGCGGCGACCTCGGCATCGGCGGGGTGGCGTCCGTCCGCGGCACCACGGCGTCGTCCGTGCGCGGGGTCCTGCCGACCGCCGATCCGGCGCGGGCGGGGCAGCTGACGCAGTCCGGGACGCTCGACCTGACGCTGCTCGGTCAGCCGGCGCACACCGGCTACACCGCCGGGGCGCTCCCGCTGGAACTCAAGCCGTCCTAAGCCTGCGGCTCGATGTCGTCGGCGGCCTCGGCCTGCCAGTGGCGGCCCGGGGTCGGGGCGTTGTCGTACTCCTCGTCGAACGGGTCGACGATGTCCGCGATCTCGCCGAGGTCGCGCAGCAGCCGCTCAAGCCGCGACGGCCCGGCGGTCGGGGCGACGCTCGCGAGCACCCACTCGTTCTCCAGCCACGCCACGCCGACGTCGCCGCCGAGCGAGTCCGCCGCGTCGACGAGTTCCTGCGTGATCACCTTGCGGGCACCCTCGGAGTCGTCCGCGAAGGCGTAGCGCTGACCGATCGGGCCGAGCATCTCGGGCATGTCCTGGCGCTGGAACGGCACGCTGGACAGCCACATCTCCAGCGGCGTCTCGTGCACCCGGTTGCAGCGCACGGCGACCACGACCGCCGGGATCTGGCCCTCGGTCTCGATGTCGAAGATGAAGACGGGGCGCCGCCCGTCGGAGGTGAAGGTGGACCCGGCCACGACGTTGACCGCCAGCTGCGCGCCGAAGTACCCGATCGCGCCGTTGGACCACTGCCGAGGCAACCGCTCGTCCTCTTCGACGAACTGCCAGCCGCGCAGCTCGGCCCAGCGCATGCGCTCGCGATTGCGCGAGCCCTCCTTCGCCCGGTCGGCCGCGAGCAGCGCCAGCCCCGCCACCAAGGCGACGGCGGCGATGACGAACCAGATCCACGCCGGAATACCCACGACGGTCAGGGTATCCCCCTGCCCTCACCGGATGTGATCGCCGGGCGCCGTGTCGCGCGCCCCTTTCGGTGCGGTGCCCGGGAAAGACCACGAAAGACGCAGGTAAAGGTCGACAAATCGCTGTGTCGCCAACGCTATGAACGGTCCGTTCCTTGCGAAATTTGCAAGGAACGGACCGTTCATAGCGTTCAGGAGCGGAGGATCAGTCCACCCGCGTGACCGTCAGCGCTTCCGACGCCTCCTGGGCCGGGATGTCCACCCGGACCGTGTCGCCGTCCCGGATCTCACCGGCCAGCAGCTGTTTCGCCAGCTTGTCGCCGATCGCCGACTGCACGAGCCGCCGCAGCGGCCGCGCGCCGTAGATCGGGTCGAAGCCGTTCAGCGCGAGCCACTCGCGCGCCCCGTCGGTGACCTCCAGCGTCAGGCGACGCCGCGAAAGCCGCGTGGCGAGCCGCTCGATCTGGATGTCCACAATGGACGTCAGCTCGTCGGTGCCCAGCGCGTGGAAGACCACGATGTCGTCCAACCGGTTCAGGAACTCCGGTTTGAACTGACGCTGCACCACCGACATCACCGCGTCGTTGCGCTGACGCTCGTCGAGCGCCGGGTCGGCGATGGCCTGCGAGCCGAGGTTCGACGTCAGCACCAGGATCGTGTTGCGGAAGTCGACCGTGCGGCCCTGGCCGTCGGTGAGCCGTCCGTCGTCGAGCACCTGGAGGAGCACGTCGAACACGTCCGGATGCGCCTTCTCGACCTCGTCCAGCAGCACCACCGAATACGGCCGCCTGCGCACCGACTCGGTCAGCTGCCCGCCCTGGTCGTAGCCGACGTAGCCCGGCGGCGCCCCGACCAGGCGCGCCACCGAGTGCTTCTCGGCGTACTCGCTCATGTCGATGCGCAGCATCGCGCGCTCGTCGTCGAACAGGAACTCGGCCAGCGCCTTCGCCAGCTCGGTCTTGCCGACGCCGGTCGGGCCGAGGAACAGGAACGAACCGGTCGGCCGGTCGGGGTCGGCGACGCCCGCCCGGGTGCGGCGCACCGCGTCCGAGACGACCTGCACGGCCTCCTTCTGCCCGACGACCCGCTTGCCGAGCTCCTCCTCCATCCGGAGCAGCTTGCCCGTCTCGCCTTCCAGCAGCCGTCCGGCCGGGATGCCGGTCCACGCGCTGACCACGTCGGCGACGTCGTCCGCGCTGACCTCCTCCTTGAGCATGACGTTCTGCTGGCTGACCTCATTGGCCTCGGTCGCGGCCTGGAACTCCTTCTCCAGCGCGGGGATCCGGCCGTAGCGGAGTTCGGCGGCCTTGCCGAGGTCGCCGTCGCGTTCGGCGCGTTCGGACTCGCCGCGCAGCTGCTCCAGCTGCTCCTTGAGCTCGCGGACGCGTTCGATCGAGCCCTTCTCGTTCTGCCAGCGCGCTGTCAGCGCCGTCAGCGTTTCCCGCTTTTCGGCCAGTTCCGAGCGCAGCGCGGCGAGGCGCTCCTTGGAGGCAGCATCGTCCTCTTTGGACAGTGCCATCTCCTCGATCTCCATACGCCGCACGGCGCGCTCGACCTCGTCGATCTCGACCGGCCGCGAGTCGATCTCCATGCGGAGCTTCGAGGCGGCCTCGTCGACCAGGTCGATCGCCTTGTCCGGCAGGAACCTGGCGGTGATGTAGCGGTCGGACAGGGTCGCGGCGGCGACCAGCGCGGCGTCGGTGATACGCACACCGTGGTGCACCTCGTACCGCTCCTTGAGCCCGCGCAGGATGGCGATGGTGTCCTCAGGGGACGGTTCGCCGACCAGCACCTGCTGGAAGCGCCGCTCCAGCGCGGCGTCCTTCTCGATGTGCTGGCGGTACTCGTCGAGCGTGGTCGCGCCGACCATCCTCAGCTCACCGCGGGCGAGCATCGGCTTGATCATGTTGCCCGCGTCCATCGCGCCCTCACCGGTCGCGCCGGCGCCGACGATGGTGTGCAGCTCGTCGATGAAGGTGACGACCTCGCCCGCGGAGTCGGTGATCTCCTTGAGCACGGCCTTCAACCGCTCTTCGAACTCGCCGCGGAACTTGGCGCCCGCGACCATGGAGCCGAGATCCAGCGCCACCACGCGCTTACCGCGCAGCGACTCCGGCACGTCACCGGCGACGATGCGCTGGGCGAGCCCTTCGACGATGGCCGTCTTGCCGACGCCCGGCTCGCCGATCAGTACCGGGTTGTTCTTGGTGCGGCGCGAGAGCACCTGCACCACGCGGCGGATCTCGGTGTCGCGGCCGATCACCGGGTCCAGTTCGCCGGCGCGGGCGCGCTCGGTCAGGTCGACGCCGTATTTCTCCAGCGCCTTGAACGTGCTTTCGGGATCCGCGCTGGTGATCCTCGCGGAGCCGCGCACCTTGGCGAACGCCTCGCGCAGCGCGTCCGGCGTGGCGCCGTGCCGTTTGAGCAGCTCGGCGACCGGCCCGCCTTCGGTGGCGAGGCCGACGAGGAGGTGCTCGGTCGAGACGTACTCGTCGCCGAGTTCGGTCGCGAGCTTCTGCGCGTGCGTCAGCGCCTTCACCGCGTTCGTGTCGAACTGCGGGCTCGACACAGTGGCGCCGGTCGCCGACGGCAGCGCCGCGATCAGCGGCTCCAGCTCCTTGTGCACCTGCGCCGGATCGGCCCCGACCGCGGTCAGCAGCGGAGCGGTGAGCCCCTCACCCTGCGCCAGCAGTGCGCCGAGCAGATGCGCGGCCGCCACATGCGGATTCCCCGCCATCGTGGCCGCCTGCGCCGCCGACGAGATCGCCTGCTGGGTCTTCGTGGTCGGGTTGAAAGCGTCCATCCCTCACCTCGTACTAGGTCTTGCGAATCCTTCTCGACTGGTTCAACGTCAGAAAAGTTGAGTCTGTTCCGCTCAACTTCGAAAAGTTCAACTTCCCGTCGGAGAGACGGCCTCCGCGGGCAGACGCGGACCCACCCGGCCGAGGCCGACGACGGCCGTGCAGGCGCACGCGGCCACGAGCACCCACGGGATCCAGACTGCCACGGAGAACAGCGCGACGACGGCCGGAGCGATCACCGCGGCGAGCGTGAACGCGTATTGGAAGGCCGCCAGATACCGGCCTCGCGCCTCCGGTGGCGCCGCGGCTTCGGCCAGCGCCCCGGAGCGCGGACCGAACGCGAGATCGCCCGCGGCCAGCACGAGGGTCGCGCCGAGCAGGTAAACCGGCTGGAACACCTTCGGCACGAACACCACCACCAGGCAGGCCAGGCACCACACCGCGAACAACGCCGAACCCGCGCGCATCGCGGCGATCCGGGTCAGCTTCCTGGTCAGCCGCAATCCGAGGACTCCACCCAGACTGGTGACGACGGTGAGCAGCGCGATGATCGCACCGGGAAGCCATCGAGGGCCCTGCAAGGCGTTGAAGACGTACACCGGCATCCCGATGAGGAAGAAGTCCATCGTGAGCGCGAAGAGGCCGCTGAACACGATGAGCGCCAGGTACGGACGGTTCCGCCAGACCCGCGCGGACCCCGGGCACCGCGACAGGTGCCGCGGGGGTGGCGTGACGAGCGTCGAGAGGATCGCCGCGGCGATGACGAAAGTCGCGACGTCCAGCATCACGGCGACATAGAGGCCTTCGCGCCCGATCCACACCAGCAGACCCGCCGCCGCGAGCCCACCCAGCCCGAAGCCCGCGGAGCGGACCATCGCGGCTTCGGCGAACGGCCGGTCCTTCGGCCCTTCGCCCGCGACGTCGGCGATGAGCGAGAACTGCGAGCTGTAGAACAGCTGCTGCCCGGCCGAGAGCATGACGGACGCGCCGACGACGCCGGCGAATCCGCCGGCCAGCAGGAAAGCACTCACCCCGGCGGCCTGCAGGACGTGGGCGCAGATCATCACCGTCCGCGGGCCGATCAGGTCGACGAGCCGTCCGGCGAACGCGGGGACGAGGAGGCCGGCCAGTGCACCGAGAGTGACCGCGGCCCCCGCCTGGGCGAGCGGGAGGCCCACCACGCGGACGACGAAGACCAGCCCGAGCGGGAGGAACAGTCCCGAGCCGAAGTTGTCGATTCCCAAGGCGACCAGCAATGCGACCCGGTTACGCACAGATACGACGCTACCGGCGTCACGACGCTACGAAAGGTCCGTTCAGTCAAGACCGGCGGGTAGGAACGGCCGACGTCAAACGTCGCATGCCGGCACGGACAGGGCCGCGCGGACATCGGCGTTCATCTCCGCCAGGCGCGTGGTCAGTTCGAGCACTTTTTCGTCGTCCCAGTCACCGAGCGCACGCTCCATGAACTCCAGATAACCGGCCCGCCTGCGCCCCAGCTCCGCGCGCCCGCGCTCGGAGATGCTGATGATCGACGCACGGCCGTCTTCGGGTGCGGGACGGCGGTCCACCATCCCCGCCGCGGACAGCTGGGAAATTTGACGACTTACGACCGAAAGGTCCACAAAGCGTCGTTTGGCCAACTCGGAAGGCCGCGCCTCGCCGTGCTTCGCCAGGTCCGACAGCAGCATCGCGGCCGCCGGATGCAGACCGGGGTCGTCCTGCCACGCCTGCATTATCCAGGCGTGCTGCAGCTGGGAGGCGGCCTTCAACTCACGCATCAGCTCGACCCTGGCGTCGTCCGCGGAGCTCATCGGTTCCTCCTGGCTACTTGTACAGTACAACTTTATTTGGCGACACTTGCGTAAGACAACTATTTACCTCGTGAGATCGCCCACTACCGGCCGGTTTCGAGTACACCCGTCCGGAGCAACGATGCAGGCAAAAGGTCTCTCGGCGGCTAGTCTCGCGAACGAGCCGGAAAGCAGCCGACCGGCCCGACAGCCACTGACCGGAGAGGTGAATGATCCGTGAATTCTTCTCCAGTGGTCCCTCGTTCGTGAACCTGGGGAACTGTCTTCCGGTATGCGCTTCCCGATCAGCGACTCCCAGCCCGTGACGGCCGACGCGGTCAGCCCGGTCCCGCGGTCTTCGGCGCCGCGTGAAGCCCCGCCCGCGGTCACCGCGATGGTGCGGCTCATCCGGGACACCTGGGCGAAGTCGGAACCCTTCATCCCGGAGATCTCGCAGTTCTTCTACGGGATGCTGTTCACCCTCGCGCCCGCCACCCGCGACTTCTTCCCGATCAACATGGAGGTCCAGCGCGGCAGGCTGGTCCGCGCGCTGGTCCACATCGTGCAGATGGTCGACCGGCCGGACGACCTCGTCCCGTTCCTGACCCAGCTCGGCCGCGACCACCGCAAGTTCGGTGTCATCCCGCGGCACTACGAGGCCG
The DNA here is from genome assembly GCF_044461365.1 of Amycolatopsis sp. NPDC049868. NCBI lineage: Bacteria > Bacillati > Actinomycetota > Actinomycetes > Pseudonocardiales > Pseudonocardiaceae > Amycolatopsis > Amycolatopsis sp. NPDC049868. The sequence continues at coordinate 63,331 of NZ_JBITKV010000002.1, read as the reverse complement.
TCGGCACCGCGCTGCTCGCCTCGCTCAAGAACCACCTCGGTCCGGACTGGACTCCCGAGGTCGAACGGGCCTGGGCGGAGGCGTTCACCATCGTCGCCCGCGCGATGCAGGAGGCCGCCGCGGCCGACGTCAACCCGGCGTCGTGGTCGGCGACCGTACTCGAACACCGGCGGCTCACCTGGGATCTCGCGCTGGTCCGCGTCCAGCCCGAATTCCCGGTGCCGTATCAGCCCGGTCAGTACATGAGCGTCGAAGTACCGCAGCGGCCGAGACTCTGGCGCTACCTTTCGCCGGCGAACGCGCCGCGCGAGGACGGCGGTATCGAGTTCCACGTGCGCGCGGTCGACGGCGGCTGGGTCTCGCGCGCCATCGTGAGCCACACGCAGCCCGGTGACGTCTGGCGGCTCGGGCCGCCGCTCGGCAGGCTTTCGGTCGACCGGACCGACGGCCGCGGCGTCCTGATGATCGCGGGCGGCACGGGTATCGCGCCGCTGCGGGCCATTCTGGACGACCTCGCGCAGTGGGGCGAGAACCCGAAGGTCCAGCTGTTCTACGGCGGACCGTCGCGTGAGGACCTCTACGACCTCGACGAGTTGCGCGCCCTGGCGGCCACGAACCCGTGGCTCACCGTGACCCCGGTGGTCGAGCACGGTGAGGAAGCCCCCGGCTGCGTCCAGGGCACGCTCGCGGAAGCCGTTACGCAGCAAGGATCCTGGCCGGGGCACCGGATCCTCGTCGCCGGTTCGCCCGCGATGATCCGGGCGACGGTGTCCCGGATGCTGGTCGCGGGCAGCGCGCTCGACCAGATCGAGTACGACCCCTTCACCATCGACTAGCGAATTCGATTCCACAATGGCGATCAGTCGCGGGACGCATACCGTTACGTGACCCGGTAATCACGCAGAAAAACCCACCCGATCGGCGGATCACGCTTTCCCACAGACGTGGCGAAAAACCCTGGTGGGCAAGGGAAAATTCCGCATGCTTGATCACCTTTACTTAGTGCCAGACGGTGTTGACGGCGCGTATATCGTCTGCTCCGTTCGAGCGGGAAACAAACATTCTTGGATCCTTTGGTGACATTCGGGCATACAGTCGAGAACCCTCGGGGGAACACGAGCCCGGGTCTGGAGAATATGCCCGATCCAACTGGAGAAAATCGTTCACCCATGCCTGCCGAAACAGTGAAGTACGAGCATCCACCGAGTCCGTCCAGATCTTCACCGATTCCCGTCCCGCCCTTGATCGAGACGCCGACGGCGGACAAGTCCGTCCAGCTGGCCAAGCTCATCAGGAAGAGTTTCGCCGCCGTCGAAACGAAGTCCGAGGAGTTGTCCCAATACTTCTACGGGGCGCTCTTCGCCGTTTCGCCCGACGCCAGGGCGTTGTTCCCGATCAACATGGCCACCCAGCGGAATCGTCTGCTGCGCGCCCTCGTCTACGTCGTGCAGATGGTGGACCGGCCCGACGAGCTGGCCACTTTCCTCGGCCAGCTCGGCCGGGACCACCGGAAGTTCGACGTCCTCGGCCGCCACTACGACGCCGTCGGCGTCGCACTGATCGCCGCGTTGAAGAGGTTCCTGAAGGACGACTGGACTCCCGAAGTGGAAGACGCCTGGGTCACCGCGTACGGGGTCATTTCGAAGAGCATGCGCGAGGCCGCGGGCAAGGAGGTCGGGCCGGCGTGGTGGAAGGCGACGGTCGTCGAACACCGGCTCGCCTCCCGCGACGTCGCCATCGTCAAGGTACGCACGGACCAGCCGCTCCCGTACCGGGCCGGCGGCTACGTCAGCGTCGAGGTCCCGCAGCGGCCGCGGATGTGGCGGTACTTCTCGCCCGCCACCGCGCCGCACGCCGACGGGACGATGGAGTTCCACGTGCACGCCGTGCGCGGCGGCTGGGTCTCACGCGCGATCGTGCACCACACCCGGCGCGGCGACGTCTGGCGCCTCGGCCCCGCACTGGGCGCGCTTTCGGTGCACCACACGGAAAGCCGTCCGTTGCTGATGATCGGCGGCGGCACCGGTGTCGCACCGCTGCTCGCCCTGCTCGACGACATGTCGCGCTGGAAGAACAATCCGCCGGTCCACCTGTTCTTCGGCGGCCGCCGACCGGAGGACCTCTACGCCCTCGACGAGCTCCGCGGGCTGACCGTCACCTGCCCTTGGCTGACGGTGACCCCGGTGACCGAGGAAGGCACCATCACCGGCGGCGACCGCGGCACGCTGGCCACGGCGGTCACGCAGCGCGGTGACTGGAAGGAGCGCGACGTGTACGTCGCCGGGTCGCCGTCGATGATCCGGGCGACGGTCGCGAAGCTGCTCGCCGCGGGCACGGATCTGGGGCGGATCAAGTACGACCCCTTCACCCTGGACTGAGCCGATGCTTCGTTCGTATTAGGCCGATCGGCTGTTCCACCTGGGCTCGACGCAGCAGTAGGTCAGTGAATCATTGACCACGGTCACCGGCGGATTTATGGTCTAGACCACATTGCTCCCCTTCACGGGAACACCGTCGTTCCATCCCCAGGAGCCGGCATGACCGTCAAACGCAAGCTCGTGGCAGCCGCCGCCGGTGCGATCCTCGCCCCGATCGCCATCGTGGCCATCCCGCAGGTGGCCAGCGCCCATGGCTACGTGCTGTCCCCGCCCAGCCGCCAGGCGAACTGCGCCCAGGGCAAGGTTTCGGGCTGCGGCAGCATCGTCTACGAACCCCAGAGCGTCGAGGGCCCCAAGGGTCTCCGCAGCTGCAACGGCGGACTTCCCCAGTTCGCCGAACTCAACGACGAGTCGAAGCCGTGGCCCGCCGCTTCGGTCGGTAACAGCGTGACCTTCAACTGGAAGTTCACCGCCTACCACCGGACCACGAACTACGAGTACTACATCGGCGGCACCAAGATCGCCGACATCAGCGGGAACAACTCCGCGCCGAAGGACCCGACGTCGCACACGGTGAGCCTGAACGGCTTCAGCGGCCGCCAGAAGGTCCTCGCCGTGTGGAACATCGCGGACACGCCGATGGCCTTCTACAGCTGCATCGACCTGCAGATCGGCGGTGGCAACCCGCCCACCACCAGCAACCCGCCGACCACCAGCAACCCGCCGACGACGTCGAACCCGCCGACCAGCACCAGCAACCCGCCCACCGGCGGCACCTGGGCGGCCGGGACGGCCTACGCGGTCGGCAGCACGGTGACCTACGGCGGCGCGACCTACCGCTGCCAGATGGCGCATACGGCACTCCAGGGGTGGGAACCGCCGAACACCCCCGCGCTGTGGACCCGGCAGTAAAGGAGACGCGCCGGTGAAGCTGGCCCTCGTTCTCGTCGCCGGTCTCGTGGCCCTCGCGGGCTGCGGGACCGGTGATGGCTCACCCGGTACCGCCGGCGCCCCGATCTCCCCCGTCCCCCAGTCGGCCGGGGCGTCCGCGGAGTACAACGACGCCGACGTGATGTTCCTGCAGATGATGATCGCGCACAACAACCAGGGCGTGGAGATCGTCAAGCTGGTCAAGGACAAGCAGGCACAGAAGCAGGAGCTCAAGGATCTCGCGGCCGCGATCGAGGCGACGCAGCAGACCGAGAGCACCGACATGCGGAACTGGCTGAAGGCCTGGGGCAAACCCGAGACGGGCTCGATGGACCCGAAAGCGCACCACCATCACGGCGGCGACGGGCTCACCGACAAAGGCCTGCTCGAAGCACTGTCCAAAAAGGATGGTTCGGAGTTCACCCTCGACTTCGCCGACATCTTCGTCGCGCATCAGCACAACGGGGTCGCGCTGGCGAGGACCGAACTGAAGGACGGGAAGAACCCCGAGTCGAAGGCATTGGCCCAGCGGATCCAGGACTCGCGCACCGGCGAGGTCCAGCAGATCCGGAACCTGGTTCCCGGCCAGTAACGCATTCTGGTTTTGGGTGCGGCTTGATCGCGTGCCAGGTACATGAAGGCCCCCATCCTTGCGCCTAGGTAAAGGAAGGGGGCCTTCATGTACCTCAGCTCGGGTCGTGAGGCATTCAGAGGACTAATTGCGTTCTTTGGGCTTCCAGACCACGAGTGCCGTCTGCTGCCGCAAGGGAACGAGATCCTTGCGGTACGAGGCGTGCACGGCCGCGGCCGTCTGTTCGGCGGTGAGGTACGCCGCCGTGAGCTCCTCGGTCAGTTCGGCGATCCGCGCACGGAGCGCGTCGACCTGGTTCTCCAGCTCGATGATCCGCTTGATGCCCGCGAGGTTGACACCGTCCTCTTGGGACAGTCGCTGCACTTCGCGCAGCAACGCGATGTCCCGCATCGAGTAACGCCGTCCACCACCGGAGGTCCGGCCCGGCGACACGAGACCCTGGCGGTCGTAGGACCGCAGGGTCTGCGCGTGCAGGCCGGAAAGCTGCGCCGCCACCGAAATGACGAACACCGGGGTGTCCTCGTCCGCACCGTGCGGCAGCCCGCCGAACATCGTGCTCACCTGCCTTCGAGAAGTTCGGTGATCTCCGGTCGCGGGTCGTGGCCGGACACGGCCTCCGCGTACGCCTCCAGCGCCGCACGGGCCTTGTCGTCCAGTTCGGCCGGGATGGCCGCCTGCAGGGTGACCAGCAGATCGCCCTGCGAGCCGTCACGTTTCGCGATTCCCTTGCCGCGCACGCGAAGCACGCGACCGCTCGCCGTACCCTGCGGCACCTTCAGCGAGACCTTGCCCTCAAGCGTCGGCACGGTGATCGTGCCGCCGAGGGCCAGTTCCGCGAAGGACACCGGCACGGTGATCGTCAGGTCGAGGTCCTTGCGCCCGAACAACGGGTGCGGAGCGACGTGCACACGGACGTACAGATCGCCCGGCTGCGCGCCGCCACGGCCCGGTTCGCCCTGGCCTGCCAGCCGGATCCGCTGGTCGTCGGCGACGCCCGGCGGGATCCGCACGGTCAGGGTGCGGGTGCGCGTGCTGATGCCCTCGCCCGCGCATTCCGGGCACGGGTCGTCGATGATCTTCCCGCGGCCGCGGCAGTCACGGCACGGCTCGGAGAACGCGAACGCGCCCTGGCTGCGGCTGACCAGCCCGCTGCCCTGGCAGGTCGCACACGTCCTCGGGGAAGTCCCCGGCTTCGCGCCGTTGCCACCGCAGGTGGAACAGGTCGCCGGGCTCGACAGCCGCAGCGGCAGGGTCGCGCCCTTGACCGCCTCGGCGAAGTCGATCCGGACGTCGGTCTCCACGTCCGCGCCGCGTTGCGGCCGGTTCGCCGTGGCACCGGCCGCGGCGCCGCGGCGGCCGAACAGCCCGCCGAGGATGTCGCCGAGACCGCCGAAGCCGCCCTGCTGCTGACCCGCCTGGCCGAAGATGTCGCCGACGTCGAAACCGCCGCCGCCACCGCCGCCGGGGAAGCCGAAGCCACCGGGACCGCCGGAGCCGAAGAGGCGGCGAGCCTCGTCGTACTCCTTGCGCTTGGACGCGTCGGACAGCACGCCGTACGCCTCGGAGACCGCCTTGAACTTCTTCTCGGCCTCCGCGTTGCCCGCGTTGGCGTCGGGGTGGTTCTCCTTGGCCAGCTTGCGATAGGCCTTTTTGATCTCGTCCGCGGTGGCGTCGGAGGAGACGCCCAGTTCACGGTAGAAGTCCTTACCGATCCATTCCCGTGCACTCACCGAACGTCTCCTCCTTTCACGCCGTATCGCCGATCAGCGGTTGTTCTCATCGAAAAGTTCGCCTTCGAGCGGCAGCTCGCCACCCACAGGCGGGTCCACCGGAGCGGCACCCGGCTCGTGGTCGGTGACCCCGACCATCGCCGGGCGCAGCACGCGCTCGCCGAAGCGGTAACCACGGCGCATGACCATGGTGACCGTCGGGCCGGTGACGTCCGGCGACGTGCTGTGCTGCACCGCCTCGTGAACGCTCGGGTCGAAGGGCTCGCCCTCGGTGCCGAACGGCTCGAGACCCGACCGCTGCAGGCTCCCGACCAGCTTCTCGCCGACCGCCTTGAAGGCACCGGTCAGATCGCCGTGCTGCTCCGCGCGCTCGAGGTCGTCGAGCAGCGGGAGCAGATCACCGACGACCGACGCCTTCGCGCCGACGACGACCTGCTCGCGGTCGCGGTCCACGCGCTTGCGGTAGTTGGCGTACTCCGCCTGGAGGCGCTGGAGGTCGGCGGTGCGTTCCGCCAGCTCCTTCTCCAGTCCGGTGGCCACCGACACCGAATCGTCCACAAGGGACTCCCCGAGGCCGGGGCCCGCGTGGGCCGCGGGCTCCGGCTCGGTCGGTTCGGCAGGGTCCTGCGACGGAGCGGCGTGCTTCGGGCCGTCCTGGGGTTCGGCGGCCGGGGCGGCCGAGCGGACCTCACCGGTCAGCGGGTCGATCCGCCGACGATCCCGCACGACCACCGGTTCCTCCGGGCCCCGGCCCTCGGTTTCGTCGTAGCGTCCCGTCACTTCTTGTCCTTCTCGTCCTCTTCGACGATCTCGGCGTCGACGACGTCGTCCGCCTTGGCCTGCGAACCGGTGCCCGCGCCCGCCGCACCGGCGGCGCCTTCACCGGCGGCACCTTCGGCGCCCGGGGTGGCGTTGGCGTAGAGCGCAGTGCCCAGCTCCTGCGAAGCCGTGTTCAGCTTCTCGATGGACTCGCGGATCTTCGCCGAGTCGGTGCCCTTGAGCGCCTCGTTGGCCTCGTCGATCGCGGACTTCACCTTGCCCTTGAGCTCGTCGGGCAGCTTGTCCTCGTTGTCCTTGACGAACTTCTCGGTCTGGTAGACCAGCGTCTCCGCCTGGTTGCGGGTCTCCGCCTCCTCGCGGCGCTGCTTGTCCTCCTCGGCGTGCGCCTCGGCGTCCTTGACCATGCGCTCGATGTCGTCCTTCGGCAGCGCGGAGCCACCGGTGATCGTCATCGACTGCTCCTTGTTCGTGCCGAGGTCCTTCGCGAGGACGTGCACGATGCCGTTGGCGTCGATGTCGAAGGTGACCTCGATCTGCGGCACGCCACGCGGGGCGGGCGGGAGACCGGTCAGCTCGAACATGCCGAGCTTCTTGTTGTGCGCCGCGATCTCGCGCTCACCCTGGAACACCTGGATCTGCACCGACGGCTGGTTGTCGTCCGCGGTGGAGAAGATCTCCGAACGCTTGGTCGGGATCGTGGTGTTGCGCTCGATGAGCTTGGTGAACACGCCACCCTTGGTCTCGATGCCCAGCGAAAGCGGGGTCACATCGAGCAGCAGGACGTCCTTGACCTCGCCCTTGAGCACACCGGCCTGCAGCGCCGCGCCGACGGCGACGACCTCGTCCGGGTTGACGCCCTTGTTCGGCTCGCGGCCGCCGGTCAGCTCCTTGACCAGCTCGGACACGGCCGGCATCCGGGTGGAACCACCCACGAGCACGACGTGGTCGATGTCGCCGACGGCGACACCCGCGTCACGGATGACGTTGTTGAACGGCTTGCGGGTGCGCTCGAGCAGGTCCGAGGTGATCTTCTGGAACTCGGCGCGGGAGAGCTGCTCGTCGAGGAACAGCGGGTTCTTGTCCGCGTCCACGGTGATGTACGGCAGGTTGATGCTGGCCGAATTCGAGCTGGACAGCTCGATCTTCGCCTTCTCGGCGGCCTCACGGATGCGCTGGAGCGCCATCTTGTCCTTGGTGAGGTCGATGCCGTTGGACGACTTGAACTTGTCGACCAGCCAGGTGACGATCCGCTCGTCCCAGTCGTCACCGCCGAGGTGGTTGTCACCGGAGGTCGCGCGGACCTCGACGACGCCCTCGCCGATCTCCAGGAGCGAGACGTCGAACGTACCGCCACCGAGGTCGAAGACCAGGATGGTCTGTTCCTTCTCGCCCTTGTCGAGGCCGTACGCCAGCGCCGCCGCGGTGGGCTCGTTGACGATGCGGAGCACGTTCAGGCCGGCGATCTGCCCGGCTTCCTTCGTGGCCTGCCGCTGCGCGTCCTCGAAGTAGGCGGGGACGGTGATGACCGCGTCGGTGATGGTCTCGCCCAGGTACGCCTCGGCGTCGCGCTTGAGCTTCATCAGCACGCGGGCGCTGATCTCCTGCGAGGTGTAGGCCTTGCCGTCGATCTCGGTCTTCCAGTCGGTACCGATGTGCCGCTTGACCGACCGGATGGTCCGGTCGACGTTCGTCACGGCCTGGTTCTTCGCCGGCTGACCGGTCAGCACTTCGCCGTTCTTGGCGAAGGCGACGATGGACGGGGTGGTGCGTGAACCTTCCGAGTTGGCGATGACCGTCGGCTCGCCGCCCTCAAGGACAGCGACGACCGAGTTGGTCGTGCCGAGGTCGATGCCGACCGCTCGCGCCATGGTGTGATCCTCCTGCTAGTTCGTGACCTGCACGTTCTCGCCCACCTTGAGTGGGCTCAACGCAAGTTGTATCGGGATGGTGGGGCTGCCGTCAAGCCGGACTTGAGTCACCCTCACTCAACCTTGTATCCGGCTCAACGTGCGGCACGATCGTCTTGTTCCCGGACTACCGGCAGACCGTGCCCGGAGCGGGTGTGACGCCGCTCACCAGGTACTTCGTCTCTTCGGTGCGCACGCAGGCCGAGTTCAGCAGGCCCGTGTGCCCGTACCCGGCGTCGACGAGCAACGTCGAGTTCTCGATGTTCCGCGCGAGCCCTTTCGCCCAGACGAGCGGCGTCGCCGGATCGTGTTCACCGCCGACCACGAGGATCGGCGCCGTACCGGTCACCTTCTGCGGCCGCGGCAGGTACGCCGACGGCACCGGCCAGCCCGCGCACCCGCTCGCCATGTCCCAGAACTCCGAGTACCGCCAGCCGTGCGGCGAGAGCGTCTTCACCAGTCCCTGCATCGCCCTCATGTCGGCGTAGGAGGTGAACGGCGAGCCGAAGTCGTGACAGCCGATCGCGCGGTACGCGCCGTAGGACGGGTCGAGTTGGGAATACGGCAGCAACCCGTCCGCGTCGCCCGCCGTCGCGGCGTCGATCGCCTTCGCCAGACCGGGCCAGAACGCGGGCAGGATGAGATTGCCGTAGACCCCGGACGCCATCTCCTCGGCGGTCACGTTCCGGCCGAGCTGTTTCGACGGCACGCCGCCGGGCGTCCGCATCAACGCGTCATAGGTGGCGAGGACGTCCTTGCCGCGAAGCGCGCAATCGGCCGACGTCGTGCACCACTTCGCGAAGTCCTTTAACGCACCTTCGGTCGCGACGGCTTCTTCGAGGACCGCCTGCCTGGTCGGCCGCGAGTGGTCGACGGCGCCGTCGAGCACCATCGTCCGGATGCGGTCCGGGTACTTCTCCGCGTACACGGCACCGAGTTCGGAACCGTAGGAGACACCGAGCCAGTTCACCTTCGGCTCGCCGAGAGCGCCCCGGATCGCTTCGATGTCGTCCGCGGCATGCCAAGTGTCCATAACGGACAGTGCGCGCCCGGTCCGCTTCAGACATTCCTCACCCGAGGCGCGGTTGTGCGCGAGAAGCTTTTCGTGATCCGCACGGCCGCGCGGGAAACGGCTGACCGCCGGATCGTGCAGATCCGGCCCGCAGGCGATCGACGGCGTGCTTTCGCCGACGCCGCGCGGATCGAACCCGATGACGTCGAACCGCTGCCGCACTTCGGCCATTTCCGGCTTGTCCAGCGCGAAACCGCGGCCGCCGTACTTGAGCACGGTGACCCCGGCGCCGCCCGGTCCTCCCGGATTCGTCAGCAGCGAACCGACGCGGCGGGCGGGATCGGTCGCGGGCAGTTTCGCCAGCGCGATCGAAAAACCACCGCTCACCCGGAGGTTCGCGCATTCCAGCGTCGGCGCGTACTCGGTCGCGCACGGCTTCCAGTCGATCCCGGACGCGGCGGACGCCGGCAGCGCGGTGAGCGGAAGCAGGGTCAGCGCGGCGAGGGCGGCAAGGGCCTTCATACGGGCTTCACCGTGATCGAGCCGGTGCCGGACTGGAGGTCCAGGACGTTCGCCGAAGCCCGGTCCTGCCGGACGCCGCCGGTCTCGACCGTGCCGACCTCCGCCTTCGCGCGGACCTGATACGCGCCATCGGGAACGGTGACGACGACCTTGCCGACCTCCGAGTTCGCGGTGACCGCGCCCGGCTTCGCGAGGCCGACCTCGATGTCGCCGGTGCCGGTGCGCAGGTTGACCGGCCCGGACGTGCTCATCACCTTGAAGTCGCCGACGTCGCCTTTCAGATCGACCGAGGCGGCGCGGGCGAGGGTGATCTTGCCGGTGCCGATGAACCCGGAGATCGCCAGCTCGCGCGGCACCACGACGTCGTAGTCCACGCCGCACTGCTGGCAGCCGCCGAGGACCAGCGTGCCGTTCTCGACGCTGTACGTCTTTCCGGGATTCTTGCCGTTATAAGTCACTTCGCGGCGCAGCGAGACGGGCGCGCCGTCCTCGACCCGGAGCGTGACCGCGCCGACCGGGACGTCCACCCGGATCGCGGTGACCTGCTCGGTGACGGGTGCGCCGTCGCTCAGCTTCTGCTCGGTTTCGCTTGTGCAGCCGACGATCCCGAAGGCGGTCAGCGCGCCGAGAGCAATCGCGCCGAGGACGCGCCGTTCTTTGGTGAATACAGCCTTGTTCCCCATGAGAAAGTGTTTCCCCCGATAAGTCCGTCAGGCCGCTTTGACCTTGACGCTTCCGCTGTCGGTGTTGAGATCGAGCTTGTGCTGTGCCGAACCGGACTGGTTCACGTCGATGTCCCGGCTGCCGCTGTCGCTGGTGCCGGTGACGTTGTACTCGCCCGCCGGGACCGTGACCTCGACCGAACCGCTGTCGGCCTGCGCGGTGACGTCTGCCCCCTTGAGGAGTTCGAGTTCGATGCGGCCGCTGTTGGTGCGGGCTTCGACGTTGCCGCCGAGCCGTTCCCCCTTGATGGCACCGGAAGCCGCCTGCACGGTGACGGCCTGGCCGATGTTCGCCAATTCGACGCGCCCGGAGTCGGACCGCACTTTCACGGTGCCCGGCACGTCGCGGACCTCGACCTGGCCGGAGTCGACCGTGACGTCCACAGTGGACACTCCGGCGATGTCGAGCGCCCCCGAGTCCAGCTTGCCCGAGACCGGGACGCCCGCCGGGACCACCACGTCGTAGCGGACCTCGCAGCTGGTGCCGCAGCCGGCGAGGACCAGGGTGTCGCCTTCCACGCGGAAGGAGTCGCCCGGCTTGTTCCAGCGGTACTCGAACTCCTGGTGGATCCGGACCGGCCCCTCGCCGGCGCGGATCTTGACCCGGCCCTCGTCGTTGTCGATCCGCACGCTGCGGATCGGCTGGGTCACCTCCGCGGTGGCCTCCGCGTCGGACGGCCACCACCAGCCGAGGCCGGTGAGGACACCGACGCCGATCAACGCGATGCCTCCGATCGCGAGGAGTGGGCGCGCCATGGTCTTGAGTCCCTCCAGAGCAGGTTTTCGTGTAGCTCGACGCTAAGGGCGGCGCGGCGGGTTGGACATAGGGGTAACCCCCGGATTCGTCCCTGAACCCGCGCCAGGGTCCTCGGGGTCATAACCTGGCTCCGTCATCTGTTCAACGACCAGGAGGACGCATGCCGCAGGCACCCGACCCGTACGACTTCCTGCCCGATCTGCCTGCCTTCACCCTGAGCAGCACCGACATCGAGGAAGGCGGCTTCCTGCCGACGCCCCAGCTTTCCGGGATCTTCGGCGCGGGTGGCGAAGACCGTTCCCCGCAGCTGTCCTGGGAGGGGTTCCCCGCGGAGACCAAGAGTTTCGCCGTGACCTGCTACGACCCCGACGCCCCGACGGCGAGCGGATTCTGGCACTGGGCGGTGTTCGACATCCCCGCCTCGGTGACCGCGCTGGCCGCGAACGCGGGTGACGAAGCCGGCTCCGGTCTGCCGGAGGGCGCCGTCACGCTGAAGGGGGACGGCGGCGTGCGGCAGTTCCTCGGCGCGGCCCCGCCGCCCGGGCACGGGCCGCACCGGTACATCTTCACGGTGCACGCTGTCGACGTCGAAAAGCTGGACGTCGGCGAGGACGCCACTCCCGCGTTCCTCGGCTTCAACCTCTTCGGCCACGCCATCGCCCGGGCGTCGCTCACGGCCCTGCACGAGAACAAGGGCTGAACGGCTTTCCGTGAAGGCCTCCTTCCCTACCCTGAGAGTAGGGAAGGAGGCCTTCACGGACTTTTCCTAGGCCTGCCCGTTCGCCCGCGTCCGCTCCATGTACTGCCCCTCGGGCGGGTCGCCGAAGCCGAACTGCCGGTACAGCCCGTGCGCGTCGGCGGTGTGCAGCATCCACCGGAACTCCGCGCCCGGCCCGTTGTCGATCATCTCCCGGACCAGCTCCTTGCCGAGCCCCGCGCCGCGCGCTTCGTCGACGACGAAGACATCCGCGAGGTAAGCACTGCCGATGGTGTCCGAGAACGCCCGCGCGAAGCCGACCATCCGGCCACTCGAAGCCTCATACGCGCCTACGACGCGCCAAGCGTTCCTGAAGACCTTCTCGACCAGCTCGCGGTCTCGCCATTTGCCCCAGTAGACGCTGGTGGACAGGTACTTCCACACCACGTCGAGGTCCACCCGTGCCGGGTCGTCATCCAGTTCGTATACGCCGACGGTCCTCATGATCCGCACGCTACCCAGCAGGTCAACGAGGTTTCAGCAGATAGTCCACCACCGGCCGCAGCTCCTCCGCGGACGGCGGCTCGTCGTCGATGAGGCCCTGGATCAGCAGGCCGTCGATACCGGCGAGGAACACCCGGAACGCGACCTCGTCGTCGTGCCGGACCATCGAGGTGAGCACGTCCAGCCAGCGCCGGGCGGCGGGCCGCAGCTCGGGTTTGCGCGCGGCCAGCAGGTACAGCTCGTACTCCGCCATCGTCCGCCCGCGGCGCGGGCCCAGCGCCTCCGCGAGCAGCCCGGCGACCTCTTCCGCGCCGCGGCTGCCGCGTGAGCGGGCGCGGTCGATCATCCAGTAGACCTCGGTCGCCATATCCCGCGCGCACGAGATGAGGGTGGCGATCAGCAGATCGTCGAGGCTCGAGAAGTGATAGGTCGTCGAAGCCGTCGGCACGCCCGCCTCGGCGGCGACCGTCCGGTGGGTGACGCCGGCGACGCCGTCCCGTTCGATCACGCGCAACGCGGCCGCGATGATCTCTTCGCGCCGCTTCTCGCCCCTGGCCTTCCGGCCGTCGACCTGGATCTTCACTTAGTGCGCGCCTCCCGCCTCGATCAACACGACACCGCCGACCACCAGTACCAGACCGGCGATCACGGAGAGGTTGACCGGCTCCTTGAAGAACACGATGCCGACGGCCGCCACCAGCGCGACCCCGGCCGCGGCCCAGATCGCGTAGGCGATGCTCACCGGCACGCCCGCCTTCAGCACGTACGCGAGCGCGACGAACGCGAAGGCGTATCCGGCGACGACGACGATCGACGGTCCCACCTTGCTGAAACCCTCGGAAAGTTTCAACGAGACCGTGGCGGTCACCTCGGCGGCGATGGCGAAAGCGAGGAGAAGGTACGCACCCATGTCACAAAAACTACCTGGACGATCGTCTTGAAACCAAGAGAGGCGTACACCACATCGGTGGGACTTGGGCGCGGTCAGTGGGTTACCCATCAGTAAGAAGCATTAGTCTGCCCGAACCACCACACGCTTCACTCGGACGAAAGGCACCCGAAGATGGGCGCTGTACAGCTGACGCTCGGCGGGATCGCGGTCCTGCTCGGCGTCGCCGCCTGGGGAATGTTCTTCGCGACCATCGCCCGCTTCGTGCGGGTGATCCGCCTCGGTCAGCCGGACTCGACCCGCAACGGCCCGTTCATCCCGCGGATGAAGACCCTGATCAAGGAATTCGCCGCGCACACCCGGATGAACAAGGTCAAGAGCGTCGGTCCGGCGCACTGGCTGGTCATGTGGGGCTTCCTGATCGGGTCGCTCGCCCTGTTCGAGGCATACGGCGAGGTCTTCGTTCCGACCTGGGGCTGGCCCATCCTCGACGATTGGTCGCTGTTCCAGCTGCTCATGGAGCTGCTCGGGGTCGGCACCATCGTCGGCATCCTGGTGCTGATCTGGGTCCGGCAGAAGAACCACCCGCGCCGCGCCGACCGGCAGTCCCGCTTCCAGGGCTCCAATTTCAAGTGGGCGTACTTCATCGAGGCCGTCGTGCTCATCGAGGGCATCGGCATCATCGGCGTCCGCGCCGCGAAGTCCGCGCTGAACGTCCACGAGACCCCGGTCTGGGCCGCGTTCGTCTCGCACCCGCTCGGTGAACTGCTGCCCGCCAGCCCGAACCTGGTCTCGGTGTTCGCGTTCGTCAAGCTGATGAGCGCCACGATCTGGCTGATCGTCATCGCGCGCACGATGACCATGGGCATCGCCTGGCACCGGTTCAGCGCCTTCTTCAACATCTACTTCAAGCGCGAGGCCGACGGCGGCGTCGCGCTGGGCGCGCTCAAGCCGATGATGAGCAAGGGCAAGGTGCTCGACCTCGAAGAGGCGGACCCGGACGAGGACACCTTCGGCGTCGGCAAGATCGAGGACTTCAGCTGGAAGGGCTGGCTGGACTTCTCCACCTGCACCGAATGCGGCCGCTGCCAGTCGCAGTGCCCCGCGTGGAACACCGGCAAGCCGCTTTCGCCGAAGCTCGTCATCACGCAGCTTCGCGACCACGCCTACGCGAAGGCGCCGTACCTGCTCGCGGGCGGCAAGCGCGACATGGCCGGCGACGAGATCGGCCTGTCCGGCGACAACATGTACGCGGGCATCGACGTTCTCGCGATCGCCGAGTCGCAGAAGGCGCTCGTCGGCGACGACGGCGGCATCATCGACCCCGAGGTGCTGTGGTCCTGCACCTCCTGCGGCGCGTGCGTCGAGCAGTGCCCGGTGGACATCGAGCACGTCGACCACATCGTCGACATGCGCCGCTACCAGGTGATGATCGAGTCCTCGTTCCCCAGCGAGCTCAACGGGATGTTCAAGAACCTGGAGAACAAGGGCAACCCGTGGGGCCAGAACGCCAAGGACCGGCTCGCCTGGACCGAGGACCTGGACTTCGAGGTGCCGGTGTTCGACGGCGACCTCGGCGACACCGAGTACCTCTTCTGGGTCGGCTGTGCCGGCGCGTTCGAGGACCGCGCGAAGAAGACCACGCGTGCCGTCGCGGAGCTGCTGCACATCGCGGGCGTCAAGTACACCGTGCTCGGCTCGGAGGAGTCCTGCACCGGTGACCCGGCCCGCCGCGCGGGCAACGAGTTCCTGTTCCAGATGCTGGCGCAGCAGAACGTCGAGATCCTGAACTCGGTGTTCGAGGGCCGCGAACGCAAGGCGCGCAAGGTGGTCGTCACCTGTGCCCACTGCTTCAACACCCTCGCGAACGAGTACCCGGAACTGGGCGGCCAGTTCGACGTCGTGCACCACACGCAGCTGCTCAACCGCCTGGTGCGGGAGAAGCACCTGACCCCGGTGGCCCCGGTCGCCGAGGACGTCACCTACCACGACCCGTGCTATCTGGGCCGCCACAACAAGGTCTACGACGCTCCCCGTGAGCTCGTCGGCGCTTCGGGCGCGCAGCTGCGCGAGATGCCGCGGCACGGCGACCGCTCGATGTGCTGTGGCGCCGGCGGCGCGCGGATGTGGATGGAAGAGAAGATCGGCAAGCGGATCAACGTCGAACGCGTCGACGAGGCGCTCGGCACCGCACCCTCGAAGATCGCGACCGGTTGCCCGTTCTGCCGCGTGATGCTCACCGACGGTGTCACCGCGCGCCAGAGCGACGGGCAGGCGAGCGAGAAGGTCGAGGTCGTCGACGTCGCCCAGCTGCTACTGACCGCCGTCAAACGGAAGCCGGAGCCTCAACTGGTCCCCGCGGGAGCGCCCTCTTTGGACGCGGTCTCGGACGCCGAACTCGACGGAAAGGCCGACGTGCCGACCGACGAAACGGCCACCGGAACACCGCTGCCCGAGGAAGACAAGTAGAACTTCACACTGGAGGAGACATTCTCTCGCACATAATGCGAGAGAATGTCTCCTCTTGTTTTATCCCGGCGCGGGCTATTCCGTTCCCATTACCCGTTCGGCGGTACACCGTGACGATAGGCTGCAGCGGATCCGAAAAAAGGGGCGAGGAATCAATGGGCAACCGTCACGAACTCCGCTCGGCGAGGGAGCACCGGCTCGCGATGCCGGGATCGCCGTCCGTTCGCCCGCCCGCCCGGATCCCCTCGTCCGCGGCCTTCGCCAAAATGGCACAGGAAGCGACCATCCCCAGCATCCCGGCCGCCCGGCGACCGCCGCGCCAGGAACGGAAACGCACACGCGTCCGCCCGTACGTCCGCACGGGCGGACGTACCCAGTCCAAGCGGAACTTCGCGATCGAAGCGATGATTTCCGTCCGGACCGACGCGCCGTGGAACGCGCCGGGGTTCAGCATCGAATTCCATTCCGTGAGATCACTGTGCCGTCGTCCGACTTCCGTCGCCGAAGTAGCCGCGTCACTATGCGTTCCGCTCGGCGTTGCAAAGGTCCTTTTGGGTGATATGGCGGAACTCGGTTTGGTCACCGTTCATGAAACGCAGGCTGAATTCGACGGTCATCCGGCACTCGCCTTGATGGAACGTGTCCTGCAGGGATTGCGTCGCCTGTGAGATCGGCTCACCCGCACTACGCTACGCGAGGTGAGTGAAGAATCCGGTGACGAAAGCACCCTGACGGTGGTGCTGGCGGGTGGGGTCAACCTCGCCATCGCCGTGCTGAAACTGTTCGCCGGGATCATCACCGGCTCCGGCGCGATGCTGTCGGAAGCCGCGCACTCGGTGGCCGACACGATCACCGAGGTTCTCCTGCTGACCGCGCTGAAACGTTCGGACCGCCCCGCCGACCGCGTCCATCCCTTCGGCTACGGCAAAGAGCGGTACTTCTGGTCGCTGCTCGCGGCGGTGTCGATCTTCGCCTCCGGCGCGATGTTCGCGCTCTACGAAGGCTTCTCGACGGTGTTCGGCGCGGAGACCGAACAGACCGATCCGATCGTCGGCTACGTCGTCCTCGCGATCGCGTTCGCTCTCGAATCCGTCTCGTGGTTCCAGGCCGTGCGGCAGGTGCGCCGCGACGCCGCCGACTCCGGGCAGAAGGTCTCGGTCTATCTGCGGATGATCGACGACCCGGCGCCGAAGACCGTCCTGTTCGAAGACTCGGCCGCGCTGATCGGCCTGCTGCTCGCGTTCGCCGGGATCGGCCTGCACCAGCTCACCGGCTCGCACGTCTGGGACGGCGCGGCGTCGATCGCGATCGGGGTCCTGCTGGCACTGGTCGCCTACATGCTCGGGCGGACCAACCGCGGCCTGCTGATCGGCAGGCAGGCGGATCCCAAGCTGGTGCGCGGGGTACGGGACCACCTGAGGAACGCACCGGAGATCGAGGCCGTCGTCGACCTGCAGACCATGTTGATGGGCACCGATCAGGTGCTCGTCTGCGCCCGCGTCGACTTCGACGATTCACTCGGCGCGGCGGACGTCGAACGCGCCTGCGTCCGGATGGCGACCGAGCTGACCCGAACCTTCGGCGACGTCACCGAGGTGTTCATCGAACCGGTCCCGCGCACGGACGCCGAGCTGCGCGCGGCCGTGCTGGCCCGCTATGGCGACATCGCCGAACGATGGGCCAAGGATCAGTAGCCGAAGTTCTGCGTCCAGTACATGCCCTTGGTGTTGACGCCGACGCCGATCTTCGTCAGCTTGCAGTTGAGGATGTTCGCGCGGTGGCCCTCGGAGTTCATCCAGGCGTCCATCACCTTGGCGGCGTTCGACTGGCCCTTGGCGATGTTCTCCGCACCCGGCTTGTCGTAGCCGGCGGCCCGGATGCGCTGGTCGAACGTGACGCCTTCCGGCGTGGTGTGCGAGAAGTAGTTCCGCGCGGACATGTCGTCGCTGTGCCCCTGCGCGGCGGCGGCGAGGTGCGACTCGTTGCTCACCGGCGAGCAGCCCGCGTCGGCGCGCTCGGCGTTGACGAGGTCGATGACCTGTCCGGCGAGCGAGCTGTCCTGCGAGCGAGGCTCCGGCGCCTTGCTCGGAGTGGGTTTGGGAGTCTCGGCAGGCTGAGCGGGCGGCTCGGGCGCGGCGGAGGACGAGCTGGGCGGAGCGGAGGACGACGTGGGAGCCGCCGAAGACGACGTCGGGGCGGCCGAGCCGGGTGCGGAACCCTCAGGCGCCGGAGCGGACGTCTGGCCGAAGTAGGCGGGCGGCTTCGCGAGGGCGTCGCCGGGTCTGCCCTTGGTGTCGGGGACGCTGAGTGAGAGATTGCTCAGCGCGGTGCCCTGGAAGCGATCGGTCACCATCAGGTAGCTCGCACTGGCGATCACCCCACCCAGCAGGACGCTGAGCGTGACAAGCAGTAACCGGCTTCGCGTTCTATTGGGGGACACGGGGCCGAAAACTATCACGAACTGGTTACGGCAATACCCCCAAAAGTAGTAATACCGGTCAGCGGCCGAGGCGGCCCGTGGAGTCGTGCGTGATCGCCGCCGCGTCGGCGAGGAACCGGATCACGGTCTCCAGCTCACCGTCCGTGTAGTTCTCGCAGGCCTCGCGGACCGACTTCACCAGGTGGTCCCACAGCGGCGCGACGGAGTTCATCCTGGCCGCGTCGATCTCGATGAGAACCTTCCTCCGGTCTTCGGGATGTGGCTTCCGGGCGACGATCCCTTTGCCTTCGAGCCTGTCGATGAGCGCGGTGATCGACGCCGGCGCGAGCCCCGAGTGCCGCGAAAGGGCCTTCGGCGTCTGCGGCCCGAAGCGGGCGAGGTAGTCGGCCACCTTGCTTTCGACGGCCGAAAGGCCGCTCAGCTCGGCGATGGCCGTGTGGAACATGACCGTCTCCGTCGACAGCGCGCGCGACCCGTTGAGGATCCGCTCGACCAGTTCCGCTCGCTCGCTTGACACATCGGCCAGCCTAGCGGAATCTTTAGTTCGATAGAACGAATTAGTTTCTAAGAGATTCGATGGGGTGAACGACATGGCGAAGGTACTGATCGCCGGCGGGGGTATCGCGGGCACGATCACGGCGATCGCACTGCACGAGACGGGCCACGAGCCGGTGATCCACGAGGCGTACGACCGGACGGCTGAGGGGGTCGGCGCGTTCCTGACGCTCGCGGTGAACGGCCTCGACGCATTGGGGCCCTTGAGGTTGAAAAGCCTGGTCAAGGGCTTGGGATTCGACACGCCGCGGCTCAAGATGTACCTCGGGGACGGACGCGAGCTGGCGGATTTCGCACTCGGCGGGCAGCTCGAAGACGGCACCGTGAGCCAGACGGTGCTGCGCTCCGATCTGTACATCGGCCTACGCGACGAAGCCGTCAGACGCGGCATCGAGATCCGCTACGGCAAGCGTTTGGCCGACGCGCGCGAGACCGGCGACGGCGTCCTCGCGACCTTCGAGGACGGCTCGTCGGCCGAAGGCGACCTGCTGATCGGCGCGGACGGGCTCCGCTCGCGGGTGCGGACGATCATCGACCCGCGGGCGCCGTCGCCGCGTTACGTGCCGCTGCTGAACACGGGCGGGCTGGCCGAAGGCCTGCGCCTGGACGACGAACCCGGCGTGATGCGGATGACGTTCGGCAAGCGGCTGTTCTTCGCCCACGTCGTCCACCCGGACGGCGGCGTCTGGTGGTTCGCGAACGTCCCCCGGAAACATGACCCGTCGCAGGCCGAACTCGCCACGATGACCGGCGACGCCTGGCGCGAGGACCTGGTCCGCAAGCTGGCGGTGGACCGCACCCCGGCCGCGCGGATCGTGCGCGCGACGCGGGAGATCTACCGGCCGTGGGCGACGTACGACTTCCCGAGCGTGCCGGTGTGGCGGACGGACCGGATGGTCATCATCGGCGACGCCGCCCACGCGACCTCACCCGCGGCCGGGCAAGGCGCCGCGATGGCCATCGAGGACGCCGTCACGCTGGCGCGATGCCTGCGTGACGTGCCCTCGATCCCGAAGGCGCTCGCCGTCTACGAAGGACTGCGGCGCGAACGCGTCGAGGCCGTCGTCGAGCGCGGCAAGCGCAACGGCGACGACAAGGCGGTCGGACCCGTCGGACGGGTGATCCGGGACTTCTTCCTCACGCGGGCGTTCAAGAACCCGCCGGAGGAGGATCCGAACGCCTTCATGTGGCGGCACCGGATCGACTGGGAAGCGCCGGTGGGCTGACGCGCTACCTCCAGGTGTCGACGCGGTGGAAGTTCTTGTACGCGCGGCTCGGGGTCGGCCCCCGCTGCCCCTGGTACCGCGAACCGGCCTCGTTCGAGCCGTACGGGAACTCCGCCGCGCTGGACAGACGGAAGATGCAGAGCTGGCCGATCTTCATACCCGGCCAGAGCGTGATCGGCAGGTTCGCCACGTTCGACAGCTCAAGGGTGATGTGGCCCGAGAAGCCGGGGTCGATGAAGCCCGCGGTGGAATGCGTCAGCAGGCCGAGGCGGCCGAGGGAGGACTTGCCCTCCAGGCGTCCGGCGAGGTCGTCGGCGAGCGTGACGGTCTCGTACGTGGAGCCGAGGACGAACTCGCCGGGGTGGAGGACGAAGGGGTCTTCGCCCTCCTTCTCGACCAGCGAGGTCAGCTCGTCCTGCTGCAGCTGCGGGTCGATATGCGTGTACTTGCTGTTGTCGAACACGCGGAAGAAGCGGTCGAGTCGCACGTCGATGCTCGACGGCTGGACCATCGTCGGGTCGAACGGGTCGACGCCGAGACGGCCGGCATCGAGCTCTTTACGGAGGTCACGGTCGCTGAGGAGCACGCGGTCAGCGTAGTCAAGCGGCCTTCATGTGCCTGCCGTAGGTCGGGTCGAGCCCGAACACCTTCGTGACCTGCCGCAGGTAATGGCGACGGCCGGCGGCCCCGATCAGCTCCTGGAGCGCCGTCGCGCCGGGCACCACCCGCCGGACCGTCTCGGCGGCGAAGTTGACCCCCGCCACCGCGACCACGGCCGCCTGGGCGAGCGGATCGTCGGGCAGTTCGAGGAAGTCGGCGTTGGTCTTGCCGAGCAGGAGCCTGCTGATCGCCCCGTGCCCCGCGACCGACACATGCGCGAGAACCTTGCCGAGCGCGCCCCGGCCGTCGCCGATCCCGGCGTGGGCCTTCATGAGCGCCGCGGCGAGCCGCTTGGAATCGTCGTCGGGAATGAACTCGGTGGTCGCGAGCAGCCACAGCAGACGCCAGGCGTCGTCCTCACCGGCGGGCAGGAGTTCCTCGTCGACGCCCATCAGCCAGCCGACGTATCGCCAAAGATGCAGGATGTCGGCGCGCTCGCGGGCGCTGTAGCGGAGCCCGAGCAGCTGGGTGCCGAAGACGTAGACGAGGGAGAAGAGCAGCAGCGTGCCCGCGGTCTGGACCTGGTTGACCGGCCTGTCCCAAGCCGCGTAATCCCAGTCCTTGCGGCGGTTCATGGCCGCGCGGACGTGCGCGTGCACGATCCGCACCCGCAACGCGGACTCGTACCCGCGCCCGCCCGGCACCAGCGCGCCCGGTGTCGTCACGTGGATCCACCACGTCGCCGTCTCGACGAGACGGCGCGCCGCCTTGTACTCGATCTCGCCGGTGCCGACGAGCGACTTCGTCGCCCGCGATGCGAGATAGCCGCCCATCAACGAGACGTCGCCGAGCGGGAAGAGACCGAGCAACCCGGCACGCGTGATCGCCCGCGCGCCGCGATCCAACCGGTCACGATCGACCCAGTACGGCGTCGCCTCGACGTTGCGAAAGAAGGCTTCGAGCTCTTCCGGCGGGCTCTCGACACTGTCGATGCCTTGCCGCAGCGCCAGTTCGAACTTGGGTTGGCCGCCTTTTCGCAGCAACGGCACCAGCACGTCGGCCGCCGGGTCCTCCCGCTGCGCGAACTGCCGCAGCCGGGCCACCTGGTGCTCGTCACCCCTGATGTCGCCCTCGATGAACAACCTCGACGCGACCCGGAACCCACCTTGACGGAACAGTTCGGGATCAGGCAGCCGCTCGCCCATCCGGATCACCTCCGAGGTAGACAACAAGTGTTGTCACTTTCGGTGGCGACGTCAAGGTCGGCCGGGTCTTGGGCGGGGTCTTGGCAAGGGGAGATCCGGACCATGTATGCTGGCCGAGCACTGCGGATGTAGTTCAATGGTAGAACATCAGCTTCCCAAGCTGAATACGCGGGTTCGATTCCCGTCATCCGCTCAGATGCGAAAGCCCCAGGTCAGTGGATGTCCACTGTGGACCTGGGGCTTTCGCTTTGCTTCGGAGCCCTGATGCCTGAAACCCTGCCGGACGGTCTCCGCGCCGACGTGCAGACGCTCTGGGACTACCACGACATGCACCACGAGCCCAGGCCCGCCGACGTCGGGATCGGACTCGGCAGCCACGATATCGGGGTCGCGATTTTCACTGCGGAACTGTTCCACGCCGGGATGTTTCCGCGCATCGTCTTCACCGGGGCCAACGCGCCGACCACTGTCGAACGCTTCCCGCGCGGGGAGGCGGTGCACTACCGCGAACACGCGCTTGAGTCGGGCGTGCCGGATGACGCGATCTTGGTCGAGCCCGAGGCACGGAACACCGGGGACAACATCACGCTCACCCGGAAGCTGCTGGAGTCTCGCGGCATCGAGGTCGGGTCGGTCGTTCTCATCTCTCGGCCGTATCAGCAGCGGCGTGCTTACGCGACCTGCAAGAAGCTGTGGCCTGAGGTCGACGTCATCTGCGCTTCCCGGCCGTTGCCGCTGGATGACTACGTCGAGAGTATCGGCGATGTGGACCGGGTGATCAACATGCTTGTCGGTGATACGCAACGGATCACCGACTATGCGGAACGCGGTTTCGCTATCCGGCAGGACATCCCGAACAGCGTCACCGAGGCCTACGGCCGCTTGGTCCAGGCTGGATTCAGAGAGCGTCTTCTGCCTCAGGGCTGCTGACTGTGTGGATTTTGGGACATCTGACGTCCCAAAATCCACACAGTCCCGCGTCACCGGCCCGGTCCCGACCTGAGCCGAAGCCGGGGACCTGTCCCCTCACACCGCGGTTACCTTCTGCACCGTGCGGAGAATGTCGAGCGACAGTACGGCGGCGGCCTTGCTGACCGTCCTGGCCGGGTCGCTGATCCTTCCGCTTCTCCTGGTCGGCGGGATCTTCCTCATCATCGGCTTGAACACGGGCAGCACCCCGGGGCCGTACACCGTCGTTTTCGCCAAGGCGGGTGACGAATGCGGGGCGACAGGCCACTATCTCGACGCGTCCACAGGGGAACCGCTGAGGTGCATGGGCCAGGGAGGGCTGCGAGATGCCTCGCTCGAATTCCCCGGTTTCTCCCGTGCGCAGAACGCCGAGGTTCGCCGCCGGCTGGCCACGTTGGCGGAAGACGGCGAGCTGAGTGTCTTCGACCATCGTTCGGTCCAAGCCAAGATCGACGGGATCGTGGCGACCTTGCCGCCAGGAACCCGCGTCGAGCGGGAATCCGGCTCGACCCGGATCTGGATCGGCTCGGGTCTGACGGTCGCCGGTCTGCTCTTGCTTTCCGGCTTCGTCTGGCGGTGGCGCCGGAACCGCCGGACGGGTTTTTGATTTACCGTGCCAGGTATGGAAATCCGGGAGTTCACCGAAGACGACTGGGCGCAGGTCTGGCCGATCGTGCGCGAAGTCGTCCGGGCGGCGGACACGTACACCTACGACCCGAACCTCACCGAGGACGACGCCCGCGGGACTTGGGTCGAGACACCGCCGGGCCGGACGGTGGTCGCGGTCGAGGGCGGCCGCGTGCTCGGTACGGCGAAGATGGGCCCGAACCGCGGCGGGCCCGGGTCCCATGTGGCGACGGCCAGTTTCATGGTGGACAAGGATATTCGCGGCAAGGGCATCGGTGGTGCACTGTGTGCGGATGCCCTGGATTGGGCCAGGGAACGGGGTTTCGCCGGTATGCAGTTCAACGCGGTCGCCGAGTCGAACGCGGCCGGGATCCGCATCTACGAACGGCTCGGGTTCGAGATCGTCGGAACGGTGCCGGGCGCGTTCGAGCATCCGGCGCTGGGGCGCATCGGGTTGCACGTCATGTACTGCGACTTCGGCTGAAACCGTGAACGGGACGATCGAGAGACATGCCGTCATGGCTGTGGTCGCCGTGGCGGCGGCCGTCATCACGTCGGCCTGACTGCTGAACCGCGATGTCACCCGAGGGCAGCTCGAACGGTGACGGCTTCATCTTGGCGGGCGCCCGATGGACCGGACCCGACAACGTCTGGCGTGATGGCTCGTCGGGGCCCACGTGCGTCGGCACGGACACCACGATCGCGACCCGTGTCCAGCTTGGAGTAGGCACGCCGTGTGGCTGCGCTGCCTCTAGCCTTCGACGAGTTCCCAAGGAGCGTCGGCGCTCGGCCGGTCGTACACCTGGCCGGGCGCGGCGCTCAGCACCAGTGCGACGTCCGGGTACAGCGTGACGGCGTGTTCCATCTCAAGGGCTTCGACCTCGAAGTCCTCGCTCTCCGGCACCTGGAAGCCGACGAGCAGCCAGCTTCCGTCGGCCTCGCGGACTACCTGGCGCACGGCGCGGACCGGGGCGGCGGGGTCGGTGGAGATCTCGGCGAGTTCGGTGCTCACCTGGACTTCTTCCAGCGGCGAGCCGGGATGCGTCCACGCGGCGAGGCGGGCGGCGCGCACCAGGAGGTCTTCCTCGTCGTCGTCCGAGTCGGCGACCGAGCTCAGCAGCCACGTACGCCGTTCCGGATCCCAGTCGGCGGCCATGCCGGTGGGGAGGCCGGCCAGCGCGGCGATCTCCGGGATGAGCTCCACCGCGTCCCGCAGGGGCAGCGCGCCGAACGCGTCCTTGTTCTCCTCCATGTCCTCGGAGAACTCGTTGCCGTCGCTGATGAACCAGTCGCCGTCGTCGTCCAGTACGACGAACGCGAGGTTCGACGGGTCTTCCACCAGCGACCGGGAGATGATCACCGGCGACTCGGGATCCTGACTCAGCGGCCAGTTCTCGCTCGACATGCTGGGCTCCCAACGGGGTTGTCCGGCTGTGGGGCACCATCCCACCATCTCCGGCGTTCCCGTCGCGCACCGGACCGGCGGAAGCTCATTCGCTGAGGTCGTACTCGTCGACATCGAGCGCGGCGGCCGCTTCGGTGAGGAACGCGATCACGGCGGGCGAGAGGTGCCAGCCGAATTCCTCGCCGCCGTCACGGTGATGGAAGTAGCGCACCACTTGCAGCACCGCGCTCGCACCTTCGTCGACCAGCTTGCGGATTTCCGGGCGGACGGGGGCGAGCCTGCCGATCACGCTCTCGATCTGGTCGTCGACCGGTTCCGAACCGCGATGCGTCACCTTCCAGGCGTGCATCCGCGGCAACCGATGTTCGGCGGACCGCGAACCCAGTACCAGGACCTCGTCGGGCTCCATGCCGAGCCGCGCGGTGATCTCCCCGGCGGACACGGTTTCGCTCTTCAAGGCGAAGTAGCAGTACTGGTGGACCTTCACGCCCGGGACCCTAGCTTTCGGGCAAGCTGACCAGGTGAAACGTGATCAATCGCTTATCGAACGGCTCGCGCGGGAGCGCAACGCCTGGTTTTGCACGCTCCGCGCGGACGGTTCACCGCATGTCACTCCGGTGTGGTTCGTGTATCTCGACGGCGTCTTCTGGATCGGAAGCGGCGAGCGGAACGTGAAGGTGCGCAACATCGGTGGCGATCCACGCGTCAGCCTCGCGCTCGAGGACGGCGACGCCCCCGCTGTCGCCGAAGGCGTGGCACGCGTCCATCAAGGCGCTTTGCGCGAAGACGTCCTTGCGGCGCTGGCGGCGAAGTACGACGGTTGGGCGGCCGGTGAGGAGATCGCCCCGTTCGGCGCCAGGGTGCTGCTGGAAGTCCCCGTTAAACGCTGGCTGCTCAAGGGTGTCGCCCAATAGTCTGGAAAGTCCGATACCGATCTTGGGATGGACGATGCTGACCGGTGAACTGATCCGCCTGCGCCCGCTCGAACCCGAGGACGCGGACACGCTGTGGCGCTGGCACAACGACCCGGAGGTCACCCGCTGGCTGCCGGCGGACCACCCGGAATCCCTCGCCCAGATCCGCGAACGCTTCGCCCACCGCGAGCCCAACAGCTTCAGCCAGGTGAACTTCGCGATCGAGAGCCTCGCCGTCGGCACGTTGATCGGCACCTGCACCCTGCGCGACGCCACCCCGGAGCGGGGCCGCGCGGAACTCGACATCTACCTCGGCGAGAAGGACCACTGGGGCGGCGGCTACGGCACCGACGCCATGCGCACGCTCTGCCGCTACGGCTTCGACATGATGCGGCTGCACATGATCGCGCTGTGGGTCGTGGTCGACAACGAGGCAGCGATCCACATCTACAAGAAGCTCGGGTTCCAGGTGGACGGCAGGCATCGGCAGTCGTTCCGCGGCCAGAACGGCCAGTGGCACGACGAGTACCTGATGAGCCTGCTCGAAGGGGAACTCCGCTAGGTCAGTCCTTTCGTGAGCCTGGCGGGTGCCTTCATCCGCCAGGCCTCCTCGATCAGCTCGCTCAACTGCGCCTTCTCCACCTTCTCGAGGTCGACGAGGATCGCGCCATAGCCGTCGTAATGCGGAGTGGTGAAGTACGCGGGATCGCCGGAGGCCAGCAGGGCCTCTTTCTCCGCGTGCTCGCACAACAGCATCAGCCCGCCCTCGGCCTCGGTGCGCAGCCGGGCGAAGCTCTTGCCCGCGACCTTGAGCGACGGCGTGCGGTACGACGTGGACTCCTCGACCTCCGGCAACCTGCCCGCCAGAGCCACGACTTCTTCCCAGGTCGTCATGGCGGACATTGTGCCCTGGGTCACTGACAAAACAACCCTGCAAGACGCCATGAACGGTCCGTTCCTTGCAAATTTTGCAAGGAACGGACCGTTCATGGCGCGCGCCGGAGGGGGTTACGGCAGGGCGGTGATCCGGTCCGCGGGCGGCGGCGCGATACCCGGGTGCGCCCCGAAGTACGCGATCAGCGCGTCCAGGTCCACCGGACCACCCGACAGGTTGGTCCCCTTCGTGAACTCGGTGAAGCCGTCCCCGCCGGCGGCGAGGAAGTTGTTCACCGAAACGCGGTACGACGCCGCCGGGTCGATCGGTGCGCCGTCGAGCGTCAGGTTCGAGACGCGCGAGCCCTGAGCGGCCGACGCCGAGTACGAGTACTTCAGCGACTTCGAGATCTGCAGGATCCGCACGACGCCGTTGGCCTGCCACTGCTGTTCGAGCACGTTCTTCAGGTTCGCCCCGGTGAGCGTGATCGTCTGCATGATGTTCGCGAACGGCTGCACGGCGAAGGCCTCGCCATAGGTCACGACACCGTCGCCTTCGCCGGCGGACGACGACGCGTAGGTGAAGTCCGTGCGGATACCGCCGGGGTTCGTCATCGCGATCTGCGCGCCGTTCGACTTCGTGGCTTCGAGCTGGGCGTCGGCGATGACGTCGCCCAGCGGGGACTCGCCGGAGGCCGCGCCCTTGGCGACGAGATCCGCGGTGATGGTGCCGACGGCCTTGTTCGCGATCGGCGCGGCCTTGACCTTGGCCTCGTCGATCAGCTTCACCACGCCGGCGTCCGGCGTGACGTCGCGGGTGACGATCTGGTTGTGCGCCTTGGTCTCGCCACGGATGACGTCGCGGGTCCGGCTGTCGATCTTCAGGTCGACGACCGACAGAAGACGGCCGAACGACGCGCCTTGGATCACCGGACGCGGCGCGCCACTGGGATCGTTGATCACGCAGTTGTACTGCTGGTGGCTGTGCCCGGTGAAGATGGCGTCCACTGTGGACGTCACCTTCTGCGCGATCGCGGTCGCGGCGCCCGGCTTGACCTTGCATTCGTCCGGACCGGCGGTCTCGGAGTTGTCGCCCTGGTGCAGCAGCACGACCTGCGCCTTGATGCCGAACATGTCGAGCAGCTTGGCCGTGCGGTCGATGGCCTGGACCTCTTCGCCGAACTTGAGGCCCTTGATCGCCTCCGGGGTGACGACCTGCGGCAGATCCTTCAGCGTCGCGCCGATGACGCCGATCGGGACGCCGCCGGAAACCTCGATGCTGAACGGCAGCAACGCCGGGACACCGTTCTCGTAGTACACATTGGACCCGAGAAAGGGGAAGTTCGCCCCCTTGAAGGACTCGCGGAACTGGCAGCCGTCGGTGGGGTGGCAGCCACCGTGCTGCATCCGGCGGAGTTCCTTGAGGCCCTCGTCGAATTCGTGGTTGCCCACCACGGAAGCCTCGACACCGAGCTGGTTCAACAGCTCGACGGTCGGCTCGTCGTGGAACAGCGCCGAGATCACCGGCGACGCGCCGATGCTGTCACCGGCGGACAGGACGACCGAGTTGCGCGCTTCGCCGCGAAGCTTCTTCAGATGGGTAGCGAGGTAGGCGGCGCCGCCCGCGTTGACGGTGGTTCCGTCGGGCAGCGTGACACGGCCGCTCGAACCGGACGGCGGTTCAAGGTTGCCGTGCAGGTCGTTGAACGTGATCAGCCGGACGTCGGTGGTCACCGACGCGGCGGACGCGGGCGCGGCGACGGCGGCCAGCGCGGTCAGCGCGGCACCGGTGACCACGGCCAGCCGGGTGGAGAGCTTCATTGTCGGGTGCACGGCGGAGGAGTCTGCCTGGCGAGTTCGACGATCACCAGGGGAAAAAGTCGGACGATAGGCAACCGTCACACGGCGCGGGAGCTGCCGTCGAGCAGTACTCGCGCGACCAGTTCGGGCTCGTCGTTCATCGGCACGTGCCCGCAGCCGCGCAGCACCAGCAGCTCGGCCTCCGGCGCGATCCGGCGCAGTTCGGCGGCCTTCGGGCGGGCGAGGATACGGTCGCGTTCCGCCCACGCGATGGTCACCGGCACGTCACGGACGACGCCGTCGAACCGGAAACCGCCGCGGGCCTGCTCCAGCGTCGGCCGGAAGCCGGGGCAGCCGGCGAGCGCGCGGATGTCCTCCATGACGACCTGCGTGGTGAGCCGGTCCGGGCGGCCGACGATCATCCCGGTGAGCACCGACCGGCCCGCCGGAGTCGCGGCGAGCCGGCGCGCGGTGCGTTCGGGGATCCGCTCGGCGAGCAGGCGATGGGTGCGCAACATGCTCAGCGCGTACCGCTGTTGCCGCGGCGTCCACAGCCCGGCCGGGGACAACGCCGTCACACTGCGGACGAGGCCCGCCTCCCCGAGCGCGAGCGAGAGCAGTCCGCCGAGCGAGTTGCCCGCGACGTGCGGTTTGCCGAGGCCGAGGTCGTCGAAGAGCTTTCCGAACATCTCGACGGCGGCTTCGACGCCGTAACCGCCGGCGTGCGGAGCCGACTCGCCGAAACCCGGCAGGTCGACGGTGATGACGTCGCGGTGCGGGGTGAGCAGGCCGAGCACGGGTGACCAGGCCTGTCGCCGGTGGCCGACCCCGTGGATCAGCACCAGCGGCTCGCCCTTGCCCGCGCGGTCGAAGACGACTTTGTCCATCCCGCGAGGTTAAGCTATTTACTGCTACCGGCGGTAACAGGTAAATAAAGACGCTCGCGCCGCCGGGTGACGTCGTTCGGCATCGGCTCCAGTTCACCCGTCGCGATGAACCCGAGCTTCAGGTACAGCCGCCGCGCCCGGTCGTTGTCCTCCGCGACGTGCAGCCACACCTCGCGCGCGCCGTCCTCCTCGGCGGCCGACCGCACCTCACCCATCAGCCTGGTGCCCAGCCCCCGGCCTCGGGCTTCGGGCGCGACCCACATCGAGTAGAGGATCCAGCCGTCGTCCCGCGCCCGTCCGGCGACGAGGCCCACCGGACGCCCGTCGTCGAAGGCGGCGAACCAGACGTCTCCGGCCAGCTTCGCGAGCCACTCCTCGTCGGATTGCGCGCTTTCGGCCGCGGCGATCGAGCCGTAGTTCTCCGGGGTGTCCGTCAGCGCACGCAGGCGGATCTCACGGAAGACGTCGAGGTCTTCGGGGACGAGCCGTCGAACGAGCAACATCCGGGCAGAATCCCACGCGACCGGCGGATCGGGGAACGAATATCGCCGATCGGCCAAGATCGGGGTCGGCCACTCGGCCGATCCGGACCCGGCCGCCGCGGCCCTTCGACCGAAGTGGCGGGCCCCTCGTGATCCATAACGTCGTGGTCATGACGAACGCACAGGTCACCGCCCTGCAGTACGGCTTGATCGGCTTCTTCGCGCTCTGGGCGACGGTGCTGATCCCGCAGCTGATCGTCCTGCACGCGCGGCACGGCCGGGTGCGGCTTCGTCCCGTCCTGACCACGGCCGCGGTGCTGCTCTACGCGACCATGACGCTGGCGGTGACCTTCCTGCCCCTGCCCGGCCCAGGCGTCAAACGGCTGAGCCAGACAGTGCAGCCGCACCCGTTCCAGTGGGTCGCCGACATCCACACCGAACTGCTCAAGCACGGGCTGCCGATGGCCGACTGGTTCACCACCCAGACCTTCCAGCAGGCCACCATGAACGTGCTGCTGTTCGTCCCGCTCGGCTTCTTCGCCAGGACACTCTGGAAGCGCGGCCTCGTCGGCACGACACTGATCGGCCTCGCCGCTTCGCTGCTGATCGAGGTCACGCAGCTGACCGCGAACTTCGGCACCGCGCCCTACGTCTACCGGATCTTCGACGTCGACGACCTGCTCAACAACACCGGTGGCGCGATGCTCGGCTGGATCGCCGGGGCCCTGCTGCTCAGCCTCGTGCGGAAGCCCGTTCCCTCAACGGTCGAGCTTCAGCTTCCGCGCCGCGAGCGGGTCGACCTCGCCCAGATCCGCTAGCCTCGCCCGCCGTCGCTGGGCCGCGCGCCGCGCGGCCCGCCGGTCTTCCACGATCACCAGCACGGTGGCCACCACGAAGATCAACGCGACCAGGCCGAGGATGAGCGAGAGCTGCAAAACGCCTCCTCGATGACGACCTTGTGCGCGAGATCACAAACAGTACGCATATCGTGCTGAGATGACCACCCCTTGAGACGAAAGTGGGTGTCGCAGGTCACTCGGGGATCGCGGAGAACCACGTCCGGTCTTCCGCGCGCCAGCGTTCGAAGGCAAGGCCGGCGCTGGTCAGAGCGGATTTCAGGGCCATCGAGTCCAGGCGGCGGCAGGTGAACGCCTGGCTCCAGCTCCGGGTGCCCGCCGAATACCGCACGACGGCCGACAGGAGGTCGCCTTCACGGACGACCTGGCCGAGCCGGACGTCGACCTCGCCGAGCCTGCCGCCTTGGCCGTCTCGGACCGAGTCGAACCACTCCGGCGGATGCCATTCGACGAGCACTTGCCCGCCAGGTTCGACATGCGCGCGAGCCGTGGCGAGGAAGGCCTGCCGATCGGCCTCCGAGGCGGTGTTGATCAGGTGGCTGCCGAGCAGCACCACGTCGAAGCCCCTGCCGAGCCGCACGTCTTCGATCTTCGAACACACCGTCTCGGCGCGGACGTGGGCGAGCATCTCCGGCGAGTCGTCCACCGCGACCACCGGATGCCCGAGCTCCAGCAACGCGTGCGTGACCCGTCCGGTGCCGCTGCCGAGCTCCAGGATCGAGGCCCCCGCCGGGACCGCCGCGTGCACGATCCCAGGCTCTTCGCCGGGCGGCAGCAGCCGGTACACCTCGACCGAACAGCCGTCCGCCGCGAACGCCCCCTGATCCATACCCGCCAGCGTGCCGGAAACTGGCCCGGTGAGGACGAAACCGACCAAGGACGAGCTGGCCGCCGCCTACGGCAAGACCATCGACGACGTCATCGCGCCGGATCTGGACGTGCTGTTCTGCGGGATCAACCCCGGCCTCTACTCGGGTGCCCTCGGCCTGCACTTCGCCCGGCCGGGGAACCGGTTCTGGCCCGCGCTGCACCGCGGCGGCTTCACCCCGCGCCTGCTCGATCCCAGCGAACAGGACGAACTGCCCGGCCTCGGTCTCGGCATCACGAACGTCGTCGCGCGGACGACGGCGCGGGCCGACGAGCTGACGCCGGACGAATTCCGGGAAGGCGGCCGTCTCCTCACGGCGAGGGTCGCCGAATACCGGCCACGCTGGCTCGCGGTGGTCGGGATCACGGCCTACCGGACCGCGTTCGGCCTGCCGAAGGCGAAGATCGGCCCGCAGGACGGCGGGATCGGCGGCGCGCGGGTCTGGGTACTGCCGAATCCGAGCGGGCTGAACGCGCACTGGACGCCCGCGACGCTCGGCGAGGAGTTCGGGCGCCTCCACGCCGAAGTCCACTCTGAGTAGCGAACGCGTCAAGATCTTCCGTCGGCGCGCTCATTCGAGCAAGAGATCCACAACCAGCTGATACGCAGAGTTTGCTGCGACGAGGCGATACATCTATGAGGGGGATATCGCGTCACGTGCCCCCGCCTGCCGACTCGTAATAGTTACGAGGTGTCATCTCTGTCCGGTCCCGCAGGGGGGACCGGTTGACGAGGGTGACCACGCCGGGGGGCAGTGGTCACCGAATGGACTTCCGAGTCCTCTCGTCCGGAGATGGCGGGCACAAAAACGGAGGGGTCCGTGATGCGAAGCATCGAGCCGAACCGATCGCAGGCCGGCAGGCCTGGCGGATTGTCGCCGGGTGGCCGCGGACTCGGCGTGGCCGCCGTCGATCCGATCCCGATCTTCTGTGAGGGGTTGAGTTCGCTGGTCCACCGCACGCCGGGGTTGCAGTGGCTCGGCCACGCGGCGAGCCATCACGCCGCGCTCCAGCTGTGCGAGCAGCTCAAACCGGACGTCATCGTGCTGGATTCGGCGCTCGACCCGAACTGCCATCTGTCCCGGCTGCTCAGCGGCGGCGACCCGGCGCTGGTCATCATCACGATGATCAGGGACACCAATCGCACCCAGCAGTACCTCGCCGCGGCGATCGCGGCGGGCGTGCACGCGATCGTGCCGAGAGCGACCGACGGACGGCATCTGGCCGAAGCGATCCGGCGCGCGCACAGCGACCGCCGCTACATCGACCCGACGCTGGCGGCGCTGACGGCGCGGCCGAAGCGCCAGCCCGTGCTCCCGAAGCCGGGCGACGCCACCAAGCCGGCCACCGCGCGCGGCCTGATGCCGCTGTCCCGCCGCGAGTACCAGGTCCTGCAGCTGGTGGCCGAGGGGCTGGAGAACTCCGGGATCGCGAAGATCCTGTTCCTCTCCGTGGAAACCGTGCGGACGCACGTCAAGAGCATCCTGCGCAAGCTTTCGGCCCGCGACCGCACACACGCGGTGACGATCGCGTTCCGCTCCGGCATCCTGATCGCGAATCCCGACGACACGCACACCCCGGCCGAGCCTCCCGCGGCCACTTCGATCGCGCCGTCACCCCGCTGACCCCGGCCCGCCGACGGCTCTGAGACCCCCCGTATTGCTGATTTACACATCACAACAGTGGCCATTCACTTGCCGCCGGTTACCCACAGGTAATATCCTGATGTTACCGGCGAGTAGGGACGTGTGCCCGGCCGGGGAGCCGAACACATTGGAGTGACGAAATGGGCCACTACAAGAGCAACGTCCGAGACCTGGAGTTCAACCTCTTCGAGGTCCTCGGCGTGCAGGACCGCCTCGGCAAGGGCGTCCTCGCGGAATCCGACGAGGAGACCGCCCGCGGCGTGCTGACCGAGCTGAACAAGCTCGCTTCCGGTCCCCTCGCCGACTCGTACGCCGACGCGGACCGCAACCCGCCGGTGTACGACCCGAAGACCTTCTCGGTGAAGATCCCCGAGTCGTTCAAGAAGAGCTACCAGGCGCTGATGGACGGCGAATGGTGGCGGCTGGGCCTGCCGAACGAGCTGGGCGGCTTCGGCCTGCCCCCGACCGTCCAGTGGGCCGCGGCCGAGCTGATCCTCGGTGCCAACGCGCCGCTGTTCATGTACATGGCGGGCCCGAACTTCGCCGGCATCGTCGACAAGAACGGCACCGACGAGCAGAAGCGCTGGGCGCAGATCATGATCGACCGCGGCTGGGGCGCCACGATGGTGCTCACCGAGCCCGACGCCGGTTCCGACGTCGGCGCCGGCCGCGCCAAGGCCGTCAAGCAGGAGGACGGCTCCTGGCACATCGACGGCGTGAAGCGGTTCATCACCTCGGCCGAGAACGACATGGTCGAGAACATCATGCACCTGGTGCTGGCCCGCCCCGAGGGCCCCGGCATCGAGACCAAGCCCGGCACCAAGGGCCTTTCGCTCTTCCTCGTGCCGAAGTTCCACTTCGACGGCGAGACCGGTGAGCTGGGCGAGCGCAACGGCGCCTTCGTCACCAACGTCGAGCACAAGATGGGCATCAAGGCCTCCACCACCTGCGAGCTGACCTTCGGCCAGCACGGCACCCCCGCCAAGGGCTGGCTGCTCGGCGAGGTGCACGACGGCATCGCGCAGATGTTCCAGGTCATCGAGTACGCCCGCATGATGGTCGGCACGAAGGCCATCGCGACGCTGTCGACCGGCTACCTCAACGCGCTCGAGTACGCCAAGGAGCGCGTCCAGGGCTCGGACCTGCCGAACATGCTCAACAAGGCGGCGCCGCGCGTCACCATCACCCACCACCCGGACGTCCGCCGCTCGCTGATGCTGCAGAAGGCGTACGCCGAGGGCCTGCGCGCGGTGTACCTCTACACCGCGACCTTCCAGGACCAGGTGTGGACCGGCGAGGGCGACGAGGCCTCGCAGAAGATCGCGCACGGCGTCAACGACCTGCTGCTGCCGATCGTCAAGGGCGTCGGCTCCGAGCGCGCGACCGAGCAGCTCGTGCAGTCGCTGCAGACCCTCGGCGGGTCGGGCTTCCTGCAGGACTACCCGATCGAGCAGTACATCCGTGACGCGAAGATCGACTCGCTGTACGAAGGCACCACGGCCATCCAGTCGCTGGACTTCTTCTTCCGCAAGATCGTCCGCGACAAGGGCGCTTCGCTTGCCTACGTCGCCGGGGAGATCACGAAGACCATCGAGTCGGAGATCGGCAACGGGCGGCTCAAGAACGAGCGCGGTCTGCTGAAGCAGGCGCTCGAGGACACCCAGGGCATGCTCGGCTCGCTGATCGGCTACCTGACCTCGTCGCAGGAGGACCCGCAGAACATCAACAAGGTCGGCCAGCACACGGTCCGCCTGCTGATGTCGGTCGGCGACCTGCTCATCGGCTGGCAGCTCATCAAGCACGCCGAGGTCGCCATCGGCAAGCTCGACTCGGGCGCGTCGGCGAAGGACGTCCCGTTCTACGAGGGCAAGCTCGCCGTGGCGTCGTTCTTCGCGAAGAGCGTGCTGCCGGAGCTGACGTCGCGCCGCGCGATCGTCGAGGCCGCGGACAACAGCCTCATGGAGATCTCCGAAGCCGCGTTCTAAACGGTTTCGTGACGAAGAGCCCTCTCCGCTCCGGAGGGGGCTCTTCGTGGTTTCGAGGGGGTTTTCCGAGGGCATTCCGTGCTGAGTCCGCCCGTTGGCGGAGACCTCGGCAAAGGAGTCTCAATGACAGTCACCGGCATCATCACGGCGATCGTGGTCGGCCTGATCCTCGGGGTGCTCGGCAGGTTCTTCGCCCCCGGCAAGCAGGCCATCCCGATCTGGCTGACCATCGTCGTCGGTATCGTCGCCGCCTTCATCGGCACCGCGATCGCCCGTGGGCTCGGCTACGCGGAGACGAAGGGCTTCGACTGGCTCGAACTCATCACCCAGATCGT
The DNA here is from genome assembly GCF_044461365.1 of Amycolatopsis sp. NPDC049868. Classification (NCBI taxonomy): domain Bacteria; kingdom Bacillati; phylum Actinomycetota; class Actinomycetes; order Pseudonocardiales; family Pseudonocardiaceae; genus Amycolatopsis; species Amycolatopsis sp. NPDC049868. Next base: position 27,769 of record NZ_JBITKV010000002.1, on the reverse strand, counting down.
CATCGCCGGTATCGGGGTCACGCTGGCCGCGAACCTCTACGGACGTCGCGGTGTCACCCGGTAAGGGGTCTTGAGGCGCGACGAGCCGGTTTCGGTGTCACCGTGGGTCCAACTCGATTCTCCAGCGAAGGAGGAACCATGTTGGGTGGCCTTTGGGGCATCATCACCACGATCGTGGTCGGGCTGATCCTCGGCGTCATCGGCCGGATGCTGGCGTCCGGCGATCAGAAGATCCCGATGTGGCTGACGATCGTGGTCGGCATCATCGCCGCGTTCATCGGCAACTGGCTGGCCGGGGTGTTCGGGGTCCGTGACACCCCCGGCATCGACTGGATCCGGCACGCCTTCCAGGTCGGCGCGGCCGTCGTCGGCGTCATCGCCGCGGCCGCGATCTACGCCAAGGTCAAGGGCGGGCATCGCGCCGCGACCTGACCGAGGACTACGGTCGGCCCCTGTGACCACTCGGCTCGAACTCGGTGGCCAGGGGCTGACCTCCCTGTCCGGCATCTCCCTTCCGGCGACGCTGGAGTATCTGGACCTGTACGACAACCGGCTGACGTCCGTTCCCGACGAGCTGTGGTCGCTTTCCGGACTCCGCGTGCTGAATCTGGCCACCAACCGGCTGACCTCCGTCTCACCCTCGATCGGCGCCCTGCGGAATCTGCACACGCTGGATCTGGGGCACAACGCGCTGTCCACTCTGCCGGACGAACTCGGCGAGCTTTCCGGGCTGACGGAATACCTCTACGTGAGTGACAACCGGTTGACCGAATTCCCCGCCGCGCTGTGTTCGCTCGGACGGCTGAAGTACCTGGGGTGCACGGACAATCGCATCCCCACGCTGCCGGAAGACCTGTCCGGGCTGGCCTCGTTACGCGAATTCCGCTTGTACGGCAACGGGTTGACCGAGATTCCGGAATCGATGGGGACGCTCACCGCGTTACGCGAACTGCATCTGCGGAAGAACCGGCTGACCTCCTTGCCGTCCTCCATCGGGGATCTGAGCGAACTGCGTCAGCTGGATCTGCGGGAGAACCGGCTCACCTCGCTGCCGGGATCCATCGCCCGGCTGTCCAAATTGGACAAACTGGATCTGCGGTGGAACAAGGAACTGCGCGAGCCTTCGTGGCTCGCGGCCTTCGAAGCGCGGGGCTGCATGGTGCTGCGGTGATGCTCAGGCGCAGATGATCGCGGTCCTCGGCGAGTAGGTCGCGTTACGGGTCTCCCGGCGGACCTCCGTCCCGGTGACGACGTCGACGAGCACGCGGGTGTCCGAGGTGCTGAACCCGGCCGCTCCGGGATCCGGGACGCAGCCGGGCCCCGAGCCCATCTGCACCGGCTGCGGGACGTAGGAGTGCCGCTCACCGCCGACGCTCTGCACCGAAAACCGTTTCGTACCCCAGATCCGCACCGTCACGGAGCCGTTGGCGGGGATCACCTGGATCGCGATCCCGGTCGGGGCGTCGTTGACGATCTGCAGATCGACCGGCGATCCGTCGGTGTTGATCGCCTTGGCGTCGCGCGCGACCGGATAACGGTCCAGATGGTTGTCGTGCTCCAGATGACCGCCATCGGCGAGACCCGCCAGGTACGCGGCGTTGTAGAGCGTCGTCGCGAGCTGTGAGACACCGCCGCCGACCACGACCGGCCCGGTGCCGTCCTCGTTCACCGGCGCGGGCACATAGCCCGCGTCCGCCGTCCTCGGCCCGGACCGCGCGCCGAGGCTGAACCGCTCGTTCGGCTTCACGATGGCGCCGGAGACCCTGGCGGCCAGCGCCTGGACGTTCGTCATCGCCGGCCCGCTCAAACCCGACGTGGTGAACTCGCCGATGACCTCGTTGATGCCGAGGACGTTCGCCGCCTCGGTGCTGACGACCGGGCTGCTGGCGTCGTAGACCGCTTTCAGCTCCCGCTCTTCGCTCTTCGCGAGCGCTGAGGTCAGCGAGGAGAACGTGAGGTCCCAGTTGACCTTTCTCGCGTCCTTCGACGGCTGGACCGCCGGTCTGTCGCCGACGAAGACGATCTGCGCGTCCGCGCCGTCGGTCTCGGTCTCCTTGAGCTGCGGTTGCGCGACCGCCCGCAGTTTGCCCTGGTCGATACGCACTTCGAGGTTGCCGTCGTCGCGGGCGGCGAACTGGAAGGAGCCCGCGATCGCGTCCGGTTTCAGCGTCGCGTCCTTGCCTTCGCCGCGGATGACCAGCGGTTTCGCGACGGCCGGGACGACGATCTTGACGAGCGCCGCGTGCACCCCCGGCGAAGTCGCCTTCACCGGCGCGACGTTCACCTTCAGCTCGACACCGTTGTCGCTCAGCCAGCCGTCGGTGACCGCGGTGACCGCTTCCTTGACGTCGGCGAGGGTCTGCCCGTTCCGCGGTTCGACCGCGGCCGGGACGACACCGCCGTCGGTGCCCGCGACCGGCTGGAAGGTGATGTTCCCTTCGACCGGCGGGCGGTTCAGCTTCGCTGCGGCGAGGTCCGAGACGGCCTTCTCGAGCTTCGGCGCGTCTGTCCAGGTGACGACGCCGACCTCGCGGCTGGTGAAGAACGACATCAGCCGCGTGTACGGGCTCAGCGGCTGATGACCGGCGCGGCCCAGCGTCTGCGGCCAGTCCAGGCCGAGACCGGACGACGTCGGGTACAGCACCGTGCGGACGTCTCCCGCCCGTACCCGGACCGGCTCGATCAACCTCGGCTCCAGCTCACGGCGAAGCTTCGACTCGGCCTCTTTGTGCGTGAGACCGCCGACGTCGATCCCCACGACCGTGACGCCGCGCGGGACGTCCCCGGCGCTGACGATCAGATCGACCGCGTACAGGAGCACGAACAGGCCCATGAGCACGCCGGTGACCATGAGGGCCTTGCCGAGCCCCTTGCGGAACTTCGACGCGGGCGTCGGCGGCGGATGTACCACCCTGTCGCCCTCGAAGAGCTCGTCTACCAGGCCCTCGTCGGTTTCAGGGGCAGAGAGGAGGTCTTCGGTGAACGGGTCGGCGCCCGGCTCGTCATGGTTCTCGCGCACCGCCCCTCACCACCCCTCCCGTGGCTCGAGTTATTCGAGTTACAGGTACAACCCCGTGCCGTGTTCGGTTCGTTCGGTCGCCACCGCGTGGATGTCGCGTTCCCGCATCACCAGGTGCCCCTCGCCCTGGATCTCGACCTCGTGCTGGTCGTCAGGGTTGAACAGCACGCGGTCGCCGGTCTTGACGTTCCGCACACTGTTGCCCACGCCCAGTACATCACCCCACGCGAGCCGCCGCGCCACCTGCGCGGTGGCGGGGATGACGATCCCGCCGGAACTTCGGCGCTCCCCGTCCTCGGGGGACAGCTTCACGAGCACCCTGTCCTGCAGCATCTGAATCTCGAGTTTCGGCCGCTCTGACACAGGTACGACTCTACTTACCCGGGTCGCCCGCCATGACCAGGCTCAGCACGCTTTCTCCGCCGTTTTCGAACCGCACCGGCACACCCCAGTCCTGCCGGGTGATGCGGCAGGCGGGATGCTCGCCGCCGTCATCGCAGCTCGCGGCCTGCGCGACGACCTGCAGCACCCCTCCGGTGACACCTTCGGCGAAGCGGAGCTTGCGGAACAGGTCCGTGCCCACCCCGGCGCCGTCGGCGAGCAGTTCCGGCGGCGACGCGCTGATCTCCAGCCGCGTCGACGGGCCGAACCGGTCGTCCAGCTTCTCGCCGGGCGGCGGGGTGAAGACGACGGAGAACTCCAGCTCACCCGGCGCCAGCACGGTCGGCGGACGGCGGACCGCGTGCGCGTCCCCGGCCACGGCCTGCTCCCCGAGCGGCACCGGCCCGATCCGGCCGCCCGCCGACTCGACGACCAGCAGTTCGCCGTCGTGCACCAGCAGACCGGACGGCTCCGCGAGCCCGGTCGCGAGCGTGGTCACCTGGCGGGTGAGCGGGTCGTAGCGACGGATGGCGCCGTTGTAGGTGTCGGCGATCGCGACGGTGTCGCCGGGCAGCACGGCGAGGCCGAGCGGATGCTGCAGCAGCGCCTTGTCGGCCGGTCCGTCGACGTGGCCGAAGGAGAACAGGTCGACGCCGACCGCGGTGTGCACGGTGAACGTCTCGCCCTCGGGCTGGATCCAGCGCAACGCCGACGTCTCCGCGTCCGCGAGCCACAGCTTCTGCCCGTCGGGCGTCAGGCCGGACGTCTGCGCGAAGAACGCCTCGTGGACGTCGCCGTCACGCAGGCCTTCGACGGTCGTTCCTGCGAAGCGGCGGATGGTGCCCGAGACCGGCTCGAACACGCTCAGCGTGTGGTTGCCCGCCATGGCGACCACGACGCCGCCCGCAGGACCCCACCAGGCGACGTCCCAGGGGCTCGTGAGGTCGATGTCGAGCGCCTTGCCGGTGTCGACGCCGTCGCGCCACTGGCGGCCGGTGCCGGCGACCGTGGAGACCTCGCCGGTGATCAGGTCGATCCCGCGCAGCCGGTGCCCGGCCGTGTCGGCGACGACGGCGTGATAGCCCGCGCGCTCGGCGACCTCGTACGGCAACAGGGTGATCCCGGACGGCTCGGTGAAGCTCGCCAGGTCGAAGGGCCCGTCCTGCGCGCCGCGCGCACCGCTGCCGAACCGGCGGATGATCGTCTCGCCGTCGGACGCGAACTCGACGATGGAGTGGTTGCCGGTGTCGGCGACCAGGATGCGGCCTTCGGCGGTGGTGACGGCCTTGCTCGGGAACCGCAGCTCGGTGCGCTGCTCCTCGGCCGGGACGTACGGGCTGCCGCCGCGGCGCAGCGTGCCCTTGGCCTCGTGGGTCGCGACGAGATCGGCGATCACCCGGCGCAGCGCCTCGGCGTGCCCCTCGCCGGCGGCGACGTGGACGACGTAACCCTCGGGGTCGACGACGACGAGCGTCGGCCACGCCTTGACCGCGTATTGGGACCAGGTGGTCATCTTCGGGTCGTTGAGGACCGGGTGATGCACCTCGTACCGGCGCACGGCGGCCTCGATCGCGGCCGCCTCGCCCTCGTGCAGGAACTTGGGCGAATGCACGCCGATGGTCACCAGGACGTCGGCGAACTCGGCCTCCAGCGGGCGCAGCTCGTCCAGCACGTGCAGGCAGTTGATGCAGCCACTGGTCCAGAAGTCCAGCAGGACGACGCGGCCGCGCAGCCCGGCGAGCGTGATCCGCTCGCCGCCGGTGTTGAGCCACCCGTCACCGGCGAGCTCTGGCGCGCGCACACGGGACTGCGTTCGTGGGGAAGTCACGACATGAGTGAACTACACGCGCGGGCGTGCTGTTCCGAGGTCCAGGCGTTGAGAGGGCGAGCTCACCCCTCGGGAGGAGGCCCATGTGGGTGATGAGGGAGGGGTGTTAAAAGGGAAGGCGTCTTCGCGTTGCGCAATTTAGGCTCGAACACATGTCCACTGTTGAGCACGCCTTCACCATCGAGGAGGCACACGACCTCCAGGCGAGCTTGGCCGAACCCGTGCGTCCCGGGTTGAGCGAGGCCGAGCTCGACGACGTCGAAGCCCGCTTCGGCTTCCGGTTCGCCGCCGACCACCGGACGTTCCTGTCCGCCGGGGTGCCGATCGGCGACCGCTGGCCGGACTGGCGCTGCGGCAACCCCGACCAGCTGCGAAAACGCCTGGACTGGCCGGTCGACGGGGTGCTTTACGACGTCGAACACAACGGCTTCTGGCTGCCGGACTGGGGCATGCGCCCGATCGACCTCGCCGACGCGCTTTCGCGGGCCCGATCGCAGCTTGCGCTCGCCCCGCAGCTGGTGCCCGTCTGCGGGCACCGATATCTGCCGGGGATCGCCGGGAGCACGGGATATCCGGTGCTGTCGGTGTATCAGACCGACATCGTCTATTACGGCTACGACCTGCGGGGATACCTGCAGCACGACTTCTGTGGCCAGCCGCTGGGCCCGCCGCCGGCCGGCGGGCCGCGGCACGTCGAGTTCTGGTCGCGGTTCGTGGAGTGAGCGGCGCTTGGGCGTTCACCGCGGTGCTTCGCTGCCCCCAATGTGGCATTGGGGGCATGAGCCCTGCCGTGCGTCGGCTGGACCGCACGCGGCGCGATCTCGGGACCGCGGCAAGGGTCGATGAACGGTCCGTTCATGCCTTGAGTTCGCGCGGCCCGGCTACTACATGTGGGCGCGTTGCACCTGGACCGTCACCAAATGTGCCCCAGGTGGTAGCAAAGGTCCCTTGCTCTTTTCGGTGATCCGGGGCCCGCCGTGGTATGGGGTCAGGACTCGGCGGCAGCCTTCAGCCGGGCCAGCGTCGCGGCGATGTTCGCCCGGTTGGCGTCGTCCCGCTTCCAGACCCCGGTGAACAGCGACGTCGGCCCGCGCAGCCACCCCGGCCGCCGGTCCCACGTGCTCTCGACGGCCACGCAACCGTCGCCCGAGGCCTCGATGTCGTACTGCCAGCGCGAGACGGGAAGGCCGGCGACAGTGGTCACCTCGAACGCGAACCGCTTGCCCTCGTCGGCGTCCGTGATCGTCGAAAGTGTGCTCCAGCGACGGAACCCGCGGCGATTTCGGCCGCGAAACTTGGCGCCGACGGCTGCACCCGCGGCACCGACCCAGCGGTGTCCCTCGTATTCCTCGGCCATGCCCGCGAGCGCACCCGGGTCACTGACCAGGGAATACACCTTCTCGGGCGGGGCTGCGATCGCGATCTTGCCGGTGGCGCTGGGCTCCGTCATGACATACCTCCGTACTGATGGTATGTGAAGTACCCTCAGTTGTCGCGGCGGAGCATGCGACTGATCCCGGCCGCGACCGTCGTCGCCAGCACCCAGCCCGACGCGGTGAACCCGGCCGCGACCCAGTTGTCCATGCCGTGCATGTACCAGCGCGACTTGTTGCCGAAGTCGACGATCGGGACCAGCAGGTCGATCGTGTACAGCACCGGGTTCCACTGCAGCCCGGTGTCGTCCTGATTGACCAGGCAACGCGGCCCGCTCACCGTGAGATTGGGCTTGGTGACGCAGTCGTCGACCCCGAACCCGAACCACAGACTGCCCAGCACGAGCAGCGTCAGCAGCCAGCCGAGCGCACGCACCGGGCGGAAGCCGTAGCCGACCATCGATCGCTGCAACCAGCTCCACACGTGCACGCCGGGCCCGAAGAACTTGAAGCCCTTCGCAAGCGCCTCATACCGGAACTGCTGCTTCTTCAGCAGCACCGTGGAGGCGTGCTCTTCATTACCGGACGCGCGCAGCGTCGCCGCCAGCTGGTCGTAGGGGCCAGGGCGGTAACCGTCCATCGCCTTGCGCAGCAACACGATCCGATGGTCGATCGCCCGGTCGTCGTCGAGGGCGATGTCCTCTTGTAGTGCGTCGTAACGGAAATCTTCCAGCTCGATCCCCGTCGCCGACGCCCAGAACGCCTCGTTGTCGCCCAGCGTCCCGCAATGCGCGCGGCGCAGCACGATCCGGCCGTCCGGTGGAACGGCGGGCGTGAGCAGGAATTCGTCGGCCGACACGTCACTGCCGTCGAGCGCGATCCCGTGCTGCGGCAGGGAACCGAGCCGCGCACCGCGGAAGTCGACGCGGCGTGCGACCTGTGCGCCGTCGAGGTTGACCCCGCCTTGCGCGACGAACGGGCGTTCCTTGTTCTCGGTGAGGATCAGATCCCGGCCGATCCGCGCGGTGCGGACGTCCAGCGAGTAGCTGGTCCGCGTGCGCGCGCCGGGCTCGGTCAGGCTCGTGCCGAAGAGGTTCACGCTGCCGCCGATCTCGGCGCCCTGCAGCCGCAAGGTGCCCTGGACGGTCGCGTCCGTGAGCTGGAAGTTGCCCGCGATCTTCGCGCGCCGCGCGGAAAAGACGTCGCGACGTGGGTGCAGGAACATCGAGTTCCACGCCAGCACGTTGCCACCGACGGTGATGTCGGCCATGCGCAGCTGCCCGGACGGCACCCGCAGGCTCGTCGCCTCGAGATCACCGCCGATGGTGGTCCCGTCGAGATGGATCGCGCGGTCGTAATAGGGAATGCTCTGCCCGCGGACGACCTGGACCTCGGCGCCAGCCAACCGCAGCGAACCGCCGATGCGGGCGTTGACCATCCGCAGCGTCCCGGTGGCCTGCATGCCGTCGCTCAGCTCGAAGTTTCCGTTGACCGTCGAGCGATCCGCGACCAACGCCGGCCGCGGATCGATGTACGGATCGTTCGACTTCCACGCGTCGACGACGATCGGCCCGGACTGGTTCACCGAGAGCTTGGCCTCACGGAAGATGATGTCACTGTCCACAGTGGCGCTCGGCAGGAACATGATCCCACTGGCGGAGAAGCGTTTCCGCTGCGCGGCTGGCCCATAGTTGTCCACCTCGCACAACAGGCTGCCGCCGATGTGGATGCCGTTGCCGTTGAGCGCGAAGCCGTCCCGGTTGTTCAGTGTCGCGCCGGAGAAGTTGACGTTACCGCCGGCCCGCATACCCGGGATGCGCACTTCTCCGTTGGCCACCAACCGATACGCCAGCAGCGCGCCGACGATGTTGACCCGGTCGGCCTGGATCGCCTTGCCTCGCGGATGGGTGATCACCGTGCGGGTCAGCACGACCGAACCCTCGATGACCGCGTCGGTGAGGTTGACCGCCGCGTTCGGCATCCCGCGCTCGCGATCGTCGCCGCGCTGGACCGTCGTCTCCTCGATCTCGTGCTCGGCGTCGACGTGCACGACACTGCGGATGAGGCGGACGTCGTTGCGGGTGCGGAGGTTGCGCGCCTTGAGCCCGGGCAGCCAGCACTTGCGGAACACGAGCCCGAGCAGATGCGCCTCGCGGACGTCCGGCGGATGCTCGAACCGGCATCGCTCGAAGCGGAACAGATACTTGATGTCGGCGGCGCGCAGATCGAGTGTCCCGGTGATGTACGCGTCCTCGACCTGCACGATCGGCGCGTTGGTCGCCTGACGGCGCCATCGGAGCAGCCCCGTCGTCCCCGGCTTCATCAGCTCGGACGCCGGTACCTCGTACCGCTTGTCGGGGTTCGGGTCGAACGGGTCGAGCGGCGGCAGGGACGTGTCGCCGTTCTGGTCACCTTCCCCCGGGTCGCGCGGCCCGTTGTTGCGCCGAAAACCCGGCATCGTTTCGCTTCCCTCCCCCGTCGTTCCTCGGCCACCAGCGAAGCCGATCACGCACGGGATTCGCAAGTGGCCCAGGACAGTAGACCGGAACCTGCCACGGAATCGCGACGGCAGAACGGCCGCCTCGGGCGCCGGAACAGGCCGTTTGCTTCCGCGGCGGTGATCTTGGCCGGATTCTGCGCCGGGGCGGCGGTTCGCTGCTCCGGTCACCCACCGGAGTCAGGGGAACTCCCGAGCAGGTGAAACCATCGATCTGGACATACCAGACCCGATAGCCGACTTTCGTTGGTGATCTTTCGCGAAGGGGCTGTTCGGCGGTTTACCTGCTGCTATCGTCACCGGTTGGAGTCAGACGTGAACTACGGGTAGGTCGCACCCCAACGCGGCCCGTGCGGGGAGGCACGAAATGACAGGACCGGGAAGCGGCCCTCAGGGGGTCTACAACCAGCTCAACACGACACCGCCGCAGGCCCCACCACCGGGCTCGGGGTTGATCCAGGGCGCCGCCGCGGCACCGCCACCGCCTGGTCCGCCGCCGAACTACACCGAACTGGGTAGCGGCCAGGCAAAGGCCGACTTCGCGGCGGCTTCGGCGAACGGTGGCTGGGAGTTCGATCCAGCGGCTATGGACCAGGTGATCAAGTCCCTCGAAGAGTGCATCGAGAACGACTTCAGCCGAGCTCAAGACCACGCGACCTGGCTGACGCTGATTCAACCTCCAGGTAGCGAAGTCGGTAGCGAAGGCTATGCCGCCGCCGCGAACGCATCCGGCGCGCAGTACCAGGCCTTCCTGCAAGGCGCACGTGCTTACACCGAGTCCTACCTCGGAACCTTGAAGCAGATCCGCACCGCCTACCAAAATCAAGACCAGGCTGCCCTCGACGCCCTCCGTCAGATTGGAAAGACCGCCTGATGCGACCCACCGCCACCTTCCTGACCTTGGCAACACTGGCATCGGTCGCATTGTTCGGAGGTTGCAGCGCCAAGAAGCCCGACACTCCGCCCGCGACCGGCGCGCCGTCGTCGACCGGGCTCCCGTCTGCCGGAGCCCCTGCCGTGACAGATCCGATCGCGAACACCTCGGCGGTCGAATCAGACCCGTGCGCAGCCATTCCCGCCGCCGAGATCGAAACCATCGCCGGAAAGGTCAAGCGGACCCGTGCCGAAGACATGACCGCGGGCAAGGCTTGTACCTGGATCTTCGAAGTGAGCCCGACTACGGTCAATGCAGGCCTTGTCACGGGCAACAAAGGTGGACTAGGCGCGCTCTACGCGCAGCACGCTTCTGGAAGCCTTACGACCTTTAAGCCAGTGGATCCCGTAAACGGATACCCCGCGGTCGTATACGCCAACGGAGGAGAAGGCAAGGGGAACTGCACTCTCGCCGTCGGTATCCGGGACGACCTCATCTACAACGTGATCCCGCGACTTTCCAGCGAGCACCCGTCCTATTCAGACCCCTGCGGCCTGGCAGCCAAGGTGGCCGCCGCTGCGATCAAGAACCTCAAAAGGGCATAGGCCATGACCTACAGCGGCTGGGAGATCTTCACCAAGCTCAACACCAATCCGGCGACAACCGAAACCCTCGACAAGGCTCAGGTGTCATCGCACAAGCTGATGGTCATTCACGAAGACATCAGCAAGGCCATGGGCGACAGTCAAACCGCGCTGAGTTCCTTCTGGAAGGGCAAAGCCGCCGACAGCGGAACAGCGGGCCTCGCCCCGCTCATCGCGACCTCCAAGCTCGCGGGCGAGAACATGGACCGCGCCCGTCAGTCGATGTTCGACCAGAACGCCTCTTTCCATTACACGCGCGGCAATGTGCGCCCGGTCGAGAAGGAGCGCGCGGGGGACAGCGGGCCCGAGGACGTCCTGTCCATCGGCGCGAGTGACGACGAGATCGCGGCGGCGAAGTTCGACGCGGACACCAAGCACAACGTCGAGATCTACGAGCCGTACTACCAGAGCACCCAGCCGCGGCAGCAGTCGCTCGCGCCGGCTTACCCGGCCGCGCACGATCCGAACGTTTCGTCGGGGCCGATCACGCCGGATCCGATCGATCCCGGTCAGACCAAGGTCAGCGGGTTCAGCGGCGGGCCCGGTGATTCCGGGCGGCACAGTGGTCCCGGTGGGTACACCGGCGGGCCGAGTTCGTACAGCGCGCCTCCGGGGGCCGAGGGGTATCAGGCGCCGAGGCCGCCGCAGGTTCCGCCGGCGCCGAGGGTTCCGCAGATGCCGCGGCCACTGCCTTCGCAGCAGCCGGACGATCGGACCAAACTTTCCCGGACGGACGACCGGATACAAGCGAGGCCAGTCGACTATCGCCAACCCGGCTTCGGGCCGGGCACCGGCGGACCCGGTGGCGGCAACGGATTCGGACCGGGATCGGGCGGATTCAGTGGCGGCTTCGGGCCCGGCGGTTTCGGGCCAGGTGGGTCGGCGGGCGGGCCGGGGAGCATGGGGCCCGGTCGCGGCGTCGGCGCCGCCATGCCCGGTGAAGGTGCGATGCGCGGAACCCCGGCGGGAGGCCCCGCGGCGGCGGGACGTCCCGGCGCGCCCGGGATGGGCGGCGGCGGGATGGGCGGCGGCGCCGGCAAGGGCAAGGGTGGCGAGGACGAGGAGCACCAGCGCAAGATCACGCTGCAGGAAGAGGACGGCGACTCCCTCTTCGGCGGCTACGACGGTGACAAGCCGGTCCCGCCGGTGATCGGCGCGTAACGTGCTGCAGAAGCCCGTCGAGCTGACGCTCCAGACCTACGAAACCCTGCTGGACCAACACAATCTCGGCGACATCCATCCGACGCTCGTCCGTGGCGCGCAGTGGTACCTGCCCGAGGAACGCCGTGAGCTCGCCGCGACCGCGCAGTCCGAATTGGACAGACAAGGCCTGCTCACTCGTGGCCGGATCGACGACGAATTCCTCGACACACTGCGTTTCCTGCAGCGTCCGGCGGTGGAGTACTACTCGTGGGTGAAGTCCGAGGGGCGTGAACGGACCGTTCGCGCCGCGGGCAGTGGCCGGGAAGCGGTCAACGTCGTTTTGGTCGACAAGATCGTCTACCTGACGCCGACGCGGCCGGACACGCTGGCGCAGGAATTCACCGGTCTGCTCCCCGAGGCTCCCGCCGCGCGCACACCGTCCTTGAACTGTTCGGAAGCCGATCTTCAGGTCCTGATGAAGGGCGAAATGCTCACCGGCAGCGGCCCGAGCATCCGCGACGCCAAGAAGATCCTCCAGTGGATCCGGTCGCCGCACACCTTCTTCGGCAGGCTTTACGTCGCCATCCGTGACGGTGGCGGCAACCGGAAACGCGTCGAAAGGCCGCCGGGCTGGATGGACACCGAATACGGCCGCGTCGTGTTCGGCCCGGACGCCAAGGGCTGGGTGAGCCTCATGGGCGCCGGGCCGCACGAAATCGTCGCGAAGGTCGTCCAGCTGGAGGCGCAGCTTCGCGGGCGTTAGCCCTGGTGGTTCGGGTTCAGGACCCGCGAGAGGAACGTCTTCGTGCGCTCCTCCTGCGGGTCCCCGATCACCTGGTCCGGCGCGCCCTGCTCGACGACGACGCCGCCGTCCATGAACAGCACGGTGTCGGCCACCTCGCGGGCGAACTGCATCTCGTGCGTGACGACGAGCATCGTCATGCCCTCTTGCGCGAGTTGCCGCATGACCGCGAGGACGTCGCCGACCAGTTCGGGGTCCAGCGCGGACGTCGGCTCGTCGAACAGCATGACGTCGGGATCCATCGAAAGCGCCCTGGCGATCGCGACGCGCTGCTGCTGCCCGCCGGAAAGCTGCGTCGGCAGCGAAGATTCCTTCTCCGCCAAGCCGACCTTCGCGAGGTTTTCCCGCGCGATGCGCTCCGCCTCTTCCTTGCCGCGCTTCAACACCTTGCGCTGCGCGACGGTGAGGTTGTCGAGCACGCTCAGGTGCGAGAAGAGGTTGAACGACTGGAAGACCATGCCGATCTTCGTGCGGGCGCCGTCGATGTCGACGTCCGGATCGGTGATCTCGCTCCCGTTGACCACGATCTTGCCCTGCTGCGGTTCCTCAAGGAGGTTGACGCAGCGCAGGAGCGTCGACTTGCCCGAACCCGACGGGCCGATGATGCAGACGACCTGGCCGCGCTGGACCTCCAGGTCGATGCCCTTGAGCACCTCGAGCTCGCCGAACGCCTTGTGCAGTCCCGAAACCTCGACGATCGTCTGGGTGCTCATACCGTTCCTCCGCCGGGCACTCCGGCTCCGTATTTCTTCTCTAGCCGCTGCTGCAGGATCGACAGCGGAATGGTGATGACCAGGTAGCACAGACCGGCGACGACGATCGGTGTCAGGCCCTTGGCCTCCAGCAGCGCCTGACGGCTGAACTGCGCGAGTTCCTGCTGCGCCGGCGTGGTGCCGAGCAGGAACGCCAGCGAAGAGTCCTTCGTCAGCATGATCAGTTCGTTGGCCAGCGGCGGCAGGATGATCCGGAACGCCTGCGGGATCACGACGGTGATCATCGTGCGCGCTGGCGACATGCCGAGCGAACGCGCGGCCTCGACCTGCCCGCGCGGCACCGCCTGGATACCGGCACGGATGGTCTCCGCCATGTAGGCCGACGACACGATGCCCAGCGCCAGCATGATCGCGACGTTGCGCGGCAGGGTCGTGTCGAACGCGGTCGGCACGCCGATGCCGACGGCGAGGAAGATCAGCAGCGCGGGCAGGCCGCGGAAGAACTCGATGTACCCGCGCGCGAACCAGCGGTACGGGCCGACCGAGGAAAGTCTCATCAGGGCGAGCAGCAGGCCCATCCCGAGGCCGAGCGCGAAGCCCAGCGCGGTGAAGACGATGGTGTTCTTCAGTGCGACGGTGATGACATCCGGGAACTGCTTGGCGGCGACTTCGAGATCGAAGAACGCCTTGCCGATCCTGCTCCAGTCGGCCAGCAGCGCGAGCACGATGACGATCACCAGCAGCAGGACGTACTGCCCGGTCCGGAAGGCCGAACGGCGCTGGCGGCGGCTCAAAGCCATTTCTCTCCTCAAACAGGTGGCGACAAGCCTGTGGCCGGTGCACTGGCACCGGCCACAGGAGAGCTGATTATCAACCGGCGGCCGGGCTGCCCGGCTGCCAGGTCGGCGCCTTGCCGAACCACTTCTGGTAGATCTGCGCGTAGGAGCCGTCCGCCGCGGACGCCTTGAGCACCTCGTTGATCTTGCCGAGGAGGGCGCTGTTGCCCTTCTTCACGCCGATGCCGTAGAACTCGTTCGTCTTGAACTCGGTGACGACCGTCGTGTCCGGGTTCGTCTTGGCGAAGTCGTAGAGCACGCCGTTGTCGTTGACGCCCGCGTCGACCGTGCCGTTCTTGACGGCCTGCTCCAGCAGCGCGAGGTCGTCGAAGGTGACGATCTCGGCGCCCTTCGCCTTCTCCTTGGCGTAGTCGGCGCCGGTGGTGGCCGACTGGACACCGATCTTCTTGCCCGCGACGTTGGAGAGGTCCTTGATCGGCGAACCGGTCTTGACCAGCAGCGCCTGGGTCGCCTCGAAGTACGGGTCGGAGAAGTCGAACTTCTCCTTGCGCTTGTCGGTGATCGTCATGCCCGCAGCGGCGAGGTCGCACTGTCCGGTGTTCATCGCTTCGCCGGACTCGATGGTCTCGAAGGCGATGTCGACGATGCTCTGCTCGACACCCAGCTTCTTGCCGACCAGGTCGACCAGGTCGACGTCGAAGCCGACGATCTTGTCGCCCTGCTTGACCTGGAAGGGCTGGTAGGGCAGGTGCGTGCAGGTGGTGACCTTGCCGGACGCGACGAGCTGGACGCCGCCGGCCGCGGTTCCGCCTTCCTCGCCGCACGCGGACAGCGCACCCGCGGCCAGGGCGAGCGCCGGGATCAGGGCGAGCGCTTTGAATCGAGCCACGTCGTCACTCCTTGTAGTTCCCATGTGTCGAGAGCATGCATAGTGCCACTCATCCGGCGGCAAGCACAGCACCGAGACGTTACAGCGCTGTTTCTAGCGAAGATCGTCCCGACAACGGGATCGAGCCGACCGTGGTCCCGGTGGGTCCCGACAGAGGTTCAACTGGCCCGGCACGTGAAACACGGTGGGGCGCCGAAGCGCCCCACCGCCGCCCTATCTACTTGGGCCAATATTGGAACCTGTAGCCGTTGTAGCAGATACCCGCACAACTGGGATCAACAGGAAAGTACTCGAGCGGCCCGACGTTGTAATAACGGGCGAAGTTGCTCCGCTCACTGACACAGCTATCGTAGTTGTGACCGCACCAACGACTCGTGACATCCGCTACGCCGACACTGGTCGACGGCGCCGCGGCGCCGTCCTGAGCTGCCATCGCGACACCCGGAACAGCCAACGCCGCCACTGCGGCACCGGCCACGATGAACGTCTTCACAAGATTCTTCACAATTCCCCTTGAAAATTGCATGTAAAATTCAGAGCCTGCTTATCCAGCAGGTAATGTGCGAGTTATACGCATGGCGAAACGCCGAACAGAATCCAACCTTCCCCAGTCAGGTTTGAATACGCCCGGCGAGGCTAGCATCAGGCTGATCATTCCAACAAGCCAACCCGGGCATCTCGCGCCGAACGGGGTACATGGGTCACGATGACCCCCATGAACAACAACTCGGCGCCGCGCCTCCCACCCGCGGGTCGCCGCCCGCGGACGACGACGTCGGCTCGGCGCGCGGCGAAGCCCGGGGCGCAGTTCGACGGCTATCTTTCGCCGTCCCGGCCGCACGCGGGCGCGTACGACGAGATGTTCACCGCCGACGGCACGGTCCGCCAGCCGTACCGCGCGCTGTACGAATCGATCTCCGCGCTGACGTCGGCGGACCTTTCGTCCCGGTCGGCGGCGATCGACCGGGCCATGGTCGACCAGGGCATCACGTTCTCGCTGTCCGGCCAGGAACGCCCGTTCCCGCTCGACCTGGTGCCGCGCGTGATCACCACCGCCGAATGGAGCAAACTCGAACGCGGTGTGGCACAACGTGTCCGTGCGCTCGAAGCCTTCCTCGCCGACGTGTACGGCGACCGCCAGATCCTGCGTGACGGCGTGCTCCCGCGACGGCTGATCACCTCGTGCGAGCACTTCCAGCGCGAGGCGTTCGGGATCAACCCGCCCAACGGCGTCCGCATCCATGTGTCCGGTGTGGACCTGGTGCGCGACGAGGAGGGCACCTTCCGGGTACTGGAGGACAACCTCCGCAACCCGTCCGGGGTGTCGTACGTGATGGAGAACCGCCGCACGATGGCGCGCGTGTTCCCGGACCTGTTCGCCCAGCACCGGGTGCGCCCGGTCGGCGATTACGCCTCGCATCTGCTGCGCGCGCTGCGGGCGGCGGCCGCGGCGAACGTCGCCGATCCGATGGTCGTCGTCCTCACGCCCGGCGTGCACAACTCCGCGTACTTCGAGCATTCGCTGCTGGCCCGGCTCATGGGGGTCGAGCTGGTCGAGGGCCGCGACATGTTCTGCCGGGACAACGTCGTCTACCTGCGCACCACCGAGGGCGAGCGGCAGGTCGACGTCATCTACCGGCGGATCGACGACGAGTTCCTCGATCCGGTGCACTACCGGCCGGATTCCGTGCTCGGCGTGGCCGGGATCCTCAACGCGGCCCGCGCGGGCAACGTGGTGATCGCGAACGCGGTCGGCAACGGCGTCGGTGACGACAAGCTCGTCTACACCTACGTGCCCGAGATGGTGAAGTACTACCTCAACGAGAAGCCGCTGCTGCCCAACGTGGACACCTTCCGGTGCTGGCTGCCGGACGAGTTCGACCACGTCATGCAGCATATGGACGAGCTGGTGATCAAACCGGTCGAGGGTTCGGGCGGGTACGGCATCGTGTTCGGCCCGGAGGCGACGCAGGCCGAGCTGACCGCGCTGAAACGGAAGGTCCGGGCGCACAAACGCGGCTGGATCGCGCAGCCGGTGGTCCAGCTGTCCACGGTGCCGTCCAAAGTGGACGACAGGCTGGCGCCGCGCCACGTCGATCTCCGGCCGTTCGCGGTCAACGACGGCAAGGAGATCTTCGTCCTGCCGGGCGGGCTGACCCGGGTCGCGCTCCCGGAGGGCAGCCTGGTGGTCAACTCGTCGCAGGGCGGCGGCTCCAAGGACACCTGGGTGCTGGCACCGCGGTCTTCGACGGCGGAGCGCGAGCTGGAACGGCCCGCGCTCGGCGCACTGTCCCAAGTGGACGGCCTGGTCGCCGAGCAGGGACCGGAGCTGACCACCACCCAGCAACAGCAGCAGCAACAGGCATAAGGGAGGTTGATGTGCTCGCCCGCAACGCGGAATCGCTGTACTGGATCGGCCGGTACGTCGAACGCGCCGATGACACCTCCCGGATTCTCAACGTCTCCGTGCATCAGCTGCTCGAAGACGCGAGCGTCGACCCGGACCACGCGAGCCGTCAGCTGCTCGCCGTCCTCGGCATCACACCCGAGGGTATGGACACCCTCGACGTGTGGAAGCTGACCGAACTGGTCGCCTACGCCAAGGACAATCCCGCGTCGATCGTCGGCTCGATCAACTCGGCCCGCGAGAACACGCGCGGCGCGCGTGAAGTCGTTTCGACCGAGCTGTGGGAATGCCTGAACGCGACGTGGAACGCGGTGCCGGACAGGCAGCGGTACGCGCGCCGCGCCGGGCCGCACGCGTTCCTCTCCTTCGTGGAAGAGCGCGCGGCGATGTTCGCCGGACTCGCCGATTCGACGATGAGCCGCGACGACGGCTGGCTGTTCATGGTGCTCGGCCGCTCGGTCGAACGCGCGGACATGGTGGTGCGGCTGCTGCTCTCGCGAGTCCAGGACAGCGCGTCGTCACCCGGCTGGATCACCGTGCTCCGTTCGGCGGGCGCGCAGGACACCTACCTGCGCACCTATCGCGGCGCGCTCGACGCCGGCCGCGTCGTGCAATTCCTGTTGCGGGACACGCTCTTCCCACGTTCGGTGTTCCACGCGTTGCGGCAGGCCGAGGAATGCCTGGAGCGGCTGGACCCCGGCGTCAACTCGCGTGCCAACGAGAAGTCCGAGGCGCTGCGGCAGCTGGGCCGCGCGCGCAGCGAGCTGGAGTTCCTGCGGCCGTCGGATCTGCTGGAGGACCTGCCGAAACGCCTCGGTGCCCTGCAGACCTCGATCAAGGACATCGGCGACGCGGTTTCGGTGCAGTACTTCCATTCGTCGCCTTGGGTGGCCTGGAGCGGTGCGGAGGTTTCGCTGTGACCTGGCAGCTTCGGGTGGCCCACCGGACCGGATACCGGTACGCGACGCCGGCCACGCAGTCGTACAACGAGGCGCGGCTGACCCCGCGCTCCGACCGGCGGCAGACCACGGTCGTGAACCGGGTCGAAACGACGCCGGCGACCCGTGCCTATCGGTACACGGATTACTGGGGCACCGTCGTGACCTCGTTCGACCTTCACGCGCCGCACACCGAGTTCACCGTGCTCGCGACGTCGGTGGTCGAGACCGCCGACGAGGGCGAGCCGGTCCGTTCGGCCACGTGGAAAGACCTGCGCGGCGACACCGTGGTCGACCACCGCACCGAGTACCTGACGCCGACCGCGTACACGCCCCGCGACCCGGAGCTGTCGAAGGTCGCGCGCGAACTGCGGAAGGGGCTCGACCCGGCGGAGGCCGTGCTCGCGATCTGCGAATGGGTCAACCAGCAGCTCAAGTACCAGCCGGGGACGACCGGCGTGCACAGCACGGCGACCGACGCGTGGCGTGCGCGCGAAGGGGTCTGCCAGGACTTCGCGCATGTCACGCTGGTGATGCTGCGCGCGATCGGCGTCCCCGCGCGCTACGTCTCCGGCTACCTCCACACGAAACCGGAGGCGAAGCTCGGCGAGACGGTCGAAGGCGAGAGCCATGCCTGGGTCGACGTCTGGACCGGCGGCTGGTGGGCCTACGACCCGACGAACGCGATCCCGGTCGGACCGCGGCACGTCTGGGTCGCGTACGGCCGGGACTATGCCGACGTGCCGCCGCTCAAGGGCATCTTCACCGGTGGCGGTCAGTCCACTTTGGACGTCTCGGTGCAGCTGACCCGGCTGACCTAGGCGCGTCGTCGAAGCAGCAGCCACAGCAGGTACGCGCCGCCGAGGGCCGCCGCGACGACGCCCGCGGGCAGCAGTGAAGACTCCAGCAGACGCTGGCCGAGGTAGTCCGCCGCGACGACCAGGGCCGCCCCGACGAAGGCCGAAGCCGCCAGGTTGGGCCCCGGCAGACGCGTCATCCGGCGCGCGAGCTGGGGCGCGGCGAGGGCGATGAACGGCAGCGGCCCGGTCGCGGCGGTGGCGGCGGCGGCCAGCGCGACCGCGGCCAGTATCAGCGTCAACCGAACTCGATGGACGTCGACGCCGATGCCCGTGGCGGTGTCATCGCCCATTTCCAGCATGCGCAGCGCGCGGCCGTTCACGAACACGACCGGGGCGAGCACCGCCACCGCGACCGCCAGCGGCACGAAGTAGCCCCAGTCGCGGCCGGAAAGGTCACCGACCAGCCAGCCGACGGCCTGCGCGGCGGCTTCGAGGTTCGCCTTCACCAGCAGATACGAGTTCACGCCGACCAGCACCGCGCTGACCGCGATCCCGATCAGCACCAGCCGTGAACTCAGCAGGCCGTGCGGCGCGCACAACGCCATCACGACCAGCGCGGTCAGCAGCCCGCCCGCCAGCGCGCCGAGCGACACGAGCCCCGGGCCGGAGCCGAGGAACAGCAGGGTCACGATGCCGCCGGTCGCCGAACCGGTGGTGAAGCCGATGATGTCCGGGCTGCCGAGCGGGTTCCGGGTGATCGTCTGGAAGACCGCCCCCGCGAGCGCCAGTGCGGCCCCGACGAGGATCGCGACCAGCACGCGCGGAAGCCGCCCCATGACGACCAGGTACTGCGCCTTCGTCCCTTGACCGCCCAGGGTGGCGAGCACTTCGCCGGGACTCATCTCGTAGTCGCCCGTGCCGACCGAAAGCACGACGAGTGTCAGCGTCACCAAGGCCAACGCGGCGACGACGACCAGTGATCGTCTGTCCAAACCGGACTCACGACGGACGAACGCGGTCATCGGCGCACCGCCTTCAGTCGCCGGGCCACGATCACGAACGCGATCCCGCCAACGACGTCGGTCATCACGCCGACCTGGATCTCGCCCGGTGAGCCGAGCAGACGGCCGAGGACGTCGCAGCCGAGCAGCAGCACCGGCCCGAGCAACGCCGAAATCAGCATCACCCAGCGTTCGTCCTGGCCGATCAGCGTCCGGACGACGTGCGGGATCATCAGGCCGACGAAGGCGATCGGCCCGCAGGCCGCGGTCGCGGACGCCGCAAGCAGGCCGACGGCGACCATCCCGGCGACGCGGACGAGCGCCGGATTCGCGCCGAGACCGCGGGCCGTGTCCTCGCCCAGCGCCAGCGCGTTCAGCGCGCGGGCCAGCACGATCGCGATCACCACCCCCGCGATGAAGAACGGCAGCAAGACCGACAGCTGATCCAGATTCCGGTTGACCAACGAGCCGACCAGCCAGAACCGCATGGCCTGCAGGTTGTGCGTGTTGATCATCTGCATGCCCTGGTTGATCCCGACGAACACCGCCTGGACCGCGACCCCGGCGAGCACCAGCCGCAGCGGGCTGGTGGCGCCCCGCGTCCCGCCGATCACCGAGACCAGCGCGGTTCCCGCGAGCGCCCCGGCGAAGGCGAACCAGACGTACTCGCCGGGCGAAGTCACCGAGAACAGCGTCGAGCCGAGCACGATCGCGACCGCGGCGCCGTGATTGATGCCGAGCAGGCCGGGTTCCGCGACCGGGTTGCGGGTGATCGCCTGCATGAGCGAGCCCGCCAGCGCGAGCGCCATCCCGACCAGGACGCCGAGCACGGTGCGGGGCAGGCGATCGTCGCGGACGACGACGTCGCTATAGCTCCCGTCGTAGGCGAAGAGGGCGTGGAGGACTTCGCCGAGCGAGAGGCGGTTCGAGCCGAAGCCGATCGACAGCAGGATGACCGCGACGAGCGCTGCCAGAGACCCCACGAGGACCAGCGTTCTCACGGAAACGCTGGTCCTGGGTGATCTGACGCGCTCCGTGACCTGGACCATGGCCCTCAGAGTAAGCGAAGGCTAGCCTAACGACGAAATCCGGTACGACGGCGAAAGAAGATCTCCATGCACCTCTCCCGACGCGGCTTTCTCGCCGGCTCCGCGGCGCTCGGCGCCACCGGCCTCCTGACCGCCTGCGGCTATCAGGACGAGACACCCACGCAGGGAGCGGGCGCGACCTGGTCGTTCACCGACGACCGCGGCCGGAAGCTCGAAGGCGAGCGGCCGGCCCGGATCGTCGCTCAGGTGACCGCGGCGGCGGCGCTGTGGGACCTCGGCGTGAAGTCGGTCGGGATCTTCGGCCCGTCGAAGTTCGCCGACGGCAAGCCGGACCCGCAGGCGGGCGGCGTCGACCTGAACACCGTGACCTCGCTCGGCAACGTGTGGAACGAGTTCAACTTCGACAAGTTCGTCTCGTTGAATCCACAGCTGCTGATCAGCGTGATGTACCTCAAGGACCAGATGTGGTACGTCCCGGACACGCAGGCGGAGAAGATCGACAAGGCCGCGCCGAGCGTCGGCGTCCGGCTGCAGGACATCTCGATGCCCGAAGGGATCGCGAAGTTCATTTCGCTCGCGAAGGCGCTCGGGGCCGACACCGAGACTCCGGCGATCAAGGCCGCGAAGGAGGAGTACGAGAAGGCTGACGCCGCGCTCGGCGAAGCGGCGAAGGAGGCCGCCGGGCTGAAGATCCTCCTCGTGTCCGCGCAGAAGGACGCCGTCTACGTCTCCAACGCGCCGAAGTTCGCGACCTCGAAGCATTACCAGAGCAAGGGGCTGGACTTCGTCAAGCCGGAGGCGCCGGACGAGAGTCAGGGCGGTTACTACCAGCAGATCAGCTGGGAGAACATCGGCAAGTACCCGGCCGACGTGATCATGTACGACAACCGCGGCGGTTCGCTCTCGCTCGGTCCGGACGGGCTCGGCGGCGTGCCGACCTGGGCCCAGCTGCCCGCGGTGAAGGCCGGGAAGCTGATCCCCTGGAACAACGAGACGCCGTTCTCCTACCAGCGCTTCACGCCGCAGCTGACGGAGCTCGCCGCGGCGCTGAACAAGTTCGCATGAGTGGATGCGCCTCGGCACACCCTCCCGCGCGCAATGAAAGGTCCTTTCCTTGCAAATTTTGCAAGGAAAGGACCTTTCATAGCAGCGTGAGCCGGGGGATCAGCTCCGGGCGTGCGCGTCCAGGATGTGCGCGACCGCCTCGGTGACCCGCTGCGCGAAATCGATGTTCAGCCACTCGTCCGGCACGTGGATGTTCGAGTCCGGCCCGCAGGCGCCGGTGACCACGAACTGCGCCTCCGGGTACTTCTCGCCGAGCAGCCCCATGAACGGGATCGACCCGCCCATGCCGTAGCTCTTGTGCGGCGCGCCGAAGACCTCGCCGCTCACGTGGTGCAGGGCCTCGTCGAGCCACGGCGCGGTGTCCGGAGCGTTCCAGCCGTTCTCGGCCTGGAAGTCGCCGAGCTCGACCGAAGCGTCGTACGGCACGTCGGTGGTGAGCACGCGGCGGACCGCCTCCATCGCGGCCTGCGCGTTGGCGGTCGGCGGCAGGCGGAAGCTCAGGGTGAGCGTGGTGCTGTCGCGCAGCACGTTGCCCGCGTCGGCCGGGAGCGGGAAGCCCTCCGCGCCGATCACGGAAAGCGTGGGCCGCCACGAGTTGTTGAGCAGCAGTTCCAGATCGTCGTCGGAGACCGTCCGGCCGACCACCGGGAAGAGCGTCTTCGCCGCGCCGGGCGCGATCTCGACGACGCCGCGCGCCTCGTCGACGCGGTTCTCCGGGATGTCGACACTGAGCTCGGCGAGCTTGATCTCGCCGGTCTCGACGTCCTCGATCCGGTCGATCAGGGCACGCAGGACGCGGAACGAACTGGCCACGATGCCGCTGGCCATACCGGAGTGCTGCGCGGATTCGAGCACCTTCACCGTGACGTTGACGTGCAGCATGCCGCGCAGGCTGGTGGTCAGCCACAGCCGCTTGTAGTCGGTGCCGCCGGCGTCGAGGCAGACGACCAGCGAGACCGCGCCGAGCTTCTCCTTCAGGTGCTCGACGTAGGCGGGCAGATCCGGGCTGCCGGATTCCTCGCCGGTCTCCAGCAGCACGACCGCGCGGGAGTGCTCGCCACCGGCGGCGCGCACGGCCTCGATCGCCGTCGTCGCCGCGTAGCCGGAGTAGCCGTCGTCGACCGCGCCGCGGCCGTACAGCCTGCCGTCGCGGATCACCGGCGTCCACGGGTCGAGCCCCTCGGACCAGCCGCCGACCGGGGGCTGCTTGTCGAGGTGCCCGTACATCAGCACGGTGCCCTTGTCGGCGGCTTCGGACGTCGCCGGGATGTCGACGACCAGCAGCGGGCTGCGGCCTTCGAGCTCCACTACCTCGAGCGTCGCGCCGGGGATCTCCCGTGCGGCGATCCAGGAGCGGACGTGCTCGACGGCGGCGGCGAGATGGCCGGTCTTCGCCCACTCGGCGTCGAACGCCGGCGACAAGGCGGGGATCGCCACCAGGCCGGACAGGCTGGGAAGGACGTCGTTCGTCCAGTTCGAAACCACGGTTTCGCGTACGGATTTCTGCTCCACGTCCGCCATCCTGCCACGGGTGCCGGAGAGTGGGATGGATCACAGCGGCGGGCACGGATCGTCATCGGCCGAGCCGGACAGGACACCCGTCCGGGTCCGTCGTCCGCTGGTCGGCCCGCGAGTGAAACCCCTACTTTCGGCGGCCCCACACTCGGGCTTCCTAGCATTTTCCCTGATCAGACACCCTTTCTCAGCAACAAATCAGCATCCGCCACTGACCAAAACGGCGTCCGGCATGCCAGGATGTGCGCACGAACCGTCAACGCCGATGGTGACCCAGCGCTTCAGATCCGACGCGCTGGTCCCCGCCGGCGCAGTCACTGTGGCCGCCACAAGTGGCCGCCAGAGGCGCCGACATCAAGGAGAGCAGCGCATGCCGTCCGAACACTGGACGCACCCGGAACCTGGAGACGGTCCCGCCGCGGTAGCGGCGCAACCTTCCCCCGAACAGGTGATCGCCGGTTTGCGAGCAACGAGCGAAGGTGGCGCTGAGCTGACTCAGCTGCTCACCCCCGAAGGCGAACGGGTCGCCTCGCCGCGATTCGACCGCTACGTCGACGACATCGACACCGAAGCCCTCAAGGGCCTGTATCGCGACATGGTCCTGGTCCGCCGCGCGGACCGCGAGGCCAACGCGATGCAGCGCCAGGGCCAGCTCGGCATCTGGGTGCCGCTGCTCGGGCAGGAGGCCGCGCAGATCGGCTCCGGCCGCGCGCTGCGGAAGGGGGACATGGCGTTCCCCAGCTACCGCGAGCACGGTGTCGCGTACACCCGCGGCGTGGACCTCAAAGAGGTGCTCGGCATCTTCCGCTGCACCGACCACAGTGGCTGGGACTACCAGGCCCACGGCTTCCACCCGTACACCATCGTGATCGGCAACCAGGTGCTCAACGCCGCCGGTTACGCGATGGGCCAGAAGTTCGAAGGCAAGGTCGGCGACGACGACAGCGAAGCGACCATCTGTTACTTCGGTGACGGAGCGACTTCGCAGGGCGACGTGCACGAAGGCTTCGTCTGGGCCGCCGTCTACGACGCGCCGCTCGTGTTCTTCTGCCAGAACAACCAGTGGGCGATCTCGGAGCCCACCGAACGCCAGTCGCGCCTGCCGCTGTACCAGCGCGCCCGTGGCTACGGCTTCCCCGGCATCCGCGTGGACGGCAACGACGTCCTCGCCTGCCTCGCGGTCTCCCGCTGGGCGCTGGAGGAGTGCCGCCACGGCAACGGCCCGGTGCTGATCGAGGCGTTCACCTACCGGATGGACGCGCACACCACCACCGACGACCCCACCCGCTACCGGCTCTCCGACGAGCTGGAGGAGTGGAAGCTGAAGGACCCGATCGAGCGCGTCCGGGCGTACCTCGCCCGTGGTGGCGGCGCCGACCAGGCGTTCTTCGACCAGGTGCAGGCCGATTCGGACGCGTTCGCGGCCGAGCTGCGCGACTACTGCTTCAACATGCCCGAACCGCCACCGGACCGGATCTTCTCCAACGTGTACGCGGAGTCCACTCCGCTGCTGGACGCGCAGCGTGAAGAGTTCCTGTCCTACATGGACGGTTTCGCCGGGGCGGGTGAGCACTGAAATGGCCGACCTCCAGAAACTCACCATCGGCAAGGCCCTCAACCTCGGCCTCCGTCGCGCCATGGAAGAGGACCCGAAGGTCCTGATCATGGGTGAAGACGTCGGCAAGCTCGGCGGCGTCTTCCGCATCACCGACGGCCTGCAGAAGGACTTCGGCGAGCAGCGCGTCCTGGACACGCCGCTCGCGGAGTCGGGCATTATCGGCACCGCGGTCGGCCTCGCCGTCCGCGGTTTCCGCCCGGTCTGCGAAATCCAGTTCGAAGGCTTCATCTTCCCCGGCTTCGACCAGATCTCCAGCCAGGTCGCCAAGCTGCACTACCGGACGCAGGGCAAGATCAAAATGCCCATCGTGATCCGGGTGCCGTTCGGTGGCGGCATCGGCGCGGTCGAGCACCACTCGGAGTCGCCGGAATCGCTGTTCGCGCACATCCCCGGCCTCAAGGTCGTCTCGGTTTCGAACGCCGTCGACGCCTACTGGGGCATCCAGCAGGCGATCAAGTCCGACGACCCGATCCTGTTCTTCGAGCCGAAGAAGCTGTACCACTCGGGCGCGATGAAGTCCGAGGTCGACACCGACACCACGCCGGACCCGCTGTTCAAGTCCCGCGTCGTCCGCGAAGGCACGACGGCCACCGTCGTCGCGTACGGCCCCTCGGTGAAGGTCGCGCTCGACGCGGCGACCGCCGCCGAGGACGAGGGCAAGTCCCTGGAGGTCATCGACCTGCGGACACTGTCCCCGCTCGACCTGGAACCGGTGTTCGAGTCGGTGCGCAAGACCGGACGGCTCATCGCGCTGAGCGAGGCGCCGTCGGAATCGTCGCTGACCTCGGAGATCGCCGCGCGCGTGCAGCAGGAATGCTTCTACTCGCTGGAAGCCCCCGTGCTGCGGGTGACCGGATTCGACACGCCGTACCCGCCCGCCAAGCTCGAGGAGCACTACCTCCCCGACCTGGACCGGGTGCTGCACACCGTCGACCGTTCGCTCGCCTGGTAAGGGGGAAATCGCTGAAATGCCCGAGTACAAACAATTCCCCCTGGCCGACACGGCGGAGGGGCTGACCGAGGCCGACATCATCGCCTGGCAGGTCAAGCCGGGTGACACCGTGACGGTGAACCAGATCGTCGTCGAGGTCGAGACCGCGAAGGCCGCCGTCGAACTGCCCATCCCGTGGGCGGGCGTGGTCACCGAACTGCTCGTCGAACCGGGCCAGACGGTGGAGGTCGGCGCGCCGATCCTCACCATCGACGTCGACCCCGGCGGCAAGGCGGCCCCGGCACCCACCGCCGCGCCCGCGGCGGAAGAGCCGGCGGAAGAGGAGATGAAGCCGCTGGTCGGCTACGGCTCCAAGGCCGTCGTCACGCAGCGTCGGGCGCGGAAGGGCGCGGCTCCCGCCCCCGCCCCCGCCCCCGCCCCCGCTCCGGTGGCGGTGGCTCCGGCTCCCGTCGCGCCTGCTGCGCCTTCGAAGCCGAAGGGCGGGTACGTGCCGCTGGCGAAGCCGCCGGTGCGCAAGCTCGCCAAGGACCTCGGCGTCGATCTGCACGCGCTCACCGGCACCGCCGACGGCGGCGTCATCACGCGTGACGACGTGCAGGCTGCCGCCAACGGTTCCGCCGCACCGGCCGCCGCCGCGTCCTCTGTGGACAGTGGGTACGACCCCGCGACGCGGGAACGCCGTGTCCCGATCAAGGGCGTCCGCAAGGCCACCGCCGCCGCGATGGTGCAGAGCGCCTACACCGCCCCGCATGTCACGGAGTTCCTGACCATCGACGTCACGCCGATGATGGAATTCCGGGAGAAGCTGAAGAAGTCGCGCGAGTTCGCCGGGGTCAAGGTCACTCCGCTGACCTTCGCGGCGAAGGCCGTCTGCCTGGCGGCCAAGCGCACTCCGGACGTCAACGCGGTGTGGGACGAGGCGGCGCAGGAGATCGTCTACAAGGACTACGTGCACCTCGGGATCGCCGCGGCCACCCCGCGCGGGCTCGTCGTGCCCAAGGTCCGCGACGCGGATTCGATGTCCCTCAAGGAACTCGCGATCGCGCTCACCGAGCTGACCGACGTCGCCCGCGAGGGCAAGACCACTCCGGCGGCCATGCTCGGCGGCACGATCACCATCACCAACGTCGGCGTCTTCGGCGTCGACACCGGTACGCCGATCATCAACCCCGGCGAGTCCGCGATCCTGTGCCTCGGCGCGATCAAGGACACCCCGTGGGTGGTCGACGGCGAGATCAAGGTGCGCAAGGTGCTCCAGCTTTCGCTGAGCTTCGACCACCGCGTGGTCGACGGGCAGCAGGGCTCGGAGTTCCTGGCCGACGTCGGTGCTTTGCTGGCCGATCCGGCGGTCGCGATCACCTACTGACGTTTCGCGCGTGAAGGCCCCCTTCCCTCGGCTGAGCCGAGGGAAGGGGGCCTTCACGCGCTTCGGTCCCTATTTCACTTGACGGAGTGAGCGCTCAC
>NZ_JBITKV010000001.1:1575450-1684947 GCF_044461365.1 Amycolatopsis sp. NPDC049868 | reverse complement strand
GGGCAGGTGTCCGAGCATGACGTAGCGGGTGGATCGTTCGACCAGGGTCACGATCGCGCTCTCGTTGCGGGTGCCGACGATCAGGTCGCCTTCCCCGTGGCCGGGGATCGCGCGGTCTTCGACCTCGGCCGGGCGTTCGGAGATCATCACCATGTCGTCGACGAACCGGGGCGTGCGCTGGTCCGGTTTGCGGCGTGGTGTGCGGCGGGTGCGGCCGGTGCGCAGCGCGGCCGCGACCTCCCGTCGCAGCCCGCCCCGGGCCTGGAGATAGATCGCCTGGTAGATCGTTTCCGCACTCACCCGCATGTCCTCATCGTCGGGAAACTCGATGACCAGAGCCTGACAGATCTGTTCCGGTGACCACTGTTCCCGCAGCTTGCCGGCGACATAGTCGCGCAACGGGCCGTCCTGAGCGAGTTTCGACTTCTTTGGGCGCGGCCGGCTTGCCGCCCAGGCCCACTGAGCGTGGTGTGGCCGGTAGACACCGTTGACCGACCGCGTGTCGATCTCCCGTTTGACGGTGGAGGCCGGACGGCCCAGCGCCCGCCCGATCGCCCGGAACGACTCATCCTGACGGCGCATGTCGGCGATCAACTCCCGTTCGGTCACCGTCAAATACCGGGGGTGCAAGGTGGCCTCGACCGCCGCGACAGACGGCTCCGAGGACGCCGGGACAATGGTGATCACGCCTGTCTTGTAGTCGATCCGGCGCCCATCCGGGTGGAGGCGCGAGCTATTCATCTTCCGGATCCCGCGATCCCAGTCACGAGCGGTACGTTCGTTGACCCCGACCCGCGCCGCGGCTTCCCGCTGTCGCACACCGGCCGCGCGAAGCCGGTCGTACTCCGCCCGGCCCGGATGCCCCGACGTTCCCGACTTCCCAACACCCCGTAGACCCGCCCTGCGCGCCCACCCGTAAGCCGTGGCACGGTTCACCCCGGCCGCCCGAGCAGCACCCGCGACACTGCCCTTCTCCCGATCCAGAGCAACAAAGAACTTCGCCTTCAACTCCTCAAAACCCACGATCCCCGCAACCCCCTGAAATCCAGGGTGTTGCAGGGATCGCTAGAACCCGCCGTGCGGTCGGCGGGCTCCTCGGGACAGGGGTCAGGTCACGACGCGGTGGAGGGTGTTGCGCCGTGGCACCTGTAGTGGGTCGAGGTATTGGGGCGGCACGAACTCCGGTATCCCCTCGGGCGTCATCCGGACCTGCCAGTCACCGTGGTGGATGAGCCGGTGGTGGAAGGAGCAAAGCAGGACCAGATTCCGCAGGTCGGTCGGGCCGCCGTCAGCCCAGTGGCGAATGTGGTGGGCGTGACAGTGTTTCGGCGCTCGATGGCAGCCAGGGAACGCGCAGCCGCCGTCGCGGATGTTCAGGGCCCGGCGTTGGCCGGGGGTGACGAAGCGTTTCATCCGTCCGACATCGAGGGGTTCGCCGGCGGCGCCGAGCACCACCGGGATCATCAGGCAGTCGCAGGCGGCCAGCCGGGCTTCGCGGGCGGTGATCCGGCTGACGAAGTCGAGGCACGCGGTCCCGAGTCCGGTCTTCAGGGCGTCGAGCCCGACGGTGACGTGCACCAGCGTGCGGTAGCCGGAGGTGCCCGGCTGGTCGGGGCAGGCGATGGCGAGGTCGAGGAGCTCGGCCCACGCGTCGCCTCGGCGCTGGGGCAGGGTGCGGTGGTCGGCCTGACCGAACTCGTCGACGGGCCGCTTCGTCGCGTAGGCGTCCAGCGCGGCCGCGGTGCGGGCGCCGGTCTCGGGGTCGAGCAGGCCGGAGAGCTTCCAGAAGCCGTCTTTGCGGCGCTCGACGAACACCTCGCGGCGCGGCGGGGCGGGCTCGGGGTCTTTGGGCTCGTTCCCGTCGGGATCGAGGTGTGCGAGCAGGTCGGCTCCGGCCTCGGCGATCTGTTTCGGTCCGGCGTCGCGGGCGAGGTTGGCGAGGATCTTCTCCGCCCCGGCTCGGTCCTCCACGGGCACGTCGGACGGGATTTTGCGCAGGATCTCCAGAATCAGGTCGATGTGCTGCTCCCCGAGCGCGCCGTCCTCGGCCGCGGCGGCGGTCGCGGGCGCGAACACGGCAATCTCGCCACCGACGCTCGGCGCGGGGTTCAAGGCCAGGGCCCGATTCACCATGTCCTGCGCGTCGCCCAGGGAGATCCGGGCGACATCGGCGAGCCACGATGCGGCGCTCCCGTAGCCGAACAAGTCTTCCGTGCCCCGCGACTCGATCTCGGCCAGGAACTTCCCCAGTCCGGCGGAGGCCACTCTCATGACCTGCAGCAGGTGTGTCACGCCGTGGGCAAGCTCCAGCTTGCCGGCGCGCCACAGTTCCTGCGGCAGTTCGGGAATGGTCGTCTCGGGCACGTCTCCATATTACCGAAAATTGCCATGGGAATCATTCGTAATTTTAAGCGACAATGGTAATTGCGCATTTAACACTGATGGGTGATTCGGGCGCTGCGCGTCGTGACTCTCGCGATTGGTGAAGGTGGCGGACGGGTGTCAGCGCTTCAGCGTAAAAGTGAAGTCCCCGGACACCTTTCCGCGCAACCGCACCGCCGAAACCACCTTCCCCTCCTCGATCAGTCTCTCGACCTCGCCCCGCGAAAGACCGCACCCCTCGGCGATCAGCCGCACAGGCCGAAGCGGAATCCGGGCCTCGAAACGAACCGAGACATCGCGAAAGTCCCCATGACACAAGGAACCGGTATCGAGCCGCCACGCGCCCTCCCAATCAAGGGAGACGTGGTTACGGCGGAGCACGACCGGATCCTGGAGCAGCTCGGCAGCCAGGTCGAGGTCGTTCTCGTGCAGCCGTTCCAGTAGCTCAGGCCGGACGGAGCGCACGTTCACCCGCTCCAGGATCGTGAGTTTCGCGGTGTCCCCGCATCCGGTGCAGAGCACGAGGAGCCAGGCATCGATGAGTTTGTGGTTGGCGTTGACCCGGAATTTGCCGTTCGCCCGGAAACGCCCGGACCCGCAGGCATGGCAACGGCGGAGGACGACAGGCAGGCGGGTGGGTACGACCACCCAGTTTTCGAGCATGGGAAATACACCCGTTCAGTGAGAAATCCGCAGCAAAGGGAAGCGCGGCGCGAAAGGCGCGACGCGCGACGAAATCAGCGCTCGGGAGGTCTCACAGGGTGTACAACGGCAGGCCTTCGGCTCGGCGACGTGGTCCGGCAGCACCGTAATGGCCCGGCACCGCCCGCTCCACCGGTTTTCCGGACAAGAAGAAGGCCCCCTGGCCGAAACCAGGGGGCCGGGCGAGCGAGTCCTAGGAGCGCGCGTCCTCCTTCAGCATGTCCGCGCACTTCTCACCGATCGCCATCGTCGTGATGCACGGGTTCACCGCGACCAGGAACGGCATCGCCGAACCGTCCGCGACCCGCAGACCTTCGACGCCGCGCACGCGCAGCCTGGCGTCCAGTACGGCCTTAGGGTCGTCGTCGCCGCCCATTTTCGCGGTGCACGAGGGGTGATAGACCGTGTTGTGCGTCTTGCGCAGGTAGTCCGCGATCTCGTCGTCGGTCTTGACGTCCTTGCCGGGCGCCAGTTCGATGCCCGCCCATTCGTCCAGCGCGGGCTGCTCGGCGATCTTGCGGGCCAGTTTGATGCCGTAGGTCATCACGCGCATGTCGTGCTCGTCGGTGAAGTAGCGCGGGTCCACCTTCGGCTTGTCCCGGTAGTCGCGGCTACGCAGCCGCACGGTCCCGGTCGACCGTGACCGGGTGACGTTCGGGGTCAGGCAGAAGCCGTTCTCCGTGGTCGGATATCCCTGCCGGAGGGTGTTCATGTCGAACGGCACCGAACCGTAGTGGAACATCAGGTCCGGCCGGTCGAGGCCTTCCTCCGTGGTGGTGAAGATGCCGATCTCCCACCATTGGGTGGATTCGGTCGTCATGGGCTGCAGCGCGTCCCACTGGATGACGCCTTCGGGGTGGTCCTGCAGATTCTCGCCGACGCCGGGGGAGTCGACCAGCACGTCCACGCCGACTTCGCGCAGATGCTCGGCCGGGCCGATTCCGGACAGCATCAGGAGTTTCGGCGTGTCGATCGCGCCAGAAGAGAGGATCACCTCACGGCGGGCGCGCAGCCGGACGCCGTGGATCAGGTCGTCGGCCAGGTATTCCGCGCCGGTGCAGCGTTTGCCGTCGAACAGCAGCCGCCGGACGCGGGCACCGGTGATGATCTCCAGATTCGGCCGCTTGCCGATGATCGGGTGCAGATACGACACCGACGCCGACGACCGCGTGCCGTCTTCGCGCGCGTTGATCTGGAACCAGTTCGCCCCGTGCGTCACGGTCTTGCCCGAGTTGAACTCCGTCCTCGGGATACCCGCCTGCTCGCACGCCTGCAGCAGCGCGACGCCGGTCGGGTCGTTCGGCGGCACCGAGCGGATGGTCACCGGACCCGAGCGGCCGTGGTGGTCACCGGGGCTGTCGTTGGTCTCAAGACGTTGGTACAGCGGGAAAATGTCCTGGGAAGACCAGCCGGGCAGGCCGAGCGACGCCCATTCGTCGAGGTCTTCCGCCGGTGCCCAGAACGCGATGCACGAGTTGTGCGACGAGCAGCCGCCGAGCACCCGCGCGCGAGCGTGCCGCAGGAACGAGTTGCCGGATTCCTGCGGCTCGACCAGGTAGTCCCAGTCGTAGCCGGATTCCAGCAGGGCCATCCACTTCGTCAGTTCCAGCACCGCCGGATCGTCCACATCGGACGGTCCGGCTTCCAGGAGCGCCACGGTGACGTCCGGGTCTTCCGAGAGTCTCGCCGCGACCACCGAACCCGCCGTCCCGCCACCGACGACGATGTAGTCGAACTCTCCGGTCACTGTGCTGCCTCCTCGGGAAGTGCTTCCGCGGCGTGATCGGCCAGGACACCGCTCTTATGCCGCAGGACGAACCAGTAATACGCGAAACCGACGACCGCCACCGCGCCGACGAACAGCACGGCCCCCCATTCGAGGTACCAGTGATAGGGCTCGGTCGCGTTGTAGACCTCGCGCCGCGGCCAGGCGAGGTTCACCACGATCGCGCCGCCCCACAGCACGCCGAGGATGTTGACCGGCAACCCCAGCTTGCCGAGGGAGAAGTACTTGGTGCCCTCCACCTTCGGCGGCGGCCACTGCCCGCGGAAACGCTTGACCAGCATCGGGACGGTGACCAGCAGGTACGCCAGGTAGATCATGATGATGCCGATACTGGTGATCACCGTGAAGATCTGCGGCTGGCCGACGTTGACCACCAGGATCAGTACCGCGATCACACCGGACACGATGGCGGGGATCACGGGCGTCTTCGTCTTCGGCGACACCCTCGCGAGATGCTTCCCGGCGGGGAGGTTGTTGTCGCGGCCCATCGCGAACATCATCCGGATCGCCGCCGACTGCACGGCCAGATTGCACACGGTGATGGCGATGACGACCGCCAGCAGGAAGATCGTGCCGATCGTGCTCCCGAGGACGTTGAGCACGATGAACTGGAGGCCGCCGGTCGCGATCTGCGGGTTGTTGATGTCGCCCACGGCCATCAGCGCGAGGATGAGGATCAGCCCGCCGATGACGAACGACGCGATCAGCGCCCGCAGGATCGCCTTGGGCGCGTTCTTGCGCGGATCGTGGGACTCCTCGCCGAGCGAGCTGGCCGTGTCGAAGCCGTACATGACGTAGGTCGACGCGAGCGAGGCGACCAGGAACGCCCCGAAGTAACCCCACGGCTGATCGGCACCGGTGTCGTTGGTCTGCATGACGACTTCGGGGCCCCGCGTGATGTTCACCGCGAGCGCGACGATCAGCAGGACCGCGGCGATCAGTTCGATGAACACCCCGGCGCTGTTGATCCGCGCCATCAGCTTGACGCCCCAGGCGTTCACCAGCGTGGTGAACAGGATCAGGACGGTACCGAGGATGACCGCGTTCACGGCGCTGTCGCCGGAGAACGAGAAGAAGGACGAGATCTGGGGGAGCGTGATCTGGTACGCGAGCGCGACGGCGGCGATGCTGACGATCGACGCGGTGAGCATCATCCAGCCGGCCATCCAGGCGACGTGCGGGCTGCCCAGCCGTTTCGACCAGTTGTAGATCGAACCGGCGACCGGATAGTGCGCCGCCAGTTCGGCGAACGACAGTGCCACCATCAACTGGCCGGCGAACACCATCGGCCACGACCACCAGTACGCCGGCCCGCCGAAGCTGAAGCCGAAGTAGAACAGCTGGAAGGTGCCCGTCAGGATCGAGATGTAGCTGATCCCGGCGGCGAAGGTGTGGAAATTGCCGAGCGTTCTTTCGAGTTCCTGTTTGTAGCCGAAACCGGCCAAGCCGTCGTCGGAAGGATTGCTCATCGGCGATTTCCCCTCTTTAGTTGGACGCGGGCTCCCCGGAGAACCAGCGTTGTGGTGCGGGCCGGAGGTTTTGGTAGATGTGCTTCGCCTCCGTGTACTCGGCGAGTCCGGTCGGGCCGAGCTCGCGCCCGAAGCCGGACTGCTTGTAGCCGCCCCATTCCGCCTGCGGCAGGTAGGGATGGAAGTCGTTGATCCAGATCGTGCCGTGCCTCAGCCGGTTCGCGACCCGCTGCGCGCGGGAGGCGTCCGAGGTGAACACCGCGCCGGCGAGGCCGTAGTGGGTGTCGTTGGCGATGCGGACGGCGTCGTCCTCGTCGGTGAAGGTCTCGACGGTGAGCACCGGGCCGAACGATTCGTCGACGACGGCGCTGCTGCCCTGCTTCACGTTGTCGAGGATGGTCGGCAGGTAGTAGTGCCCCTTCGCGAGTTCGCGATCGTCGGGGCGTTTGCCGCCGGTGCGCAGGACGGCGCCCTCTTCGAGTGCCGCGGCGACGTAGCGTTCGATCTTTTCCAAATGGGCGGCCGAGATCAGCGGACCGGTTTCAGCCTTCGGGTCGAAAGGTCCACCCAGTCGGATCAGTTCGGCGCGGCGGACGAGTTCGTCGACGAACTTCTCGTGCCACTCCTCCTGGACGATCAGCCGCGCGCCCGCCGAGCAGACCTGCCCGGAGTGCAGGAACACCGCGGTCAGCGCGTAGTCGACGGCGGTGTCGAAGTCCGAGTCCGCGAACACGACGTTCGGGTTCTTGCCGCCCAGTTCCAGCGCGACCTTCTTGATGGTGGCCGCGGC
Organism: Amycolatopsis sp. NPDC049868; assembly: GCF_044461365.1. Taxonomy (NCBI): domain Bacteria; kingdom Bacillati; phylum Actinomycetota; class Actinomycetes; order Pseudonocardiales; family Pseudonocardiaceae; genus Amycolatopsis; species Amycolatopsis sp. NPDC049868. The sequence continues at coordinate 1,677,818 of NZ_JBITKV010000001.1, read as the reverse complement.
GGAGGCGGCGATGATCTTGCCGGTCGCGAGGCCGCCGGTGAACGACACGAGATCGACGTCCGGATGCTCCGACAGCGGCGCTCCGGCCTGCGCGCCGGCGCCGAGCACCAGGTTCGCGACGCCGCCGGGGAGCCCGGCCTCGGTCAGCAGCTTCATCAGCATGATCGAGGTGTGCGGGGTCAGCTCGCTGGGCTTGAGGACGAACGTGTTGCCCGCCGCGAGCGCCGGGGCGACCTTCCAGATGGTCTGCAGGAGCGGGTAGTTCCACGGCGTGATCAGCCCGCAGACACCGACCGGTTCGTGCACGATCCGGCTGAACGCGTCCGGGTTGCCGGTGTCGACCACGCGGCCCGCGTCGTTCGCGGCGAGCTTGCCGAAGTAGCGCAGGCACGCGGCGATGTCGGCCATGTCGTATTCGCTCTCGACCAGCCGTTTCCCGGTGTCGAGCGATTCGGCACGGGCGAAGGCGGCGGCGTCGCGGTCGAGCAGGCCGGCGGCCTTCAGCAGCAGGTCACCGCGCTGCGGGGCGGGCGTTTGCGGCCAAGGGCCGGTGTCGAACGCCTTTCGCGCGGCGGCGATGGCCGCTTCGGTGTCTTCACGGGTGCCTTCGGCGACTTCCGCGACCAGCGACCCGTCGGCGGGGCAGCGGATTTCCCGGCGACCACCGCCGACCGCGTCGACCCACTCGCCACCGATGAAAAAGTCCGCCATCAAGCCCTCCGAACCGGCTCCTGCTCAACCGTCGATCAGCGATTATCGCGGCCACCCGACGTGACCGCTACTTGGCAAAAGAGACCATGTTCACACCGTCGGGTGTTGAGTGGTGATTTTCTGACATGTGACCCGTGACGCGGCGGACGGAGGACTCTCAGGCGCCCTCCGTAGACTGGTCGGAACGGCGGAAGAGGAACCAGGCGAGGTGGGAGAGTGACGTTGCTCGAGTCCGTGCACGGACCGGCCGACTTGAAGCGGATGAACCAGGACCAGCTCGGCGAGCTGGCCGCGGAGATCCGGGACTTCCTCGTCGAGAAGGTGCGGCTCGCCGGTGGTCACCTCGGCCCGAACCTGGGTGTGGTCGAGCTGACCATGGCGCTGCACCGCGTGTTCGACTCGCCACACGACGCGATCGTGTGGGACGTCGGCCACCAGGCGTATGTGCACAAGATCGTCACCGGCCGTCATGACGGCTTCGGCAAGCTGCGCCAGCTCGGCGGCCTCACCGGCTACCCCGCGCGCGGCGAGAGCGAGCACGACCTCGTCGAGAACAGCCACGCCTCGACCGCTTTGTCCTATGTGGACGGTCTGGCGAAGGCGTTCGAGCTCGGCGGGGGCGGCAGGCACGCGATCGCCGTCGTCGGCGACGGCGCGCTGACCGGCGGCATGTGCTGGGAGGCGCTCAACAACATCGCCGCGAACCCGCGCCGCCCGGTCGTCATCGTCATCAACGACAACGGCCGCTCGTACTCGCCGACCATCGGCGGCGTCGCGGACCACCTCGCGTCGCTGCGGCTCAAGCCGGGCTACGAGCGCGTGCTGGACCGCGGCAAGGAGCTGCTGCGGCACACACCCGTCGTCGGCAAGCCGATCTACGCGGCGCTGCACGCGGCCAAGGCGGGACTCAAGGACGCGCTGAGCCCGCAGATGATGTTCTCCGACCTCGGCCTCAAGTACCTCGGCCCGGTCGACGGACACGATCTCGTCGCGCTGGAGAAGGCGTTCCAGAGCGCCCGTGACTTCGGCGGCGCGGTCATCGTGCACGTGGTCACCGAGAAGGGCCACGGCTACGAGCCCGCGGTGACCAACCAGGCCGACCAGATGCACCAGACCGACCCGATCGACCCGGAAACCGGCCTCCCGCCGGCCAAGGGCCCGAGCTGGACGGGCGTCTTCGCCGACGAACTGGTCAAGATCGGCGCCGACCGCGAGGACGTCGTCGCGATCACCGCGGCCATGCTGCGCTCGACCGGGCTGCACAAGTTCGCCGAGGCGTACCCCGATCGCTGGTACGACGTCGGGATCGCCGAGCAGCACGCGGTGACCTCGGCCGCCGGTCTCGCGATGGGCGGCAAGCACCCCGTGGTCGCCGTCTACTCGACCTTCCTGAACCGGGCGTTCGACCAGGTCCTGATGGACGTCGCGCTGCACCGCCAGCCGGTGACGCTGGTGCTGGACCGCGCGGGTATCACCGGCCCGGACGGCCCCAGCCACCACGGCATGTGGGACCTTTCGCTGCTGGGCATGGTGCCCGGGATGCGGGTCGCCGCGCCGCGTGACGCCGGCACGCTCCGCGAGGAGCTGCGGGAGGCCGTCGCGGTCGAGGACGGGCCGACGGCGCTGCGGTTCTCCAAGGGCGGCGTGATCGACTCGGTGCCCGCCGTGGAACGCGTCGGCACGGTGGACGTGCTGCGCAAACCCGCCGGTGACGCCGACGTCCTGCTCGTCGCAGTGGGCGCGTTCGCGATGCTCGGGCTCGCCGCCGCGGACCGGCTGGCCGACCAAGGCATCGGCGTGACCGTGGTGGACCCGCGCTGGGTCGTTCCCGCCCCGGCCGAACTGGTGGCGCTGGCCGAGCAGCACAAGCTCGTCGTGACCGTCGAGGACAGCGGCAGGCACGGTGGTTTCGGCTCCGCGCTGGCCGCGCTGTTCCGTGACGCCGAATGCGACGTGCCGCTGCGCGATCTCGCGGTGCCGCAGGTGTTCCATGACCACGGTTCGCGCGAGGAGGTGCTGGCCCGGGTCGGGCTCACCGCGCAGGATGTGGCGCGGCGGGTGACCGAATGGTCGGCGAAGCTGGCGAGCCGGACTCCGGCGCCGGAGGACACGCACCGCTGACAAGCGCTATGAACGGTCCTTTCCTTGCAAAATTTGCAAGGAAAGGACCGTTCATGGCGCGCTACGTACTTCTTCCCCCAGTGTCATGAAAGGGCCGTTCAGGACGAAAAGTGTCCTGAACGGCCCTTTCATGACACCCGGGAGCTTGGCGCTGCATACCCAGTGGTCGCGCGAAAAGCGGCTCAGGTTCCCACGATCCGGCCGACCGCGCGGACGACGAGGTCACGGGTGGCGGTGGGGGAGGAGAACCCGAGGATCGACAGGTGCACGACGAGGCTCAGCAGTTCCTCGGCGTCGAAGTGGTCCGGCACGGTGCCCGAACGTTGTGCCGCCTGGATCGCGGCGACCTTGTCCGCGTGCGACCGGACCTCGGCCTCGGGCATCGCGTCGAAGCCGTTCTCCAGGCGCAGCCAGCCCATGAGCCGGAGGAGCTGAGGGTGTTCGAGATAGCGGTCGAACAGCTTTCCCGCGTAGCCGGGCAGGTCTTCGGGGGTGATCGTGAGGGTCCGGATGGCGAGGTCCACCTGCTCCTGCACGACCTTCTCGAAAAGCTCTTCCTTGCTGCAGAAGTAGGCGTAGATCAGCGCCTTGTTCGCACCGGCGTTCTTCGCGATGCGATCCACCCTGGCGCCGGCGATGCCGTACGTCGCGAACTCGGTCGTCGCCGCGTCCAGCAGCTTCCGCTTGGTCGCTTCCTTGTCCCTGACCATGTGACCCACTCTAACTAACTGGTTGGTTGACATCCAGGCCGGTCGCGTGGCAGCCTGAATTAGCAACCAACTGGTTAGTTAGGAGATGGACATGAAGGTCGCACTGGTCACGGGAGCTTCGGCGGGCATCGGCGAAGCCACAGCGCTGGCGCTGAAGGAGGCGGGCTACACGGTCTACGGCGCCGCGAGGCGCGTCGAGCGGATGGCGGGCCTCGCCGAGCGCGGGGTCAAGGTCCTCGCGATGGACGTCACCGACGACGCGTCGATGGTCGCGGGTGTCGAGCGGATCATCGAGGAGTCCGGCCGCATCGACGTCCTGGTCAACAACGCGGGCTACGGCTCGTACGGCGCCTTCGAGGACGTGCCGCTCTCGGAAGGGAAATACCAGTTCGAGGTCAACCTGTTCGGGCTCGCGCGGCTCGTCCAGCTGACCACGCCGCAGATGCGGGCCCAGGGCTCCGGCAAAATCGTGAACATCTCGTCGATCGGCGGCAAGATCTACGAACCGCTCGGCGGCTGGTACCACTCGACGAAGTTCGCGGTCGAAGGCCTGAGCGACTCACTGCGGCTGGAACTGAAACCGTTCGGCATCGACGTCGTGGTGGTCGAACCCGGCGCCATCAAGACCGAATGGGGCGGCATCGCCATCGAGAACCTGATGAAGACCTCGGGCGACACCGCCTACGCGTCGCAGGCCAAGGCCTTGGCGAAATTCTTCGACCAGGCCGCGCGCGGTTCCCACCCGAAGGTGATCGCCGACGTCATCCTGAAGGCCGTCCGGGCCCGGCGCCCGAAGACCCGCTACGCCGCCGGTTTCGGGGCGAAGCCGATCCTGTTCGTGCGCCGGGTACTCCCGGACCGCGCCTTCGACGCGTTGTTCCTCGGGGCGCTGCGCCGCTTCGCCTAGACCGCGACGGCCGGTTCCGCGACGGGTTCCGCGTACGAGTAGACCTCCCGCGGCTCGGGGAAGAACTTCACCAGCACGGGATAAGCGATCGCCGCCGTGCACAGCGTCACCACCATGCTGATGTCGACGCCGCCCGCGATGTCCTTGAACGGCCCGGCGATCATCGGGGTGTTGGCCGTCAGCAGGCCCAGCGTCGTCGCCGGGATCCACGCGGCCATCGCGCGCCAGTTCACGCCGCGGGTGAACCAGTAGCGCCCGCCCTTGCGGCCCTGGTTGAACACCTGGAGGTCGTCCGGGTCGTAGAACCCGCGCCGCAGCACGAAACCGATCATCATGATCACCATCCACGGCGACGTGCACAGCACGATCAGCGTGGCGAAGGCGTTGATGCTGGAGACCATGTCCAGCACGAAATTGCCGACGAAGATGAACACGACACTGAGCGAGCCGATCAGCAGTGTCGCCTGCACCCGGCTCAGCTTCACGAAGATCGAGCTGAAGTCCAGCCCGGTCCCGTAGAGCGACGTCGTGCCGGTGGACAGCCCGCCGATCAGCGCGACCACGATCAGCGGGATCGCGTACCAGAGCGGGGAGATCGCGGTCAGGCCGGTGATGTAGTCGGCCGGATCGGCGACCAGGGTCGCGGTGGCGATGCCGAACCCGAACGGCAGCAACGTCGCCACCTGCGCCAGGAATGGCGCGGCCAGGAGGGAACGGCGGCTGTGCCGCGCCGGGATGTAGCGCGTCCAGTCGCCGAGGAAGGCGCCGAACGAGATCGGGTTCGCCATCGTGGTGAGCGCGGCCAGGATCCACGTCGGCCAGAAGTCCCCGAGCGCGTAGCTGCCGGTGCCGGCGAACCCGGGGTCGAACGTGCCGCCGTAGGCCACGATCCCGAGCAGCATGATCGCCGTGCCCAGCACCACGGCGACCCGGTTCACCAGCAGCATGAACCGGTAGCCGTAGATGCACACCACCAGCGTGGCGATCGCGATGACGCCGTACGCGACACCGCGGAGCATTTCGCCGCAGTCGAAGCCGAAAAGCCGTTGTGCCGCACCGGCGACGGCGTCCCCGCTCACCCAGACCGAGATGGCGAAGAAGGTGATCGCCGTCAGCAGGGAGAGGAAGGAGCCGACACAACGGCCGACGACGCCGAAGTGCGCGCCGGAGGAGACGGCGTTGTTGGTCCGGGTGAGCGGGCCGAACAACGACATCGGCGAGAGCACCAGCGCACCGGCGACCACGCCCGCGACGGTGGCCGCCACCGCCGCCCAGAAGCTCAGGCCGAAGGCGATCGGGAGGGTCCCGAGGATGATGGTGGCGAAGGTGTTCGCGCCGCCGAACGCCATCCGGAACAGGTCGCGCGGACGCGAGGTCTGTTCCTCCGGCGGGATCGGCGCGATGCCGTGCTGCTCGACTTCGGTGACCTTGTCACCCATGGGGACCTCCGGCTAAAAGCTTCAGGCGAAGCGGGTCATGACGTGCTTCACGCGGGTGTACTCGGCGAAGGAGTAGGACGAGAGGTCCTTCCCGTGGCCCGAGTGCCCGAAGCCGCCATGGGGCATTTCCGAGACCAGCGGCCCGTGGGTGTTGACCCAGACGCAGCCGAAGTCGAGTTCGCCCGAAACGCGGGTCGCGCGTGACAGGTCGTTGGTCCAGATCGACGACGCCAGCCCGTAGGGGACGCCGTTGGCCAGGCGCACCGCCTCGTCCTCGTCCACAAAGGACTGGACGGTGATCACCGGGCCGAAGATCTCCTCCCGCACGATCTCGTCGTCCTGCTTCAGACCCGAGACCACGGTGGGGGAGAAGAAGAAACCGCGGTCACCGGCGGGCGCGCCACCGGTCTCCACGCGTGCGTGCGACGGCAGCCGCTCGACGAGCCCGCGGACCCGCCCGAACTGCGCTTCGCTGTTGAGCGGGCCGAAGTCCTCGCCGGGCGTCTGCGCGGCGGCGGCCTTGGTCAGCTCCGCGACGAATTCGTCGTGGATCGCCGCGTCCACCAGCACCCGGCTGCCCGCGGTGCAGTCCTGTCCGGCGTTGTAGTACGCCGCGCCGACGATGCCTTCGGCTGCTTCGGCGAGGTTCACGTCGCCGAAGACCAGCAGCGGCGCGTTGCCGCCGAGTTCGAGGTGCGTGCGCTTGAGGTCGGCCGCCGCGACGGTGGCGACGTCGATGCCGGCGCGGGTCGACCCGGTGATCGAAACGAGTTCGGTGATCGGGTGCTTCACCAGCGCGCGGCCGGTGTCACGGTCGCCGCACAGCACGTTGAACGCGCCCTGCGGCAGGAACTCCGCCGCGACCTTCGCCAGCAGCACGGCCGTCGACGGCGTGGTCTCCGCGGGCTTCAGCACGACGGTGTTGCCCGCGGCCAGTGCCGGGGCGATCTTCCAGACACCCATCATCAGCGGGTAGTTCCACGGCGCGATCTGCGCGCAGACGCCGACCGGCTCCCGCCGGATCGCCGACGTGTGCCCCGGCAGGTACTCCCCGGACGCGGTGCCTTCGAGCTGCCGTGCCGCACCGGCGAAGAACCGCAGCGCGCTGACACACTCCGGGATCTCCTCGTCCAGCACGACGGCGCGGATCTTGCCGGTCTCCCGGATTTCGAGCTCGGCGAACTCCTCCGCGCGGGACTCCAGCGCGTCGGCGATCTTCAGCAGCGCGAGCTGACGCTGGGCGGGCGTGCTCTTGCGCCACACCTTGAACGCCCGTTCGGCCGCGGCCAGTGCGGCGTCCACATCGGACTGCTCGGACAGGACACTGGTGCCGAAGACCTCGCCGGTGGCGGGATTCACCAGATCGAGCGTTCGCGAACCCGACGCCGGTACCTCGGCGCCGTCGATGAGATTCAGGACCTGAGTCATTTCTTCTCCAGGTGGGTCGGCTCGAACATCTTGAGCAGGGCGGGCAGGACGACCACGGACGGGCCGGGCGTGCCCAGCGCGCCGGCCAGGTCCTTCCCGATGGTGTCCAAAGAGGACACCGTGGCACTGACACCGAAAGACCGTGCCAGCGCGGCGAAATCGGGCCGTGCGAGTTCGGTGGCGGTGGACTGCCCGAACGCGCCGGTCAGATACTCGCGCAGGATGCCGTAGCCGCCGTCGTCGACGATGAGCCAAGTGACGTCCAGCCCATGCTGGACCGCCGTCGCCAGTTCCGCGATGCCGTACATCGCGCCGCCGTCGCCGGAGACCGCGAGCGCCGGGCCGCCGGTCGCCGCGGCGCCGCCGAGCGCGCCGGGCAGGCCGTAGCCGAGCCCGCCCGCGCCCTGTGCGGTGTGGATCGGCGCGCCCTCGGGATTCCACGCCGACCAGGCCCAGTAGGCCGCGATCGTCATGTCCCAGAACGTCTGCGTACCTTCGGGGATCGCCGCGCGGATGTCGTCGATGAGCTTGCGCTCGGCTTCGAGGGGCTGGCCGTCGAGGCGTTCGCGCACCTTGACCAGCAGATCCGCCACCGCCTTTTCAGCGGCGCCGTCGGACTGCCGGAACGGAACCTGCTCCAGAAGTCCTTGCAGGACAAGGCGGACGTCGGCGTGGATGCCCAGCGCCGGGTAGTTCGACTCCAGCTTCCCGAGATCGGCCTCGACCTGGATCACGCGGCCACGCGGGGCGAACTCGCGGTAGTTGCTGGACAGCTCGCCGAGCCCGGAGCCCAGCACCAGCAGCACATCCGCGGCCGAGAGGAACTCGGTGCTGTGCCAGTCCTCAAGCCACGACTGCCCGGACAGCTCGTGATCCCAGCCGAAGACACCCTTGCCGCCGAACGTCGACAGCACCGGCGCGCGCAAGGCCTCCGCGAGTGCCTTCAGCTCCGCCTGCGCGCCCGAGCGCAGCGCGCCACCACCGGCGAGGATCACCGGATTCTCGGCCGCGCCAAGGAGATTCGCGGCCTCGGTGACGAGCTCCGGCAACGGCGCGAGCGGAGCCGGCCGTGCCGTCACGGACGTGATCCGCGGCAGGTCCGTCGGCGCCAGCAGGATGTCCTGCGGGATCTCGACCCATACCGGGCCGTACGGCGCGGTCGCCGCCGATTCCCACGCCTCGCGCAACGCCGTCGGGATCTGGCCGACGGTGCGCACCACGTGTACCGACTTCACCACATCGCGGAAACTGGCCTGCTGATCGGGAAGTTCGTGCAGGTAGCCGTGCCGTCCGCCGCCGAGCCCGGCGACCGGGACCTGGCTGGAGATCCCGAGCACCGGGACCGACGCCGCCCGCGATTCCTGCAACGAGGCCAAAGTCAGCAGCGCGCCGGGGCCGGTCGACACGATCATCGGCGTCACCGGGACCGGGCCTTCGGGATCCGCCGCGAGCCGGGCGCGGGCGTGCCCGTCGGCCGCGAACGCCAGATTGTTCTCCACCCGCGAGCTGATGACGCGCAGATCGTCCGTGCGCCGCAACGCTTCGAACAGACCGAGCGCGTGCTGGCCCGGCAGGCCGAACACGGTGTCCGCGCCGAGCGCGTGGAGGGTTTCGACGACGATGTCGCCGCCGATGCGTTGTGTCATGCGCTCTTCCCCAAACTGAGCAGGCTCACCAGGTCGTAGGCGACGTGGGAAGCCGCGATGGCGGTGATCTCGGCATGATCGTAAGCCGGGGCCAGCTCCACCACATCGGCTCCGACGAGGTTGCAGTCCCGCAGCCCGCGCAGGATCTCCAGCAGTTCGCGGCTGGTCATGCCACCCGCTTCGGGGGTGCCGGTACCCGGCGCGTGCGCCGGGTCGAGCACGTCGATGTCGACCGAGATGTAGAGCGGGCGGCCGCCGATGCGCTGGCGCAGCGCGTCGACGGTCTCGGCGACCCCGCGGCGCATGACGTCGCCGGAGGTGACGATGCCGAATCCGAGGCGGCGGTCCTCTTCCAGATCCCGCTTGCCGTACAGCGGTCCGCGCGTGCCGACGTGGGACAGCGCTTCGGTGTCGAGGATGCCCTCCTCGGACGCCCGCCGGAACGGGGTGCCGTGGGTGTACGGCTCGCCGAAGTAGGTGTCCCAGGTGTCGAGGTGCGCGTCGAAGTGCAGCAGCGCCACCGGTCCGTGCTTCTTCGCCGCCGCCCGCAGCAGCGGCAGCGCGATCGTGTGGTCGCCGCCGACGGTCACCAGCCGGGTCCCGTCCGCGGTGAGCGCCTCGGCCTCGCTTTGCAGCGTTTCGATCGCCTCGCCGATGTTGAACGGGTTGAGCGCGATGTCGCCGGCGTCGACCACCTGCGTTTCGGCGAACGGGGAAACGTCGAGTTCCGGGTGGTACGGGCGAAGGAGCCGGCTGGCCTCACGGAGCGCGGCGGGACCGAAGCGCGCGCCGGGGCGGTAGGACACCCCGGCGTCGAACGGCACTCCGACGACGGCGACGTCGGCGCGCTCGACCTGATCGATCCGCGGAAGCCTCGCGAAGGTCGCGAAACCGGCGAACCGGGGCACCTTCGAAGAGTCGACGGGGCCGATCGGGTTCTGCTCAGGCACTGTGTCTCCTTCTAACGGTTTTCAGGACTGCGAAGCGGCGAGTTTCGCCTCTTCTTCTTCGGCGGCCGCGCTGCCGTTCAGGCGGCGGGTCCACACGGTGAGGATTTCCTCGGAGGTCCGCGGGGTGAGGAAGCTGACCAGCAGGTACACCGCCAGGCTGGACCCGAGGCCCCAGTAGATCGGGCTGTTGGCCTCGACACCGTCGACGAACATGAACGTGATGACCACGACGGTGCCGACCACCATCGACGCGAGCGCGCCCTGGCGGGTGCCGCGTTTCCAGGCCAGCCCGCCGATGATCGCGACCAGGAGGCCGCCGACGAGGATGTCGTAGGCGATGGTCAGCGCGTTGACGACGTCGTCCACGACCATCGCGATGCCGATCGCGACGATACCGAGGACCAGCGTGGTGACCCGGTTCCTGGTGACCTCGTCGACGGCCTTTTTGAGGCCCAGCTTGGAAAGCAGGTCCGAGGTGCTGACCGTCGAGCAGGCGATGAGCGCGCCGCTCGCGGTCGACATCATCGCGGAGAGCGCCGCCGCGAGCACCAGCCCGCGGATCCCGGCGGGCAGCTGCTGCTCGACGATGGTCGCGAACGCGTCCTGCGCGCTGGCGAGGTTCGGGTACAGCGTCTTGGCCGCGGTGCCGATCAGGGCGCCGGCGAGACCGTAGACGAGGCAGTAGACGCCGGAGATGACGCCGCCGCCGGTCGCGATGCCCGGCGTCCGCGCGGTGAACACGCGCTGCCAGATGTCCTGGCCGATCAGCAGGCCGAAGCTGTAGATGAGGAAGTAGGTGAAGATCGTGTCGCCGCCGATGGCGGTGAGTTCGAAGTAGCTCTCGTCCAGCCGCGCGGCCATGCCGTCGAAACCGCCCGCCGAGACGATCGAGACCGGCAGCAGGATCAGCAGGATGCCGATGGTCTTGATGACGAACTGGACGATGTCGGTCAGCGTGATCGACCACATGCCGCCGAGCACCGAGTAGAGCACCACGATCGAGCCGCCGATGGCGATCCCGGCCCAGCTCGGCACATTGAAGAGGACCTTGAAGATGGTGGCGAACGCCAGCGTCGAGGTGACGGTCAGCATCAGCGTGTAGCCCCACATGACCACGCCGGAGATGGTGCTGGTGGAGCCGCCGTAACGCAGGTCGAGCATCTCGCCGACGGTGTAGACGCGCAGTTTCACCAGCCGCCGCGCGAACAGCGTGTGCAGGACCAGGATGCCGACGCCGATCGCGATCACGAGCCAGGCGCCGGAAATGCCGTAGGTGTAGCCGAGTTTCACCCCGCCGACGGTCGAAGCGCCACCGAGGACGACCGCGGACATCGTGCCCGAGTACATGAACCAGCCGAGGCGGCGGCCGGCGACGAGATAGTCGGATTTGGTCTTGGCGAGCCGCAGCCCGAACCAGCCGACCCCGATCATGCCCGCTATGTAGAGCGCGATCACCGCGTAGTCACCGGCCACGGTGTCCTCCTTGACTTGGGGCTGTTCGCTTTCGTTCGGGTCACCGTAGGTTCGTTCGCACCTTGAACGACATGGGATGATCCATCCGAACTTCGATGTGAACGAGGATGGAATGACCCAAAGCCGCGATCCGTTCGACGCGGATGTGAATGTCCCGTTACGGGCGGTGGTCGGCAACCCGGAACTGGCACTCGACCCGGTCGTGGAGACCTTGCGGCCGGGCGCGCTCGACGCCCCGGTGCGCTGGGCCCACGTCAGCGAGCTGCTGGATCCCGCGCCGTACCTGCTCGGGGCGGAACTGCTGCTCACCGCCGGGGTGAACCTGCCGGTGGAACGGGGCGAGATCGACCGCTACGTCCGGCGGCTGGCCGACAGCGGGATCTCCGCGCTGGGGTTCGGGCTCACCCCCGGCGCCTACGAGACGCTGCCGCCGCCGCTGAAGGCGGCCTGCGCCCGGCACGGTCTCCCACTGCTGGTCGTCCAGCCTCGGACGCCGTTCCTCGCGATCAGCCGGGCCGTGTCGGTCGCGCTCGCCGAGGCGGGGCAGCGGGAACAGCGGCGGATCGCGGTCGCGCGCGAGGCGCTGACCAGGGCGGCGGGTGACGGGCTCGGGGAACTGGCGAGCGCCCTGGCCGGACGGCTGGGGGCGTGGGTGGCGCTGGTCGGCGTCGGCGACGTCCTCGCCGCGGATCACGGGGCGCCGTCACCGCTGCCCGCCGAGGTCCGGGAACTGGTCGCCACGCTGCGGGCCGGCCGGGGGATCCGCAGCGCGACCACGGAACTGGCCGATGGCACGCACGTCGTCGCGCAGCCGGTGTACCCGCAGGCGACGGCGTCGCATCTGGTCGTGGTCGGCCGCGTCGCGCGGTTCGACGGCGCGGACCGGTCGATCCTGTCGGTCGGGGCGGCGCTGCTCGGGCTGGCGGGCCGCGCGGGTTCGGACGCGGCCGGGCTGGGCGCCGCCGCCACGGGGCTGCTGCTGGGGGAGACCGAGGTGATCGGCGAGGACGAACGCCGTCTGGTCGCCGGGATCGCGTACCGCCGGGGGCCGAACGAGGTCGCCGTCCGCTACGACTGGCTGCGCGCCCGGCTCGACACCCCGCTCGTGCGGCTGCGGCCGGGGCCGCGATTCGACGCGATCGTCCGCGAGGCCCCGGAGGCCGGCGACCTCGACCGGCTCCGTGCCGACGGCTGGCTCGCGGTCGTGGGTTCGCCCGTCCCACCCGGACGGCTGCCCGAAGCGGCGGGTGAGATCGAGCTGCTGCTGACGCGGGCAGCCGCGCTGGGGCGGCCGGTGGTGGCGGAAGGTCCTTCGGGGCTGGACGCGCTGATCGATCCGGGTGCCGCGGCCGGGTTCGCCGCTCAGGTACTGGCACCGCTGCGCGAACTCGACCGGAAGGGTGACCGCGAACTGGTCGGCACGCTGCGGACCTGGCTCGCGCACCACGGCGGCTGGGACCGTACGGCCGCCGAACTCGGCGTGCACCGCAACAGCGTCCGGCACCGGATCGGGCAGATCGAACGTGCGCTGGGGGTGGATCTCGCGGATCCGGAGACCCGGATGCGCTTGTGGTTCGCCCTGCGCTGGGCGTGAGCGTTACTCCAATAAGGTCACTCTCAGGAATGTGTGGCAACGTAGGGTCGTGCGAATTCTGGTAGTCGAAGACGAAGAACCCCTCGCCGACGCGATCGCACGCGGCCTGCGGCGCGAGGGCATGGCGGTGGACATCGCGCTCACCGGTGACGACGGGCACGAGAAGGCCGCCGTCACCCGGTACGACGTCGTGCTGCTCGACCGCGACCTGCCCGGGATGTCCGGTGACGACCTGTGCCGCGAGATCGTCGCGTCCGGCGAGCTGACCCGCGTCCTGATGCTCACCGCGAGCAGTTCCGTTTCGGACCGGGTCGACGGGCTTTCCCTCGGCGCCGACGATTATCTCGCCAAGCCGTTCGCCTTTCCCGAACTCGTCGCGCGCGTGCGGGCACTGGGCCGCCGCGCGACCCCGGCCGCGCCGCCGCTGCTGACTTCGGGCGACGTCGAACTGGATCCGGCGAGGCGGACCGTCCGCCGCGCGAGCGGTCCGGTCGAACTGACCCGCAAGGAGTTCGGCGTGCTGGAGGTGCTGCTGTCGGCCGCCGGTTCGGTGGTCAGCAGCGAGGAACTGCTCGAACGCGTGTGGGACGAGAACGCCGACCCGTTCACGACCACCGTCCGGGTCACCGTGATGACCCTGCGGAAGAAGCTCGGCGAGCCGGGCATCATCGAAACCGTCGTCGGCTCCGGCTACCGGGTGCCGGAGCAGGGGACCGCACGCGGGTGAACCTGTCCGGCGCCCGCAGCCTGCGCGCGCGGGTCACGCTGCTCGCGACCGGGCTGGTGGCACTGGTCAGCCTCCTGTTGCTCTGGCTGACCTGGAATCTGGTCGGCGACGCGGTCTCCGCCGTGCCGCAGCTGCCGCCGGGCACCACGGTGCGGGTCGACGGCGTCGAGGTCGACGCGTCCGCCGTCACCGAGCATCTGCGGGTGTACGCCCGGAACCGGGTGCTGCTGTTCGGCGCGGCCGCGTTCTGTTTCGTCGTGCTGGCGGCCGGGATTCTCGCGTGGACGTTCACCGCGCGGGTCCTGCAGCCGCTGCGCGAGATCACCGGCACCGCGCGCCGTCTCTCGATCGAGTCGATGGGGGAGCGGATCGGCGAGGTTCGCACCAAGGACGAACTCGCCGAACTGGCCGAGACCTTCGACGACATGCTCGACCGGCTGCAGGCCGCGTTCGACGCGCAACGGCATTTCGTCGCGAACGCCAGCCACGAACTGCGGACGCCGCTGGCGGTCATCCGCACCGAACTCGACGTCACCCTGGCCGACGAGCACGCGGACGAAGCCGAATTACGCCGGATGGCGGGCGTGGTCCGCGACGCGACCGAACGGGCGGAACGGCTGGTCGGTTCGCTGCTGCTGCTCGCGCGCACGGACGGCGCGGGACTGGTGGCCAGGGAACCGGTCGACCTCGCGGTGATCGTCGCGATCGCGTGGCGCGCGGTGCGGGCCGACGCCGAAAAGCGCGGCATCCGCACCGAATTCGCCACCCAGGGGGCGCCGACGTTCGGCGATCCCGCGCTGCTGGAACGGATCGCGGGCAACCTGCTGGAGAACGCCGTGCGGCACAACGTCGACGGCGGCTGGCTGGACGTCGTCACGCAGGCCGGTCCACAGTGGTCGGTGCTGCGGGTGCGGTCGTCGGGCGGGCTGCTCGACCCGGCCGCGGTCCCCGAACTGTTCGAACCGTTCCGCCGCGCGGGCGTCGCCAGGACGGCCCGCACCGGTGCCGGGCTGGGGCTCTCGATCGTGCGGGCCGCGGTGCAGGCGCACGGTGGCACGGTGTCCGCGGAACCCGTTGTGGGCGGCGGTCTTTCGGTGACCGTGCACCTGCCCGCTCTGCCCTGACCCCCGGCTGGGGTTACGGTTCGAGCATGGTTCCCAGTATTCGGCTGAACAACGGAACATCCCTCCCGCAACTCGGGTTCGGGGTGTACAAGATCGGCGACGACGAGGTCACCGGCGCGATCCGCACCGCCATCGAGGCGGGATATCGCGCCATCGACACGGCGACCCTGTACGCCAACGAACGCGGCGTCGGCGAGGCCGTCCGCACCAGCGGGCTGCCCCGCGAGGAACTGTTCGTCACCACGAAACTGTGGAACACCGAACACGGCTACGACCCGGCGTTGCGCGCCTTCGACACGAGCCTGACCGAGCTGGGGCTCGATTACGTCGACCTGTACCTGATCCACTGGCCGCTGCCCGCGCAGGACAAGTACGTGGAAACGTGGCGGGCGCTGGAAAAGATCGCCTCCGACGGCAGGGCGAAGGCGATCGGCGTCTCGAACTTCCAGATCCCGCATCTGGAGCGGCTGATCGAGGAGACCGGGATCGTTCCCGCGGTGAACCAGATCGAATGCCACCCGTGGCTGCAGCAGCCGTTGCTGCGGGACTTCCACGAGAAGCACGAGATCGTCACCGAGGCGTGGGGCCCGCTGGCGCGCGGTGGAGACCTGCTCGCCGACGAGAAGATCACCACGATCGCGGGGAAGCACGGCAAGACGCCGGCTCAGGTCGTGCTGCGCTGGCACGTCGAGATGAACCACCTGGTGATCCCGAAGTCCGTCACGCCTGAACGGATCAAGGCGAACATCGACGTCTTCGACTTCGCGCTCGACGCGCACGACACCGCCGCGATCGCGACGCTGGAGCAAGGGAAGCGGCTGGGGCCGGATCCGGACAAACTGGGCGCCTAGGGCCTCAGAAGTGTCATGAAAGGGTCGTTCAGGACGTTTTTCGTCCTGAACGACCCTTTCATGACATCCGAGAGAGGGCTACCGCACGTCCACGAAGATCGGGTTCCCGTACAGCCACAGGTCTTCGAACGGGTTCGACTGCCCGATCACGTCGGCGCTCGGCTCGATCCCGCCGGGTACGTGCTTCTTGCCGTCCGTGCCGCGTGTCCGCACGAAAAACGGCTCGCGCACGTCGCGGAACGTGTGCCGGAAGGTGATCCGCCGCCCGGGCGCCCACCGCGGCTCGAAGGACCGCACCACCCGCGTGCCCGGCGCGGTCTGCGTGTCACGGTCGGCCGCCGGGCCGGTCACCGGGCCCGAAACGAGGTCGAGCCGCGCGAGCCTCGGGATCGCGCCGCCGCCGTTCGGCCGGGCCGCCAGCTTCGCCGAGACGACCACCGTGACGTCGGATCCGCGCCGCACCCGCAGCCTGCCGCCCATCGTCGCCGAGCTCCAGCCGCTGTACGCGCCGAATTCGAGTTCCTGCGCGAGCCCGCCGTGCACCACCCAGACGCGGCCCGCACGCAGGCCTTCCAGCACACCTTCGTGGCTTCGGCGGGTCACGCCGACCATCGTCCGGCTGAACTCGGCGGGAGCGAAGTCCGCGTACGGGGGCAAGGTCTGCGGGACGCCGGTGTCGATCGGGTCCGGGTAGCCGCCGTGCTCGTCGTAGTAGCCGTCGGGGACGCTGGGCCGCACGTGGGTGTCGCCGCGGTTGTAGTGCGAGTCGGAGTTGCTGGTGATCCACCACGGCTTTCCTTCGGCCAGCAGCGAATCCCAGAGCCCGCCGACGGTCGCGGTGCTCCAGTCGAAGCCGCCGTAGGTGCGGTAAGCCGACTCCGGGAAGCCCGGCCACGAGTTCGAGCCGGGCGAGTTGCCGTACCCGCCGCGCGCGCCACCGCCGCTTCCGAGCGGTTTGGGGAAACCGTCGGCCTGTGCTCCCGGCGCGCCTTCCATGCCGATGACGATGCCGGGCGCGGCGTCGCGCAGCGCGCGGATCTCGTGCGGGGCGATCCGGCCGTTGCGCAGCGGATGGTTGATCACCACCACCGGCGCGTGGATCCGGCGTGCCCGTTCTTCGGCGGCGAGCCAGCGGATCGCCTTGACGGCCAGTGCCTCGTTGTCCGGTGTGCCCGTTTCGGTCCCGGTCAGCCGCCAGTCGAAGGCGCGCTCGAACTCCCGCAGTTTCGCGGCCTGGGCCGCGCCCGCCTGGAAGAACAGCGTCGCGTGCTCCGCGCCAGGCACGTTCCACTCCATGCCCTGCCACAGCAGGAGATCGGGATGCTCGCGCTGCGCCGCCCGGATCGCGGCGTTCGTGCGCTCCACCGACGACTTCTCGTGCGCGGCGTGGCCGTGATCGGTGATCACCGCCCAGTCCGCCCCGTGCCGGCGGGCGTCGTCGGCGATCCCGTCCACTGTGTACATCGCGTCGTAGGAGTACTGCGTGTGGATGTGGTGATCGCCGGCCAGCCACCGATAGCGGTCCCGGCCGAAGAGGAGGCCGAGATCGAGGTCGAGATCCAGATCGAGGGCCTCCGCCGGGGCGGTGGCGGCGAGCGGGGCGCCCGCGGCCGCGGCGGACACCAGGCCTGCGCGCTTGAGGAATCCGCGGCGGTCGACGCCGGGTTTTTCGCTGTTCACCAGCGGGACGCTAAAGAGCCTCGTTGAACGGACGATGTCCGGACGGTCAACGAACGGCGCTCTGTGATGCCCGTCTCCCCGGGGGATGGCCGGGGAGACGAACCTTCCCGTACGGACGCAAGGCTTTCACGAAAACGTAGCCGCCCGCCATTGAATCCACGAAAAACGTGAAAGGCCACCGCCTGCGATCAAGGGATCGCCGACGGTGGCCTTTCGCCGAGGTCGCGGCGACATCGTCGCGAAAGCCACTTTCGCGACGTCTGATGTCCCGAAAGTGGCTTTCGCGACATGCGTTCGGCGACGGAACCTCCAACAGCACCGGCGGCATTCCGTGAAGGCCTCCTTGCCTACCTTGAGAGTAGGGAAGGAGGCCTTCACGGACTCTCGCCGGACGCGCGACCGGTCAGGTCGCGCGGTCCGGAGGCTCAGGAGAGCGGCACGCTCGCCACACCCGGGGCCAGGAACGGCTTGCCGTTGACCTTCTCGGACACGCCCGCCCGGTCGAGGTACGGCGTGATGCCGCCCAGCCAGAACGGCCAGCCCGCGCCGAGGATCAGGCACAGGTCGATGTCCTGTGCCTCCGCGACCACGCCCTCGTCGAGCATGATCCGGATCTCCTCGGCGATCGCGGCCAGCGCGCGGTCACGTACCTGCTCGGACGTCGACGGCGAGTCGCCGCGCTGCCAGAGCTCGTCCACCTCGGGATCGACGGTGGCGTTGCCCTTGTCATCCCACTGCCAGACGCCCTTCTTGCCCGCCTTGACGAAGCGGTCGAGGTTCTCGCTGACGGTGAACCGGTCCGGGAACGCCCCGTGCAGGGTCTCCCCGACGTGCAGGGCGATCGCCGGGCCGACCAGCTGCATCAGCGTCAGCGGCGTCATCGGCAGGCCCAGCGGCTCCAGCGCCTTGTCGGCGACGTCGAACGGCGTGCCCTCGTCGACCGTCACCAGCACCTCGCCGAGGAAGCGCAGCAGCAGCCGGTTGACCACGAACGCGGACGCGTCCTTGACCAGCACGCTCGACTTCTTGAGCTGCTTGCCGAGCGCGAACGCCGTCGCCAGCGCGGCGTCGTCGGTCTTCTCCGCGCGGACGATCTCCAGCAGCGGCATCACCGCGACCGGGTTGAAGAAGTGGAAACCGACCACGCGTTCCGGGTGCTTCAGCTGCGACGCCATCGCGGTGATCGACAGCGACGAGGTGTTCGTCGCCAAGATCGCCTCCGGCGAGACGTACTGCTCCAGGTCGGCGAAGACCTTCTGCTTGACGCCCAGCTCCTCGAACACCGCCTCGATCACGAAGTCGGCGTCGGCGAACGCGGCCTTGTCGAGCGAGCCGGTGACGAGCGCCTTCAGCCGGTTCGCGCCGTCCGGCGAGACCCGCTTCTTGGCCAGCAGCTTGTCGATCTCACCGTGCACATAGGACACACCCTTGTCGACGCGTTCCTGGTCGACGTCGGTGAGCACCACCGGCACCTTGAGACGGCGCACGAACAGCAGCGCCATCTGGCTGGCCATCAGGCCCGCGCCGACGATGCCGACCTTGTTCACCTTGCGCGCCAGCGACTTGTCCGGCGCTCCGGCCGGCCGCTTGGCCCGCTTGTTGACCAGGTTGAACGAGTACAGCCCGGCACGCAGGGTGTCGTCCATGAGCAGTTCGGCGAGTCCGTCGGTCTCGGTCGCGTAGCCGCGGTCCAGATCGTTCTCGCGAGCCAGTTCCAGCAGCTCGACGGCCTTGGTCGCGCCGGGGGACGCGCCCTTCGTGCGACCGTCCACAATGGCCTTGGCGCGGGCGATCGCGGCGTCCCAGCCCGCGCCGCGGTCGATCTCGCGGCGGACGGGGGTGATCTCGCCGTTGACGACCTTCGCCAGCCACAACAGCGATTGCTCGAGATAGTCGGCCGAGCCGAAGACCTCGTCGACGATGCCGAGTTCCGCGGCCTGCGCGACCTTCAGCATCTTGTTCTGGGCCAGCGCGTTCTCGATGATCACGGTGACCGCGGCGTCCGGCCCGATCAGGTTCGGCAGCAGCTGCGTGCCGCCCCAGCCCGGGAACAGGCCGAGGAAGACCTCGGGGAACGCGATCGCGGCGGTGTTCTCCGAAAGCGTGCGGTAGTGGCAGGAGAGCGCGAGTTCGAGCCCGCCGCCCATCACCGCGCCGTTGATGAACCCGAACGTCGGGATCTCGGTTTCGGTGAGGCGCCGGAACACGTCGTGCCCGGTCTGCGCGATCTCCCTTGCCAGCGCCGGATCCGCGACCGCTTCGACGCCGGAAAGGTCGGCGCCGACGGCGAAGATGAACGGCTTGCCGGTGACCGCGATCGCGGCGGGCTCGGCCGCGAAGGCGGCGTCGATCGCGGCGTTGAGGCTCACCAGGCCCTGCGGGCCGAAGGTGTTCGGCCGGGTGTGGTCGTGGCCGTTGTCGAGGGTGATCAGCGCGACGGGCTTGTCGAGCCCGGGCACCTTCACCAGCCGGGTGACCGCGTTCGTGACGACCTCGTCGGGGAAGGCGGCTTTCGCCTGCTCAGCGGTGAAAGTCATGTTACTTCGCCCCCTCGAAGGCCGGGTTCTCCCAGATCACAGTGCCGCCCATGCCGATACCGATGCACATGGTGGTCAGGCCGTAGCGCACGTCGGGGCGCTCGGCGAACTGACGCGAGAGCTGCGTCATCAGCCGCACGCCGGAGGACGCGAGCGGGTGACCGCAGGCGATCGCGCCACCCCACTGGTTGACGCGGGGGTCGTCGTCGGCGATACCGAAGTGGTCGAGGAACGCGAGCACCTGGACCGCGAACGCCTCGTTGATCTCGAACAGGCCGATGTCGTCGATCGACAGGCCGGTGCGCGCGAACAGCTTCTCGGTGGCGGGCACCGGGCCGATGCCCATGACCTCCGGCTCGACGCCGGCGAAGGAGTAGCCCACCAGGCGCATGCCGATCGGCAGGCCGAGTTCGCGGGCGGTGTCCTCGTCGGCGAGCAGCGCCGCGGTGGCGCCGTCGTTGAGACCGGCGGCGTTGCCCGCGGTGATCCGGCCGTGCGGGCGGAACGGCGTCTTCAGCCCGGCGAGCTGCTCGACGGTGGTGCCGGGGCGCGGCGGCTCGTCCTCGGTCGCGAGACCCCAGCCGAGTTCCTTGGACCGGGTGGCGACCGGGACCAGCTCGGGGCCGATCTTGCCGGTCTTCACGGCTTCGGCGTACTTCTCCTGGCTGCGCGCGGCGAAGGCGTCGGTGCGCTGCTTGGTGATCGCCGGGAACCGGTCGTGCAGGTTCTCCGCGGTCTGGCCCATCACGAGCGCCGTCGGGTCGACGAGCTTGTCGGCGATGATGCGCGGGTTCGGGTCCACGCCCTCGCCCATCGGGTGGCGGCCCATATGCTCGACGCCGCCGGCGATGGCGATGTCGTAGGCGCCGAAGCCGATCCCGCTCGCGGTGGTGGTGACCGCGGTCATCGCGCCCGCGCACATCCGGTCCAGCGCGAAACCGGGCACCGACTTCGGCAGGCCCGCCAGCAGCGCGGCGGTGCGGCCGATGGTCAGGCCCTGGTCGCCGATCTGGGTGGTGGCGGCGATCGCCACCTCGTCGACGCGCTCGGGCGGCAGCTCGGGGTGCCGCCGCAGCAGTTCACGGATGGCGTTGACGACGAGATCGTCGGCACGGGTGCCGGCGTACATACCCTTTTCGCCTGCCTTGCCGAAGGGCGTCCGCACCCCTTCGATGAAGGCGACATTGCGTACCGACCGCGCGTTCGGCGCGAGCGGTGTTGCTCCTGCGGCCACGAATGCTCCTGAAGTAGAGGTTGTCCTGACCGCACCCTAGCCCCGGTTACCCATCGGTAACCAGGATGGTGGCCCGGTCGAGTGGGGGAAGGCACACTCCCGGGGGCACCCGCCTCGGCCGCTTGGCCGATCCGGGGACGGTGGGGAAATTGCTATGTTCGAAGTGATCAGGGGGAGGGATCACGATGAACTCGCCGGGGCCGGCCGTCACCCGTCGTGCGCTTCTGGGGATGGCGGTCCTCGCGTCACTGGCCGCCTGCACGCGGGCGAACCCGCCCGCGCCCTCGACGGCTCCTCCGCCGCCGCCCCCGTCGTCCACCACCCGCCAGTTCCACGACCGGTTGATGGAGCTGGAGAAGAAGTTCGACGCCAGGCTCGGCGTGTACGCGCTCGACACCGGAGGCGGCGGCACCGTCGAGCACCGCGCCGACGAGCGGTTCGCGTTCTGCTCGACGTTCAAAGGTGTCGCGGCGGCCGCGGTCCTGCAGCGCAACCCGTTGTCGCATCTGGAAACCCGGGTCAGCTACTCGCGGGACGACCTGATGAAACACGCCCCGGTCACCGAGCGGCACGTGGCCACGGGCATGACGATCCGCCAGCTGTGCGACGCCGCCGTCCGGTTCAGCGACGGCACGGCGGGCAATCTGCTGCTGCGGGATCTCGGCGGCCCCGCCGAGCTGACGGCGTTCACGCGGAGCCTCGGTGACACGGTCACGCGGATGGACCGGGTCGAACCGGCCATCACCGAGGCCACCCCGGGAGACCTTCGCGACACCACCACACCGCGGGCCTTCGCGGCCGACTACCGGGAGATCGTGCTGGGGGACACCCTGACCGCGGACAAACGCGACTTCCTGCGCGACCTGCTCCAGCGCACCGTCACCGGCGCCGGCCGGATCCGGGCGGGTCTGCCGCCCGGCTGGACCATCGCCGGCAAGACCGGAACGGGCGACTACGGCACGTTGAACGACATCGCCGTCCTGTGGCCGCCCGGTAAGGCGCCGATCGTCCTGGCGGTCATGTCCAGTAAGGCGGCCAAGGACGCTCCCTACGACGAAGCGCTACTCGCCGAGGCCGCGAAGTACGTCGTCGAGAAGCTGGGCTAGTTGCCGGTCGCGCTGGGGAGCAGGGCGGGGCAGCCGGCGGTCTTGTAGGCCGGGTCGTACTCGAAGTGCCATTTCTCGTTGTCGTAGCGGCGGCACCAGCCGAGCGGACCGCCGTTCTTGTCCACCCAAGCGGCCGAGTTCAGCGGCTGGATGTCGACGGCGATTCCCTTGACGTGCATGGATGTCTCCGGCTGCAGCGCCCATTTCTTGGCCTGCTCCACGGAGCCGAACCGCTCGACGGCCTTGTCGAACTCGCGCTGCTGCTGGCCCCGGCTGCGCTTGCCGTCGTTCACGCAGAGCGTGATGTTCTGTGCTTTGGCCTTGGCGCGCATGGCGTTCCATGCTTCGACCACGTCGGGGCGCATACCGAAGGTGTCCTCGTCGACATAGCGTTTGTCGACGGCGCAAGTCGGGCCGCTCTCGGGGCCGGGGACTTCTTCGAGGACCGCGAGCGCCTGCCCGTTCACCGGTTTGACGGCCAGGCCGGTGGCGCTCAGTGTCACCATCGCGGCCACGACGAGTCCCAGCGCGGCGAACACGCTGATCACGGTCCGGCGGCTGGAGGCGGATGTGGTCGGCACCACCCCGAAGCTACCCAGCGCCCGGCGGGGCGCCAGGGTTTGTGAGCTTGTTCCCAGAACGCCTCCGGAAGCCAACCAAATCGGAAAACGCCTGGTCCGGATGGTCGTGAGTGGTGGATACCTACTGGCGGTCTTGCGTGACTGGCTGGACGGCACATGTGATCCGACGGACGACACGCGTGTCTGGACGGACGGCTCGCGGCGGAGGCTTCGCCACGGGTGTGTCGTCCATCTGGTCACGTGTGTCGTCCGTCGGATCACGCGTGCCGTCCGATCAATCACGCGAAGCCACCGGTACTCAACGGTTCAAGTACCCGAGCCACCCGCCGTACCCGGTGATGTCCTCGGCTCCCTCCACCGCACCTGGCTCGCATACGAACCCGGACACCTCGCTCCCGTCGGCCAGCCGCACCTTCCCGATGGCCAGCGGCGCGGGGACACCCGCCACGAACTCGCCGAAGCCGTCCAAAGGCAGGTCCCACACCTCGGCCTCGATCGGCTTGCCGCCCGAGGCGACCCGGACGAGACCGGGTTTCGGCGGCACGGTGCCCAGCGCGTAGAACCGGTACTCGGCCGCCGTCGGTCCCGCGGAAACGAACCGGCCACCTCGCGAGGTCAGTTCGTGATTCAGCGGCTGCCCGCGCAGATGCGCGCCGACGACCGCGATCCGCGTCCGCCGCGGCACCGTGCGGGCGATGTCGGCGAGGATCCGGTCGGCGTACGCGGGCCCGACCAGCATCACCCCGAACGGCAGCCCGCCGACGGTCCCGGCGGGCACGGCGAGCGACGACAGGCCCAGCAGGTTCGTCGAGTTCGTGAACCGGCCCAGCCGCGCGTTCACGCCCAGCGGGTCGGCCTCGACTTCGGCGATCGTCGGGTGTTCCGTCGTCGTGGGCAGCAGGAGGCAGTCCACAGTGGACAGCGCCGCCGACGCTTCCCGCTCCAGTTCGCCGAGCGTCGCGAGGTCGCTGAACAAGCGATGCGCCGGGATGTCCTTCGCCGCGCCGATGATCCGCCGCACGGCGGGATCGACGGCGTCCGGACGCGCGTCGATGAACTCGCCGACCGCCGAGTACCGCTCGGCCACGAAGGCGCCTTCGTACAGCAGGCGTGCCGCGTCCAGGAACGGTGATATGTCGACAGTGACCAATTCCGCGCCCGCGTCACGGAACTCCCGGGCCGCCGAGGAGAACGCGTCGGCCCAGCCTTCCCGCAGCGGGCCCGGCTCTTGAGGTATCCCGATCCGGAAAGGACGGTTCAGCACCGGAAGATCCCGGGGCTCGCTCAGACAGGCGAACGCCGTCGTCGCCTCGTCGACCGTCCGCGCGAACACCGTCACGCAGTCGATGCTCGCGCACGCGGGCACGACACCCGTCGTCGGCAGCAGGCCCCGCGTCGGCTTCAATCCGACGATCCCGTTGAACGCCGCCGGTACCCGGCCGGATCCGGCGGTGTCGGTGCCCAGCGCGAGGTCCGCGATCCCGAGCGCCACCGCGACCGCCGACCCCGAACTCGACCCGCCCGAAACGTACGCCGGATCGATCGCGTTCCGGACCGCGCCGTGCGGGCTGCGCGTCCCGACCAGCCCGGTCGCGAACTGGTCCAGATTGGTGGTGCCCAGGATCAGCGCCCCGGCCGCGCGCAGCCGCGCCACCACCGGCGCGTCCTCGTCCGGCCGGTAGGCGTACTCGGGGCACGCCGCCGTCGTCGGCAGCCCGGCGACGTCGATGTTGCCCTTGACCGCGGCGAGTTTCCCGTATAGCGGCAAGGATTCCCCCGCCGCGCGACGGGCCTCCAGTTGCTCCGCGTCGGCGAGCACGTCCTCCTCGGGACGCAGGTCGATCCAGATCTCGGGCCGGTCCACCCGCGCGATCCGGTGGTACGCGGCGCGCACCCGCTCCAGCACGCTCATCCCGCGCTCCTTCCCAGTACCACCAGCGGCGTGCCGGGGGCGACCTGATCACCGGGGGAGACGAGCACCTCGACGACCTCACCACCGGCGGGCGCGGGGATCCGCGCCTCGGTCTTCATCGCCTCGAGGATCACCAGCGTCTCGGCCGGTTCGACCTTCTTGCCGGGTTCGACGTCCACCCGCCACACGGTCGCCGCGAACGGCGCCTCGACGACGTGCCCACCGGGAGGGGCCTCGACCTTCGTGGTCGGGACCTTCGCGCCGACCGGTTCCGGCCGCGGGTCGAACTCGCCCGCCGCCGCCCATGCCTGCCGTTCCGCCTCGAACGCCGCGCTCTGCTTCGCCCGGAACGCGGCGATGTCCGCCGCGTTGTCGGCCAGGAAGCGTTCGTGGTCGGCCAGCGCGAACTCGCCGTCGGTGATGTCGAGTTCCAGTTCCCCCGCCGAACTCCGCGCGCGCAGCTCCAGCAGTTCCTCCGCGCTCACGGGGTACCACGAGATCCGGTCGAAGAACCGCAGCAGCCATGGCGAACCCGGCTCGAACGATCCGCGTTGCCGCCAGCCGCTCCACACCTGCACGGTCCGCCCGACGAACTGGTAGCCGCCGGGGCCCTCCATCCCGTAGATGCACAGGTACGAGCCGCCGATGCCGACCGAGTTCTCCGCGGTCCAGGTGCGGGCCGGGTTGTACTTCGTGGTCACCAGCCGGTGCCGCGGGTCCAGGGGAGTGGCCACCGGCGCGCCGAGATAGACGTCGCCGAGGCCGAGCACCAGGTACTCCGCGTCGAACACCGTGCGGTAGACATCGTCCACACTGGACAGACCGTTGACCCGCCGGATGAACTCGATGTTCCATGGGCACCACGGCGCGTCGTCGCGCACGCCCGCCATGTACCGCTCGATCGCCTCTCGCGTCGCCGGATCGTCCCAGGACAACGGCAGCCGCACGGTCCGGCTCGGCACCACGAGATCGGCGGTGCGCGGCAGGTCGTGCTCCACCTCCTGCACGAGGCCGAGCAGTTTCGGCACCGGGAGTACGTCCGGATCGACGTGCACCTGCAGTGAGCGGATGCCCGGGGTCAGGTCGACGACGCCGTCAAGGCCCTCCTCGCTCAGCCGGTCGGCCAGGGCGTGGACCCGCATCCGCAGCGCCAGGTCGAGTTTCATCGGCCCGTACTCGATCAGCAGGTTGTCGTCGCCGCTGCGCCGGTAGGTGACCTCGGGGTTCTCGTCCGATGTGGACAGAAGGCCGAGGATGCCGCCGTCGTCGATCGGCTTCCGGCTCGCCTTGACCGCCGTCGCCGGCACGTCCCGCAGCGCACCCGCGTGCTCGGTGGTGATCGGCACGAACCGCACGGTGTCGCCGGGCCGCAGCTGGCCGAGTTTCCACCGCTGCCCGGTCACCACGGTCGCCGGGCAGACGAACCCGCCGAGGCTCGGCCCGTCCGGGCCCAGCAGGATCGGCAGATCACCGGTGTAGTCGACGGCGCCGATCGCGTACGGCGTGTCGTGGATGTTCGACGGGTGCAGACCCGCTTCGCCACCGTCCTCCCGTGCCCAGCGCGGCCGGGGCCCGACGAGCCGGACGCCGGTCCGCGCGGAGTTGAAGTGCACCTCCCAGTCGGTGGCGTAGAACGTCTCGACGTCGTCCGGGGTGAAGAACTCCGGCGCGGCGTGCGGCCCCTCGGCCGCGCCGATCTCCCAGCGCGTGGCGAAAACCGGGCGTTCGGCCTCGGGGACGGGGCCGGTGACGGCGTTCTCCGGCAGCGGCCCGGGGGAGAGGACGTCGCCCGTGGCCAGCGCGCGCCCGCCGTGCCCGCCGAAACCGCCGAGCGTGAACGTCGCCGCGCTGCCGAGGAAGCCGGGCACGTCGATCCCGCCGCGGACGAGGACATACGCGCGGAGCCCGGCGGTCCCGGTGCCGACGTCGAGCACGCCGCCCGCGGGGATCTCGATCGGTGTCCATTGTGGAACAGGGGACCCGTCGACGGTCACCGGCGAGGGGGAACCCGTGACGCAAACGATTGCGTCCTCGGTGAACCTCAGCGAAACACCGTCCACGGTGCACTCCAGGCCCGCCGCGCCTTCGGGGTTTCCGAGGGCGCGGTTGCCCAGCCGCAGGGACAGATCGTCCATCGGCCCGTTCGGCGGGACCCCCACGTGCCAGAACCCCAGCCGTCCCGGCCAGTCCTGGACGGTGGTCATCGTGCCGCCCCGCAGGACCTCGATCCGCGGTTCGGGGTCGGTGATCGTGTCGAGCGTCGCGGTGTCGTGCGTGACCTCGCCGAGTCGGTGATCCGCGGCGACCGCGCGCAGCTGGCCGAGGTTCGTCCGGACGCCGTCCACCCGGCTGTCCCTGAGCGCCTCGCTCAGCGCCGAGAGCGCCTCGCGCCGGTCCGCGCCGACGGTGATCACCTTGGCGAGCAGCGGGTCGTAATGCGTCGTCACGTTCGCCCCGGCCTCGACCCAGGTGTCGACCCGGACATCCGAGGGGAAGTCGGCGCGGGTCAGCAGGCCCGCGCTCGGCCGGTGCCCGGCCGCCGGATCCTCCGCGTAGACGCGCGCCTCGATCGCATGCCCGCGCGGTTCCGGTGTCGTGGCGAACATCCCGGTGTCACCGTCGGCGAGCCGGAGCATCCACGCGACCAGGTCGACGCCGTAGACCGCCTCGGTGACCGGATGCTCGACCTGCAGCCTCGTGTTGACTTCGAGGAACGCGGCCTCTTCGCGGGCCGGATCGTAGATGAACTCGACCGTCCCGGCCGACCGGTAGCGCACCGAAGCGCAGAGGCCGACGGCCGCCGAGACCAGTTTCTCCCGCACCGCTTCGGAAAGTCCCGGGGCGGGGCATTCTTCGAGCACCTTCTGATTGCGTCGCTGCAGGGTGCAGTCCCGCGTGCCCAGCGCCAGCACCTCACCCGCACCGTCGCCGAACACCTGGACCTCGACGTGCCGCGCGTGGGTCACGAGCCGTTCGAGGAACACGCCCGAGGTCGAGAAGCTCTTGGCCGCGATGCTCTGCACCGCCTCCCAGGCGTCGCGGAGTTCACCGGCGGACGCGCAAGCCCGCATGCCGATCCCGCCGCCACCGCCGGTGGCCTTGAGCATCACGGGGTAGCCGATCCCGGCCGCCGCCGCTTCGGCGTCGGCCAGGGTGTCCAGCAGTCCGGTGCCCGGCAGCAGCGGGACACCGGCTTCGACGGCCTTCTCCCGTGCGGTGTGCTTGCTGCCGAAGACATCGAGGTGGTCCGCCGTGGGACCGGCGAACCGGAGACCGGCCGCCTCCACGGCCCTGGCGAAAGCGGCGTCCTCGGACAGGAAACCGTAGCCGGGGTGGATCGTGTCCGCTCCGGTCTTCAGCGCGGCTTCGATGATGGCGTCGCCGAGGAGATAGCTTTCCCTCGCCGGCGCCGGGCCGAGCCGGACGGCTTCGTCGGAAAGCCGTACGTGCGCGGCCGTCCGGTCGGCGTCGGAGTAGACGGCGACCGTCGGAATGCCCATCTCCCTTGCCGTCCGGATGATCCGGACGGCGATTTCCCCCCGGTTGGCGACGAGCAGCTTCACGCGCCACCGCCGGTGACGATCATCCGGACCGGCGTCGGGTCGAAGCCGTTGCACGGATTGTTGATCTGCGGGCAGTTCGACACCAGCACGAGCACGTCCGTCTCGGCACGCAGCTTGACTTCGAGACCGGGCGCGGAGATGCCGTCGACGATGCCGAGCGTGCCGTCCTGTTCGACCGGCACGTTCATGTACCAGTTGACGTTGCTGACCAGATCCCGTTTTCCGAGGCCCCATTTCGCGCCCTCGGTCAGGAAATTCTCGACGCAGGCGTGCTGGTACCGCGTGTGCTGGCCGTAGCGGAGGCTGTTCGACTCCTTGCTGCAGGCCCCGCCGATCGTGTCGTGCCGTCCGCAGGTGTCCTCGACGACCGTCAGCAGCGGAGCGCCCTCGCCGGTGCGCAGCACGCTGCCGGTGGTGAGGAAGATGTTGCGCTGCGCGGCGATCGTGGCGGCCGCGCTGTATCTCTTCGCCGTGTCGGCGGCGTCGTAGCAGAGGAAGTCGACGGCCTGGTTGCCGCCGAGGTCGATGATCGCGAGCGTCTCGCCCTCGCGCAGCACGGTGGAGTACGGCGCCCGCGCGGCGACCTCGGTGTCGGAGATGATCGTCGTCATGCCAGGCCCCTAGCGGTGAGGTAGTCGGCGGTGTTCTCGAAGGCGCGCTGCGCTTCGGGTGACGCCGTCCATTCAGGACTGTCCGGTGTGGATGGAGTGCTCCGCTGGGCAAGGACGCGCAACGGGGTGACCGGGTAGTCCGGACGCGGGTCGAGCGGGTGCGCGACGTTGGCGATCAGGACGATCACCGGGAGCTCGGTCCGCAGGATCACGGATTTGCCGGGGCCCGCCGAACCGGTGAACGTCAGCCCGCCGTCGGTCTCCACGTGGACGCCCTGGAAGAAGGACAGGCTCGGCGGGAGATCGCGCGGCGTGAGGCCGTGTTTGGCGGCGGCGAGGGTGAACAGCGTCATGCCGTCCGCAGTGGACGTGCCGCAGAGGGCGTCGTGCTTCCCGCTCTCGTCGGTGACGACGGTCGCGAGCACTCGCGCCTGATCCGAGAGCAGGGCGATCGCCTCACCGAGATACGCGTTCCACTGGACCTTCACCGTGTCCGCGACGTTCAGCCGTTCCCAGGGCTGGTCGGCGTTGAACAGCAGCAGATGCGCGCAGGCGTCGCCCTCGACATCGGTCAGCCGCAGTTCGGTGCCGCGGGCGAGGACCTTGTGGGTGTAGCCACCGCCGGCGACGGTCTCGGCCCAGACGAGCTTCGCCGGGTCGATCCCGGGCGGCGGGTCCGGCCAGGTGGACGCCGGGATCGCCGGCATCGCTTCGGTCACCGTGCCCGCCTGGGCGCGGGCGTGGTCGCGCGCGCCGTACGTGGTCGATGTCGTGCTCATGGAACCTTCCTTCAGGTCGCGGGGACGGGAACCGTGGTGAGCGCGGAGCGGCGGCGCCAGCAGAGGTAGCCGGTGAGCAGCGCGGCGCCGACGAACTCGATCGGGAACAACAGGACCCAGACGGAACCGGTGCCCGCCAGGTCGTAGATTTCGGCTCGTGGCCAGGCGATGTTGACGATCATCATCGCGCCGTACCCTACTGCCGCGATGTTGACCGGAATAGCCCATCGCCCCAGGGAGAAATGGCCGGGTTCCGCGGTGAAACGGCCTTGACGGCGCCGGATCAGCAGTGGTCCGGTCACCAGCAGATAGGCCAGATAGACCACGACCACCGAAGTGCCGGTGATGGTGCTGAAGATCGTCGGATTCCCCAGATTCAGCAGAAGCAGTCCGATGGCGAGCGCCCCGGAAAGCACGGCGGGTGCGATCGGCGTGCCGGTGCGGGGATTCACCGCGGAAAGCCGGTTGGCGCCGGGGAGCGCGCCGTCGCGGGCCATCGAGTAGATCAGCCGGACGGTGCCGGTCTGGATGGTCAGGGTGCAGACCACGACCGCGATCGCGACGTCGGCGAGGAAGACCCGGCCGAGGGTGTCGCCGAAGACGGCGGTGATCACATACGGCAGGCCCTTCCCGGCCAGTTGCCCGTCGGTCAGGCTCGGTGCCGCCATCAGCGCGGTGAGCACGACGGCCAGCCCGCCGATCCCGGAGATCAGGAGGGCGCGGAGCACGGCGCGCGGGGCGGTGCGGCGCGCGTCCTTCGTCTCCTCGGCGACCGAGGCGGCGGTATCGAAGCCGTACAGCACGTACGCGGCCATCAAGGCCGAAGCGAGAACGCCACCGGCTCCCGGGCTTTCGCCCGCGGGCTGGAGCACGACCTGCGGACCGCGGACGGCGAACAGCGCGAGACCGGCGATCAGCACGAGGACGCCGACGAGTTCGGCCGCCACCCCGATGTCGTTGATCCGCGCCATGAGCCGCACGCCGCCCGCGTTGATCGCGGTGGTGAGGACGATCAGCAGGGTGCCGAGCAGGACCGCGTTGCTGGCACCGGTCGGGGAGGTGATCGCCGGATCCCCGCCGACGAGCTGGAACCCGCTCCAGACCGACGGGAGGACGACCTGCAGCGCGATCGCGGCACCGGCGAGCGCCACGACGCAGCCCACCAGCATCATCCAGCCGGCGAGCCACCCCGCGAATCCCGGGGAGAGGTGTTTCGCCCACTGGTAAACCGATCCGGCCAGCGGGAACCGGGCGGCGAGTTCGGCGAAGTTGAGCGCGACGAGCAATTGCCCGGCGATCACCAGCGGCCATGTCCAGAAGAAGAGCGTGTCGCCGAAGGAATAGCCGAAGGCGAACAGCTGGAACACCGTGGTCAGGATGGAAACGAAGGAGAAACCGGCGGCGAAGGCGGAGAAACCGCCCAGTGTCCGGCGGAGTTCTTGGCGGTACCCGAAGGCGGAAAGGTCCTCGGAGGGCATTGCGGAGGCTCCTGTCTCAAGGGCCGGATTTCGATCGGCTGACCGAAATTAAGCGCGTGCGGGATCCTTCCGATCTCCGCCGGGTAAGCGCGGTGTTAACAGATACCGGATTCGGTAACCTGGGCCGACCGCCGGACGTAACAAAGATCTTCGCGGAGAAATGGCAGGATCGGATAGATGACGAAAACGACCGGGGTGGGCAGACCGAGGGCCAGCGGTGCCGCGGCGAGCAAGCGGGAGGCGCGGCTCGCCGTCTTGGACGCGGCGGGGGAGCTGTTCACCGGCGCCGGCTACGCGGCGACGACCACACGGGCCATCGCCGAACGCGCCGGTCTGCGCCAGGCGTCGCTCTACTACCACTTTCCGTCCAAAGAGGACATTCTCGCGGCGCTGCTGGAGGACACCGTCCGGCCGTCGCTGGACGTCGCGGGCGGGCTGTCGGCCAAGTTCGCGCCGGTCGGCACCCGGCTGTGGGCGCTGGCCTACGCGGACATCCATCTGCTCGGCAGCGCGCGGCACAACCTCGGCGCCCTGTATCTGCTGCCGGAGATCTCGTCGCCGCGGCTGGCGCGGTTCCGGGCCGAACGGGCGGAGCTCAAACGCGTCTACGGCTCGCTCGTCGCGGCGGCGGGTGTCGCCGCCGCACTCCAGGGGATCCGGACCGACCTCGTGTTCGGGCTCGTCGAGAGCATCGCGATCGTCCGGCGCGACCAGCCGGATCTGGACGTCGAGGCGCACGCCGTCGAAGGGGCCGACAGCGTGCTGAGGCTCGTCGGGCTCGGGGAGCCGGACACCGTTCTGCGCGGCTCCGCGCGAGCACTGCTGGAGGGCTGAAGCCGGTCAGGCGGCGGTGGAGTGGAGCGCCTTGCTCAGCACCGCCACGGTCAGCTCGACCTGCCAAGGCCGGGCGCCGCCCTCACGCAGGACCTGGGCGACGGAGTCCTCGCTCAGGTCCGCGGGCGGACGCCAGCAGGTGCGGCGCACCAGTTCCGGCAGCAGCAGGTTCTCCACCGGCAGCCGCCGGTCCTCCGCGATCGCGGACAGCGCCGCGCGGGCGGCGGAAAGCCGGGCGGCGGCGTCGGGATCCTTGTCCGACCACCGGTTCACCGGCGGCGGTCCGTCGGTCTGCTGCGCGGGGGTCGGCAGCTCGTCGGCGGGCAGCGCACGGGCGACCTGCAGATGCCGCAGCCAGCTCGCGGTGTACTTGCGCTGGACCCGGCCGCTGAACAC
This sequence comes from Amycolatopsis sp. NPDC049868, assembly GCF_044461365.1. Classification (NCBI taxonomy): domain Bacteria; kingdom Bacillati; phylum Actinomycetota; class Actinomycetes; order Pseudonocardiales; family Pseudonocardiaceae; genus Amycolatopsis; species Amycolatopsis sp. NPDC049868. Next base: position 1,645,426 of record NZ_JBITKV010000001.1, on the reverse strand, counting down.
CGGCAGCGCCTGAAGCTGCTCGACGGTCTTCGGGTCGGCGGTGACGGCGTTGATGATCGCGCTGTCGGGCAGGATCCGGCTCGGCGCGCGGTCGCGTTTGCGGGCGAGCTCGTCGCGCGCCTGCCACAGTTCGCGTACCGCGGCGAGACCGCGGGCGCTGCGGATCTTGTGGACCCCGGACGTCCGGCGCCACGGCTCGGCCCGCGGGGCGGGCGGCGGGGCGGTGCGGACGGCCTCGAATTCCTGCTGGGCCCATTCGAGCTTGCCCTGGGCGGCCAAGTCGGCTTCGAGCTTCTCGCGCAGCTCGATGAGCAGCTCGACGTCGAGGGCGGCGTAGTTCAGCCAGTCGACGGGAAGCGGGCGCTTCGACCAGTCGGCGGCGCTGTGCCCCTTCTCCAGCTGGTAGCCGAGGAGGAGTTCGACCAGGGTGCCGAGGGCGACCCGTTCGTATCCGGCGAGCCGTCCGGCGAGTTCGGTGTCGAACAGGCTCTTCGGGCGCAGGTCGAGTTCGGCGAGGCACGGCAGGTCCTGAGAGGCCGCGTGCAACACCCATTCGGCGTTGTTGAGCACTTCCGCGAGGGGTTCGAGCTGCCCTTCGAGCGGAATGGGGTCGATGAGGAAGGAGCCGGCACCTTCGCGGCGCAGCTGCACGAGATAGGCCTTGGGCCAGTATCGGTAGCCGGACGCGCGTTCGGTGTCCACGGCGATGGCCCCGCTGCCGCCCGCGATCTTCACGCAGGCTTCGGCGAGGGCGGTCGCGTCGGCGATCACCGGTGGAGTGCCCTCGGCGGGCTCACGCAGCAGGACCGGTCCACCGGTGTCATCGGTGCCGGTCTTCGGGTCCGTCTGCGGTTCTCCGGGTCGGTCGCCTTCCATAGGTGAAGACCCTACGGGACGAGCGGGCCGCGCCTGGTCCGCCCGCCCCGCAGGGCTGTTCGCCTTTGTCAGCGGATCACGCCGGCACGCATGGCCAGCGCCACCATCTGAGCCCGGTCACCCGTGCCGAGCTTGCGCCCGATGCGGGAGAGGTGAGACTTCACCGTGAGAGCGGAGAGGCTGAGTTCCTCGCCGATCTCCTTGTTGCTCTGGCCGTCGGCCACGAGCTGCAGCACCTCGACCTCGCGCGCGGAAAGCTCGCGCGGGGTGTTGTCGGTGCCGGCGACCCGGGTGCCGGTGGCCAAGACCGGTGCGACGCTCGGGTCCGCGTAGACGCCGCCCTCGAGCACCCTGCGGACGCCGTCGGTCACCACGACCGGCGAAGCCGACTTGAGCAGGTATGCCTGGGCGCCGGCCTGGAACGCCGACCTGACCGCGTACGGGTCGTCTGATGAAGCGAGCACCACTACTCGAGGCCAGCCGTGGCTACGGAGTTCCGTAACCAGCTCGATGCCGCTGCCATCCGGCAGTCCGAGATCGAGGATCGCCAGATCACAAGGCCCGGTGGCCTGTGCTCGCGCCCTCGCCTCGGCCACCGTGGCGGCCTCGTGGACGGTGCCCGCACCCATCTGTGCGAGTCTTGCTGAGATTGCCTCCCTCAACAGCGGGTGGTCATCGACCACCAACACGGAAAAAAGCTCTTCCCGCGGGTGCGGAACCATGCTCGCCGGCAATGAACCGGCTGGCGTGGATCGGACGGCCTGAGAAATGCCGACGGTAGCCACGTCACTACCTCCCTGGAGTCGGTCGTGCCCCCCGACCGGCACCGGGACTTTCGGCCGTTTAGCCGCGCCAGCTTTAGACCGAAAGTGGTGTCGTCGATGGCACTGTAGCCGCCCTGAGGCCTTCGCGGGGGGATCGAATGGGTATCTATCTCAAACCAGTGGTCACTCAGGGAGTTCGTAGTAACACGATCGGGCTAGTACACAGCCGGTGGCTAACACATCGCCGAACGAACACGATGCACTGGGGTTACCGGGGTTCAATCGACTGTGCAGATGAGCCGTGCACCTGCCGGTGCCTCTGCCCGGGACCCTGGGACGCCGGGGCGGCGAGGGCCGGAAAGTGCCTCCGGCGTGGGGCTTGATCAACTTCGCGGAGAGTCATGATCGCTCCGCTCGGTGACGATGATGGTAACGCTCCGGAAGCGTCTCGGCTCGCTCGCGGGCGTATTTGATCTTGTAGCGGACGGTGACGGCCGGGTTAGCACGAACGGGGTGGTCCAGACCTCTGAGCGCCCGGCTCCGCGCTGGTGGGAGCTGGTCTAGTCCAGATGGCCCCGAAGCGACTTTCGTCGGCGTACAGACGCTCTGAGGGGCTCGCGAATGGGGTAAACGAAGACGCTTCAGGCCCCTTCGTGACATCGCAGCTGTCCGTGAAGGCCTCCTTGCCTACCTTGAGGGTAGTGAAGGGGGCCTTCACGGCTCCACGGCGGGAGCAAGGGACCTTTGCTACCGCGCTAGTTTTCCTAGCGGCGCTAGATGGCCGACGTTCGCAATATAACCCGAATGCTATGTCTCGATTGATGGGAATCCGGCGTGTCGGGACCGTGGCCGAGACCGTGAAGGCCTCCTTGAGGGACCCAGAGTCCGCTCCAGTGAAGTACATGAAGGCCCCCTTCCTGTACTTAGGCGCAAGGAAGGGGGCCTTCATGTACTTGGATCGACTGAAGCGCGCCTTCAGGAGGACTGGCGCTGCTCGAACAGGGTCACGCCGACCGGCGGCAGCCCCACGACGCTCGCCATCACCTGGCAGAAGGCCTGCCCGTGCGGCCGCAGCGCGGCGTCGGTCGGCGTCCAGGACGCCCGGAGTTCCAGATCGTCGGTGCGCGCGGGCCCGGAGATGTCGCCGAAGCGGGCCGACGAGGTCTCGGTGACCGTGCCGCCCAGCGCCGTCCACTCCGCGCCGGAGGTCTCCAAGGCGTCGGTCAGCCACGACCAGCCCACGGCGGGCAGGAAGGGATCGGTCGCCAGTTCCCGGTCGAGTTCCGCGCGGACGTACATGACCAGCCGCAGAACCCCGTCCCAGCCCTCCTGGCCCTCCGGATCGTGCAGCAGCACCAGCCGCCCCGACGCCAGCACGTCCGCCGGCCCTTCCACCTCGCAGCTCACCGCGTAGGACCACGGCGCCAGGCGCTGCGGCGGGCGCATCTTCTCCAGCCGCACTTCGGGACGCGGCCGGACCGATTGCAACGCCGCGACGGCTTCACGGAAGAGATCGGGTACTGACGTCATCGCGGTCACCAACCGACTGTAAGACGCGATCGTCCGGTTCGGGGCGCAGGCGCGCCGAGAGTAAGGCCTCCAGGCGCACATGGCACCATGAACCGTGATGTCTCCTTCAGTCGCTTCTCCCGCGCAGACCGTTCCGGCGGCTCGTCGCGCCCTGTCCGGTGCGCCGTTCCTGGCCGCCGCGCGCGGCGAACGCCCGGCTCACACCCCCGTGTGGTTCATGCGCCAGGCCGGCCGGTCGCTGCCCGAATACCGGGCGCTGCGCGAGGGCACCTCGATGTTCGAAGCCTGCTTCGACCCCGAGATGCTCGCCGAGATCACGCTCCAGCCGATCCGCCGTCACGGCGTCGACGCGGCCATCCTCTTCAGTGACATCGTCGTCCCGCTCAAGGCGGCGGGTCTCGACATCGACATCGTCGCCGGTACCGGGCCGGTCGTCGCCGAGCCGATCCGCGACGCCGCGGGCGTGCGCGCGCTGCCGGTGCTGGAGCCGGAGCAGGTGGAGCGGGTCGCCGAGGGGGTCCGGCTGCTGGTCGGGTCGCTGGGCGAGACGCCGCTGATCGGGTTCGCCGGCGCGCCCTTCACCCTGGCCTCGTACCTCATCGAGGGCGGGCCGAGCCGCAACCACGAGCACACCAAGGCGCTCATGCACTCCGAGCCGGAGCTGTGGCACGAGCTGGCGGGGCGCTTGGCGGATATGGCGATCACCTTCCTGTCCGCGCAGCTCGACGCCGGGGCCGACGCGATCCAGCTGTTCGACTCGTGGGCGGGCGCGCTCTCGGAGCGGGACTACCGCGAGTTCGTGCTGCCGCATTCGGCGAAGGTGCTGTCCGCGGTCGCGGGCTACGGCGTGCCCCGGATCCACTTCGGCGTCGGTACCGGCGAGCTGCTGGTGGCCATGCGCGACGCGGGCGCCGACGTGGTCGGCGTCGACTGGCGCATCCCGCTCGACGAAGCCGTGCGGCGGCTCGGCGGCGGCGTGGTCCAGGGCAACCTCGACCCGGCGCTGCTGCACGGGTCCTGGCCGGTCATCGAGGCCGAAGTGCGGCGCATCCTCGCCGAGGGCCGCGCGGCCGACGGTCACATCTTCAACCTCGGCCACGGCGTGCTGCCCGGCGTCGACCCGGACGTGCTGACGCGCGTGGTCGGGCTGGTGCACGAGCTCCGGCCGTGACCACTGTCGCCGTCGTAGGTGGCGGCATCTCGGGACTGACCGCGGCGTACCGGCTGCGGACCCTGCTCGGTGAGGACGCCCGGATCGTCGTCTTCGAGGCGACCGGGTCGCTCGGCGGGAAGCTCCGCACGATCGAACTCGCCGGCGAGCGCTACGACGTCGGAGCGGAGGCCTTCCTCGTTCGGCGCCCCGAAGTGCTCGCGCTGGTGCGTGAGGTCGGGCTGGGCGAAAGCGTCGTCCATCCCACCAAGGCCCGCGCCAAGATCCACGCGGGTGGCTCCGTGCTCGGTCTGCCGCCGGGCACCGTCATGGGCATTCCCGCCTCGGCCGACGCGGTCGCCGGCGTGCTGTCGGAGAAGGGCCGCGCGCTGGTCGAGGCCGAGTCGTCGCTGGCACCGCTGGAACTGCCCGCGGGGGACGTGCCGCTCGGCCCGCTGCTGCGTGAGCGGTTCGGTGACGAACTGGTCGACCGGCTCGTCGATCCGCTGCTCGGCGGGGTGTACGCCGGGGGAGCGGACGGGCTCGGCCTGCGCGCGACGATGCCCGGTCTCGCCTCCGCGGTGGACCGCGGCGCGCGTTCGCTCACCGAGGGCGCGGCGACGCTCATGCCCGCTTCGCCGAGCACGGCGCCGGTCTTCGGAACCCTGGCCGGCGGGCTCGGGACGCTGATCGCGCGGCTCGCGGAGCTGTCCCGCGCCGAGATCCGGACCGAAACCACGGTGACCGCGCTCGACCGCACCGCGGACGGCTGGAAGGTCGACGACCTCGACGCCGACTCCGTTCTCCTCGCCGTCCCGGCGCCTTCGGCACGGCGGCTGCTCGACGGTGTCGCGGACGTGGCGTCTTCGGTGTTCGCCAAGATCGAACTCGCGTCGATGGCGGTGGTCGCGCTCGCACTCCCGCCGGGGACCGCGCTGCCGGACTCGTCCGGGGTGCTGATCGGGGCCGGCGAGCGGGACGCCGCCGGGAAGCCGTTCTCCGCCAAGGCGTTCACCTTCTCCTCCCGCAAATGGGCGCACTACGGCGAAGGTCCGGTGCTGGTGCGTGGCTCGGTCGGCCGCTTCGGCGAACCGGGGGCGCTGCACGCCGACGACGACGAACTCGTGCGCGTGGTCCGCGACGACCTCGCCCGGCTGACCGGCGTCACCGCCGAGCCGATCGACACCCTGGTGACCCGCTGGGGCGGCGGGCTCCCGCAGTACGGCACCGGGCACCTCGTCCGCGTCGAGCGGATCGAACGTGCCGTCGCCGAGGTCCCCGGACTCGCCGTGGCGGGTGCGACACTGCACGGCGTCGGGCTCCCGGCCTGCATCGCCACCGCCGACGCCGCCGCCCGCCGCATCGCCGGGATCACACCGCCCCACGAGGGCTCCTGAGCACCGGCAGTGCCAAGATGGCGGTATGGCGCGGCTGAACTACAACGAGCTCAATGACACCATCCGCTACACCGCCTGGTCGGTCTTCCGGGCCGAGCAGGGCAAGCTCGGCGAAGACCGGGCGAAGGCGACCGCGGAGACCACCGAGTACCTCGACGCGCTGGAGGCCAAGGGCGTCGTCGTCCGCGGTGTCTACGACCTCTCCGGGCTGCGGGCCGACGCCGACTACATGATCTGGTGGCACGCCGAGGAGATCGAGCAGGTCCAGGCGGCGTACAGCGGTTTCCGGCACACCCCGCTCGGCCGCGCGTCGGCGCCGGTGTGGAGCCAGGTCGCGCTGCACCGCCCGGCGGAGTTCAACAAGAGCCACATCCCGGCGTTCCTCGCCGGTGAAGAGGCCCGCAAGTTCATCTGCGTCTACCCGTTCGTGCGCTCCTACGAGTGGTACCTGCTGCCGGACGACGAGCGCCGCAAGATGCTCGCCGACCACGGCAAGGAGGCCCGCGACTACCCGGACGTCCGCGCCAACACGGTCGCGTCGTTCGCGCTGGGCGACTACGAGTGGATCCTGGCCTTCGAGGCCGACGAGCTGCACCGCATCGTCGACCTGATGCGTCATCTGCGCGGCACGGAGGCCCGCCTCCACGTGCGCGAGGAGATCCCGTTCTACACCGGGACGAAGGTGGCGCCCGCCGAACTGATCGCCCTGCTGCCCTAGTGGACACACGCGTCTGGACCACGCTCACCGGCGACACCCTCGCCGAAGACGCCGTCGAGATCACCGGCCCCGAGTCGGTGCTGCCCGGGATCTTCCGGGTCGAGGAGGCGGCCACGACGAGTATCGCCGCGGCGACACTGGCGGCCGGGGAGCTGTTGCGGCTGCGGGGAATCGAGCCGGGCAAGGTCTCGGTCGACACCCGGCACGCCGCGGCGGCGTTCCACAGCGAGCAGTATCTCCGAGTCGACGGGGAGCCGGTGCCGTTCAGCGCGCCGCTGTCCGGCGACTACCGCGCGAACGACGGCTGGGTGCGGCTGCACTGCAACTACCCGCGTCACGTGTCCGCCGTGTGCTGGGGTCTCGGCGTACCCGCGACCCGCGCGGCGTTCGAGAAGGTCGTGGCGGCCAAGTCGAAGTACGAGGTCGAGTCGGCGGTCATCGGCGCCGGCGGGGCCGCCGCCGTCATGCGCACGCGCGAGGAATGGCTGGCGCACAAGCAAGGACAGGCGTCGAGCGCGTTGCCGGTCGCCGAAATCCGGCCGCTGGGACCGTCGGAACCCGTGCGGCTGTTCGAATCCGACCGGCCGCTGGGCGGGGTGCGGATCCTGGATCTGACCCACGTCATCGCCGGGCCGGTCGCGGGCCGGGTCCTCGCCGCGCACGGGGCGACCGTCATGCACATCGGTTCGGCGCAGCTGCCGACCGTGCCGCCGCTGGCCGTCGACACCGGGATGGGGAAACTCTCGGCGTACGTCGACCTGGAGACCGAAGCCGGGCGCTCGCGGCTGCGCAAGCTGATCGCCCGCGCCGACGTCGTGCTGCAGGGTTTCCGGCCGGGTTCGTTGACCGCCAAGGGTTTCTCCCCGGAAGCGATCGCGGAGCTCCGGCCGGGCATCGTGGTCGCGGATCTGTCCGCGTACGGCTGGGAAGGGCCGTGGGCGCGCAGGCGCGGGTTCGACAGCCTGGTCCAGATGGCGTCGGGGATCGCCGACGAAGGCGGCAAGACGGCCGGGCTCGACGGCCCGGGACCGCTTCCGGTGCAGGCACTCGACCACGCGACCGGCTGGCTCACCGCGGCGGCGATCATGACCGCCGTCCGCCGGGCGGCCACCGAGGGTGGCAGCCAGCACGTCCGCACCTCGCTCGCGGGGACCGGGGAGTGGCTGAACTCCTTGGGGCGCAAGGAAGCCGGGCCCGTCGGGTTCGACGGTGGCGAGTGGCTCGAAGAGGTCGACGGTCAGCTCGGCCGGGTCACCCGGGTCAAGATGGCGGGCACCCTGCCGGGCTCGAATCCACAATGGACGGAAGCGACGCACGTATCGGGGAGCGACCGCCCGGTTTGGTGAAACCGCATTCAGAGGACTAAATGCGGCGGAGCCAGGTTGTGAACCGGCGCCGGGGCTTGGGGAGCTCGCCGCGCTCCACGAGCCACGTGCCGAAAGCGTCCGCATAGGCCCGCGCGCGGATGGCGTCGGTCTTCGGGTGGCTCGTCGCGTACTCGCGGAAGAGCGCGGCGAACCGGTCGCCAAGGGCCTCGGCGAGGTCCGGGCGAAGGTAGGCGGCCAGCCTGCTTTGCTTGTTCCGCAAGACGTTGGCCTCGATGCGGAGCCTGTCCGCGTCGAAGCCCGCCGGAGCGTCGCCTCCCGCGAGAAGCGCCTTGAGCAGCTCCGCCTGCTGCCCGGCGAGCCGCTCCCGGGGCGACGTCACGGCGAGACCGCTTCCCGCAGCGCGGCCAGTTCCGCCGCGAGTTCCGTGTCGGACGGGTAGTCGTCGTCGCGTTCCAGCAGGACGCCGGGCGGTTCGGTGCGGCGCCGCAGTTCGCGTAGTAGATCCAGGACTTCCGGCACCACCGGATGGGCGTGCGTGTCGTGATAGACGCCGTCGCGTTCGACACCGCCCGCCATATGGGTGTACGCCAGGCGCTCCCACGGGATCTCGTCGAGGAACCGCTCGGGATCGGTGCCGAGGTTGCGGGCGTTGGCGTACAGGTTGGCCACGTCGACGATCAGCAGGCAGCCGGTCCGGTCGGTGAGCTCCCGCAGGAACTCCGACTCGGTGAACTCCGCGTCCGGCCACTCCAGCACCGCCGCGATGTTCTCCAGCGCGAACGGTACCTCCACGATGGACTGCGTCAGTTCGACGTTGTCCACCAGGACGTCGAGCGCCTCCCGGGTGCGGGGGAGCGGCATCAGATGGCCCGAGTCGAGGCCGCCCGCGCGCACGAAGCACACGTGGTCACTGGCCAGCGGCGCGCCGAGCTCGCGGGTGACCTCCGCGAGGTGCTCGACGCGCGCGGTGTCCAGCGGTTCGGCTCCGCCCAGCGAAAGCGAGACGGCGTGCGGCAGGACCGGCATTCCCTTGTCGCGCAACGCGAGCAGGGTTTCCGGAAGATGCCCGGCGTGCAGGTTCTCGGCGACGACCTCGACCCAGTCGACGCCCGGCAACCGCGCGATCGAAAGGTCGAGCTCGTGCCGCCAGCCGATGCCGATCCCGAGCCTGCCGGGCCCGTCAGCCGCCACAGCCGCCGCCTCCGCCGCAGGAGCTGCCGCCGCTGCTGCACGAACTGCCGCTGGAGCTGCTGCACGAAGAGCCGCCGCCGGATGAACCGCCGCCGAATCCGCTGGAGACCGGCGGCGGGATCAGGGCCGCGCTCAGCTCCTCGTCGGGGTAGGAGGCGAGGCCGCCGAACGCGACCGCCGCGGCGGCGCCGCCCAGCACCGCGCCGCCGACGTATCCCGGCCCGTTCGGGATACCGCGTTTGCGCTCCCGCCCGTGGGCGGACCTGGCCTTGTGGAGGACCCGGTCACCCTCGCCGGTCGGGCGCGGGCCCGGCCGCTTGTTCTTGACGACCCTGGCGATCAGCGTCGCGACCCCGGCCACGATCAGCATCGGGATCAGGAAGCCGACCGGGCGGTCGCCGGCGATTCCGGCGATCAGGCGCACCACACCGAAGACCAGCACGGCGAGGTATAGGAAGTACACGACCTGGCGGATCCGTGGCGCCTGATCGACGACGACCAGCCCTCGTGCCTCCAGATCCTTGGCGAGCGCCTGCATCGGACCCGACAGCCGCAGCCGGTCACGGATGCCGCGGGTCGTGGCGTTGTAGCCCGGCCTGGCACCCTTGGCGACGGCGTTTTCGATCGGGTCGGCGGGCTCGGGACCCGTCAGCTGGAGCTGCTTCGAGCTGCTGACCCGCAAGATCCCGCGGTCGACCAGCGCCGCGATGGCCGTGTCGACCACCCGGTCCGGACCGCCGGCGAGATAGGCGAACTCGTACACCGTCGGCTGCGGCCCGGTCACCGTGGCACTCGGTGCCTTGTGGCCCAGCTTGACCACGATCGTCCACACCAGCCCGGCGACCAGCGGGAACACCAGCAGGACGGCGTAGATCGCCAGGAACGTGGGTCCGGGGATGCCCCAGGTGTATTCCATCGCACGGGCCTTTCACGAGCAGGTGCACTTACCGTAGTCGGACGCTGTCCGGTCCGTTCGTGGTTCCGTGATTCGAAGGTTCAGCCGCCGCAGCCGCCTCCGCCGCAGGAAGAACCGCTCGCGCAGCCGCTTCCACTGCCCGACGAACCCGCCGACCCCTTGGCGGTGGCATCGCCGGTCCTGACCAGCATGTCCGCCATCACCGGATCGGGATACGCCGCCAACCCGCCGAGCGCCACCGCGCCCGCCACTCCGGGGACCAGAAGCGGGTTCCGCCGGGCCGCGCCGATGACGCCCAGCCCGGCCATGGTCGGCAGGACGGTGCGGCTCGGCCGCTGGAGAAGGGCGGTCCCGGCGATGGCCGCGACCACCGCGAGGAGGAGACCCGCCAGCACCCCGGCCGGGCGACCCAGCGGGATGGCGTTGGCGAACCTCGCCAGCCCGAGCGCGAGCACGGGGAGGTAGACGATCAGGGCCACCGACCACCCGGCGCGGCGGCGACGTTCGTCCACTTGCAGGCCGCTCAGCTGAAGATCGTTGCGCACTTCTTGGACGGCGGCGCTCCGGCTCAGCAGTTTCTTCAACCGGTAGAGCCCGCCGTCGCCCGCCTGCGGGACGAGCTCGGCCGCGGCGCGCGTGAGCGGATCTCCCGATACGGCCCGGAGGACGGTGACCCGCCCTCGGCTGTCCAGCCGTACCTGTTCACTGGCGACCATGGTGGCCACCGCGACATCGGCGACCCGCTCGGTGCCACCGGCCAGCGCGGCGAGGTGATACGGGCCCGGCGGCGTCCATTCGCCGGCGGCACGACGCCGGAGCGACTGTGCCCACAATCCGGCGACGAGAAATGGCAGGACGGCGAGACAGCCGTACAGCCACGCGAAAGCCGGTCCGGAGATTCCCCAAGGTTCGGTCATACGACACCGCCCTCCCGACGCTGTTCCTGTCATCCGGGAACGCGTCGAGAAGGGCGGTGGTTCGCTTCGTTCGGTTACGACTCGGGAACGAGCTTCAGCGAGATCGAGTTGATGCAGTACCGCTGATCCGTCGGCGTGGCGTAGCCCTCGCCTTCGAAGACGTGCCCGAGGTGGCTGTGGCACGACTTGCACAGCACCTCGATCCGGCGCATCCCCATGGTGGTGTCCTCGCGGAGGAGGACGGCGTCGCTGTCGGCCGGGTCGTAGAACGACGGCCAGCCGCAGTGGCTCTCGAATTTCGTGTCGCTGCGGAACAGTTCGGCGCCACAGGCTCGGCACTGGTAGACCCCGGTGGTCTTCTCATCGGTGTACTCACCGGTGAAGGGGCGCTCGGTGCCCGCCTGGCGAAGGACGGCGTACTCGTCGGGGCTGAGCTGCTCCCGCCATTCCTGCTCGGACTTGACCACGCGCGGCGTGGCTCCGACAACGGGTTTCATGCCTTTCACCGGTTCCACGTTACCCCGCGAGCCACGCGATGGCCCGGCCGATGATGTCCCATGCGGTGACCATCACGCCGAGCACGATGAGGACCACGACCAGTGCCGAAACCCACCAGCGCAGCCCGCCGAGACGGTTGCTGGAGTCGGCGAAATCGGAGACACCGTCGAGGCAGGCCTCCACGGTGAAGTTCGGGCCGCAGCGTTCGATGCGGTCCAGATGCTCGGCGAAGGCCCGGGCTTCGGGATCGTACGGGTCGAGGCCTACCAGGTCCTCTTGGAAGCGAGGATTCTGGCCAGGTCCGAAAGGTCCGCTATCGGCCATGGAGCAACAGTAAGCCACGATCGGCGATTGGCCTACCACCAGCGAGGCGGGTCTCACCACCGCCACGCTGCGTCAGTTGCCGAGTACTCGCGTGTCGGCGTCGATGTAGTACTGCCCGCCGACCTGGACCACGCGCAGCGCCGGGCGTGCTCCCTTGTTGAGCGTGATGTTCATGTCGATAGAGCCGTCGGCGTTGCCGCCACCCTTGTCCGCCCGGGCGGTGTCGGCGCTGGTGACCTTGTGGGCGCTCCAGTACTCGGCGAACGCCTGCTCCGAACCGTAGACCTCTTTCGCGGCATCCGTGAGCATGTTCCAGCTCGCGGATGTCCCGATCCTGCCCGTGTCGAAGAAGTCGAGGACGAAACCACCCACGCTTGAGTAGCTCGTGATCTTTTCGCTGGGGGTCTTCCCCAGCCCAGCGGGCGCGGGACGCGACGAAGACGGGGCGCTCGATTTGGGCGCCGAGGTGCCGGGCTGCGGATTCGCCCCGGCGTTGTTCCCACCCGGGGTGTTGCCCCCGTTGCTCGAGTTCAGGATCAGGAACACGATCACGGCGATCACCACGACCGCGGCACCGGCGCCCGCGAACAGGACGGCCTTGCGTTTGGCGTCGGTCTGCTTGGCGGGCGACGGCCGCATCGGGGCGGCCGCGGACGGCGGCGGGCTCATCGCGGCGACCGGACGCGGCGGGGTGTTCGGCGGGGCGGACGGCGAGCGCATCGGGATGAACGCGGCCGTCGGCGTGTGGGTCTTGGTGGGTTGCGGAGGAGCCGCGGCGGAAGGGGCCGGCTTGTCGGTCCGCTGCCATGGCGGGCGGTCTCCGCCGGGGATGCCGTGTCCGGGGGTCTCGGGCACGGCGGGCTGTCTACCGCCGCCCGCTCCGAAAAGCCGCGGCGACGCGGCCGTGCCCGCGCCGGATTCGTTCGCCGCGAGCGCGGCGAGACGTTCCCGTGCCTCGGCCATGGTCGGGCGCTCGGTCGGTTCGGTGCGCAGGAGGCTCATCAGCAGCGCCGTCGCGGCGCCCGCCTGCTGCGGCGGGTTGATCTGGCCGTTCGCGGCGGCGTACAGCAGCGCCAGCTGGTTGGAGCTGTTCCCGTACGGGGTCTGGCCCTCGATCGCCTGGTAGAGCGTCGCGCCGAGCGCGAAGACGTCGGAGCTGGGCACCGGGTCCGAGCCGCGCGCCAGCTCGGGCGCGAGGTATGCCGGGGTGCCGCCGATCAGGCCGGTCTGGGTGAGCGTCATGTCGCCGGCCGCGCGGGAGATGCCGAAGTCGGTGATCTTCGCGGTGCCGGCCTCGTCGATCAGTATGTTGCCCGGTTTGACGTCGCGGTGCACGATCCCGGCGCGGTGCGCGGCGACCAGCGCCGACGCGACCTGCTCGCCGATCTTCGCGACGCGTCCCAGCGGCAGCGTGCCTTCCTCGGAGATGATCGCCGAGAGGCTCGGGCCGTTCAGGTACTCCATCACCAGGCAGGGGTCGCCGCCGTGCTCGGCGATGTCGAACACCACGATCGCGTTCGGGTGCTGGAAACGGGCCGCGTTCTTGGCCTCGCGCATGGCGCGCTGGCGCATGTTGTCGCGTTCGGCCTCGGAGACACCTGGCTGCGGGAGGATCTGCTTGACCGCCACCGAGCGCTCGAGGCGGACATCGATGGCACGCCAGACCACCCCCATGGCACCGCTACCAATTTGCTCGACCAGGCGATAGTGCCCAGCGATCAGCTGACCGGTGTCGATGGCGACTGCTCCTGACACATTCTCCGGGTGATGGTGGCGCTACGCGGCCTGACAGGTCCCGCGCACCCGATCGAGTGTAGCGGGCGGCGGTTTCGGCTCCCCGTCAGCTCGCCGGTGCGGAGGCGGGCAATTCTTCCTCGCCGCTCGGTTCGGGTATCGGGCGGGCCTTGCGCCGGAAGACCTTGACCAGCCCGATGGCCCCCGCGGCGGCGAACACGGCGTAACAGATCAGCAGGGCGGGAGGCGTTTCCCCGGTCAGCGCGTCGCCGAGGACGACGACCGCGACCGTACCCGGCAGGCTGCCGAGCGCGGTCCCGATCAGATACGGGGCGAACCGGACCGATGACACTCCGCACAGGTAACTGAACGGAGCGAACGGCACCATCGGGATCAGCCGTAAGGAGGTGACCGCCAGTACCCCGCCGTCCGAAAGCCGGTCGTTGACCGCGCGGACCCTCGCCCGGTGCAGGTGCCGGGTGACCAGATCGCGGCCGAGTGCCCGCGAAAGGGTGAACGAGAGCGCCGAGGCGACCGTGGTCGCCAGGATGCCGACGACGATTCCCGTCGTGGCGCCGAGCAGCAGCCCGCCCGCCAGGTTGAACACGGTGCGCGGGATCGGCGCCACCGTCAGCACCGAATAGACCAGGAAGAACACCAGCGGAGTGGCCGGGCCGGTCTCGGCGGCCCAGGCCCGCAGCCCGGCCGGACTCGGGATCGGCAGCAGCACCGCGGCCGCCACGAACAAGGCGAGCACGGTGAGCGCGAGAATTAATTTGGTACGCCCGGACACCGCGTCCACCGTACCGTGTCCGCCGTGATCGACACCGAGGCGCTGCGGGCGCAGCCCGAACTCACCGGCGAGAACGTCGTGCTCACGCAGCTCGACGAGACCTACTTCGAGACCGGCTGGGAGGCCCTGCGGGAGCCCGAAAGCCGCAGGCTGACCGGCACGCATACCGACTTCACCGCGGAACAGGTCAAGACCTGGCTGGCCGGACGGCGGGGCCTGGACGACCGCGCGGACTACGCCATCGTGCGCAAGGAGGATCGCGCGCATGTCGGCGACCTGGCGCTCACCGACATCGACAAGGACAACCGCTCCGGGGCCTTCCGGATCGCGCTGAACGGCCCGGAGTTCTTCGGCAAGGGCTACGGCACCGAGGCGACCAAACTGCTGCTGGGTTACGCGTTCGACGTCGTCGGCCTCCATCGCGTCTCGCTGGAGGTCTTCGACTACAACCCGCGCGCTCAGCGTGTCTACGAGAAGGCCGGGTTCGTCCGCGAAGGGCTTCAGCGGGAAGGGCTGTGGTGGGACGGCGAGTGGCATGACGTCGTCACGATGGCGATCCTGAAGACCGATCCCCGGCCCTGATCGGCGATACGGTGGGCGCATGCCCAAGAACGGTGAGCCGATCGAGGTCGAGGCAGGCGGGCGCAAGGTCCGGGTGTCCAGCCCGGACAAGGTGTATTTCCCGGCCCGGGGGATCACGAAGCGCCAGGTCGTGGAGCACTACGTCGCGGTCGGCGAGCCGTTGCTGCGCGCGATCGGGGAGCGGCCGACGACGCTGAAGCGCTATGTCGACGGCGTCGAGGGCGAGTGGTTCTACGCCAAGCGCGTGCCGAAGGGCGCCCCGGACTGGGTGGAGACCGCGAAGATCACCTTCCCGTCGGGCCGGACGGCCGAGGAGGTCTGCCCGACCGAGCCCGCCGTGTTCGCGTGGGCGGCGAACCTGGGCACCTTCGACTTCCACCCGTGGCCGGTGCGGCGGCCCGACGTCGACCATCCCGACGAACTCCGCATCGACGTGGACCCGCCGGACGAGGCGGGCTTCTCCGACGCGGTCGAGGTCGCGGGCGTGGTGCGCGAGGTCCTCGATTCGGCGGGGCTGACCGGCTACCCGAAGACCTCGGGCGGCCGCGGTGTGCACGTCCTGGTGCGGATCCGGCCGGACTGGGACTTCATCGACGTCCGGCACGCGGTGATCGCGCTGGGCCGCGAGGTCGAGCGCCGGATCCCGGACAAGGCGACCATCGCGTGGTGGAAGGAAGAACGCGGCGGCCGGGTCTTCATCGACTACAACCAGGCTGCCCGCGATCGCACGGTGGCGTCGTCCTGGTCGGTCCGCGGCACTCCGCGGGCGACGGTGTCGACGCCGCTGACCTGGGATCTGCTGACCGAGGTCGACCCGGACGACTTCGACGTCCTCACCGCCGGCGCCTTCTACGCCGAGCGGGGCGACCTCCACGCGCCGATGGACGAGCAGGCGTTCGGCATCGAGACACTGCTGGAGTGGTACGCGCGGGACGAGCGCGACCACGGCCTCGGCGAGATGCCGTATCCGCCGGACTACCCGAAGATGCCCGGCGAGCCGAAGCGGGTGCAGCCCAGCAAGGCGCGGGACGACACTTAGGACCGGGTGAACTCGCACCCCGCGACCTGGACGTACTCGCCTTTGCGGGCGGTGAACCGGGCGGCGCCCGTGGTCAGCTGGTCGGCCACGATCTTCGACGTGCCTTCGGCCCGGAGCCGCGCCCAGTAGCAGTGCCCGTTGCCGCCCGGCGCCGGTCCGGGGGAGCGGTACGAGCCCGCTCGGATCTCGGTGCCGACCAGATAGGTCCCGTCGGCGAACCGGTCCGCAGGGGAGGCGATGACGGCGCGCGCCGAGGTGACCGGCGGCGCCGGGACGGTCACGGTCGGCGCGGGCGCGGCCTCCGCCGTGACGGTCACCGTCGCCGGGGCGGCGGGCGCCGCGGCGGGCTCACCGGGACGGGTGGCCGCCACCACGCCGGCACCCGCGCCCAGAGTGAGCGCGACGGCGAGTGCGGCCACGACAAGGAACGCATTTCGTGACGAGGTGTGCGGTATCGGTGACCAATTCGCGCCCGGCATCCGTCTCTTCTTCATTTTTGCTCGCGGAGTGATTGCGCTTTCGTGTCGATCTAGAAACCTGTTACCGCTCCGCCGGGAACCGATACAAGACTGTGTGACGCGTGGGACTCAGTCGTAACGCCGGGCCTCCTGCCAGCGACAGTTCCCTCCGAACACTAGGCTGGGGGAGACGAAGGAGTGCCCGTGGACGACCTGATCGCCTTTCTCGCCGCGCGTGTGGGGCAACGCCAGGCGTTGATCATGCAGGCGGTCAAGAAAACCGAGATCAACGAATCGCTCAATCGCGGTGAGACCAAGGTCGTCATCGAAAAGAAGATCCGCTCGCTCAACGACATCGAACTCGACGTGGTCAATCAGATGATCAACGAGATCGAGGCGACCCGGCGGCTCCTGCAGGCGCATCGCACCACGGTTTCGGAGAAGGTCCCGGGATTCCCCTTGTACGGCAACGAGTACTGGTGCGAGACGTGCCATGTGCCCGCCGACGAGGCCGGCACGAACTGGTGCCTGACCCTGCGGCTGCTGGCCCTGCCGCACGCCGACCACCCGGACTACAGCGAGCGCTGGCGCCCCTGAGCGGGGAATGCCCGCCGGGCCCGGACGCGTTGACCCGAAGGTGATCACGCTTTCGGTACTGGACCGGTCCCCGACCCGCCGCGGCGGCGACGCGCCCCGCGCCTTGCGGGACACGGTCGCCTTCGCCCGGGACATCGAAGCGCTGGGCTACCACCGGTTCTGGGTCTCCGAGCACCACAGCGTGCCCGGTGTCGCCGGTTCGGCGCCCACCGTCCTGGCGGCGGCGGTCGCCTCGGCGACCGAGCGGATCCGGGTCGGCACCGGCGGCGTGATGCTGCCCAACCACCGGCCGCTCGTGGTCGCGGAACAGTTCGGCGTGCTCGAATCGCTCTTCCCCGGCCGGATCGACATGGGGCTGGGGCGTTCGGTCGGGTTCACCGGCGGGGTCCGGCAGGCGCTCGGGCACGAGAAGGACGACGCGGATCGGTTCGGCGAGCAGGTTCGCGAGCTGCTGGGCTTTCTCGCGGGCGATCAGTCGACGTATCCGGGCGTGCACGCCATTCCCGCGGAAGGCCTGCGCGTGCCCGCGTTCCTGCTGGCCACCGGTGCCGGGGCGCGGCTGGCCGCGGAACTGGGGCTGCCGCTGGTGATCGCGCCGGTCCGGGGCGAGGGGCCGCTGCTCGAAGCCATCGAGGGCTATCGGGCCGGGTTCCGTCCTTCCGCGCAGGCTTCGCGGCCGTATGTCGTGGTGTCCACGGCCATCGCGGTCGCCGAGACCGCCGAACGGGCCCGGCGGTTGCTGATCCCCGAAGCATGGTCGACCGTCTACTCGCGCACGCACGGTGTCTTCCCGCCGCTGTCCCCGGTGGAGGAGATCCTCGCCGGGCCGCTGTCGGACCGCGACCGGGACCGGCTGGACCGGGCGCTCGACGGTCAGCTCGCCGGCACCCCGGACGAGGTGGGCGACCGGCTGGCCGATCTCGTCGCCAAGACCGGCGCCGACGAGATCCTGGTGACCACCAGCACTTTCGACCAGGCGGAGCGGCTGGAGTCCTATCGCGCGCTGGCCGAGGTCGCCGGAGCACGGAGCCTCGCCGCGGTGTCGTGACTTTGCTAGGGTCACGGTCATGACTGCCGGGTCGGCCTCGTGCCGTGAGCGGACGGGTTCCCCGGCCGCCGCTTGATCTCCGCGCGGGCCCGCAGCCCGCCTCCGCGTAGGCGTCCTCATGTGGACCATGCGCGGAAAGGAGGTGAATCGCATGTCTCCCACCGAAAACTGGCGTGATTTCGTCGTCGCGCACGCCGATGGCGGCGTTCTGGACGGAGTCGTCACGCGGGTGCTCCCGTTCGGCGCGTTCGTCGAAGTGGCCCCCGGGCTGGAGGGGCTGTTGCCGACCGTCGGCGGAACCGGCCCGTTCGCCGCCGGGGCGGCCGTCGCGGTGCGGCTGGACAAGCTCGACGTCCAGAACCGCCGGTTCAGCCTGACCCTGGCCTGACCTGACGCGTTTAGTCCTCTGAATGCGGGCGGGAATGCCTACAGGCGCAAAAGAAGCTGGGTGAGCATGCGCTGCGCGGGGTCGTCCAGGTCGATCCCGGACACCTCGCCGGCGCGGCGCACCCGGTAGCGGACCGTGTTCGGATGGATGTTCAGCTCGCGCGCCGCGCGCCGGACGTCCCCGAACGCGTCGAGGTACGCGAGCACGGCGGGCACCAGGATGCCGCCGTGCTCGGCGTCGTGCGCGACCAGTTCGGTCAGCCGCGGATCGCGGATCCTCGGTTGCTCGCCGAGGAACGCGAGTACCTCCGAGAGCAGGACTTCGGCGCGGACGTCGGCCAGCGAGGCGACGTCCGCGGTCTCGTGCCCGCGCGCCATCGTCGCCAGCACACGGTCCGCGTCGCCGCGTGAGGCCGCCGCGTCCGAGAGGCGGGGCACGACACCGCCCAGCGCCGCGCGCACCCGGACGTCGAGATGCCGTTGCGCGGTGCCGGCGATTTCCTTGGCCAGCGTCAGGATCCGTGCTTCGGCGTGCTCGGGGAGGTCGGGGAGGAGCGCGTAGACCCGGCCGCCGATCACGCTCACCAGCGCGCTCCGCCGGTACGCGGCGGTGTGCACGGTGATCAGATGCACCAGCTCGGCGCGCCGCAGCTGCCGGTCGGTCGCGGCCCGGTCGCGGGGGAGCGAGAACGCCAGCACCATGGCGGGTTTCCCGGGATCCGCGCCGATGTCGTCGGCGACGGACTCCGCGTCGACGCGTCCGTCGAGCAGGCCCGCCAGCAGATCCTCGCGCAGCCGGAGTTCGGGGCTGGGCAGCGTCCGGCGGCGGATCAGCTGCGGTGCCAGCGCCCGGCTCGCGCCGAGCAAGGCGACCTCCGCGCTTTCGGTGAGCGGATGCGCGCCCTCCTGGACCCAGATCGTGCCCAGCGGCTGCGATCCGGCGTGGATCCCGGCCGCGATCCGCCGCCGGATGCCGAGATCGGGCCGCTCGTCGATGCGGACGATGCCTTCCCCGGCGCGAAGCCGCTGGTAGACGCCCCATTCGCGCAGCATTGCGAGATACCGTTCCGGGCCTTCGCGGCCAAGGATCGAGAGCCGGCGCAGTTCGTCCACCTCGTCGCCCGCCCGCGAATAGGCCAGCACGCGGCTCGCGGTGTCCTCGATGCTGACCAGGCCGCCGGTCAGCGTCGCGATGGTCTGTGCGAGCGAGAACAGATCGCCCAGCACCTCGCCGCGGTCCGCCTCGCCACCCGCGCGCGCCGCGTCGACCACGCCCCTGGCCAGGGCTTCGACCTGCTCCCAGCGCGCCTCGTGGCCGACCTCGATCAGCGCGATCCCCGCGTCGGCCGCGACGTTCACGACGGCCGAGCCGTTCTTGACCGCGACGGCGGCCGCGCCGGACCGCCCCGCCGCCCGGATCGCACCGGAGGCCGAACGCCCGCGAGCGCCGATCACCAGGACGAGGTCACCCGGATGGGCGTCGGGCGGATCCTCCGGATCGTGGATGACCACGTCCTCCACTCCGACGCCGAGCCCGCCAGGGGCCGCGAGCACCCTGACTAGCGGTTCCCCGAGCGTGGCGAGGACATGCCGGAGCGAGGCCCCAGTGGTCGTATCCGTGGTCAGGTCATCACCGAATTAAGCCGATCGGACAAGATGGTCACCCCGATTCTAGCCAGTCGAACAAGCCGTGGCGAAGCCGTCCGGTCTACCGTTCGGGGTGAGACCTCTATCCGGCGAAGTGAAGTCAGGAGCAGTCAGTGGACGCCGTGACCCAGACCCCCGCCCCGAAGAACGAGCCGGTGCTGAACTACGCGCCGGGCAGCGCTGAGCGCGCTGAACTCGAGGGCGCGCTCAAGTTGCTGGGCAACGCCGACCCCATCGACATCACCGCGACGATCGGTGGTGAGCAGCGCAAGGGCGGCGGCGAGAAGATCGAGGTCGTCCAGCCGCACAACCACAAGGCGGTGCTGGGCGTCATCCACAGCGCGACCGCGCAGGACACCCACGACGCGATCGCCGCCGCCAAGGCCGCCGCCCCCGGCTGGCGCGCGCTGTCCTTCGACGACCGCGCCGCGATCATCCTGCGCGCCGCCGACCTGCTCGCCGGCCCGTGGCGCGCCAAGCTGAACGCCGCCACGATGCTCGGCCAGTCGAAGACCGCCTTCCAGGCCGAGATCGACTCCGCTTGCGAGCTGATCGACTTCTGGCGTTTCAACGTCGCGTTCGGCCGCCAGATCCTCGCCGAGCAGCCGGTCAGCTCGCCCGGGATCTGGAACCGGATGGAGCACCGCCCGCTCGAGGGCTTCGTGTACGCCATCACCCCGTTCAACTTCACCGCGATCTCCGGCAACCTGCCGACCGCGCCCGCGCTGATGGGCAACGTCGTGCTGTGGAAGCCGTCGCCGACGCAGAGCTACGCCGCGCACATGCTGATGCGGCTGCTCGAAGAGGCCGGTATGCCGCCGGGCGTGATCAACCTGCTGCCGGGTGACGGCAAGGCCGTCTCCGAGGTCGCCCTGACCCACCGCGACCTGGCCGGGATCCACTTCACCGGTTCCACCGCGACCTTCCAGCACCTGTGGGCCACCGTCGGCGCCAACATCTCCGGCTACCGCACGTACCCGCGCCTGGTCGGCGAGACCGGCGGCAAGGACTTCGTGCTCGCGCACGCCTCCGCCGACGTCGACATCCTGCGCACCGCGCTGATCCGCGGCGCCTTCGAGTACCAGGGCCAGAAGTGCTCGGCCGCGTCCCGTGCCTACGTTCCGCGTTCGCTCTGGGCGAGCCTGAAGGACGAGCTGGTCTCCGAGACCGAGGCGATCACCTACGGCGACGTCAACGATCTGGGCAACTTCGGTGGCGCCGTGATCGACCGCCGTGCCTTCGACAAGCACGCCGCCGTGCTGAAGAGCGCTGCCGAGGACCCCGAGATCGAGGTCATCGCCGGTGGCACCGCCGACGACAGCGTCGGCTACTTCGTGCGCCCGACGATCCTGGTGTCGGACAACCCGGCCCACGAGATCTTCCGCACCGAGTACTTCGGCCCGATCCTCGCGCTCCACGTCTACGAGGACGAAGACTTCGACAAGGTGCTGAAGCTGGTCGACGAGACCGCCGACTACGCGCTCACCGGTGCCGTCATCGCGAACGACCGCACCGCCGTGGCGAAGGCGTCCGAGGCGCTGCGTTTCGCCGCCGGCAACTTCTACGTCAACGACAAGCCGACCGGCGCGGTCGTCGGTCAGCAGCCCTTCGGCGGCGGCCGCGCGTCGGGCACCAACGACAAGGCCGGTTCGGTGTTCAACCTGCTCCGCTGGACGAGCCCGCGCTCGGTCAAGGAGACCTTCGTCCCGCCCACCAGCGTCCGTTACCCCCACCAGGGCTGAGAACCAGGAGTTCGTGATGTTGCGTGCCCCGTTGCTCGCCGCCGCTCGATCCCAGCGGATGCGCAAGCTGGTCGAGGTCTTCCCCGCCACCCGATCGGTGGTGGGCCGGTTCGTCGCCGGTTCGAAGACACCCGACGCCGCGCGGGTGGTCCGCGAACTGGCCGACGACGGCCTCCGGGTCACCCTCGACCACCTCGGCGAGGACACCACCGACGCCGAGCAGGCCGCGACGACCGTCCGCGCCTACGAGGAACTGCTGACCGCGCTGGCGGCCGACGGCCTCGCGTTCGGCGCGGATGTCTCGGTGAAGCTGTCCGCGGTGGGCCAGTTCCTGCCCGCCGACGGCGAGAAGGTCGCGCTGGAGAACGCCCGCAAGATCTGCGCGGCGGCCGAGGCGGTCGGTGCCACGGTGACCCTCGACATGGAGGACCACACCACCACCGACTCGACGCTGGGCATCCTGCGGGAACTGCGCACCGAGTACCCGTGGGTCGGCGCGGTGCTGCAGGCCTATCTGCGGCGCACCGAGCAGGACTGCCGCGACCTGGCGACCGAGGGTTCGCGCGTCCGGCTGTGCAAGGGCGCGTACGCCGAACCCGAGGAGGTCGCGTTCCAGGACAAGTCCGAAGTGGACAAGTCCTATGTGCGCTGCCTGAAGATCCTCATGCAGGGCAAGGGTTATCCGATGGTCGCCTCGCACGACCCGCGGATGATCGCGATCGCCGAGAAGCTCGCGGCGGACGCCGGCCGCAAGGCGGACGACCACGAATTCCAGATGCTGTACGGGATCCGTCCCGAAGAGCAGCGCCGGATCGCGGGCGACGGCGAGACGATGCGCGTCTACGTCCCCTACGGCGACGAATGGTACGGCTATTTCATGCGCAGGCTGGCGGAACGCCCGGCGAACCTGGCGTTCTTCCTGCGCGGACTGGCCACCAAGGGCTGACCCGGCCCCCGGTGGCGGTGTTCCGCTGAAGTACAAAGGGGCCCTTCCCGGCGAAATCCGCCGGGAAGGGCCCCTTCTTTCCTCAGGCTTCCTGAGCGTCTTCCTTGAGCTTGTCCATGTCGATGTCGCGTGCCTGCTGGATGAGGTCTTCGAGCGTCTTCTCCGGCAGCGCGCCCGGCTGGGCGTAGATCACCGTCTTGTCGCGGATGACCGCGAGGGTGGGGATCGAACGCACGTCGAAGGCGGCGGCCAGCTGCTGCTCGGCCTCGGTGTCGACACTCGCGAACACGATGTCGTCGTGGTTCTCCGACACCTTCTCGTAGGTCGGCGCGAACTGACGGCACGGCATGCACCAGCCGGCCCAGAAGTCGATGATGACGAAGTCGTTGTCCGACACGACCTGGTCGAAGTTGGCGGCGGTCAGCTCCACAGTGCTCATGCCCGGCGTAACGAATCGGGCGCTACGCGCATTCCCGTGATTGCGCGTAGCGTCTCTGATGGAGCGACCCACGTTTCGCGGGAGGTGCGTATGGCCGACGGGGAAATCCTCAGCCGGATCGACGAGCTGGTCAGCGAGGAGCACGAACTCCGTTCGCGGGCGATCGGCACCGGGCTCAGCTCGGACGACCGGTCCCGGCTCGCGAGTGTGGAGCAGCAGCTGGACCAGTGCTGGGACCTGCTGCGGCAGCGGCGGGCACGCGTCGAGTTCGACGAGGACCCGGATCAGGCTTCGGCGCGGCCGGTGTCCGAGGTGGAGTCTTACCGGCAGTAGCTCAGGCCGATGCCATGAAAGGTCCTTTCCTTGCAAAATTTGCAAGGAAAGGACCTTTCATGGCGCGCGGGTGGGGAGTGTGGGCGCGGGAGGTCGCGAAAGCCACTTTCGCGACGTCTCACGGTCCAGAAGTGTCATGAAAGGGGGGGTGGGGGCGCGGTGGTTCGCTAAAGCCACTTCGGCGAGGACCCCGGGCCCAGAAGTGTCATGAAAGGGTCGTTCAGGACGAAAAACGTCCTGAACGACCCTTTCATGACACTTCACGGGGCGGTCCGGAGCGGCTCAGGCCGGGCAGAGGGTCCCGTCGACGGGCACCTTCCCGTCGATCAGGAAGCCCCGCGTCGCGTCCGCGACACACGGCGAGAGGCTCAGCGCACCGTGCCCGGCACCCTGCCAGGTGATCGTGACCGCGCTCGGCATCTGGTCGGCGGCCCGGCCGGTGCCCTGTTCCGGGGTGACCGGGTCGGTCGCCGTCCCCGCGACGAGGATCGGCGGGGCACCCGGCGCGCCCGCGGGCGGAAGCGGCTCGCGGCGCACGGGCCACGGGCTGCACCAGGCCAGTTGCTGTGCGGCGAAGACACCGAACTGCGGGTACTTGTCGCGCAGTGTCGTGGTCGCGCGCGTGAGCTCCTCGGCCGAGAGCCGGGTCGCGGTGTCGTTGCATTTGGTCGCGAGCGTGCCGTCCAGCCGCGAAGGCCGCGCCCGGGAGTCCTTCAGCACCGGTTCGGCGAACGCGGCCAGCGGGGTGACGTCGCCGGTCTGCGCGGTCTTGAGCGCTTCGGCGAGTTCCACCCAGCGCGAGCGCTGTGCGAGCCCGGAGTAGATGGCGTACAGCGCGATCCCCGGCGTGATCTCCGCGCCGTCGGTGGTCGTCGCGGAGGCGGCGCGGAGCCGGTCCGCGACGGCGGCGACGGCGGAGCGGGCGTCGCCGATCGGGCAGCCCCTCGCGACGCAGTCGGCGCCGAAAGCGTCGAGGGTGGCCTGCGCGCTCGCGGCGACCGATTCCTGCACCGCCGTCGCGTCGGGGGCGGGGTCGGGCAGCCCGTCGAGCATCACCCGGCCGACCTGGGCCGGGTACCGCACGGCGTATTCGGCGAGGACCTTCGAACCGTCGCCGCGGCCCAGCGCGTGCAGCTTGTCCATCCCCAGTTGTTCACGGAGTTCTTCGAGGTCGCCCGCGGCCCGCCAGCTGTCCATCGCGAACTGCGAGTCGTCCAGTTCGATGGCGCACTGCTGGCCCGCCTTGCGCGCCGCGTCGACGACACCTTCGAGGTCGGCGGCCGCCGGATCGCCGCCCAGCAGATCGGTGCGGATCTCCGCCGGGATGCACTGCACCGGTGTGGACGCCCCGGTCCCGCGCCGGTCCACCCCGATCAGGGAGAACTTCTGCAGGAACTCGGGCGGCAGCGTCGCGGCCAGCCGCGCGGCGTACAGCGACCCCGGCTCACCGTCGACGTCGTTGACCACGACGAGCGGGATCGGCCCGCCGCCGGTCTTGACCACCGACAGCCGCGAGAGCCCGCGACCGGGCAGGTCCGGCGCGTCGAGCGTGGTGGGCACCCTGGCGCAGGAGAACTTCAGCGTGTCCGGCACGGACGGCTGACCCAGCCGCTGCCGGGTCGCTTCGTCGCAGTCCTCCCATTTGATCGACGGCGACCGGGGTTCGGCGAGCGGCGGCAGCGGCACCTGCTGTGCCGTCGTCTGACCGCCGGGATCCGGCTTTCCGTCGTTGTCGATCACCGCGGGCCGGACCGACGGCCCGGCGGTGCAGCCCGCGAGCACGGCCGTGACCACGGTCGTCATCAGGATCAGCCGTGGCGTGCGGCGGGCGGTGCTCACGGGCTGGTCCTCACTTCCAAGGCATGACAAAAGCTCGGACAGAGCTTCGCAGGTCGGATGTCAGGACACGGTTAGCGGGTGCGTTTCACCTCGCCGCGGAACACGGCGTCCAGGTCGTAGCGGGCGACCTCGTCGAGCTGGGCGTAGGTGCAGGAGTCCGGTTCGCGGTCGGGGCGCCAGCGTTTGAACTGCGCGGTGTGGCGGAACCGCGACGGATATCCGCCTTCCGTGTGTTCGTAGCCGACCTCGACCACCTTTTCCAGCTTCAGCGGCACCCACGGGGCTTCCTTGGCCTTCCACCGGGTGATCCCGCCGGGGATCCGCTGGTGCTCCCGCACGTTGCCGCCCAGCCAGGGGTGATCGGCCCCGTCGGTGATCAGCGGCGCCAGCTCCTCGGCCAGTTCACGCCGCCGGGTGACCGGGAACGAGCCGACGACACCGGGATGGTGCAGCACGCCGTTCTCGTCGTAGAGCCCGAGGAGGAACGAGCCGACCATCTCGCCCGGCTCGCCGTCGACGTGCCAGCGCAGCCCCGCGAGCACGCAGTCGGCGGTGCGCGAGTGCTTGTACTTCAGCAGCACCCGTTTGCCGGGCGTGTACGGCTCGTCGAGCGGTTTGCCGATGACGCCGTCGAGCCCGGCGCCCTCGAACAGCTCGAACCAGTGCCGCGCGATCGCCGGATCCGCGGTGGCCGGGGTGAGATGGATGCCGTCGGAGGCGAGCTTCTCCAGCCGTTCCCGCCGTTTCGACGTCGGTTCGTCCAGAAAGGACTCGTCGCCGAGTGCCAGCAGATCGAACGCGACGAACTCCGCCGGGGTCTGCTCCGCCAGCAGTTTGATGCGGCTCTCGGCGGGGTGGACCCGGTCGGTGAGCGCGTCGAAGTCCAGTTTCCCGCCCCGGGCGACCACCAGTTCGCCGTCCAGCACGATCCGCTCGGGCAGCGCCGCATTCAACCGCTCGACGACCTCGGGGAAGTACCGGTTCAGCGGCTTCTCCGACCGCGACTGCAGGGTCAGCTCGTCGCCGTCGCGGAACACCAGGCAGCGGTATCCGTCCCATTTCGGCTCGAACAGCAGCCCGCCGGAATCGGGGATCGCCTTCGCCGGTTTGGCGAGCATCGGTTTGACCGGCGGCGTCAAGGGAAGCGACATGACGGCCATTCTTGCCGGACCGGCGCGGTCAGCGCACCCGTTGCGGTGCCGTCGTGTCGAGTTCGATCCGGACGGCGGTCGGCAGGACGTCCACCCCGAGCGATTCCCGCGCGCGGGCCAGCACGGTGTGGTCGAGCTGCTCCCAGACCCGTTTCAGGTCGGTGCCCTCGACGAGCCAGAGTGTGATGCGCAGCGCCGGGTTCTCCTTGTCGCCGACGGCGCGGACCCGGGCGCGCCCGACCCCGTCGACCGTCTCGGCGTCGAGGCGGACGGCCTCGGAGATGGCCGAGGAGGTCACCACGAGATCGTCGTCGAGTTCGAGATCCGGGCGGCCTTCCGGGCGCAGCGACCGGAAGAACCACCACAGGCCCAGCCACAGCAGGAGAACGCCGAGCACGATCGCGCCGATGCGGGCGGCGAGCGCGTGCCGGGACAGCCAGTCGAGGGCGATCGGGTCCACGAGCGGCCGGTCCGCGCGGTACGTGCCGAGCCAGCCCGCGCCGACCACCAGCGCCGCGGCCCCGCCGAGCAGCGCGAGGAGTCCGATGAGGACGGTCAGCGTCCGTTCCGTGCCGGTGGACCGGCCGAGTGCCTTGGCGGAGACCGAACGGGTCATCGGCGGTCCTTAGGGGAGTCGACGACGACCGAAACCTTCGGCCGCCGCACCAGCGGGACGTCGTCGAGCAGCCCGGAGACCGTCTCCAGCAGCCGCGGTCGCAGCTCGCCTTCGGTTTCCAGCCTGCTCGTCGCGCGGACGCGGATCTTCTTGGCGGTGGCCGTGACCTTCGCGCCCGCGACGTTGTCCTGCGCGCGCACCGTCACCCCGACCAGCCTCGCCAGCGAACGCGGCGACGTGGTCACGCTGACCTCGTTCGCCGGATCGGTCAGCCGGATGGCACGCCGCCCGGCCGAGGCGGCCGCCAGGATCAGCAACAGCCCGGCGACCGCGACGGCGATCGCCAGGTACCGGACCGTCGGCTCGCTCCAAGACAGCTCGGCGAGCCTGTCGCGCCAGCCGTCCCACGGGACGAACAGCGGCCCGCGTCCCGGCCGCCACCAGCCCCAGCCGACCTCCAGTGCCAGCAGGACCCCGGCGGCGGCCAGCGCCAGCCCGATCAGGGCCGACAGCAGGCGGACGATCAAACGCATGCGGGTGCTCCTTCTAGCGGACGCGGGGCGCGATGTCGGGCAGGAGCGCGGAGACCGTCACCGAGACGTCCCGGACCTGGTACGAGGTGATCCGCTCGACCTCCTCGGTGACCCTGGCGCGCAGATCGCCGACGATCCGCCGCACCGGCGCCGGGTAGTTCAGTGCCACGTCGAGCACGAGATCGACGTCGTTGCCCTCACCACCGACCTTCGCGCTCGCACCGTGGGTGCCCAGCCCGAGCCCGGCGATCCGCCGCTCGGCGCGCGTGGTCCCGTCGACCTGGTCGGCGGCGTGCTGCGCGATCTTGCGGACCACGGACGGCGCGATGGTGAGGGTGCCGCGGTCCTCCGGTTCGGCCGGGAGGGTCATTTGTCGCGGCCCCGGCCGAACAGGTCGCCGAGGTCGAGTTCGCCGTCGAGCACGCGGCCGAGGACGAGGCCGATGACGCCGACGGCCAGCGTCACCAGGAACGCGGTGAAGCCCTGGGTCGCGGCGAGGCCGAGGATGAGGCCGGCGAGCAGGCCGGTCTGGGTCCCGTTCATCACTCGACCCGCGAGGTCTCGGTCTCGCCGCCGTTCTCGTCGGGCAGGTGGATGTCGTTGACCGCGATGTTGACCTCGATCACCTCGAGGCCGGTGATCTGCTCGACCTGGCCGATCACGTTGCGGCGCACCGCACGCGCGACGTCGACGATGCGGGCGCCGTACTCGACGACCACGTCGAGGTCGATCGCGGCCTGCTTCTCGCCGACCTCGACCGAGACACCGGAGGTGGTGACGGTGCCGGAGCCGGGGATGCGTTCGCGGATCGCGCCGAAGGCCCGCGAAACGCCGCCGCCCAGCGCGTGGATCCCGGTCACCTCGCGGGTGGCGAGCCCCGCCACCTTCTGCACCACCACCGACGAGATCGTGGTCTTGCCGGCGGCTCCTTCCTCGTTGAGGGACGACCCCGCCACAGGGGTGTCGGGCTTGCTCGCGCTCGGCTGCGCCATGAAGTTCGCTCCTTCTCGGCCGGTGCCGCGCGACCTGCGCGCGCGGCGATCCCTACGCTCTCACCGACCACGACACACGCGCATGCCGAGTCGTCACGCGATGTCCCCCGGATGGGGTAATCAGCGCGGGTTCAGTCCGGGTGGACGTCGACGACGTGGACGTTGATCGTGGGCGGGGCCGACCCGAGCTGGCCGGTCAGCGCCGCGCTGACCCGGTGCCGCAACAGCTCCGCGACGGCCGCCTCGACGCCGAACCGGATCGTCACCAGCACCTGGAGCACGTCCTCTTCGAGCGCGACGGCCGAGACGTGGACCCCGCCGAGCTCGCGGCCGATCTCGGCGGCGAGGCTCCTGGTCATCATCACCAGCGCCCGTTCCGACACCTGGGTCTTACCGCCCGACGACGGCAGATCGAGCGGGGCGGTGGTGTGCCCGCCGCGGACGCCACTGACCGAGCGGAGCACCCGTTCGACGAGTCCCGGCGGCGTCGGCACCGGACGGCTCGCGGCGGCACGTACCTGCTGCCACCGGGGGTCGTCGCGCGGATCCTCGCTCATCACCGTTCCCCGGGTCGGAAGTTGTCACCGAGTTTCGCCAGCAGCGCCACCCGCGCGCGGTGCAGGCGGGCGCGCAGAGCGGGCACGCTGACTTCCAGCACCTCGGCCACCTCGTCGTAGGTCAACCCTTCGAATTCTCGCAGAATCAGCGGGATCCGCTGGCCGACGTCGAGTTCGGCGATCGCGCGCAGTACCGTGCCGACCTGTTCGGCGCTCACCACGTACCCCTCCGGACCAGGCACGACACCCGCGTCGCCCTCGTCGAGCGGAACCGTCGGTTTCCGCCGCCGGACCGCGCCGAGCGCGCCGTTCGTCGTCACCCGGTAGAGCCAGGTCGACACCGCGGATTCGAACCGGAAGCCGGGCAGCGCGCGCCACGCGGAGAGCCAGGCCTCCTGGACGACGTCCTCGGCTTCCGACGAGCTGCCGGTGATCCGCAGCGCCACCCGGTACATCCTGGCCGTGTGCCGCCGGACCAGGATGTCGAAGGCACCGTGGTCCCCGGCGGCGGCCCGGGCCGCCAGTTCCTCGTCCGGAACCGGCGTGGCCTCTCTCACCCGCCCTCCCGGCGGCGATAACGCAACATGGTGAAGCCGTCTTCGAAGAGCACGGACGCGAGGTCCATCCGCCGTGGCTCCGGGGACGGGCGGCCGTCCGCGATCCGGCGCTCGCCCGCGCCCGCCAGCAGCGGGGCGACGGTCAGGCACAGCTGGT
Organism: Amycolatopsis sp. NPDC049868; assembly: GCF_044461365.1. Lineage (NCBI taxonomy): Bacteria > Bacillati > Actinomycetota > Actinomycetes > Pseudonocardiales > Pseudonocardiaceae > Amycolatopsis > Amycolatopsis sp. NPDC049868. The sequence continues at coordinate 1,615,670 of NZ_JBITKV010000001.1, read as the reverse complement.
CGACGAGGTCGGCCGCGATCAGATCGGCGAACAGCGCCGGCCCGCCCTCGCAGTCGATCCGGCGCAGCCCGCGTTCGTCCAGCAGCGCGAGCGCGCGGTGCAGGTCGACGTCTTCGGTTCCGGCGACGAGCACCGCGGCGCCCGCGCGTTCCAGCGCGGCCCAGGGCGCCTTTTCGGTGGTGATGACGATCGGCGGGACCTTGGTGTCGGTGAACAGCGGGCCTTCGGGGTCGAGGTCACCGGAACGGGTCACCACCGCGATCGGCGGGACCTCGGACAGCCCGAGCGAGACGCGGCGGGCGGCGCGTTCGGGAGTGATCCGCGCGCCGCGGTAACCCTCGGCGCGCGCCGTGCCCGCGCCGACCAGGATCACGTCGGAAAGCAGCCGCCCCATCAGGAAGATCCGCTTGTCGGCGGGGGAGGAGAGCCCCTCGGACAGCTCGTCGACCGCCACCGCGCCGTCGGCGGAGCTGACGAAGTTGACCTGGACCCAGGGACGGGTCAGGCCTCCGGGATACCCGTAGAGCCGTTCGAGGTCCGCGTCGGAGACGGGTTCCGCCGGTGTCGTTGGCCACAAAAGCTGCACACCGCCATCCCAGCACGCGCCCGACGGCACCGCTGAGCGGGGGATACGCCCGGTCAGGGAGAGTGAACCCGCGACGACGGTGCCGTTACCCTCGGCGAATGCCCGCCCGCCTGATCGATCGCCGTCCGGAGCTGTCCGCCGACGAGCTGATCACCGCGCTCGTCCCGCCGCCGAGGTTCGACGCGGTCCGGTTCTCCACCTACGTGCCCAACCCGGACGAGCCGAGCCAGGCCCAGGCCGTCGTCGACTGCGGGGCGTTCGCGAAGCGCGTGGCGGAGTCTTCGAACCGGAAGCCGAAGTCGAAGCTGCGCGCGCTGTTCGGCGGCGGGGACGAGGCGCCGTCCGGGCCGATGGGTCTCTACCTCGACGGTGGTTTCGGCGTCGGCAAGACGCACCTGCTCGCCTCGACGTGGCACGAGACGCCGTCGCCCAAGGCGTACGGGACGTTCGTAGAGCTGACCCACCTCGTCGGCGCGCTGGGTTTCGCCGAGGCGGTGCGGCGGCTGTCGGAACACCGGTTCCTGGCGATCGACGAGTTCGAACTCGACGACCCCGGCGACACCATGCTCGTCACGCGGCTGCTGCAGGAACTGATCTCGGCCGGGGTCTTCGTCGCGGCGACCTCCAACACGCTGCCGGACAAACTCGGCGAGGGCCGGTTCGCCGCCGCGGACTTCCTGCGCGAGATCCAGTCGTTGTCCGCCCGGTTCGGCGTGTGCCGTGTGGACGGCCCGGACTACCGCCACCGCGGCCTGCCGGACGCGCCGCCGCCCGCGAGCCCCGAGGAGCTGGAAGCCTCCGCCGCCACACATCCCGAGTCCACTGTGGACGATTTCGACGCGCTGTGCGACCACCTCGGCAAGCTCCACCCTTCGCGCTACGGGAGGCTTCTCGACGGGGTGACCCGGGTGCATCTGCGCGACATCCATCCGGTGCCCGACCAGAACGTCGGACTGCGGCTGGTCGCCTTCGCCGACCGGCTCTACGACCGCGCGATCCCGCTGGTGGTCTCGGGCGAGCCGGTGCCCGAGCTGTTCACCGAAGAGATGGTGAACGGCGGCTACCGCAAGAAGTACCTGCGCGCCGTCAGCCGTCTGACGGCACTGGCGCGCGACGCCGTGCAGCCCAGGTGAGCAGCACCCACGTGGCGCATACGGTCGCGACGGCGAACAGCGTGCCGCCCACGACGTCGGTCAGGTAGTGGTAGCCGAGGCCGATCATGCCGATCGTCACGCCGCAGAGCACCACCGCGCCCACCGTCGCGATGACCGCCGTCGCGACACCGGGGCGGGCGAGCAGGATGAGCACGGTCAGCACCGCGACCAGCGCGACGGTGTGCCCGCTGGGATAGGCGAGGTAGGTGTACTTCCAGCGGTCGAAGAGCGGTTTGAGCACCCAGGTGTTCGAGAGGATCGCGACGAGCGGGCCCACGAGCATCAGCGCCGCTTCGAGCCTGCGCCCGCCGATGAGGCACAGGACGGCGGTGAGGACCGCGACCGGGATCAGGACGTAGGCCTCGGTCGGCAGCACCAGTAGCCGCAGCAGGTCGGTGTCGGGGCCGAAAGCGCGCTCCACCCAGCTCACGGCGAGTTCGTCCGGACCCGAGAGACCTTCGCCGGAGACCAGCACCCCGAGCACGACCATGATCACGGCGCACGTCACCGCGACCAGCCCGTACGGCGCCTTTCCGCTCATCCGGCGAGATTACGTGACGGGCGATCAGTCACCATGCAGGGACGGCTCGCGAGGACGAAGGGGGCTTTCGATGCGGATCAGTGTGGTCGGCGGCGGGGTGATCGGGCTGAGCTGCGCGCACCGGCTGGCGAGGGCCGGGCACGACGTCACGGTGCTCACCGACGCCGGACCGGGGGAGACGACGTCGGCGGTCGCGGGTGGCGTGCTGTTCCCGCCGCTGGCGGCGAACTCCGACCGGGTCGACCGCTGGACCACGACGAGTGTCGCGGAATACCGCACCCTCGGTGCTCCCGGGGTGCGCATGCTCCGGGGAACGTACGTCGTCCCCCGCGAGGCGCCGCCGCCGTCGTGGGCGCTGTCCATGCCCGGCCTCGACCACGAACCCGGACGGCTCACCTTCACCACCGCGCTGGTCGACACTCCGGTGTACCTCGACTGGCTCGCCGGGGAGGTCGCCGCACTGGGCGTGCGCACCGAATACCGCACCGTGTCGCGCCTGGATGACCTCGACGCGGACCTCGTGGTGAACGCCGCCGGGCTCGGCGGGGGACGGCTGGCGGGGGACGGCACCGTGGTGCCGGTCGGCGGCCAGGTCGTCCACCTCGCCGATCCGGGGCTGACCGAATGGATCGTCGACGGGTCGACGCCGGTGTTGCGGCACGTGATCCCGCACGGCCGCCATGTCGTCTGCGGCGGAACGCAGGAGCCCGGCCGCGATTCGGTCGAGCCGGACCCCGGCGTGACCGCGGATATCGTGCGCCGGTGCCGCGAACTCGTGCCCGCGCTGGCCGACGCGCCCGTGCTGGGCGCGAAGGTCGGCTTGCGGCCGTTCCGGCCCGAGGTGCGGCTGGAGCGGGACGGGCGGGTCGTGCACTGCTACGGGCACGGGGGTGCGGGGATCACGCTGGCTTGGGGCTGCGCCGACGACGTCCTGGCCCTGGTGTGAGGTCCCTGCGCGTGCAATGAACGGTCCTTTCCTTGCAAATTTCGCAAGGAAAGGACCGTTCCTAGCACGCCGGAGGGGGCTGACCGGCCGCATTCAGAGGACTAAACGCGGCAGAGGTCAGAGGGCGCCGAAGGCCTCGAAGTCCGCTTCGGTCTGATCCGCGTACCGCACGGCGTAGGCCCCGATGGCCTCATCGAGGTCTTCGTCGTCCTCGAAGTACCCCGCCAGCATCCGCGGATGCAGCGACCGCGCGTGCGCCCGCGCCAGCAACGCGCCTGCCAGGCGACCGTAGTCGTCGAGGTGGTCCTTCTTCAGCTCCGCCGGGTCGATGTCGCCCTTGAGATTCCGGAACTGCCGCACGATGTACGGGACCCCGTCGATGGTCGTCCAGCCGAGCAGGATGTCCGATTCGGCCTGCACGAGCCGCGCGCCCTCGACGATCCGGCGGCCCTCGTGCTCCGGAGCGGGCAGACCGAGGAACGGCGCGAGCGCCGACGGGTTGGCTTGTTTCACCTGCAGCACCAGGTCTTCACCGGAGTTCCCGTGCAGCAGCGCGACGTAGCTGCGCAGCCCGACACTGCCGGTGCCGACCACCCGGAAGGCCACATCGGACACCCGGTACCGGGAGATCAGCGTCCGCCGCGACTCGCGCAGCGTGTCCACATAGGACACCAGTCCGGTCACGACGGCTTCGGCGGTCGCGTCGTCGACGTGCGTGAGCACCGGCGGGTCTTCGACGAACCGGTGCCGTTCGAGGCCGGTCTCGTGGTCGTCGATCCGCCGGGTCCATTTCGCGGTGACCTTGGCACTGGTGTTCTTCCGTGCCTTCTCGGCCGCTTCCTCGAAGTCGTCGATCAGGTCGTGCGCCTTGACCTTGTTCAGCACCGACGCGTCCGGCAGCGCGTTCCACGACCGCAGGAACGGCACCTCCGCCAGCCCCCGGATGGTGCGCCGATACGACTTCACCGCGTCCTCGGCGGCTTCACGGCAGCCCGGCTCGCCGATGCCGCCCTCGCGGCCGGCGAGCACGAGACTCGCGGCGAGCCGTTTGAGATCCCACTCCCACGGACCCGGCACCGATTCGTCGAAGTCGTTGATGTCCATGACGATCTGACCTTCGGGCGTGCCGTACAGCCCGAAGTTCGCGGCGTGCGCGTCCCCGCAGAGCTGCGCCGTCAGCCCGGACACCGGCGAGCCGGCCAGATCGGCGGCCATCAGCCCGGCGGCCCCGCGGTAGAAGGTGAACGGCGACGCGAGCATGCGCTCGCGCCGCAGTTCCACCAGCTCCGGCAGGCGGCCTTCGTTGCTTCGCGCGAAGAACTCCGCCACACTCGGCCGTCCTTCGCCCGCCGCCGCGTGATCGTGCGCGGACGTCGGCGCCTCGGCCCGCAGCGCCTTACCCCTGGCGGTCCAGTCCTCCGGCGACACCGTCTCGGTGCCGACCAGCGGCCGCTCCACCCACTCCCGCTCTTCTCCCATGGACAGGCAACGTACAACCCGTCCGAAAGGTTCACCCGCCCTTGACGACCTCCGTGATGGCGTCGATACCGCGGTCGAGCTCCTCGCGGCTGATCACCAGCGGCGGCGCGATCCGCAGCGTGTGGTCGTGCGTCTCCTTGCACAGCACGCCGCGTTCGGCGAGCGCCGTCGACGCCTCACGGCCGGTCGGCCCGCCGGGCGCGATGTCGATCCCCGCCCAGAGCCCGCGCCCGCGGACCTCGGCGAGCCCGTCGCCGACCAGTTCGCCGAGCCGCGAGTGCAGGTGGGCGCCCAGTTCCCGCGATCGCTCCTGGAACTCTCCGGTCTTCAGCAGGCCGACCACGGCGCGGCCGATCGCGCACGCGACCGGGTTCCCGCCGAAGGTGGAGCCGTGCTCACCCGGCCGCAGTACGCCGAGCACGTCCTTGCTCCCGACGACGGCCGAGACCGGCATGATGCCACCGCCGAGCGCCTTGCCCAGCGTGTAGACGTCGGCGCGGACGCCTTCGTGATCGAGCGCGAGGACGGTGCCGGTGCGGGCGAGACCGGACTGGATCTCGTCGGCGATCAGCAGGACGTTGTGCTCGTCGCACAGCCGCCGCGCCTCGGCGAAGTAGCCGGTGGGCGGCACGATGACGCCCGCCTCGCCCTGCACCGGCTCCAGCAGGATCGCGGCGGTGCGCTCGGTGATGGCGTCGCGGAGCGCTTCGGCGTCGCCGTACTTGACCGTGACGAAGCCCGGAGTGAACGGGCCGAAGTCGGCGCGCGCGGTCTCGTCGGTGGAGAAGGACACGATGGTCGTCGTGCGGCCGTGGAAGTTGGAGCCCGCGACGACGATCTCCGCGGTCCCGTCGGGGACGCCCTTGACCCGGTACGCCCACTTCCGGGCGATCTTCACCGCGGATTCGACGGCTTCGGCGCCGGAGTTCATCGGCAGGGTCATCTCGGTACCGGTCAGCTCGGCGAGCTCCTTGCAGAACAACCCGAGCTGGTCGTGGTGGAAGGCGCGCGAGGTCAGCGTCACCCGGCCGAACTGCTCGACCGCGGCGGCGATGAGCCCGGGGTGGCGGTGCCCGAAGTTCAGCGCCGAGTAACCGGAGAGGAAGTCGAGGTAGGTCTTGCCCTCGACGTCGGTGACCGAGGCGCCTTCGGCGGTGGCGATCACCACGGGCAGGGGGTGGTAGTTGTGCGTGCTCCACTGCTCGTCGAGCGCGATGAAGTCGGCGGTCGTCATGCGTTCAGGTTAGATGCCCATCCGGCAGCTTTCATCCGGGAAACGTTGCTTTGACCCGTTGTTCGTTGCGTATCGACTCCATCGAGTGGCGAAATCGTGCAGCGGCGTCGTCGATCACCGGAGGCGCGCGGCCCGGACCGCGGTTATCGTCGCCGGATGGCGAAAAAGGACACCGTCTCCGTCCGGGACACGCTGAGGATCGGCAAAAGCGGCGAGCGGCACCATCCGGGTTCGTTCCCGATCGGGCCGGACAAGAAGCCCAAGGGGCTCAAAGACCTCGCCGACGCCGGCGGCAGGCTCGCCGGGCTGCAGGAGGCGTTGTACGCGGAGGGCGTCGGCGGCGGGAACCGGAGCCTCCTGCTGGTCCTGCAGGGGATGGACACGTCCGGCAAGGGCGGCACCGTGGGTCACGTCCTCGGCCTCGTCAACCCGATGGGCGTGCGGTACGCCGGGTTCAAGAAGCCGACCGCGGCCGAGCGGCGTCACCACTACCTGTGGCGGATCCGCAAACAGCTGCCCGAGCCGGGGCAGGTCGGCGTCTTCGACCGTTCGCATTACGAGGACATCCTGGTGCCGCGTGTCCAGAAGCTGGTGCCCGCGGCGGAGTGGCGCAAGCGCTACGCCGAGATCAACGCGTTCGAGAAGGAGCTGACCGAGGCGGGCACGACCATCGTGAAGGTCTTCCTCGACATCTCGCCGGAGGAGCAGCTGAAGCGGCTCAAGGCGAGGCTGGAGACCCCGGCGAAGTGGTGGAAGTACAACCCCGCCGACCTCGACGCGCGGGCCCAGTGGGACGACTACCAGAAGGCCTACGCCGACATCTTCGCCAAGACCTCCACGGCGGCCGCGCCCTGGTACGCCGTCCCGGCCGATCGCAAGTGGTACCGCAACTGGCTGGTCGCGCGGCTGCTGATCGAGACGATCGAGGAGATGGACCCGAAGTTCCCGCCCGCCGACTTCGATCCCGAAACGGAGCTGAAGAAGCTGGAAGGCGTTGGCGTCTCCGGTTGATCGTCTGAGAGAGTGCGGTCGTGACCGACATCAGCCTCGAAGATCTCCCGTTCCTCCGCCGCCAGGCCCGCACGCAGCGCTTCACCCTCGGCGCGCCCAAAGAGTTCAAGGTCGCCCCGGACGGCTCCCGCATCCTGTTCCTGCGGACCGAGTCCGGGACGGACCCGCGGCACAGCCTGTGGTCGTTCGACGTCGCGTCGGGCGAGGAGACGAAGCTGGTCGACGCCGCCGAGTTGCTGCCCGGTGAAGAGGACCTGCCGCCGGAGGAGCGCGCCCGCCGCGAGCGCAGCCGGGAGACCGGTGGCGGCGTGGTCGGCTACGCGGTCGACGACGCCTTCACCGTCGCCGCGTTCTCGCTCTCGGGCAAGCTCCACACCCTCGACCTGAGCACCGGCGAGGTGGCGGTGCTGGTCGACGGCTCGGTCGTCGACCCGCGCCCCAGCCCGGACGGCACGCACGTCGCCTACGTCCGCGACCGGCGCCTGCGGGTGATCGACCGGGCGACCGGCGAGGACCGCCTACTCATCGACGAGGCAGGTGACGACATCGCCTGGGGGCTCGCGGAGTTCATCGCGGCGGAGGAGATGGGCCGCACCCGAGGCTACTGGTGGTCGCCGGACGGGAAGAGCCTGCTCGTCGAGCGGTCCGACCGGGCCGCCGTACCGCGCTGGACGATCGCCGACCCGGCCAATCCGCAGTCGGCGGCCAATGTCGTCGCGTATCCGGCGGCGGGCACCACGAACGCGGACGTGACGCTGGCGATCCTCGGCCTCGACGGCACTCGCGTCGACGTCGCGAAGACCGACTGGGAGTACCTGGCCGCGGTGCACTGGTCCGCCGCGGGCAAGCCGCTGCTGTCCGTGCAGTCGCGTGATCAGCGAAAGCTGGAGATCCAGGCGGTCGACCCGGCGACCGGTTCGGTCGAGGTGCTGCACACCGAGACCGACGAGCGCTGGGTCGAGCTCGCCGCGGGTGTCCCGGCATGGACCTCCGACGGCCGTCTGGTGCGCGAGAGCGCCGCCGACGGTGACCACCGGCTGGTCGTCGACGGCGTGGCCGTCACCCCGCCGGGGCTGCAGGTGCGCTCGGTCCTGCACGTCGGCGACGAGGTGCTGTTCAGCGCGTCGGAGGCCGACCCGACACAGATCCACGTCTTCCGCACCGAGGGCGGGGAACTCCGTCGTCTGTCCACTGAGGACGGTGTGCACGTCGGCTCCGGGAACGCCGCGCTGGCCGTGCTCTCGTCGTGGAGCCTGGAGCGCAGCGGCCCGGTGGTGACCGTGGTGTCCGGCGAGAAGACGGTGGCGCGTATCGGTTCCTTCACCGTCGACCCCGACGTCGTGCCGAACCTGACCTGGCTGACGCTGGGGGAGCGGGGCCTGCGTGCCGCGCTGGTGCTGCCGACCGGGTACGAGGAGAGCGAAGGCAAGCTCCCGGTGCTGCTCGACCCGTACGGCGGTCCGCACGCCCAGCGTGTCCTGCAGACCCGCAACGCGTTCCTGACCCCGCAGTGGCTGGCGGACCAGGGTTTCGCGGTGCTGGTCGCCGACGGGCGTGGGACACCCGGCCGGGGTTCGGCCTGGGAGAAGGAGATCGCGGGCAAACTCGCCGACGTGACCCTCGCCGACCAGGTGGATGCCCTGCACGCGGCGGCCGCGCTCCATCCGGAACTGGATCTGGAACGGGTCGCGATCCGCGGCTGGTCCTACGGCGGTTACCTGTCCGCGCTGGCCGTGCTGCGACGCCCCGACGTCTTCCACGCCGCTGTCGCGGGTGCCCCGGTGACCGACTGGTCGCTGTACGACACGCATTACACCGAGCGCTACCTCGGGCTGCCGCAGGAAGAAACGGCTTCGTACGAGCACAACTCGCTGATCGCCGGTGCCGGCGACCTCTCGCGGGCGCTGCTGATCGTGCACGGACTGGCCGACGACAACGTTTTCGTCGCCCACTCGTTGCGCCTGTCGTCGGCCTTGCTGGCCAAGGGACGCGCGCACGTGTTCCTGCCGCTGGCCGGCGCGACGCATATGACGCCGCAAGCCGAAGAGGTCGCGGAGAACCTGATGCGCACGCAGGTGGACTGGATCGTGCGTGAGCTGTCCGGTGCCGCGGTCAAGAGCGAGGAGAACGCATGAAACGGTGGGGCATCACCATTCCGCTGACCGGGGTGCCGCTCGCGGCGCACGAGGAGATGGTGCGGGAACTGCCGGATCTCGGCTACACCGACGCGTGGTCGGCCGAGACGGCGGGCCACGACGCCTTCACCCCGCTGGTGCTGGCTTCGCAGTGGGCGCCGCGGCTGAGGCTGGGCACCGCGATCGTGCCGGTGTACACGCGCGGGCCCGGGCTGCTGGCGATGAGCGCGGCGACCGTCGCGGAACTGGCGCCTGGCCGGTTCGTGCTCGGCATCGGCGCGTCGTCGCCGGTGATCGTGAAGAACTGGAACGCCGCCGAGTTCGAGGCGCCGTTCGCGCGCTCGCGTGACACCCTGCGTTTCCTGCGTTCGGCGCTGGCGGGGGAGAAGGTCACCGAGGAGTACGAGTCGTTCTCCGTCAGCAAGTTCCGGCTGGAGCGGCCCGCCGACCCGCCGCCGTCGATCATGCTCGCCGCGCTGCGGCCGGGGATGCTGCGGCTGGCCGCGAAGGAGGCCGACGGCGCCATCACCAACTGGCTCGCCGCCTCCGACGTGCCGAAGGTCCGTGCGGAAATCGGGCCGGACGTCGAACTGGCCGCGCGGATCTTCGTCTGCCCCACCGAAGACAAGAACGCCGCGCGCGGGCTCGGGCGGATGCTCATCTCGAGCTACCTCACCGTGCCGGTGTACGCCGCGTTCCACGAATGGCTCGGCCGGGGCGACGCGCTCGCGCCGATGCACGAGGCGTGGGCGGCGGGCGACCGGCAGAAGGCGAACCAGGTCATCCCGGACGAGGTCGTCGACGACCTGATCGTCCACGGCAGCCTCGATTCCTGCCGCGAGCAGGTGCAGTCCTATGTGGACAACGGGCTGACGACGCCGATCATCGCGCTGCTGCCGACGGGTGAGGACCCCTTCGCGCACGTGCGGGGCCTCGCTCCGCGGTCCTGACCGGCCCACCGGATGCAATGAACGGTCCTTTCCTTGCAAATTTTGCAAGGAAAGGACCGTTCCTAGCGTGCGCGGGGGCGGCTCAGGCGGTCTTGAAGAGCTCGTCGTACCGCGACGCCATCATGTGCGACCCCTTGATCTCCGAAGTCGTCGCCGCGTCCAGGACGCCGGCCTCCTCGGCGTAGGTCGCGCCCCCGGAAGGCCCGAGGGGCAACGAGATCATCGGCCCGCCCGGGGTGTGGACGCGCAGCTCGCCGCCTTCGATCAGCGCCCGGATGTTGGCGACGACGACCTCCGCGTGGTCACCGGCCACCTTCGCGAGCTTCCCCTCCGGCAGCGCGGTGATGTCGCCGAGCGCGAACACGCGGGGCTGCCCAGGAAGACGGAGTTCGGGCGTCACCTCGATCTGCCCGTTCGCCCGCCGCGCGGTGGCCAGTTCGCCGTCGAGGTACGCGGTGTGCGGCGCGCCGCCGTAGCACTGGAACCACAGGTCGGCGGTCACCTCGCCGCCGCCGGTGAGCCCCGAGGTGAACGTCTTGGCCTGGCCGGGCTCCGAGACCGGGGCCTCGGTCAGTGAAGTGCCGAGCAGGAGTTCGACGCCCAGGTCGTCGAGCTGGCGGCGGATCTCCGCGCGGAACTCGTCCGGGAAGCCGGCCAGGATCTCCTTCGCCGGGTCGACGATCGTCACGGCCTTCTCCGGCCACACCGCCTTGATCTCGCCCGCCAGTTCGAGGCCGACCGGCCCCGCGCCGAGCAGCAGCACCTTCTCCGCTCCCGCGAGTTCCTCCCGGGTGGCGCGGATCTTCGCCTTCGCCGACGCGCTGTCGTGGAAATCGATCTTCGCCGGGAACGGGTACGCCGAACCGGTCGCCAGTACGACGTAGTCCGGCGCGAGCCGCTCGCCCGACGCGAGCGTGACGCCGCTCTGGTCGACGCTCACCGCGCGGTCGCGCAGCACCCGTCCCCGCTCGAGAAGCCCGGAGTACGGGTAGAAGAGCCGATCCGTCCACTCGGGATCGACGAGCCCCCGCAACGCGGCGACGTGGTGGACGAAATCCTCGCGCGGCTCGACGAGCACGACGTCGGTGAACGAGTCCAGCTCCTTGGCGACGGTCGTGCCGCCGTATCCCCCGCCGATGACGGCCACGGTCGTGGTCATGAGATCCCCTAGTTCGTAGTGCGTAATGTTGGTACTGCGAACTACAGTAGTTCGTACTCCGAACGATCGTCAAGTAGACTGCGGTCATGACCACGGCCGAAGACCTCGGATTCGCGACGGCGCTGGTGCGGCTTTCGCATCTCGTGCAGCGGGCTTTCATCGACGTCGGCCGGTCTTACGACCTCACGCCGCAGCAGGCGCAGTTGCTCTGCGTGCTGGCTCAGGGGGAGACGGGCGTCGGGATGACCGACCTCGGCAAGATGCTGAACCTTGAGAAGTCCAGCGTCACCGGCCTGGTGGACCGCGTGCAGCGGCGCGCGCTCGTGGAGCGGGTCGCGGATTCCTGCGATCGCCGCGCGCTGAAGATCACGCTGACGGAGGAGGGGCTCCGGCTCGCGAACGCCGCCCACGAAGGCGTCGTCGAGAAGCTGGAGGAGATGGCGGCCGACCTCCCGGCCGAACAGCGCGACGCGATCGCGGCGGCCGTGTGGCGGATGGCGCCCGAAGAGTGAGTCAGTGCCAGACGGCGGCGGCCAGCAGCAGGCCCGCGGCCGCCGCGGCCAGCCCGGCGAAGACCGTCACGCAGACGTTGACGACGGCGTAGAGCCGCGCCTTCTCGGTGAACAGGCGCAGGGTTTCGTACCCGAACGTCGAGAACGTCGTGAGCCCGCCGCACAAACCGACGGCCAGCAGCGCGCGGACGGCGTCCGGCTGACCGCCGTGCAGTGCCCAGCCGGTGAGCACGCCGAGGATCGCCGAGCCGACGACGTTCACCGTGAGCGTGCCCCAGGGGAACGCGGAGCTCCGCCAGGCCCCCACGCGCCTGTCGGTCAGGTAGCGCAGGATCGCGCCGAGGCCGCCGCCGACCGCGACGAACAGGACGGTCATCGTGCCGTCCGGCCCGCGTAGCGGATGACCTCGACCTCATCGAGGGTCACCAGGCCCTCGCCGATCAGCTCGTCGAGCTGGGGCAGGAACGCCCGGATCCGCGCCTCCTCGTCGACGATCACGATCACCACCGGCAGGTCTTCGGACAAGGAGAGCAACCGGGTCGTGTGGATCAGTGAACTCGCGCCGTACCCCTCGATCCCGCGGAAGACCGACGCGCCGGCGAGCCCGGCGTCGTGCGCCCGCCGCACGATCTCGTGGTACAGCGGCTTGTGGTGCCAGACGTCGTCCTCGCCCACGTGGACCGACAGCCGTAGCGCGCGCCCGGAGAGCCTCATGGTTTCGCTCCAGTCCGGTTCAGCCAGGCCCGGGTCGCTTCCCCGCCGATCAGGACCGCGACCAGGGCGGTGACCACGCTACCCGCCGCGTACGACAATCCGGTGAACGGATGCCCGGTGGTCACAAGATCGAGTGTCTCGGTCGTATAGGTCGAAAACGTGGTGTAACCGCCCAGGATCCCCACCCCGAGGAAGGGGCGCAGCAGCCGATGCGGACTCGTGGCGCCGGTGATGACCGCCATCAGGACGCCGATCAGCAGACAGCCGGAAACGTTGGTGGCAAAGGTGGAAAGCGGGAATTCTCCAGCGGTGCGGGGGATCGCGGCCGAGAGGCCGTAGCGGGCGAGGCTGCCCAGCGCGCCACCGGCGCCGATGACCGCCAGGACGTCCCAGCGCGTCGCCGGACGACGCTTCGGAACGGATGCCGGATCAGCCATGAATGCCAGCTTAGAACCGCTGTCCGGGTGAACCGGCGCCGCGGTGTCGAAGATCGCTCACAAGGCCGTTTTTCCCTGCTGGACAGTGAATTTTCACGAAACGTGTCGTAGGCTTGGCTGCGCTCCAGGCCGATTTTCGGTCCGTCCGCTCGTCCGAGAAAAAGGTGGCAGGATGGCACAGGAACAGTCAGGTACGCAGGCTCCCGACAGCGGTTTGCTGCTGGAGGTCGAGAAGATCCCGACCGCGGTCGACCGCGGGAAGGCCAACGGCGCGGCCGCCGACAACGACGGCAACGACGGCTGAGTGCCCGAAACGCCGACGCTGGCTGACCTCGTGGCTCCGCTCGGGGTCAGCCAGTTCTTCCAAGACGTCCAGGGCGAGACCTACCGCCGTTTCGAAGGCCGCGCGGGCCGCTTCGCCGACCTGCTGCCGTGGCCGGCGCTGAACGCGATCCTCCGGCAGCATCGGCTGGAGTTCCCGCGGTTGCGCCTGGCGCTCGACGGCACTCCGGTGCCCATGGAGAGCTACACCGATCTCGTCCCCACCCGCCGCAGTGGCACCGTCCCCCGTCTGCAGGCCGCTCCGTTCACCGAGCACCTGCGCGGCGGCGCGACGATGGTGCTCGACGCCATCCAGGAACTCAGCGACCCGATCGGCGATCTCGCCAGGAGCCTCGAACACGACCTCCGGGAGAGCGTCCAGGTCAACCTGTACGCCGGCTGGGGCGTGACCCACGGTTTCGACGTGCACTGGGACGACCACGACGCGTTCATCATCCAGGTCGCCGGCCGCAAACGCTGGCGGATGCACGGCCCGACCAGGCAGGCGCCGCTGCATCGCGACGTCGAGCAGCCCGAGCGGCCCGGGGAACCGATCGACGACTTCGTCCTCGAAGACGGCGACGTCCTCTACGTCCCGCGCGGGCACTGGCACGACGTCACCGCGGTGGGGGAGATGTCGCTGCATCTCACGCTCGGCTTCAGTCCGGCGACGGGGATCGACCTCGTCGCGTGGCTCGCCGACAAGCTGCGGGCGAGCACCGCCTTCCGGCAGGACCTCCCGAGGTTCGGGACGGCGGAGGAGCGCGCGGCCCGCGCCGCGGCCTTGCGCGCGGAACTGGAAGCCGCGCTGACCACCGACGTCGTCGACCGGTTCCTCGCCGAACGCGACTCGGCGGCCCCGGCGCATCCGCGGGTCGGCCTGCCTTGGGCGGCGACCCCCGGCCTGCTGCCGGACGGCGACGAGACCGAGGTCCGGTTCCTCGTCCCGAGGGCGGTGCTCGAAGAAGGTGACGGCCGGGTGACCCTGCTCGCGGACGGGAAGCGGTTCGTCTTCGCGGGCGCCGCGACCCCGCTGCTGAAGGCACTGCTCGACGGCTCGCCGCAGGCGGTCAAGCGACTCGCCGAGCTGTCCGAACTCGATCGGGGGACGGTGCGGGCGTTCCTCGGCGAGCTCGCCACGCAGGGACTTCTCTCGATCGGCTGAAAGTCACAGAAGGCGAGAAGTGTGAAGGGAGGCCGGACGGGGTAAGCTAAGGCATGCCTAAGGTGAAGTCCGGAGGGGTCAGCCGATGACCGCTCAGCTCTCGGACACCCCAGCGCCGGACAGCCCGGCGTCGCCCGCCGCGCTGCCGGGCTGTGCCACCGTCGCGCGCATGCTGGGGGCGAGCCCCGCCGGCACCGCGGCGGACATGCGGTGCTGGCTGCTCATCGAGCAGCCGGGCCCCTGGCCCGCGGACGCGCTGGAGAACGTCCTCGACGAGGCCTTCCCCGCCGAGCGCCGTGAGCTGCTCGAGAACTTGAGACGGTCGCACGGGCTCCGGCCGCTGCTGATCCGCCGTCCCGGCAAACATCAGCGGGACCCGGATCGCCCCCGTTCCGTGTACGTCGGCGGGGGAGAACCGGGCAATCGCTGGCTGGAACGCCTCGAGATCCACGACCTGGGCGAACTGGCCGCGCTGGACCTCGAAGCCGTCGCCGAAGGCACCGGTGGGCTCGGCACCCGCGTGGAGGGGCCGCTGTTCCTGGTCTGCACCCACGGCACCAAGGACATGTGCTGCGCGGTGCTCGGCCGCCCGCTGGCCTCGGCGCTCAACACCAACCATCCCGGCCGGTCCTGGGAGGTCAGCCACGTCGGCGGCGATCGCTGGGCGGGCAACCTGCTGGTGGTCCCCGACGGTTTCCTGCACGGCCAGCTCAACCCGGCCGAGGCGGCGCTGGTCGCCAAGGCCGCGCTGCGCGGCCAGGTCGAGCCGGAGCGGCTTCGCGGCCGGACGTCCGCCCGGACGGCGTGGGCGCAGTTCGCGGAGATCGCGCTCCGGCGGCGGCTGGACCTGCCCGGTTTGGACGACGTGCTCGCCGTTCAGGAGGAACCGCTGCTCGAATCCGACGCGCGGGTCGTCACCGTGCGCGGCGGCGAGGACTTCTACTCGGTGACGGTGCGCCGGCGTTCGGTGGCGCCGCGCGGAGAGAGCCGGTGCGCCGGGCTGATCCAGCCCGCCGGGTACCTGGCGGAGGAGATCACGAAGCTCTAGCCGCGAAGATCACCCTCGTTCGAACATACGTTTGACACCCGTCTAGAACGTGTGTTCGACTGGCCGGGTGCGATGGGATCAACAGCGGGCGGACGGCGGCGAGCCGGTACTGCCCGGATTGGACGGGTTGCTGCGCTCGGTGCGCACACCGGAGTTCGACGGCGTCACCTTCCACGAGGTGCACGCCAAATCCGTGCTGAACAAGGTGCCCGACGGCTCGGGTGTCCCGTTCGGATGGACGGTGAACCCGTATCGCGGTTGCTCGCACGCGTGTACGTACTGTCTCGAAGGCGGGACGCCGGTCCTGATGGCCGACGGCCGGACGAAGCCGCTGGCGGAGCTTGCACCCGGCGACGCGATCTACGGGACGCGCGGGCGCGGCGCGGGGCGCCGCCTGGTGCCGACGAAGGTCCTCGCGCACTGGTCGACACTGAAACCGGCATACCGGCTGTCCCTCGACGACGGCACGTCCATCGTGGCCAGTGGCGATCACCGGTTCCTGACCGGTCGCGGCTGGAAACACGTCACCGGCACCCGGTTCGGCGCGGCGCAGCGGCCGCATCTGGTCGGCGGCACCGAACTCGTCGGCGTCGGGAGGCTCGCGCGCACCCCGGACGACACCATCGGCTATCGCGCCGGATACCTGTGCGGGATGTTGCGCTCCGGCGGGTTCTCGGCCGAGAAGGACGCGGCGGACCGCGCGCTGGGATACCTGCCGGATTTCGGTGCGTCGGTCGGCTTCGTGCAGGTGCCGCCATCGCCGGATTCCCATTGGCTGCGCGGTTTCCTGGCCGGGCTGTTCGACCTCGCCGGGAGCTACCGGCACGGCGCGTTGCGCGTCACCCATGACGAAAAGGACATCGTCTCGACCTTCTGTTCCGCTCTGGGTAACTTCGGCTTCCGTTACGTCATAACCGAAAACGCCAAGTTCCGTCCGCTGTGGACGGTGCAGATCCTCGGCGGGCCTCCGGAGGAGGTGCGGTTCTTCCATCTCGCCGATCCCGCCGTCGGCTGGAAACGGTCGCTCGACGGCCTCCCCATCGGCCGGACGAGGCGGAAGGTCACGTCCATCGAGCCGCTGGGCATCGAGCTGCCGTTGTTCGACATCACCACCGGCACCGGCGACTTCATCGCCGACGGCATGGTCTCGCACAACTGTTTCGCCAGGAACACCCACACGTACCTGGACTTCGACGCCGGCCGCGATTTCGACACGCAGGTGATCGTGAAGGTCAACGCGCCCGAGGTGCTGGCCGCGCAGCTGCGGCGGCCGAGCTGGACACGCGAGCACGTCGCGATGGGTACGAACACCGACCCCTACCAACGCGCCGAAGGCCGCTACAAGCTGATGCCGCGCATCATCACCGCGCTGGCCGATTCGGGCACGCCGCTGTCGATCCTGACCAAGGGAACCGTGCTGGCGAGGGATCTCCCGTTGCTGGAATCGGTGTCGAAGGACGTGCCGGCCGGGCTGGCGATCTCGCTCGCGCTGCTGGACGAGGAGCTGCAACGCCGTCTCGAGCCGGGGACTCCCGGCCCGCGCGCGAGGCTCGACCTGATCCGCAAGGCACGCGACGCCGGGCTGCCGTGCTCGGTGCTGGTCGCCCCCGTGCTCCCTTACCTGACCGACTCGGTGGCCGCGCTCGACGCCCTGTTCTCGCGGCTGGCCGAGGCCGGTGCCACCCGGGTCACCGTCCTTCCGTTGCATCTGCGGCCCGGTGCGCGGGAATGGTTCGCGCGCTGGCTCGGCCGGGAACATCCGGAGCTGGTGCCGAAATACCGCGAGCTGTACTCGCGCGGCGCCTATCTGCCGAAGTCCTATAGGGAGCGGCTCGGCGCCCGGGTCGGCCCGTTGCTGCGCCGTCACGGCTTCGGTTCCCGTGCGGACGACGGGGAACGGATGCAGGTGACGATGCCCGTGCAGCGTTCCGGGGAGGCGGTGACGCCGCCCGCCGAGCAGCTCAAACTGCTGTAGCCGCCACTTTCGCCTCACATGGCCGAAAGTGCGCCGTCCCGTTGCCTGCCGTGCAATGTGAATTTTCTTACCGCACAACGGATTCGGCCGTTCGGCGCAGTGGCTTGGCGGAAAACCTTTTCGTGCCTAATCTCAAGGGGACAAAGGCGAGGAGGTGCCTGTTGACCACCCGTACGGATCGCACCGCCGCTGTCCGCATCGCCTGGGCCGCGACCAAGCTGACCAGAGCGGGCAGACACCCCATCGCCATCGGAAGACTCGCCGCCACGGTCGGCATGGACCCGGCCGAAGCCCACCGTTTGATGGACCTGATGGGCTTCGTCATCCGCGACGGCCTGGTCGTGATGGATCGCGGCTCGCGCCCGGCCGAGCGGCCGGGTTCCGACCGGTACCGGGTCGACCTGTTCCTCCTGGCCGTCGCCACCGGTGAACCCGTGCACGCGGACGCGGTCTGCCCGGCGACCGGAGCACGCGTCCGCGTCCATTTCACCCGCGACCGGGTGTTGAGCGTCGACCCGCCGCACGCCGTGGTCGCCGCGTCACGGCTGTCCGGGATCGACCTCGCGCTCGGTCAGGACTACGTCGAGGCGCTGGTCTGCACGGAGTTCTTCGCGTCGCGGGAGGCGGCCTCCGGCTGGCTGCTGGAGAACATCGACGGCCGGATCCTGTCCGTGCCCGACTATCTGGCGCATACGCGGCGGATGGTCGCCGCGCTGGAAGCCTGGCCGACGATCTGACGAAACCCGGGGGTTTGCACCTGGTCGCGAGGCATCCAGGGCTATTCGTTAGCCTTTGACGTCGGCGCAGAGCAGTCGAACCGCGGCGCCGTCGAATCGCAGAATCGTGATGCCGAAGGAGAGCACCCGCAGTGCTTCGCACCCACAAAGCCGGCACCTTGCGTGCCGAGCACGCCGGTCAGACGGTCACCCTCACCGGATGGGTGGCCCGGCGGCGCGATCACGGCGGCGTCATCTTCATCGATCTGCGCGACGCCAGCGGCGTGAGCCAGGTCGTCTTCCGCGAGGGCGAGATGGCCGAGCGCGCCCACCAGCTGCGCTCCGAGTACTGCGTCCGCATCGTCGGCGAGGTCTCGAAGCGGCCCGAGGGCAACGCCAACGCCGAGATCCCCACCGGCGAGATCGAGGTGCTGGTCACCGAGCTCGAGGTGCTGTCCGAGGCCGCCGTGCTGCCGTTCCCGATCGACGACCGGGTCGACGTCGGCGAAGAGGTGCGCCTCAAGCACCGCTACCTCGACCTGCGCCGCAGTGGCCCCGCGGCCGCGATGCGCCTGCGAAGCGAGGTCAACCGCGCCGCCCGCGAGGTGCTGCACGCCCAGGAGTTCGTCGAGGTCGAGACCCCGACCATGACCCGCTCCACCCCCGAGGGCGCCCGTGACTTCGTGGTCCCGGCCCGCCTCAAGCCCGGCTCCTGGTACGCGCTCCCGCAGTCGCCGCAGCTGTTCAAGCAGCTGCTGATGGTCGGCGGCCTCGAGCGGTACTACCAGATCGCGCGCTGCTACCGGGACGAGGACTTCCGCGCCGACCGGCAGCCGGAGTTCACCCAGCTCGACATCGAGATGAGCTTCGTCGAGCAGGACGACGTCATCGCGCTCGGCGAGGACATCGTCACCGCGCTGTGGAAGCTGATCGGCGCCGAGATCCCCCGGCCGTTCCAGCGCATCACCTACGCCGAGGCGATGGAGAAGTACGGTTCGGACAAGCCGGACCTGCGCTTCGACCTCGAACTGACCGACATGACGGCGTTCTTCGCCGACACCCCGTTCCGCGTGTTCCAGGCGCCGTACGTCGGGGCCGTCGTGATGGCGGGCGGGGCCGACCAGCCGCGCCGCACCCTCGACGCCTGGCAGGACTTCGCCAAGCAGCGCGGGCACCGCGGGCTCGCCTACATCCTGGTCAACGAGGACGGCACGCTCGGCGGGCCGGTCGCGAAGAACCTGTCGGAGAAGGAGCGCGAGACGGTCGCCGAAGCCGTCGGCGCCAAGCCCGGCGACTGTGTCTTCTTCGCCGCCGGTAAGCCCGCCGACGCGCGTGCGCTGCTGGGCGCCACCCGGCTCGAGATCGGCAGCCGTCTCGGCCTGATCGACGAGAACGCCTGGTCGTTCGTCTGGGTCGTCGACTTCCCGATGTTCATCTCGGCCGAGGAGTCCGACGACGTCGCCGTCGGCGGCGGCAAGTGGAAGGCACTGCACCACGCCTTCACCTCGCCGACCCCGGAGTGGATCGGCAAACTCGCCGACGACCCCGGCAACGCGCTGGCCTACGCCTACGACATCGTCTGCAACGGCAACGAGATCGGCGGCGGCTCGATCCGTATCCACCAGCAGGAGCTGCAGAAGCAGGTCTTCGAGCTGATGGGCCTGTCCGAGGAGGAGGCGCAGGAGAAGTTCGGCTTCCTCCTCGACGCCTTCGCCTTCGGCCCGCCGCCGCACGGCGGTATCGCGTTCGGCTGGGACCGGATCGTCATGCTGCTGGCCAAGGCCGAGTCGCTGCGTGACGTGATCGCGTTCCCGAAGACCGGCGGCGGGTTCGACCCGCTGACCGCCGCTCCCGCCCCGATCACGGCGGAGCAGCGCAAAGAGGCGGGCATCGACGCCAAGCCCGCGCCGTCCGTCAAGAACTGATGCTCCATCTCAGGGCCGTGTGCCCGCCGGACCGGACCGACGAAGCGATCCGGATCCTGCGGGCACACGCCGGGACCGCGCACCTCGTCGTGCATCACGGGGTGGCGGTCGCGCCCGAGGGCGACCTGATCGAGGCGGACATCGCCCGCGAGGCGACCGACGAGATCGTCGAGTCGCTGTGCGCCCTCGACCTCGACCACACCGGCGGCATCACGTTGGAAGCGCTGGACACCGCGGTGTCCGACGCCGCCGACAAGGCCGAGGAAGCCGCGCCGGGCGAAGGCGCGGACGCCGTGGTGTGGCAGGAACTCGTCGGCCGCTCCGGCGAGGAATCCCGGCTCACCTGGACATTTCAGGCATTCCTGACCATCGCGTGCCTGCTGGCGGCGGTCGGGGTGGTCACCAACTCGGCGGTCACCATCGTCGGCGCGATGGTCGTGGGGCCGGAATTCGGTCCGCTGGCGGCCATCGCGGTCGGGCTGGTGCTACGCCGGGGAGATCTCGTGAAGCAGGGCGCCGTCGCGTTGCTGGGCGGCTTCCCGATCGCCATGGTGATCACGCTCGGCGTGGTGCTGCTGGGCAACGTCACCGGGGTGCTCGAGGTCAGCAAGCTCGCGGACAACCACGAAGTGGATTTCGTTTACAAGGTGGGAGTCGCGTCGCTGATCGTCGCGCTCCTCGCCGGTGCGGCGGGCATGCTTTCCATGACTTCGGCCAAATCCGCCGCGCTCGTGGGTGTCTTCATCTCGGTGACGACGGTTCCCGCGGCGGGTTACGCGGTGGTCGCGGCGGTTGCCGGTCAATGGGACCGGTGTCTCTATTCGGCCGGTCAGCTGCTGGTCAATCTCATCGGAATCGTTGCAGCTGCGGCCATTGTGCTGACATTGCGGCGTCGTGGGCAACGATCGAGGGTGACGGAACGTCCGCTTTCACGCGGATGAGTCCGCCGATCGCGCCAGTGCGCGTGGTTGCCCGGATCTCAGTGGTCATGGTTGCTCAGTCACGAGTAGGGTCGGTGGTAATGACAGTCGATACCTCCTCTGCCGACGATTCGACCGTCGGAGCTGGAGCCGAAACCCTCGCCGTGGCGGCCGCGGTCGCCGCCGGCGAGTCGGTCCTTTCGCGCAGATTCGGCAGCGCGATCACCCTCGTCGCCCCTGAGGACCTCGCGGGCAGCGGCCCGGCCACGGTCGTACGGGCGCGGGTGGCGTCGTCGCCGTTCGCGCTGCCGCGCACCCTGGTCATCAAGCACTACCCCGATCCACCCGAACCGGGACGACCCGATCCGTTCGCGCAGGAGGCGGTCAGCTACCAGCTGTTCACCGCGCTCGCGCCGGAGGACCGGATGTGCCCGGAGCTGCTGGCCCACGACGGCCGGGACCGTGTCCTGGTGATCGAGGACCTCGGCGGCGTCCCGACGCTGCACGACAAACTCCACGCCCGTGACGCCCGCGGTGCCGAACGCGCGTTGCTGTCCTGGGCCCGGTCGCTGGGCAGGCTCCACGCGACCACGGCGAGCCGCGAGCCCGATTTCAACGCGCTGCTGCGCCGTCTCGGCGGTCCGGTCAAGAACGAGGACGCGCCGCTGCCGGCGGTCTGTGCGCAACTGCCGGGGCTGCTGGAGGAACTGCTCGAAGTCGAGACGCCGGAGCCGGTGCAACAGCGTGTCATGGAGGTCGCCGGGCGAGCGGGCGCGCCGTCGTACCGCGCGTTCAGCCCCGTCGATCTCAGCCCGGACAACAACCTCGTGACTAGCGGCGGAGTGCGGTTCCTCGACTTCGAACGCGGCCGGGTGCGCAGCACCCTGATGGACGTGGCGTACCTGCGGCTCCCGTTCGCGTCGAGCGCGGACGCGCTGGCCCTGCCGCCGGGGATGAGCGAGGCGATGATCGCGGCCTGGCGGTCCGAGGTCGTCTCGGTCTGGCCGGGGCTCGCGGACGAGGACGCGCTGGCCGAGCACCTGATGGACGGTCAGCTGCTCCTGCTGTGGGTGCTCACCTGGGAGATCCTCCCGGAACTGGAGCTGGACCGGCACGCCACGCCGATCAGCCGGGAGGCCGCGCTGGTCACCTGGTGGCGGGAGCTGGCCAAACACTCGCTGCGCGCCCGCCTGACGCATATCTCCGAGCACGCCACCAAGGTCGCCGCGGCCCTCGGTGCCAGGCTCGGGCCGCACGCCGATCTCGCGTTCTATCCGGCGTTCCGGTAGCCGCCGCACTGACTTTTCGCTCGACCGTCCTCGCCGCGTTACCCAGGCATCACCGCAGGTGAGTCTGCGTGGCCGATGGTGGCTACCGTGACCGTGATCAGTGTCGAAGTCACTCCGAGTCCCGAACCCCTCCTTCCTCCCGCGCCGGCCGCCCCGCGGTCCGCCCGCAGACTGGTCGTGCTCGGCGATTCCACGGCCGTGGGCCTCGGCGATCCGCTGCCGGACCGGGGCGGCTGGCGCGGGGTCGGCCCGCTCGTCGCCGACGCGCTCGGCGTCGAGCCGGACGGCTATCTGAACCCGTCGTTCACCGGAGCGCGCATGGGCTGCGTGCTGACGAAGCAGCTTCCGGAGGCCGTGGCGCACCGGCCGGACGTCGCGCTGGTGGTGGCGGGCATGAACGACACACTGCGCCCCGACTTCAGCGCCGAGAAGATCGCCGCGGACCTCACCGAGGTGATCCGTTCGCTGGCCGCCGTCGGCACCGTCGTGGTCCCGGTGCGCTACCACGACCACGGGAAGGTGTTCCGCCTCCCGCAGTCGCTGCGGCGCGCGTTGAGCCAGCGGGTTGCCGAGCTGAACGCCGCCATCGACGGGGTCGTCGAACGCGAGGGCGTGCCGTGTCTCGACCTCGAACTGCTGCCCGGCGCCTACGACCTCACCGCGTGGAGCGTCGACCGGCTGCACCCGTCGGAGCTCGGGCACCGGATGCTGGCGACCGGGTTCACCGAACGGCTCGCCGAGGCCGGGTTCGCGGTGCCGAAGCCGGTCAGCCTGACCTGCTCGGGAGGCGTGGAGCCGAGCGCGGCCGGGCACGTCGGCTGGCTGGTGCTCAAGGGCATCCCGTGGGTGTGGCGGCGGGGTCGCGAGTTCGTGCCGTACGCGGCCGTGATCATGTGGCATTCGTTCCGGGAGCGGCTGCGCTGACCTGTGCCCGGAACCGTCGGTGGGTACGGCTACCGTCGACACCGTGGCACAGGACGAACTCTTCACCGTGAACCCCGACCTCGGTCCGCCGCCGGAGCCGGCCGAGCCGAGGGAGGTCGCCGTACCGGCGGGCTCGCCGCTGGCGGTACGGATGCGGCCGCGGTCGCTCGACGAGGTCGTCGGCCAGCAGCACCTGCTGCGCGAGGGCGCGCCGCTGCGGCGGCTCGTCGAAGGCGCGGCCCCCGCTTCCGTGCTGCTCTACGGCCCGCCGGGCACCGGCAAGACCACGCTGGCGAACCTCGTCTCGGCCGCGACCGGCCGCCGGTTCGTGGCGATGTCGGCGCTGTCGGCCGGGGTGAAGGAGGTGCGCGGGGTCATCGAGGAAGCCCGCCGCCGCCGGAACTACAACGCCGAGAACACGGTGCTGTTCATCGACGAGGTCCACCGGTTCTCCAAGACCCAGCAGGACGCCCTGCTCGGCGCGGTGGAGGACCGGACGGTGCTGCTGGTGGCCGCCACCACGGAGAACCCGTCGTTCTCGGTCGTCTCGCCGCTGCTCTCGCGGTCGCTGGTGCTGCAGCTGCGGCCGCTGACCGACGCCGACATCGTCGCGCTGATCGAGCGCGCGCTGGCGGACGAACGCGGTCTCGGCGGCGAACTCACCCTGACCGAGGACGCGCGGGCACATCTGGTGCGGCTGGCTTCCGGCGACGCGCGGCGAGCGCTCACCGCACTGGAAGCGGCCGCCGACGCGGCGAGCGCGACCGAGGCCAAGACGATCGACCTCGCCATCGTCGAGTCCACAGTGGACAAGGCGGCGGTGCGCTACGACCGCGACGGCGACCAGCACTACGACGTCATCAGCGCGTTCATCAAATCGATCCGAGGGTCCGACGTCGACGCCGCGTTGCACTATCTGGCACGGATGATCGAGGCGGGGGAGGACCCGCGGTTCCTGGCCCGGCGCCTGGTCGTGCACGCGAGCGAGGACATCGGCATGGCCGACCCGACGGCACTGCAATCGGCCGTCGCGGCGGCGCACGCCGTGCAGTTCATCGGCATGCCGGAAGGCCGTCTCGCGCTGGCGCAGGCGACCGTGCACCTGGCGACGGCGCCGAAGTCGAACGCCGTCATCACCGGGATCGACGCCGCGCTGAGCGATGTCCGGTCCGGGCGGATCGGGACGGTGCCGCCGCATCTGCGCGACGGGCACTACGCGGGCGCGGAGAAACTCGGCAACGCGAAGGGCTACCGGTATCCGCACAACGTGCCGGAAGGTGTTCTGGCGCAACAGTATCCGCCGGACGAGCTGGTGGGGCGTGACTACTACGAGCCGACGCAGCGTGGGGCGGAGCGGACGTTGCACGAGCGGGTGCCGAAGCTGCGGCGGACCATCCGGGGGGAGCGTTAGTCCGCATTCGGGGCAAAGTCACTTCGGGGCTTTTGGGGCTAGATCTCGTGATCGGTCCGTTGGCGATGGACCGTGTGGATTTCGGGACGTTGGATGACCCGAAATCCACACAGTTGTGTGTGATCGGTCCGGTCACGCGGGGGCTTCGTGTTGGTTCCGCTCGGTCGAGCGCCGGTCTTCCGGTCGTGATCGGTCCGTGGACTGTGTGGATTTTGGGACGTCAGATGTCCCAAAATCCACACGGTCTACCACCGGGCATGACGAGAGGCCCGTCGCCGACGGGCTCCTCGATGTTCAGACGTGATGCAGGGTGTTACGCCGGGGTTTTCGGAGCGGATCCCGATACTGGGGTGGAATGAACTCCGGTAACCCGTCGGCCGCCATCCGTACTTCCCAATCACCATGATGAATCAGCCGGTGATGGAAGCTGCACAGCAGCACCAGATTCCGGAGATCCGTCGGACCCCCGTCCGCCCAGTGATGAATGTGGTGGGCGTGGCAGTTCTTGGGTTTCCGATGACAGCCGGGGAACGCGCAACCGCCGTCACGGATGTTCAACGCCCGGCGCTGGCCGGGCGTGACAAACCGTCGTAGCCGCCCCAGGTCGAGGGGCTCACCCGCAGCACTCATCACGACCGGCAACATCAGGCAATCGCAGGCCGCCAGTCGGGCTTCCCGGGCGGTCATGGTTCCGACGAAGTCCAGGCAGGCGGTGCCGAGACCGGACTTCAGCGCGTCGAGTCCGATGGTGACGTGGACCAAGGTGCGGTAGCCGCTGGTGCCCGGCTGGTCTGGGCAGGCGATCGCGAGGTCGAGGAGTTCGGCCCAGGCATCTCCCAGGCGTTCGCATTTCATCCGCAGGTCGGCTTGTCCGAACTCGTCGACTGGGCGTGGCTGGGCGTAGGCCTCCAGGGCGGCGGCGGTGCGGGCCCCGGTTTCGTCATCGAGGAGGCCGGTCAGTTTCCAGAACCCGTCTTTCCGGCGTTCCAGGGTGATCTCGCGGCGCGGTTCCTTCGGCTCTGGCTCCTTCGGTTCCTTGCCATCCGGATCCAGCAAGCCCAGTAGATTCGCCTCGGCCTCGGCGAGCTGCCGCGGACCGGCGCTCGGGGCAAGGTTCGCGAGGATCTGCTCCGCACCTGCCCGCTCCTCGGCCGAAAGCTCGGCCGGAAGGTTCTTCAAAATCTCCAGGATCTGATCGATCCGCTCATCCCCGACCAACCCCTGAGCCGCCACCGCCGCGGTCGCGGGAGCGACAGGCGGAACCTCGGTGCCGTCCAACGCGCGGGTCGGGTTCAGGGCGAGGGCCCGGTTCACCACCGCCCGCGCCTCACTCACCGATAGTCCCGCCATATCGGCGAACCATTTATCCGTACGGCCATAGCCGTACAAGTCGTTGACGCCCCGGGCCTCGATCTCCGCCAGGAACCGCCCCAGACAAGCGGTCGCCACCCTGATCACCTGCAACGACTGCTCCACGCCATGCGCAAGCTCCAGCTTGCCGGCGCGCCACAGCTCTTGCGGCAACTCGGGAAGGAAGGTCTCGGACACCTCTCCATAATACCGCAATCCAGTCGAACACGTGTTCGTAATTTTGAGCAACAAGCAAAACGCGCGAACAACACTGATGAGTGATGTTGCGCCGCGTGGAGATCGCACAATGAGATCGTGCCGCATTTAGTCGACTAAATGCATCCCACGTGCGACGTGGTCACGGGACCGCGAAAGGTCCGTCGGCACGTATGCCGCACATGGAAGTATCCGAGGCTGGTGCTTCCGACGTGCTGGCCTGGCACCTCGCGACGGCCGAACAACGCTGAAGAGTGAAACGGCCGCCAACCCTGATTCGCCCTGAGCAACCCCGCCGCATTTAGTCGACTAAATGCATTCCCCGCGCCAAGCGCTCAAATGACCGCGAAAAGGTAAAGCCCGCTTGAGAACCCCTTGATCCCACCCTGGGCAGCTCGACCACTCCCGTTGGTCTCACCTTCGCGAGCCGAACATGTCCGTCGGCGAGTATCCCGCGCATGGAAATCCCCAGGGTCGGTGTTCCCGACACGCTGGCCGCGAACCTCACGATGGCCGAACAACACGAATACCTCAGCCGCCGCACGATTCTGAAGGGCGCCGTCCTCGCGGCCGGTCCGCTTCTCTTGCAGGGCACCGCGTACGCCGACGGTGACAAGGTCGTCCCGGCGGGGCGGCATCTCGCGTTCGGCCGGAACCCTCGGACGTCGATGCGGGTCGCGTGGCAGGTGCCGGCGCCGGTGCGGAAGCCGTTCCTGCGCATCGCCGACGAGTGCGGCGGCTGGAGTCACCGGATCCCGGCCGAGGTCCGCGCGCTGCACTCCGAGGTCGCCGGGGTCATCGCGCCGTACGACCAGTACTACCTGCACGCCGAGGCCGACCACCTCTGGCCCGGCCGCACTTACCGGTACGCCGTCGGGCACGAGGGTTTCGACCCGGCTTCAGGGGACGGCGGTCCCGCCGCGATCTCGACGTTCACCACCGCGCCTGCGCGGGGGATCCCGGCGGACAGGTTCACTTTCACCGCGTTCGGTGACCAGGGGGTCTCGACGACGGCGCTCGCGCAGGACGGTGCGGTCGCGCGTCAGAATCCGCGTTTCCACCTGCTGGCGGGCGACATCGCGTACGCCGATCCGAGCGGCGCGGGCAAGCCGCCCGGGTCCAAGCCTGACGCGGACCACGACCTCTTCGACCCCAAGGTCTGGGACGCCTACTACCGTCAGATCGAGGGTGTCGCGGCGTCGGTGCCGTGGATGGTCACCACCGGCAACCACGACATGGAGGCCCTCTACTCACCCGACGGCTACGGCGGCCAGGTCAAGCGCTGGGATTTCCCCGGTACGGGTCCACACGACTGCCCCAGTGTCTATTCCTTCATCTACGGCAACGTCGGGGTGATCTCGCTCGACGCCAACGACGTCTCCTACGAGATCCCCGCCAATCTCGGCTACTCGCACGGCTCCCAGACGGCGTGGCTCAAGCGCCGCCTGCGGTATCTGCGGTCGCAGCCGGACGTCGACTTCATCGTGGTGTTCTTCCATCATTGCGCCTATTCGACGACCAACCAGCACGCGTCGGAGGGCGGCGTCCGCGAGCAGTGGGTCCCGTTGTTCGACGAGTACCGGGTCGACCTCGTGATCAACGGGCACAACCACATCTACGAGCGCACCGACGCCTTGCGCGGCGGCAAGGTGACCCGTGAGGTCAAAATCGGCGACACGGTCGAGCCGGACCGCGACGGCACCGTGTACGCGACCTGCGGTGGCGGCGGCAAGAGTCTCTACAGCTTCCCGGTGCCCGACACGTTCGCGGGGGAGTTCCAGTCGTACCACTGGGTCAAGGGCGGCGAGAAGGTGACTGAGACCGTCTCGTGGTCCCGCGTGCGCTACACCGGTTACTCGTTCCTCGCGATCGACGTCGAGCCCGCCTGGACCGGCCGCCGGACGACGCTGACCGTGCGGACCCTGCGCAACGACGGCGCCGAGATCGACCGCTTCACCCTGCGCCGCACCGCCGGTCTCCATCGGTCACGACACGCTCTCCTGGGCGCCGACCCGGGCGACGTATAACGCCCTACACGGTTCCGCATGGTGGGAATCGGTGCCATATCGTGGACCGGAGACATACAGTCCGGGACATGTCGCCGAGAACCCTCCTGCGGGCCGTCATGGCCGTTTCCGCCGTCACGCTCCTCGCCGCCTGCAACGCCTCGGCCAAGGACCCGGCCGACCGGAACGCCGCCGGGCCCGCGCTGGTCCTGATCACGCCGAGCCCGGTCGGCGTCAACGACTTCCTCAAACTCGCCGTCCAGGGCATCGAGGACTCGGCCAAGAAGCACAACGGGACGCAGAAGGTCTACCAGAGCACCGATCCGGCCTCCATCCAGCAGAACCTCGCGGCGGCGGTGCGGGAGAAGCCCGCCGTGATCGTCGCCGTCGGCTTCAACTTCGCCGACGCGATCGCGGCCGAGGCCGAGCGCAACCCCGGGCAGAAGTTCCTGTTCGTGGACTCCTGCACCACCAAGCCGTTCCCGAACGTGACGTGCGCGGTGTTCCGTGAGCACGAGGGCAGCTACCTCGCCGGCGCCGAAGCCGGACTGCTGAGCAAGAGCGGCAAGGTCGGTGCGGTCGTCGTCCTCGACGCGCCCCAGTTCCGCCGGTACTCGATCCCGTTCGGGCAGGGCGCGGAGAAGGCCAAGCCTGGCACCACGCTCGCCCCGCTGTTCATCGGCGGCGCGAACCCGTTCAACGACCCGGCCCGCGCGAAGGCGCTGGCCACCACGCTCGCCGGTCAGGGTGTCGACCACGTCATGGGCGCGGCCTCCGCGGCGGGCAACCTCGGGGTGTTCGAGGCGGCCAAACAGGGTGGCTTCTTCGCGTTCGGAGTCGACGCCAACCAGTGCCCGGCCAGCCCCGGCCAGGTCGTGGACAACGTCATCAAGCGCACCAACGTCGTCATCGGCGACGGGGTCGACGCGATCCTCGGCGGCAAGACCGGCGAGACGAAGTCCTACGGTGTCAAGGAGAAAGGCATCTCCTTGACCGGGCTGGAGCCGGACGCTTCGACGTCGCAGTGCGTCGTCGCGAGTCATCCCGACGTGCTGGCCAAGGTCGGCGAACTGCGGGACCAGATCATCTCGGGCGCGATCGTCGTCGATGACCCCGCCAAGTCCTGACGCCGTCTCACTCCGGGGGATCGTCAAGCGGTTCCCCGGAGTGCTCGCGAACGACCAGGTGGACCTCGACGTCGGCAGAGGCGAGATCCACGCCCTGATGGGGGAGAACGGCGCGGGCAAATCGACGCTCATGTCCGTGCTCTACGGTCTTCACCGGCCCGACGAGGGCACGATCTCCTTGCACGGCAAGGAGGTCTCCTTCGGCTCGCCCGCACAGGCCATCGACGCCGGTGTCGGCATGGTGCAGCAGGGGTTCGCGTTGTTCGGCGAACTCACCGTCACCGAGAACGTCGTGTTCGGCAGCGAACCGACCCGTCGCGGGCTGCTGGATCGCAAGGCGGCCACGGCCCGCGTCACCGAGCTGATCGAACGACACGAACTGCGGCTGCGGCCCGGCGACCGGGTCCGTGACCTGCCGGTCGGGCTCCGGCAGCGCGTCGAGATCCTCAAGCTGCTGTACCGCGACGCCGGTGTGCTGATCCTCGACGAGCCCACCGCCGTGCTGACCCCGCCCGAAACCGAGCGGCTGTTCGGCGTGCTGCGCGCCCTCGCGGCCGAGGACCGCACGATCCTGCTGGTGTCGCACAAACTCCAGGAGGTCCTCGCCGTCAGCGACCATGTCACGGTGCTGCGCGACGGCCGCGTCAGCGCCCGCGGGCGCACCGCCGACCAGACGGCGGGCGGGCTCGCCGCGGCGATGACCGGACGCGAGGTCGACCTCGATCGCGTCCACCCGGCCGGGACACCCGGCGACATCGTCTTCGAAGCCCGTTCCCTGTCGGTTCCCGGTACGGAAGGAAAACTGTTGCTGGACAACGTGTCCCTGGCCGTGCGTGCCGGGGAGATCGTCGGCGTCGCCGGGGTCGCCGGCAACGGGCAGGCCGAACTCTCCGGTGCCATCACCGGCCTGCTGAAGACCGGCGGGAACATTGTCCTCAATGGACAGATTCTCGACGGTCTGCCGGTCCGCGCACGCAGGGACGCCGGGCTCGCCCATGTCCCGGAGGACCGCGCCGAAGTCGGCTCGGCGCCCACGGCCGGCCTCCGGGAGAACCTGGCCGTCGGCTTCCACCGCAAGCGACCGTTGGTGCGCAAGGGATTCCTGCGCCGCAAGGCGATCGACGACCACGCGTCGGCGATCATCGCGGACTACGACGTCCGCGCGTCCGGCCCCGCCGCCGCGATGGGCACACTGTCCGGCGGCAACCAGCAGAAAGCGATCTTCGGCCGCGAACTCACCCACGACGCGCCGTTCCTGCTGATCGAACAGCCCACCCGCGGTGTCGACGTCGGCGCGATCGAGAACATCCACGCGAGGCTCGTCGCCCATCGCGACGCCGGGCACGCCGTCCTGCTGATCTCCGCCGAGCTCAGCGAGATCCTCGCGTTGTCGGATCGGGTGCTGGTGCTGTTCGAAGGCCGGATCGTCGCGGAGTTCACCAAGGACGAGGCCGATCAGCACACGATCGGGCTCGCGATGGCGGGAGGTGCCGGATGAGCCGCCTCCGGCTCGTCGCCGTCCCGGTCGCCGCGGCGCTCGTCCTCGGCGCGATCCTGTTGCTGGCCACCGGAACCGACCCGCTGGCGGCCTACGGCGCGATCGTCTCCGGCGCTTTCGGCCCCGACGGCATCGGCGCCACCCTCGCCTACGCCGTCCCCGTCGCGGGGATGGCCACGGCGCTCGCGATCCCGCTGCGCGCGGGCATGGTGAACCTCGGTGGCGAGGGACAGCTGGTGCTCGGCGCGATCAGCGCGCTCGCCGTCGGCCTGTACGTGCCCGGACCCGGGCCGGTCAAGGTGATCCTCGCGCTGCTCGCGGGGATCATCGCCGGAGCCGCGTACGCCGCGCTGGCCGCGGTCTGCGAGAACCGGCTCGGTGTCCCGTTGCTGATCAGCACGTTGCTGCTGAGCTATCCGGCGATGTCGCTCGCCGGGTATCTGGTGCGGTTCCCGTTGAAGGACGCCGGTTCCAGCCTGCCGCAGAGCCCGCAGCTGGCCGAAGGCGCGCGGTTGCCCGAAATCGACGGCGTGACGACCGGGATCTTCCTGGTGGTGGCGGTGATCGCGGTCTACACGGTGATCGACGCCCGCACTCCCGCCGGTTTCGAGACCAAGGTGACCGGCTGGGCGCCGCGGTTCGCCGTCTACGCCGGGATCGACCGGCCGAAACTCACGCTGCGGCTGCTGGCGGCCTCGGGCGGGACGGCCGGTCTGGTCGGCGCGATCGCCGTCCTCGGGTTCCCGTACCGGTTCATCGACGGCGCGCTGATCACGCCGCAGTACACCTGGATCGGCCTGCTCGCCGCGCTGCTCGCCGGGGCCAGCCCGCTCGGCACGCTGCTTGCGGCGGTCTTCTTCGCGGCGCTGACCAGCGGCGGGTTCGCGATGGAACGCGCCACCCAGGTCCCGCGCGAACTCACCGCGGTCCTGCAGGCGGTGCTGATCATCTTCCTGGCGGCGACGTCGGGCGTCTTCAAGCGGAAGGCGAGGCGCGCATGATCGACGCGAGCCTGTTCTCCTCGGCGCTCACCGCGCTGACACCGATCCTGTTCGCCGCGCTCGCGGGCGCGCTGTGCCAGCGGGCCGGGGTCTTCAACATCTCCCTCGAAGGCTCGCTGCTGGTCGGCTGTTTCGGCGCGGTCGCCGGGAGCTGGTACACCGGCAGCGCGTGGATCGGCGTCGTCGTGGCCGTGATCGCGGCGACGGCGTACTCGCTGATCCTCGCGATCGGCTCGATCACCTTCGACGGCGACCCGATCGTGCTGGGCGTCGCGAGCAACCTGCTCGCGGTCGGCTTGACGAGCTTCCTCATTCGCACCGTCTTCGGCACCGAAGGCTCCTTCAGCGACCCTTCGCTGCAAGGCCTGGGCCAGTTCGGCCCGATTCCGGGGCAGTCGCTGCTGGTCTACCTGTCCTGGCTGGCCGTGCCCGCGCTCGCGGTGCTGCTCTACCGGCATCCGTGGGGCCTGCGGCTGCGCGGGGTCGGCGAACGTCCGGAGGCCGCGTCCAGTCTCGGTGTCAACGTGACCAAGTACCGCTATGGCGTGATCCTCGCCGGGGGAGCGCTGTGCGGTCTCGGCGGCGCGCAACTGGCGCTGGGCTCGGTGACGCTCTTCGCCGAGAACATGACCGCTGGTCGCGGCTGGATCGCCGTCGTCGCGGTGATGCTGGGCCGCGCGCATCCGCTCGGCGTGCTGCTCGCGGCGCTGCTGTTCGGCCTCGCCGAGGCGTTCGGTTTCCGGCTGCAAGGCATCGGGTTGCCGCAGCAGGCCACCGACGCCGCTCCCTATGTCGTCACGCTCGTGGCGCTGTTCCTGTCGAATCTCAACAAGCGCAAGAAGGGACTGCCCGCGTGAGCGACGTCCTGCCCATCACCAAGATCCCCCGGCACGGACTGCCGCCGCGTGCGCTGGTCGTGGGCGATCCCGATCGCGCGACCGCGGTGGCCGGGGCGCTGACGGACGCCGTCCTCGTCGGGCAGAACCGCGAGTACCGCAGCTACACGGGCACCTGGAAGGGCGTCCCGGTCGTCGTGTCGTCGCACGGCGTCGGCGGGCCGGGCGCGCTGTGCCAGTTCGGCGAACTGGCCGAAGCGGGCGTCCGCACGTTCCTCCGGCTCGGTACCGCCGGTTCGCTGGCCGACGGCATCACCGACGGCGACCTCGTCATCGCCGAGGCGGCGGTTCGCGACGACGGCGTCACCCAGCAGCTCATCCATCCGGAGTACCCGGCGTTCGCCACTCCGGAGATCGTCGTGGCGCTCGGCCGCGTGGCACCGGAGGCGCACCGGGGCGTGGTGTGGACGCGGGCCGCGTTCAGCCCGCTGGTGCTCACCCTGCCGATGGCCGAGTACCTGGCCGCGCGGGTGATCGCCATTGAGATGGAACTCTCCACGTTGCTGGTGTTCGCGGCATTGCGCGGCCTGCGGGCCGGTGGTGTGCTCGTGATCGACGGCGACGCACGGCCCGACCACCCCGACCCGTCGGCCTACGACCCGCATCGCGAAGTCGTGGCCGAGGGAGTGTCGAGGGCTACTCGTGTCGCCCTCGACGCTCTCATCGACGTGGAAGGGGCGGAATGACCGAAGTGTGGCGTAAGGCGGCTCACGAGCTGGCGAGCACCCTGGCGGCGGACGCCGCGGAGCGCGATCTGGCCGGACGTCTGCCGGTGCACGAAGTCGGCCTGCTGCGTGAGTCCGGGCTGCTGCCCCTGCTCGACACCGCCGGCTGGGCGGCCGCGAACGAGGCCACCCGCATCGTCTCCGCCGCGGACGCGTCGGTCGGCCATCTGCTCGGCTACCACTACCTGCAGCTGTGGCGTACCGGCCTGTTCGGGCCGCGCGCGGCGAGCGAATCCGGCTGGTTCTGGGCGGGCGTGAGCAACCCGCTCGACGCCGCCCTGCTCCTGACCCCGGCCGACGGCGGGTTCACCGTCGAGGGCACCAAGACCTTCGCGACCGGAGCGGCTGTCGCCGACCGCCTGGTGGTCAGCGCGACCAGGACCGACAACGGCGAGAAGCTGACCTTCGTCGTCGACGCGCGGGCCGAGGGGATCACCTTCCCCGGTGACTGGGACAACATCGGCCAGCGGCTGACCGCGAGCGGCGCGGTGCGGTTCGAGGCCGTCCGCGTCGCCGAGGACGACGTGCTCGGCGCCCAGCCGGAGGACCAGTCCGATCCGAAGGTGCCTCGTATCTCGCTGGCGGCGATCGGGTTCCAGCTCATGCTCGCGCAGGTGTACGTCGGCCTCGCGTTCGGCGCGCTCGACGCGGCGGCCGGCTACACGCGGGAGTCCGCCCGGCCATGGACACTGTCCGATGTGGACAAAGCAGCACAGGATCCGTACACGCTGGCGGGCTACGGCGAGCTGGTCGCGACGGCGCGAGCGGCCGGATTCGCCGTCGATGCCGCCGTTTCCGCGCTCGGCGAGGCCGACGAACGCGGTTTCGACCTGACTCCGGCCGAGCGCGCCGAAGCGGCGATCGCCATCTCGTCGGCGAAGATCGTGGCGAGCCGGGTGGCGGTCGAAACCACGAGCAAGGTCTTCGAGTTCACCGGTGCGCGGGCCACGGCGACGAAGTACGGTTTCGACCGCTTCTGGCGCAACGCCCGCACCCTCACCCTGCACGATCCCGTGACGTACAAGGCACGCGAGGTCGGCGACCACTTCCTCAACGGGATCCCGCCGTGCCTTTCGGGGTACAGCTGATGACGCTGCCGATCCTCGCCGAAAGCGTCCGTCTCGACGGCGAAGGCGTGCACATCCTCGATCGCCGGGTGTTCCCGTTCGAGCGGGAATGGGTGCTCTGCCGGACCTCGGAGGAGGTCGCGGTCGCCATCGAAGACATGGTCACGCAGTCGTCCGGGCCGTATTTCGCCGCCCTGGGCGCGATGGTGCTCGCCGCGCGCGAAGCGTCCGGGCACGCGGACCCCCGGGCGTACTTGCTGCGGGCGGGGGAGCGGATCGTCGCGACCCGCAAGACCAACAACCATCTGCGCAAGGCCGTGGCCGCCGTGCTGTCCGAAGTGGACAAATCGACGGGCGATCTCGTCGAGGCGGCGACTGCCGGGGCGCGGGCGGGTGACGAGTTGTACCGGTCGCGCAGCCGCGCGCTCGGCGAACACGCGGCCGCGTTGGTGCCGGACAAGGCGACCGTGCTGACGCACTGCTGGGCGGACCTGTACCTCGTCGAATTCGTGCTCGCCGCGCGGCGCCACGGCAAGGAGTTCTCCTTCTTCTGCACGGAAACCCGGCCGTACCTGCAGGGCGCGCGGCTGACCGCCGAGACGCTCGCCGAGATGGGCGCCGACACCCGGCTGATCACCGACGGCATGGGGGCCGCGGTGCTGGCGTCGGGCGAGGTCGGCGCGCTGGTGACCGCGGCCGACCGCGTCACCATGGACGGCCACGTCGTCAACAAGATCGGCACCCTGGGGCTCGCGGTGGCCGCGGAGGCGTTCGGTGTGCCGTTCCACGCGATGGTCCAGGCACCCGACCAGGCCGCGCCGACCGGCGCCGACGTGCCGATCGAATACCGCGACGGAGACGAGGTGCTGAGCGCGCTCGGCCACCGAGTCGCGGGCGAGCGCGCCCGTGGGCACTATCCGGCTTTCGACGTGACACCACCGCGTTTCGTGACGACGGTGGTGACCGACCGCGGGGTCTTCGAACCCGGGCGGCTCCGCGAGTACTACGCAGAAGGGGAAGCGAACCAGTGACCGCAACGCTGACCGCCCGATGGGTGGTCCTCGACATCGAGGGCACGCTGACCGCCACCAGCTACGTGCACGTGACCCTCTACG
The DNA here is from genome assembly GCF_044461365.1 of Amycolatopsis sp. NPDC049868. Lineage (NCBI taxonomy): Bacteria > Bacillati > Actinomycetota > Actinomycetes > Pseudonocardiales > Pseudonocardiaceae > Amycolatopsis > Amycolatopsis sp. NPDC049868. The sequence goes on along the minus strand of NZ_JBITKV010000001.1, from coordinate 1,580,117 downwards.
ACTACGCGCGTCCGCGGCTCGGCCCGTGGATCGACGAGCACGCCGGCGACCCGGAGGTCGTCGACGCCGTCGCCGCGATCAAGGAACTCGGCGGGCTCCCGGCGGACGCGTCCACGGCGGACGTCGTGCGGGTGCTGCACGGCTGGATGGACGCGGACCGGAAGATCGCGCCGCTGAAGACGTTGCAGGGGCTCATCTGGCAGCGCGGGTACGCCGAGGGCGACCTGACGACGGAGTTCTTCGGCGACGTCGCCCCGGCCCTGCGGTCGTGGCACGAGTCCGGGCTGCGGCTCGCGGTGTTCTCGTCCGGTTCGGTCGCCGGGCAGATCGCGTCGTTCTCGCGGACCACCGACGGCGACGTCACCGGGCTGTTCGAGAAGCACTTCGACACCGTCAACGCCGGGCCGAAACGCGAGGCGCCGTCGTACCGCGCGATCGCCTCCGCGCTGGAGGCCGAGCCGGGCGACGTCGTGTTCTTCTCCGACGTCCCGGCCGAACTCGACGGGGCCGCCGCCGACGGCTGGCAGACCGTCGGCCTCGCACGCGAGGGCGAGCCGTTCGGCGAGGCCGATTTCGGGACACATCGGACGATCCGGACCTTCGACGAGATCAAGGTCGTCCCTCGATGAGCGTGCTGGAGCTGGCCGGCCGCGCGTTGGCCGAGGAGTCCGCGCGGTTCGCCGGGCTGGGCTGGATGCGGGGCACGTCCGGCAATCTCTCGGTGGTGCTCGGGCGTGACCCGTTGCGGGTCGCGGTCACCGTCAGCGGAAGGGACAAAGGCGAGCTGACCAGCGACGATGTCGTGGTGGTCGGCGAGGACGGGCTCGCCGTCGCCGACCAGCCGCATCCGGACAAGGTACCGTCGGCGGAGGCGGGACTGCACGCCCGTATCGCGGCGGTGTCGGGCGCGGGCGCGGTGATCCACGTGCACGCGCTCGCGCCGGTGGTGGCCGCCGAGCACTGGCCGGACGGCGTCGAACTGCGCGACCTGGAGATGCTCAAGGGCTTCGGCCGCGCCGCGCACGACGACCTGGTGACCATCCCGGTGATCGCCAACGGCCAGGACATGCGTGTCCTCGGCGACGCGTTCGAGGCGGGGTTCCGGGCGGACACGCCGGCGGTGATCGTCGCGCGGCACGGGATCTACGTCTGGGGCGATGACCTGCGCCACGCGCGTCATCGCCTGGAATGTTTGGAGTGGTTGCTCCGGTTCCGGGTAGAGACAAGACTCGTCACTGGAGAAAGGGGAGTGCGGTGACCCTGCTGACCGTGTGGCCGGACGACCGGCCCGGCGAGATCGCGCTCAGGACCGAGGATCCGGCCGTGATCACCGGGGAACTGGGGCGGCTCGGTGTCCGCTTCGAACGGTGGGACCTCGTGCCCGACCTGCCGCGCGAAGTGACGCCCGAGCAGGTGCTGGCCGCCTACGAGGAGCCGATCGCCAAGGTCTCGGCGGCCGAGGGCTACACGTTCGTGGACGCCGTCCGCATGACCCCGTCCGACGAACCCGGCTGGGCGGCCACGGCCGCCGAAGCCCGGCAGAAGTTCCTCGCCGAGCACACCCACGACGATGACGAAGACCGCTTCTTCGCGCGTGGGTCCGGCGTGTTCTACCTGCACGTCGGGGGCAAGGTGTACGCGGTGCTGTGCGAGGCGGGGGACCTGCTGAGCGTGCCCGCGAACACCACGCACTGGTTCGACATGGGGACGCGGCCCGACTACGTGTCCATCCGGTTCTTCCACGACGACGGCGGATGGGTCGGCGACTTCACCGGTGCGACGCTGGCGGGGGACTTCCCGGGGTTCGACGAGTTGACCGCTGGGCGTTACTGAGGATCGCTTCCCGGATGTCATGAAAGGGTCGTTCAGGACGTTTTGTGTCCTGAACGACCCTTTCCTGACACGTCCGGATGCCAGGAACGGTCCTTTCCTTGCAAATTTCGCAAGGAAAGGACCGTTCCTAGCGCACTGCCGGGGTCGATCAGGCAGGTGCCCAGAGAGCGGGCACGTTCGGCGGCTCCCAGCCGGCCAGCGACCGGTGGCCCTGCCGGCACACGTACGCCGTGCCGTTGTAGGTCACCCTGGCGCCGGTGGCGTAGTCGACACCCGGCTTCCAGGCGTCCGACGGCACCGTGGTGGTCGTCGTCGGGGTGGTGGTGGTCGTCCGGGTCGTGGTGGTCGGACTGGTCGTGGTAGTGGTCGTGGTTCCCGTCGTCGGTGTGGTGGTCGTCGTCGGCGGAGTACCACCGCCACGCGGGTTGTCCGACGCGATCGCGTACGTCGTCCCGCCGAAGGTGAACGTGAAGTTCGACGGCGACGCGATCGGCATGTAGTAGTTCAGCCGGATCTCGATCGTGGCGCCCGGGGCGATGGTCTGCCAGCTGGGCACGGTCACCGCGACGTGCTGGAAGTCTCCCTTCATTCCGCCGACGTTGGGCCCGCTGTGGCCCTTGCTCGTGACCGTCAGGCCGAAGCCGGACTGGTCGGACATGCTGCCGGGTGCGCTCGTGCCGTAGTCGAACTCGATCTTCGTCCCACCGGGGATGGTGGTGGTCGAATTGTTGGTGATGCGCATCCGCGGGGTGATCGGGTAGTTCGCGTCGCCCAGCGCGAATCCGGTCAGGTTGACGTTCGCGTTCAGCACCGACGAAGGCGCGGGACGCGACGACTTGGTGTTGCCGTACGGGGCGGCGCCGCGCAGGCCGTCGTTGATCTTCGTGATCAGCGTCTCGCCCATGAAGTACTGGCCCTTGGCGCTGTCGAAGGCGTAGTCGCCCGCCAGTTCCCAGATCATGATGCCGCCGATGCCCTTGTCGGCCACGTACTTGGCCTTCGTGGCGAGCGACTCTTCGTCCTCAGTGGACAGGAACACCTTCTTGTCGTTGTTCCACAGCCACGGCGTCACCAACGAGTTGTCGTAGAACCTGTTGTAGGAGCCGGAGAGCCGGTCCTTCGGGTTGTTCTTCGGGTCCAGCCCGTACTTCTCCAGGTAGTCCGGGGTAATCTCGTTCTCGAGGTTCTTCGCGTGCCACATGGGGTTCGCGCCCGCCGGTACCTCGGCGCCCGTCAGGCTCATGTCGTGCCAGAGGTTGTCGATGCCGATCGCGCCGTTGCCGCACGGCACTGTCGAGCCGACGTGGGATCCCGTGCCCGGTGGACACTGTTTCTGGTCCGGCAGTGGAGCCTTGCCCCACAGCCCGTTCGTTCCGCCGGATACCCCTTGCCAGCCGCGGGTGTAGAACCCGACACCGATGTTGATCCGGCCGGCCTGCATGGCGCCGCGGAAGTAGTGATAGGCCCAGTCGGTGTTGAGATAGCCCTGCCCGTCGTACTGCGGTGTCGTGTACACCTGCCAGTGCGCGAGTTCCGCGTCCTTGCCGTTGTCGTAGAGCGCGGCGTTCGGCCCGGCGAACTGGTTCCACGCGCCGTGCAGGTCGTAGCTCATCATGTTGGCGTAGTCGAGATACTGCGTGACGCCGTAGACCTCCTGGCCGCGCAGCAGCCAGCCGGACGCGGGGACGGCCGCGGTCAGCAGGTAGTGCTTGCCGTCGGCGGCGCCCGCCTGGTCGATCTTGTGGCGCAGCGTGCGCATCAGATTCTCGTAGCCGGCCCAGAGGGTGCCCCGGTTGGCCTGCGCGATCCAGTAGTCGTCCGGGTTGCCGGCGTAGTTCGCCGACGTCGCGTACTCGTAGTCGATGTCCGCGCCGTTGAATCCGTAGTCGCGCAGGAACTTCACGACGGAATCTGCGAAGGTGTCGATACTCGCCTGACTTTGTGTCATCTTGTAGAACCCGCCCGACGCGTTGCGCGTGCCGTCCGGGTTCAGGAAGCCGCCCGTCTCGGCCCAGCCGCCGATCGAAACCAGCGTCTTCACGTTCGGGTACTGCTTCTTGTACTTGTTCAGCAGATTGAAATGTCCCTTGTAGGGCAACGAGGGATCCATCTCCGCGCCGGGAACGCCCGGCCATTCCATGCCGATGGACTCGTTGTTCGGGCCCGCGGCGCCGACCGACACCTTGTTCTGCGCGTCGACATGCGCGAACGCGTAGTTGAGGTGAGTGACCTTGGTCCACGGGATGTTGCTCGCCAGATACGCGGGCGCGCCGTTCTTTCCGGTGCGCCAGCTGGTGAAGTAGCCGATCACGCGGCGGGAATGCCCTTCTCCCAGGGATTCCCGGCCGTTCGTGTCGTAGACGGTGCAGTAGGGGGTGTCGACGCCGGGTGTCCGGTACAGCCCGTCGGGACGGCAGTCCTCGTGGCCTGCCGCACTCGACGTGGACGGGGTGATGACGACGATCATGAGTCCGGCCAGCGTGATGAGCGACGCCAGCAGGGGGAGTAGTTTCCTGGTTCTCCTTGGCACGCCGAACCTCCGACAGTGGAAGATGGCCCTCGGTCACAGCAGCTTGGGCCGATGACCTGGCGCGCGTCAATAGGTGTAGACCAATTTCCATCCTGTGCCGTACGGCGGAGCGTACCTGTGGTTCGTCAGGTCTGGTCCATACCGCCGGCCATATCAGGTGAGTGGTATGGCCACGTGGTCCTTGGTGTCTCTTGTGGACAGTTCGGCCAAGGCGTGTCGCGAAAGCCACTTTCGCGACGTCTGATGTCCCGAAAGTGGCTTTCGCGACACGGCGGCCCCCGGCGCGCGCAGGTGTCCAGTGACA
>NZ_JBITKV010000001.1:1222788-1575440 GCF_044461365.1 Amycolatopsis sp. NPDC049868 | reverse complement strand
TGCGCCCAGGGGGGGCCCACACCCCCAGTGGCGCGCGTTGTGTGGCCCCCATTGGGGGTGGCGCCCCACGGCGACCGAGGGAGCTCGCAGGTCTCCTGTCCCTAGGCCGAGGGTGAGCCGAGCACCACGACGGAAAACTCGTTCCCGTCGGGATCCGCCATCTCCAGCCGTCCGTCCCGGTCGGTGCCGAGCCGGGTCGCGCCGAGCGAAACCAGCCGCTCGACTTCGGAAACCGGGCCGGTCAAAACGAAACGCAGCCGGTTCGGCCCGGTCTTCGGCGTGAACGGCGGACCGCCCCAGGTGATCTTCGGGCCACCGTGCGGCGACCGGATCGCCGTCTCCTGGTCTTGATCCCACACCAGCGGCCAGCCGAGCGCCTTGCTCCAGAAGTAGCCGACTTCCTGCGAACCGTCGCTCGCGACGGCGCCGACGAAACCGCATTCGGCGAGGAAGCCGTTGCCCGGCTCGATGACGCAGAACTCGTTGCCCTCGGGGTCGGCGAGCACCACGTGCTTCTCCTCGGGAAGCTGGCCGATGTCGATATGCCTGCCGCCGAGTTCGAGTGCCTTCGCGACCGTCCGCCGCTGGTCGTCCAGTGACTCGCTCGTCAGGTCGAAATGCATCTGGTTCTGGCGGGTCTTCGGTTCGTCGCTTCGTACGAAACTCAGCCGGAAACCGGTGTCCTCGATCGCCCGGCCGAGCAGTCCGGACCAGAACCGTTCGAGAGCGTGCGGATCGTGCGCGGCGATGTCGAGCGCGTGCAGGGTGGCGGCCATAAGCGACGTTAAGAACAGCGGCGACCGGCACGCAACCGGTTTAAGTACATGAAGGCCCCCTTCCTGTACCCAGGCGCAAGGAAGGGGGCCTTCATGTACTTAGAGGATCAGCAGGAGACGCCGGGCCGCCCGTTCTCCACCCGCGCGGTCAGCGTCCGCAGGAACGACGGATCCCCGTCCGCGGTGACCTTCACGTCGTACCAGCCGCCCGAAACCGGCCAGTCCACCGTGACCGAACGCCCGGCCCCGACTCGCACGACCCGCGTGAACCGCGAAGACGACAGCCGCAGCGTCAGCGCCGAAGTGCCCGAGTTGGACAGCTTGAACTCGACGCCCGAACGCCACGTCAGGAACCGGGTCCGGACATCGACGCCGGCGGCGGCCCCTGACCGGCTGCCGCGCAGTTCCCACCACGACCGGTTCGGACCCTGTACGACGACGCGGTACTCGTCACCGGGCAGCTTCACGAGTTCCGGCGCCTCGCCGCGGACGTCGCGGTGCACGGGCTCGGCGAACTCGCCCTTGTACGGGTACAGCGCGAAATGCGCCGAAGACGAGCCGCTGTTCGCCAGCGAGAGCGCCAGATTCCCCGACTTGTCCACCGCTCCGGACACCGAAACCTGGTACGGCAGCGGACGGGACGGCCGGTTGCCGGGTTCGGCCACGGGCAGGCTCTGCTCCGCCGGGGCGGACGGCCGCCAGCGGCTGATCGGCGCGGGCACCGGGCCGGGCCGGTTCACCCGCGGCTGACGTCCGGCGCGCGAGAAGTCGAAGGCGCCGGTGAGGTCGCCCGCGACGGTCCGCCGCCACTTGCTGATATTCGGCTCGGCGATCCCGGTCCAGCGTTCGAGGAACCGCAGCACCGAGGTGTGGTCGTACACCGTGGAGTCGACGTGGCCACCGATCGACCACGGCGAGACGACCGTCATCGGCACTCGCGGGCCGAAGCCGAGTGGCTGGCCGTTGAAGTGGTCCGCGTCGTTGGCCGCGTTCTCCGGCGGCATGGGCGGCGGGACGTGGTCGAAATACCCGTCGTTCTCGTCGAAATTGATCAGCAGCACCGTCTTCGACCACGTCTCGCGATCGGACGCCAGCGCGTCGAGGACGCGGTAGATCAGGTTCGCGCTGCCGACCGGAGTGGACGCGCCGGGGTGCTCGGAGTCCTTCGCGGACGGCACCAGCCAGCTCACCGCGGGCAGGCGCCGCGCCTGGATGTCCGCCTTCAGCCGGGTCACCAGTGTCTCCGGCTCGCTGCGGTACATGGCCTTCTGGAACAGGTTCCGCTCGGCGGGCGTCAGCTTGGCGACCCCGGCTTCGAACTGCGCCAGCAGTTTCGCGCGCTCCTCGGCGGTCTTCTTGGGAAGCGCGTCGTAGAACTCCTCGGTGGTGCGGAACTTCTCCTCGACCGAGGCCAGGATCTTCGTGCCGACCTTCTTGAACGGTACGAAGTACTCGACCGCGTTGTCGGTGAAGTTGTCCCACTCCTGGTAGATCTGCCACGGCACCCCGGCGGCTTCGAGGCGCTCCGGGTACGTCGTCCAGTCGTAGCCCTTGTGATCGTAGGAGTACGCCGCGTTCGTGACCGCGCGGTTGGTCGTGCTGCCCGGTTCGAATCCCGTCGTCCCCGTCCACAGGAAGTTCCGGTTCGGGTTGGTGGAGCCGAAGACCGAGCAGTGGTAGGCGTCGCAGATGGTGAACGTGTCGGCGAGTTCGTACTGGAGCGCGATGTCGCGGCGCTCGTAGTAGGTCATGGTGGCGGGCGTCTTCGCCGCGATCCAGCCATTGTTCCAGCCGCGTGCCCACGCCTTGCCGCTGCCGTTCCAGCTGTGGTCGAGGTCACCGAGGTACTGGATGTCGTCCGCGTTCCGCCCGGCGAGTTCGGCCGCCTTGCGCACCGAGAACGGCAGCACCGTGCCACCGGCGGGATTCGGCTGCTCGAACACCGATCTCCCCGACGGCAGTTCGAGCGGACGCGGGTCGGAGAAGCCGCGGACACCGCGCAGGCTGCCGTAGTAGTGATCGAACGACCGGTTCTCCTGCATCAGCACGATCACGTGCTCGATGGCGTCGAGGCCGCCCCGCCGCATGGGTTCGGCCATGGCGGCGTGCACGGACGGCGGGAGAAGGGTGGTGGCGGCCGCGGCGCCGGTGGCGCCCAGCAACGTACGACGTGACAGTTCAGGCATGCCGGAACCTTGTCCCAGGAACATGAACGTCACAAGAACCGAACAGGTCGACTCGGAGTCGTAGCCGGGTGGTGACACCGCGTCGATCCGCCGTTCCGGGCTTGGTCTCCGGCGGTCACTGTGTTTAGAGTATGCGGCCCGTACGAACCCCTGGATGGCCGTGTTTCCTGATCATCACAACGAAAACGAGAGTGGGGGAGACCCCGCGAGACCGGTGTTCGTCGACCCCAGCGGCCGTCGCCGCACCATCGTCCGGCGGATCGCGATCGGTGCCTGCGCGGTCGTCGTCGGCTATGGGATCCTTCTCACCGCAGCACTTTTCGGGGCGCCGACCCTGCCTTCCGCGCTGATCCCCGCGCCGCCGCCCGCGCCCTCGGCGACCACCGAGCCGCCGCCCGAGACGACTTCGTCCGGCCCCAGGCCCACGTCTTCGCGGCCCGATTCGCCCGCCACCGAGCGTGAGCAGGCGGATACGAGCACCGGCCGGCCCTCGCCGGTGAACCCGGTCTCATCCGGGACGACACCGCCGGGACTCACGAGCACCTCCTCGCCGGGCACCGAGCGCCGCAACAGCCGCGCGCCCGACGTCCCGCCAGGACAGACGAGGACCGCGCCTCCCGGCAACGGGCACTAGCAGCAAGGAACCCTCTTGTCCCACCATCGGCGGTTGCCGCCGCCCAAGGCACATTGGGCGCTCCTGGCGACCCTCCTGTTCGCCGTCACCGTCCTGCTGGGGTTGACCGCACTGGTCGGGGGCGGGTTCGCCGCCGACGGGACGCCCAGGACACTGTCCGCGACGGAGGTCCCGGCCGCGGTGCGCGACGGCGGCCCGATCATCGACCCGCGCGGAGCCGAGCCCGTCACTTCCCGGCTCCGGCCCAAGACGGTGGCGCTCACCTTCGACGACGGTCCCGATCCGGAATGGACGCCACGGGTCCTCGACGTCCTCGCCCGGCACGGGGTCCACGCCACGTTCTTCGTGACGGGCGGGCAGGTGACGCGTCATCCCGGGCTGACGGCGGACATCGTCCACCGTGGTCACGAACTGGGGAACCACACCGCCACCCACACCGACCTCGGCGCGGCCGGGGACGTCCGGGCGCAGATCGAACTCCGGGCCACCGACCTCGCCATCGCCGGTGCCGCCGGGACGGGGACTTCGCTGGTCCGGCCGCCCTACTCCTCGACCGCCGACGCGATGGACGACGCGGGCTGGCGCGCGGCGAGCCGCCTCGGCGGCGAGGGCAGGCTGATCGTGCTGTCCGAACTCGACTCCCAGGACTGGCGGCGGCCCGGCGTCGACGCCGTCGCCGCCGCGATCACCCCTCGGACGGACGACGGCGCCGTCGTCCTCCTGCACGACGCGGGCGGCGACCGTTCGGAGAGCCTCGCCGCGCTCGACCGCGTGATCCCCGATCTCAAGGCCAAGGGCTGGCGGTTCGACACCGTCAGCGGGGCCGCCGGGCTCACCGGGACCACGGCCGGAGTGGACGGACTCACCCGCTTCGGCGGCTGGCTGCTGATCGCCGCAGTCCAGACGGGCGAAGCCCTTTCGGCGGCGCTGGGCTGGCTGCTCATCGCCGCGAGTGTGCTCGCCCTCCTGCGCACCGCCCTGGTCCTGGTCACCACGGCGATCCACGTCAGACGGGGGAGGACCGCGCCGTCGCGACCACCGGTGCGGGAACCGGTGACCGTGATCGTCCCCGCCTACAACGAAGAGGCCGGGATCGAGGCGACCATCCGCTCGATCCTCGCCTCCGACCACCATCCGACCTGGGTGATCGTCGTCGACGACGGATCCACCGACGGCACCGCCGACGTCGTCGAGCGGCTCGCCCTGCGCCGGGTCATGCTGATCCGGCAACGGAACGCGGGCAAACCGGCCGCGCTCAACACCGGCCTCGCCGCCGCCCGCACCGAACTGGTGGTCATGGTCGACGGCGACACCGTGCTCGAACCCGGCACCGTGGGCGCGGTCGTGCGAGCGTTCGCCGATCCCACGGTCGGCGCGGTTTCGGGCAACGCCAAGGTCGCCAACCGCGGCGGGCTGCTCGGCCGCTGGCAGCACATCGAATACGTCATCGGCTTCAACCTCGACCGGCGCATGTACGACGTCGGCGAATGCATGCCGACGGTGCCCGGCGCGGTCGGCGCCTTCCGCCGCTCGGCGGTGCTCGCGCTCGGCGGCGTCCCCGAGGACACCCTCGCCGAGGACACCGACCTCACGATGGCGCTGGAGCGCGACGGCTGGCGGGTGGTCTACGAACAGGAGGCCCGCGCCTGGACCGAGGCGCCCGCGACGCTGGGGCAGCTGTGGAAACAGCGCTACCGCTGGTGCTACGGCACGCTCCAGGCGATCTGGAAGCATCGGGGCGCGGTCGTCGCCAAGGGCGCGGCGGGCAGGCTCGGCCGCCGCGGCATCCCGTATCTGCTGCTGTTCCAGGTGGCGCTGCCCGTACTCGGGCCGTTCGTCGACGTCGCCGCCCTTTTCGGCGTGCTGACCGGGGACTGGAAGACGGCCTTGCTGTACTGGTCGGTGTTCCTGCTGCTGCAGCTCGTCCCGGGCGTGATCGCCTTCCGGCTCGACGGGGAATCGCTCCGCCCACTGCTTTTCCTTCCCCTGCAACAGTTCGTCTACCGTCAGCTGATGTACCTCGTCGTCATCCAGTCGGTGATGACGGCGCTGGCGGGTGCCCGGCTGCCCTGGCACAAACTCGATCGCCTCGGCCAGAGCGCTCCGCCGGGTTCACTTGTGGACGCTGAGTGACCGTCCGGCGGGGTGGCACCGCCGGAGGGCCGCCTGCGCGGTAACCTCACGGGCACCAAAGACCGCAGACCCTTGAGGAGGGCCCGTGTCGGCAGGGCAGATCGCCGCGCTGATCGCCGCAGGAGCATTCGTCGTACTCGTCGTGCTGCTGGCGATCGTGCTGTTCAAGCTCGGCCGGACCCTGGACGAGGCCACGATCGCCATCCGCAAGGCGCACGAGAACACCGACCCGCTGCTGATCGGCGCGAACGAGACGATCACGCACGTCAACACGCAGCTGGAGCGGGTCGACGGCATCACCGCCAACGCGCAGGCCGTCTCCGGCAACGTGTCCGCGCTGTCGTCGGTGTTCACCGCGACGCTCGGCGGTCCGCTGGTGAAGACGGCCGCGCTGTCCTACGGCCTCAGCAAGGCCATCAAGGCCCGCCGGAAGAAGGCGGAAGCGAAAGCCTCCCGCCCGGCGAAGAAGCGGGGCCGCAAATGAAGCGCCTGTTCTGGCTCGGCGTCGGCGTGGTCGCCGGCGTCGCCCTGTCACGCAAAGCGACCGAAACCGCTCGCCAGGCCACGCCGGCGGGGTTAGCCTCGAACCTGGGCGACGCCGTGCGGGAACTCGCGGGCGCCGTCGGTTCGTTCGGCGCGGAGGTCCGCGCCGGGATGAGCGAACGGGAACAGGAGTTGCACGACATGGTGTCCGAACGGACCGGCTTGAGCACGGCCCCCGTGACCGAGGGCAGGCACGCGGCGCAGTCGCGGCGCCCGGTCCGGCGAGCTCGCCGGGCGGAGGGCTGACCGGGTCGCGTCCGCGACCGGAACCCCAGCCCTTCGCCGTCCTCGCCTGTCCGCATTCCCAGCGCATTCGCGCGAGCCCGTATACAAGGACGATCCCGTGGAAACACACGAAATCACCCAGCGTTTTCTGAGCCATTTCGAGAACAAGGGACATACGCGCGTCCCGAGCGCGCCGCTGATCCTCGACGACCCGAACCTGCTGTTCGTCAACGCGGGCATGGTCCAGTTCAAGCCGTACTTCCTCGGCGAGGCCCCGCCGCCGTACCCGCGCGCGACCAGCGTCCAGAAATGCGTCCGCACGCCGGACATCGACGAGGTCGGCAAGACGACCAGGCACAACACGTTCTTCCAGATGGCCGGGAACTTCTCCTTCGGCGACTACTTCAAGGAAGGCGCCATCGAGTACGCCTGGGAGCTGATCACCAAGCCCCAGAGCGAAGGCGGCTACGGCCTCGACCCGGCGCGCATCTGGGCGACCGTCTACGAGGACGACGCCGAGGCGGCGGGCCTGTGGAAGAAGCTCACCGGCCTGCCCGGCGAGCGGATCCAGTCCCGTGACGGCAAGGACAACTACTGGGACATGGGCGTACCCGGTCCCGGCGGCCCGTGCTCGGAGATCTACTACGACCGCGGCCCCGGCTACGGCCGCGAGGGCGGCCCGGTCGCCGACGAGGACCGCTACATCGAGATCTGGAACCTCGTCTTCATGCAGGACGTGCGGGGCGACAAGAGCCCGAAGCACGGCAACAAGCCGATCGGCGAGCTGCCGAAGAAGAACATCGACACCGGCATGGGCGTCGAGCGGGTCGCGACGATCCTGCAGGGGGTCGAGAACGTCTACGAGACCGACCTCGTCCGCCCGGTGATCGGCCGCGCCGAGGAGTTCTCCGGCCGCCGCTACGGCTCCGACCACACCGACGACGTCCGCTTCCGCGTCATCGCCGACCACGCCCGCACCGGTGTGCTGCTCATCGGCGACGGCGTCACCCCGGGCAACGACGGCCGCGGCTACGTGCTGCGCCGTCTGCTCCGCCGCATCATCCGCTCCGCACGCCTGCTCGGCGTGCACGAGCCGGTGCTGCCCGCCTTCGCCGCGGTCGTCCGCGACACGATGGGCCCGACGTACCCCGAGCTGGTCTCCGGTTTCGACCGCATCGAGGACGTCGTGCGCGTCGAGGAGGAGGCCTTCCTCTCCACGCTCACCAGCGGTTCGCGCATCTTCGACCTCGCGGCCGAGGAGACCAAGCGGTCCGGCGGTTCGCTGCTGGCCGGTGACAAGGCGTTCCAGCTGCACGACACCTACGGCTTCCCGATCGACCTGACCCTGGAGATGGCGTCGGAGCAGGGCCTGACCGTCGACGAAGAGGGCTTCCGCACGCTCATGAACGAGCAGCGGCAGCGCGCGAAGGCCGACGCGGCGTCGCGCAAGACCGGTCACGGCGACCTGTCCGAGTACCGCAAGGTGCTGGAGCAGCACGGTGAGACCGAGTTCCTCGGCTACACCGACCTGCAGGCCGAGGCGAAGGTCGTCGCGCTGTTGGAAGACGGCGTCCCGGTGCGCAGCGTCGGCGCGGGCAAGAAGGCGGAGCTGGTTCTGGACCGCACGCCGTTCTACGCCGAGAGCGGTGGCCAGGTCGCCGACACCGGCGTGCTGCTCGGCGACGGCGTCGAGCTCAAGGTCCACGACGTGCAGAAGATCGTGCCCGGCCTGTTCGTGCACCGCGTCGAGGTGCTCGACGGCGAGATCGCCCTCGGCGGCGCGCTGACCGGTTCGGTCGACCAGCACCGCCGCCTGTCGATCGAGCGGTCGCACTCCGCGACGCACCTGGTGCACGCCGCCGTGCGCGGCGCGTACGGCAAGCGCGCGGCGCAGGCCGGTTCGCTGAACTCGCCGGGCCGGATGCGCTTCGACTTCACCACCTCCGGCGGGGTGTCGGCCGACGTGCTCACCGAGGTCGAGGAGGAGGTCAACGACTACCTCCAGACCAACGTCGAGGTGAACACCTTCGTCACCACGAAGGACAAGGCCCTCGAACTGGGCGCGGTCGCGCTGTTCGGCGAGAAGTACGGCAACGACGTCCGCGTCGTCGACATGGGCGAGTACTCCCGCGAACTCTGCGGTGGCACCCACGTCGACCGCATCGGCCAGCTCGGCCTGGTGAAGCTGGTGGGCGACTCGTCCATCGGTTCCGGTGTGCACCGCGTCGAGGCGCTCGTCGGCTCGGACGCGCTCAAGTACGTCCGCAAGGAGCAGCTGCTCGTCTCGCAGCTCGCGAACACCTTCAAGGTGCCCTCGGAGCAGCTGCCGTCGCGGATCGACGACGTGCTCACCCGGCTCAAGAACGCCGAGAAGGAGATCGAGCAGCTGCGCACCCAGCAGGTGCTCGGCTCGGCGGGCTCGCTCGCGGACAAGGCCGAGGACATCGGCGGGATCGCGGTCGTCGCGGAGAAGCTCGGCGAAGGCGTCGACTCGAACGGTCTGCGCGCGCTGGCTTCGGACATCCGCGGCAGGCTCGGCAACCGGCCCGGCATCGTCGCGCTGTTCGCCCCGCAGGGCGAGAAGGTCGCCTTCGTCGTCGCCACCACGAAGGCGGCGCAGGAGAAGGGCGTCGCGGCGGGCAAGCTCGTCCCGTCGTTCGCCGAGGCGATCGGTGGCCGTGGCGGCGGCAAGCCGGATATGGCCCAAGGCGGGGGTACCAACCCTGCCGGGGCCGAACAGGCCATCGCCTCACTGCGCGCGGCGGTCGCCCAAGTTGGCTGACGACGCCCCTCAGCGGCGCCCGGATCGGCCAGGGGAGTCCGATCCGGGGCGCGGCAGGCGGCTCGGGGTGGATGTCGGATCCGTCCGGGTCGGGATCGCGCTCAGCGATCCCGACCCCATCCTCGCGAGCCCGCTCGTTACCCTCACTCGCGACGCGGCGGGCGACAAGGACGTCGACCAGCTCGTCGAACTCGTCACGGAACACGACGTGGTCGAAGTCGTCGTCGGCCTGCCGAGGACGCTCAAGGACCGTCACGGCCCGGCGGCCGAAGCGGCACTCGACTACGCCGGAAAGCTCGCCGCCAGGATCGCCCCGGTGCCGGTGCGACTGGCCGACGAGCGGTTGACCACGGTGACGGCATCCAGGATGCTGTCGCAGCGTGGGGTGAAGGGACGTAAGCAACGTGCCGTCGTCGATCAGGCGGCCGCGGTCGAGATCCTGCAGGCGTGGATCGACGCGGTAGCGGCACATCGCGCACGGAAGGGCGATACATGACCGAGCCCCACGGCCGGCCCGAGCGCCGTCAGGGCGGTAGACGACGGTTGCGGGAGCCTGAGGAGGCCATCCAGCCACCGGCTCCGCCTCGTCGACGGCCCGAACCCCAGCCGACGGGACGACGGCATATCCGCGAGGAACCGTCGGAGCCGCCCGCGCGGCGTCCGGCGGAAGAACCGCCGCGTGCCCGCCGGTCGCCGGAAGAACCGCCACCGCGCGTCCGGCGCGCCGCCGACGAGCCGCAGGTACAGCGTCCGGCTCCGGCAAGGCGGGCTCCGGAACAGGCGGTCCCTCCGCCACCTCCAGCGCCGCAGCGGCGGTCCCCCCAGCCGGGTGACCGGGGTATCGGCATGCCCGCCTACGCCCAGGACGAGGCCCCCCGTCCCGGCCGCCGCAGGCGCCGCGAGGACGACGGTCCGCTCCCGGACGAGCGGCCGACCGACATCCTCCCCGCGATCCAGGAGGCGCCGATGGCACGGCGCCCCGGTGCGGCTCCTTCTTCGCCGCCTCAAGGCAGCGAAGAGGAATACAACGAGATCTTCGGCGACGACGCGTACGACGACTATGACGAGTACGACGACTACGAGGATTACGAGGACTACGACGACGAGGACCGTGCCGAGCCGGAACGCATCGAGGACGAGCGCCCGGAACGTCAGGGGCCGCCGCCCAAGAAGCGCCGGAAGAAGCGCGCGCTGGGCTGGATCGCCGCGCTGACGGTGCTCGTCCTGCTCGCCGGTGGTGCCTACTACGGTTTCACCGAGATCTTCGGCTACGACGACTACGAGGGCGCCGGCGAGAGCGACGTCCTCGTCGAGGTGGAGAAGGGCGACTCGACGTCGGCGATCGGCAACCGGCTGCAGGCGGCCGGGGTGGTCGCCAGCGGCAAGGCGTTCGTGAAGGCGGGCGAGGACAACACCGCCGTTTCACGGCTCCAGCAGGGCTACTACGTCATGAAGACGAAGATGTCCGGTGCCAGCGCGGTCGAGAAGATGATCGCCCCCGCGTCGAAGGTCGGCCAGGTCGAGATCCGGCCGTACACCCAGTTCCACGACATCACCCAGCCCGACGGCAAGGTGACGCCCGGGGTGTACACGTTGCTGTCCAAGGCTTCCTGCGCCGACCTGAACGGCAAGAGCACCTGTCTCCCGGTCGAGGAACTGCGCAAGACGATCGAGACCGCGGATCTGGCGAAACTGGGCGTCCCGGCGTGGGCCGTCGAGCCCGCCACGAAGGCCGAGCACAAGGACCGCCGCCTCGAAGGGCTGATCGCACCGGGCATCTACAACATCAAGCCCGGCTGGACGGCCGAAGAACTGCTCACCTTCGTCGTCAAGACGTCGGCGGACCGTATCCTCAACGCCGGGCTGAGCGAGCAGTCGAAGGGCGAGGGCAAGTCGCCGTACGAGACGCTGATCATCGCGTCGATCATCGAACGCGAGGCGGTGAAGGCCGACTTCGGGAAGATCTCGCGGGTCATCTACAACCGGATCGACGAGAAGATGCGGCTTGAGATGGACTCGACGGTCAACTACGTCCTCGACCGGCCGACCCTGCTCACCAAACCCGAAGAACGGGAAAAAGCGGGCGCCTACAACACCTACAAGTCGGTGGGCCTGACCCCGACCCCGATCGCGGTGCCGAGCGCGGAGGCGATCCAGGCCGCGTTGAAGCCGACGGCGGGGGAGTGGCTGTTCTTCGTCAAATGCGAGAAGAACGGACTCTCCTGCTTCGCGGTGACCTTCGAGGACCACCGGAAGAACCGAGATGACGCGGTGAGGCGTGGTGTCATCTGACCGCAAGGCCGCGATCCTCGGGAAACCGGTCGAACACTCGCTCTCGCCCGTCCTGCACGGCGCCGCCTTCCGCGCGCTGGGCCTGGACGGCTGGACCTACGAGCGGGTCGAGATGGACGGCCCTGGCCTGCCCGCGTTCGTCGACGGTCTCGGTCCGGAGTGGACCGGGCTTTCGGTGACCATGCCCGGCAAACGGGCCGCGCTGGAGTACGCCGGCGAGGTCACGCCGCGCGCGGCCGCCGTCGGCGCGGCGAACACGCTGGTGCGCCGGGAAACCGGCTGGCTGGCGGACTGCACCGACGTCGACGGCGTCACCGAGGCGCTGCGGATCGCGGGGGAGTACTCGCCCGGTGCCGACGACGCCGCCGTCGTCCTCGGCGCGGGCGGGACGGCCGCCGCGGCCGTCGTCGGGCTGGCCTCGCTCGGCGTGCGGACGGTCCGGCTCGTCGTGCGGGATCCGGCGCGGGCGACGGAAACGGTCGAGGCGGCTCAGCGGGCCGGGCTCGACGTCGAGGTCCTGCGCTGGGCCGACGCCGGCTTCGGGAAGCTCGCGGACGGCTCCGCGGTGCTGGTGAACACCGTGCCCCCGGACGCCGTCCGGCCGCATCTGGCGGAGCTGTCCAGGATCGGATGCGTCCTCGACGTCATCTACCACCCCTGGCCGACCGCGCTCGCCGAAGCCGTCGCCGAGCGGGGCGGGCGGCTCGCGACCGGGCTGGACATGTTGCTGCATCAGGCTTTCGGGCAGTCCGAGTACTTCACCGGACAGCCCGCGCCGCGGGCGGAGATGCGGGACGCCCTGCGTGAGGCGACCGGCGGGATTCTTTCTCTGCCGATCGGCTGACAAGATCTCCCGGTGGCCAGGTTGCACGGCTTGGCGGGTAGTGAAGGCCTCCTTCACTACCCTCAGGGTTGGCAAGGAGGCCTTCACGGACTTGGCATGCCTTCAGCCCACGCACAACAGCAACGAAACCGCTCAAGCCGGCGCTAAACAGAAATTCCACCCAGAGGTTGTCCTTTATGGACAGATGGCGCGCCGGACGATCGGCCCTCGACGCTTCGCATATGCCCTGCTCAGACGTGGGAGGTCTTCACGGACCGGTGAGCGAAACCTTCTTCGGTGAAAACGCCTGACAAGATCTCCCGGATTCGATAATCTGGCCGACTGCCTTGAGGAAGGAACAAGGGGTCGATGCCTAAACCCGATCGAGACGACTACACCGAAGAAGACATCAACAACTCGTGGGTCGATGAGGCTCCGGTACTGAACTCCACCGTCACCCTGGCCGAATACGACCCGGAGTGGCCTGAGCTGTTCGACCGGGAAGCCAAGCGCATCAGGGGGATCCTGGGGGAACGCGCACTGGTCCTGGAGCACGTCGGCTCCACGTCGGTGCCGGGACTCTGCGCGAAACCGATCATCGACATCATGCTGATCGTCGCGGATTCGGACGACGAAGCCGCCTACGTGCCGCAGTTGGAGGCCGAGGGCTACAAGCTCGTCATCCGCGAGCCGGACTGGGAGAAGCACCGCTGCTTCAAAGGCCCGGACACGAACGTCAACCTGCACGTCTACTCGCCGGACAACGGCCAGACCGAGCGCTACCGCCTCTTCCGCGACCGTCTCATCGCGCACGAGGACGAACTGAAGCTCTACGAGGCCAAGAAACGCGAACTGGCATCGCGCACCTGGAAGTACATCCAGCACTACGCCGACGCGAAGAACGAGGTGATCGACGAGATCATCGAACGGGCGCGTGCCGCCCAGTACGACGGTTTCGCGCGGCTCTACGCGGCGCACGCCGAAACCAGCAGCACCAACGCCCACTACGACCGTCCCGCCATCGTGGAGCTGGCCGGGGACGTGGCGGGTAAACGGGTGCTGGACGTCGGCAGCGCGGCGGGACACCTGAGCGCCCTGCTCGCCGCGAAGGGCGCGGACGTCCTCGGCGTCGACGCCAGCGAGGGCATGGTCGCCGTCGCCAGGGAGAAGTTCGGGGACGTCGCGAAGTTCGAGACGGCCGACGTTTCGCGGCCGCTGTCCTTTGTGGAGGACGCTTCGATCGACGTCATCACGGCGTCGCTGGTGCTGCACTATCTGAAGGAGTGGGGCCCGGCGCTCGCGGAGTTCCGGCGGGTGCTCAAACCGGGCGGGCTCCTGGTGTTCTCTGTGCATCATCCGGGCGAGGATTGGCGGTGGTTCGACAAGCGGAACTACTTCCAGCTCGAACTGCTGGAAGACGAGTTCCCGGCCGGGCAGAAGGTCCACTTCTACCGGCGGCCGTTGAGCTGGACGTTCGGCGCGGTGCGGGACGCCGGGTTCGCCGTCGACAGGCTGGTCGAGCCGATGCCGGACGAGGCGATCGCCGAATCGGACCCGCGGTGGTACGCGAAGCTGCGGACCGAGCCGCGGTTCCTGTACTTCCGGACCGTCCGGGAGTCCTGACCCACGCCGCGTTTAGTCCTCTGGATGCGTCAACGCATTCAGAGGACTAAACGCGCGTCAAGCGTCGTCGTCCCGCTTCGAGAGGTCCCGGATCAGGGAAACGATCTCCCGGCTGACCGGCCGCAGCACCCGCAACCGCGAAAGCCCCACCAATCGCGCGATCAGCGGCACCGTCCGCTCCACCAGGATCCGGCTGCGTTTCTGGCCGGCGGACCGGTCGTGGACCCAGAACAGGACGACCCCCATCTGATACAGCCACAGCAGATCGGGCAGGTCGTCGCGCAGGTCCGGGTCGAGTTTGACGTCGGAGTCGGCGATGACCTCGCGCATCAGGCCGACGGAGGCGTCCCGTGCGGGCGAAGACTCCTCGCTGAACGGGCTCAGCGGCGAGTCCGGGTCGGCGGCGTTGACGAAAAGCTGCTTGCCGAAGCGGTGGTACGGCTCGGCGACGTCGAGCCAGGTGAGCAGGACGGTCTTGAGCCGCGCGCTGAAGTCCCGCTCACCTTCGATCGTCTCGCGCGCCTTCGTCAGGTGCGCGTTGGCGATCTCGTCGTAGAAACCCTGGATCAGCTGGTCTTTCGAGGCGAAGTAGTAGTAGGCGTTCCCGACCGACACGCCCGCTTCGGCGGCGATGGCCCGCATGGTCGTGCGGTCGTAGCCGTTCTCGGCGAACAGCCGTAACGCGGTCGCCACGATCAGTGACCTGGTTTCCTCACTCTTCGCCACCACTGCACGTTATCCGGTCAGGGCGCCGGGTGTGGAACGGGCGCCGGGTTGCCTGGGTAGGGCGGCGGCACCGGCGCGGGCCGCGCGGTGGCGTGGCTGAGGTGCTTGCGCCGGATTCCGTTGAACACCAGCACGTTCCCGACGTGCATCACGCCGAGCACGAGTGCCACGGTGCCGACCTTGACCGACAGCATCTCGAAGACGTCGCGCGCGTCGAGGACGGTGTCGTCGCTGGTCAGGAACAGGGTCACGAAACCCAGGCTGACCAGGTAGAACCCGACGACGAGCAGTTGGTTGACCGAATGCGCCAGCGCTTGTTTGTCCTGGAAGACGTCTTCCAGGAACGTCTTGCCGTGCCTGCTCAGCGTGCGGGCGACCAGCACGGTCAACGGCACGGTGATGACCAGGTAGAGGGCGTAGGCCACGACTACGGGTTGCATGGGGACCTCCTTTTGAACGTGTTCAAGAAGTACCGTAGCCCAGATTTTGAACGCGTTCAAGAGATGCTGTTCACCTGAACCTCACCCCAGCGGCCACGATGGATGCGTAAGGTCGCCTCGAACTGTGGTCTTCAAAGCACAAACGGGGAGTTCAAGACCGTGAAACGCATCGCCGCCGTGCTCACCTCGGGCGCCTTGCTGGCCGGCACGCTGCCGGCCGCCACACCGGCGGAAGCCGCCGCCGGGCAGAACGTCCGCTTCGCGACCTTCAACGCTTCGCTCAACCGCGGGGCCGCCGGTCAGCTCGTGACCGACCTGTCGCAGCCGGGCAACGCGCAGGCGAACCAGGTCGCCGAGGTGATCCAGCGCAACCGGCCCGACGTGCTGCTGATCAACGAGTTCGACTACGTGCCCGGCAACCGCGCCGCGGACCTGTTCCGCGAGAACTACCTGAAGCGCGGCCAGAACGGCGCCGCCCCGATCGACTACCCGTACGCCTTCACCGCGCCTTCGAACACCGGCGTCGCGACCGGCTTCGACCTCGACCGCAACGGCCAGATCGGCGGCGGCGGCGACGCGCACGGCTTCGGACTCTTCGAGGGCCAGTACGGCATGCTCGTGCTGTCCAAGTACCCGATCGACACCAAAAGCGTGCGAACCTTCCAGAAGTTCCTCTGGAAGGACATGCCGGGCGCGTTGCTGCCGGACGACCCGGCCACGTCGGCGCCGAACGACTGGTACTCGCCGCAGGCGCTCGACGTGCTGCGCCTGTCGTCGAAGTCCCATTGGGACGTTCCGATCCGCGTCGGCCGCTCGACCGTGCACTTCCTGGCGTCGCATCCGACCCCGCCCACCTTCGACGGTCCTGAGGACCGCAACGGCACCCGCAACCACGACGAGATCCGTTTCTGGGCGGATTACGTGACCCCGGGCAAGGGCCGCTACATCCACGACGACCTCGGCCGCCGCGGCGGGCTGGGCGCACACGAGAAGTTCGTCATCGCCGGCGACCAGAACTCCGACCCGCTCGACGGCGACAGCGTCCCAGGCGCCATCTCACGCCTGCTGAACGCGCCGCGCGTCATCGAGACCCGGCCGGGCAGCGAAGGCGGCGTACGGGCCGCTCAGGACCAGGCGGGCGCCAACATCGGCCAGAAGGGCGACCCGTACCTCGACACCGGCGACTTCAACGACAAGGCGCCGGGGAACCTGCGGATCGACTACGTCCTGCCGTCGAAGGGCCTGTTCCCCTGGCGTGCCGAGGTCTTCTGGCCGCTGCCCGAATCACCGCTGGCCAGGCTCAACGACGCCTCGGACCACCACCTGGTGCGCGTCGACGTGTTCGTCCCGCGCTGGTAGGTCTCAGCGGGCGCCGAGCAGCGCCGCGCCCGGGCCGGTCAGGGTGGCCAGCCCGGTGCTCCGGCCGCTCACGGACAGCAGCAGATCGACGAGCGGGCCCCGTACCTCCTCGGGGCCCGTTCCGCCGGTCCAATCGGCGTCCGTGGCGATCAGCCGGAGACCCTTGCAGCGTTTCTTCGCGCCCCAGAACGGGCTGACGAGCAGATGCTCCAGCGCCGCGATGGCGGGCTCCTCCGGCATCGGCCGCGCGATACCGAGCGGGCGGGCGACATCCTGGCCGTGGATGAGCACGTCGGCGAGCGGGTCGATCGGTTTGGCGCCGGGCGAGCGGCGCGGTGAGGCGGCGTCCTCGCGGATCTGGGCGACGAGTTCGGCGGGGGAGAACCGGGCACCGTAGGCGATGGCCTGGCCGGTGTTCATCCGATCCCAGTCGCCTTTGGCCTTCACGATGCCGACGAGGGTGTCCTTGAGCCGGTTCCTGGTGGTCTGCGCGAGATGGCCCGCCATCGCGTGGACCGTCCACTCCGTACACAGGGTCTTCGCCGACCAGTCCTGCTCGGCGAGGCCCTCCAGCAGATCCGCGAAACTCAGCCGTTCGGTCTCGGTCCAGGCCAGGATCTCGCCTTCGTGCATCCCTGCTCCTCGTCTCCGGCTCACCGTCGTTCGAGCGCCTTGACCGCCTCTTCGGAGGTCTCGACGGCGATCGTGTGGTAGCTCTCGATCCGCGAGACGATCGCCTCGCGCGGGCCCGTCAGCCAGGCCTCGCTCTCATAGAACTCGCGTTCTTGCCGTTCGTGTTCTTCGAGAGAGCTGAATGCGCGGATCAGGTACGCCTCTTCGTGTCCGTCCTCGGCGACCAGCGAACGTCCGAAGTCGACGACCCGCAGGCCCGCGCGCTCCAGCAGGGGAACGGACTCTTCGGTCATCACACGGAGGAATTCCCCGCTCGTCCCCGGCTTCAACCGGTAGGTGCGGATTTCCAGGATCACGGTGGCCTCCCCAGGCATGGCTTCGGTGCCGACTCTAGCCTGGGGGCCATGAAGATCGCGATTCTCGACGACTACCAGGAAGTGGCGCTCGGTTTCGGGGACTGGGGCTCCCTCGGCGCCGAGATCGAGGTGTTCACGAAGCCGTTCGCGGATCCCGCCGACGTGGTGGGCCGCCTGCGCGACTTCGAGGTCGTGGTGGCGATGCGCGAACGCACGCGCTTCCCCGCCGAAGTCCTCGACCGGCTGCCCGCGCTCAGGCTGCTGGTGAGCACCGGTCACCGCAACGCCGCGATCGACGTGGCCGCCGCCCGGCGCAACGGCGTGGTCGTCTCGTCCACCGGGTACATCGCGGCCCCGGCGGCCGAGCACACCTGGGCGCTCATCCTCGCCGCCGCCCGGAACGTGCCGGTGGAGTCGCGGAACATGCGCGAAGGCGGCTGGCAGACCACCGTCGGCACGATCCTGTCCGGCAAGACGCTCGGGCTGCTCGGGCTCGGCAGGCTCGGGGCCGGCGCGGCCAAGATCGGCCAGGCGTTCGGCATGGAGACCATCGCCTGGAGCCAGAACCTGACCCAGGAGAAGGCGGACCCGCACGGGGTGATCGCGGTGTCGAAGGACGAACTGTTCGCCCGCGCGGACGTCCTGTCGGTCCACTTGGTGCTCAGCGGCCGCAGCCGCGGGCTGGTCGGCGCGCCCGAACTCGCCGCGATGAAGCCGACGGCGATGCTGGTCAACACTTCGCGCGGGCCGATCGTGGACGAAGCCGCGCTGGTGGACGCCTTGCGCCGCAGGGAGATCGCGGTCGCCGCGCTGGACGTCTACGACGTGGAGCCGTTGCCGTCGGAGCATCCGTTGCGGACGCTGGACAACGTCGTGCTCACCCCGCACATCGGCTACGTCACCCGGGAGGCCTACGAGATCTTCTACCGCGACGCGGTCGAGGACATCGCGGCCTTCCAGGCGGGTTCGCCGATCCGCGTCATGGAGTAGAGCCGCACCCGGCGCGTGACGAGCTGCACGGTCCACCACACGGCGGTGCCCGCCGCCAGGCTGAGCGCCAGCACGACGGGCGCCGGAAGGTACGGGAGCAGGGCGGGGAAGACCGTCCAATGTGTCAGGTAGACGTAGAGCGACGCGCTCGCGATCAGCCCGAGTGCGCCGACCGCCACCCCCGGCACCGGAACGCGGAGCTGGAGCAGCACCAGCACCAGCCCGCCCAGCACCACGGCCTCCCACAGCGGGTCGCCGACCATCCCCGGGACGAGCAGGAAACCGAACGCCAGCACGACGGCCCGCTGCGTGCCCGTGCGCGCCTTGTGGGCGAGCCAGCCGAGCGCGAAGAACCAGACCGTACCGAGCGTCGTCCAGTGCAGTTCGGGGAACGACGGCGCCTCGCCGAGACTCACCCGGAGCAGGAGACCGGCGCCGAGCGCGACCAACGCCGTGGCGAACCCGTGCTCCCGCTCGGCACGGCGTACGGCCGGGATCGCGAACACCAGTGACAGCGCCAGGAACGCGTGCACGAGGACTTCGACGAACCAGTACCCGTATGCCCCGGTGAGCGTGAAGTTGTTGATCAGCAGCACATTCGTCCACGTCACGTCGTCGGTGACGGCGAGCCGGTAGCCGAGCCAGGCGATCGCGGGCACGGCGATCGGCAGCGCGGCGCGAGCGATCCGCGTCGCCGGGCCGGGCAGCACGAAACGGGCGAAGTTCCAGCCCGCCACGATCAGGAGCAGATGCGCGCCGCCGTGAACGGTGAACAGCTCCATGTGCGTGCTCACGATGAAGACGATCGCCAGTGCGCGAAGGAGGACGTTGGTCTCCAGGGTCGCCCACCGCGAGGGTGTCGTGCGCAAGCGCTCGAGTTCCGAGACCGGTGTGGCGGGCCAGTCGTCGGGAAGCCGTCCGAGCAGGCGTTCCAGCGCGATCGACATCCTGACGTAGGAGAGGGAATCGCCGCCCAGCCCGACGAAGGTCGCGTCGCCGGGAATGTCGCGGCGACCGAAGACGGCGGCGAACGCCTGGCGTACGGATCCCGGGGCCGCGCTTGCCGGTTCGCCGATCGCGGCGATGGCCGGATAGTCGGGTTTTCCGTTGGGCAGCAACGGGAAATCAGGCATACGGCGGACGACGACGCAGGACGGCGGCAGGCCGAACCGGGCGCGGACGAGGGCGGCGGCCCGCTCGGCGGACCGGTGGACGGCGATCACCACCCGGGTGTCGTCACCCGCGCACACCGCCTCGATCCCGGCTTCGGCGAGGAGGCGTTCCACCCGGTCGAGGTCGACGCGCAGCCCGAACGGCTTGACGAACCGGCTCTTGCGGCCGGTCACCTCGTACAGTCCGGCCGGGTTCCGCCGTCCGAGGTCGCCGGTCGGGAGTTCGTGGACGGTCCGGCCCAAGGCCAGGTCCGCCGGGGTATGCGCGTAGCCGAGCATCACGTTCGGGCCGCGATAGATCAGCTCCCCGTCTTCGGCGAGGTCGAAATCGCCGCCCGGAACAGGCAGGCCGATCGCGGTGGGGTGCGCGCTCGCCAGGTCCGGCGGCAGATAGGCCATCCGGGCGGTGGCCTCGGTCTGGCCGTACATCACGAAGAACCGCCAGCCGCGCCGCCGCCCGAGTTCGGCGTACTCGGCCACCTTCGCGGGATCGAGCCGGCCGCCCGCCTGCGTGACATAGCGGATATCGGGCAGTTCGAGCCTGGCGAACCCGGCCCGGTCGAGCAGGGCGAACGTGTGCGGGACACCGTGCAGGCTCGTCGCGCGCCGTTCCTTCACCAGTGTCCAGAACGCGGGGTCGAGTACGGACCGCTCGGTCAGCAGCAGGCACGCGCCGCGCAGGAGGTTGCTGTTCACCACGGAAAGCCCGTAGCAGTAGGACAACGGCAGCGCGGCGACGGCGCGGTCGTCGGCCCGGATGCCGAGGTACTCGGCGATGGCGGCGGCGTTGGCCCGCAGGTTTTCGGCCGACAGGCGCACCAGCTTGGGGGAACCGGTGGATCCCGACGTGGAAAGCAGCAAGGCCAGCTCGGGATGCAGTTCGTGCACGGTGCCCGGCCGCC
Source organism: Amycolatopsis sp. NPDC049868 (assembly GCF_044461365.1). Classification (NCBI taxonomy): domain Bacteria; kingdom Bacillati; phylum Actinomycetota; class Actinomycetes; order Pseudonocardiales; family Pseudonocardiaceae; genus Amycolatopsis; species Amycolatopsis sp. NPDC049868. The sequence goes on along the minus strand of NZ_JBITKV010000001.1, from coordinate 1,554,845 downwards.
GTTCGGTCAGGCCGCCGTCGATGACGACGTCCGGGTCGTAGCCCTCGATCAGCGTGCCCGCCTGGCCGCGGGGGACCAGCAGCACGGGATGCCCGCCGCGGAGCGCCGCCAGGTAGCCCACCAGGGAGTCGACGTCGTTGGCGGCGGCCAGCAACACCAGCCTGCGAACCGGGCCGAGCCGATCGGCCACAGTGGACACTCGCTGGTCCAGTTCCCGATAGGTCAGCGCCGAGCCGTCCGGGGCGATCAACGCGGTCCGGTCGCCATGGACCGCCAGATCGCCGAGGAAGCCGAGGCCGGCCGCCCTGGTCATGCCGGTTCCCCGGCGAAGAACAAGGCAGGGCCGGACACGCGCACGCGGACCTCGTCGCCGGGGGAGATCCCGAGCGGCCCTTGGACACGTTGGCGCACCCGCTCGCCGCCGGCGAGCCGCAGCAACACGGTCGCGTCGTGCCCGTGGAACAGGACATCGTCCACAGTGGCCGGTACGCCGCCGGCGTCGACGTGCAGTTGTTCCGGGCGCAGCAGGACGGTGCCGCTGCCGGAGCCCTGGACGGGAAGCCTGCCCATCGGGGTCTCCACTGTCCCGTTTTCCGCGTGACCGGGAAAAGTGACCGCCTCCCCGACGAAGAGCGCGACACCGAGATCGGCGGGCCGGGCGTAGATCTCTTGTGGTGTCCCGAGTTGCGCGACGACACCGTCGCGCAGCACCGCGACCAGGTCGGCCATGCCGAGCGCCTCCTCCTGGTCGTGCGTCACGAGCAACGCCGTCGCGCCGAACGCGCGCAGCGCCGCGCGGACGTCCACCCGGAGTTCGTCGCGCAGGCTCGCGTCGAGTGAGGAGAACGGCTCGTCCATCAGCACGACACCCGGCCGTGGCGCGAGCGCGCGGGCGAGCGCGACCCGGCGTTGCTGCCCGCCGGACAGTTCGCCGGGTTTCCGCGCGGCGTAACCGGAAAGCCCGACCAGATCGAGGAGTTCGCCGATCCGGCCATCGCGTCGTCCGGCGCGCGACAACCCGAAACCCACGTTGCCCGCGACGTTCAGATGCGGGAACAGGGCGCCCTCCTGCGGCACGATCCCGATGCCGCGTCGTTCGGGCGGCACATGCGTGGATCCGCCGGCGAGCAGCCTGCCGCCGAGGCGGACCTCGCCGTCGCGGACCGGGTGGAATCCGGCGAGCACCCGCAGCAGAGTCGTCTTCCCGCAGCCGGACGGCCCGAGCACGGCCACGAGCCCGCCCTCGGGAACCCGCAGATCCAGCCCGCGCAGCACCGGTTCCGGTCCGTACCCGGCGATCAGGCCTTTCACGTCCAAGCCGCTCATCGCGTCACTCCTCGCAGGAACCGGTCGAGGACGACGGCCGGGATGGCCGCCACCACCAGCAGGACCGCCGCGTAGGGCGCGGCCGCGGCGTAGGCGCCGATCTCGGTCTTCGTCCACAGTTCGGTGGCCAGCGTGTCCACCCCGGTCGGCCGGAGCAGCAGGGTCGCGGGCAGTTCCTTGGCGCAGGTGAGGAAGACGAGCGCCGCGCCGGCCAAGATGCCCGGAGCCGCCAGCGGCACGGTGACCCGCAGCCGGGTGGCCGTGCGGCCCTTCCCGAGCGAGCGTGAGACGTCTTCCAGTACCGGTGGCGCGTGCGCGACGGCGGTCCGCACCGCGCTCACCGCCAGCGGAAGGAAGAGCACCGCGTAGGCGAAGGCCAGCATCGACGTCGTCTGATAAAGCTCCGGCAGCACGCGGATCCCGAAGAACACCAGCGCGAGCCCGACCGTGATACCCGGCAGCGCGTGCCCGGCGAAGCTCACCAGTTCCATCCCGCGGACGAGCGGTCCCCGGTGCCGTGCCGCGAGGATCCCGACCGGAAGGGCGAACAAGACGGTGAGGAGCGCGCCGAAGGCCGCCACCGCCACGGTGTTCCCGGTCGTCGAGAGCAGATCGCCGCCCGCGGCCGAACTTCCCGCGACCAGCCACCGGACGAGGCTGGCCACCGGCACGCCGAGGGCGAGCAGGAGCACCGCCGCCGTCCCGGCCACCGCCGGGATCTTCGCCCCGCCGAGGGGAACGCGAACGGGTTCGCGTTCCCCTCGGCCGCCGGTGGCGCCCCGCGCGCGCCGTTCGCCGACGGTCAGCAGGATCGCGAGGACGACCAGGACGCAGCCGAGGATGGCGGCGGGCGTCCGGTCGAAGGTCCCGCGATAGCTGGTGTAGATGCCGAGGGTGAACGCCTCGAACCGCATCAGCGAGACCGCGCCGAAGTCGCTCAGCACGTACAGCGCGACCAGCAGCCCGCCCGCGGTGGCCGCGGGCCGGATCTGCCGCAGGGTCACCGAGAAGAACGTCCGTGTGCTCGTGCGGCCCAGCGACCGCGCGACCTCTTCGACCGCCAGATCCGCGGTGCGCAGCGCCGCCGCGACGGGAAGCAGTACATACGGGTACGACACCAGCGTCAGCACCAGGAACGCGCCCTGGAAACCGGTCAGCCCGGGGGCGAGCGCCAGCCAGGTGAACCCGGCGACGTACGACGGCACGGCCAGCGGCAGCACCAGGAGGATCCCGGCGAACCGGCGCCCCGGCAGATCGCTGCGCACGACGAGCCACGCGGTGAGCACGCCGAGTACCAGGCAGGCCGCGGTGACCGCGACCGCCAGCGCGACACTGCGCACGGCGAGGTCCCAGGTGCGGGACCGCCACAGGACGCGCCATACCTCGCCCGCCCCGCGGTCGAACGAGCGGACCGCGAGGTAGCCGAGCGGCGTCACCGCCGCGGCCGCGACCAGGACACCGAGCGTCGTCAGTGCGGGGGCGGCTCGGAAGACGCCTTTCAGGACAATCCCGTTTCCTGAAGCAGCGCGACGGTCTGCTGAAGCGACGACAGTTTGGAGAGATCGATGTCGGGACCGTGCAGCTCGGTGAGCGGAGGAAGCCGGTGCTTCGACGCCTGCACCGTCGAGACGACCGGGTACTCCGCGGTGACGTCGGCGAAGTGCCGCTGCGCCTCCTCGGAAAGCAGGAACCGGACGGCCTTCAGCGCGGCGTCCTTCCGGTCGGTCCCTTCCACGACACCGGCCCCGGCGACGTTCACCAGCCCGAGAGGGTCGCCGCCATGGACGTAGTGCAGTTTCGCCCGCACCGCGCCGGCGCCCGCCTCGGCGACCTTGGCGTGCCAGTAGTAGTGGTTGATCAACCCGGCGGGCAGCTGGCCGTCGTTGACGGCGTTGAGGATCGCGACGTTGTTGTCGAACCGCTTCGGTTCGTTCGCGGCGAACCGGCGCAGCCAGTCGCGGGCGAAGTCCTCGCCCTTGAGGACCCGGACCGAGGTCACGAACGCCTGCCAGGAACCGTTGGTCGGGGCGAACCCCAGCCGGCCTTTCCACTTCGGGTCGACGATGTCGTCGAGGCTCTTCGGCAGGTCGGCTTCGGTGACCGCGCGGGGGTCGTAGGCGACCACCCGGACCCGGGCCGAGGTGGCGACCCAGCGGCCGTCGTCGGCGCGATACCCGGCGGGCACCAGGTCCAGGACGTCTGAAGGGAGAGGCGAGAGCCTGCCCTGGCCCGCGACCGCGCCGAGTGCTCCGGCGTCCTGGGCGAAGAAGACGTCCGCCTGGGTCCGCTCACCCTCTTCGAGCAGCTGCGCGGCCATCTCCCCGCTGCCGCCGTAGCGCACTTCGACCGGGGTCCCGGTGGCCTGCTTCAGCCGGTCGAGGAGCCCGCCGACGAGTTCCTTGTTGCGTCCGGAGTAGATCACCAGCGCGTCGGATTCCTCCGCGCTGTCGCAGGCGGCGACGGAAGTCGTCAGCATCGCCGCGATGAACAGAACGACGGCTACTCGGCCCACAGCCACGGGGTCCTCCTTCGGTCAGCCCCCACGGTTGTGCCGCGGCTAAGGTAAAGCTCACCTAATGGGCTGACAAGGCATCGTGGCCATTGCGTGATGCAACCTCGGTCACGTCACTCATTCGAGTGATGGCCGGGTTTCGTGTGGCTTCCTGACCCGGTGGGCCGCCTAGGTACATGAAGGCCCCCTTCCTGTACTTAGGCGCAAGGATGGGGGCCTTCATGTACTTGCGAAGGTCTTCACGCGCGGCAGTTGTGACCGCTGTGGCTGCTGGGGCGTATGGGGTGAATGTGGCGAGCCGCAGCCGGAATCCAGAGGTACCTAAGACGCCCTTGGCCCTAACCGCGTTTGCCCAGCTCGGCCAGTACGGCGTCGGTGTAGGGCGGCCAGACCTCGGCCGCCCACGGGCCGAAGGCGCGGTCGGTGAGCGCGACACAGGCGGCGCCCGCGTCGGGATCGACCCAGAGGAAGGTGCCGGACTGCCCGAAGTGGCCGAAAGTCCGCGGCGAGCTCGACGAGCCTGTCCAATGTGGACTCTTGTGGTCCCGGATCTCGAAGCCGAGGCCCCAGTCGTTCGGCTTCTGGTGGCCGAAGCCGGGCAGGACACCGGAAAGCCCGGGGAAGACCACGGAAGTCGCCTCGCGCACCGTTTCGGCGGCGATCAGCTTCGGTGCCTGCAGTTCGGCGGCGAACGCGACCAGGTTGTCCACAGTGGACTCCGCGCCCGAAGCGGGGGATCCGGTCAGCTTGGTCGCCTTCATGTCCAGCGGCTGGAAGAGTGCCTCCGCCTGATAGTCGGCGAAGGGGATGCCGGAATGCTCGGTGAGCGCGTCGGCGAGCTGTTCGAATCCGGCGTTGGAGTACAGGCGCCGGTTGCCGGGCGCGGCCATCGCCTTGTGCTCGTTGAAGGCCAGGCCCGAGGTGTGCGCGAGCAGATGCCGGATCGTGGAGCCTTCCGGCCCGGCGGGGGTGTCGAGTTCGACGACGCCCTCTTCGATGGCGATCAGCGCGGTGTAAGCCGTGAGCGGTTTGGTCACCGACGCCAGCCGGTACACCTTCGTCGTGTCGCCGTGCGTGCCCAGCACGTCACCGGCGGCGGTCACCACGGCCGTGGCGGCGTTGTCCACCGGCCACTGTTCGATCCCACGCACGCTTTCCATGCCCACACCCTACGAAGCCCGGGCCGGTCGGGGCGGCCCGGGCTTCGCAGGGATGGGGATCAGGCGTCGAGGTCGGTCGCCACCAGCTCGGCGATGGCGTCGACGGCCGCCTCGGCCCCTTCACCCTCGGCACTGATGATGACCTCGTCGCCGTAGCCGGCGGCGAGCGTCATCAGGTTCAGCACGCTGCCGGCCGCGACCGGGTCACCGCCCGCCTTGGCGATCCGCACCGCGACGGGTTGCGCCGCGGCCGCCTTGGCGACCGTCGCCGCGGGCCTGGCGTGCAGGCCCACCTTGCTGGCCACGGTGACGCGTTTCTCCGGCATGTTCTTTCCCTTTCGTGCCTTTGCTTCTGCTGAGCTGAAACTACTTTGCGGGCTTGGCCGCGGTGGCTTCGAGGTCGGCCTCGATCGAGTCGTCCTCGCGGCCGGGGGTCCGCAGGTTCCACTTCTTGATCACGAAGCGGAACACCACGTAGTAGATGACTCCGTAGGCCAGGCCGATCGGGATGAGCAGCCATGCCTTGCTCGCCGCCGGGTGGGTGCTGTTGAGCGCGAAGTCGATCGCACCGGCGGAGAAGGAGAACCCGAGGTGGATGTCGAGCGCGTTCACCAGCGCCAGCGAGGTACCGGTCAGTACCGCGTGGATCAGGTACAGCGGCCACGCCACGAACATGAACGAGAACTCGACGGGCTCGGTGACACCGGTCAGGAACGAGGTCAGCGCACCGGCGATCATCACACCGCCGACGATCTTCTTCTGGCTGGGCTTCGCGGTCTGCCAGATCGCCAGCGCCGCGGCCGGGATGGCGAACATGAAGATCGGGAAGAACCCGGTCATGAAGGTGCCGCGGGTCGGGTCGCCCTTGAAGAACTCTGTCAGATCGCCGCCGTCGAAGATGAACCACACCGGCACGTTCAGCAGCTGGTGCAGACCGACCGGGATCAGCAAGCGGTTGAGCATGCCGTAGATACCGCCACCGACCACGGGAGAGCCGGTGACCGCCTCACCGGCGGCCTGGATGCCGTCGTTGACCCAGTGGAAGACCAGGCCCAGCGGCACCGCGAGGATCATCAGCGTCAGGGCGGTGATGATCGGCACGAACCGGCGGCCGCCGAAGAAGGCCAGGTACGGCGGCAGCTTGATGCGATAGAACTTCTGCCACAGCAGCGCGGTGACCAGACCGACGATCACACCGGCCAGCACGCTGTAGGGCCACTTGAGCGGGTTGAGCATCAGGCCCGCGGGCTTTTCGGGGTTCCAGCCGGGAAGATCGGCGAACGGCGCGAACACCCGGAGGACACTGGTGAACACGAAGAAGCCGACCACGGCGGCGAGGCCGGTGGCACCGTCGCTCTTACGGGCGAAGCCGACGGCGATACCCACCGCGAACAGGAGCGGCAACCAGTTGAAGAGGGAGTCGCCGGCGGAACCGAGGACCGCGGCGACCTTGTCCCAGCCGAGCCCGTCTTTGCCGAGCAGGTCGTCTTGGCCGAGCCTGGACAGGAGGCCTGCGGCGGGGAGAGCGGCGATGGGGAGCATGAGGCTGCGGCCGAAGCGCTGGAGCCCGGCCAGTCCCTTGCCCTTGCTCTTCGCCCCCTCCGCGGTGGTGGAGCTCATCGGGTACCTCCGTAGTGAGGATGATGACCGGACTCCGGGGTGTTCCGGTCCAGCTGCATGGTGACCTGGTAGTGATCGCCCCGGTACCAGGAAGTCATGTCTTCGATCGGCTCCCCGTTGACGCTGGAGACCCGGCGGAAGACGAGAAGCGGACTGCCCGCGCGCATGCCGAGCAGGCGTGCCGTTTCGCGGTCCGCGGATTCGGCCCAGACCGTCTGCCACGCGTGGTCCGGGCGCAGGTCGTACGACTGGGCGAGTTGGACGTACAACGATCGGGTGAGATCGAGGTCGAGCAGACCGGGCATCCGGCCCGCGTGATACCAGCCGCGTTCGACCGCCAGCGGCACCCCGTCGGCACGGCGAAGCCGGACCAGGTGGTGCGCCGGGGTCCCGGCGGCCAGGCCGAGGGCGTGCGCCGAAGGGGCGGGCGGGACCTCGGTGGCGGTCTTGACGACCTCCGTGGTCGGGGTCATCCCGCGACGGCGCATGTCCTCGGTGAAGGACATCAGGTAGAGCTGCAGTTCCATCCGCCTCGCGGCGGTGAACGTCCCCTTGCCGCGCACCCGCGACAAGAGTCCTTCTTCGACCAGCTTGCCGATCGCGGAGCGGACCGTGAGCCTGGACACCTGGTAGGTCTCGGCCAGGTCACGTTCCGAGGGGATCGGAGAGCCGGGGGGTAGCTCACGCTCCACCGTGCGGCGCAGAATCTCCCGCAACTGGGCGTGCTTGGGCGTCGGTCCGTTGATCACACGGTCGGACGGCGGCAGCTGCGCCGAAGCGCTCATGACGGTCACCGTCCTTTCGGGCTGTTCGGTTGGGTAACCCGTACTCGCATCTGGTCCGGAAGATTGGTACGTTCCGGTCTAGACCAATGATCCGATGGGGCAGGATGCTCCGTCGCACGAGCGGGTGTCAACCACCGTTACGCGTTCGTGGCCAGGGATCGGGTGCGAGTCGGCGAACGGCGTAGTAGAGCTGGTTCGCATGTGGGAAACCGACAGGGAACAAGGAGACCGCGATGGCGGATGACAGGCCGGAAAAGATCCTCGCGGCGCTCGGCGGTGCCGAGAACGTCATCGAGGTGGAGGGGTGCATCACCCGGCTCCGCTGTGAGCTCGAAGACATGAGCCTGCTCGACGAAGCGGCGCTGAAGGCCGCCGGAGCGATGGGCGTCGTGCGGATGGGAGCCGGTGTCCAGGTCATCGTGGGGCCCGAGGCCGACACGATCGCCAGCGACATCGAGGACCTGCTGTGAGTCTCGAAATCCTCAGCCCGGTGAGCGGTAAGACGACCGCTATGACCGAAGTGCCCGATCCGGTCTTCGCGCAGGCGATGGTCGGCCCCGGAATCGCGGTCCTGCCCGCCGGCGGGCGCCAGGACGCGGTCGCCCCGGTGGACGGGACGGTCGTGACCCTGCACCCGCACGCCTTCGTGGTGGCCACCGAAGACGGCCGCGGCGTGCTGGTCCACCTGGGGATCGACACGGTGAAGCAAAAGGGCGAGGGGTTCACCCTCCACGTCGTCAAGGGTGAGGCCGTCCGCGCCGGGCAGCCGGTCGTCGGCTGGGACCCCGACGCTGTCAAGGCCGCGGGCTACTCGCCGATCGTGCCCGTGGTGGCGCTCGACGCGAAGGCGGAAGTCCTTTCGGGACTGATCACCGGCGGCGACGTCGAGGCGGGCGACCCGATTTTCACCTGGGACAGCTGAAAGCTCGCGCGAAGGGTCCCTTTAGGACGGATTCACGTCCTAAAGGGACCCTTCGTGCGTTTCTAGGCCGTGACGACCTGGCCGTTGGTGACCTTGACCGCGATCGAGGGCAGCGGCTGGTCCGCCGGCCCCTTTTTGACCGCGCCGGTCGCGGCGTCGAAGATCGAGTTGTGGCAGGGACATTTCAGCTCCGCGCCCTCGGGGACGACCGCGCACCCCTGATGTGTGCAGATCGCGCTGAACGCGGCGGCCGTGCCTTCGGCGGTCCTGGTGACGATGACGTCCTTGCCGTCGGCCGTCTTGGCGGCCTTCGCCTGGCCGACCTGGATGTCGGAGAGCGCGGTCAAAGTCTCGCCCGGCGCCGCGGCGGGCGGGGCGGCGGTCGAACCGGACGGCGGGCTGTCGCTTCCGCAGGCCGTGAGAACCACGGCCCCGGCGGCGGCACCGGCGACGGCGGCGCCGGTGGTCAGGACCTTGCGGCGGGAGTGGAGTTCGGCAGTCATGCCCATACACACGGCCCGAGCGGCCATCCGGTTCAATTTCGCCCGCCATCGGGTGCCGGATTGAACCGAGAGGCCCTCTTTTCCGTGTTCAAAGGCATAGGGGAACCGAACACGCGGGAAAGAGATACGGACATGATCCGGTGGTTGTTGCGGGCCGTGGTGGCGGCGGGCCTCCTCGGCTCGGCGTGGGTGCATTACGTCGTATGGCAGGACTGGGCCTCGGAAACGGAGGTGGTCGGCCCGCTCTTCCTGGTGAACGTCGTGGCGGGCGTGGTCATCGCGATCGCCGTCCTGGTCTGGCACCACTGGCTTCCCGCGCTCGCGGCGATCGGCTTCGGCTTGGCCACGCTGGGCGCGTACGTGCTCTCCCTGACCACAGGGTTCTTCGGCGTCTCGGAGCGCTTCACCACCCAGGCCGAGCTGTGGGGCCTGATCACCGAAGTGGCTTGCGTGGTCTTCGCCCTCCCGCTGCTCCTCAACCGCGAAAGCACGGATCGGTGAAGGAATTCGCGGAGGACCGGCTGATGCGGGCTTTGCACGACGAGCACGCGGCGGCGCTCTGGTCCTACGCACTGCACCTCACCAGCGGCGACCGGGTCCGCGCGGAGGACGTCGTGCAGGAGACCCTGCTGCGGGCCTGGCGCAACGCCAAGGTGCTCGACCAGTCCGAGGGATCGGCGCGCGGCTGGCTGTTCACCGTGGCGAGACGGATCGCCATCGACGACTGGCGGGCCTCCGAGGCGCATCCGGAGGTGGTGACCGGTCAACCGCCCGAAACGGCGGTGACGGACGGCACGGAACGGGCGGTCCAGGGCTGGCTGGTCGCCGAAGCGCTCGGTGAGCTCTCGCCGAGACACCGGGACGTCCTCGTCCTGTGTTATTTCCAGGGTTACTCCGTCGCCGACGCTGCGAAGCGGCTGGGTGTGGCCGAAGGGACGATCAAGTCGCGGACGCACTACGCGTTGCGGGCGTTGCGGCTGATATTGGAGGAAAGAGGGGTGACTCAATGACCGACCCCTTCGCCACCTACGACGCGGCTTACGTGCTCGGGGCGTTGTCCCCGGAAGACCGGTCCGCCTACGAGAAACACCTTCGCGTCTGTGACCGGTGCGCGGCGTCCGTGCGCGACCTGGCGGGGATCCCCGGGCTGCTCGCCCAGGCGGGCGCTCCCGCGCTGCTGGAGGACGAACCGGCGCCCTCGCCGGACCTGCTGCCGACCGTGCTCAAACGGGTCCGCCGGGGAAGGCGGATCCAACGGGCGATCACCACCACCGCGGCCGGGGTGGCCGTCGCCGCCGGCGTCGCGCTCGTGGTCGTCCTGACCGGGCCGATGGCGGCGGCGGGCGACCCGATGACCCCGCTCGGCGACTACCCGGTGACCGCCGAAGTCGCCATGTCCGCCACGGACACCGGCACGAAGGTCGACATGACGTGCAGCTACGGCGGCAATCGCACCGGGGACTACATCCTGGTCGCCGTCGGCGCCGACGGCGGCACCAGCGAGCTCGCGTCCTGGCGCGCGATGCCCAAGGACACCGCGCATATCGTGGTCGGCACCGCGATGCGCACCGAGGACATCAAGGCGCTGGAGATCCGCACGCCCTCGGGTCTCCCGCTGTTGCGGATGAACCCTTGATCCCGGTGTCATGACAGGTCTTCGGCGCCGGGGGCGGAGCGGATTGGGTCCAGTGTGTCGCGAAAGCCACGTGAACGGTCCGTTCATGACTTCCGCACCCCCGCCCCACCTGCCGAAAGTGCGTGAAAGTCCCTGTCACGAAAAGAAAATCTTGCCTCCAGTGAACCACCGGACGCACTCTTGATCTTGTGTTCACACCGATCGCCTTCGCGGTGGCGGGCGCCGGATCGGCGCTCGCCACGCGCTCCTGCCTGCGCCGGGCCGGAGCGCCGATCACGCCGTGGGCCGCGGCCCTCACGGCGGCGGCACTCGTCGCGGTCTGCCTCAGGCACCAGTCGGGAGCCTGGCCGTCGTGGTGGCTCGCGGTCCCGGCAGTCCTGACCGTCTTCGCGGTCCCGCTCGTGCTCGCCGACCTGAAGTACCGCCGCCTGCCCGACATCCTCACCCTGCCCGCGTACCCGGCGCTGGCCGTCTCGCTGGCGATCGCCGCGCACGGGGGAGGGGCCGCCATCGCGTGGCGGGCGGTGCTGGGGGCGCTGGTCTTCGGCGGGGCGCACGCGCTCGTGCACGCGGTGTCGCCACGCTCGCTCGGTGCCGGGGACGTGAAGCTCGCCGGCAGTCTCGGCGCGGTCCTCGCCGCGACGGGCTGGCCGTCGATCGTGCTCGGCGCCGTCGCCGCCGCGTTACTGAGCGTGGCGCTCGCGGTGGGCGGACCCCGGCATCCCACGGTGCCGCACGGGCCCGGTCTCCTGGTCGCGGCGTGGGCGCTCGCCGTCTTCGCCGGACCCGGTCCTGGATAGCCCGGCCTGTACCGGGACTTCAGAGGAGGTTGTGACAGGATCTGTCAGGTGTTGCGCTGGATAACCGCAGGGGAATCGCACGGACCCGCCCTCGCCGCCATCCTGGAAGGGATGCCCGCCGGGGTCGAGGTCACCACGGCCGAAGTGGGCGAGCAGCTCGCGCGCCGGAGGCTCGGCTTCGGCCGCAGCCCCCGGATGGGCTTCGAGACCGACCACATCGAGTTCACCGGCGGTGTCCGGCACGGGCTCACCCAGGGTGGTCCCGTCGCGGTCCAGATCGAGAACGCCGAGTGGCCCAAATGGGAGAAGGTCATGTCGGCCGATCCCGTGCCCGCCGAGGAGCTGGAAGGCCTCGCGCGCAACGAGCCGCTGACGCGTCCCCGGCCCGGCCACGCCGACCTGCCCGGTATGCAGAAGTACGGCTTCCCCGAGGCCCGTCCGGTGCTGGAGCGCGCGAGCGCCCGCGAGACGGCGTCCCGCACGGCGCTCGGCACGGTGGCCCGCGCGTACCTCAAGCAGCTGCTGGGGGTCGAGATCCTCAGCCACGTCGTGTCCATCGGCGGCGCCTCGGCGCCCGAGGGGCCGCTGCCGGTGCCGTCGGATCTCCCGGCCATCGACGAGAGCCCGGTCCGCGCGTTCGGCCAGGAGGGGACCGACGCGATGGTCGCCGAGGTCGACGCCGTGCGGAAGGCGGGTGACACCGTCGGCGGCGTGATCGAGGTGATCGCCTACGGCCTGCCGCCAGGCCTCGGCTCGCACGTCCACTGGGACCGCAGGCTCGACGCCCGCCTCGCCGGCGCGCTCATGGGTGTCCAGGCGATGAAGGGCGTGGAGGTCGGCGACGGCTTCACCACGGCCAAGCGCTGGGGCAGCCAGGCTCACGACGAGATCGACCGCGGCACCGGTCCGGTCGGGGTGACCCGCCGGTCCAACCGCGCGGGCGGGCTCGAAGGCGGCATCACCAACGGCGAACCGCTGCGTGTGCGCGTCGCCATGAAGCCGATCTCGACCGTCCCCAAAGCACTGTCCACTGTGGATGTCACCACCGGGGAACCCGCGGTGGCCATCCACCAGCGTTCCGACGTCTGCGCGGTACCCCGCGCCGGGGTCGTGCTGGAGTCGGTGGTGGCACTGGTCCTCGCGGACGCCGCGCTGGAGAAGTTCGGCGGCGACTCGCTGATCGAGGGCAAGCGCAACGTCGAGGCCTACCTGAAGGCGCTCGAGGAGCGCTGGTGACTCCTCGCGCGGTGATCATCGGGCCGCCGGGCTCGGGCAAGAGCACGGTCGGTCCGGCGCTCGCCGCCCGGCTCGGTCTCGTCTTCCGCGACAGCGACGACGACATCGTCGCGAGCGCGGGCAAGCCGATCACCGACATCTTCGCCGAGGAGGGCGAGCCCGCCTTCCGCGCGCTGGAGGAGGAGATGGTCGCGAAGGCGCTGGCCGAACACGAAGGCGTCCTCTCGCTGGGCGGGGGAGCGCCGATCACGCCGGGCACCCGCGAACGGCTGGCCGGGCACACCGTGATCTTCCTCAACGTGGGGATGGCCGCGGGTGTCCAGCGCGCCGGGCTCTCGACCGCGCGCCCGCTGCTGGCCGGGGTGAACCCCCGCGCCACCTACAAGGCGCTCCTCGACGCGCGCCTGCCGGTGTACCGCGAGGTGGCCACGTTCGAGATCGAGACCGACCGGCTGACCGCGGACGAGGTCGTCGAGGCCGCCGTCATCGGGCTGACCGAGATCAGCAAGGAACGAGCATGAAGCGCACCACCGCCGGCGTCCTGCTCGCCGTCGTGGCCTTGACCCTGACCGCGTGCGGCGAAGAGAGGCAGCCGCCCGGCGCGGACGTCATCCAGACCAGTGCTGCCACCAGCCCCGCGCCGGAGGCGGATGTCTCCGCCGACGTCAAGGTCACCAAATGCGACAGCGACAGCTACACCCCGAAGATCACCATCGAGGTCACCAACAGCGCGGGCGAAGACGCACGGTACGCCGTCACCATCGCGATCAAGGACGCCGAGGGCAAGGCCGCCGGTGAGGCGCTGTTCGCGAAGAACCGGATGACGCCCGGCCAGAAGGTGACCGAAGAGATCCCGGGGGACACCCCGGTCAAGGGCAAGATCACCTGCGAGGTCGCGAGGGCCAAGCGGCTTCCGCCGAAGTGAGGGGAACGATGACCGAGCCGGTCCGCATCACCGTCAACACCGCCAAGCCCTACGACGTCGTCGTTGGCCGCGGCCTGCTGGGCGAGCTCACCGAGCAGCTCGCCGACGCCTCCAAGGTCGCGCTGATCCACCCGCCGACGCTGACGACCACCGCCGAGGCCATCCGCGACGAACTGGCCGAGGCCGGGATCGACGCGCACCGGGTCGAGATCCCCGACGCCGAGGACGGCAAGGCGCTCACCGTCGCCAGCTTCTGCTGGGAGGTCCTCGGCCGCATGGGTCTCGACCGCCAGGGCGTGGTCGTCGGGCTCGGCGGCGGCGCCGTGACCGACCTCGCCGGGTTCGTCGCGGCCACCTGGATGCGCGGTGTCCGGCTGGTCAACGTGCCCACCACGCTGCTGGGCATGGTCGACGCCTCCGTCGGCGGGAAGACCGGTATCAACACCGAGGCAGGCAAGAACCTGGTCGGCGTCTTCCACGAGCCGAGCGCGGTCCTCGTCGACCTCGCGACGCTGGAAACGTTGCCCCCCAACGAACTCGTCGCCGGAATGGCCGAGGTGGTCAAGGCCGGGTTCATCGCCGATCCGCGTATCGTCGAACTAGTCGAGCAGGATCCCGCCGCGGCCCTGGACACCACCGGCGAGGTCCTCGGCGAACTGGTCCGCCGCTCGATCCAGGTCAAGGCCGACGTCGTCGCCGCGGATCTGCGCGAATCGGATCTGCGCGAGATCCTCAACTACGGGCACACGCTCGCCCACGCCATCGAACGGCGTGAGCGGTACCGGTGGCGGCACGGCGCGGCGGTCAGTGTCGGCCTGGTGTTCGCCGCCGAACTCGCGCGGCTGGCCGGCCGTCTCGACGACGCCACCGCCGAGCGGCACTCGAAGGTGCTCAAGCTGCTGGGTCTGCCGACCACCTACGACCCCGACGCGCTCCCGCAGCTGTTGGAGACGATGAAGGGCGACAAGAAGACTCGTTCGGGTGTGCTGCGTTTCGTCGTCCTCGACGGGCTCGCGAAGCCCGGCAGGCTTGAGGGCCCGGACCCGTCGCTGCTCGCCGCGGCGTACTCGGTGGTGGCGGGCGAAGCACCCAAGTCCGGCGGGAGCGTGCTGCTGTGAAGGTGCTCGTCCTCAACGGCCCCAACCTCGGCAGGCTCGGCCTGCGCGAGCCAGGGATCTACGGTTCGGCCACGCACGCGGATCTGGTTTCCACCTGCGTCGAAACCGGCAAGGAGCTGGGGATCGACGTCGAGGTCCGGCAGACCGACCACGAGGGCGAGATGGTCGGCTGGCTGCACGAAGCCGCCGACGCGGACTGGCCGGTGGTGCTCAACGCCGCCGCGTGGACGCACTACTCGATCGCCGTCCGCGACGCCGCCGCCCAGCTCAAGGCGCCGCTGATCGAACTGCACATCTCCAACGTGCACAAACGCGAGCAGTTCCGGCACCACAGCGTGCTGTCGGATATCGCCACCGCGGTGATCGCCGGGCTCGGGGTCGACGGATACCCGCTGGCCCTGCGCTGGATGGCCGCGAACGCGGCGTGAACAACCCTCCCACGCTGGAGACCGCGCGGCTCCGGCTGCGCGCGCTGGCCGAAGCCGATACCGACGCGATCATCGAGCTCTTCGCCGACCCGGAGATGAGCGCGCATTTCGCGGCCCCGCTGACCGAGCCGGACCTGGTCCGCGCGATGGTCGGCCGAAGGCTGTCCTACGACGGCCCGGCGGGCATGGGGCACTGGGCGATCGAGCGCGACGGAGAAGTGATCGGGCTCGCGCATCTGCGGCCGTCGCGGGAGCTTCCCGGTGACGTTCCGGAGCTCGGGTACTACCTGTCGCGGGCGCACGGCGGGCAGGGTCTGGCGACCGAGGCCGCCAAGGCCCTGCTGGCGCACGGGCTCGTCGGGCTCGGCCTGCCGTCGGTGTGGGCGCTGGTCGGAGAGTCCAATGTGGCCAGTCAGAACCTGGTGCGGCGCTTGGGTTTCCTCGATGTCGGCGGTGGCGAGCACTACGGCAGCGGGCCGCATCGCGTCTTCGTCGCGCTGCCGTCGGATCACGGCCGCGTGCATCACATCGAGCTGTGGGTGCCCGATCTCGGCCGTGCGGAGGAGAGCTGGGGCTGGCTGCTGGGCGAGCTCGGCTGGCGGGAGTTCCAGCGCTGGCCCGCCGGGGTCAGCTGGAAGCACGGCGCGACCTATCTCGTCGTCGAGCGTTCTCCGGCGCTCAGCGGGGAAGAACACGAGCGCACCGCCCCGGGACTGAACCACCTCGCCCTGCATGTCGAGTCACGCGATCGGGTGGATGAGCTGGCTTCGAAGGCCGTCGAACACGGCTGGTCGCCGATGTTCGCGGACCGATATCCGTATGCGGGCGGTGACCATCACTACGCCGCCTACCTCGAAAACACCGATGGCTTCGAGGTGGAGCTGGTCGCCCTCCCGGGTACTGACGTCACCCGGCCGGGTTAAGCCTCGCTACACTCGGCCATCATGCGCCTTTTTCGTGGGGGTCGGCGACCCGCCCGTGCCGTGGTGGCCGTCCTCGCGGCGGGCGCTCTCCTCGCGGCGTGCAGCGACGGAAACGTGCAATCCCAGGCCGACGGCAAGGGCGGCGGGATCGGCGGGGCCCAGCAGGCGCCCAAGGAAAAGCCACGGCCGATGGACGTCGAGCTCGCGACGAGCGATCCCCGGGCCAGCGGCGGCGTGGTCGCCGCCGGCGATCAGGACGCGGTCTACAACTACAGCCCCACCGTGATGCGGGACGGCGGCAAGCTCAAGATGTGGTGGTGCAGCCAGTACGGCAGCGCCCAGCCGCCCGGTGACGACGTCCTCTACGCGCAGTCGCCCTCGCTCGACGGTCCCTTCACCGGCCCGTCCGGCGGCGGTCCGGCGGCGGTGTTCTCCGGGGCGCCCGGCGGTTTCGACGGGATGCACACCTGCGACCCTTCGGTGATCAAGGTCGGCTCGACCTACTACATGTATTACACCGGCGCGGCGGGTGATCACGCCCTCGGCAACTCGATCGGCCTCGCGACCAGCCCCGACGGGCTCAACTGGACCCGTGCGGCGGGCGGGCAGCCGATCATCGGACCGGCGCACGACGTCCACCGCGAGAACGTCTACGGCGCGGGTCAGCCCTCGGCGGTGTACCTCGACGGCTGGTTCTACGTGCTCTTCACCGACACCACGGCCAAGGCCGCCGGGTGGAACGGTGCCGGGCAGTTCCTGCTCCGCGCCAAGGACGCGGCGTTCACCCGAGGTGTGGAGACGCTCGGGGAGCAGGGCTTCGTCGCCAAGCCCACCACGATCTCGCCGCGCACCCGCTCGCTGGTCGACGGATTCAGCACCGACCTCATGTGGGTCGGCGCGCTCGACGCCTTCGTGATCGCGCACGAGACCGACGCCGGCACCACGCTCACCTTCTGGACCAGGGATTTCTCCGCGCAGCCGTATCGGCCGTCGATCATCCCCGGCGTCTGGAAGGAGGGTCCCGGCCTGGTCCGGCGGCCCGACGGGCACGCGCCGCTCTCCTCGGGCGACGTCTGCGATCGGGTGCCCTTCGACGTCGTCCGCGCCACGGTCGTCGGCGGCGCGGGGGCGCCGACCGACCTCAAGCACTTCGGCCTGGACGTCCGCGGTTCGCGGGCGTGCGACGGCGACGCCCGCGTCCGGACCTCGTTCGAAGGCGTCGCGATGCCGTCGCCGCAGCGGACCATCGACCTGGTGTCCGACGGCACGCTGGTGCGGGTCGACCGGCGCTCGGTGGCGGCGGCGCTCGCGGGCGAGGTGCTGGATCAGCGGCTCAAGATCGTCGACAAGTTCCCGCAGGCCGCGCGGCTGAGCGCCGGGGCGAAGACGGTGCACGCGCCCGGTCGCGGGTTCGGCGTGGTGCTCGACGGCAAGCTGTACGCGGTGCCGGACGCGGGGACGGCGGCACTGAACGACTCGACCGTCGAAGAGATCAGCGATCAGGCCTGGGACGGCTTCCCGGCCGGTTTCTCGCTCGCCGGCTGATCTTCGTCGTCGCCGGTCTTGGTGATGCGGCCACCGACGAACAGGCCGAGCCCGGCCGGGATGAGCACCAGCAGCGCCGAGAAGGCGGCGCCACCGGTGAGCGCGCCGCCGAGCTCGGAAGCGCCGGTCTGGTCGACGAACACCGCGCGGCCGATCACGTACAGCACGCCCGAGACCGGTCCGGCGATCAGCGCCGCGATGAACCAGTTCTTGCCGCGTTCGGGTTTGCCCTGCCAGGCGTCCACGGCGCCCCAGCCCGCGGCCGCGCCGACCAGGACGGCGAGGGCGAGGGAGGTGACGAGGGTCTTGTCGGTGGGGTTGAAGACCTCGTACTTGGCCAGCACGGTGACGGCCGCGCCGTGCAGCAGCGCCATCACGAGTCCACGAGTCAGCCACGGTGCCATTGGTGAAGCTTAACTCGCCAGTAGCGACTGGGGCCGCCTACGCCGGTGGCGACTCGTGCCCGGTCCGTGAAGGCCTCCTTGCCTACCCTGAAGGTAGTGAAGGAGGCCTTCACGGAATCGGTGACCGTCACCTTCGCCCCAGGCGCACCAGTAGCCACGATGGATGCGCGTGAAGGCCCCCTTCCCTCGGCTCAGGCGCGTGAAGGGGGCCTTCACGCGGCGGCGCTGTGACCTTGGTGTGGGCTGGGGTGACGGGGTCCTTGCCCGGTCCGTGAAGGCCTCCTTGAGGGACCCTGAGTCCCTCAAGGAGGCCTTCACGGAACCACCAGGCGCCACAGCGAGCGCAAGCAGCAGGCGAAACGCGTGGAACCGGCGGCGCACCCCCTAAACTCCATGACGTGCGTGAATACTTCTCTCGCCGCCGCGCGGCGCTGCGTTCCCTGCTGGCCGACTCCGGGGTGGACGCGCTGCTGGTCACGGACCTGCTCAACATCAGGTACCTGACCGGCTTCACCGGGTCCAACGCCGCTCTCCTCGTCCACGAGAGCGGCGACGACAAGACGATCTTCTGCACCGACGGCCGCTACCAGGTCCAGTCGGCGACCGAGGTGCCCGACCTCGAACGGGTGCTGGATCGCGCGAGCGCGGCGAAGCTGGCCGATCTGGCGGCCGGGAAGAAGCTCGGCAAGACCGGTTTCGAGAGCCAGCACGTCAGTGTCGAGCAGCACGAGGAGCTCAAGGTCCGCTTCGACCGCGTCGAGCTGGTCCGGACGCCGGGTCTCGTCGAGCAGCTGCGGCTGGTCAAGGACGAGCAGGAGATCGAGGCGCTGCGCCAGGCGTGCGCGGCGGCCGACCGGGCGCTGGAGGACCTGCTGTCCGCCGGCGGGCTCCGCCCGGGCCGCACCGAGCTCGACGTCGCCCGTGACCTCGAGAACCGCATGCTCGGCCACGGGTCGACCGGGCCTTCGTTCGACACCATCGTCGCGGCGGGCGCCAACTCCGCGATCCCGCACCACCGGCCGACCTCGGCGCCGCTCGCGACCGGCGGGT
This sequence comes from Amycolatopsis sp. NPDC049868, assembly GCF_044461365.1. Classification (NCBI taxonomy): domain Bacteria; kingdom Bacillati; phylum Actinomycetota; class Actinomycetes; order Pseudonocardiales; family Pseudonocardiaceae; genus Amycolatopsis; species Amycolatopsis sp. NPDC049868. The sequence goes on along the minus strand of NZ_JBITKV010000001.1, from coordinate 1,535,952 downwards.
TCGTCAAGATCGACTTCGGCGCCACGGTCGACGGCTACCACTCCGACATGACCCGCACGTTCGTCATCGGCAAGCCCGCGGCGTGGCAGGAGGAGATCTACGAGCTGGTCCAGCGCGCGCAGGCGGCGGGCTGCGACGCCGTCCTGCCCGGCGCCGAAGTGTCCGAAGTGGACAAAGCGGCCCGTGGCGTGATCGTCGACGCGGGGCGCGGCGAGGAGTTCGGCCACGGCCTCGGCCACGGCGTCGGACTGCAGGTGCACGAGGCGCCCAGCCTCGCCGCCACCGGCGTCGGTACACTGTCCGCCGGTATGGCCGTCACCGTCGAGCCTGGTGTGTATCTGCCCGGACGCGGAGGCGTGCGCATCGAGGACACGCTGGTCGTGCGGGAAGGTACGCCCGAACTCCTCACGCTGAGCACCAAGGAACTCGTGGTCGTCTGACGGCGGCCCGGAAGATCGACACAGGAGACTGCACACTCGTGGCCACCACCAACGACCTGAAGAACGGGCTCGTCCTCAACCTCGACGGCCAGCTCTGGACCGTCACCGCGTTCCAGCACGTCAAGCCGGGTAAGGGCGGCGCGTTCGTCCGCACCACGCTCAAGCACGTGCTGACCGGCAAGGTCGTCGACAAGACCTTCAACGCGGGGACGAAGGTCGACACGGCCACCGTCGACCGCCGCAACATGACGTACCTGTACAAGGACGGCGCGGACTTCGTGTTCATGGACGCGGAGACCTACGACCAGATCACCGTCCTGGCCGAGACCGTCGGTGACAACGCGAACTACCTGCTCGAGAACTTCGAGGTCCAGGTCGCGGTGCACGAGGGCACGCCGCTGTACATCGAGCTGCCGACCTCGGTCGAGCTGATCGTCCAGCACACCGACCCCGGCCTGCAGGGCGACCGCTCCACCGGTGGCACCAAGCCCGCCACCCTGGAGACCGGCGCCGAGATCCAGGTGCCGCTGTTCCTCACCACCGGCGAGAAGATCAAGGTCGACACCCGTGACGGCCGCTACCTGGGCCGCGTTTCCAGCTGATGGCCGACTCAGCCAAATCGGGCAAGTCGCCGAACCGCGGCGGGCCGATCAGCCGTCGTCAGGCCCGCAAGCGCGCGGTCGAGATGATGTACGAGGCCGCCCAGCGTGGTGCCGACGCGGTGACGCTGCTGGCGGACCGGGTCGGTTCGGTCGAGGTCGACCCGATCGCGGATTACACGATCTCGCTGGTGGAGGGCGTCACCGGCCGCAAGACCCAGATCGACGAGCTGCTTTCGGAGCACGCTCAGGGCTGGACGCTGGACCGGATGCCGCCGGTGGACCTGGCGGTGCTGCGGGTCGGCGTCTACGAGCTGCTGTGGGCCGAGGACGTACCGGACCCGGTCGCCATCGACGAGGCCGTCGGGCTCGCGAAGGAGCTGTCGACCGACGACTCGCCGCGCTTCGTGAACGGCGTGCTCGGCCGGATCGGCACGATCGCGGACCGGCTCAGGGCCGTTCTCTAGAAGACGTACTGCGACGGGCCGTGTCCTCTCCGAGGGCACGGCCCGTTCTCGTGCTCGGTGGCGCTGGTTGGCGTTTCCGGTCCCCCCGGACCGAAAACGTCGCCATCTCTAGTCCTCTTTGGACGGTCGAGCCTCGGGCGGCAGCACACCCCAGTCGATCAGCTGCTCGGTGAGCTCGCCGGGGGTCATGTCGTAGATGATCGCCAGCGAACGCAGGTCCTCGGTGCGGATCGAGAGCACCTTGCCGTTGTAGTCGCCGCGCTGGCTCTGGATGGTGGCGGCGTAGCGGGCGAGCGGCCCGACCTTCTCCGCCGGGAGCTGTTGGAGACGCTCCAGGTTGATGACGATCTTCGTGGCGGGCTCGGCGCCCGACGGCACCCGGCCCTCCGGCAGCAGCTCGACCACCGGCACGCCGTAGAAGTCGGCGAGTTCGGCGAGCTTCTGCACGGTGACGGCGCGGTCGCCACGCTCGTACGAACCGACGACGACGGCCTTCCAGCGGCCTCCGGACTTCTGCTCGACCCCGTGCAGGGACAGGCCCTGCTGCTGGCGGATCCCGCGGAGCTTGGCCCCGAGCGCCTTGGCGTAATCGCCCATCTGGTGGTTCTCCGTTTCCTCACCCCCAACCGGTCGAGGTGACCGGTCCAGGGGACTCCTAGAGTCGAATACTCAGAGTAATGGTTACGCATAGTTGTCACCAGGTCAAGCGGGTGCTTTCGAGAGGCCTTCGTCACCTGGGGCGCGCCACTCGTAAGAATGAGCGATCGCTCCTGCTAGTGTCGGGGAGATTTCCTCGCTACGCAGGAAGTCGACGTCCTTTAAGGACCCGTCCAGAGAGGCGGGGAAGGAGGTCCGCCTTGTCGTCACGTCCGCGTGGCGCGGCGGAACCGGCGGGAGAGCGCGAGCTGCTCTCGTCCGGCGATGTCGCGCGCACGATCGCCCGAATGGCCCACCAGGTCATCGAGAAGACCGCTCTCGGTGCCGGTGGCTCGACTCCGCCCGTGTTGCTGGGCATCCCCACCAGGGGAACCCCGCTCGCCCTGCGGCTCGCGGACAAGATCGCCGAGTTCTCCGGCATCCGTCCGCCGACCGGCGCGCTGGACATCACGCTCTACCGTGATGATCTCCGCCGCCGCCCGCCCCGCGCGCTCGAACATTCGCAGCTGCCGCCGACCGGTATCGACGACGCGGTGGTGATCCTGGTCGACGACGTGCTGTTCTCCGGCCGCACCATCCGCGCCGCCCTCGACGCCCTGCGCGACCACGGCCGCCCCCGCGCGGTCCAGCTGGCCGTGCTGGTCGACCGCGGCCACCGCGAACTGCCGATCCGCGCCGACTACGTGGGCAAGAACGTGCCCACCTCGCGCGCCGAGGGGATCGAGGTCCTGCTGTCCGAAGTGGACGGACGGGACACGGTTCTGCTTCGCGCGCAACCAGAAGGAGATCGATCGTGAAGCACCTGCTCGCCACCGACGGGCTCGACCCGGCGCTCGCGACAGCCGTGCTGGACACCGCCGAAGAGCTCAAGCACACCTTGCTGGGCCGCGAGGTCCGCAAACTGCCGACGTTGCGTGGCCGCACCGTCATCACGCTGTTCTACGAGAACTCCACCCGCACCCGCGTCTCGTTCGAGATCGCGGGGAAGTGGATGAGCGCCGACGTGATCAACGTCTCCGCGTCCAGTTCCTCGGTCAACAAGGGCGAATCGCTGCGGGACACCGCGCTGACGCTGGCCGCGGCCGGCGCCGACTGCGTGATCATCCGGCACCCCGCCTCCGGTGCGGCGCAGCGGCTTTCGGGCTGGCTCGCCGAAGCGGGGACGGCGGTCGTCAACGCCGGGGACGGCACCCACGAGCACCCGACGCAGGCGCTGCTCGACGCGGCGACGCTGCGGGAGCGCCTCGGCTCGTTCGAGGGCCGCCGCATCGGGATCGTCGGCGACGTCCTGCACAGCCGGGTCGCGCGGTCGAACATCCACCTGCTGTCGGCGCTGGGCGCGGAGGTGGTGCTCGTCGCGCCCCCGACGCTGCTGCCCGCCGGTGTGGAGAGCCTGCCGGTCACGGTGTCGCACGAACTGGACGCCGAACTGCCCGCGCTCGACGCGGTCATGATGCTGCGGGTCCAGGCGGAGCGGATGCACGGGGGCTTTTTCCCGAGCGCACGCGAGTACTCGATCGCGTACGGCCTCAACGAACGACGGATGAAGCTGCTGCCCGAGCACGCCGTCGTCCTGCACCCCGGCCCGATGCTGCGCGGGATGGAGATCGCCTCGGCGGTCGCCGACTCCCCGGCCTCGGCCATCACCGAACAGGTCCGCAACGGCGTCCACGTGCGCATGGCGGTCCTCTACCACCTGCTCGCGAGCGAAGGAGCCACCGCGTGACCACCGTCCTGATCAAGGGCGCCCGACCCTACGGCGAGGGCGATCCGGTCGACGTGCTCGTCGAGGACGGCGTGATCACCGACATCGGTTCGATCGACACCCCGGACGACGCCGAAGTGATCGAAGCGGGCGGCCAGGTGCTGCTCCCCGGTTTCGTCGACCTGCACACCCACCTGCGCGAACCCGGCCGCGAGGACACCGAGACCATCGCCACCGGTTCGGCCGCGGCCGCGCTCGGCGGCTACACCGCGGTGTTCGCCATGGCCAACACCGACCCGGTGGCCGACAACGCGGTGATCGTCGATCACGTGTGGCGCCGCGGCCAGGAGGCCGGGCTGGTCGACGTGCACCCGGTCGGCGCGGTCACCGTGGGCCTCAAGGGCGAGAAGCTCGCCGAACTGGGCACCATGGCGAAATCCGAAGCCCGGGTGAAGGTCTTCTCCGACGACGGCCTCTGCGTCGCGGACCCGCTGCTCATGCGCCGCGCGCTGGAGTACTCGACGGCGCTGGGCGTGGTCATCGCCCAGCACGCCGAGGAGCCGCGGCTGACCGTCGGCGCGCAGGCGCACGAAGGCGAGCAGGCCGCGCGCCTGGGCTACACCGGCTGGCCGGCTTCGGCGGAGGAGTCGATCGTCGCCCGCGACTGCCTGCTGGCCGAGCACGCGAACGCGCGGCTGCACGTCTGCCACGTCTCGACCTCGGGCACGGCCGACATCCTCAAATGGGCCAAGGACCGCGGCACCAAGGTCTCGGCCGAGGTCACCCCGCACCATCTGCTGCTGACCGACGAGCGGCTCGCGACCTACGACCCGGTCAACAAGGTCAACCCGCCGCTGCGCACCGAGTCCGACGCCGAGAAGCTGCGCGCCGCGCTGGCCGAGGGCGTCATCGACTGCGTCGCCACCGACCACGCGCCGCACGCGGTCCAGGACAAGGACTGCGAGTGGAGTTCGGCCCGGCCCGGCATGCTCGGCCTCCAGACCGCGCTGTCGATCGTGGTCGAGACCATGGTCCGCACCGGCCTGCTGGACTGGCGGGGCGTCGCGCGGGTGATGAGCGAGCGGCCCGCCGAGATCGGCAACCTGACCGACCACGGCCGCCCGATCGAGGTCGGCGAACCCGCCAACCTGACGCTGGTGGACCCGGACACCGAATGGACCGTACGAGGGGCCGAGTTCGCGAGTATCGCGGCCAACACCCCGTACGAAGGAATGCGGCTCCCCGGCGTGGTGACGGCGACGTTGCTGCGCGGGCGGATCACCGCGCGGGAAGGGAAGATCACGCCATGAGCGACCGGATTCTGCTGACCCTGGCGGTCTTCGCCTTCTTCCTCTTCTGCGTGTTCCTGATGTGGCGCGGCTGGCGGCGGAAGTCACGGGCGCAGAGCGTCCAGGTCCCGCCGTTCGCCGAGATCCCCGCCGAACCCGGCGAGGCGCTGATCGAGTCGACGGGTCTCTACGTCAGCACGACGACCGCCGGACACTGGCAGGACCGCGTCGTCACCCGCGGCGCCGGCCTGCGCACCGGCGCGGTGTGGCGCCTGCACGAAGACGGCATCGCCATCGAACGCGGCGGCGCCCCGGACTTCTGGATCCCGCGCGCCTCGGTCACCGGCGTCCGCAAGGACAAGGGGATGGCCGGGAAGGTGATGGGCATCGACGCGCTGCTCGTCATCACCTGGCTGGCCGGGGACGTCGAACTGGACACCGGATTCCGCGGCGACGACGTCGACGACTATCCACAGTGGATCGAAGCTTTGCAAGACACTCACAACGACATCAAGGGAGGTGCCTGATGAGCACCACGAACGGCATTAGGACCCCCGCGGCACTGGTCCTCGAAGACGGCAGGGTGTTCCGCGGCTCCGCGTACGGCGCCCGTGGCCGCAGCCTGGGCGAGGCGGTGTTCTGCACCGGCATGACCGGCTACCAGGAGACGCTGACCGACCCCTCCTACCACCGGCAGATCGTGGTCCAGACGGCACCGCAGATCGGCAACACCGGCTGGAACGACGAGGACGACGAGTCCTCGCGTATCTGGGTCTCGGGCTACGTCGTCCGCGACCCCGCGCGCACCCCGTCCAACTGGCGCTCCAAGCGCACGCTGGACGAGGAACTGGAGCGCCAGGGTGTCGTCGGGATCTCCGAGGTGGACACCCGCACGCTGACCCGGCACCTGCGCGAGCAGGGCGCCATGCGGTCCGGCGTCTTCTCGGGCGACGCGCTGGGCTCCGACGAGGAGATGCTCGCGCAGGTGCAGGCTAGCCCGCAGATGAAGGGCGCCGACCTCGCCGGCGAGGTCAGCACGAAGCAGGCGTACGTCGTCGAAGCGCAGGGCGAGCGGAAGTTCCGCGTCGCCGCGCTCGACCTGGGCATCAAGTCCAACACCCCGCGCCTGATGGCCGCGCGCGGTATCGAGGTGCACGTGCTGCCCTCTTCGTCCACTGTGGACGAACTGCTCGCGGTCGAGGCCGACGGTGTGTTCCTGTCCAACGGTCCCGGCGACCCGGCGACCACCGCGCACGCGACGGAGCTGACGAAATCGGTGCTGCGGCGGGAGATCCCGCTGTTCGGCATCTGCTTCGGCAACCAGATCCTCGGCCGCGCGCTGGGGCTGGGCACCTACAAGATGCGCTACGGCCACCGCGGGATCAACATCCCGGTGATCGACGTGGCCACCAAACGGGTCGCGATCACCGCGCAGAACCACGGTTTCGCCCTCGAAGGCGAGCCGGGCCAGCGGTTCGAAACGCCGTTCGGCGCCGCGCAGATCTCGCACTACTGCCCGAACGACGACACCGTCGAGGGTGTCCGCGCGTTCGACGTCCCCGCGTTCTCGGTGCAGTACCACCCCGAGGCCGCCGCCGGCCCGCACGACGCGGCCCCCCTGTTCGATGAGTTCGTCGCTTTGATGGAGAAGGCCAAGTAATGCCGAAGAGGACAGACATCCAGCACGTGCTGGTGATCGGCTCCGGGCCGATCGTGATCGGCCAGGCGGCGGAGTTCGACTACTCCGGCACCCAGGCCTGCCGCGTACTCCGCGAAGAGGGACTGCGCGTCTCGCTGGTGAACTCGAACCCGGCGACCATCATGACCGACCCCGAGTTCGCCGACGCCACCTACATCGAGCCGGTCACCCCGGAATTCGTCGAGAAGGTCATCGCCGCCGAGCGCCCCGACGCGATCCTCGCGACCCTCGGCGGGCAGACGGCGCTGAACTGCGCGGTCGCCCTGCACGAGCGCGGTGTCCTGGAGAAGTACGGCGTCGAGCTGATCGGCGCCGACGTCGACGCCATCCAGCGCGGCGAGGACCGGCAGAAGTTCAAGGACATCGTCCGCACGATCGGCGGCGAGGTGCCGCGGTCGCGGGTCTGCCACGACATGGACGAGGTCCGCGCGACCGTCGCCGAGGTCGGCCTCCCGGTGGTCATCCGGCCGTCGTTCACCATGGGCGGGCTCGGCTCGGGCATGGCGCACACCGACGAGGAACTGGAGCGCCTCGCCTCCACCGGGCTCACCGAGTCGCCGGTCACCGAGGTGCTCATCGAGGAGAGCGTCCTCGGCTGGAAGGAGTTCGAACTCGAGCTCATGCGCGACCGGCACGACAACGTGGTGGTCGTCTGCTCGATCGAGAACATCGACGCGATGGGCGTGCACACGGGTGACTCGGTCACCGTCGCGCCCGCGATGACCCTGACCGACCGCGAGTACCAGCACATGCGCGACGTCGGTATCGCGGTGCTGCGCGAGGTCGGCGTCGACACCGGTGGCTGCAACATCCAGTTCGCGATCAACCCCGAGGACGGCCGCATGGTCGTCATCGAGATGAACCCGCGCGTGTCCCGCTCCAGCGCGCTGGCGTCGAAGGCGACCGGCTTCCCGATCGCCAAGATCGCCGCGAAACTCGCCATCGGCTACACCCTCGACGAGATCCGCAACGACATCACCGGCGAGACCCCGGCGGCCTTCGAGCCGACGCTGGACTACGTCGTGGTGAAGGTGCCGCGGTTCGCCTTCGAGAAGTTCCCCGGCGCGGACCCGACGCTGACCACGACGATGAAGAGCGTCGGCGAGGCGATGTCGTTCGGCCGCAGCTTCCCCGAGGCGCTCGGCAAGGCACTGCGGTCCATCGACACCAAGGCGACCGGTTTCTGGACGCGCCCCGACCCCGAGGGCGCGACGCTGGAATCCGTGCTGGAGGCCCTGCGCACGCCGCACGACGGGCGCCTCTACGAGGTGGAGCGGGCGCTGCGGTTCGGCGCCACCGTCCAGCAGGTGCACGAGGCCTCGGGGATCGACCCCTGGTTCATCGACCAGATCGCCCTCATCGGCGAGGTCGGCGCCGAGGTCCGCGACGCCCAGGTACTCGACGAGCCGCTGCTGCGGCGCGCCAAGCGGATCGGCCTCTCCGACCGCCAGATCGCCTCGCTGCGGCCGGAACTGGCGGGGGAGGACGGCGTCCGCGCGCTGCGCCGCCGTCTCGGGGTGCGGCCGATGTACAAGACCGTCGACACCTGCGCGGCCGAGTTCGCGGCCAAGACGCCGTACCACTACTCGGCCTACGAGACCGACCCCGCGGCACAGTCGGAGATCACCGCGCAGACCGAGAAGCCGAAGGTGCTGATCCTCGGCTCCGGGCCGAACCGCATCGGGCAGGGCATCGAGTTCGACTACTCGTGCGTGCACGCCGCGATCGCCTTGCGCGAGGCCGGTTTCGAGGCCGTCATGGTCAACTGCAACCCTGAGACCGTCTCCACCGACTACGACACCTCGGACCGGCTCTACTTCGAGCCGCTGTCGTTCGAGGACGTGCTGGAGGTCGTCAACGCCGAGCAGGAGTCGGGCACCGTCGCCGGGGTCATCGTGCAGCTGGGCGGCCAGACCCCGCTCTCGCTCGCGAAGCGCCTCGCCGACGCTGGTGTCCCGGTGATCGGCACCTCCCCGGACGCGATCCACCTCGCCGAGGACCGCGGCGCGTTCGGCGAAGTCCTCACCGACGCCGGGCTGCCCGCGCCGAAGTACGGCACGGCGACCTCGTTCGAGGGCGCGAAGCGGATCGCCGACAAGATCGGCTACCCGGTCCTCGTGCGGCCGTCCTACGTGCTGGGCGGGCGTGGCATGGAGATCGTCTACGACGAGGAGTCCCTCGCCGGCTACATCCACCGCGCCACCGAGGTCACCCCCGAGCACCCGGTGCTGGTGGACCGGTTCCTCGACGACGCCATCGAGATCGACGTCGACGCGCTGTTCGACGGCGACGAGCTCTACCTCGGCGGGGTCATGGAGCACATCGAGGAGGCCGGGATCCACTCCGGCGACTCGTCGTGCGCGCTGCCGCCGATCACGCTGGGCCGGACCGACATCGAGACGGTGCGCCGCTCGACCGAGGCCATCGCGCGCGGCGTCGGCGTCCGCGGGCTCCTGAACGTCCAGTACGCCCTCAAGGACGACGTCCTGTACGTCCTGGAGGCCAACCCGCGCGCGTCGCGGACGGTGCCGTTCGTGTCGAAGGCGACCGCGGTGCCGCTGGCCAAGGCCGCGGCGCTGATCATGACCGGTTCGTCGATCAAGGAGCTGCGCGAGTCCGGCGTCCTCCCGGCCGAGGGTGACGGCGGCCACCTGCCCGCCGATTCGCCGGTCGCGGTCAAGGAGGCGGTCCTGCCGTTCCACCGCTTCCGCACGCCCGAGGGGCACGGCGTCGACTCGCTGCTCGGCCCGGAGATGAAGTCCACCGGCGAGGTCATGGGCGTGGACGTCTCCTTCGGCAAGGCGTTCGCCAAGTCGCAGGCCGGTGCCTACGGTTCGCTGCCGACGTCGGGCAAGGTGTTCGTCTCGGTCGCCAACCGCGACAAGCGTTCGCTGGTGTTCCCGGTGAAGCGGCTGGCGGATCTCGGCTTCGAGATCCTCGCCACGTCGGGCACCGCGGAAGTGTTGCGGCGCAACGGGGTCGCCTGCACCGTCGTGCGCAAGCACTACGAAGGTTCCGCTGAAGGCGAACAGAACGTCGTGGATGTCATCCTCAGCGGCGAAGTGCAGATGGTGATCAACACCCCTTACGGCAACAGCGGTCCGCGGATCGACGGCTACGAAATCCGTACCGCCGCGGTCTCTCGGGACATCCCCTGCATCACCACGGTGCAGGGCGCCGCGGCGGCCGTGCACGGGATAGAGGCCGTCATCAAGGGCGACATCGGCGTGCGCTCGCTGCAGAGCCTGCAGGCGGCGCTGAAGGCCAAGGCATGAGCGAGCGGTTCGGGGCGAGGCTGGCGCGGGCGGTCGCGGAAAAGGGACCGCTCTGCGCCGGTATCGACCCCCATCCCGGGTTGCTCCAGGCGTGGGGTCTCCCGGCGGACGCGGGCGGCCTGGAGAAGTTCGCCCTCACGGCCGCTGAGACGCTCGCGCCCGAAGTCGCGGTGATCAAGCCCCAGTCGGCCTTTTTCGAGGCCTACGGGCCGTCTGGGGTCGCTGTTCTGGCCAAAACGATGAAGGTGTGCCGGGAGGCGGGCGCGCTCGTCCTGCTGGACGTCAAACGTGGCGACATCGGTTCGACGATGGCGGCGTACACGGCGGCGTTCCTGCCCGCCGGGGCGGAACTCGAAGCGGACGCCATCACGGTGTCGCCGTACCTCGGGTTCGGTTCGCTGGACTTCGCCGTCGAGGTTGCGCAGGCGCAAGGCAAGGGTCTGTTCGTCCTCGCGCGCACCTCCAACCCGGAAGCGCAGGGGTTGCAGAACGCCTTGCTGCCCAACGGAAAGACCGTCGCGCAGGACATCGTCGACACGGCGGGCGCGCATAACGCGGGCGTCGGGCCGCTGGGTGACATCGGTGTCGTCGTCGGCGCCACGATCGCGCCGGGAGAGCTCGACCTGAGCAAGCTGAACGGTCCCGTCCTGGCGCCCGGTTTCGGGGCGCAGGGGGCCACTCCGGCCGATCTGCGGGCCCTTTTCGGGCCGGGACTGCCGGGTGTGCTCCCGGCGTCGTCCCGCGACGTCCTCAGGCACGGACCGGACCCCGAAGCGTTGCGTGCGGCCGTTCGGCGGACCCGGGATTCCCTCGGTCCCCTGGAAAACGGCCAATAGCAGGCCCGGGAATCGGTCATGACCAGCCACCCCCGCATTGTGGGCCGAGGTAACGGGTGGGTACCGTCGCCACACCCACCCAGATTTGAGAACTACCGGAGGAAAACGTGGCACTTCCCCAGCTGACAGAGGAACAGCGCGCTGCGGCGCTGGAGAAGGCCGCCGCCGCCCGCCGCATCCGTGCTGAGCTGAAGGAGCGGCTGAAGCGGGGCGGTACCACTCTGGTCGACGTGTTGAAGCAGGCCGAGGAGAACGAAGTCCTCGGCAAGATGAAGGTCTCGGCTCTGCTCGAGGCTCTTCCGGGCGTCGGCAAGGTCCGTGCCCAGCAGACCATGGAACGACTGGAGATCGCACCCAGCCGTCGTCTTCGCGGCCTCGGCGACCGGCAGCGCAAGGCGCTGCTGGCCGAATTCAGCGGCGAGTGAGCGGCACCGGTCAGGACCACCCGGCGAACCCGGGCGCTGACCGCGGCGGTGAGCCGGTGGTGGGAGTCGAATCCCGGCACCGGCTCACGGTCGTCTCAGGGCCTTCGGGAGTCGGGAAGTCGAGCGTGGCCAAGGAGCTGCGCAAGCTGGATCCGGAGATCTATTTCAGTGTCTCGGTGACCACCAGGAAGCCGAGGCCGGGTGAGGTGGACGGCGAGCACTACCACTTCATCGACCGGGCCGAGTTCGACCGCATGGTCGCCGAGGGCGAGCTGCTCGAACACGCAGAGTTCGCGGGCAACTGCTACGGCACCCCGCGCGGGCCCGTCGAGCGGGTGCTGGCCGAGGGCCGCAACGCGATACTGGAGATCGAACTCCAGGGCGCGAGGCAGGTCCGCAAGGCGATGCCGGAGGCCCGGCTGGTGATGCTGATGCCGCCGTCGTGGGACGAACTGGTCGGCAGGCTGACCGGCCGCGGCACCGAAAACGAAGCCGCCGTCAAGGCCAGGCTGGCCGAGGCCGAACGCGAACTCGCCGCCGCCGGGGAGTTCGACGAGCGCGTCGTCAACGCCGACGTGCGAGAGGCCGCCGAGCAGTTGCTAAACTTGATAACCGGCGACAACTAGACCCGAAGATTCGGAGCACCACGAGTGACGACTCAGGCCACGCTGCACGAAGAGCTCGAAGGCATCACCAACCCGCCCATCGACGACCTCCTCGAGAAGGTCAGCTCGAAGTACGCGCTGGTGATCTACTCGGCCAAGCGCGCTCGCCAGATCAACGACTACTACGCCCAGCTGGGCGAGGGTCTGCTGGAGTACGTCGGCCCGCTGGTCGAGCCGGGCCCGCGCGAGAAGCCGCTGTCCATCGCCCTGCGCGAGATCCACGGCGGTCTGCTCGAGCACACCGAGGGTGAATAAACCTCGCGTTGTTCTGGGCGTGGGTGGCGGGATCGCCGCCTACAAGGCCTGTGAGGTCCTGCGCGGACTGACCGAATCCGGTCACGACGTCCGCGTGGTCCCCACCGAAGCCGCGCTGAACTTCGTCGGCGCGGCCACCTTCGAGGCACTCTCCGGGAACCCGGTGCACACCGGCGTGTTCACCGAAGTGCCCGAGGTCCAGCACGTCCGCGTCGGCAAGGAAGCCGACCTGGTGATCGTCGTGCCCGCCACGGCGAACCTGCTCGCCAAGGCCGCGCACGGCATCGCGGACGACCTGCTGACGAACACCCTGCTCACCGCCCGGTGCCCGGTCGCCTTCTTCCCGGCGATGCACACCGAGATGTGGGAGCACCCGGCCACCCGCGACAACGTGGCGCTGCTGCGTTCGCGCGGCCTGATCGTCGCCGAACCCGCCGCAGGCAGGCTCACCGGCGCCGACACCGGTAAGGGACGGCTCGCCGACCCCGCCGAGATCGTCGACCTCGCCCGGCTCCTGCTCGCCGTGCCGAAGGCCCTCCCGCGCGATCTCGAAGGCGTGCGCGTGGCCATTTCGGCGGGCGGCACCCGCGAGCCGCTGGACCCGGTCCGGTACCTGGGCAACCGCTCGTCGGGCAAACAGGGGTACGCGCTCGCCCGCGTCGCCGTCCAGCGCGGCGCCGAGGTCACGCTGGTCACCGCGCATACCGTCGCGCTGCCGGAACCCGCGGGCGCGAAGGTCGTCCACGTGTCGACCGCCGAGGAGATGCGCCAGGCCATGCACGCCGAGGCCGCCTCCGCCGACGTCCTCGTGATGGCCGCCGCTGTCGCCGACTTCCGGCCTTCGAACCGGGCCGATCACAAGATCAAGAAGTCCGACGACGCGCCGGATCCCGTCGTCGAGCTCGCGCGCAACGCGGACATCCTGGCCGAATTGGTGCGGAATCGGACCGACGGCCAGGTGGTCGTCGGTTTCGCCGCCGAAACAGGGGACGACAAGGGTGGTGTCCTCGACCACGCCAGGGTCAAACTCAAGCGCAAGGGCGCGGATCTGCTGGTGGTGAACGCCGTCGGTGAGGGCAAGGCCTTCGGAACCGAGGACAACTCGGGCTGGCTGCTCGGGGCCGACGGCACCGAAATCCCGATCCCGCTCGGCGCCAAGGCCGAACTCGCGTCCACATTGTGGGATGCTGTTGTGACCTTGATGAAGCGTTGAGAGCCCCCAAAGCGATAGTCAGTAGGCTTGAGTTCAAGCTGAGGGGTGCCTAACTTTCTAGGCATCAGACGTCTAGGTGAGGGAGTGACGGGCACCGTGACCGCGTCCACGAGCAGACTGTTCACATCGGAATCGGTGACTGAAGGTCATCCCGACAAAATTTGCGATGCCATCAGCGACTCGATCCTGGACGGCCTGCTGGCCAAGGACCCGCGCAGCCGGGTGGCGGTCGAAACCCTCATCACCACCGGGCAGGTGCACGTCGCCGGCGAGGTGACCACCGAGGCCTACGCGGACATCCCGACCATCGTCCGCGACGTGATCCTGAAGATCGGCTACGACTCGTCGGCCAAGGGCTTCGACGGCAACTCGTGCGGCGTCAACGTCGCGATCGGCTCCCAGTCGCCGGACATCGCGCAGGGTGTCGACACCGCGTACGAGTCCCGCGTGGAATCCGACGAGGACGAGATCAACCGTCAGGGCGCGGGCGACCAGGGCCTGATGTTCGGTTACGCCTGCTCGGACACCCCCGAGCTGATGCCGCTGCCGATCGCGCTGGCGCACCGGCTCTCGCAGCGGCTGACCAGGGTCCGCAAGGACGGCGTGCTGCCGTACCTGCGCCCGGACGGCAAGACCCAGGTCACCATCGAGTACGCCGGCGACCAGCCGGTGCGGCTCGACACGGTGGTCGTGTCCACCCAGCACGCGGACGGCATCGACCTGGAGCAGATGCTCGGCGTCGACGTCCGCGAGCACGTGGTCACCCCGGAGATCGCCGAGCTCGGGCTCGACACCTCCGACGTGCGGCTGCTCGTCAACCCGACCGGCCGTTTCGTCATCGGCGGCCCGATGGGCGACGCGGGCCTGACCGGCCGCAAGATCATCGTCGACACCTACGGCGGGATGGCCCGCCACGGTGGCGGCGCGTTCTCCGGCAAGGACCCCTCCAAGGTGGACCGCTCGGCCGCGTACGCGATGCGCTGGGTGGCGAAGAACGTCGTCGCCGCCGGGCTCGCCGCCCGTGCCGAGGTCCAGGTCGCGTACGCGATCGGCAAGGCGGCCCCGGTGGGCCTCTTCGTCGAGACCTTCGGCACCGAGACGGTCGACCCGTCGAAGATCCAGGCCGCCATCACGGAGGTCTTCGACCTGCGTCCGGCCGCGATCATCCGCGACCTCGACCTGCTTCGCCCGATCTACGCGCCGACGGCCGCGTACGGCCACTTCGGCCGTCCCGAGCTGTCTCTCCCGTGGGAGAGCACGGCGCGGGCCGCTGACCTGAAGTCGGCCGCGGGCGCCTGACCTATTCCGTGAAGGCCTCCTTGCCTACCTTGAGGGTAGGGAAGGAGGCCTTCACGGCGTCTTCGGGTCGGAGCCCGGTTGCGCGTGTGTCGTCCATCCAGTCACGCGTGTCGTCCGCCGGATCACACGTGTCGTCCCTTCGACCACGCGAGGCCGCCAGCTTGAGACCCCGGCCTGCGTGGTGCTGGTGCTTCTCTGCTTGCCGTAGGTACATGAAGGGGTCCTTCATGTACTCGGGAGGGGCCTTCACGGCACTCTGCGGCAAGCAGAGCGTGCTATGAAAGGTCCTTTCCTTGCAAATTTCGCAAGGAAAGGACCTTTCATTGCACGCGGTGACGGGCAGTGGCGAACGAGTCTGGTAGAGATCACCGGGTGAGCAGCAGTCCCGAACCGACCCCCCTGTGGGATCTTCCGGAGCCGAAGGCCGAGCCGTCGCGGAAGGCCAAACCGGCGCGCGCGAAAACGGCCAGCCGTCGTGGGGCGCAGAACCCCGCGCCCGAGAACCCGGTCGCGCGGATCGTCGTGGACATCCCGCTCACCCATCTCGACCGCACCTTCGACTACCGGATCCCCGAGAAACTGCACGAAACCGCCGTCCCCGGCTGCCGGGTGCGGGTCCGGTTCGCGGGCCAGCTCGTCGACGGGTACCTCGTCGAGCGCGCCGACACCACGGAGTTCACCGGGAAGCTCGCGTATATCGACAGGGTGACCTCCAGCGAGCCCGTGCTGCCGCCGCCGCTGCTCACGCTCTGCCGGTCCGTCGCGGACCGCTACGGCGGCACGCTCAGCGACGTCCTGCGGCTCGCGATCCCGTCCCGGCACGCGAAGGCCGAGGGCGAGCCGCCCGCCGAGCCCGCGCCGACGCCGGAACCGCCCGAAACCACGGCCTGGGAGAAGTACCAGAGCGGTCCGGCGTTCCTGGAGGCCGTCGCGGAACGGCGGCAGGCCAACGCGGTCTGGCAGGCGCTGCCGGGGGAGGACTGGCCGCGCCGCCTCGCCGAAGCGGCCGCCGTCGCGGCTTCCGCGGGGCGGGGTGTGGTCATGGTCGTACCCGACCATCGTGACCTGACCCGGCTGCACGACGCGTGCGTTTCCTTGCTGGGCGCCGATTCCGTGGTCGCGCTGATCGCGGGGCTCGGCCCCGCCGAACGGTACCGCCGCTGGCTCGCGGTGCTGCGCGGCGCGGTACGCGTCGTCGTCGGCACGCGCGCGGCGATGTTCGCGCCGGTCTCCGATCCCGGCCTGTTCGTGGTGTGGGACGACGGCGACGACGTCCACCTCGACCAGCACGCGCCGTATCCGCACGTCCGCGACGTGCTGATGGACCGCGCCCACGCCGCGAAGGGCTCCATGCTCGTCGCCGGTTTCGCGCGCACCGCCGAGGCGCAGTTCCTGGTGGAATCGGGCTGGGCGCAGCCTCTCGTGGCCGCCCGGCCGGAACTGCGGGCGGCGGCGCCGCGGGTCACGCCGGTCGGCGAGGACTTCGACGTCGCCCGTGACGAAGCGGCCAAGGCCGCGCGGCTCCCGTCGGTCGCCTTCGAGGCGGCGCGGCAGTCCTTGGCAGGCGGATTCCCTGTACTGGTGCAGGTTCCGCGTCGCGGCTACGTCCCAGGGCTCGCCTGCGGCAACTGCCGGACTTCGGCGCACTGCCGCCGTTGCGCCGGTCCGCTTTCCTTGCCGGGCGGGCTGATCGACGGCGCGCCGAGGCCGCCCGCCTGCCGGTGGTGCGGTGTCCCCGAGACGAACTTCCATTGCGCGGCTTGCGGTTCGGTGCGGTTGCGGGCGGTCGTCGTCGGGTCCAAGCGCACCGCGGAGGAGCTGGGCCGCGCGTTCTCCGGATTCCCCGTGCGCACCTCGGGTGCGACCGAGGTTTTGGCTTCGGTGCCCGGAAAACCGGCGCTGGTGGTGTGCACGCCGGGCGCCGAGCCGGTCGCGGAAGGCGGCTACGGCGCGGCGCTGCTGCTGGACGGCTGGGCGCTGCTGGGGCGGCAGGACCTGCGCGCGGGGGAGGAGACCCTGCGCCGCTGGATGGCGGCGGCGGCGCTGGTGCGGCCGGGGACCGAAGGCGGTCGCGTGTTCGTCGGCGCGGAAGCGGGCCTTTCGGTGGTGCAGGCGCTGGTGCGCTGGGATCCGGGCTGGCACGCGAGCCTCGAACTGGCCGAGCGGCGTGAACTCGGGTTCCCGCCCGCGATGCGGATGGCGAGTATCGAAGGCACGCCGGACGCGGTCGCCGGACTGCTCGACGACCTGGCCCTCCCGGAGACCGGCGAGGTGCTGGGCCCGGTGCCGCTCGGCGACGTCGACGAGGACGGCAACGCCGAACGGGAGCGGGCGCTGGTGCGCGTCGCGCGTCCGGACGGGAAGGCGCTCGCCGCCGCCGTCCACGCCGCGGCCGCCCGCCGGGACGCGCGTAAGGCGTCCGAGCCCATCCGGATCCAGCTGGACCCCTTGGAACTCATCTAGCGCCCCGCGTTTCGTCCTCTGAATGCGGTAGTTCGGTGTCGAACCACCGCATTCAGAGGACTGAATGCGCGGGGTCAGAGGGTCGTGCCGGGGGTCGCGAGGACGTCGGCGCGGGCCGAAGCGCCCGGAGCAGGCGAAGCGGCCTTCGTGGCGGAGCCGCTGAGAGCCGCCGTGAGCAGCGTGACGATCTGCGAAGAGATCGCCGCCCGCCGCGCCTCGAAATCGGCGTCGGTCAGCGCCGAAGGATCGGCGGGCGTGCCGAGGACGGGCGTGTGCAGATGCCCGCCCGCGATCCCGGTCAGGCCGAGCCCCGTCCGAAGCCGGTTGCTTCGGTACATCGATTCGTTGGACAGGTAATTGCCGCCCCCGCCCGAAGCGGCGACCTCACCGGGCTTCGGCGCGTCCGTCCGGCACACCGCGGTCCCCGTCCCCGGCTTCGTACTGTCCGGCCAGACGCAGAACGCCTGGTTGTACTGCACCTGGTACGCCCCGGCGGGCGCGGCGAGCATCTTTTCGTACGGCAGCGTGGTTTCGATGAACTGGACGTCCGGCTGCGGCCAGCCGTCGGCGGGCGGGACCGGGCCACGAACGGATGCGTCGAGGTTGTCCGGCGAACCACCGCGCCAGGCTCCCGCCCACCGCTCGATGTCGAAACGGCCGGGACGCCCCTGACTGATCGTCATGATCAGCTCCGGACGGCGGAAGCGGTCCTTGAACGCCCGGCCGTAGGCGGCCTCGACGATGCCGGCGTCGAAGTAGCTCCACACCACCGGGAACGACACGGCCTGCACCAGCGCGGGCCCGGTCGGGGTCTGGATCATCCTGCCGTCCAGGTGCAGCGCCGCCGCGCCCGACGGGTTCGCGATGCGCACGCCCGCGCCATTGAGGGTGAACGGGTCGAAACCGCTCACCAGTACCCTGCGCGGCTTCTGGCCGGACGGGAAACGGGAGTCGTCGAGTCCCCGCGCGCCGAAGTCGAACGTCTTCACCAGCTCAGCGCGGGCATCGGCGGAGAGCGGGAAACGCGGCGTCCACTGCCGTAACGCCTTGCTCATCTGAAGCCGGGCCCAGTAGAGCGGCCGGTCGTCGGCCTTGTCGATGGTGCCGAGATCGGGACGGCGGCCTTGCGCGCGATCGACCGCGGTGCGCCAGAGCCCGTCACCGGCGGTCTCGGCGAGCTTCTCGGCACGCAAAGCGGTCTTCGTGGCGCAGAGGCGCGTCGTGAAGTCGGCGACGAGCTTGTCGAATCCGGCGAGCCGGACGAGTTCCGGGCCGACCGCCGGGCCACCCGAGGGCATGGTCGCGGTGAGCCGCTTCTCCTCGACGGTGATCGCGGCGGAGTCGTCGAAACAGGCGCTCGCGCCTTCTGCCTGCGCGACACCGGGGACAGCGAGGACGGGGAGAGCGATGAGCAGCGGGAGGACGGCGCCCCACCGCCTGCCGGGAGTCTTCATGGCCCGCATTCTGCT
Source organism: Amycolatopsis sp. NPDC049868 (assembly GCF_044461365.1). NCBI lineage: Bacteria > Bacillati > Actinomycetota > Actinomycetes > Pseudonocardiales > Pseudonocardiaceae > Amycolatopsis > Amycolatopsis sp. NPDC049868. The sequence goes on along the minus strand of NZ_JBITKV010000001.1, from coordinate 1,517,196 downwards.
CATCCCGCCACGGCCGCACCACCGACGAACGCAGGTCTCGGCGGGTCTTGTCCGGGGTGGACAGGCGGGGCAGACTCGCGCCATGGCCGCGCACAGAAGAACTTTGGTACGCACCACCGCAGTCACCGCGATCGCCGTCCTGGTCGGCACCGCCGCGCCGGGTCTGGCGGCGGCCGCGCCACCGACGCCCAAATCCCCGACCGCCGTCGGCTATCTGGGCGCGGTGTCGAGCATCGACGCGGACGCGACCGCGATCGGCACGAAGATCCTGCGTGAGGGCGGCAACGCCGTCGACGCCGCCGTCGCGACGGCGGCCGCGCTCGGCGTCACCGACCCGTTCTCCGCCGGGTTCGGCGGTGGCGGCTTCTTCGTCTACTACGACGCGCGCTCCGGCAAAGTGCACACCCTCGACGGCCGCGAGACCGCGCCGTCGACGGCGAACGAGAACCTCTTCGTCGAGAACGGCAAGGCGATCCCGTTCGCCGAGGCCGTCACCAGCGGACTGGGCGTCGGCGTCCCCGGTACGCCCGCCACCTGGCAAGAGGCCCTGCGCAAGTGGGGGACCAAGTCGCTGGCGAAGGCGGTCAAGCCCGCCGAAGAACTCGCCCGCAAGGGTTTCACCGTCGACCAGACCTTCAACACCCAGATCGCGAACAACGCCGCCCGCTTCTCGGCGTTCCCGTCCACCCGGTCGCTGTACCTGCCCGGCGGCGCGCCGCCCGCGGTCGGCACGACGTTCAAGAACCCGGACCTCGCGGGCACGTACGCGCAGCTCGCCGCGAAGGGCACCGACGTGCTCTACCGCGGCCCGATCGGCGCGGACGTCGTCGACACGGTGCGGAAGCCGCCGGTCGACCCGGCGTCGACGCTGAAGGTGCGTCCTGGCGACATGACAGCGGCCGACCTCGCCAAGTACCGCGTGGTCGAGCGGAAACCGACGAAGACCCAGTACCGCGGCCTCGACGTCTACGGCATGCCCGCGCCGTCGTCCGGCGGGCTGACCGTCGGCGAGGCGCTGAACATCCTCGAGAACACGAAGCTCTCGAAGCTGGAGAAGGCCGACTACCTGCACTACTTCCTGGAGTCGACCCGGTACGCTTTCGCCGACCGCAACCGATGGATCGGCGACCCGGCCTTCGTCGACGTTCCGGCGAAGGAACTGATCAGCCAGAAGTTCGCCGACAGCCGCGCGTGCCTGATCGACCCGGCGAAGGCCGGGACCAGCCCGGTCGCGCCGGCGGACCCGCGCAAGCCCACGCCGTGCGTGGCGGGGACGAACGCCGCGCCGACACCGTACGAGGGCGAGAACACCACGCACCTCACGGTGGCCGACCGGTGGGGCAACGTCGTCGCCTACACGCTGACCATCGAGCAGGAGGGCGGGAGCGGCATCGTCGTGCCGGGCCGCGGCTTCCTGCTCAACAACGAACTGACCGACTTCTCCTTCACCCCGGTGACGCCGGGCGTGCCCGACCCGAACCTGCCGGGCCCGGCGAAGCGGCCGCGTTCGTCGATGGCGCCGACCATCGTGCTCGAGGGCGGCAAGCCCTTCCTCGCCGTCGGCTCGCCCGGTGGCGCGTCGATCATCACCACGGTGCTGCAGATCCTCACCGGCCGCATCGATCGCGGCCTCAAGCTGGTCGACGCGATCGCCGAACCGCGTGCCTCGCAGCGGAACTCGGCGGCCGCGCAGGTGGAGCAGGCGTTCCTGGACCAGACCGAGGTGCTCGCGGCGCTGAAGGCCAAGGGACAGGGTTTCTCGGCGACGCCCGCGGAGATCGGGGCGGCGACCGGCGTCGAACGGCTGAAGGACGGCCGGTGGCTCGCCGCCGCCGAACCCACGCGCCGGGGTGGTGGCTCGGCGGCCGTCGTGCTGCCCTGGCCGCCGCGGTAGGGATCGGGCCGGCGAAGGCCTCTTTCAGCTCTCTCGCGTGCTAGGAACGGGCCTTTCCTTGCAAATTTCGCAAGGAAAGGACCGTTCCTAGCACGCAGCGGTGGGGACAGGGAGAGCGAGCGCGCCCCGGCGGCGAGGCCCTTCTAGACTGAGCGACGATGTTCGCCCAGTCAGAGGTACCCGTCCCCCCGGCGGAGGTGCGTTGATGCGCCTCGTCTTCGCCGGCACCCCCGAACCCGCGGTCCCGTCGCTGCGCGCGCTCCTCGCGTCCGAGCAGCACGAGGTCGTCGCCGTCGTGACCCGCCCGGACGCGCAGGCGGGCCGAGGCCGCCGGGTCGTCCGGTCGCCGATCGGCGCGCTGGCCGACGAGCACGGGATCGAGGTGCTGACCCCGCCGAAGGCGAGCGACCCCGCGTTCCTCGCCCGGCTCGCGGAGATCGCGCCCGACGCGTGCCCGGTGGTCGCGTACGGGGCGTTGCTGCCCCAGGCCGCCCTGGACATCCCGGCGCACGGCTGGGTCAACCTGCACTTCTCGCTGCTGCCCGCGTGGCGCGGCGCCGCGCCGGTACAGGCCGCGATCCGCGCCGGGGACGAGATCACCGGCGCCTCGACGTTCCGCATCGTCAAGGAACTCGACGCGGGCCCGGTCTACGGCGTGGTCACCGAGCAGATCGCCGCCACCGACACCGCCGGGGAACTGCTCGCCAGACTGGCGGAGTCCGGGGCGAAGCTGCTCGTGTCCACGATGGACGGAGTCGCCGACGGCTCGCTGCGCGCGGTCGAGCAGACCGGGGACGGCGTGAGCTACGCGCCCAAGGTGACCGTCGAGGACGCGCGGGTGTCGTTCGCCGACCCGGCCGCCGCGGTCGACCGGCAGATCCGCGCGGTCACGCCGGACCCGGGCGCGTGGGCGGAGTTCCGGGGCGAGCGGCTGAAACTCGGCCCGGTGACGATCGTCGACGAGCCGGGGCCCCCGCCCGGCGAACTGGTCGTGGAGCGCAAGCGGGTGCTGGTCGGCACGGCGTCGAAGCCGGTGCGGCTGGGCGAGGTGCAGGCGCAGGGGAAGAAGCGGATGGCGGCCACCGACTGGGCGCGCGGTACGAGGATCGGACAAGGAGAGCGCCTGCAGTGAACGAGCGTAGGGAACGCCGGCCGTCGAGGCCGGAGCGAGGCCGACCGGGCCCGCGTAAAGAGGGGCCCAGCCGCCCGCCGCAGATCGATCCGGCCCGGCAGGTCGCCTTCGACGTCCTGCGCGCGGTCCGCGAAGACGACGCGTACGCGAACCTGGTGCTGCCGCAACTGCTCCGCAACCGCCGTATTTCCGGCCGCGACGCGGCGCTGGCCACCGAACTGACCTACGGCACCTGCCGCGCGGTCGGCATGCTGGACGCCGTGATCGAGGCCTGCCTCGACCGGCCGCTGGCCAAGGTGGACGCCATCGTGCTGGACGGGCTGCGGCTCGGCGCGTACCAGCTGTTGCGCACCCGCATCCCCCAGCACGCCGCCGTCGGGTCCACTGTGGACCTCGTCCGCGCCGAAGTCGGTTCCTGGATCGCGGGTTTCGTGAACGCCGTACTGCGTTCGGTGTCCGAAAAGGACGAAGAGACCTGGCTGAACGAACTGGCGCCGGACGAGGCCGTCGACCCGATCGGCGCCTACGCCCTGCGGACCGCGCATCCGCGCTGGGTCGCGCGGTCGTTCGCGGAAGCCTTGGGGGACAAGGGAGCGGAACTGAAGGCGGCCCTGGAGGCCGACGACGACCGTCCCGACGTCCATCTGGTCGCCCGGCCCGGTGAGATCAGCGCCGACGAACTCGCCGCCATCACCGGTGGTGACGTCGCGCCGTACTCGCCCTACGGCGTCCGGTTGCCCGCGGGGTCCGGTGACCCCGGTGACCTCGAGCCGATCAAGGAAAAGCTGGCCGCGGTGCAGGACGAGGGCAGCCAGCTGTGCGCCTATGCCGTCACGAGGGTCCCGCTGACCGGCTCCGACGTGCGGTGGCTGGACCTGTGCGCCGGTCCGGGTGGCAAGGCGGCGCTGCTCGGCGCGCTGGCGGTGGCCGCCGGCGCGACCGTCGACGCGGTCGAGAAGGCCCCGCACCGCGCGAAGCTGATCGAGAAGGCCGTCCAGGACCTGCCGGTGACCGTGCACGTCGCCGACGGCCGCGAGTCCGGCCTCGAACCGGGCTACGACCGCGTCCTGGTCGACGCGCCGTGCAGCGGTCTCGGCTCGCTGCGGCGCCGCCCCGAGGCGCGCTGGCGCCGTCAGCCCAGCGACATCTCGGATCTGACGAAACTGCAGGGCCAGCTGATCACCGCGGCTCTGGACCTGGTCCGGCCCGGCGGCATCGTCACCTACGTCGTCTGCTCGCCGCATCTGGCCGAGACCGAAGGCGTCGTGGGGGAGACCGCACGCCGCGCCGGTGCCCAGATCGTCGACGCGCGGGAGTTCTTCCCTGGCGTTCCGCAGCTCGGCAACGGCCCGTACGTCCAGCTGTGGCCGCACCGCCACGGCACGGACGCGATGTTCTGCGCCGTCCTGCGGAAGCCGGAATCCGCCGGGTGAGCAGGGTCCTCGGCCTGGTCGCGAGCTCGTGCGGCGGACTGGACACCCGGTTCGCCGCGCAGCTCGCGAAACCGGCCGCGGACCGCGGCTGGGAGCTCGCGATCACGCTGACCCCCACCGCGGCCCGCTGGCTGGAGACGACCGGCGGGCTCGGTGACCTGGACAAGCTCACCGGGCTACCGGTCCGCAGTACTTCCCGGCTGCCGGGCGAACCCCGGCCGCATCCGGATCCCGAGGTGTTCCTGTTCGCGCCCGCGTCCGCGAACTCCGTGGCGAAACTGGCGCTGGGCATCGCCGACAACCAGGCACTGACCCTGCTGGGCGACGTCCTCGGCACGCCGGGCAGCACGATCGTCCTGGGCTACCAGATCCAGGACACGCGAGTGCACCATCCGGTCTGGCGGCGCCATCTCGACACGCTCGCCTCCGCCGGGGTCACCACCACGAGGCTCACCCCGGAAACCTCGTGGACCTCGGTGCTGGACCTGCTCCCGGCGGTCTAGCGGGCGCAGAACGCCGTGTCGACCGCGGCCACGAGATGCGCCGACGCCCCTGCCGGCAGCGGGTCCTGATTGGCCACGACGTTCACCTGTTTCCCGTGCGGGACCGCCCCGGAGATGTTCGCGAAGCCGCGGAGGTTCCCGCCGTGGCCCCAGAACTTCCCGCCGCAGGACAGCGGCACGGACGCGATTCCGAGCCCGTATTCCGCGCCGGGGATGCCAAGGCCCGCCGGAACGGTCCGCCGCATCTCCGCCTGCTGTGCCCGGGGCAGGAGACGGCCGTCGACGAGCTCCCCGAAGAAGCGGTTCAGTTCCGCGCCGGTCGAAACGATGCCGCCGGAGGCCCCGGCGAGCGAGGGATCCAGTTCGGTGTAGTCGACGAGACCCGGCGCGTAGCCCCTGGCGTGCGGAAGCGGCAGGCGCTCGTCGCCTCGCGGCGGCAGGTAGGTGTGGCGCAGCCCGAGCGGCTCGGCGATCCTCTTCCGGATCTCGGTGGCGACGGATCGGCCGGTGAGCTTCTCGATGAGCATGCCCGCGATGACGTAGTTCGTGTTGGAGTACGCCCATTTCGCGCCCGGCTCGAAGTCCGGCGGATGCGCGAGGCCGACCGCCAGCAGTTCTTCGGGCTCGGCGCCGCGATGCCGCCATTCGTCGATTTTCAGATCGCGGACGTAGTTGTACAGCCCGCTGGTGTGCTGGAGCAGTTGCCGCACGGTGATCTTGGTGCCGTCGTTGCCGTTCCCGCGCACGAGGCCGGGCAGGTACTCCTCGATCGGCGTGTCCAGCCGCACTTTCCCCTCGGCGACGAGCTGCAGGACCACGACGGCGACGAAGGTCTTGGTGACGCTGGCCGCCCGGAACTTCGAGTCGTGCGGGAACGGTGTCCCGGTCTCGACGTTCCCGACGCCCTCGCGTTCCGACCACGTCCGCCCGGACCGGCTCGTCACGGTCGCCTGCGCACCGGGAACGCCGTCCTGCACCAGCGTCTTCAGCGCTTTGTCGACTTCGTCCCGCGGGTGGGTCACGGCCAGCGCCGGGGTGGCGGTCGTCGCGGCGAGCAGTGCGACCAGTGAACCGACGGCGATGATCTTCTTGCCTGGCAAGGATTTTCGCATGAACCAAAGCTAGGGGCGGTCGAGTCGGGTAGCCATGGGGCAGGCACCCACCCCCGACCGGGGGCCTGCCCCACCATGCGGTCAGCGCAGGCTGTGCCCGGGCGCGACGATGCCGGTCTCGTAGGCGAACACCACCGCCTGGCTGCGGTTGGCCGCGCCCAGTTTCCCGAAGATGTTGCCCACATGGGTCTTGACGGTTTCGAGGCTGATGACGAGCTCGGCCGCTATGTCCACATTGGACTTACCGGTGGCGATGAGCCGCAGTACCTCGGTCTCCCGTTTCGTCAAGGAGGACGGGCGGGGAGCGAGGCCGGACGGCGCCGGGCGCGCGGTGACCATCCGGCGGATCGCGTCGGGGAACAGCAGCGTCTCCCCGGCGGCGATCGTCCGGATGGCGTGCGCGAACTCCTCCTTGCGCGCCCGCTTCAGCAGGAATCCGCTGGCCCCGGCCAGCAGCGCGTCGTAGACGTAGTCGTCGTTGTCGAACGTCGTGATCACGAGGACCTTCGGCGGGTCGGGGATTTCGGCCAGTACCCGCCGGGTCGCCTCGATCCCGTCCACCCCGGGCATGCGCACGTCCATCAGGACCACCTCGGGGTGGGTCCGCCGCACCAGATCGACCACCTCGCCGCCGTCGCCTGCCTCGCCGACCACGGTCAGGTCCGGCTGGTTGTCCAGCAGGGAGCGCAATCCGGCTCGCAGCAAGGGTTCGTCGTCGACGATCAGGACGCGCAGTGTCATGACCGTGACCGTAGCGGGATCGTGGTCACCAGCCGCCACAACGGTTCCCCGTCGACGGCGGGCCCCGCGACGAGCTCCCCGCGCAAGGCCTCGACGCGTTCGGTGAGCCCCGGCAGCCCGTTGCCGCCGCGGCCGGAAGCGGCCGCGTGCTCCATGAGCGGGTTCACGATCTCGATCCGCAGCGCGTCGGCGAGTACCGCGACCCGCACGCTCACCGGGCCGGGATGGGCGTGCCGCAACGCGTTCGTCAGTCCTTCTTGGACGATCCGGTACGCCTCCCGCGAAAGGGTCGCCGGCAGTTCGGCGGCGGGGCCGGTCAGCTCGTAGTCGATCACCGCACCGCCCGCGCGGGCCCGTTCGGCCAGCGTCCCGGCCTCGATGAGCCGCCGCTCGGGTTCGCGGGACGACCGGTCGTCCCGCAGCAGGCCGAGTACGTGGTCGAGGTCTTCGAGCGCCGCCCTCGAAGACTCCTCGATGGTGTCCAGTGCCCGGCGTACCAGCTGCGGTTCGGAATCGACCAGTTCGGCGGCCGCGGCGGCCTGGATGGTCGACGTCGTCAGCGTGTGCCCGATGGAGTCGTGCAGTTCGCGGGCCAGCCGGTTGCGCTGCTCGAAGTGGTTCGCCCGGACTTCCGCGGCGGCGACGCGCTCGGCGGCGGAGGGGCCCAGCAGGGCGACCGCGCTGTACTGAAAGAGCTTGGTGAACCCGGCGAGAACGTACGCGATCACCACGAGCGTGAAGAACCCGATCGGCAGCGTCCACGCTCCGGCGATGCCGGGTTCGATCGTCACCTGCTCGCCGAAGATCGCGATGGGACTGCCGCCACCTCCCGCCCACACCAGGGTCAGGACGAAGCCGAGGAACAGGAAACAGCCGAGGAAGAACAGCACCCAGCCGAGCGCGGTGTGCACGAGCAGCCAGGCCGCGGAGCGCCGGCGCTCCGCCCAGGCCACCTTCGTCTGGGGCGGCGGCTGGGCGATCCGGACGCCCAGCATCTGGTTGGAGAACCAGATACCGACCCGGCGTACCGGTCCCGGCAAGCCGGCCAGTGCGACCAGCACGCCCATGGCGAGCACGCCGTAGGCCATCTTCGCCCTCACGTCGCCCGGGATGAGGACGGCGGGAATGAGCGCGATCGGGAACGGGATCGCGGTGATCGCCATGCCGAGGAAGCCGAACGGCAAGCTGCGGTAGCTGCCGATCCGCACGAGCGGCTTGAGTGGGTTGACCATGAGGGGAACGCTATTCGGCGGCGCGTGCGCGCACCTCCCACTGTGGTGCCATTTCGCGTCATACTCCAGACCGGGTCGCCGGTCACAGCCGGTTAGCGGGCGTTAGCGACGCCCTCCTACACTCGGGCGCGTGGCTCACCGACCTTTGATCGCACCCAGCATCCTCTCCGCGGACTTCGCCCGGCTCGGCGACGAGATCCGCGCCGTCGCGGGGGAGGGGGACACCCGCGCGGACTGGGTCCACGTCGACGTCATGGACGCGCACTTCGTGCCGAACCTGACCCTGGGCCTGCCCGTGGTGCGGTCGCTGCTCAAGGCCACCGACGTCCCGATCGACTGCCACCTGATGATCGAGAACCCCGACAAGTGGGCCATCGGGTACGCCGAAGCGGGCGCTTACAACGTCACCGTGCACGTCGAGGCCGCGCACGACCCGATCGCGCTGGCGAAGAACCTGCGCGCCGCCGGGGCGAAGGCCGGCCTTTCGATCAAGCCGAACACACCGATCGAGGACCACCTCGAGACCCTCAAGCACTACGACACGCTCCTGGTGATGTCGGTCGAACCCGGTTTCGGCGGCCAGTCGTTCATCGAGGGCGTCCTCGACAAGGTCCGCACCGCGCGGCGCCTGGTCGACACCGGCCACCTCAAGCTCGTCGTCGAGATCGACGGCGGGATCAACGCCGACACCATCGAGCAGGCCGCCGAAGCCGGGGTGGACTGCTTCGTCGCCGGTTCCGCCGTCTACGGCGCCGAAGACCCTGGTAAGGCCGTCGCGGCGCTTCGCGAGCAGGCGGCCCGCGTCCGCGGCTGATCCCGCCTCCTGATCCGCCGTCGGGTCAGGAGAAGGAATCGGCCCCGATGGGTGTTGGATGAGGGGAGCACCGTTCCCAGCGACGGTGCGAGCCAGGAGGAGGGCAGCAGGAGTGTTCACCGGCATTGTCGAGGAACTCGGCGAGGTCACCGCGGTCGAGCAGGTCCCGAACGCCGCGAGACTGACCGTTCGGGGGCCGCTGGTGACCAGCGACGCCGGGCACGGCGACTCCATCGCGGTGAGTGGCGTGTGCCTCACCGTGGTCGCGGTGGCGGGCGGTGAGTTTACCGTCGATGTCGTGCACGAGACCCTGCAACGCTCCAGCCTCGCGAAGGTGAACGTCGGCGACGTCGTCAACCTCGAACGCGCGACGCCGGCGGGCGGCAGGCTCGGCGGGCACATCATGCAGGGCCACGTCGACGGCACCGGTGTCTACCTCAAGCGCGACGAGCAGGGACTCACCACGTTCGCGCTGCCGAAGAAGCTGTCCCGGTATGTGGTCGAGAAGGGGTCGATCGCGGTCGACGGCGTCTCCCTCACGGTCGCCTCGGTGACCGACGAGGAGTTCTCCGTCGCCCTGATCCCGACCACCCTCGAACTGACCACGCTCGGCCGGAACACCCCGGGTGACCTGGTGAATCTCGAGGTGGACGTGGTCGCCAAATACGTCGAGAAGCTGGCCATGCCGCACCTGCGCGCGCAGGGGGACAATGGCGGTACGGAGGAGCGGGCGTGAGCGAGACGAGTGCGATTCCGGGGTCGGCCGATCTGACCCCCTGTGCAGGCGGGGTGGTGGCCGTGAACGCCGATGCCATCGAGGCGGCGATCGCCGACATCAAGGCGGGCCGTCCGGTCGTCGTGGTGGACGACGAGGACCGCGAGAACGAGGGCGACCTGATCTTCGCGGCGGAGAAGGCCACGCCGGAACTGATGGCCTTCATGGTGCGCTACACCTCGGGTTACGTCTGCGTGGCGTTGACCGAGGCCGAGGCGGACCGGCTCGACCTGCCGCCGATGTACCACACGAACCAGGACCAGCGCGGCACCGCGTACAGCGTCACGGTCGACGCCGCCGAGGGCATCACCACCGGGATCTCCGCGGCCGACCGGTCGCATACCGTCCGGCTGCTCGCCGACCCGGCGTCCAAGGCGTCGGACTTCCGGCGGCCCGGCCACGTGGTCCCGCTGCGCGCCAAGCAGGGCGGCGTCCTGCGGCGCCCGGGGCACACCGAAGCCTCCGTCGACCTGGCCCGGCTGGCCGGCCTTTCGCCGTCCGGGGTGCTCTGCGAGATCGTGTCGCAGAAGGACGAGGGCGACATGGCCCGCCGCGACGAGCTCGAGGTCTTCGCCGCGGACCACGACCTCAAGATGATCACCATCGCCGACCTGATCGCGTACCGGCGGCGCACCGAGAAGCAGGTCGAGCGGGTCGCCGAGGCACGTATCCCGCTGAACGCGGGGACGTTCCGGGCGGTCGGCTACGACAGCCTGCTCGACGGCATCGAGCACATCGCGTTCGTCTACGGCGAGATCGGCGACGGCGAGGACATCCTGGTCCGCGTGCACTCCGAGTGCCTGACCGGTGACGTCTTCGGCTCGCTGCGCTGCGACTGCGGCCCGCAGCTGGAGGCCGCGCTGGAAGCGGTGGCCAAGGAAGGCCGCGGTGTCGTGCTCTACATCCGCGGCCACGAGGGCCGGGGCATCGGGCTGCTGCACAAACTGCAGGCCTACCAGCTGCAGGACGCCGGCGCGGACACCGTCGACGCGAACCTGCAGCTCGGCGTCCCCGCCGACGCGCGGGACTACGGCACCGGCGCGCAGATCCTGTGCGACCTCGGCGTCCGCTCGATGCGGCTGCTGACGAACAACCCGGCCAAGCGCGTCGGGCTGGAGGGCTACGGCCTGCGGGTCAGCGGGCGGGTGTCGCTGCCGATCTCGCCGAACCCGGAGAACCTGCGCTACCTCAAGACCAAACGGGACCGGATGGGGCACGACCTGTCCCAGCTGGAGCATTTCGACCAGGTCGGCGCCGAGGTCGACCAGGGCAACGGAGGTGGCACGCGGTGAGCGGCGAAGGCCGTCCGGACGTCGAACTCGACCTGTCCGACTGTAAGAACATCCGGCTCGGGATCGTGGCCACGCGCTGGCACACGAAGATCACCGGCGCCCTGCTGGACCGTGCCCTCGAGGCGGCCAAGGCGGCCGACCTGGAGGAGGAGCCGACGGTCGTGCGTGTCGCGGGCGCCGTCGAACTGCCGGTCGCCGCGCAGGCGCTGGCCCGCACGCACGACGCGGTCGTCGCGCTGGGCGTGGTCATCCGGGGCGGGACGCCGCATTTCGAGTACGTCTGCGACGCGGTCACCGCGGGACTGACCAGGGTCGCGCTCGACGAGAGCACCCCGGTCGGCAACGGCGTCCTCACCTGCGACACCGAGCAGCAGGCCCTCGACCGGTCGGGCCTGCCCGGCTCGGTCGAGGACAAGGGCTACGAAGCGACGGTCGCCGCGCTGGACGCCGCGCACGCGCTGCGGAACCTGCGTCAGCCGTGGACCGAGCGGGGATTCGTGTGAGCGTCGAGGCGGATGTGATGACGGAGTCCGAGGTCGTGGTGGTGCGGCCTCGCCGCGCCCTGGTGATGTGCTCCGTGCTGGCGGTGATCCTGCTGACGACGTTCGTGGTCGTCGCGGTGCTGCTGCGCGGGTCGGACACCGGCGTGATCTTCCAGCCGTCCGACCAGGCGGCGATGATCGGTATCGGGGTCCTGCTCGCCGCGGGCACGATGCTGTTCGCGACCGCGCGCGTGAAGGCCGACGCGGACGGTATCGAGGTCCGGAACGTGCTGATGACCAAGAGGTTCGCGTGGAGCGAGGTGCTCTCGGTGAGCTTCCCGGACGGGGCCTCGTGGGCCCGGCTGGAGCTGCCGGAGGACGAGTACTACTCGGTCATGGCCGTGCAGGCCGTGGACCGGGAACGAGCGGTGGCGGCGGTGCGGGCGCTGCGGCGGCTGCACAAGGCGGCCTGGGAGGGCTGACGCGGCTCTCTCGCTTTCTTCGACCGACCGCGTTTCGCCCTCTGAATGCGGTGCAAGTACATGAAGGCCCCCTTGCTTGCGTCTAGCGCAAGGAAGGGGGCCTTCATGTACTTGGGAAGGGCCCTTCACGCGCGGCCATCGTGACCGGTGGGGCGTGTGTGGCGACTGGAGCCTGGGGAGGCTGACGCCGCTCTCTCGCGTCTCCTTCAAGTGCCATGAACGGTCCGTTCCTTGCAAAATTTGCAAGGAACGGACCGTTCATGGCGTTCGGGGGCGGGGGAGCGCGGGTGGCCCTCACTCAAGTGTCATGAAAGGGTCGTTCAAGACGAAAAACGTCCTGAACGACCCTTTCATGACATCCGGCACCGACCGGCGAGCACTCAGAGCGAAAGATCCACCACGATCGGCGCGTGGTCCGAAGGCCCCTTCCCCTTCCGCGCCTCACGGTCCACAAAGGAATCCGTCACCGCACCCGAGACGACGGCGTCGGCGTACACGAGGTCGATCCGCATTCCCTTGTTGTTCGGGAAGTTCCCGGCCCGGTAGTCCCAGTACGTGAACGGGTGGTCGTACTTCAGCGGCCGCGGGAACACGTCGGACAGCCCGAGGTCCCGCAGCGCGGCGAGCGCCTTCCGCTCCGGCTCGGTCACGTGCGTCGATTCGGCGAACACGCCGATGTCCCAGACGTCCGCGTCGGTCGGCGCGATGTTGAAGTCGCCGAGCACCGCGAACGGCAGTCCACGCGCCTGCTCCTCCCGCACGGTCGCCTCCAGTGCCGAGAGCCAGGCGAGTTTGTAGCCGTAGTGCGGGTTCTCCAGGTCGCGCCCGTTCGGCACGTACACCGACCACAGCCGCAGCCCGCCGCAGGTGGCGCCGATGGCCCGCGCGTCGGTCTTGTCCTCGAAGGTGGGCTCCCCGGTCAGCCCGCGGGTCACGTCTTCCAGCCCGACGCGGGACAAGATCGCGACGCCGTTCCAGCGTCCGATGCCGTACGCGGCCGTCTCGTAGCCTGCTTCCCGTACGGCGTCGAAGGGAAAGGCGTCGGTGCCGCTTTTGAGTTCCTGCAGGCACAGCACATCCGGCTGAGCCGAACCGAGCCACTCCAGCACCCTCGGCAGCCGGGGCCCGATCGAGTTCACGTTCCAGGTCGCGATCCGCATGCCCGCGAGCGTCCCACACCCCACCGACACACCGACGTGAAAGGGGCCCCTGCCGCGACGGGTCACGTCGCGGCAGCGGCCCCGGCCGGGGTGGAGGTCAGACCCCGGTGGTCGAGCGGATCCAGGAGCGGGCCGAAGCGACGCTGCCGTAGTTGTTGGTGCCGCGGATGTTCGAGCCGCTCTGGTTCTGCACGGTCGAAGCGACACCGACCTGGACGCCGTTGTAGACCTGGGGGCCGCCCGAGTCGCCCTTCCACGCCGAGCCGTCGATGCCGACGCTCTGGATGGCCGGGCCGCCGTAGGCGTCGCGCGAGGTGCCGGTGACGCGGACGTTGGCGACCTTCAGCGCCGAGGCGGGCGGGCCGGTCGGGGTCTCACGGCCCCAGCCGTAGAGCTGGTTGGTGCTGCCGACCGGCGGGTTCGAGCTGGTCAGGCTGATCGGCGTGACACCGGCGTCGGAGGCCAGGTGCAGCAGGGAGATGTCGGAGCCGGCGGGCGAGGACACCTTGCGGTCGACGGCGATCTCACGGCCGCCCTGGAGCTGGTTGCTGCCGACGCGGACCCGCATGCCGGTGCCGTCGGAGTCGAGGCAGTGCTTGGCGGTCAGGACCCAGCGCTGGGCGATGACGCTGCCGGAGCAGTTGAACCCGTCCCACTGACGGCCCGGAGTGTTGACGTAGATCTGGGCACCCCAGCTCACGGTGGGGGCGGTGCCGCCGCCCACGATGTTGGGCTGGACACCGGTGGGGGTGCCCGCGGAGGCGACGGCGCCCGCGGTCATGGTGAGGGCTGCGGCGGCGAGGGTGGCGGCGCCCAGCGTACGAAGACGGCTCACGGTGCAGGAGTCCTTTCGAGCGTCATCTGACGAAGAACCGAATGAAGTGGAACTGGGACGGAAAGTAATCAACCGGTTCACCCGCTAGGAACCAACGAACGTCGGTTACGGCCGAAGACCCGACTTAGGTCGGTATACGTAGTGAAATACGGACCGGATCGTGGGAATGGCCACTCGAAGGGTTGACCGCACGGCGGCTAAGGACGGGGCCTCGTAAGACTGTCGGTGGTGCCCCATAGGCTTGGCGATGTGGCTGACCCGACCACCTACCGTCCCTCGCCGGGGAGCATCCCGGACGCCCCTGGCGTGTACAAATTTCGTGACGCCACGAAGAGGGTCATCTATGTCGGCAAGGCGAAAAGCCTCCGCAGCAGGCTGAACTCGTACTTCGCCGACATCACGGGCCTGCACCCGCGCACGCGCCAGATGGTGACGACGGCGGCGAGCGTCGAGTGGACCGTCGTGGGCACCGAAGTAGAGGCGCTCCAGCTCGAGTACAACTGGATCAAGGAGTTCGATCCCCGGTTCAACGTCCGGTACCGGGACGACAAGAGCTACCCGGTCCTCGCCGTCACGATGAACGAGGAGTACCCGCGCCTGCACGTCTATCGCGGCGCGCGCAAGAAGGGTGTGCGGTACTTCGGTCCTTACGCGCACGCTTGGGCCATCCGCGAAACGCTCGACCTGCTGCTCCGGGTCTTCCCGGCGCGCACCTGCTCGGCAGGCGTCTTCAAACGGCACGGCCAGATCGGCAGGCCGTGCCTGCTCGGCTACATCGGGAAGTGCTCCGCGCCGTGCGTCGGCAAGGTCTCCGCCGACGAACACCGGAAGATCGTCGAGGACTTCTGCGACTTCCTCGCCGGCCGCACCGACGCGCTGATCCGCCGTCTGGAACAGGAAATGGCGGCCGCGTCCGAAGAGCTGGAGTTCGAGCGCGCCGCGCGGCTGCGCGACGACCTCGGCGCGTTGCGGCGCGCGATGGAGAAGCAGGCGGTCGTGCTCGGCGACGGCACCGACGCCGACGTCGTCGCCTTCGCCCACGACGAACTCGAAGCCGCCGTCCAGGTCTTCCACGTGCGCGGCGGCCGGGTCCGCGGGCAGCGCGGCTGGGTGATCGACAAGGCCGAAGAGATGGACGTCAAGGATCTCGTCGACCACTTCATCACGCAGTTCTACGGCGAGCAGGCCGAACGCGCGGACGATCCCGACGGCGGCCCGCCGGTGCCGCGCGAAGTGCTCGTCCCCGAGCTTCCCGCCGACGCGGACGCGCTCGGCGAATGGCTGTCCGGGCTGCGCGGGTCGAAGGTGAGTCTGCGGGTGCCGCAGCGCGGCGACAAACGCGCCCTCGCCGAGACCGTGACGCGCAACGCCGGCGAGGCGTTCACCCAGCACAAACTGCGCCGCGCGGGCGACCTCACCGCGCGCTCGGCGGCGCTGGCGGAACTGCAGGACTACCTGGCGCTGGAAACCGCGCCGCTGCGCATCGAATGCGTCGACATCAGCCATATCCAGGGCAGCGATGTGGTCGCTTCGCTCGTGGTGTTCGAGGACGGCATCCCGCGCAAGTCCGAGTACCGGCGCTTCGCCTTGCGCGAGGCCGCGGAGGAAGGCGACGTCGCGTCGATCGCGGAGGTCGTCCGGCGCCGGTTCTCCCGCTATCTCAAGGAAAACGCCGAAGGGGTCGATCCGGACCGGCCGGGCATCGACCCGGAGACCGGCAAGCCGCGCAAGTTCGCCTACGCGCCGAACCTGCTCGTCGTCGACGGCGCGGGCCCGCAGGCCACCGCCGCCGCGGACGTCCTTTCCGAACTGGGCGTCACCGATGTCGCCGTGGTCGGCCTGGCGAAGCGGCTGGAGGAGGTGTGGCTGCCGGGCGATCCCGATCCGGTGATCCTGCCGCGCACCTCCGACGCGCTGTATCTGTTGCAGCGACTGCGCGACGAGGCACACCGCTTCGCCATCCGGTACCACCGCGAGAAGCGGTCCAAACGGATGCAGGTGTCCGCATTGGACGGTGTGCCGGGGCTGGGGCAGGCTCGTCGTACCGCGCTGATCAAGCATTTCGGCTCGGTGAAGAAACTCCGCGAAGCGCGGATAGAGGAGATCGAGGCGGTGCCCGGCTTCGGCAGGCGCACCGCCGAAGCGGTCGTCGCCGCACTCGCAGGGGAGACAGCGGCGGCGGCGGGGGAGTCCGGTACGTGATCGGTGAAGGGACCATTGTGAGTGCGCAAGAAGAAGGCCGCGGTTCGGGGATGGAGGTCGCGGTCGTTTCCGGTCTGTCCGGAGCGGGCCGCAGCACCGCCGCGAAATGCCTGGAGGACCTGGGCTGGTTCGTGGTGGACAACCTGCCGCCCGAGCTGATCGCGACCATGGTCGAGCTCGGCGCGCAGGCGCGGGGCGCGATCACCAAGGTCGCCGTGGTGATGGACGTGCGCTCGCGCGCGTTCACCGACGACCTGGCGTCGGTCATCAAGGATCTCGACGCCCGCGGGTACAAGCCGCGCGTCCTGTTCCTGGAGGCCACCGACGCGGTGCTGGTGCGCCGGTTCGAGGCCGTCCGCCGAGGCCACCCGATGCAGGGCGACGGCAGGCTCGCCGACGGCATCACCGCCGAGCGCACGCTGCTGGAGCCGCTGCGGGAAGAGGCCGACCTCGTGCTCGACACGTCGTCGCTTTCGGTGCACGACCTGCGCGCCAAGATCGAGGACGCCTTCGGCTCCGAGGCGAGCACGCAGACCAGGGTCACCGTGCTGTCCTTCGGCTACAAGTACGGCCTGCCGATGGACGCCGATCTGGTGATGGACGTCCGGTTCCTGCCGAACCCGTTCTGGATCCCGGAACTGCGCGACCACACCGGTCTCGAGGGCGAGGTCCGCAACTACGTGCTCAGCCAGGAGGGCGCGGACGAGTTCCTCGACCGCTACCACCAGCTGCTGCGCCTGATCGGCGCGGGCTACAAGCGCGAGGGCAAGCGGTATCTGACGCTGGCCGTCGGCTGCACCGGCGGAAAGCACCGCAGCGTCGCCATCTCGGAGGAGCTCGCCCAGCGTCTGTCCAATGAGGATGGTATGGCCGTGAAGGTGGTGCACCGCGACCTTGGCCGCGAGTAGCGCACCGCGCGCGGTGGCACTGGGCGGCGGGCACGGCCTGCACGCCACCCTCACCGCCTTGCGCCGGGTGACCTCGCAGGTCACCGCCGTGGTCACCGTCGCGGACGACGGGGGCTCGTCCGGCAGGCTGCGCCGGGAGCTCGGGCTGCTGCCGCCCGGCGACCTGCGGCAGGCCTTCGCCGCGTTCGCCGCCGAAGACGGCGGGACCTTGTGGGCGGAGGTGTTCCAGCACCGCTTCGGCGGTGACGGCGCGCTCGCCGGGCACGCGGTCGGGAACCTGTTGCTGGCCGGGTTGTTCGAGGTGCTCGGGGATCCGGTCGCCGCGCTCGACGAGGCGAGCAGGCTCATGGGCATCTCCGGCCGCGTCCTGCCGATGTCACCCGAACCGCTGGAGATCCAAGGCGAGGTTTCGGGGCTGGACGCCGAGAATCCCGAGGCGCTCCGGCGGATCCGCGGCCAGGTGGCGGTGGCGACCACCCCGGGGCAGGTGCACCGGATCAGCCTGCACCCGACCGGGCAGGCCGACCGGCCGCCGCGCGGCTGTGCCGAGGCGATCGAGGCCGTGCTCGACGCGGACGTGGTGTTCCTCGGTCCGGGCTCGTGGTTCACGAGTGTGCTGCCCCATCTGCTGGTACCGGATCTGCACGACGCGTTGCTCCGAACGGACGCCACGAAGGTCGTGATCCTCAACCTGATCCCCCAACCGGGGGAGACGGCGGGGTTCTCGCCGGAGAAGCATTTGGACGTACTCTTCGAGCACGCCCCGGAATTACGGGTGGACGCGGTCATCGCGGACCGGGACTCGGTGCCCTCACCAGCCCGGTTGCGGGACGCGGCCGGGAGACTGGGCGCGCGGGCGTTGCTGGGGGCGGTGGCTGACCCGGTCGTGACGGGGCGGCATGATCCTGATGCGCTCGCGGGCTGTATGCGAGACGCTCTCGGTCTCACCGGGGGAGGAGCTGAAGGTATGGAGGGGCAGCGATGGCGATGACCGCCGCCGTGAAGGACGAGCTGAGCCGGCTGGAGATCACCAAGATCGGCCCGCGCCGCGCGGAGGTCGCGTCGATGCTGCGATTCGCGGGAGGGCTGCACATCGTGGCCGGCCGCGTCGTGGTGGAGGCCGAACTCGACACCGGTTCGGTGGCGAGGCGGCTGCGTAAGGAGATCCACGAACTGTACGGACACCAGTCCGACGTGCACGTCATTTCCTCCAGCGGATTGCGCAAGGGCACGCGGTACGTCGTCCGGGTGGTCAAGGACGGCGAGGGGCTCGCCCGGCAGACCGGACTGATCGACCAGCGCGGCCGTCCGGTGCGCGGGCTGCCCGCCGCCGTCGTGTCCGGTGGCGTCGCCGACGCGGAAGCCGCCTGGCGCGGCGCGTTCCTGGCGCACGGTTCCCTGACCGAACCCGGCCGTTCGTCGTCGCTCGAGGTCACCTGCCCCGGTCCCGAGGCCGCGCTGGCGCTCGTCGGCGCCGCGCGGCGGATGGGCATCCAGGCCAAGTCGCGCGAGGTCCGCGGCGCGGATCGCGTCGTGGTGCGCGACGGCGACGCGATCGGTGCGCTGCTGACCCGGCTCGGCGCGCACACGAGCGTGCTCGCCTGGGAAGAGCGGCGGATGCGGCGCGAGGTGCGCGCCACCGCGAACCGGCTCGCGAACTTCGACGACGCCAACCTGCGGCGCTCGGCCCGCGCGGCCGTCGCGGCGGCGGCCAGGGTGGAGCGCGCGCTGGACATCCTCGGCGAATCCGCCCCGGAGCACCTGCTCGCCGCGGGCAAGCTGCGGTTGTCGAACCGGCAGGCCTCGCTGGAGGAATTGGGCCAGCTGTCCGATCCGCAGATGACCAAGGACGCCGTCGCCGGCCGGATCCGCCGCCTGCTGGCGATGGCCGACAAGAAGGCGAAAGAACAAGGTATTCCGGACACCGAATCCGCCGTCACGCCGGACATGCTGGAAGAAGACGAAGCCTGACGATCCCGCATTCAGAGGACTGAACGCGCTGCTCGCCGAGCGGCCGTTAACCTCCGGCGGGCAGGCGTAACGCGGCGGTTTCCGTGGCGACGACGGATGGAAACAGCCTCCCTCGAAGCTCACCGGTGAGGTGATCTTCGAGGGAAGGACAAGCCATGCGGGTATCGGCGGAGGTCGGCACGTGGCTCGCGCGGCGCAGCAGCCGGGCGGGTGACTGGTGGGCGGCGGAGCTGGTCGCCGCCAAACGCGGGACGCGGGTTTCGGTGGTGATCCCGGCCCGCGACGAGGCTGAGACGGTGGGTGCGATCGTCGGCACCATCCGGCGCGACCTCGTCGAACGCTTTCCCCTGGTGGACGAGATCCTCGTGGTGGACAGCCATTCCACGGACGCGACCGCCGAGGTCGCCAGGGCGGCGGGGGCGGACGTCGTCGCGCAGGACGCGGTGTTCCCGGAACTGGAAAGCCTGACGGGCAAGGGAGAGGCGCTCTGGAAGGGCGTCGCCGAAACCAGCGGGGACCTCGTCGTCTTCGTCGACGGCGATCTCCGCGACTTCACCTCGGACTACGTGACCGGACTGCTCGGGCCACTGCTTACCGACCCGGGGATCGCCTACGTCAAAGGGTTCTACCACCGTCCGCTCGCCGGGACGGCGGGCGTCGAACCCGACGGCGGTGGCCGGGTCACCGAACTCGTCGCCCGCCCGCTGCTCAACATGTACTGGCCGGAACTGGCCGGTTTCGTCCAGCCGCTCGCCGGTGAGTACGCGGGACGGCGCGAAGTGCTCGAAGGCATCCCGTTCGTCACGCATTACGGCGTCGAGGTCGGCCATCTGATCGACCTGCTCGAACTGCACGGGCTCGACGCGCTCGCGCAGGTCGACCTCGGCCATCGGACCCACCGGCACCAGAGCACCCAGGCACTCGGCCGGATGGCCGCGCAGATCATGCTGACCCTGATGGACCGGCTGGAGCGCGGCGGCCGGGTGATCTCCGCGGCCCCGCCGTCGACGTCGCTCGCCCAGTTCCGGCGCGGCGCGGGGGAGGCGGTCGAACGGGAACTCGTGCTCACCGACGTGGCACTCACCCAGCGGCCGCCGCTGGAAAGCCTTCCGCCCGAGATCCGCCCGGAGAACTCACCCTCCTTGCGCAGGAGCGCTTAACGCCTCCTTGGGCTGCCAGCCCGGCGGGCCGAACACGTACCCGAGCCTGTCCCGCCACGAGCAGGCGGCGCGGACGTCGCGCAGGATCGAGCCGTACTCGTGGAAGCCGACCTTGAGCAGGTTGTAGGACTCGACGTTCTTGGTCAGCCCGTAGGTCGGGCGTTTGCCCTCCGGCACGAAACTGCCGAACATCCGGTCCCAGATGATCAGGATGCCGCCGTAGTTCGCGTCCAGGTACTCCTGGTCGCTGCCATGGTGCACA
The DNA here is from genome assembly GCF_044461365.1 of Amycolatopsis sp. NPDC049868. Classification (NCBI taxonomy): domain Bacteria; kingdom Bacillati; phylum Actinomycetota; class Actinomycetes; order Pseudonocardiales; family Pseudonocardiaceae; genus Amycolatopsis; species Amycolatopsis sp. NPDC049868. Next base: position 1,496,806 of record NZ_JBITKV010000001.1, on the reverse strand, counting down.
CGATGGTGTGAAGGCGTGTTGAACACGTACTCGAACCAGCGCGGCAGCTTCCGGATCTTCTCGGTGTGCACGAAGAACTGGTAGACGAGATCGATCGAAAGACCGGTGAGGATCATCCACGGCGGGATGCCCGCCAGCGCGAGGATCGACCAGAACGGCAGCTGGAAGTACGGGGTCCACTTCTGCCGCAACGCCGTCGAGAAGTTGTAGTGCTCGCTCGAATGGTGCACCTGGTGGCCCGCCCACATGAGCCGGACGCGATGGCTCGCCCGGTGATAGGCGTAGAAGACGATCTCCTGGCCCAGCAGCATCAGGACCCAGGTCCACCAGTCGTGCGGGCTGAACTTCACCGGCGCGAGTTCGTAGAGCGCGGCGAACACGAACAGCATGGCGATACGGAAGACACCGTTGATCACCACCGCCACCGCGCCCATGGCCATGCTGGTGCGGGTGTCCTTGACGCTGTAGCCGATGACGTTGTCGTCGTGCCCCAGCACGTGCAGCGCGAGGATCTCGATCGCGACGAACAGCAGGAACACCGGCGTCGCCATCAGCACCGGGTCACTCAGATGGGCAAGAAAATCCGCCACCGCACCTCTCCCTGTCTCGCCCCCGTTATCTGACCATCAGGTAACTTACCCTAGGGTCATTTACCTCAGGGTAAGATAACCGCCGTGACAGAAGCAAGGGCCGTCGGCACGAAGGGGGTGCCCCGCGAAGAGCGGGAGACCCAGATCGTGCGCGCCGGGACGGAGGAGTTCGGCAAGAACGGGTACGCCGGGGCGTCGATGGTGGAGATCGCCCGCCGGGTCGGCGTCACGAAACCCTTGCTGTACCAGTACTTCGGTTCGAAGGATGGGCTGTACCTCGCCTGCCTGCACCGGGCGGGGGACAGGCTGACCGAAGGGGTCGCCGAGACGATGGCGGAGGAGGGTGAGCCGCCGGAGCGGATGCCGCTCGCGGTGCTCTCGGCCATCTTCGAGACGTTCGACAACGACCGATACGCCTGGAAGCTGCTCCGCGACCCGACGGTGCCCTCGACCGGTGAGATCGCCGGGGTCGCGGTCGACTACCGGTACCGGCTCGACGGGTTCGCGCTCGTCGGCGCCGCCCAGCTGATGCGTTCGCGCGGGCTGGACGACGATCGTGACATCGAGGCGATCGCCCAAGTGTGGACGGGTGTGGTCGACTCCTTGATCAGCTGGTGGATCGACCAGCCGGATCAGGACGCCGCGGCGATGACCGAGCGGTGCTCGCGGATCATGCGGAACCTGTTCGGCTGGTGAGCGAGGAGGCCGGTCCACAAGGGACGCTTATCGCGCCGTGATCGTGTCGCGAAAGCCACTTTCGGGACATCAGACGTCGCGAAAGTGGCTTTCGCGACACGTGCCTTCACCGTCGCCTGGACCGGCCGCAACTCGTCACCTTGCCTTGTCCAAGGCCGACACGGCGGCTTCGCAGTCGGCGAAGGCGAGCGGCGGGCGATCGGCCAGCGGGAACCAGGCGTACTCGGAATTCTCTTCCGACAGCACGATTTCCGCGTCCTCGGGGAGTTCGCAGACGAAAGCGAGACCGATCGTCTTCAGGCCCGTTTCGCCGTAGACCGACGGATACGTCCCGGCGAAGCGGAGGTTCCGGAGTTCGCAGCCGATCTCCTCCAGCCCCTCGCGGACGAGGTTCTCCTCGGCGGTCTCGGCGCCGGAGAGGAATCCGCCGACGGTGTCCCAGTCACCCTTGCGGGGCTCATGTGCCCGGCGCAGCAACAGGATCCGGTCACCGTCGAGGATGAGGCCGACCGTGGTCGGCAGCGGGTTGTCGTATTTGGTGAAGCCGCAGGCGGGGCAGCGGACGTGGGTGTCCTCGCCGTCGCCGTCGAGTCTCGTCCGGTCTCCGCAGCGCGGGCAGAACGTCCAGTCCTTCACCCGCCGAAGCCTACTGGCTCCACGAAAACGCCACCCCGCCGGGAAATCCCGGACGGGGTGGCGTTCCTCCAGTCACACTGGATACGGTCGGGGTGCCCGGCGCCGCTCCGGACACCCCGGCCGTGCTCAGGACGCGGCGCTGGATTTGCCGCGCAGTTTGACGTTGGCCGTCGATGCGTTCTTGATGGCCGTTTCGATCTGCGCCATCGTCGAGGACGAGGACAAGCCGGGCACCGTCGCCGACTTCAGCGCGTAGAGCGTGAAGGTGTAGGGATGGCTGGAGCCGCCGGGGCAGGGGCCGAAGTACTTCTGCGAGTTCGCCCCGCTGCCCATGGCCTTCTGCTTGGCGCCGTTCTGGTTCGGGACGGTGTAGCCCGAGCCCAGTCCTTCCGGCAGTGACGCCGCGGAAGCCGGGATGTCCCAGATCGCCCAGTGCAGTTTGTTGCCGTTGTTGGCCACGTCGGCGAAGACGATCGCGTATCCCTTGGCACCGGTGGTCCCGGCGCTCCACGCCAGCGGCGGCGAGGTGTCCTGTCCCGCGGTGCCGTCACCGGCGCAGGTGAACTTGTCCGGGATGGTCGCGTTGTCGGCGAACGCGGAACTGGTCAGCTTGAACGCTCCCGGCTGTTCGCCGCCGGGGAACTTCAACCGCACCACCACGTTGTCGATCCCGCTCGGCGTGCCGCCGTTCTTGTCCGCGTTGGTCGAAGTGACCCACAGGCCGCCGTCCGGTGTCTTGGTGACCGAGCGGAGCCTGCCCCAGCGGCCGGAGAACAGCGACTGCACCGAGCCGACGCCGTTGCCCGCCGAGTTGATCTGGGTGGCGAAGAGCTGCTGGCTGGTGACGGCCGCGACGTAGATCCAGTCGTTGACGATCTCGATCCCGCTCGGCCCGCCGGAACTGGTCGGCCAGGTCTTCTTCGGCGCGATCGTGCCGGCGCAGCTGCCGGTGGTCCCTTCACACTGGGACCAGCCGAAGTTGCCGCCCTTCTGGATCAGGTTGAGCTCGTCCTGCGTGCCGTCCCCGAATTCCGACGACCACAACTGACCGCGGGAGTCCCACGCCAGGCCCTGCGGGTTGCGGTGCCCGTAGCTCCAGACGTACCGGGCGTTGCCGCCGGTGGAGAAGAACGGGTTGTCGTTCGGCGCCGAGCCGTCGGGGTTGAGCCGCAGGATCTTCCCGTTGAGCGAACTCTTGTTCTGCGCGGTCGCCTTGTTCTGCCCGTCGCCGACGGTGGCGTAGAGCTTGCCGTCGGGACCGAAGCGCAGCCGTCCGCCGTTGTGGTAACGGTTCTTGGCGATCCCGGTGAGCACCGGCGTCGACGTCGAGGACAGCTTTCCGTTCTCGTAGGTCATCTTCACGATCCGGTTGTCCCCGGATGCCGTGTGGTACAGGTAGATCGCGTGATCGGTGGCGTAGTTCGGCGAGATCGCGATGCCGAGCAGGCCGCCCTCGCCGCTGGTGCCGACCGCGCCGGGAACCTTGCCGAGCGTGGTCTTCTCGCCCGACGGCGTGATCCGCAGGATCTCGAACCGGTCCCGTTCGGTCGCCAGCCCAGTGCCGTCCGGCAGGAAATCGACGGACCAGGCGAGGTCCACCTTCGTGATGTCCTTGTCGTACTCGGGGATTCCGCCGCCCGCGGCGCCACTCGTCTTCGTGGTCAGCGCGTTGCTCGCGGCCGAGGCGTTGCCGTCGAGGTCACGCGCCTTCACCGTGAACGTGTACGACGTGTTCGCCGTCAGCCCGGTGACGGTGGCTTCGAGCGACGGGGTCGTCGCGACCTTCGTGGTGCCCTGGTACACGTCGTAACCGGCGATGGTGCCGCTGTTGTCCGTGGAAGCGTTCCACGCCAAGGAGACGCTGTTCGCGGTCACCGACGTCGAGCGCAGGTTCCCCGGTACCGTCGGCGGTGTGGTGTCCCCGCTGGGCGGCGTCGTGAACTGGACGACATTGCTTTGCTGCGAAGGGTTCCCGGCCGCGTCGAAGGCGCCGACGGAGATGTCGTAGGCCGTGTTCGGCTGCAGGTTGTCGACGGTCGTGGTGAGCGTGTTCCCGTCGACGGTCTTGAGGATGTTGCCGCCGCGCATCACGTCGTACCGGACCACGCCGACGTTGTCGGTCGCGGCCTCCCAGGTGAACGTGGCGCTGCGGGCCGTGATGTCCTTGGCGGCCAGGTTCTTCGGCGGGGTCGGCGCCTCGGCGTCGGTCACTCCGCTCGCGGTGAGCTTGTCCGCGTTGGGGCCGCCGTTCGCGGTCGTCGCGGTGGTGCGGATCTTGTTGGCCCCGGCGGCCAGCGCGACGTCCTTGGTGACGGTCTTCCAGGTGGTCCACGCGCCGGTGCCGGGGAACGACACCGTCCCGGCCGCGGTGCCGTTGACGCTGAGGGAGACCGGCCTGTCGATCGTGGTTCCGTTGGCGTAGCGGAAGGTCAGCGTCTGGGTTCCGGCCTGTGCGGCGTTCACCGTGTACTCGACATAGCTTCCGACGACGTTGTCGAAGTTCACGAACCCGGTGCCGGAATAGCCCGCGTGGTTGTTTTCGACGGCGCCTTGGGAGATCGTCGCGGTTTCGGATTCGTGATCGGTCGGTGCCGCGCCGGCGAGTGGAGCCGGCAGGACGGCGATGGTCATCGCCGTCGCGGCCGCACACGTGAGCAGCGCGCGCCACGGGGGTCGGGGTGCCACTGGAGCCTCCATGCGTGATGTTCGGGGGTCGGGAGGTACAACGGCGGACCGGGCGGCGCCCGGCGGGGAGGTGGAGTTTTAGTTAGGAAACTTTCCTATCTATGGTTCAGATCACACACCAGTGGGTGCTTCGTGTCAATACTTGACCAACATCAACACGGAGTGTCACGCCCCTGAATGCAATTAGTCCTCTGAATGCGGTACTTGCGTGCGCAAGGACCGCGTCCAGAGGACTAATGGCGACGGGAGGCGGAAGGGGTCAGCCGGCGATGTCGGCGCGGGCGATCACCTTCGTGATCCGTGCGCGCACCAAGGACTCCTCCGGCACGGCGTTGCGTTTGCCGTAGGCCTCGGCCTTGTCCTCGCCCATGTACCGGCCACCGAGCCTGGTCGCCCATTCGAGCATCTCGTCGAGATCTTGGTGCAGCACGGCTTCGGCGGTGAACTGCACATACGAGTACGGCGGCTTCTGGTCGTCGACGGCCAGGGAAAGTCGTGGGTCGCGCCGCAGCGCCTTGCCCTTGAGCGTGTCCGTGCCGGTGGTGAAGATCAGTTCGTCCCCGTCGGGGCCCTCGTTCAGCAGGAACCACACCGGCGTCACGATCGCCGCCCCGTTGGCGCGGACCAGGCCGAGCATTCCCGTCCGTGTGCCCTCACTGGCGAAGGCCCACCATTCGTCCCGGTTCATTTCACGCATGGACCAGACGTTACCGGGACGCGGGGCGGCGAGCAGGCCCGGTCGGCGAAGACCCACCCAAGGGGGTCGAACCAGCCTGAACAGCGGAAAGTCGTTCGCCGCGGCGCGACCTCGGTGCTTTGATCGCCACCATGACCTCGATCTGGACCGGCCGTGAGGTTCGCCTGCGCGGCATCGAACCCGAAGACTGGCAGGCCTTCCAGCACTTCGACGAGCATTCGGCGGACATGCGCAGCGCGGATATGGTCCACCCGCCCCGCTCGGCCGCGGGCTATCGAGAATGGGCGGCGGCCCAGGCCACCAAGACAGCGGCGGGCGACGAGTTCCTGCTCGCCATCGAGGCGCACGCCGACCAGGCCCTCGTCGGCACCCTGTCCACGTCCGGCATCGATCAACGAGCGGGACGCTTCAGCTACGGAATCAGCATCGGCCACGGCCACCAACGGCGCGGCTACGCCACCGACGCCATCCTTCTGCTGCTGAACTACATGTTCGGCGAGCGCCGCTTCCACAAGTGCGAGATCAGCATCTACGCCTTCAACGAAGCTTCGATCGCGTTGAACCGGAAGATCGGCTTCCGAACCGAAGGGCGGCTTCGCGATCACGAGTACTTCGCGGGCCGCTACCACGACCTCGTGGTCATGGGGCTGACCATCGACGAGTTCGCCGCACGCCACCCCTTTGCCGAGCTCCCTCGATCCTGATCCGGTTTCACGTCCACACCTGAGCTTCACCCGGTCACCCGTGCGGGGTGCCGGAGGCGGCGACTAGCCTGGCCTGCTGTGCGAGACGACGAGCTGACCGGGATGGGGCTGGCCGACGAGGGGCTGACGCGCCGCCTCAAGGCGCTGGCCTGTACAGCGCCCTTGCACGACCTCGACGCGCGCAAGTCGAAGCTGGACTGGGCGGACGCCACGATCTACCAGATGGCCGAGATCGCCCTGCACACGATCGACCAGGTCACCGTGTCGATGGACTTCGACACCGGCGCCGACCACGATCAGGTGATCGCGCGGCTGCTGCCGTTCGTCGCGCTCCAGGCGCCCGGCCGGACGCCGGACGAGCACGCCAAGGTCGCCCGGTGGGTTCTCGACAACTTGATCAACGTCGGCACCACCGATCGCGGGTTCCGCCGCGTCTACGGTTCCATCGGCCCCGGCGGTGGCTACCAGCGCCGCCAGTTCGACTTCAAGCTGCTCGTCGAGCTGGCCGCGCCCGACGGCGAGGTCTACCTGCGCGCCACCGACGAGGCGATCAACGTGCTCGTCGGCGCGCTGGACACCGACGTCGAGTCCGCGCAGATCGCGGCCGAGGTCAAACTGGAGAACCTGATCAACCGCGGTCGCCTCGCCGACGCGAAGCTCGCCGCCGAACAGGCCCGCTACCGCACGGTCCAGTACGGCGAGACGTTGCGCGCCAAACTCGACGCCACCCGCCGTGACGTGCGCGCGGTCGACTGGGAGCGCGAGGTCCCGGATCTGCTGGATCAGGCGCTGTCCCATATCGAGTCCCGGTTCCGCGCCGAGAACGCGATCCTCAAGAACATCACCGCGTCGCGGGACGAGACCGAAGACCCCGACCGCAAACGCCGTGCCGCCGAACTGGTCGACATCGTCGGCGATTGCATCCGCCGCCACACCCGGCTCCAGTCCCGGCTGGCCGACGCCGGCGCGGTGTTCCGTGCCGAACAGGACCGCCAGCAGTTCTCCGGACCGCCGCAGCGCGCCACGATCGACCTGTTCGGCCAGCTCCTGATGCCGACGCTGGGTCTGCCGATCGCCGAGGCCGTCGCTCCGGCCGAGTCGTTCTTCCACGCCGGCGCCGGGATCTCCCCGCCGACCGTGCCGTCGCTGTCCTCGCTGGTGTCGCTGCTGTTGCGGCCCGCACCCGAGCGTGACCAGCTCGTCGGCGAGATCCCCGAGCCCGAGCTGATGCCCGCCGACGTCACCGACAAGTTCGGCGACGAGCAGTGGCGCCTCGCCGACGACCTGCTCGACCTCCCGGAGGTGCCGCGACGGCTGTCCGGGCTGCTCGAAGAGGCCCGCCGGATCGATCCCGGGCTGCCCGCCCTGGTCGCCCTGCGGGCGGTGCACGCCTACAGTCCCGAGGTCGGCGCGGCGCTCCGGCTGGGGGAGCGCCAGGTACTGCTGGCCGTCGACGACGGCACGCTGCTCGATGACCCGGAGTTCGGCGGAGCGGATCTGCTGCTCTCGTCGGCCAGGGTGGATCGCCAAGAAGAAGAGGAGGAGGTCGCGTGACGACGGGGATTTCTACAGGGGACGTCGAATCCGCGGCCCGGCTCGTGTCGTTCGGCATGCGCCCGAAACAGCTGCCGTCGCGGGACGTCGTGTACGGCGACCTGGTCCGGCGCTACGGCGAGGACAGGGCGTTCAAACAGCTCACGCACGCGGTCGCGGCCGGGCTCGGGCTGATGGTGCTGGAGGTCAACCTCCAGGCCGGTGCCGTGCTGGCGGCGACCGACGAGTCCGTCTTCGAGATCAAGATGGACAGCTACGCGCGGCAGAGCAAGATCCGCGAACGCCGTGAGACCGAGAAGGTCCTGCACGGGCTCGTCCACCTGGCCACCGCCGCGCTCGGCTACCCGCGCCCGGACGATCTCGCCAACGACACCTACATCGGCCGCGTCAGTGTCGAGCAGGTGGACGCGATGGTGCGCGAGGCCTGCCGGATCCTCGACGAGCGCGCGGCGGAGGCGGAAGCGAACAACGACCCGCTGGCCGACGCGCCCGAACTCGAACAGGCCTGGCGGGCCTACGCCCGGCGTCCGGCGGCCGCCGCGACCAAGGACGGCAGGCTGTCGTCGGACACCACGCGCGGCATGGTCGCGCGGGCCCTGCGTTTCCTCGCCGATCAAGGCTTTCTCGTCCAGGTCAGCGGAGAACAGGGCGGGACCTACCGGACGACACCGCGCTATCAGGTGCAGGTGCGTGAACTCGCCGCCGACGCCGCCTTCGACGATCTGCTTGAGCTGAACGTGGTGTCGGTCGCCAACGGCGGCGGGACGTTGCGCGCGGCCGCGTCGGACACGCTCTAGAGGGGAAGAGATGTACGAGCTTTCGCGGGTTCGCCTGCACTCGGTGGGCCCGGCAGGCGCGCGGTACCAGGACGTCGTGCTGGACTTCAGCGGCGTCGGCGCCGCCATCACCGCGCCCAAACAGGACGCGTTGTTCAGCGCCGGGATCCACCTGGCGGGGGAGGGGCCGCCGCGGCGCCCGTCGCCGGCGAGCGTGCTGTTCCTGGAGAACGGCGGCGGTAAATCCGTCCTGATCAAGCTGATCTTCTCGGTCATGCTGCCCGGCCGCCGCCAGGTCGTCGGCACGACGAACACCAAGGTGCTGGAGAAGTTCGTCGCCGCCAAGGACGTTTCGCACGTCGTGCTGGAGTGGCTGCAGGTCGAGACCGGCCACCGGGTGATCACCGGCAAGGTGTCGGAATGGCGCGGGCACGTGGTGTCGGCCGACTCGGAGAACCTCGTCGATTCCTGGTACTGCTTCCGGCCGACGCCCTCGCTCGACCTGGACTCGCTGCCGCTGACGTCGGACGGCAGGCTGCTGACGATGTCCGGCTTCCACGACCAGCTCGACAAGGTGCACGGCGGCGAGCCGGAACTGGAGCTGTTCTGGACCCGGCGGCACCATGAATGGACGTCCCGGCTCGACGGTCTCGGCCTCGACACCGAGCTTTTCCGCTACCAGCGCGCGATGAACGCCGGTGAGGGCGAGGCGGCCGACGCCTTCGCCTTCAGCACCGACGAGGCGTTCGTCGAGTTCCTGTTGCGCGCGGTGCTTTCGGAGGAGGAGCCGAAGGACCTCGCGGAGGTCGTCGCCACCTATGCGCACAACCTCGCCCAGCGCGGGGACCTGTTGTCGGAGCGGGACTTCGTCGCGGGCGCGCTCGATCTGCTCGCCCCGCTGGCGGAGGAGGAAGGCGTCGCCGCCGCGTCGCGGAAGCTCGCCGACGCCGCCCGCGCCGAGATGCGGACGCTGGCCGGTCAGGTCGCCGCCCGCGACAAGCTGGAGAACGAGCGGCTGAGCGGGCTCGAACAGCACGTCGACGAGGTGAAGTCCGCGGAGAAACTGGCCGAGGGCGACCACCGCCGTCTCACCGCCGGGGTCACCGAACTCCGCCGCCTGGTCGGGAAGCTGCGGCTCGACGAGGCACAGGAGAACAAGAAGCGGATCGACGGCGAACTGGCCGAGGCCAAGACCGCCGCCGAGGCGTGGCGTGAATGCACCACCGTGCTCAACCACCTCAACGCCGCCCGCAAGGCGCGCGATTTCCGGGAACTGGTGGGGAATCGCGAGCAGAAGGCGCAGCCCGCGCTGCAGGCGCGCAACGCCGCCGCGGGCGCGCTCGCCAGGGGGCTGCTGGGGCTGGCCAAGAACGCCACCGAGCAGGCGGCGAAGGCCGAAGCCCATGTCGGCGCCCTGCGAGCCGAGGCGGAGAAGGCACAGGCGGAACGCGACGAGTCGGCGAACCTCGCGGCCTCGCGCCGGGCGGAGGCTCGCGGGCTGGGCGCGCGGATCGCCGAAATCCGGGAGGAGATCGCGGAAACCGTCCGGTCCGGCGCGCTCAAGGCCGGGGCGGACGTCGCCGAGGCGGCGCGCGCCGCCAGGGCCGAGGCCGAGACGACCGCCGCGGAACTCGTCCGCCGCGAACAGGAGCTCGAACGCGTCGCCGAGGACCTGCGTGCCGCGCAGGCCACGGTCAACGACGCGCACCGGCTCGCGGGGTCCACAAAGGACCGTCTGGAACGCGCGGCCGAGGAACTCGACCGCGCCAACCACCGCACCGACGCGCTCGCCGTCGAACCCCGGCTGAGTGAACTCCTCGGCGCGGACGACGTCACACTGGAGACGGATCTCCCGGTGCTGCTGGAACGTCTGCGCGAGGCGGGTTCGGCCGCGGAGAAGGAACAGACCGCGTTGCGGATGGAGGAATCCGTCGACGAGCGCGCGCTGAACGCGCTCGGTTCGGGCGGTCTCCTGCCCGCTCCCGAAGAGGTCCAGGCCGCGCTCGACGCGCTGGAAGCCGCCGGGATGAACGCGTGGTCCGGCTGGCGCTACCTGTCCACTTTGGACAAGAAGCGGCGGGCGGCCGTGCTGGCCCGCGCACCGCAGCTGGTCTCGGGGATCCTTCTCAACGAACCGGAACAGGTCCGGCTCGCCGAGAAGGTCTTGGCGGAGCGGCGTCTGCTGCCCAGCACGATCATCCCGGTCGCCACCACCGAGGCCACCACGACCGGCCGTCTGCCGGATGAGGCCGGGATCGAATTCCTCGTGCCGCCCAACCCGGCGATGTACGACGAAGAGGCCGCCGACGCCGAGCGTGAGGCCATCGCGCTCCGGCACGCGGAACGCCAGCGACGGCTGGAGGCACTGGCGACGTCGCTGGCCGACGACAGTGCGCTGTCGTGGAAGCTCAAGACCTGGCGCGAGGACTACCCGCCCGGCAGTATCGCGACGCTCGCCGAGCAGCTCCAGAACGCGCGCACCGCGCACGAGACCGCGCGGACCGCGTTGGAGCAGGCCGAGAAGGAGTTCCAGCGGCTCGGTGAGAAGGCGTCCGGGCTCCGGGAACGGATCCCCGAGCTGCGTACGGCCTCGGCCGAGGCGGGAGAGCGCGTTCGCGGGCTGGAAGCACTCGCCACGCGCGCCGCGAAGATCCCCGAGTGGACGGACGACGTCGAACGCGCGACCGAGATCGCCGAGCGGTCCGAGGCCACGGCGTCCGAAGCCGCGGTGAAGGCGTCCCGGCTGCGCGAGCAGGCGGGCGAGGAGCAGCGCACCGCCGACGGGCACCGGCGAACGGCGACGACCGCCAAGGCGGAACTGGCCGAGGTGCCGGGATCGAGCGACGTCACCGACGACGATCCCGTGCCCGCCGAACCGGTGGACGCGTTGCGGCGTACGTTCGCGTCGGCTTCCGAGGCGTACGCGAAGGTGGAGGTCGGCAGCGATCTCCGAGCCGAACTCGACCAGGCCGAGAGCGTCGAGGCGTCCGCGCGGGCGGCCCTCGAAGCACTGGACGACGCCGTCCGCGAGCGGGCTTCGGTACTGCTGGAGACACCGGACGGCTCGGACGCTTCGGCACGGGCCGCGGCGCAGGCGCGGGCGAACCGGGCCGTCGCGGTGCTGGAGGAGGAGCGCACCGAGATCGTCGGCCTCGTCGCGACCCGCAAGGCGGAACTGAGCCAGCTCCCGGAACAGCCCTCGGCACTCGCCCTCGACGCGCGGCCGAAGGACATCGAGCACGGCCTGGAGCTGATCGACGAGGCCGGTCTCGAAGTGTCCGCCGCCGCGCGGAAATGGGAGGAACTGCAGGAGCGCCGCGCCGCCGCCGAGGCGACGCTGGAGTCCGCGAAGACGTCCGCTTCCGGCTTCGGTCTGCTGGCCGAATCGATGGCGCACCTGTTGTCCAAAGAGGACGAAGAAGCGCCGTTCGAAGGCGACGTCGAATCCGCGCGTACCAAGCACTCCCGGCTCAACACGGCGCTCACCGACGCGCAGGACTCGGCCGACGCGGGTGACCGCCGGGTGCGGGCCGCGGCCGACCAGCTCGCGCAGTACGCCACGGACAAGCGGTTCGAGAAGCTCAGCACACCGGTACGGCAGCAGGTGATCTCCGTCCGCCGCGACCAGCTGCCCGCCCACGCCGGGGAATGGGCGGAGGCGTTGCGGCCCCGGCTGCGCACGCTCACCGACGATCTCGCGCAGATCGACCGGCATCGCGGCGGCATCATCACCCGCCTGCAGGGCATGGTCGACGGCGCGCTGCGCACACTCCGTGCGGCGCAACGGGTCTCCCGGCTGCCGGACGGTCTCGGCGACTGGTCGGGCCAGGAGTTCCTGCGGATCCGCTTCACCGAACTCGAAGAGAACGTTCTCGCCGAGAAGCTGGGCGAGGTCGTCGACGAGGCGGCGGTGGGGAAGACCTCCGATGGCCGGGACGTCAAACGGGACGGGCTTTCGCTCGTGCTGCGCGGCGTGCAGGCCGCCGCTCCCAAGGGGTTCCGGGTCGACATGCTGAAGCCGGACTCGGTGCTGCGGACCGAACGGCAGCGCGTTTCCGAGATCCGGGACGTGTTCTCCGGCGGGCAGCAGCTGACCGCGGCGATCATCCTGTACTGCACCTTAGCGGCGCTACGGGCGAACAATCGTGGCAAGGCCCGCAACCGGCATTCCGGCGTGCTGTTCCTCGACAACCCGATCGGCCGTGCGTCGGCGGGCTACCTGCTGGAACTGCAGCGTGCGGTCGCGGAGGCGCTGGGTGTCCAGCTGATCTACACCACCGGCCTGTTCGACGCCGGCGCGCTGAGCGAGTTCCCGCTGATCGTGCGGCTGCGCAACGACGCGGACCTGCGGGCGGGGCGCAAGTACCTGTCCGTCGACGCGACGATCCGGAACGCGACCGACGAACTCGGCGAGCCGGATGGTGTCGCACGGCTTTCGGCGACGCGGCTGTTCACGCGACCGGCGGAGGAGCCTGAGCAGGAGGAAGAGACGGCCTGACGCAGGATGTAGCACGCCGTGCCACGCTGCGGGAGACCTTCACCGTGACCCACAGCGGCTCGCCCATCGCCCAGCTGGTCCCGATTCGTCGACGGCATGCCGTTTCGCGGGAGCAGTTCGCCACCGGCTCGGCCAATGCTCCGCTCATCGACCCGGACAGGTTCCGTGCGGACCTCGACGACGCTTTCGAAGGGGAGGCGGACGATCCCTATGGCCGCTGAGGTCCACGGCCTGCTCGACACGAACATCCTCATCCTCCGGCGGACGATCGATCACGCCGAACTGCCGGACCTGATGTCGATCAGCACGATCACGCTCGCCGACCTGAGCGTGGCCATCGCGCACCGGATGCCGCTCTACACGACCAATACGCAGGATTTCGAAGGCCTGAAAGAACTTCTGGAGGTCGTTCCGGTCACCCGGCCGGTGTGAGGCTTTGCCGCGTCGAGGTCCGGTACTGCCCCGGTGCCTGGTCGCGGGCGCGCCGGAACGCCCGGCTGAACGCGTACACCGACGTGTAGCCGACCGAGCGGGCGATGGTGTCCACCGTGTCGTCGGTGTCGCGCAGCCGGACCGCGGCCAGGTCCATCCGCCACAGGGTCAGGTAGTCGCCGGGCGTCCGGCCGGTGGTTTCGCGGAACCGGCGGGTCAACGTGCTGCGTGAGGTCGCCAGTTCCGCCGCGAGCAGGTCGGTGGTCCAGGGTTTCGCCGGGTCCTCGTGGATCTTGGCCAGTGCCACGCTGATCAGCGGATCGCCGAGGACGCCGAGCCAGGTTCCCCTGGTCTCGGCCGGTTTCTCGGTCCGCCAAGCGCGGAGCAGCTGGACCAGGAGGATGTCGACGAGCCGGTTGAGCACGAACTCGGTGGCGATCTGCGGGCTCGCCAGTTCCCGCGACAGCAGGCGGACGGTGTCGTCCAGCCCGTCGCGGCCGCGGTTCGCGCGGATGTGCACCAGTTCCGGCAGCGTGGCGAGCACCTGGGTGGACACCGCCGGGTCGTAGTCGTAGGACGCGCCGAGGACATGGGTCTCGACCTCTCCGGAACCGAGGCGCAGCACGCCGCCGCAGTCCCGCGCCTTCTCCGCCGCGGTGCACAGATTGGGAATGATCGCGACGTCCGGGGCGCTGCGCAGGGTGTGCTCCGGCCCGTTCGGCAGCAGGACGACGTCACCGGGCATGAGCTGCCGCGGCGGGTGCCCGGCCAGTTCCAGCCAGGCCGTCCCGCAGGTGACGGCGTAGAAGGCGGCGCGGGTGATGCCGTGCCAGAGGATGCCCCACGGCCCGGACGCCTCGATACGTGCTCCGGCGGTGCCCCGGACGCCGCCCACGGCGAGTGCTTCGGCCAGGAGGTCCATAGCGGCGATGGTAATGCGACAGACAGATATGTTCATGGCGATTTCGAGCATCGATACGGTCACTTCGTGCGTCATACGATCGACGTCATGACAGACACGTTCGACTTCGACAAGATCAACCGAAGCGTGATCGCCGAGTTCCGGGAGACCGGCGGCAAGGCGGGCGGCATGTTCGAGGGCTATCCGCTCGTTCTCGTGCACCACACCGGCGCGAAGTCCGGTACCGAGCGGATCGCGCCGCTCGTCCCGCTTCTCGAGGACGACCGGATCTACATCTTCGCCAGCAAGGGCGGCGCCGACGACAATCCGGCGTGGTTCCACAACCTGGTGGCCAACCCGGACACCAAGGTCGAGCTCGGCACCGAGACGTTCCCGGTCCATGCGCGGGTGCTCGCCGGCGCCGAGCGCGACGAGGTCTACGCCAGGCAGTCGGCCGTCATGCCGCAATTCGCGGAGTACCAGAGCAAGACCAGCCGGATCATCCCCGTGTTCGAGCTGGAGCGCGTCCAGCCCTCGTCGGTTGCGTGACTGAGTGGACGGCACGTGTGATTCGACGGACGACACGCGTGTCGTCCACTCAATCACGCGTGTCGTCCGTCTGATCACACATGCAGCCTGACGGTGGGTACCTAAGACACGATCGGCTCTGACCCGAAACGCCACCCACGACAGTGCCGGTCCGGCGCTTTTGTCGGGGCCCGGTGATAGAACCGATCCGTGACCCTCAAGATCGGCATCGCGCAGCGCCGCGCCCGTCTCGCGACGCGACATCGCCTCACCACGCCCGCCGAGTCGGTGCTCGCCGCCGCGGACGCGGTGGTCGCGCTGCACGCCACGGATCCGGCGTCGGTGCACCTTTCGGCGTGGGCGCGCGTGAAGGGCGACGGCGTCGCCGAGCTGGAGAGCGCGCTCTACGAGGAGCGCACGCTGATCCGGATGCTCGGCATGCGCCGCACGGTCTTCGTCCTCGGGCACGAGAACGCGGCGCTCGTGCAGGCCGCGTGTTCCGCCGACATCGCCAAGAAACAGCGCCGCCTGCTCGAGCAGCACCTCGGCACACAGGGGCATCCGGAGAACGTGCCGGAGCCGGAACGCTGGCTCGCCGAGGTCGAGGACGCGACGGAGCGCGCGCTGAAGGCCCGCGGTTCCGCCACGGCGCAGGAGCTCTCCCAGGACGAGCCGCGCCTGAAGCAGCAACTCCTGATGGCGAAGGGAAAGCCGTACGAGGCGATCGCCAACGTCACCAGCCGGGTCCTGTTCCAGCTCGCGGTCGACGGCCGCATCGTGCGCGGCCGCCCGCGCGGGAGCTGGATCAGCAGTCAGTACTACTGGGCGCCGATGGCGGGTTGGCTGCCGCAGGGCCTCGCCAACTGGGACGCCGACGCCGCCAGGGTCGAGCTCGCCCGAAGGTGGCTCTACGCCTACGGGCCCGCCCCGATCGCGGACCTCCGCTGGTGGACGGGCTGGACGATCGGCCAGACGAAGAAGGCGCTCGCGGAGATTCAGCCGGTCGAGGTCGATCTCGACGGTGTCCCCGGCGTGGTGCTCGCCGACGATCTGGAGCCGGTCGCGGAACCCGGGCCCTGGGTCGCCCTGCTCCCGTCACTGGACCCGACGGCGATGGGGTGGATCGAGCGCGACTGGTACCTCGGCCCGCACAAGGCGCCGCTGTTCGACGGCACCGGCAACATCGGGCCCACCGTCTGGGCCGACGGCCGCATCGTCGGCGGCTGGGCGCAGCGTCCGGACGGCGAGGTCGTCCATCACCTCCTGGAGGACGTGGGTGCGGACGTCGAACGGGCCGTCGAGGCGGAGGCGAACCACCTGGCCGAGTGGTTCGGGGAGGTGCGAGTCACGCCACGGATGCGCACGCCGCTGGAGCGACGGCTAGCACAGTGAAGCTGAGAGTTTTCCCAAGACGTCCTGGTAGCGACGCACTTAATCGATTCTTGACCTGACCCACCGAGTGGTGGAAGTCTCGTCAGGGCAAAGAGGGTCGCCCGAGCACGCACGCTAGGGTTGCGCCCGAGTAAAGGACGTCTTACCGGGGCGATCCCGGACGAGTCTCAAGGGAGTGGCAGCAGTGACGGTTCGCGTAGGTGTCAACGGCTTCGGCCGCATCGGCCGCAACTTCTTCCGGGCCGTGCAGGCCGCCGGTCACGACATCGAGGTGGTCGCGTTCAACGACCTCGGCGACGTCGCCACCATGGCCCACCTGCTGAAGTACGACTCCATCCTCGGCCGCTTCCCGGGCGAGGTCAGCGTCAGCGACGAGGGCATCGTCGTCGACGGCAAGACGATCAAGGCCCTCGCCGAGCGCGACCCGGCCAACCTGCCCTGGGGCGACCTCGGCGTGGACGTCGTCGTCGAGTCGACCGGTTTCTTCACCAACGGCGACGCCGCCAAGGCGCACATCGCCGGTGGCGCCAAGAAGGTCATCATCTCCGCGCCCGCCAAGGGCGAGGACCTGACCGTGGTGCTGGGCGTCAACGACGACAAGTACGACGGTTCGCAGACCATCATCTCGAACGCGTCCTGCACCACCAACTGCCTCGGCCCGCTGGCCAAGGTCCTCAACGACGCCTTCGGCATCGAGCAGGGCCTGATGACCACGATCCACGCGTACACGCAGGACCAGAACCTGCAGGACGCCCCGCACAAGGACCTGCGCCGCGCCCGCGCCGCCGCGCTCTCCATGGTCCCGACCTCGACCGGTGCCGCCAAGGCCATCGGCCTGGTCCTGCCGGAGCTCAACGGCAAGCTCGACGGCTACGCGGTCCGCGTCCCGGTCCCGACCGGTTCGGCCACCGACCTCACCGTCACGCTGACCAAGAGCGCGACCCTCGAGGAGATCAACGCCGCGTACAAGGCCGCCGCCGAGGGCCCCCTGGCCGGCATCCTGCGCTACAGCGACGACCCGATCGTCTCGGCCGACATCGTCACCGACCCGGCGTCCTGCATCTACGACGCGCCGCTGACCAAGGTCATCGGCAACCAGGTCAAGGTCGTCGGCTGGTACGACAACGAGTGGGGCTACTCCAACCGCCTCGCCGACCTCGTCAAGCTCGTCGGCACCAAGCTCTCCTGAGCCATGGCGCTGAAGAACCTCGAAGACCTGCTGGGCGAGGACGTCTCAGGCCGGTACGTACTCGTGCGTTCCGACCTGAACGTCCCGCTCGACGGGGAGACCATCACCGACGACGGCCGCGTCCGCGCGGCCCTGCCGACCCTCAAGCGGCTCGCCGAGGCGGGCGCGAAGGTGGTCGTCACGGCGCACCTCGGCCGTCCGAAGGGCGAGCCGGACCCGAAGTTCTCGCTCGCGCCCGTCGCCGCGAAGCTCACCGAGCTGCTCGGCGTCGATGTCCCGCTGGCGAGTGACCTGGTCGGCGAGTCCGCCAAGGCCACCGTCGCCGGCCTGACCGACGGCCAGGTGGCCCTGCTGGAGAACGTGCGGTTCGACGCGCGCGAGACCAGCAAGGTCGAGGCCGAGCGTCAGGAACTGGCCGCCGAGCTGGCCGCGCTCGTCCCGGGCGGCGCGTTCGTGTCCGACGGTTTCGGTGTCGTGCACCGCAAGCAGGCCTCGGTCTACGAGATCGCGCGGGCGCTTCCGGCGTACGCGGGCGGGCTCGTGCTGGCGGAGGTCGACGTCCTCAAGAAGCTGACCGAGGACCTCGCACGGCCGTACGTCGTCGTCCTCGGCGGCGCGAAGGTGTCGGACAAGCTGGGCGTCATCGCCAACCTGCTGACCAAGGTCGACAGGCTGCTCATCGGCGGCGGCATGGCGTACACCTTCCTCAAGGCCCAGGGCCACGAGGTCGGGAACTCGCTGCTGCAGGAGGACCAGCTGGACCAGGTCCGCGGCTTCCTCGCCGAGGCGGAGAAGCGCGGCGTCGAGCTGATCCTGCCGGTGGACGTCCTCGCCGCGACGGGTTTCGCCGCCGACGCGGAGTTCGACGTCGTCGACGCGAAGGCCATCCCCGCCGAGCGCATGGGCCTCGACATCGGCCCGAAGTCGCGTGAGCTGTTCGCGGGCAAGCTGGCCGACGCGGCGACCGTGTTCTGGAACGGCCCGATGGGTGTGTTCGAGTTCGAGTCCTTCGCCGGCGGCACCCGTGCCGTGGCCGAAGCGCTGGTCAAGAGCGACGCCTTCACCGTGGTCGGCGGCGGCGACTCCGCCGCGGCCGTGCGGCAGCTCGGCCTGCCGGAGGACGGCTTCTCGCACATCTCGACCGGCGGCGGCGCGTCGCTGGAGTACCTGGAGGGCAAGGAACTGCCCGGAGTCGCTGTGCTGGGAGAGAACGACTAGTGGCGCGCAAACCGCTCATCGCCGGCAACTGGAAGATGAACCAGAACCACCTCGAAGCCATCGCGCTGGTTCAGAAGATCGCCTTCGCCCTGCCGGAGAAGTACTACGCGAAGGTCGACGTCGCGGTCCTGCCGCCGTTCACCGACATCCGCAGCGTCCAGACGCTGACCGACGGCGACAAGCTGTCGCTCACCTACGGCGCCCAGGACCTGTCGCCGCACGACTCCGGTGCCTACACCGGTGACGTGTCGGGCCCGATGCTGGCGAAGCTGGGTTGCAGCTTCGTCACCGTCGGGCACTCGGAGCGGCGTGAGTACCACGGCGAGTCCGACGAGCTGGTGAACAAGAAGGTCAAGGCCGCGCTCAAGCACGGCATCACGCCGATCCTGTGCGTGGGGGAGAAGCTCGAGGTCCGCGAGGCCGGGGAGCACATCGCCCACACCACGACCCAGCTGGTCGAGGGCCTCAAGGGGCTCAAGGCCGAGCAGGTCAAGGACGTCGTCGTCGCCTACGAGCCCGTCTGGGCGATCGGGACCGGCAAGGTCGCGACCCCGCAGGACGCCGAGGAGGTGTGCGGAGCCATCCGCGCCACCCTCGCCGAGAAGTACGGTGCCGAGGTCGCGTCCTCGGTCCGCGTGCTCTACGGCGGCTCGGCCAAGGCCAACAACATCAGTGACCTCGTCGCCTGCGAGAACATCGATGGTGCGCTCGTCGGTGGTGCCAGCCTGGATGGTGACGAGTTCACCAAACTCTGCGCACTCGCCGCGGGCGGGCCCCTGCCCTGATCGGGGCACCTACCGGGTAACCTGGGTATCCGGTCCGTCACACAGCAGTGGACGAGTCCAGGAGTACGGTGTGTCCTGGTGGCCAAGAGCCGCCTGTGCACACCGTTTTCCTGCATTCTCCAAGAGCGCAGAGGATGACATGAAGCTGTTCCTGCAAATCCTGTTGATCGCCTCCAGCGTGCTGCTGGTGGTCGCCGTGTTGCTGCACCGCGGCCGTGGTGGCGGTCTTTCTTCGCTGTTCGGTGGCGGTATGCAGTCGAGCCTGTCCGGCTCGAGCGTGGCCGAGAAGAACCTCGACCGGATCACGCTGCTGCTGGGCGCGGTGTGGCTGATCAGCATCATCGGCCTCGGGCTCCTGCTCAAGGTCTGACCGATCCAGGTGTTTCGGCGTGCCTATGGGGGGCGCGCCGCCGATCCCTATAGGTGTGAGGATTCATGGTTGGCGGTAACGCGATTCGGGGCACCCGTGTGGGTGCCGGGCCTTCGGGCGAATCGGAGCGGGGTGAGTCGGCGCCGCGGCGCCGTATTTCCTACTGGTGCGCCAACGGGCACGAGGCACAGCCCTCGTTCTCGATGGACGCCGAGATTCCCGACGAGTGGGACTGCCCGCGGTGCGGGCTTCCCGGTGGGCAGGACGAGAAGAACCCTCCTGCCGCGCCGCGGACCGAGCCTTACAAGACTCACCTCGCGTACGTGAAGGAACGGCGTTCCGACGCCGACGGCGAGGCCATTCTCGCCGAGGCGCTGGAGCGGTTGCGCCAGCGCCGGGAGATCTGAGACTCCCCGAGGCCTATCGGTCGAGCGGGTACCGGGCACGCACCCGGAACCCGCCGTCCTCGGTGTCGGCGGTTTCGAAGCTCCCACCCAGCAGTCGAGCGCGTTCGGCCAGCCCGGTCAGCCCGTGCCCTCCCGAGGGCAGGGCCGCACCGGGGGTCCGAGCGCGCTCATTGCGTATTTCGACCTTGAGCGAACCGTGCTCGCCCTGGATCCGGATGGTCGCGGTGGCGCCCGGTGCGTGCTTGTGCACGTTGGTCAGGCATTCCTGCACGGTCCGATAGGCCGCCGCCGAAACCTGGCTGGGCAGGAGATCCGGGATCCGCTCGACGGTGAGGTGCACCGGGACGTCCGAGCCGCGGATCAGCCGGTCGAGTTCGTTGATCCCCGGCCGCGGCCCGTCGTCTTCGGAGCCCGAGCGGAGCACGCTCACGAGTGAGCGCAGTTCTTCGAGTGTCTTGGTGCTCAGCTTCCGGATGACCTGCGCGGTTTCGAGCGACCGGGCGTCGGTCGTCTGCGCCTGCAGCGCGCCGGCCTGCATGGCGATCAGCGTGATCTGGTGCGAGACGACGTCGTGCATCTCCCGCGCGAGGCGGGCGCGCTCCTCGGCGCGGACGGCGTCGGCGTGGAAGCGGCGCTCGCGGTCGCGGCTGGCGGCGAGTTCGGACAGCTTCTGCGAGATCTCGGTCCGCGCTCCGATGAGCAGGCCGATGGCCACCGGCATCCCGGCGACGATGACGCCGTAGATGCCGTCCAGGACGTGTTCGCGCCAGCTGAGCTCGACGAAGTCGGCCAGCGGCCACTGCACGAAGCGGCAGGTGAAGACGAGCGCGAACCCGGTCCAGGTCTGCCAGTGCATCTGTTTGCGGGTGGCGAGGAAGCCGAGCGCGATCATCGCGGCCAGCTGCGACCAGCCCGCCAGGAAGCCGGGGACGGTGACGATCACCGCGAGGAACGGCAGCTTGCGCCGGAAGGCGAGGCCGAGGCACGCGGCGCCGGACAGGTAGATCGAGTACGGCTGGGCCTTCTCGGGGATCACCAGCCAGACGTCGAGCGCGGCCAGGAAGATCGCGAGTGTGTCGATGCCCAGCGCGACCAGCGCCGGACGTTTGATCTTGGCGAACGACATGACCCCGGCGGCACGGCGCATCCGGTCGGCGGCGTCCGCTCCGGAGCCGCCCACCGAGATACCTGGCATCGAGAGACCCTCTGTGCTCATCGCTGGCGACCTCACTCGTCTTGTGGACTTGGATGGTGAGACGTGTTCTTCGCCCGATCGGGACGCGCAGGAACGAACAAATGTGCGGATGCTAACGGGTGGATGTACAAGGGCGGTAAGTTTCCCCCAGTCGGGCTAGCGACTGGCCGGTCACTGTCCGTTCTGCGGACAAGTGCATGAACGTTCGGTCGGTCGAATCCACACCGGACCACCCGGGCTCGGTGGTCCGCTGATCATTTCGACGCGCGAACAAGTCCTCTCTGATGCCGAAGCCGCCGGAAGTTGATCTATGTCACGTTTCGCGGTCGCGCGGTGACCCTGCCGCGCGAAGTCCGTGAAGGCCTCCTTCACTACCTTCAGGGTAGGGAAGGAGGCCTTCACGGACTTCCGCCATGAGGGTGTCACCACCGCAGCCGCCCGGTGGGTCGTGAGCAGACTCGTAACTCGCGTGATCGAAGACGTAACTCGCGTGATTGGAGACGTAACTCGCGTGTCGCGCCTCCAATCACGCTAGTTACGTCTCTGATCACGCAAGTTGCGCCTTGGAGCACCTCGCCAGAAGCCGCCCGGATGCGCGTGAAGGCCCCCTTCCCCTCGGCTCAGCCGAGGGAAGGGGGCCTTCACGCGCGAAACGTCAGCCGGCGGGTGGCTGGTAGACCTTCGTGAGTTTCGAGGCGGAGCCCCGGTCCAGCAACCAGAGCGTGCGGCGCGAGCCGCGTGCCCCCGCCACCGGGATCTCGACCTCGCCCGCACCCGCCAGCGCCTGCGCGACGGCGTCCGCCTTGGCGTCGCCACCGGTGACCAGCCAGATGTCCTGCGCGCGACGGATCGCGGGCAGGGTCAGCGAGATCCGGGTCGGCGGCGGCTTCGGGCAGTCCCGCACCGCGACGACCGAGCGTTCCTTCTCGTACACCGCCGGGCTCTCCGGGAAGATCGAGGCGGTGTGCCCCTCCCCGCCGAGGCCCAGCAGCATGATGTCGAACGCCGGGACCTCAGGGGTCAGGATCTCCGCGTACGCGGCGGCCGCCGCGTCGACGTCATCGCCGAACTCGCCGTCCGAGGGTGCCATCGCGTGCACCCGCTTCGGGTCGAGCGGGACGTGGTCGAGCAGCGCCTCGCGGGCCTGCTTCTCGTTGCGCTCGTCCGAATCCGCCGGGACGAAGCGCTCGTCGCCCCAGTAGACGTCCAGCCGCGACCAGTCGATGGCGTCGCGGGCACTGGAGTCACGAAGCTCCCGCAGGATCGCGATCCCGGTGCCGCCGCCGGTGAGCACCACCGAAGCGGAGCCCTTGGCGGCCTGGACGTCCACGAGCCGGGTGACCAGCCTGGCCGCCGCGGCGGCGGCCAGGAGGTCCGGGTTCTCGTAGACGACGACCTCGGTCTTGCTCATGAGGTGCTCTTCGCGGTCTTGGCGGGCGCCTTCTTGGCCGGGGCCGCCTTCTTCGCCGGAGCGGCCTTGGCCGCGGTACCCGTCAAGATCTTGCCGAGCCCGTTCAGCGAGGCCTCGTAGATCTCGTCCGGGTCGAGCCGCCGCAGCTCCTCGATCAGGCAGTCCTTGTTGTCCCGCCGCTGCAGGGCGATCCGGCGCGTCGGCTGGCCCGGCTGGGTCAGCATGCCGACCCGCCCGTCCGGCCGGTGCAGTTCCACCGGACCGGAACGCCGGTCCAGCGTCACCGAGATGATGCCCGCCGCGCCGCTGCTCTTGACCCGCTTCACCGGCACCTTGAGGTACTCGGCCAGCCAGCCGGCGAGCAGTTCGGTCGACGGCGAGTCGGCCTCGCCGGTCACGGTCGCGCCGGTGACCTTCTCGTACGGCGGAAGGTCCAAAGCGGACACCAGCTGCGCGCGCCACCGGGTCAGCCGGGTCCACGCCAGGTCGGTGTCACCCTCCACATAGGACTTCGCCCGCGTGGTGAGTGCCCTTATGGGCGCCTTTTCCGCCGCCGAGTCGGTGATCCGGCGCTGTGCCAGCTCACCGAGCGGGTCCTTGGCCGGAGCCTTCGGGCCGGTGCCGGGCCACCAGGTGACGATCGGCGCGTCCGGCAGCAGCAGCGGCACGACCGCGCTCTGCCCCTGCGTGGCCAGGGGACCGTAGAGCCGCAGGACGATGACCTCGCTCGCGCCGGCGTCGCCGCCGACCCGGATCTGGCCATCGATCCGCGGCGCGGCGGTCCGCGCGCCCTTGGCCACCACGATCACCCGCGAGGGGTGTTCCCGGCTGGCTTCGTTGGCGGCCTCGATCGCCTCTTCGAGCCGATCGTCGTCGTCGGCCACTATGACCAGCGTCAGCACGCGGCCGAGCGCCACCTGCCCGCCCTGTTCGCGGATCTCGACGAGTTTCTTGTTCAGCTGCGACGTCGTGGTCGACGGCAGGTCGATGATCACGGACGCCTCCAGTTCCGGCCGGTACGTTCCAGCATTTCGTCGGCGGACGGCGGTCCCCACGAACCGGGCGGGTACGCCTCGGGCGCGCCCTTCTTGGCCCAGTGGTCGAGGATCGGGTCCAGGATCTCCCAGGACAGTTCGACCTCTTCGTTCACCGGGAACAACGACGGCTCGCCGAGCAGCACGTCCAGGATGAGCCGCTCGTAGGCCTCCGGGGACGACTCGGTGAAGGCGTGCCCGTAACCGAAGTCCATCGTGACGTCGCGGACCTCCATCGTGGTCCCCGGCACCTTCGACCCGAACCGCAGCGTGATGCCCTCGTCGGGCTGCACCCGGATCACCAGCGCGTTCTGGCCCAGTTCCTCGGTCGAGGTGGAGTCGAACGGCAGATGCGGCGCCCGTTTGAACACCACGGCGATCTCGGTGACCCGGCGGCCCAGCCGCTTGCCGGTGCGCAGGTAGAAGGGCACGCCCGCCCAGCGGCGGTTCTGCACCTCCAGCGTCACCGCCGCGTAGGTCTCGGTGGTCGAGTCCTTCGCGAAACCGCCTTCCTGCAGCAGGCCCGGCACCTTCATACCACCCTGCCAGCCGCCCGCGTACTGCCCGCGCGCGGTGGTCTCTTCGAGCGGGCCCAAGGGCTTCGTCGCCGAAAGCACCTTGACCTTTTCCGCGCGGAGAGCGCGCGGAGCGAACGAAACCGGCTCCTCCATCGCGGTCAGCGCGAGGAGCTGCAACAGGTGGTTCTGGATGACGTCGCGTGCGGCGCCGATACCGTCGTAGTACCCCGCGCGGCCGCCGAGGCCGATGTCCTCGGCCATGGTGATCTGCACGTGGTCGACGTAGTTGGCGTTCCAGATCGGCTCGAACAGCTGGTTCGCGAAGCGCAGCGCCAGCAGGTTCTGCACCGTCTCCTTGCCGAGGTAGTGGTCGATGCGGAACACCGACTCCTCGGGGAAGACGTCGTTCACGATCTCGTTGAGCTCCTTGGCGCTCTTGAGGTCGCGGCCGAACGGCTTCTCGATGACGACGCGGCGCCAGGTGTCCTCGCTCGCGTCGGCGAGGCCGGAGCGGGCGAGCTGCTTGGTCACCACCGGGAAGGCGCTCGGCGGGATCGACAGATAGAACGCGGTGTTGCCCCCGGTGCCGCGCTCGGCGTCGAGGTCCTTGACCGTCTGCGCGAGCTTGTCGAAGGCCTCGTCGTCGTCGAAGGTGCCCTGGACGAACCGGATGCCCTCGGCGAGCCGGTTCCACACCGACTCCTTGAACGGCGTCCGCGCGTGCTCCTTGACCGAGTCGTGCACGAGCTCGCCGAAGTCCTGGTGCTCCCAGTCCCGGCGGGCGAACCCGACCAGCGAGAACCCGGCGGGCAGCAGCCCGCGGTGGGCCAGGTCGTAGATCGCCGGCATGAGCTTCTTGCGGGCGAGGTCACCGGTCACCCCGAAGATCACCAGGCTGGACGGCCCGGCGATCCGCGGCAGCCGCTTGTCGCGCGGGTCGCGCAGCGGGTTGTTCCAGGCTCGTGTCACTCGCCGGCCTCCTGTACCGCGCGGACCAGTCCGGCCAGGCCGGCGGCCCGGTCGGTGAGGTGCAGGCGCAGCACCGGACGACCGTGCTCGGCGAGCACCTGGCCGTCACCCAGCGCCTGTGCGTGCTGCAGGACGCCGAGGGTGTACGGCCGGTCCGGGACGTCGAGATCGTCCTCGACGGCGCCGGTGATCTGCAGGAAGACACCGTTCTGGTGCCCGCCCTTGTGGTACTGCCCGGTCGAGTGCAGGAACCGCGGCCCCCACCCGAAGGTGGTCTGGCGGCCGGTCCGCTTGGCGATCTCGCCGCGCAGGACCGCCGTCGACGCGTCGTCGAGCCGGTCGAGGTACGCCTGCACCGCGATGTAGCCGGTTTCCGGGGCGGAATCGAAGAAAGCCCGCAGGATGTCCGCGAGCTTTCCTTCCGTCACCACGCCTTCCGAGCCGAACACCTCGACCGCGCCATCCACAGTGGACGGCTCTTCGCCGCCCTTGAGCGCGTCCGGGTTGTCCAGCAGGGAGCGGGCGGCCTTCTTGGCGGCCTCGACGTCGGGCTGGTCGAACGGGTTGATCCCGAGCAGCCGTCCGGCGAGCGCGGTGGCGAACTCCCACAGCAGGAACTGCGCGCCGAGCGAGCCGGTCACGGAGATCTTCGCCGCGCCTTCCGCCTCGCCGACGGCCACCGGGGTGGCATCGCCCTTGGCATCGGCGAACCCGGGGGAGTCCGGGCCTTCGACGGCGACCGGCAGGAGACCGGTGCCCTGCTTGCCGGTGGACTCGGCGATCAGCTGCTCCGCCCAGTCGGCGAAGCCCTTGATGCCGGAGCCCGTGTCGGCGATGACGACCTTCTCGGCGCCCTTTTCGTGCGCCGCGCCCCACGCCGCCGCGAGCTTGACCGCGGGGTTGTCCACGGAGTCGGCGGCCAGCTCGTCGGCCACCGATGCGGCCTGGTCGAGCAGGCGGGCGACGTCCGCGCCGGCGAGCCCGGCCGGGACGAGCCCGAACGCGGTCAGCGCCGAGTAGCGGCCGCCGACGTTCGGGTCGGCGAGGAAGACCTTGCGGTAACCCTCCTTTTCGGACAGTTCCGCGAACGGGGAACCGGGGTCGGTGACGACCACGATCCGCCGCGCCGCGTCGATGCCCGCGTCGGCGAAGGCCTTCGCGAAGATCCGCCGGTGGCTGTCGGTCTCGACGGTGCCGCCGGACTTCGACGACACGACGATGACCGTCCGCTCCAGGTCACCGGCGAGCGCGTCGGCGACCTGACCCGGGTCGGTGGTGTCGAGGACCGTCAGCGGGACGCCGTCGGTCGCGGTGATGACCTCGGGGGCCAGCGACGAACCGCCCATGCCCGCGAGGACGACGCGGTCGACGCCCTCGGAACGCAGGTCGGTCCGCAGTGCCTCGATCTCGCCGATCAACGGCCGCGAGGACTTGTGCAGCGTCGTCCACGAGAGACGGATCGACGCTTCGGACTCGGCTTCGGGACCCCACAGTGTGGCGTCCTGGGACGCCAGTTTCGATGCGACCTGGTCGGCGACGAGCCGCTCCGCGAACGGAGCGGCTTCGCCGGCCAGGGCGGCGTCGACGATTTCGACGCCGGTCGTTTCCCCTGCCATGGTCCAGATCAGTCCTTTGCCTTTTCCAGCTGCCCGGTGACGGTCTCGAGAAGCTCGATCCACGACTTCTCGAACTTCTCGACGCCCTCGTCTTCGAGGACCTTGAACACGTCGTCGATGTCGATGCCGACCACGCGCAGCTTGTCGAAGACGACCTGCGCGTCGGGGCCCTTGCCGGTCACCGTGTCACCGGTGATCTCGGCGTGGTCGCCCGCGGCGTCGAGGGTCTTCTCCGGCATCGTGTTGACCGTGTCCTTGACGACGAGCTGGTCCACGTAGCGGGTGTCGGAGTACTGCGGGTCCTTCACGCCGGTGGAGGCCCACAGCGGACGCTGCGGGTTCGCGCCCGCCTCGGCGAGTGCCTTCCAGCGGTCCGAAGCGAACAGCTCCTCGAACGCCGCGTACGCGAGCCGCGCGTTGGCGATCGCGGCCTCACCGCGCAGCGCGGTGGCGGAGTCGGTGCCGATGGCGTCGAGCCGCTTGTCGATCTCGGTGTCCACCCGGGACACGAAGAACGACGCGACCGAGTGGATGCCCTTGAGGTCGTGGCCGTTGGCCTTGGCCTGCTCCAGACCGGCGAAGTAGGCCTCGATGACCGCCCGGTACCGCTCGACCGAGAAGATCAGCGTGACATTGACGCTGATGCCCTCGGCCAGGGTCTTGGTGATCGCCGGGAGACCCTCTTCGGTGGCCGGGATCTTGATCAGCACATTCGGCCGGTCCACGGTCTTCCACAGATCCTGCGCCTCGGCCACCGTCTTGTCGGAGTCCTTGGCCAGCCGCGGGTCCACCTCGATGGACACCCGGCCGTCGACCCCGTTCGTGGCGGTGTAGACGTCGCGGAACAGATCCGCGGCGTTGCGCACGTCGGTGGTGGTCAGCTCGCGGATGGTGGCCTCGACGTCGGCGCCGCGGGCCGCGAGCTCCTTGGTCTGCTCGTCGTACGCCTCACCCTTCGACATCGCGTTGGCGAAGATCGTCGGGTTCGTGGTCACGCCCACGACGTGCTTGTCGCGGATCAGGCCGGCGAGGTTGCCGGTGTTCAGGCGCTCACGGGACAGGTCGTCGAGCCAGATCGACACCCCGGCCTCGGACAGCTGCGCGAGCTTGTCGTTGCTCATCTGCTGTGTCATCCCCTTCAGTTCTTGGTGTTGGCGATCGAGCGACGGGCGGCCTCGACGACTGCCTCCGCGGTGAAACCGAACTCACGGAACAGTGTGGCGGCGTCGGCCGACGCACCGAAGTGCTCGATCGAAACGTTCACCCCGGCGTCACCGGTGAAGCGGTGCCACGACTGGGCGATACCGGCTTCCACGGAGACACGTGCCTTGACCGACGGCGGGATGACCGAGTCCTTGTAGGACTGCTCCTGCGCGTCGAACCACTCGACACACGGCATCGAGACGACGCTCGCCGGGATGCCGTCGGCTTCGAGGGTCTTGCGGGCCTCGACGGCCAGCTGGACCTCGGAGCCGGTCGCGATCAGCACGACCTCGGGGCTGCCGTTGGACGCCTCGGCGAGGACGTAACCGCCCCGCTTGACGCCCTCGGCGCTGGTGCCCTCCAGCACCGGCACGTTCTGCCGGGTGAGCGCGAGACCCGACGGGTGGTGGACGTCCTCCAGGACGGCCTTCCACGCGTACGCGGTCTCGTTGGCGTCCGCCGGGCGGACGACGTTGAGGCCGGGGATCGCGCGCAGCGAGGAGAGCTGCTCGATCGGCTGGTGGGTGGGGCCGTCCTCGCCCAGGCCGATCGAGTCGTGCGTCCACACGTAGGTGACCGGCGCCTTCATCAGCGCGGCCAGCCGCACGGGCGGGCGCATGTAGTCGGAGAAGATCAGGAACGTCGCGCCGTAGGGGCGGGTGCCGCCGTGCAGCGCGATGCCGTTGAGGATCGAGCCCATCGCGTGCTCGCGGATGCCGAAGTGCAGCGTCCGGCCGTACGGGCTGGTCTTCCACATGTCGGTGGAAGCCTTCTCCGGGCCGAACGAGTCGGCCCCCTTCATGGTGGTGTTGTTGCTCTCCGCGAGGTCCGCGGAACCGCCCCACAGCTCGGGAAGCGGGTCGGCGAGGGCGTTGAGCACCTCACCGGAGGCCTTGCGGGTCGCGATGCCCTTGGCGTCCGGCTCCCACGTCGGCAGGTTGTCCGCGAAGCCCTCGGGCAGCGAGCGGGTGGCCATCCGGTCCGCGATCTTCTTGCGCTCCGGGTTGGCGGCGCCCCACGCCTCGAACTTCTCCTGCCATTCGGCGCGGGCGGTCTTGCCGCGGTCGACCGCCTGGCGAGTGTGCGCGATGACCTCGTCGTCGACCTGGAAGGTCCGCTCCGGGTCGAAGCCGAGGATCTCCTTGACCGCGGCGACCTCTTCGGCGCCGAGCGCGGCGCCATGGGCCTTGCCGGTGCCCATCTTCTTCGGCGCGGGGTACCCGATGACGGTCTTCAGCGCGATGAACGACGGGCGTTCGGTCTCGGCCTTCGCGGCCTTGATGGCCTCTTCGATCGCGACGACGTCCTCGCCACCCTCGACGACCTGGGTGTGCCACCCGTAGGCCTCGTAGCGCTTCACGACGTCCTCGGACAGCGCGATCTTGGTGTCGTCCTCGATCGAGATCTCGTTGTCGTCCCAGAAGACGATCAGGTTGCCCAGCTCCTGGCGGCCGGCGATCGAGGAGGCCTCGGCGGTGACGCCCTCTTCGATGTCACCGTCGGAGGCGACGACGTAGATGTAGTGGTCGAAGATGCTCTCGCCCTGCGGGGCGTCCGGGTCCAGCAGGCCGCGCTCGCGGCGGGCCGCCATCGCCATGCCGACCGCGTTGGCCAGGCCCTGTCCGAGCGGGCCGGTGGTGGTCTCGACGCCCTTGGTGTGGAGGTACTCCGGGTGACCCGGGGTCTTCGAGTCCCACTTGCGCAGCTGCTTCAGGTCTTCCAGCTCCAGGCCGAACCCGGCGAGGTACAGCTGGATGTAGAGGGTGAGGCTCGAGTGACCGGCGGAGAGGACGAAGCGGTCACGGGCGGGCCACTCGGGGTCCGCCGGGTCATGACGCAGCGTCCGCTGGAAGAGCGTGTACGCGAGCGGCGCCAGGCTCATCGCGGTGCCGGGGTGACCGCTGCCGCAGTTCTCGACCGCGTCCGCGGCGAGCACCCGCACGGTGTCGACGGCCCGCGTGTCGTTCTCGGTCCAGTCGGCGGGCACGTTGCGCCGGAGGAGTGGGTTCTTCTCGCTGGTAGAGGCGGTTTCGGACACTGAACTCGAACTCCCCGTCATCAGGTTGTGGCTTGTCTTCCCTCGTGGGTAACCCACGTGTACCGCTACTAATCTCAATCGATCCGGAAGGGACGATATTCCTGGTCCGGGCCGTTCGCATGGGCACGCCGCGAGCTACGGCGGCCAGCCTAATGGTTCGGCCGGTCGAGGACCCGCGATCACCCTCTGGAAACAGCACGTCTAACATCGGGGAAGGGTTCAGAACACTCCGGATCCGGGGCCGCCACATCACCCGGGAGCCTGGTGGACCCCGCCCCGAAAACTGACGCAGGGAGTGAAATGTCGTTGGTGAACGCTGCGCACGGACGCAGTGACAGCACCAGCGCCGTACATCCGACCGGTGAACGACCGCACGGTGGCCGGCGAACAATCCGCCAGGTCGTCGGCGCGTACGCCGCCCTCGCGAAGCCCAGGGTGATCGAGCTCCTCCTCGTCACCACGATCCCCGCGATGTTCCTGGCCGGACGGGAAATCCCGTCCCCGTGGCTGGTTCTCGCGACGCTCGTGGGCGGGACGATGGCCGCCGGCAGCGCCAACGCCTTGAACTGCGTCATCGACGCGGACATCGACAAGGTGATGAACCGCACGAAGCGCCGGCCGCTGGTGAAGGAATCCGTTCCCCGGCGCGGCGCGCTGATCTTCGGTCTCGTGCTCGGCGTCCTGTCGTTCGTCGTGCTCTATTTCACGGTGAACCTGCTCTCGGCGATCCTCGCGATCGTGACGATCCTCTTCTACATCTTCGTCTACACGCTGGTGTTGAAGCGGCGTACGTCACAGAACGTGGTCTGGGGCGGCGCCGCGGGCTGCATGCCGGTCGTCATCGGCTGGGCCGCCGTCACCGGCACCGTCGAGTGGCCCGCGTTCGTGATGTTCGGCGTCATCTTCTTCTGGACCCCGCCGCACACCTGGGCGCTGGGCATGAAGTACCGCGAGGACTACGAGCGCGCAGGCGTGCCGATGCTGCCGGTGGTCGCCACCCCGCAGCACGTGGCGCGGCAGATCGTCATCTACTCGTGGGTGATGGTCGCGTGGACGCTGCTGCTGGTCCCGGTGACGAGCTGGATCTACACGACGTTCGCCATCCTGGCGGGCGGCTGGTTCCTCTTCTACGCGCACAGCCTGAACGCGGCGGTGCGGCGTGGCGAGGAGACCAAGCCGATGTCGCTGTTCCACCGGTCGAACACGTACCTGATGATCGTGTTCGTCGCGCTGGCCGTCGACTCGGCCATCGGGTTGCCTGCCATCGGGCTGCCCTTCTAGACAGCCACGCTGAGGGGCCCGGCGGGGCTCGTGAGTGATCCGGGAACCACTCACGAGTCAGTTCGCCGGCTCAACCGGCGGCGATGATCTCCAGCTCGACCATCCAGTCGCTGGTGAGCGTTTGAGCCACGATCGCCGTCGTCGGCACGACACGACCGTTCAGGGCCTTCACCCGGGCGTCCGCGTTGGCGTCCGCGTACGAAGGGTCGCGCAGATAGCTCGTGATGCGCACGATGTTGTCCACCGTCATGTCCGCGGCGGCGAGAATGGCGCGTAGATTGGCCCAGATCAGGTTCAGCTGCTCGGCCAGGGTGGCGCCGGGAACGCCCCGCTCATCGAGCCCCATCGTGCCCGCGACGAAGAGCAGCCGCTCGGCTTGGCGCACCTCCATGGCGTGCACGTAATCCGCGGTGGCGGGATAGACGCCGGTGGTCGGGCTGTGTGGGACGGTCAGCATCGGGCGAACTCCTCGAACGGTGCCAGTGTGGGGTACGGCACCCAGAATCGAGGACTCGGCGGCGCGGGTATCGCTCCCACGCCGCCGAGTAACCCGAAGGAGGCAAGCGCTCAGCGGTTCGCGCCGCGCAATCCCGAGACCCGGCCCGGCATGGACCAGATGTACGAGAAACCGGTTCCCGCTGTGTGATCGAACGCGGCCTCGGACTCGTAGGACGCGAAGTCCAGGTGGTACAGCGAGTTCTCCGACTGCCGCGAGACGACCGTCGCCGATCCCTTGTAGAGCTTGACGGTCACCTCGCCCGTCACGCGTTCGCGCACGTCGTCGAAGAAGGAGTCGAGCGACACCCGCAGCGCCGAGAACCACTTGGCGTCGTACACCAGCTCCGCGTACTTCTTCGAGAGCAGGGCCTTGTATTGGAACAGGTCCCGCTCCAGCACCAGGTTTTCCAGTTCACGGTGTGCTTCGTAGAGGACCGCCGCCGCCGGGGCCTCGTACACGCCGCGCACCTTGATACCGACCAGACGGTTCTCCATGATGTCGATGCGGCCGATGCCGTGTGTGCCCGCCAGCTCGTTGAGGCGCTCGACAAGGGAGACCGCGTCGTACCGCACGCCGTCGATGGTGACCGGTGTGCCGGTTTCGAACCCGATGCGCACCAGCCGCGGCTCATCCGGCGCCGACTCCGCCGAGCGCGTGATGGTGTAGACCTCTTCCGGCGGGGCCAGCGAGATGTCGTCGAGCGGACCGCATTCCACGCTGGTTCCCCAGATGTTGGTGTCGCGGCTGTACGGGCTGGTCTTGAACGACGGCACCGAAAGGTCGTGTTCCTCCGCGAACGCGATCTGCTTCGCCCGGGTGATGAGATCCCACTCCATCACCGGTGCGATGACTTTCAGTTCCGGGTTCAGCGACACGATGCCCGAGTAGAAGCGGATCTGGTCGTTGCCCTTGCCCGTCGCGCCGTGCGCCACCGCCTGGGCGCCCTCCTCGGTGGCGATCTCGACCAAGCGTTTGGCGATGAGCGGCCTGCTCAGCGATGCCGCCATGTGATAGCGCGTCTCGAACACCGCGTCGGCGCGCAGGGCGCGGAACGCGAACTCCTCCAGGAACGGCCGCCGGAGATCTTCGACGTGTACCGACGTCGCGCCATTGGCCTTCGCTCGCGCTTCGACGTCGCCAAGATCTTCCACCTGGCCGATGTTCGCGCAGAATGCCACGACCTCGGCGTCGTACGTGCGCTGCAGCCACGCCAGTGCGAGTGATGTGTCGAGTCCACCCGAGTAGGCCAGCACGATCTTCATCTGATGCTCACTCCTTTGTGGCTAAGCTCTGGACAGCGAGGCGTCGAGGGAGGCGACTCGCCCGGTGCGCAAGAACTCGTCGAGCATCTTCCGGGTGTACAGGCGATCGCCCCATTCCTCGTCGGAGTGCGGTAAGGGGGCGCCGGTCCGGATGAGGTCGACCATTTCGTAGAACAGCAGCAACAGGTACGCGGCCGCTCGTTCGGTCAGTCCCTGTGGCGTCTCGCCCGGTGTGATCGGGAATCGCCTGACCTGGATGATCTGGCCCGCATCGATCTTGGTCACGATGTGGTGGCAGGTCACGCCGAATTCCGAGCATCCGTCGGCGAGTGCGAAATAGTAGCCGCCGACCCCGCGATAGCGCGGGGGCGAAGGGTGGAAGTTGACCGAACTTCTTCTTGTTCTCGACAGTAGTTCCGGAGTGAGCACGAGGTCGGCCTTGAAACAGAAGACGTGGTCGCCGGACCAGGTGTCCACGATTTCGGGTTTGGCATCACCGTGGTCCCAGAGCAGTATGTCGGTCTGCTCGAATACGTCTTTGAGGTAATTGGCCGCCAATTTGCTCCAGCGGGAGGTGTCGCCGATGAAGAGAACGCTCTCCTTGATCATTTTCCCCCAGTCTCGATATGGTCGGTTTTCGATGTTCGCGGAGAAATCCGCCCCAATTCACGGATCGGGGCGGATTCTCGGGCTGTCGGGTTAAGAGGTTCTCTCGGGGGACTCGACCTCGGTCGCCGGCTTTTCCGCGGCTTCCTCGGTCTTCGTCTTGACGGCACGGCCCTTGAAGATGAAGGCGACCCCGCAGACCACCGCGGCCACGGACAGCACGGTCAGCAGGTTGATCTCTTCGCCGAGGAACCACCAGCCGAGCATCACGGCCACCGCCGGGGTCACCAGCGTGTAGCTTGTCGCCAGCGCCGTCCGGACCTTGTGCAGCAAGTACATGTAGGCGCTGTAGGCGCCAAGCGAACCTGCCACCACCAAGTACGCCCATGCCCAGAGGGCGCCGGCGTCGGGCGCGGACGTGAACTTCTCGCCGAAGACGAAGAAGCCGATCACGGCGGTGATCGCACCGCCGGCCAGCATCTCGGCCGCGTACGCCATCGGGCCTTGCGGTAGCTCGACGTGCTGGCTCATGACCGAACCGATCGACCAGAACAGGGAGGCGGCGACGATGATGATCGCGCCCTTGGACGCACCGGAAATGCCGCCTTCGAGGTTCAGCAGGATCACGCCGACGAATCCGCAGACGATACCGATCACCTCGTACTGGTTCGGCCACCGGCGGGTGAAGGCGCCGGCGAGCAAAGCCGTCCAGATGGGCACGGTCGCGATACCGACGGAAGCGAGACCGCTCGTGATCGTCTGCTGGGCGATCGCGATGCTGCCCACGCAGCCGCACTGCATCAAGCCGCCGATGATCGAGCAGTTGAGCCACTGCTTGCCGGTGGGCAGCTTGTATCCGCGGATCAGCAGGAAGGCGAACAGGAGGAGCCCGGCAATCAGGAACCGCGCTCCTGTCATGAGGAACGGCGGCATGGTGGCCAGTGTCAGGTCGATCGCCAGATAAGTCGAGCCCCATACGATGTAGACGATGACCAGTGCCCCGATCACCACTGGTGTCAGGGACGACTGCTGCTTGGTACCGCTGCTCAATGTTCCACTCATTCTACTAGTGCTTCGGCGCCCCTGGTCGGGAACCGTCAGAGTTCGTCACGCAACTCCGGAACACGGCGATAGCCGAGGATGAGAATGTCGCGTACGGCGGATCGGCTCGTATCGGCCGGCTTGATCGGCGTGACGGCGTGAAGAACGTCCCGATCCGCCCAGAACATCGTGTCCATCCTCGATTCCAAGGCGAATTCGGCGATCTGCTCGCGTTCGTTGTCGTAGATCTTGGAAAGTCCGCCGGTGACATTCGTCCTCGACATCAGGTGGATCGCACCGAAGTCGATCTCGTCGCGGTGAATGCCTTCGGGTGTCGGTTCACCCAGCTCGTCCGGCCTGGCGATGATCCGGAACTGGTGACAGGCCACTTCCCACGCGTCGTCCGCATGCTCGTCCTTCGCGGGAAACTGGGCGTAGTTGAATTCGATGAGGGCGTTCATGAGAGGGTTCTTCACGGAGGTCTCCGTCACCGGATCGACCACGCGTTGGATACCGCCTGCATAGGAGTTCGCCATCTCCGACTGGAAATAGGGACGGTGGGCGAGCAGGCGGATACTGTGTTCGGCCGGGATATAGCAAAAGCGGCCATAGCGTCGCTCGCGGAAGCGGCCGCCGTTCTTCAGATAGTTGTCCGCACCGAGATTTTCCCATTCCGCGGCCAGTGTCGCCTCGTGCCTCCGCACCGCGGGATCCAACGGCAGATCCTCGGCACGGACGAGGGAATAGCCTTGTTCGCGCAGGTCGCCCTTGATGTCGACCGCCTCGAGTTCATTCAGCACACGTACCCCCAGTTCGACCGGCGAAGACCGGCCGAATTTTTGATGGTTTGCGGAATAGTGTTCAGTAATACGAGGTTCCAGCCGGCCGGCCGCGCCGCCGGTACGAGGTAGACTTCTCCAAGCGTCTCGCCAATAGCCCCAACTATTACGACCCCAGTGATTCGCCGACGCTCGGAAGCGTGTCAAGCTCGCGGATGATTATGGCAGAACGCGAGGTGGCGCGGCAAGCAGTTCATGGTCGTTCTCGGGGCCGGGCCTGCGATGTCGAATTTCGGAGTCGGCGCCCCGGAAAACTGACGTATGTGCAGTCCGCGGCGTGTTCGGCGAAGGTTCCGATGGTCGGCAGGGGATGTCGGCATGCGTGTCATGATCGGTGTTGCTCTTGGACGAAAATCGGAATTTCGTCGAGATTTTCTTTCATGGTGATATATGCCGTCGGCTTGGTACTTCGCATCGGCGTAAGGCGCGGAAAAGGGCGTGGCGCATACCGGTCGGCCGAACGGGAACGGGGCGCCGCCGGAATCGTCCTGGACAGGTGTGCTCGCGTGTCATAGCGTGATCGCCCGTGGTTTTCGTCGTGCGTCGAGCAGAAGCCCGTGATCTGCGGTCCATGAAGGATCTCGTCGACCGGTACTCCGGGACTGTCATGCTGGGGAAGGAACTGGCGACGTTCTACCGTGAGATGCCGGACTTCTTCGTTGTGGACGATGGCGGGGAACCGCTCGCCTGCGGTGCTTTGCACATTCGCTCCGAAGGGCTCGGCGAGATAGGCACGGTGGCCGTGCGGCCCGAACAGCACGGCCGGGGGATCGGGTCGCTGCTGATCCGGCGGCTGCTCGAGGAGGCCGCCGCGGCGGGTCTGCGGGACGTGTTCGTGTTGACCTTCGAGACAGGGTTCTTCGCTCGTCATGGCTTCCGGGTGCTCGCCGAGGAGCCGCAGCCGGTGTCGGTGGGCTGCGGCCGGATGGGGCTTCTCGCCGTGGACGACGCGTCGCTGTTCCTGGATTTGGGTCAGGCCAAGGTCAACACGCTCGGCAACACGAGGATGATGCTCACGCTTTGACGGCGCCGGACCCGTCCGGGACCTTGCCGCGACGTCGCAGAACCAGCACGACCCAGGCCGCGCCGGCACAGGCCAGCGACAGCGAAAGCCACGGCAACGCGGGGAGTCCGGCGCGCTCGGACACGTCCACCAGCAGACCGGACAACGCGGTCCCGGCCGCACCCCCGACACCGGAAGCGGTGCCGGCTACGCCGATGGCGGTTCCGCTGAGGCCGCTCCGGACGTAGGAGACCGCCAGATCGCTCGACACGGGGAAGGCGACCGCGCAACCCACGGACAGGACGACGGTCGACGAAAGCATCGGGATCATGGTCAGCAAAAGGTGGGGAATCGCCGCCGGGGTCATGCTCTCGACAGGCGCGGCGGAGGTCTGCCATGTCGCGCTCAGCGCCGGCATGACGAAGGACAAGGCGCACAGCACGAGGCCGATGGACAGCGTCCTCACCGCCCCGAACCGGGTTACGAAGAATTGCGTGAGCGGCACGCTGCAGGTCAGGCCGATCACCGTGTTGACGATGAAGACCAGGCTGATCGCGGCGGCGGACCCGGTCACCCGCTCGACTTCGAGCGGGATCAGGAGATAGAGCTGGTTGAAGGCGACGTAGAGACCTGATGCGGCGATGGTGTAGACCACGAAACCCGGCGTGGACAGCACTTCCCGCCAGTCGCGCAGCACGGACTGTCGCGCCGGTTCGGGTGGTTGCGGCGGGAGCAGCAACGCCTGCCCGACGGTCAGGAGGGCGAACACCGCGGCCGCCACGACCGCTACGGCGGAGAAATCGACCAGAAGCAGCGCGCTGCCGAGCAAGGGGCCGAGGAGGGCACCCGCGTTGTGAGCCGCGCTGTAGAGCGCGTAAGCGGTCAGCCGTCGCTCCTCCTCGACGGCCCGGGTGAGGTAGGTGCGGGCCGCGGGGCCGAACAGCGCGCCGGCGAGTCCGGTCAGCACCGACGCCACCAGTATCGCCGGGAGGCTCTCCACGAAGGCGAACATGCCGAACCCCACCGTGCGGAGCGCACAGCCGAGGAGAATGAGCCCACGTGGTCCGAGCCGGTCCGCCGCGGATCCGCTGACCAACGTCATTCCCTGCTGGCTCAAGGATCGGACGGCGATGACGAGCCCGACCGCGGCGACGGCGAGCCCGAGGTCGCCAAGGTGGGCCGCGAGATGCGGGATGATCAGATAGAACCCGAGATTCACGCCGAAGTTGTTGATCAACAGCAAGCGCACGGGCATGCTCATGGAAAGGAATGTGCGCGTCGTCCGCACGTCAATCGACGCCGTTCGTCCGCATACCTGACCCCCCAGGTGACATGGCGCACTGACCGACCCCGAGCCGCGCGCGAGGGCACGATAGCAGCCGGTCACCTTGGCGACAAAGTCCCACGGCGGGGGGCGACGCCGGCACGTCGGTGGTCAGCGCGGCGAAGCGGCCGGACGGGAATGCGAGAATGGCCGGCGTCGTTGTACTTCGTTCGGCCCCTGTCCCACCTCTCGAAAGCAGGTCGCATTTGTCCGTGTCCCCGGACCGGGAACTCGACGCGCTCGAGCAGGACGTCGCGCTCGAGCAGCAGTACGTCACCACCCTCTACCGCAAGCTCGACACCGAACGCGTCGACGCGCAGCGCAGGCTCGACGAGACGCTGCGCCAGACCGGCGGCACCCCGCAGGCACGCACCGAACGCGACGTCGCCACGACGCTGTACACCGACAGGCTGTCCCAGCTGAGTTCCGTCGAGCAGGGCCTGTGCTTCGGCCGCCTCGACTTCCTGCCGGACCACGCGGAGGAGACCACCTACATCGGACGGCTCGGGCTGTTCGACGAGGACGACGACTACCGCCCGCTGCTGGTCGACTGGCGCGCGCCGGTCGCGCGGCCTTTCTACCTCGCCACCGCCGCCTCGCCCGAAGGTGTCCGGCGGCGTCGCCACATCCGGTCGCTGAGCCGGAAGGTCGTCGGCGTCGACGACGAGATCCTCGACCTCTCCGCCGCCGACCAAGGGCAGGACCTCGGGCTCGCGGGCGAGGCGGCGCTGCTGGCCGCGCTGGAGCGCCGCCGCACCGGCGAGATGAGCGACATCGTCGCCACCATCCAGGCCGAGCAGGACCGCATCATCCGCGCGTCGCCGAACGGGGTCCTGGTGGTCCAGGGCGGACCGGGCACCGGCAAGACCGCCGTCGCGCTGCACCGCGCGGCGTACCTGCTCTACACGCATCGCCAGCAGCTCACCACGCGCGGCGTGCTGGTGGTCGGGCCGAACAGCACGTTCCTCCGCTACATCGGGCAGGTCCTGCCGTCGCTGGGCGAGACCGGGGTGCTGCTGGCCACGATCGGGCAGCTGTACCCGGGCCTGGACGCCACCGGGCCGGTCACCCGCGAGGCCGCCGAGATCAAGGGGCGTCCGGTGATGGCCGACGTGCTCGCCAACGCGGTCCGGGACCGTCAGCGGGTGCCGGAGCCGGTGCTGGAGATCGAGTTCGAGCGCGAGATCCTCATGCTCGACCGCAAGACCTGTACCGAGGCGCGGACGAGGGCCCGCCGGTCGCGCCGTCCGCACAATCTCGCCCGGCGGATCTTCGTCTCGGACCTGCTCGACGCGCTGACCCGGCAGGCCGCCCGCAAACTGGGGGAGGACCTCCTCGACGCGCGGGACGTCCAGGACATCCGGGCCGAGGTCGCCGCGGACAAGAACGTGGCCGCCGCGATCAACGGCCTGTGGCCGAAACTCACCCCGGAGATCGTGCTCGACGAGCTGTTCGCCGACCGCGAACGGCTCCGCAGCGCGGCAGGGAAAGCCTTGTCGGACACCGATCGTGAACATCTCCACAGCCCCACGGACACGAAGTGGAGCCCGTCCGACGTCCCGTTGCTCGACGAACTCGCCGAGCTGCTCGGCGAGGACGACACCGACGCCCGTGCCGAGGCCGCGCGCCGCGAGCGGGAGGACCGCGCCTACGCGGAAGGCGTGCTCGACATCCTCGAACAGGACGAGGAGATCGTCGACGAGGAACTGCTGCGGGTGGGCGACGTCCTCGACGCCGAACTGTTCGCCGAACGGCAGCAGCGCCGCAGCGAGATGACCGCGGCACAGCGGGCCGCCCAGGACCGGACCTGGACCTTCGGGCACGTGATCGTCGACGAGGCGCAGGAACTGACCGCGATGGACTGGCGGCTGCTGATGCGCCGGTCGCCGAACCGGTCGATGACCCTGGTCGGCGATGTCGCACAGACGGGTGCGGCCGGTGGGGCGAAGTCGTGGGGAGAGGTGCTTTCGCCGTACGTCGCCGACCGCTGGCGGCTCGAAGAACTGACGGTGAACTACCGGACCCCGGCGGAGATCATGGCCGTCGCGTCCCGGGTGCTCGCCGACGTCAACCCGGAGCTGGAGGCGCCGGTTTCGGTGCGGGAGACGGGTTTCGAGCCTTGGCTGCGTGCGGTGGACCCGGCGGATCTCACCGCGGAACTGCCCGGTCTCGTCGACGCCGAACTGTCCGCGGTGGACGGTGGGACGGTCGCGGTGCTGTGCCCCTCGTCCTTGGTCCCGACGCTTTCGGAGACGCTCGGCGAGTCGGGGGACCGGGTGTCGGTGATGCCGGTCGAGCGGGCGAAGGGCCTGGAGTTCGATTCGGTCCTGCTGGTCGCCCCCGACGAGGTCGTCGCCGAGTCGCCGCGCGGGCTCAACGATCTTTATGTGGCCCTGACCAGGGCGACCCGGCGGATGGGCGTAGTGCAGACAGGTGAGCTTGTTCCCGCGCTGGAGGGTCTTGGCTAAGGTCGGCCGCATGCGCACATTCGGCAAGATCGTGGTCATCGGCGCGGGCGTCCTCGCCCTGGCGGCCTGTGGCGAGAAACAGAACACCGCAGGTTCGGCTCAGACCTCCGGCGCGGCCCCCGCGTCGGCGGCGTCGTCGGCTCCCGCCGCCCCGAAGGGCAAGGAATGCACGGCCGAGGACGTGAAGACCACCGGGAAGTTCGGCGAGGCGCCGACCATCACCATCCCGGACGACTGCGACCCGCCGAAGAAGCTCATCACCAAGGACCTCGAGCCCGGCACCGGTGAGGGCGCCAAGGCCGGCGCGAACCTGAAGATGAACTATTCGCTGGTCACCTGGTCCAACAAGCAGAAGCTGGACAGCTCGTTCGACCGGGGCGAGCCGTTCGAGCTGACCCTCGGCGCCGGCAAGGTCATCCAGGGCTGGGACCAGGGCCTCGAAGGGATCAAGCAGGGTGCGCGGCGGCTGCTGATCATCCCGCCGGACCTCGGCTACGGCCAGGGCGGGAACGGTATCGAGCCGAACGAGACGCTGGTCTTCGTGACCGACGCGGTGAGCGTCCCGACCGACAAGGGCTGATGGGCTGAAGTCCGTGAAGGCCTCCTTCCCTGCCATGAGAGCAGGTAAGGAGGCCTTCACGGCGTCCTGATCAGCCGACGTACTCCCAGGTCAGGAGAGTGACCTCCAGTCCCTTCTCGACCTTGGTCTCTGGCGGCAGATCGGTCAGGGCGTAGCCGACGCGGCGGGCGACGGCCTGGCTCGCGGCGTTCTCGGCGTCGATCTTCAGCCGGAGCGGTCCGAGCCCGAGCTCCAGCGCGTGCTCGGTGACGACCCGCAGCGACCGCGCCGCCAGATCCCGCCCGCGGTGGGCGGGACCGACGGCGTAGCCGAGTTCGGCGGGGCTTGAGGGACCGTCGTTCAGGAACAGCACCACCTCGCCGAGCGGCTCGCCGCCGTCGGCCGTGATGGCCAGCCGCAGCCCCGTGCCCTCGGAGCGGCGGGTGACGTACTTCGCGTAGTGCGCCTTCGCCGCCACCTCGTCGAACGGGGAGGGCAGCGGCGTGAACCGCGCGACGGCGGGATTGTCGAACAGTCCCGGCATGAACGCGATGTCGTCTTCGACCCAGTCCCGCAGGACGAGCCCTTCACCGGTGAGCCGGACCTCCTCCGGCCAGAGCGCCGTCACGGGATCAGCAGGAGCTTGCCGGTGGTGCGACGGCCCTGGAGGTCTTCGTGCGCCTGGCGGGCGTCGGCCAGCGGGTAACGGCCGCCGATCCGGATGTTCAGCGAGCCGTCTCCGACGGCGGCGAACAGCTCGTTCACGCGCCACTCCAGGTCCTCACGCGTGAGGACGTAGTGCGCGGAGGTCGGGCGGGTGAGGTACACCGAGCCGCTGCGGTTGAGCAGCTGCGGGTCGATCGGCGGCACCGGGCCGCTGGCCGCGCCGTAGAGGGCGAGCAGGCCGCGGATCTTCAGGCTCGCCAGGCTGCCGTCCACAGTGGACTTTCCGACGCCGTCGTAGACGACCTCGACCCCCTTGCCGCCGGTGAGGTCGCGGGCGGCCTTGGCGAAGTCGACCTGGTCGTAGCGGATGACGTCATCCGCGCCCGCCTGCTTGGCGAGTTCGGCCTTCTCGTCGGTGGAGACGGTGCCGATCACCCGGGCACCGCGTGCCTTGGCCAGCTGGACCAGCAGCAGGCCCATCCCGCCCGCCGCGGCGTGGATCAGCACGTCGTCCCCGGCTTTGACCTCGTAGGTCGAGGCGATCAGCGCGTGCGCGGTGATCCCCTGGAGCATCGTGGCGGCGGCGGTCTCCTCGGACACACCGTCCGGGATCTTCACCGCGATGGTGGCGGGGACCAGCCGGCGCTGGGCGTAGCTGCCCAGCGAGCCCTGCCAGGCGACCCGGTCGCCGACGGCGAAACCGGTCACGTCCGCGCCGACCGCGGCCACCGTGCCCGCACCCTCCATACCCAGGATGAACGGTGTGTCGACCGGGTAGATGCCCTCGCGGTGGTAGGTGTCGATGTAGTTGACGCCCGCCGCCGCGACGTCCACGAGCAGTTCGCCCGAACCGGGTTCGCCGACCTCGACTTCGGACAGTTCAAGGACTTCGGGTCCGCCGGTTCGCCGGATCTGCACTGCCGTGGGCATACATCCTCCTCGTTCAAGGTCGTTCCGACCGGGACAACTATGGCCGACGCCACGGTTATTCCGCGTCCCGGGCTTTTCGCGGTTAAGCTCTGGCCGTGGCTGAGACCGAAGAGAAGACCGAGACCGCCGCCCCGACGTCG
This sequence comes from Amycolatopsis sp. NPDC049868, assembly GCF_044461365.1. Taxonomy (NCBI): domain Bacteria; kingdom Bacillati; phylum Actinomycetota; class Actinomycetes; order Pseudonocardiales; family Pseudonocardiaceae; genus Amycolatopsis; species Amycolatopsis sp. NPDC049868. The sequence continues at coordinate 1,454,146 of NZ_JBITKV010000001.1, read as the reverse complement.
CGCCAGGTCGCGGCCGCCCGCGATTTCGTGAAGCGGCACGGGAAGCCGTCGCGCGCGGTGGTGGAGAACATCGGCCGGGTCGGCGCGCGGGTCGTGCTCGTGGGCGCCGACGGCGCGCTCGGCGACGTCGTCGTTCCCTCCGTGGAGACGGGCGAGGCGCTGGTCGAGGCCGTCGAGGACCTCGAACCCGCCGAGTGGGACAGCGAGACCGTGAAGGCCACCAAGATCGGCGCCGAGCACCGCCGCCGGATGGCGGGGAAGTGAGCGGCTCCGCGATCTTCGTCGCCTGCTCCACGCTGCCGGAAGGCGACGGCGACGAGCACGCCGTTCCCGAAGCGCTCGCCGACCTCGGTTTCAAGACCCGCTGGGCCGCCTGGGACGACACGACCGTCGACTTCGGCGCCGCGGACATCGTCGTGCTGCGCGCCACCTGGGATTACGCCGAGCGCCACGACGAGTTCCTGTCCTGGACCGAATCCGTGCCGGCGCTGTCCAATTCGGCCGAAGTCGTGCGCTGGAACAGCGACAAGTCCTATCTGGCCGAACTCGGAGACGCCGGGGTCGCGGTCGTGCCGACGACCCTGATCGCGCCGGACGAGAAGGCCCCGCGCTGGCCCAAGGGCGAGTTCGTGCTGAAGCCCGCGATCGGTTCCGGTTCGCGAGGCGCGGGCCGGTTCACCGCGGGCGACGCGGCCGCCGCCCACCTATCCGGGCTGCAGGCCGACGGGAACACCGTCCTGCTCCAGCCGTATCAGTCCCGTGTGGACAGTGACGGTGAGATCGCTCTGGTGTACTTCGGCGGCGTGTACTCGCACGCGTTCTCGAAGGCCGCGATGCTGGGCCGGGAACTCGACGAATCCGGGCTGTACGTGACGGAAAGCCTCGCGCCCGTGCAGCCGGCCGCGGGATTCCGAGCGCTGGCCGAAGACGCTTTGGACGCGACGGCGGCGCTGCTGGGCATCCTGCGCGCGGAACTGCTCTACGCCCGCGTGGACCTCGTCGCCGGGCCGGACGGCAGGCCGCTGCTGCTGGAACTGGAGCTCGTCGAACCCTCGCTCGGGTTCCGGCAGACCGATGCCGCCGCGGCCTGGCGTTTCGCGTCGGCTGTTCGTCAGCAACTCGCCTGACGCAATGCTATGAACGGGACGTTCCTTGCAAATTTTGCAAGGAACGTCCCGTTCATAGCGCGCTAGGAGGGGGTCAGGCGGGCTTCACGAGCTTCGCCGCCAACCGCTCCGGCTTCGGCCACCGCACGTCCCGCGCCCAGCCGAACTTCTCGAACAGCCAGATCACCCGCGCCGACACGTCGACCTGTCCACGCAGGACACCGTGCCGCGCGCAGGTCGGGTCGGCGTGGTGGGAGTTGTGCCACGACTCGCCCATGGACAGGATCGCCAGCGGCCAGAAGTTCGCCGCCTTGTCACGGCTGGCGAACGGGCGCTCGCCGACCAGGTGGCAGATCGAGTTCACCGACCAGGTGACGTGGTGCAGGAACGCGATCCGGACCAGCCCGGCCCAGAAGAACCCGGTCACCACCCCCCACCACGACCAGCTGATCAGCCCGCCGAGCACCGCGGGCAGCGCAAGGCTCAGCGTGATCCACAGCCAGAAGTAGCGGTTCACCACCCGAAGATCCTTGTCCGCCACCAGGTCCGGCGCGAAGCGGTCGTAGTTGGTCACCTCGCGGCTGAACATCCAGCCCATATGCGCGTGCCAGAAACCGCGCAGCAGCGCCCCGGGCGACGTCCCGAACAGCCAGGGTGAGTGCGGGTCGCCTTCGCGGTCGGCGAAGGCGTGGTGGCGACGGTGGCTGGCCACCCAGAAGATCACCGAACCCTGCACCGCGAAACTCCCGGCGATGGCGAGCGCGACCCGCAGCGGGCGCCCGGCCTTGAAGGCACCGTGGGTGAAGTAGCGGTGGTAGCCGACGGTCACCCCGAGCGTCCCGAGGGTGTAGAACACCGCCGCCAGCCCGAGATCGACCCAGGTCATGCCCCAGCCCCACACGATCGGCACGGCGGCGAGCAGCGCGACGAACGGGACCAGCAGGAAGGTCTTGAGTATCAGCATCTCCCCGGAGCCTCGGCGGTGCGAGATCAGGGGTTTGGACGGACTGGCCGGTGCGTCCGGCTCGGTGCTGGCGGTCATGCGACACCTCGTGCCTCGACTCGGTGGTGACCCCCGTGTGGGCCACCGAGCGCAGCGTAAGGGCACCGTCTGGCGAGCACGCCGCCTGGGGGTTACGTCCGGTTCAGTTCGAGGTGGCGAGTTCGCGTTCCGGCGCGTTCGCCGAGGGCACGGGACCACGATCGCGTGAACCGCACCACAGCGCGGCCGTCGAGATGATCACCAGCGCGGAGCCGAGGACGTGGAGGGAGACCAAGGCCTCCGGCACGCCGAGCGCGTACTGCACCGAGCCCAGGACGCCCTGGGAAAGCGCGACGACCCACACGAGGGTGTACCGCCGCCACACCTGCTTCGGCGTCTCGCCCCGCATCAACTGGAGCCCGAAAACGGACAACACGATCAGGTAGACCACCAGCAGTCCGCCGTGGACCTGGGTGAGCGTCTCGATGGGGGCCTGGAGCCGGTGGGTGCCGGGGTCGCCGCCGTGCGGGCCCGCGCCGGTCACCACGGTGCCCGCGACGAGGACGGCCCACATGGCCGCGGCGAGCACGATCAGCGTCTTGCGGCCCGCGTCCGGGATCAGCCAGCGGGCGGGCTCGTCACCCTCGGAGAACGCCCGCAGCAGCAGTACCGCGAGCCAGACCAGGGGAGTGGAAGCCAGGAAGTGGAGCGCGACGGTCCACCATTCGAGTTTGGCCAGCACCGTGATCCCGCCGACGACGGCCTGCAGCATCACGCCCGCGGGCATCGTCCAGGCCAGCTTCACCAGCCGGCGGCGGCTCGGGTGCTCGATCTGCACGCGCCACGCGGTGATCACGCACAGCGCGGCGACCAGGATGACCACCCCGGTCAGCATCCGGTTGCTGAACTCGATCCACTGGGTGAGCGCGTCGAACTCGGGGTGCGCGACCGGCACGATGCTGCCTTCGACGCACTGCGGCCAGGTCGGGCAGCCGAGACCCGAACCCGTGACCCGGACCACCGATCCGGTGACGCCGATGCCTGCCTGTGCGATCACCGCCGCTATCGCGACCGCTCGCTGGACCGCGAACGGGGGATACGGCAGACGCGCTACAAGGCTCTGGAACGGCACCGTCCGATGCTAGAACGCCCTTCCTGAGAGCCTTCCACCGGCCGCACCGGCTGTGTCGGCCGCCTCAGGTCAAGCGAGTGGTCTTGCTCGCCAGCGCGCCCGCCACGACGCCCCAGCCGATCAGCACCGCGAACGGTCCCCAGCCGAACGAACCGTCCAGCAGCACCGAGCGCAGACCTTCGGCGAGTGCACCCGAGGGCAGCAGCTCGACGATCCACGCGACGCCGGACGGCATCGTCGACGGCGCCAGCAGGATGCCGCCCGCGAGCAGCAGCACGAACCAGACGATATTCGCCAGCGCCAGCACGGCCTCCGCGCGCAGCGCCCCGCCGAGCAGCAGCCCCAGCGCGCCGAACGCGAGCGTGCCGACGATCAGGAACGGGATCGCGCCGAGGATCCCGCCGAGCGACGGCGACCAGCCCAGCAGCGCGGCGACGGCACCGAGGATCACCGCCTGCAGCGCGACCACCACCAGCGCGGCGGCCACCCGGCCCGCGACGAGCAGCCAGCGGGGCAGCGCGGTCGCGGAAAGCCGTTTGAGGACGCCGTAGCGGCGGTCGAAGCCCAAGGCGATGGCCTGCCCGGTGAACGCGGACGACATCACCGCCAGCGCCAGGATCCTCGGCGTGATCCAGTCCACTTTGGACGAATCGCCGAGCTGCGATGACGGCAGGATGTCCAGCAGCGACAGGCCGATCAGCAGCGCGAGCGGGATGAGCAGGGTCAGCAGGATCTGCTCGCCGTGGCGCAGCGTCAGGCTCGCCTCGACCTTCGCGTGCGTGCGGAGCATCTTGCCCAGCGAGCCGCGGCCGGGGGCCGGGGTGAACGTGCCCGGGGCGAACCGTGGCGTAGGCGTTGTCGTCATGCGCGCAGTTCCCGTCCGGTCAGCTCCAGGAAGACCTCTTCCAGCGTGCGCCTGCCGACCTGCAGCTCCTCCGGCATGACACCCTGCTGCGCGCACCACGCCGTCACCGTCGACACCACCTGCGGGTCGATCGCGCCCTCGACGAGATACGTCCCCGGCGCCGACTCGTGGACGAGATGCCCCTCGGGCAGCGCCGCGGTCAACAGCGCGGTGTCGAGCCGGGTCCTGGCCTTGAACCGCAGCTGCGCCGTCTCGCCGGCTTCGACGGTCAGCGACTGCGGGGAGCCTTCGACGACGACCTTGCCGTGGTCCACGATCACCACGGTGTCGGCCAGCGTTTCGGCCTCCTCCATCAGATGCGTGGTGAGCAGCACGCTGACCCCGTCGGCGCGCAGCGCTTCGAGCAGATCCCAGACCAGGCGGCGGGCTTGCGGGTCCATACCCGCCGTCGGCTCGTCGAGGAAGAGCAGTTCCGGCCGTCCGACGAGCGCGCAGGCGAGCGAGAGCCGTTGCTGCTGCCCGCCGGAAAGCCGTTTGAACGGCGTCTTCCTCGCTCCGGAAAGCCCGAGGACGTCCAGCAGCCAGGCCGGGTCGAGCGGGTTCGCCGCGCACGCGGCGACCAGTCCGAGCATCTCGTCGGCGCGGACACCGGGATACGCGCCGCCGCCCTGGGGCATCACGCCGATCCGGGGCCGCAGCGCGGCGCCGTCGCGCGCCGGGTTCAGGCCGAGCACTCGCACGTCACCGTCGTCAGGCCGCAGGAAGCCTTCGCAGATCTCGACGGTGGTGGTCTTGCCGGCCCCGTTCGGGCCGAGCAGAGCGAGCAAGGTGCCACGTTCCATCCGCAGGTCGAGTCCATCGACGGCGGTGGTGGATCCGTAGCGCTTCACCAGCCCGGTGATCTCGACGGCGGGGGCGTTCACGACAGGTCACGATACGGGCTCACACCGGGACCGAATGCTCCGGGGACGGTCTGGACAGCAGCAGTGGTGAGAGGCGGTGGACGATGAACAACCCCAGAAGCGTGACGACCCCGGCGGCGGCCCACGCGAACGGCAGGACGAAACCGCGGCCCTCGAAGGTGCTTCCCGTCGTCGGCAGCAGGAACGGCAGGACGGCGGTGACGATCGTCGCGGCGATGCGGAACCGCGAGGTCCCCGCCGCCGCGGCGAGCGGGATGATCGCCCACAGCAGGTACCAGGGCTGCAGCGCGACGTGCAGCACCATCACCGCGCCGAGGGAGACACCGAGGCCGATGATCGGCCGGTAGCGCCATTTGAAGCTGTCCCAGAGGAATTTGACCGTCACCGCGCCCGCGACGAGATAGCCGAGCGCGCCCAGGATCGGCACCATCGCGTTGGTGTGGTTGCCGAGACCGAGCGCGATACCGAGGACACCGCCGAGCGCGGCGAGCTCCGACGTCGGCGAGATCCACGAGCGGACCAGCCCGGGTGTCCCGAGCGCGCCGACCCAGCCGAAACCGAGGCCGGTGCCGTAACAGACCGCCACCAGTGCCACGCCGAACAGCAACGCCATCGGCACCGCCGCGGTGACCAGGTCCTTGATCCGGCCGTGCCAGCGTCTGGCCACCATCACGGTGAAGAACGGCAGCGCCAGGATGGCGTTGATCTTCACCGCGACACCGAGGGTGATGAGCACCACCCCTAGCCCGATATAGAGGAGTTCGCCCTTGGCCAGCGGGGGCGGCTCGTCGTTCTTGAACCGCACCGGCATCCGCTGGAGGCCGACCTCAAGCCCGGCCACCATGAGCCCGATCGCGAGCGCGTCGTTGTGGGCGCCCGCGACGAAGTGGAAGATCAGCAGCGGGTTCGCCGCGCCGAGCCACAGCGCGGTGGCGGGCTGCACGCCGAACCGCCGGGCCAGCCGGGGCAGCGCCCAGATGATCAGGATGACGCCGATCAGCGCGAGCCCTCGCTGCAGCAGCACGCCGGTGACGATGTTGCCGCTGCTGAGCGGGGCGAGCCAGCCGCCGAGGCGCAGCAGCAGCGGGCCGTAGGGCGCCGGGGTCTCGCGCCACATGTTGGAGACGCCCGAGGTCAGCGGGTCGGAGACGCCGAGCGCCTCGGCCGGGCCGAGGGAGTACGGGTCCATCCCGCGGGCGACGATCTCGCTCTGCGCCAGATAGCTGTAGACGTCGCGGGAGAACAGCGGCGGGATGAACAGCAGGGGCGCGCACCAGAGCGCGATGGTGCGGGCGAGCTGGCCCTGGGTGGCGAGGCGGCGGCGTGCGGGCTGCGCGAACCGGCCGAGCAGCAGCCAGCTGAGCACGATGATCGCCATACCGGCCAGGCCCATCGCGAGCGAGACCATCGGGATCCGGGTGAACAGCCGCAGGACCGGGATCTCCTGCACCGGGTTGATCACCGGGGCGGCACCCGCGCCGAGCGAGCCGAGCGCGAGGAACAGGGAACCGACCGCGCCGAATCGGCGGACCACGTTCAGCCCGCGCAGTTCCTTGTCGTCCAGCGGTTCCGGATCGTGCGGGCGCCCGGGCACGAGCGTCGCCACCGGTCCCGCAGCCCGGTCTTCCGGCTCTGCCCCGTCCGTGTCCCGCTGTGCCGGGTGATCGCCCACTGCCACGCACGAAGGGTAGCGATCCCGGGAACAGACCGGGCGGGTACGTGGTTACCCCTGTGCTCCAGCCGGCCGAAGTGACCCACGCCACTCCGTGAGGCACCCCTCTTTGCCGTCTCCCCGGAAATACGTCACACTTGTGTTGTGAAAAAGACGGGGACGCAGGACGAGGCCGGTGGCGACATGCTCCGCGCCGAGGTCCAGCCTGTCCCCGCGCAGGTCGGCCCCGAGGGCCGGACCAGGCACGAAGTGGCCCGCTTGCTGCTGGAACAGGGTCCGATGACCGCCGTCGTGGTGGCCGAGCAGCTGGGCATCAGCGCCGCCGCCGTGCGCCGTCATCTCGACGCGCTGCTCGCCGACGGCGAGGCCGAAACCCGGGACGCGCCCCGCCGCGGCCCCCGTGGGCGAGGCCGTCCCGCCAAGAACTTCCTGCTCACCGAAGCGGGCCGGGCCCGCTTCGGGCACGCCTACGACGACCTCGCGTCCTCGGCCATCCGCTTCCTCGCCGAACACGCCGGCGAAGACGCCGTGAAGGCCTTCGCGGAGGCTCGGGTCGCTTCTCTGGTCGGCCCGCACCAGGACGCGATCACCAAGCACGCGGACCCGGCCACCCGTGCCGAGGCTCTCGCTGCGGCGCTGACCAGGGAGGGCTACGCTGCGTCGACCCGTCAGGTCGGTGTCGGTGAACAGCTGTGCCAGCACCATTGCCCGGTCGCCCACGTCGCCGCCGAGTTCCCTCAGTTGTGTGAAGCCGAGACAGAGGCTTTCGCGGAACTTCTGGGTACCCACGTCCAGCGGCTGGCGACCATCGCACGCGGTGACAACGCGTGCACCACACACGTACCCGTCGTCTCGACGGGTCACCCGGCCACACCCGGGCCGGGAAGCACGGCGCCCTCTCCAGGGCGCACAGCACGGATCCCGAATGGAGGGAAACCCGCATGACTGCCGCTGCCGAGCAGCGCACTCCCACCACCGCGCCCATGAGCCAGGAAGAGACCATCGAGTCCCTTGGCAAGTACGCGTTCGGCTGGGCGGACTCCGACGAGGCGGGCTCCACTGCCCGCCGCGGACTGAACGAGGACGTCGTCACCGACATCTCCTCGAAGAAGTCCGAGCCGGAGTGGATGCGCGAAGCGCGACTGAAGGCGCTCAAGCTCTTCGACTTGAAGCCGATGCCCAACTGGGGTGCGGACCTCTCCGGGATCGACTTCGACAACATCAAGTACTTCGTGCGGTCCACGGAGAAGCAGGCCACTTCCTGGGAAGACCTGCCCGAGGACATCAAGAACACGTACGACAAGCTGGGCATCCCCGAGGCGGAGAAGCAGCGCCTCGTCGCCGGTGTCGCCGCGCAGTACGAGTCCGAGGTCGTCTACCACCAGATCCGTGAGGACCTGGAGGCGCAGGGCGTCCTGTTCCTGGACACCGACACCGCGCTCAAGGAGCACCCGGAGATCTTCAAGGAGTACTTCGGCTCCGTGATCCCGGCCGGGGACAACAAGTTCTCCGCGCTGAACACCGCGGTGTGGTCCGGCGGTTCGTTCATCTACGTGCCCAAGGGCGTCAAGGTGGACATCCCGCTGCAGGCCTACTTCCGGATCAACACCGAGAACATGGGTCAGTTCGAGCGGACCCTGATCATCGTCGACGAAGACGCCTACGTGCACTACGTCGAGGGTTGCACCGCGCCGATCTACCAGTCCGACTCGCTGCACTCGGCGGTCGTGGAGATCATCGTGAAGAAGGGCGCCCGCTGCCGCTACACGACCATCCAGAACTGGTCGAACAACGTCTACAACCTGGTCACCAAGCGCGCCAAGTGCGAAGAGGGCGCGACCATGGAGTGGATCGACGGCAACATCGGCTCCAAGGTCACGATGAAGTACCCGTCCGTGTTCCTCATGGGCGAGCACGCCAAGGGCGAGGTCCTCTCGGTCGCGTTCGCGGGCGAGGGCCAGCACCAGGACGCCGGCGCGAAGATGGAGCACCTGGCGCCGCACACCTCCTCGACCATCGTGTCGAAGTCGGTGGCGCGCGGCGGTGGCCGCACCTCGTACCGCGGCCTGGTCAAGGTCGCGAAGCGGGCGCACCACTCGCGGTCCAGCGTGGTCTGTGACGCGCTGCTGGTCGACACGATCTCGCGGTCGGACACGTACCCGTACGTCGACATCCGCAACGACGAGGTCTCCATGGGCCACGAGGCGACCGTCTCGAAGGTCAGCGAAGACCAGATGTTCTACCTCATGTCGCGCGGTCTCGACGAGGCCGAGGCCATGGCGATGATCGTGCGCGGGTTCGTCGAGCCCATCGCGCGTGAGCTGCCGATGGAGTACGCGCTCGAGCTGAACCGCCTGATCGAGCTTCAGATGGAAGGGTCCGTCGGCTAGTCATGTCGGTTACCGAGAACAACGTTTCCGAAGCGATGCGCGAGGGCGTGGTCATCCCGGCCACGTCCCGCGCGGAGCGCTTCACCTCCTACGACGTCGAGGCCTTCGAGGTCCCCGGCGGCCGTGAGGAGAACTGGCGGTTCACGCCGATGAAGCGGCTGCGCGGCCTGCACGACGGGTCCGCCGCCGCCTCCGGTTCGGCCACCGTGGACGCCGACGCTGCCCCCGAACTGAAGATCGAGACGGTCGGCCGGGACGACGAGCGCCTCGGCGCCGCGGGTGTCCCGAGCGACCGGATCGCCGCGCAGGCGTACTCCTCGTTCACCGAGGCCACCGTCATCACGGTGCCCAAGGAGACGAAGACGTCGAAGCCGTCGACGGTGAAGATCACCGGCCCCGGCGAGGGCAAGGTCGCCTACGGGCACGTGCAGGTGCGCGCCGAGCAGTTCTCCGAGGCCGTCATCGTCCTCGACCACGTCGGCTCCGGTACGTACGCCGACAACGTCGAGTTCGTCATCGGCGATTCGGCGAACGTCACCGTGGTCAGCGTCCAGGACTGGGCCGACGACGCGGTGCACGTGTCCGAGCAGCACCTCAAGCTCGGCCGCGACGCCAGCCTCAAGCACATCGTCATCACGCTGGGCGGTGACCTCGTCCGCGTCTCGCCGACGGCGACCTTCGCCGACAAGGGTGGCGACGTCGAGATGCTCGGCCTGTACTTCGCGGACGAAGCACAGCACCAGGAGCACCGTCTCTTCGTCGACCACGCGGTGCCGAACTGCAAGTCGCGGGTGATGTACAAGGGCGCGCTGCAGGGCGATGGCGCGCACACCGTGTGGGTCGGCGACGTGCTGATCCGGGCGGCCGCCGAGGCCACCGACACCTACGAGCTCAACCGCAACCTGGTGCTGACGCCGGGCGCGCGGGCGGACTCGATCCCGAACCTGGAGATCGAGACCGGCGAGATCGAAGGCGCCGGCCACGCGAGCGCGACGGGAAGGTTCGACGACGAGCAGTTGTTCTACCTTCAGTCGCGCGGAATCGGCGAAGACGCCGCGCGCCGCCTGGTCGTACGCGGGTTCTTCCACGAGATCCTGGTCAAGATCGGTGTTCCCGAGGTGCGCGAGCGTCTCGAGGCCGCGATCGAAGCCGAACTCGAAGCTGTCGGCGCCTGAGCGCGCGTCCGTCCACATCAGACTTTTAGGAAAGAAATGCCTACGCTGGAAATCAAGGATCTGCACGCCTCGGTCACGACCGAGGAAGGCCCCAAGGAGATCCTCAAGGGCGTCAACCTGACCATCAAGTCGGGCGAGACCCACGCGATCATGGGCCCCAACGGTTCGGGTAAGTCCACGCTGTCCTACGCCATCGCCGGTCACCCCAAGTACGAAGTCACCTCCGGGCAGGTCCTGCTCGACGGTGAGGACGTGCTGGAGATGAGCGTCGACGAGCGTGCCCGCGCGGGCCTGTTCCTCGCCATGCAGTACCCGGTCGAGGTGCCGGGCGTGTCCATGTCCAACTTCCTCCGCACCGCGGCCACCGCGGTCCGTGGCGAGGCCCCCAAGCTGCGCCACTGGGTCAAGGAGGTCAAGGAGGAGATGGGCAAGCTGGAGATCTCGTCCGAGTTCGCCGAGCGTTCGGTGAACGAGGGCTTCTCCGGCGGCGAGAAGAAGCGCCACGAGATCCTGCAGCTGGCGCTGCTCAAGCCGAAGATCGCCATCCTCGACGAGACCGACTCCGGCCTCGACGTCGACGCGCTGCGCGTCGTGTCCGAGGGCGTCAACGAGTTCAAGGCCAACAACGACGCCGGCGTCATGCTGATCACGCACTACACGCGGATCCTGCGGCACATCACGCCCGACTTCGTGCACGTGTTCGCCGGCGGCAAGATCGTCGAGTCCGGTGGCCGTGAACTCGCGGACGAGCTCGAGGAGAACGGGTACGTCAAGTACACCGGCTCCGCCGAGACCGCCGCCGTCTGATCACTGAACTTCACGACTACACCGAGAGGAGTTGGCCCGATGACCACCACCACGGCTAACTCTGTTCCGCTGGACGTAGCGGCCATCAGGGCCGACTTCCCGATCCTGACCCGCACGGTCCGGGACGGGAAACCCTTGGTGTATCTGGATTCCGGTGCGACGTCCCAGAAACCGGCGCAGGTGCTCGAAGCCGAGCGCCGGTTCCTGGAGACCTCGAACGCCGCGGTGCACCGCGGCGCGCACCAGCTCGCCGAGGAGGCGACCGACGCCTACGAGTCCGCCCGCGTGCGGATCGCGGAGTTCGTCGGCGCCTCCCCGCACGAGCTGGTGTTCACCAAGAACGCCACCGAGGGCATCAACCTCGTCGCCTACGCGATGAGCAACGCCGCCACGGCCGGTCCCGGGGCCGAGCGGTTCAAGATCGGTCCCGGCGACGAGATCGTCATCACCGAGATGGAGCACCACGCGAACCTGGTTCCGTGGCAGCAGCTCTGCCAGCGCACCGGCGCGACGCTGAAGTGGTTCTCCGTCACGGCGGACGGACGGCTCGACCTGTCCAATGTGGACGAGCTGATCACCGAGCGGACCAAGGTGCTCGCGTTCACGCACCAGTCCAACGTGCTCGGCACGATCAACCCGGTCGAGTTCCTGGTGAAGAAGGCTCGCAAGGTCGGCGCGCTGGTCGTGCTGGACGCCTGCCAGTCGGTGCCGCACTTCCCGGTGGACCTGCACGCGCTCGACGTCGACTTCGCCGCTTTCGCCGGGCACAAGATGGTCGGCCCGTACGGCATCGGTGTCCTTTACGGCCGCCGTGAGCTGCTCGAAGCGATGCCGCCGTTCCTGACCGGTGGCTCGATGATCGAGCTGGTCCGCATGGACCAGACCACCTTCGCCGCGCCGCCGCAGCGGTTCGAGGCGGGCACCCCGATGACGTCGCAGGCCGTCGGCCTCGGCGCGGCCGCCGACTACCTGTCGGCGATCGGCATGGATCGGGTCGCCGCGCACGAGCACGTGCTCACCGAGGCGGCGCTCGCCGGGCTCGGCGAGATCCCGGGTGTGCGGATCATCGGCCCCACCGACATGACCGACCGCGGCGGGCTGGTGTCGTTCGTCATCGACGGCGTCCACCCGCACGACTCGGGCCAGGTCCTGGACAGCCTCGGTGTCGCCGTCCGCGTCGGGCACCACTGCGCGTGGCCGCTGCACCGGGCCTGCTCGGTCCCGGCGACCGTGCGCGCGTCGTTCTACGTCTACAACACACTGTCCGAAGTGGACGCTTTGGTGAACGGTGTGCGCGAGGCGCAGAAGTTCTTCGGGGTGGCCTGATGAACCTGGAGAGCATGTACCAGGAGATCATCCTGGACCACTACAAGAACCCGCACGGCCGCGGCCTGCGCGAGCCGTTCGACGCCGAGTCGTTCCAGGTCAACCCGACCTGTGGCGACGAGGTGACACTGCGGGTGAAGGTCGACGACGGGAAGGTCGCCGACGTCTCCTACGAGGGACAGGGCTGCTCGATCAGCCAGGCGTCCACGTCGGTCTTGACGGATCTCGTCGTCGGGCACACCGTGGAGGAGGCGTTCACCACCATGGACGCCTTCGTCGAGCTGATGCAGGGCAAAGGACAGATCGAGCCGGACGAGGACGTGCTGGAGGACGGCATCGCCTTCGCCGGCGTGGCCAAGTACCCGGCCCGCGTGAAATGCGCCCTGCTCGGATGGATGGCGTTCAAGGACGCCGTCGCCCGCACGACCAACGGAGTTGAGACGGCATGACCGAACAGCAGACCGAAACCCGCGAGGGGCGCACGGCCGCCGACCTCGACGCCGAGACCGCCGCCGCCCCGGACAGCGCCGACGTGGCGAAGGTTGAGGACGTCGAAGAGGCGATGCGCGACGTCGTCGACCCGGAACTCGGCATCAACGTCGTCGACCTCGGACTGGTCTACGACATCCGCGTCGAGGCGGACAACACCGCCACCATCGACATGACCCTGACGTCGGCGGCCTGCCCGCTGACCGACGTCATCGAGGACCAGACCGGTGCCGCGCTCGTCGGCGGAGGGACCGGGCTGGTGAAGGACTTCCGGATCAACTGGGTCTGGATGCCGCCGTGGGGTCCGGAGAAGATCACCGACGACGGCCGCGAACAGCTGCGGGCGCTCGGCTTCACCGTCTGAGGCTTGCTTCGCTCCTTTCGAGTGCTAGGAACGGTCCTTTCCTTGCGAAATTTGCAAGGAAAGGACCGTTCATTGCATTGAGGGGAGGGTCGAGGGCGCCGAGCGTATAACGACCTATACCGCGTCCCGTAGGCTGCCGGAATGATCTTCCGGTCCATCGCGCTCTTCGCGCTCGCCGCCCTGCTGGAGATCGGCGGTGCCTGGCTGATCTGGCAAGGCGTCCGGGAACACCGCGGCTACCTCTGGATCGGCGCCGGCGTCATCGCGCTGGGGCTCTACGGCTTCGTCGCGACCTTGCAGCCCGACGCGAACTTCGGCCGTATCCTCGCCGCGTACGGTGGGGTCTTCGTCGCGGGCTCGCTGGCGTGGGGGATGGTCGCCGACGGCTACCGGCCGGACCGCTACGACGTGATCGGCGCCTTGATCTGCCTGGCCGGGGTCGGGGTCATCATGTACGCGCCCCGAGGTTGAGTGGCGCTACTCTGCGCTGTGACCGAAACGGACTTCCCCACACCGCCCGCCGAGAGACCCCGGCCGAAGCGAAGATTCTCCCCGCTCCTGTTCGTGATGATCCTGCTGGCGGTCGTCGGCGTGGGCGCCGGCGGATACGGGTTCTGGACCCTGCTGAGCTATCGCATGGCGAGCGTTCCCGGCGGCGGGATGGCGCCCACGATCCAGCCGGGGGCGGTCGTGCTGTACCGCTGGACCTCTCTTCCCGAGATCCCCCGCGGCGCGGTCGTCCTCATGGATGTTTCCGCGTTTCCGGATTCGGGCCCCGACGACGGCCGGATCGTCAAGCGGGTGATCGGTGTCGGCGGTGACCAGGTCGTCTGTTGCACGAACGACAACCTGATCGCCGTCAACGGGACGCCGGTCAAAGAGCCCTACACCGAGGACGACAACGGGTACGGCCGCAAGGAGTACCGGTCGTTCAGCGTCCAGGTTCCGCCGGACGCCGTGTTCGTCGTGGGCGACCAGCGGAACAACTCGCGGGACTCACGGCTCTACATCGGTATGCCGGGCGACGGCGCCGTGCCGCTGTCGAAAGTGCGCGGAGTCGTCGTCGGGCTGGGGAGTCTCCTCGCCGCCGACCCCTTTCCGCAGACCACCGCTTTCGTCGAGGCCGGACTGCCCGGGGATCCGGTGTCCGACACCGGGTTCCGCACCTCGCGAAACCTCGCGTTCGGCGGCGCCGGGCTCGTCGCCGTCGGCGTCATCGGGGCGATCGTGAGCGTTGTCCGCTCCGCCGGAAAACGACGAAGAGCAGCCGCAGTCCCACCAATGCGCTGACCACCAGCAGGTTGTAGCCGAACATCTGGTGCAGCGTGACCCCGGTCAGCACCTCCGGGCCGGTCGCGCTGCCCAGCAGCAGCACGGCCATCAGGCCGGTGGCCACGCCGACGAACGCCAGCAGGATCTCGTGCACCAGCCCGGTGACCACGTCGCGGTCGCGTTCGTCGGAGAACAGCCGGACGTTGACCGAAAGCCTGCCCTGCTCCAGCGCGTCGCCGATCCGGTCGACGCGGCGGGGCAGCCGTCGCAGCACCGGCAGGAGCGCCATCAGTTCGTTGGTGGCCGTGGAACGCAGCGATTCCGGGCGCAATCCGGCACCGACCTGCTCGGCGGCGTAGGCGCGGGATTCGACGACGATGTTGAATCCCGGCGCCAGCGCGGCCAGCGTTCCCTCCAAGGTGGCCAGTGCGCGGAACACCGCGGCGATCGGCGGGGGCACGCTGAGCCGGAAGTCGGCGATCACCCGGAACAGGTCGGTGAACATGTCGAGATCCGGGGCCTGGCCGTGGTTGAAATGCTTGGCCACCAAGGCACCCAGCGCCCGTTCCAGCCGTCGCTCCTCGATCTCGTCCGGCCGGTCGACGATCTCCAGCAGACCGTCGCGCAACGCGGCCGGGTCGCCGCGGTCCAGGGCGAGGATCAGGTTCTGCAGTCCGCCGCGCAAACCCGAGTCGAGCCGGCCGACGGAGCCGAAGTCGAGCAGGCCCAGCCTGCCGTCGTTGAGCAGCAGGACGTTGCCGGGATGCGGGTCGGCGTGGAAGACGCCGCTGCCCATCACCTGGCCGAGCACGCACCGCAGCATCGACCGCGCGAGCTTCGCCCGTTCCGCGACCGGCACCCGCTCCTTGGCCGCGGCGAGCGGTTTGCCGTCGAGGCGCCGCATCACCAGGACACGTTCGGTGGACAGTTCTTTGTGGACGGTCGGAAGGGCGACCTCGGTGCCGGAGGAGGCGGCGGTGACCGCTTCGATGTTCCTCGCCTCGGTGCGGAAATCGAGCTCCTCGACCAGCGCGTCGGCGAATCCTTCGGCCAGATCGACGACGCCGAGTGAGCGTGCCCAGCCCGCGCGCAGGTCCAACGCGGCCGCCACCCGGCGGACGATGTCGAGGTCCCGCTCGACCAAGGCCTGCACGCCCGGTCGCTGCACCTTGACGACGACGTCCTGCCCGCTCCGCAGCTTCGCCCGGTAGACCTGCGCGATCGACGCGGCCGCGATCGGCTCCGGGTCGAATTCGGCGAAGATCTCGTCCGGGTTCCCACCGAGTTCCTCCCGCAGTACCGTCGCGACCCCGTCGGCGTCGGCGAAGGCGACCTGGTCCTGGAGCTTGCTGAGCTCGTCGACGAAAACAGGGGGGAGCAGGTCGGATCGGGTCGAGAGCAGCTGGCCGAGTTTCACGAACGTCACGCCGCCCTCCTCCAGCGCGCGCCGCAGCGAGCGCGCCAGTTTGGCGTGCCGGACCTGGGCGAGGCCGGGTTCGCGGCGGCCGGTGAGATAGCGGCCGAGGCCGTGCTTGATCGCGATCCTGGTGATCTGCGAGTAGCGCCGTGTCCTGGCCGCGCGGCGGCGCATCGACCGGATCCTGCCGATCAGCCCGAGCCCCGAGCCGGAGGGCAGCGCGAGTTCCGCGACGAACAGGAAGATCAGCGTCGCCAGGAAAGCGCTGCCCGCCACCGGGATGACCAGCCCGGCGAAGGCGTTGCCCGCGTACATCGCCCGCGGGAACGCGGTGAGGATGCCTCCCGCGACCAGCCAGCCGAAACCGGCGGCGCAGCCCGCGCGGATCAGGCCGATCCGCACACCCAGCACGCGGCGGGCGCCGACCACGAGCGGCCACAGCATGAGCGCGTAGACGGGCAGGGTGAGCAGGCCGAGCAGCAGGTTCATGCCGAAGAGGACATCACGCGCAGCCCGCGCGGGATTCCCGCTGCGGCGGGACGGTGCTCACCCCTGAGAGGGAGCGGACCCCGAAGTTGTAGGTGGTGGTCGCCTCCTTGGGCGCGAACAGGACACCGAGGACGGCGATCGCCGCCGCCGCGAGGAAGCCGGCGCGAAGATCGAGGAGATCGCCGAGGAAGCCGATGAGCGGTGCTCCGGCGGCCTGTCCGAGTGCCAGCATCAGGAAGGCCACGCCGACACCGAACGCGGGCGCCGTCGGGTAGGCCCTGGTACCCCAGAGGATCAGGACACCGGTCAGTCCGATGTAGACGGCCCCGAAGAGCGCCGCCGCGATGACGAGCGCCGGGAGCGACCGGGTGGCGAGGGCGAAGAGGGCCGTGGCGGCGGCGAACAGGACCATTCCCGCCGACCAGGCGCGGCGCAGTCCCGCCCGGGAGGTCAGCTCGGCGGTGAAGGCGCCCGCCAAGCCGACCGCGCCGAGCACGATCCACACCACCGTCGAGGCGGTCTCGTCGAGTCCGCCGACGCTCACGGCGATGTCCCGGCCGAACGTCCAGATCGCCGCGCTGGCAAGACCGAGGGTCGCGGCGGCGGGCAGCAGCCGCCCGGTGGAGGGCGGGAACAGCGGCGACGGCAGTCCCCGCGCGCGGTCGTCCTTCACCGGCGGCACGACACGGGCGATCCACAAGGTCACCAACGCGGAGGCCACGGCGAAGGCCCACCAAGCCATTCGCCAGTCGCCGACGGCGAGCAGGGATACCGGACCCGAGACGAGCACGCCGAGTCCGGTCCCGGCGTTCACCACGGACTGGGCACGGTCTCGGCGGGTCACGCGGACGACGCGGGAGACCGCGTCGGCGAGCGAGGGGGAAGCCAGGCCCGTGCTCGCTCCGGCGAGGACGACGCCGAGCGCGAGGACGCCCGCGTTCGGCGCGGCCGCGATCAGCGCGGTCCCCGCGGTGGCGGTCGTCCCGGCGGCGAGCGCGCCCGCCCGCGCGCCCCAGCGGGTCGTCACGGCGGTCGAGGCGACGACCGCGAGGCAGTACGCGACGTAGCTTCCCGCCGCGATGGCGCCGAGCGCGCTGCCGTCGAGGTCGAACTCCGTACGGAGCGTCGGCGCGAAGAGGCCGTACGCGTACCTCGCGAGTCCGTAGGAGACCGCGATCAGTGATAACCCGGCCGCGGTGAACGTCAGCTCGCGTTTGTACGAAGAAACCATCAGCTCTCCTCCAGAGGTATACCGAGCGGTATACCTCTGGAGTGTTCCCGCATCTCGCGCCCGGGTCAACCGATCGGTATAGTCGAGGCATGCTGACACCGGCCGGCGAGCGCGTGCTGAGCGCCGCGAGCGAGCTCTTCTACCGGGAGGGTCTGCACGCCGTGGGCGTCGCGGCCATCGCCGAGGCCGCGGGCGTCACGAAGAAGACGCTGTACGCCTCCTTCGGATCGAAGACGGAGCTCACGATCGCGTACCTGCGAAGCCGTCACGACGTCTGGTGGGCGTACCTCGAAGAGCGGCTGGCGGAGGCCGAAGCGCCCCGGGCGCTGACGGTCTTCGACGCCTACGTCGATCACCCCAAGCTCGGGAGCGACCGGGGTTGCGCCTTCCTCAACGCGGCCGCCGAACTGCCCGCCGGGCATCCCGGGCTCGACGTGATCCGGCGGCACAAGGCGGCGGTGCGGGCGAAGTTCGCCGAACTCCTCCGCGAGGACGCCCCGCGCGCGGCCGATCCGGAGCGGATGGCGGAGCAGCTCTTCCTCCTGCTCGAAGGCGCGGTCGCGCATACCGGCATCGACGGGGACGCGCACCGGGTCACGCTCGCGAGGGAGATCGCGGAGATACTCGTGAGGGATACGCGCGAAGCCGGCACACGCTAGAAAGACCCCATGCGACTTTTCGGCCCGCTCCTGGATCGGGCGACCTACCGCAGGTGGGTCTACTTCATCCTCGGTGGCGCACTGAGCGTGCCGTATGTGCTCTTCGCCGCCATCATGGTGCCGTCGCTGCTGCCCCTCGTCGTGACGGTGGAACGCGGGACCCTCATCGGGATGATCACCGTCGTCCTGGTGATGATCGCGTCGTCGTTCATCCCCGCCGTCCGCGTGCTGGAAGGCGCGGCCGTGCGGGAACTGCTGGACGATCCCGTGCCGGGAGTCGTGTTCGGGCCGGCCGGGAGCTGGCCCGTCCGGCTGCGCTCGACCGCGATGTTCCTGCTGCACGTGATCACCGGTTGTGTCGTCAGCCTGGTGAGCCTGCTCGTGCCGGTCGCGTTCGGATTCACGATCGCGGCTCCGTTCAGCGGCCGGATCGCCCTGACCGACGAGAGCGCGATCGAGGTACCGAAGGGCTGGGCGAGCGCGTGGATCCCGGTGGCGTGCCTGCTCGGCGTCGTCGCGCTGGCCTACGTCGTATGGGGCGCGGGCGCGGTGCTGACCCGTTGCGCCAAGAGCCTGCTGGGGATTTCGGCCGCGGAGCGGATCGCCCAGCTGGAGAAGCGCACCGAACAACTCGCCGAACGCAACCGGCTCGCGCGCGAACTGCACGACTCGGTCGGGCACGCGCTGAGCGTCGTGACCATCCAGGCGGGCGCGGCGCGGCGCACCCTGCGGTCCGATCCCGGTTTCACCGAGCAGGCGCTCACCGCGATCGAGGACTCGGCCCGCGCCGCGCTGGACGATCTCGACCATGTGCTCGGCCTGCTGCGTGACGAGGCCTCGTCGCGGGCGCCGCAATCGGGGCTGGCGGAGCTGCCCGCGCTGGTCGAGGCCACGCGGCTGGCGGGCGCCGAGGTGTCGGCGGAGATGCGAGGTGATCCGTCCGCGGTGCCGCCGGTGGTCTCCCGCGAGGCGTACCGGATCCTGCAGGAATGCCTGACGAACGCGTTGCGGCACGCCGGTAAGGTGCCGGTGGCGGTCCTCGTCGACGCCGGGGCGGAGCTGTTGCGGGTGCGGGTGTCCAATCCGCTCGGCGCCGCGGCGCCGTCACGGGACGGTGGCGGCCGAGGGCTGAGGGGAATGACGGAACGGGTGGAAGTGCTCGGGGGCACGATCACCGCGGGCCGCGCGGACGGATTCTGGAAGGTCGAGGTGGCGGTGCCATGGGGGGAACGGCGATGAGCATCGGGGTGCTGCTGGTCGACGACGAACAGCTGATCCGGGCCGGGCTGCGGGCGATCGTCGCTTCGGAGCCCGACCTGGAGGTCGTGGGCGAGGCGGCCGACGGCGCCGAGGTACCGGGCCTGGTGACGCGGTTCCGGCCCGATGTCGTGCTGATGGACGTCCGGATGCCGTCGATCGACGGCATCCGCGCGACCACTCACCTTATGTCCACTATGGACAAACCGCCGAAGGTGATCGTGGTGACCACCTTCGAGAACGACGACTACGTCTACGACGCCTTGCTCGCCGGGGCGAGCGGCTTCCTGCTGAAGCGGGCCAGGCCCGAGGAGATCGTCGCGGCGATCCGGACCGTGGCGGCGGGGGAGTCGCTGCTGTTCCCGGCCGCGATCCGGCGGCTCGCCGCGCAGCAGGCGAACCGGGGGCCGCTGGACGGCCTGGCCGGTGCCGGGCTCACCGAACGCGAAAGCGAGGTGCTGCGGCTGATGGCGGGCGGACTGTCCAATGTGGAGATAGCGGGCGAACTGTACCTCGGCGTGCAGACGGTCAAGACACATGTCGGGAACGTGCTCGCGAAACTCGGCGCCCGGGACCGGACGCAAGCGGTGATCAAGGCCTACGACACCGGATTCGTCACGCCGGCGGGCTGACGATCGTCACCTCCGCGGTCCGGTGCCCAGGTCAATCGAGGGCGGCGAGGATCAGCGCGGCCATCGCGGCAGGGTCCCCGTTTTCCGGGCGCAGCACCAGATCCGGGCTCTCGGGCTGCTCGTAAGGAGCGTCCACCCCGGTGAACCCGCTGATCTCGCCCGCCCTCGCCTTCGCGTACATCCCCTTGGGGTCGCGGTCTTCGCAGACCTCCAGCGGGGTGTCGACGAAGATCTCGATGAACGGCAGCCCGGCGGCTTCGTGCGCGGCGCGGGCGAGTTCGCGGTCCGCCCGGTACGGGCTGATCAGGGAGACCACCGACACCACACCGGCGTCGGCGAACAGCTTCGCGACCTCGGCGACACGGCGGACGTTCTCGGCGCGATCGGCGGGGCTGAAGCCGAGGTTCCCGTTCAGCCCGTGCCGCAGGTTGTCGCCGTCCAGCAGGTACGCGGGCCTGCCCGACGCCACCAGCCGCCGCTCCAGTTCCACGGCCACGCTCGACTTCCCGGACGCGGAAAGCCCGGTGAGCCAGACGGTGAGCCCGCGTGTCGCGCGTTCCGCCCTGGTGACCGCGGCGGTATGCCAGACGACGTTCGACGCGGTCACGCTCGGTCCGGTGATCATGCCCGCCGCGACCGTCGCCCCGGAATGCTCGTCGACGAGCAGGAAACCTCCGGTGGAGCGGTTGCGGCGGTAGGAATCGAACAGCAACGGCTGCCGGGCGTGCAGCCGGATCCGGCCGATCTCGTTGAGCGACAACGACTTCGCGGTCTCGTCGCGGTGCAGGGTGGTGACGTCGAGCCGGTAGTCCAGGTCGCGGACCTCGGCCTTGGTCTCCCGGGTGGTGTGCCGCACGAGGAAGGTATTCCCTGCTTTCAAAGCTCCTTGTTCGGAGAACCAGCACACCATCGCGTCGACGTCCCGGCTCGTGTGGGGACGGTTGCCGGGGCGGCAGATCAGGTCACCGCGGCCGAGGTCGAGGTCGTCTTCGAGTTCGATCGTGACGGCCCGCGAGGCGAAGGCCTCGGTGACCGTGGTGCCGCCCGGGCCCCAGATCGCGCGCACCGTCGTGGTGAATCCGGACGGCAGGACGGCGACCTCGTCACCGGGTTTGAACACCCCGCCCGCGACGGTGCCCGCGTAACCGCGGAAGTCGCGGCTGTGCTCGCGGATCACGTACTGCACGGGGAATCGTGCGTCGATGAGGTTGCGATCCGAGGCTACGTGCACCTGTTCGAGGTGATGCAGCAGGGAAGTCCCTTCATACCAAGGCATACTGGCGCCCCGATGCACGACGTTGTCGCCGTGCAGCGCCGACATCGGCACGAAGGTGAGGTCGTGCACCTGGAGTTTCATGGCGAAGCGCCGGAAATCCTCGCGGATCTCTTCGAAGCGGTCTTGCGACCAGCCGACCAGGTCCATCTTGTTGACGCACAGCACCAGATGCGGGATTCCCAGCAGGCTGGCCAGGAACGCGTGCCGCCGCGACTGTTCGAGCACGCCTTTGCGGGCGTCGATCAGGATCAGCGCGAGATCCGCCGTGGACGCGCCGGTGACCATGTTCCGGGTGTACTGCACGTGTCCCGGTGTGTCGGCGATGATGAACTTCCGCTTCGGCGTGGCGAAATAGCGATGGGCGACGTCGATCGTGATGCCTTGTTCGCGTTCGGCGCGTAAACCGTCGGTCAGCAGCGCGAGGTTCGGGTACGCCTCGCCGCGGTCGCGGCTGGTGCGTTCGATGGCTTCGAGCTGGTCGGTGAACACCGTCTTCGAATCGAACAGCAGACGGCCGATCAGGGTCGACTTCCCGTCGTCGACGCTGCCCGCGGTCGCGAGGCGGACCAATGAAGCGCCCATCAGAAGTAGCCTTCCTTCTTCCGGTCTTCCATCCCCGCCTCGGAGATCCGGTCGTCGGCTCGGGTGGCGCCGCGTTCGGTGAGCCTGCTGACCGCGACCTCGGCGACCACTTCGCCCGGTGACGTCGCCGTCGACTCGACGCAGCCGGTGCAGGTCGCGTCGCCGACCGTGCGGAAGCGAACCGTTGCCTCGTAAGGACTTTCACCTTCGTTCAAGGTGAGGAAGCGGGTGTGCGCGAGCAGCATGCCGTCCCGCTGGACGACCGGACGCCGATGCGAGTAGTAGATCGACGGCAGGTCGACGTTCTCCGCCTCGATGTACTGCCAGATGTCGAGCTCGGTCCAGTTCGACAGCGGGAAGACGCGGATGTGCTCGCCCTTGCGGTGCCTGCCGTTGTACAGATCCCACAGTTCCGGCCGCTGATTGCGCGGGTCCCATTGGCCGAACTCGTCGCGGAAGCTGAACACCCGTTCCTTCGCACGGGCCTTCTCCTCGTCGCGCCGCGCTCCGCCGAAGACCGCGTCGAAGGAATGTTCGCGGATTCCCCGCAACAGGGCGGCGGTCTGGAGACGGTTGCGGCCGGCCTTCGGGTCTTCGACGACCCGGCCGGCGTCGATGTCGTCCTGGACGCTGGAGACGACGAGCCGGAGCCCGTACGTGCCGACCGTGCGATCCCGGAACTCGATGACCTCGTCGAAGTTGTGCCCGGTGTCGACGTGCATCACCGGGAACGGTGGCGGCGACGGCCAGAAGGCCTTGGCCGCCACGTGGAGCATCACCATCGAATCCTTGCCGCCGGAGAACAGCAGCACAGGCCGTTCGAAGGTCGCCGCGACCTCGCGGAAGATGTGCACGGCTTCGGCTTCGAGTGCTTCGAGATGGGTGAGCTCGTAGGCCGGGGACGCCATCGTGACCTCCGTCGTTCGAGATCAGAAAAGTAGAACAAGTTCTTGTGCTTGGTCAAGGGGAGGAGGACGCTGTCGGCATGGACCTGGTCGCGCTTGAAGAGATCCGACGCCTCAAAGCCCGTTACCTCCGCTGCCTCGACCTCAAGCTGTGGGACGAGATGGCCGGGACCCTGACCGCCGACGTGCGTGCGCGGTACGGAACGCCGTCGTACGGCAAACCGCTGACCTTCGAAGGCCGCGAAGCGATCGTCGAGTTCTTCCGGAACGCTGTCGGCGCCGGAATCACCACGGTGCACTTCGCCGGGCAGCCGGAGATCGACGTCGACGGCGACACCGCGACGGGCACCTGGCTGATGCGGGACAAGGTGATCGTGCCCGAGCATCGGGTGATCATCGAGGGCGCGGCGTACTACGAGGACACCTATCGGCGGGTGGACGGCGTGTGGCTGACCGCCTCCACCCAGTACGACCGGCTGTACGAAACGATGATGTCGATGGACGACGTGCCGAGCCTGAAACTCACCGCGAACCGGTGGTCCTCCTGACCCGCATTTAGAGGACTGAACGCGTGGGGTGGCGGCCGCCGGATTCGGCGGTGACGGCATCGGCGGCGGCGACCAGTGCCGCGCCCCGTCGCGCGATCTCGGCGCCGGTGACCGGCTCGCCGACCGACAGCGTGAGCACCAGTTCCTGTCGCCCCGAAGCGTCGAACGTCGGGGCGGCCAGCAGGCTCACCGCGTGCTTGCGGCGCGGCTCCAGGTCGGCGCCGAGGTAGACGCGCTCACCGAGGCTTGACACGAGTTCTCCCACCAGGCCCCGCACTTCCGGTGGCAGTTCGTCCGCCCCGACGCCCGCCATCAGCGCATAGAGTCGCCGCCCCGCGGAGGTCAGGCTCTCCACCAGATAACCGTGCTCCCGGCATTCGGCGACGACGCGGCGAAGGTGCGCTTCGTCCAGTCGCACCGGCACCGCCGGAGGTTTGGCGAGCCACGCGTCGAATGCCGCGTCGGAGTCCCACAGCACGTACATCAGGCCGACCGGCGGCGCGAACGGATACGTCTCGCCCAGTTTGACCCGGCCGGGCCCGGCGCTCTGCAGCATCAGGATGCGGTCGCCGACCACGGCCGACGCCGTGCACGTGGCGCGGTAGCGCCTGCTCAAATCCTCCAGATGCCGTCGTGCGACCTCGCTCGCGCCGAAACCCTCGCTCGCGACCCGGCCGGCGGCGACCATCGCGGGCCCCAGCCGGTAGGTGACCGGTCGGGGGTCTCGGACCAGGTAGCCGCCCGTCGTCAGCTCGGTCACGATGCCGAGACAGGTCGGTTTCGCCAGGTCGAGCTCGCGGGCGAGCTCCGAAAGGCCGAAGCGGCGGCCGGGGTGCGCGGCGAAGAAGTCGAGTAGCTTCACGACCCGCTCGGTGGGCGGAGAATGCCGGGCCATTGACCATCCTTAGAACGCGTTCTAGTGTTGCCGTGCGAAGAACGTACCAAGTCGGTACATATTTGTACCAGTATGAGGAGTCGCCGGTGCTCACTCGACCGTTCGCGGACGCGATCGCCGAAGCCGAGAAGGTCATCGCGGAGGCGCCGCATATCCGCACCGAACAGGATCTGGTCGAGGGGTACGACTACCTCGCCGGCAGCATCCGCGCGTCCCTGCAGATGGCGTGGGCCTACGAACGGGACTACCCGTTCTTCACCCAGTCCACCGGGCCGTACACGAAGATGGGCCTGGACAACCCGGACACGTTGTACTTCAACGCGAACATCCGCGAGGACCGCGAGTACGTCGTCACCGGGACGCGGGGGAGCACGGCCGACGTCAGTTTCCAGGTCCTCAACGGCGACTACTCGCCCGTCGAGGTGCCGGACAGCCTCGCCGCCTTCGACGACCGTGAGATCGAGATCGCCGACGACGGCTCGTTCGAACTCCGCTTCGGTCCGGCTAGAACCGATCCCGGCCCTAATTACTTCGTTCTCGGCCCGGGTTCGTCGATGCTCGTGGTACGCGAGGTCTACAGCGACTGGGCCACCGAACGCCGCGGCACGATCCAGATCCAGTGCGCAGACACGGCGGGCGGCGCGCCCGCGCCGCTCACCCGCGACGGGCTGGCCAAGCGTTACGGCGTCGCCGGCAAGATCCTGCTGAGCAGGCTGCGCACCTTCCTCGCCTTCCCGAAGTGGTTCTACCTGAACCTGCCGGTGAACACGATGACCGAGCCGCGCCCCACACCAGGCGGGCTGACCACGCAGTACTCGTCGGCGGGGCACTACGAACTCGGCGACGAAGAGGTCATGATCGTGACCGTGCCGCGTTCGGACGCGCCCTATCAGGGCATTCAGCTCGGCAGCGTCTGGTACCTCTCGCTCGACTACATCAACCATCAGACGAGCCTCACCGCTGACCAGGCGCGGGTCGACCCGGACGGCAAGATCCGCTTCGTGATCAGCGAACGCGATCCTGGCCTGGCCAACTGGCTCGAACGCACCGGACACGACCGCGGGTACGTCCAGATCCGCTGGCAGCGCCTCTCCCGTGCGCTGGGCGAAGCCGACGGTCCCGAGGTCGAGGTGGTGAAATTCGGCGAACTCGCCGACCGGTTGCCGTTTCACGACGAGGCGCGCGTGACCCCGCGCGAATGGGCGGACCGGATCTCGGCCCGTCAGAACGCCGTCGCGGCGAGGATGCTGGGATGACGGATCTCTTGCGGGAGAAGGTGGTCGTGGTCTCCGGCGTCGGCCCGGGACTCGGCCGGTCCATCGCCACCCGGTGTGCCGCGGCGGGCGCCGACGTCGTCCTCGCCGCCCGCACCGAATCGCGGCTCGCCGAGGTCGCGAAGGAGATCGACGCGCTCGGCCGCCGCGCGATCACCGTGCCCACCGATATCACCGACGACGCTTCGGCCACGAATCTCACCGAGGCGGCCTTGAAGGCGTTCGGCCGGGTGGACGCCTTGGTGAACAACGCTTTCGCCATCCCGCCCATCATGGATCTCGCCGACGTCGACCTGGCCGACGTGCGGGCGGGGTTCGAGACCAATGTGCTCGCCGCCCTCCGGCTCACACGACTGTTCACGCCCGCGCTCGCGGAGAGTCGCGGTTCGGTCGTGATGATCAATTCGGCCGTACTGCGGCATTCCCGGCGAACGTTCGGTGCGTACAAGATGGCGAAGGCGAGCCTGCTCGCGCTCGCGCAGAGCCTCGCTTCGGAACTCGGGCCGCGGGGGATCCGGGTCAATTCCGTCGCACCCGGCTACATCTGGGCGGACTCGCTGAAGTGGTACTTCGCTTATCTGGCCAAAGAACGCGGCGTGCCGCCCGAGCAGGTGTACGCCGAGACGGCGGAGACGATCGACCTGCGCCGCCTGCCGGAGCCGGACGAGATCGCCGACACCGTTGTGTTCCTCGCCTCGTCGCTCGCCCGGTGCGTCACCGGCCAATGTCTCGACGTCAACGCCGGTGAATATCACCACTGAGCCTGTTGGCGGAGCTGCAGAAGGATTCGAAAGGCGACTAAACGCGTGAACCCGCCCCGGCCGAAGGCCCCGCTATCGCGGTGGCAGGGCGCCTTGTCCGCCATCGTGAGGTAGATGACCAGGCAGCGCCCTGCCGACGTCGATCGCGGATGCGGGTTCACCAAAAGATACTGAAGGGGAGAACATGCTGCCAGGGCGGGAAAACGTCGGCACCGTGGAAGATCTGCACGCGTCGGCGGCGAAGCTCACCGGGTTGGACGACTTCGGCGGCGAAGACCACCTCGAAGGTCTCGGCGTGCTGCTGGATTCGTATGCCGGCGAGGCGGGCTTGACCCCGTACGGCAACAAGATCCATCGCGCGTTCCTGCGCGGGGCTTTGGTGGCGAGGTCGTTGAGCGAGGCCTCGTGGAAGCAGAACCCGGAGTACGCGGAGGCTCCTGTCGAGCGGCCCATCTTCGTCACCGGCCTGCCGCGCACGGGGACCACGGCGCTGCACCGGCTGCTCACCGAGGACCCGGCGCACCAGGGACTGGAGGTCTGGCTGACCGAGGTGCCGCAACCGCGGCCGCCGCGCGAGACGTGGGCGGAAAACCCGGTCTTCCAAGGGATCCAGGCGGGCTACGAGAAGCATCATGTCGAGCATCCCGAGTTCATGGGGCTGCACCACATGTCCGCCGACCAGGTCGAGGAATGCTGGCAACTGCTGCGGCAGTCCCTGAAATCGGTGTCCTACGAATGCCTCGCGCACGTGCCGTCGTACTCGCGCTGGCTGGACGGGCAGAGCTGGACCGACGCCTATCGCAGGCACCGGCGCAACCTTCAGC
The DNA here is from genome assembly GCF_044461365.1 of Amycolatopsis sp. NPDC049868. NCBI lineage: Bacteria > Bacillati > Actinomycetota > Actinomycetes > Pseudonocardiales > Pseudonocardiaceae > Amycolatopsis > Amycolatopsis sp. NPDC049868. The sequence continues at coordinate 1,426,893 of NZ_JBITKV010000001.1, read as the reverse complement.
TCATCGGTCTTCCCGACGCCGGACGCCGCTGGGTGCTCAAGAACCCGAGCCACCTCTTCGCGCTCGACGCGCTGCTGGAGGTGTACCCGGACGCGCTGATCGTCCAGACCCATCGCGCGCCGAGCACGATCGTCGCGTCGGTGTGCAGCCTGAACGAACAGGCTTCGGAGGGCTGGTCCGATGTCTTCCGCGGCGACGTGATCGGCCGCAGCCAGCTGGATCTCTGGGCGCGGGGTGCGGAAAAGTCGCTGGAGGCGAGGAAACGGCATGATCCGGCGCAGTTCTGCGACGTCCGGTACGAGGATTTCGTCGCCGACCCGATCGGCACGGTCGAGGGCGTCTACCGGCATTTCGGCCTGCCGCTGAGCGACGCCGCGCGGGACGCGATGACCGTCGTCCACGCCGAAAGCCGTTCCGGGGAAAGGAAACCCGTGCACCGGTACGACCTCGCGGACTTCGGGCTCACCGCAGGCGAGGTCGACGAACGCTTCTCGGCCTACCGCGCCGCCTACGACCTCTGACCTGCAGACGGTCAGAAGCCCGCGACGCGCTGGGAAGGCAGGCCGCGGGTCGTGATCCCGCGCAGGACCTCGACGCGGTCCGAACCCGGCCGCCCGAGCACCCAGCTGGACCCGGGGACCTCCTTGGCCTGTTTCTTTAGCGGCGCCAGGAGCCGGGAAGCGTCCTTGTAGGACCGGATGGCGCCGTTCCCGCACACCAGGGTCGCCAGCGAGACCGTCACCGGGAGACCGTCGGCCGACCACGGTGTGTCCAGCAGCGCGGCGGCGACCGTGCCGATCTCGTCGACGTCGCAGGCGATCAGGAAGTCGTCCCCGCCCACATGGCTGACCCGCATCCGGCGCAGGCGGGTCTCCAGATCGGTGAGCGTCCGGCCGAGCGCGCGGATCAGATCGTCGCCCGCGGCGAACCCGGCGGTGTCGTTGACCGTCTTGAACGAGTCGACGTCCAGCCAGGCCGCGACGAACGGCTCCCGGGCGTTGATCCGGCGGTCGACGTCCCTGGCGACCGCGTCGCTGCCGGGCAGGCGGGTCAGCGGGCTCAGCGAGACCGCCTCCTCGACCTTCGCCTCCGCGACCCCGCGGACGACCTCGTTCACCAGCACCACGCCGACGCACCGGCCGCGGTCGTCGACCACGACGACGTCGTCGCCGGTCCGGCCCCAGTCCGCGTCGGTGACCAGTTCGAGGAATTCGAGCGCGCTCGCGTCGGCGTGGATCGTGTGCGGCCGGTCGGCGAGCCGCGATGCCGGCCGTTTGGCATGCAGGGCATGGCCGTACAACCCGGTGACCGCGACCAGGAACCGGGTCCGGTCGATCGACCACTGTGGACGGTGGCGGTCGTCGATGCCGACGATCCCGCTCGGCCCGTCGGCGGCGGCCAGCACCTCGCGTACGTCGTCACAGGTCGCCGCCTCGGGCAGCGTCGTCGCGGGCCGGAGGAAGTCGCCGACGCGGCGGGCGCGGGCGGTGCCGGGGATGAAGGGCCCCGGCGCGTCCGGCGCGGGCAGCGGCGAGTGGTCGCCGTCCGGCGGGGCGAGCAGGTTGCCCTGCGCGATCCGCACCCCGAGCCGCCGGGCGGACTCCAGCTGCTCCGTGGTCTCGAGCCCGGTCGCGACCAGGCGGTTGTCGGTGCGCGACGCGAAGTGCAGCACCGCTTCGACCACCGCGACGGCGGCCGGGTCGTGCGGCAGGCCCCGCAGCACGCTGCGATCCAGCTTCACCAGGTCGACGGGTGCCGAAGCGAGCAGTGTCAGCGGGAGGTCGCCGCGGCCGAGGCCGTCGAGCGCGAGCCGGAAGCCGAGTTCGGTGAGCCGCCGCATACCGGTCAGCAGCAGGTCGGCGGGGATCTGCGTGAACGGCGGCCCGATCTCGAGCACCACGTCCCTGGTCCGGCGGCCCACCGTGCTGAGCGCGTCGGTCAGCGGGTCGAACTGTGACGGCGGCGCCGCCACCGTCCGCGCGGACAGGTTCAGGTGCAGGGGGAGGGCGGCCTGCGGTTCGCGCAGCTGCCGGACGGCCTCGGCGGCCAGCCCGACGTCGACCTCGGCCAGCCTGCCGTTGCGCCGGGCGTCGGCGAGCAGCTCGTGGGCGGTCCCACGGCCCGGCCGCGCCAGTGCTTCGAACGCGACGACGCCTCCGGTGTGCAGGCTGTACAACGGCTGGTAAGCGAAGCGGACAGCGATCTGCAACGTCACAAGCGCATATTCGCCGGTGACGGCGCGAAACAAAATACGTGTCAACTGATGTTCATCGCGAAGGCACCTGGGTTACCTAGAACGGCGTAACGCACGCCACCCGATCAGGTGTTTTCTTACTTGCCACGGTGACTTTCGGAAAAGTGCCGACATCGCTTCAGTAGTACCCGAAACATCTTCGCGACCGCTGGTGAAAGCGCGCTGGAGCTGCGTGGGCAACGTGAAGAACAAATCGAAGAACACCGGGACCAGTTCGGGCGGCATCCCGCACAGCGCGCGCAATCCATGCCGTCGCAATGCGTGCACGGTGCGTGCCGAGGACGGCCATAACGCTCCGTGCGCGGCCGACGCCACTGCGGCAGGGCCTCGATCCCATGCCCGGGCAACCGCGTCCGCGACCGGCTCCGCGAGCCGCACCGACGTCGCGACGCTGTACCCGGTCGCCGGATGCACCAACGCTCCGGCGGCCCCGAACGGCACCGTCCGGCCGCGCCGGGGCACGGGCAGGTCGAGCACGATCCGCACGCGTTCCTCGCGTCCGCGTGACGTCAGGCCGACGGCCAGGAGCCGGGCACGCAGCCGCGCCGCGAGGACGTCCGGCGGCAGCCCGGGTCTGCGGGCGAGCGAGGTCTCCTCGACGAGGACGGTGCCGTCGCCGAGCGGCAGTACATAGAGGAATCCGGACTCCGTGTTCCGCCAGTCCATGAACACGGCGGTGTCCGGGCGGTCGGCCAGCCGCAGCGCGTCCTCGGCGGGGAGGACGACGCCGAAGGCCGTCTGTTCGTACCGGTCGCCTCGCGGCAGGGGGCCGGTGGCGTCGACATACAGACCTGTCGCGAGGGTCCGTCCGTCCTCCAGGCGCACCGAGGACCCCTGCCGTCCATGGTCCACGCCGGACACCGTCCCGGCGACGACGTCGTAACCCTCGTCCAGCCACCGGCGCAGGCCGTCGTTGTCCACCACCAGGTACCGCCGGTCGAGGACGTGCGGTCCGGTCCCGAAGGCGAGCGTGGCCGAGGGCTCGCACGCGACGGCGCTCCCGGGCAGCGTGGGCAGTTCGTCGGCCCACAGCCCGTAGGTCGCCCGCCAGCGTCTGTCCGGCGCCGGGTCGATCAGGACCGTCGCCAGGCCGCGCCGGGCGCAGGCCCGCGCGAGCGCCCGGCCCGCCGGGCCGCCGCCCGCGATCACCACGTCCGCCACCTGCGTATCTCATCATGCGGCCACGACGGATACGGTGTTGCGCATGGAACAGACGGACCCGAGGACGTGGCGGCGCGATCCGGCGAGCGAGAGCGCCGGGTTCACCGACCTCGCCACGAGCCCGTTCCGGATCGACAGGGACCGGATCGCCGCGTCGCCCTTCTTCGCGCGGCTCGGCGGTGTGACGCAGGTGGTCAGTGCCGGCGGTTCCGGGCTCCTGCACAACCGGCTCACCCACAGCCTCAAGGTCGCGCAGGTCGCCCGCGCGATCGCCGAGCGGATCAATTCCACCAGCGATTCCGCCGAACTGGCCGCGAAACTGGGCGGCTGCGACCCGGACGTCGCCGAGGCCGCGTCGCTCGCGCACGATCTCGGGCATCCGCCGTTCGGGCATCTCGGCGAGCAGACCCTGGACCGGATCGCCCGGCACCGGTTCGGCCTCGCCGACGGTTTCGAAGGCAACGCGCAGTCGTTCCGGATCATCACCACCACCGACGTGCGCGGCCCGTCCGCCTCTGGACTGGACCTCACCACGGCGGTGCGCGCCGCGGTGCTGAAGTACCCGTGGGCGCGGTTGCACGTGCCGGATCCGCATCCGACCTCGATGGCCGTGCAGCCACGCGGCGCGGGCGAACCGGCCGACGCCCCCGGCACCGGCGCGAGCAAGTTCTCCGCCTACAGCACCGAACTCGACGACTTCACCCAGGCGCGGGCCCCGTTCGACGGCCGGATCGAATCCTGGCAGCAGACGGTCGAAGCGTCCGTGATGGACACCGCCGACGACATCGCGTACGCCATCCACGATCTCCAGGACTTCCACCGGATCGGTGTCCTGCAGCACGCTCCGGTCGCCGCCGAGTTCACCGGCTGGGTCGACCACGCGGTGGAACTGGCCGCGCTGGACGACGCGACCTTGACCGCCGAACGGCGGCTGCCCGGCCGTTCGCTGGAACGGCTGCGCCGCCGGATGCACGCCAAGGACGGGTGGATCGTCGACGACGACGCCTTCACCAGCGCCGTCGTCCGTGTGCGCGCCGAACTCGTCGACGGCTTGCTCGCCACCGGGTTCGACGGTTCCATCGAAGCCGAACAGGCCACTGCCGCCTTCTCCGCGAAATGGACCGCGCGGCTCGTCGACGGCGTCCAGATGGTGGCGTCGCCCTCCGCCCGGACAGGGCATCTCACGCTGCGGCCCGCTCAGTGGCACGAGGTGCAGGTGCTGAAATTCGTGCACCGGCGGTTCGTCCTGCTGCGCCCGGAACTCGCGCTGCACCAACGCGGACAGGCGAGCCTGGTGACCACCCTGGTCGACGCGCTCGACGCGTGGCTGCTCGACCGCGACGAGTTCTACCGGCTCCCGCGGCGGCTGCACGATCTGGTCGAACTGGCGCAGGCCGAGTTCTCCGCACTGGCGCGGACTTCGCCGGAACTGCTCGTCGGGGCGACCGGGGAACCGGTCACCGGTGCCGACGCCGTACGAGGCCTGGCGCGAGGGCGGGCGGTCGTCGATTTCGTGGCGTCGTTGACGGACAAACAAGCGGTGACCCTTTTGGACGGCTTGTCGGGCCGTGCTTCGCAGCCTTGGTCGGACTCTTTCGTCCTGTAGTGCCTGTTGGGCGGAGCCGGGATCTTGTCCGGGAAGTGACCGTACGCGTGAACCCGCCCCGGCCGAAGGCCCCGCTATCGCGGTGGCAGGGCACCGTCCGCACCCAGCGCGACTTGGAAGACCGGTCATGCCCTGCCGACGTCGATCGCGGACGCGGGTTCACCAGAGGAGACCGAGCCGCGCGATTACCCTGAACGGCCCACGACCTGCGGCCGAATCCGGAAATTCTCCATCCGACGTCACCCGAACGGCTCCTGCCGCCGGTGCGCGCCCGGTACTTAGCTTGATCCAGCCGGTGATCGCCGGCGTCGGTCAGCGTGAGTCGGGGCACGCGCCTAGGAATCGGAGGCGCACGTGCGTCCAACCCGTTCTAGTAGGAGAAGAAGAACGATCCTGACCGCGGGCACCGCGGCCCTCGTCACCGCGCTCGGCCTGGTGAGCCCGCCCGTCGTGGCGGCGGAAGGCGGGGCCTCCCCGGACGCGTTCTCGGAGAACACCGTCCGGCAGATCGAGGCCCTGCAATCGATCAAGAAGAGTCAGAACGCCGGTGAGTCCAAAGTGGACAGCCGACTGCTCGTCGAACAGAAACTCCGCGCGCAGCGGATGTCGGCTTCCGCGGTTCCCGCACTGGGGTCTGGGGCGAATGTCTCCGCGGCCGGCACCGTACTCGTGGACATCCGGGGCCAGGTCTCGGAAGAACTCCTCAAAGGACTGCGTGAATCCGGTGCGGGGATCCGCGCGGTCTCCGAGCGGTACGGCAGTGTCCGCGCCGAGGTGCCGCTGAACGCGGTCCCGGCGATCGCGGCCCGAGCCGACGTCAAGAAGGTCGAGACCGCCAACGAGGCGTTCACCGCCCGCCAGCTCGCCGAGCCCGCCACCGCGGGCAAGCGGGAAAGCAAGGAAGAGAAGGCCGCACGGATCGCGGACGAGCTGAAGAAGGCCGTCGAGGCCAAGGGACAGGCCGGTATCGCGGCCGGGCCGATCAACAGCGAAGGCGACCGCGCGCACAACGCCGACACCGCGCGCCAGCAGTTCGGCGTCACCGGCGTGGGCACCAAGATCTGCGCACTGTCCGACGGGATCGACTCGCTCGCGACCTCACAGGCGCGCGGCGAACTCCCGGCGGGCGTCGACGTGATCCCCGGCCAGGAAGGCGACGGCGACGAGGGCACCGCGATGCTCGAGATCATCCACGATCTCGCGCCGAACGCGGCACTCGGTTTCGCCAGCGCGTTCAACTCCGATGCCAGTTTCGCCGACAACATCCGCAAGCTGCGCTTCGACGCGCACTGCGACGTCATCGTCGACGACGTCCTGTACTTCAAGGAATCCCCGTTCCAGGACTGGATCATCGCCCAGGCCGTGAACGACGTGACCGCGAACGGCGCGCTGTACTTCTCCTCGGCCGGTAACGAGGGCAACGTCACCGACGGCACTTCGGGCCACTGGGAAGGCGACTTCGTCGACTCCGGCAAGAGCGTCGGCAAATACGCCGGTACCGCGCACAACTTCGCCGGTGCCGCGGGCAACCAGGTCTTCCAGCCGCTTTCGAGCGCGTCGGGCCGGGTGCCGGTCACGTTGTTCTGGTCCGACCCGCTGGGCCGTTCGAACAACGACTACGACCTGTACCTGCTGAACGCGGCGGGCAACGTCGTCGACTTCAGCCAGGACGTCCAGACCGGTACCCAGGACCCGTACGAGCGGGTGGACACCACGGGCGTCGCCGGACTGCGGCTGGCCATCGTCAAGTTCTCCGGTGAGGGCCGCTACCTTTCGCTGTCCGCGCTGCGCGGCCGGTTCACCGATTCGGCCGACGGTCTCAAGGCCTACACCAAGCCCGGCGTGACCGTGGGCCACTCGGCCGCGCGGGACGCGTTCAGCGTCGCGGCGGCCCCGGCGGCCAAGGCGTTCCCCCGTGCCCTCGAACCGGGCGACCCGGCCAACCCGGCGGGCCCGTTCCCGGCCGCGTTCGGCGCGACCTCGAAGGTCGAACGGTTCACTTCGGACGGTCCGCGGCGAATGTTCTACCAGGCCGACGGCACACCGATCACCCCGGGCAACGTGTCCGGGACCGGTGGTGAGGTCCGCGCCAAGCCGGATATCACCGCGGCCGACGGCGTCTCCACCAGCGTCACCGGCTTCACCACGTTCTACGGCACGTCGGCCGCCGCGCCGCACGCCGCCGCGATCGCGGGCCTGGTGCTCTCGGGCAACCCGGGGCTGCCCCCGGCCGAGGTGCGCGAGGCGCTGATCAACACCGCCGTCGACATCCTGGCCCCCGGCCGCGACAACTCCAGCGGCGCGGGTGTCGTCCTCGCCGACAAGGTGCTCGCCTACACCGGTGCCAGCCCGCAGCCGCTCGCGTCCGCAGGCCGGCCGACGGTCACCCCGGCCGACGGTGGTTCCGCGCTCGACCCGGGCGACACCGCGAAGGTGACGCTGCCGGTGACCAACCGCGGCGACGGCACCGCGACGTCCACCAGCGTCGTGCTCTCCAGCCCGACCCCCGGGGTCACGGTGGCGCCGCGGTCGAAGTCGTACGGCACGATCAGCCCCGGGCAGACGGGCGTGAACGACTTCACCATCACCGTTCCCGCCACGCAGGAACTGGGGGTGCCGGTGGTGCTGAACGCGCGGGTGACCTTCGCGGGTTCGTACTCGCCGACCACCTCCACGTTCTCGCTGCCGGTCGGTACGCCGTCGCCGGTGACGCGGGACTTCGCCTACGCCGGTGACGCGGTGGCGATCCCGGACAGCGATCCGACCGGCGTGACCGTGCCGATCACGGTGAGCGGCGTCGGACGCGCGTCGAAGCTGACGTTCTCGGTGGACGGCGCGACCTGCAACACCGACGAGACCTCGACGACCGTGGGCATCAACCACTCGTACGTCGGTGACCTGGTCGGCACGCTGACGTCGCCCGCGGGCGCGAAGGCGACCGTGTTCCAGCGCAGCGGCGGCTCGGGCAACAACCTGTGCCAGGTCGTCTTCGCCGACAACGCGGCCGCCGCGTTCAGCTCGGTGAGCGCGGCGAACGCCCCGTTCACCGGCACCTACCGGCCGACGCAGGCGCTCGGCGGCCTGACCACCGGTGCGGCGGCCGACGGCACGTGGAAGTTCACCGCGGTCGACGCCGCCGGTGGTGACACCGGGTCGATCCGCTCGATCTCCTTGCACATCAACGGTTTCGTGCAACCTGGCGTGGCCGAGCGGCCCGCGAGCGTCGGGAAGTCGGTGGGGCGCGGGCCGGTGAAGCCGGTCTAGTCCTCTGGTCATGCGCGTGAAGGCCCCCTTCCCTCGGCTCAGCCGAGGGAAGGGGGCCTTCACGCGCGTTGGGCTTGAGCACGCGAGTGCGGGGTTGCCGATCCGGCCGGGCCCCGTACGTTGGACCCATGGCGAGGGAGCGGCAGGTGGCGGGCGGGGGCCGGGCGGTCGAGGTCGCCCCGGATCGCCTCGAAGGCTGGTACGCCCGCTTCGCCGTCCGCAACGAAGGCGTCCGTTCGACGGAACTGAAGCCGGACACCGTCACGGTCGTCGCCGTCAACGGCGTCGTCGCCGTCGCGACCGTCCCTTTCGGACCACTGCGGGCGGAAGGAACGATGGCCGGACTGGCCGTCGGCCCGCTCGTCGAGCACGCGCTGATCTCGCGGAGGATCGCGCTCCTGCTGGTGCGCCGCGGCGGGCACAGCGTCGGGATCGCGCGCGGGGGAGTGGTCGTCCAGTCCAGGACGGACCGGCACCTCGTCCAAGGCCGGTCCGCGGCGGGCGGCTGGTCGCAGCAGCGGTTCGCGCGGCGGCGGGAAGGGCAGGCCCGTACGGCGCTCCGCTCCGCCGCGGACGACGCCTTCGAGGTTCTCGTCCCTCAACTGTCCGAAGTGGACGCTGTCGTGCTCGGCGGTGACCGCCGGGCCCTGGAGACCCTGCGCGAGAACAGGCGGCTGGCGCCGTTGTTCCAGCGTGCCGAGCCCCGTGTTCTCGACATCCCCGAACCGCGCCGGACGGTGCTCGAAGACGCGGCGGAACGGGCCGTCGCGGTCGAAATCACCCTCGCCGGGCCGTGACGTCGGGCACGGTCCGATAAAACCGGTCGACACCGGCCCGTACACTGGTCCCGTGGACATCCTCTTGGAGTAGCTCCTCGCCGGCCGTGGGCCGGCGAGTCGAAGCTGTCCGCTCATCCACCCCTTGTACCGGGAGTTCCCGTGATCACGGCCTCTGGCCTGCAGCTGCGCGCTGGTTCGCGCATCCTGCTCGACGACACCAACGTCCGCATCCAGCAGGGCGACCGTATCGGCCTGGTCGGCCGCAACGGCGCCGGCAAGACCACCTCGCTCAAGGTGCTGGCGGGGGAGGGCGAGCCGTACGCGGGCGAGGTCCGCCGCAGCGGCGAGCTCGGCTATCTCCCGCAGGACCCGCGCGAGGGCGACCTGTCCGTCACCGCGAAGGACCGTGTGCTCTCCGCGCGCGGCCTCGACTCCTTGCTGCGCAACATGGAAAAAGCGCAGAACGCGATGTCGGAGCTGGTGGACGAGAAGGAACGCGACAAGGCGGTCAACCGCTACAGCCGCCTCGAAGAGCGCTTCGCCTCCCTCGGTGGTTACGCCGCCGAGAGTGAGGCCGCGCGGATCTGTTCCAACCTCGGCCTCGCCGACCGGGTGCTCGCGCAGACGCTGCAGACGCTTTCGGGTGGTCAGCGCCGCCGCGTGGAGCTGGCCCGCATCCTGTTCGCCGCCGCCGAAGCGGGCGCGGGCGGAAAATCCGAGACGATCCTGCTGCTCGACGAGCCCACCAACCACCTCGACGCCGACTCCATCAACTGGCTTCGAGGATTCCTGAAGCAGCACGACGGCGGTCTCGTGGTCATCAGCCACGACGTCGAACTGCTCGCGGACGTGGTCAACAAGGTGTGGTTCCTCGACGCGACCCGCGGCGAGCTCGACCTCTACAACATGGGCTGGCAACGTTATCTCGACGCGCGCGCCACCGACGAGAAGCGCCGCCGCCGCGAACGCGCGAACGCCGAGAAGAAGGCGTCCGCGCTGCAGCAGCAGGCCGCCAAACTGGGCGCCAAGGCGACGAAGGCCGTGGCCGCCAAGAACATGGCCCGCCGCGCCGAGCAGATGCTGTCCGCGCTCGACGAGACCCGTCAGGCCGACAAGGTCGCCCGGATCAAGTTCCCCGAGCCCGCCCCATGCGGCCGGACCCCGCTCACCGCGGAGGGGCTCTCGAAGTCCTACGGATCGCTCGAGATCTTCACCGGTGTCGACCTCGCCATCGACCGTGGCTCGAAGGTCGTCGTGCTCGGATTGAACGGTGCCGGAAAGACGACTTTGCTCCGGCTGCTCGGCGGAATGGAAACTCCGGATACCGGCGAGACCATTCCAGGTCACGGATTGCGTTTGGGCTATTACGCACAGGAACATGAAACGCTCGACCATGATGCTTCCGTGTGGGAAAATATCCGTCATCTCGCGCCGGACACCGGAGCGCAGGAGTTGCGGAACCTCCTCGGCTCGTTCCTGTTCACCGGCGAGCAGCTCGATCAGCCGGCGGGCACACTCTCCGGCGGCGAGAAGACGCGGCTCGCGCTCGCCGGTCTGGTGTCCAGCGCTGCCAACGTTTTGCTGCTCGACGAGCCGACCAACAACCTGGACCCGGCCAGCCGTGCCCAGGTCCTGGACGCCTTGCGCAGCTTCGCCGGAGCGGTCGTCCTGGTGACGCACGACCCGGGCGCGGTCGAGGCGCTGGAGCCGGAACGCGTGATCCTGCTGCCGGACGGAACAGAGGATCATTGGTCGGCTGATTATCTGGAACTTGTCCAGCTTGCGTGAGGTCTGCGTCCGTTCGGGTGCTTGATCGATGCCATCCGGCCACTGAAATGGCCCAATGTGATCGCGGTTTCAGCAGTTTTGCGCTCGTCGTCTGGCATTCCGGCGCTCAGTGTTCGATCATTGCGGCGACAGGGGCCGTTATGTGGCCCAGAACACTCTCGGCGGGAAGGCGATCGACGTGGCTGATCTCAAGAAAGGCGCGCGGATCACCGGCAACACGCGTGACAAGCTGGCCGCTGACCTGAAGAAGAAATACGAGAAGGGCTCGAGCATCCGCGCTCTCGCGGAGTCCACGGGTCGCTCGTATGGCTTCGTGCACCGGGTCCTCTCGGAGTCCGGCGTCCAGCTGCGCGGCCGTGGCGGTGCCACCAGGGTCAAGAAGAAGTAGTCACGAGGAAGTAGCGGACTGCTGCGCGGGGGGCGCAGTTCCCTTTCCAGGGACCGCTGTTTCACGGGTTTCCGCGACCAGGAAGACCAGCCTGGCACCGAGCAGGACCAGCGGATACACCAGGTAGCCGTACCGCGTCGCCGGGGTGAGCATTATCAGCGCGACGAGCCCGACGGCCATGCGCAGCAACGCGTCCGAACCGGTCGCGGGCGGGCGTCGTAGCAGCCAGATCAGGATCGCGACGGCCGCGATCCCGAGCAGGGCGAAGGAAACCGCCGTGCCCACCGGGCCGAGCGAGGCGATGAGGTGGCCGGGCAACGGGCTCGCCGCCGGTGACTTGATCACGCCGATTCCCAGCGGGAACCGGAAGACGTGCTCGACGAACGCCTTGGGGTCGACCAGATAGACGGGTACGTGCAGGACGATCGTCGTCACCACGAGTGCCGCGGCGAATCCGCCCAGTGCGCGAGGGCCACGCCGCGTGATCAACAGGACACCCAGCACCACGATCGCCGGTGCGACGATGAGTTTCGCGCTGACCACCAGGGCCAGCACCAAACCCGACAGGACCGCACGGCCCGTCGTGGCCAGCGCGAACGACAGCACCAGCAGCCCGACGATGGCCAGATCCGGGCCGGCGACCGCCCAGGTCAGCGCGGTCAGCGGGCAGGCGAGGGCGAGTTGTGCCGCGCTGACCGGGATTTTCGGCCACTTCAGCAGCCTCAGCGTCAGCAGTACACATGCGACGGCCGCCAGTGCGAACATCCAGCGCGCGTCGGTGAGGGCGTTCGCGACCGGTCCGCCGCCCAGCAAGGCGCGCGGCAGGCCGAAAACGGTCATCACCGGACCGTATGGCGTGTAATCGTTTACTTCCACCGCGCGACCGAGTGCGGTGACGTCGACGTACGGGGTTCCGTTCTCCAGAAGGAGTTTCGCCGACCGTTCGATGACCCAGACCTCGGGCTGTGCGGCCCATGAGTTCGGGGTGACGAGCCAGTCCACTCCGGTCAGACGGCGAATGACGAGCATTCCCAACGGAAGGATCATGGCGAACAACCCGATGGCGCCGATACCGATCCACCGCGAACCGAGCGCGCCGGGCAGCTGCTTGCCGCGTCGCGCGGCGATGGTCAGCCAGCCGGTGTGGACCACGGCGAGGCCGTAACCCGCTACAGCGAAGTTCGCCCACACGCGATAGCCGTAGAATTCCGCGACGGCCGTGTTCGCGACGGCGAAGATCAGGCAGCCCGTGTAGAAGACCAGGTCGATGGTCAGTCGTCGCCGGTCTGGGTCCTTGGTCACCGGCTCAGGCTACCGACGTGGCCACCTCCGCCGGAAAGAGGACGTGGAAACCGGGAAGCATCCGGTGTGCTTCGGTGTTGGTCATGCTTATATCCGGGAAAACTCTCGACTAATATCGAGGTTTTGGGGGCGAAGAGAGGGTTCTCATGGACAACACGTGGACGCTGATGAACTCGGCGATGAAGTCCGCCGACGTTCCGAAGGGGCTGCACAAGGGCACGCTCCGCCGCGTCGCACGATTCGCCAGGCCGCATTGGCGGAGGTTGCTGATATTCCTGGTGCTCACCGTCGTCTCGGCGGTACTCGCGGTGAGCACGCCGGTGCTGGCCGGGAAGGTGGTCGACGCCATCGTCGGCGGGCACGACGTCGCGCTGGTGGTGTGGCTCGCCGTGGTGATCGCGGCGCTGGCGCTGATCGACGCCGGGCTCGGGCTGGCCGAACGGGCCCAGTCGTCGAGGATCGGTGAGGGGATCATCCTCGACCTGCGGCTCGCGGTGTACCGCCACGTGCAGCGGATGCCGGTCGCGTTCTTCACGCGCACCCGCACCGGCGCACTGGTGAGCAGGCTCAACAACGACGTCATCGGCGCGCAGCGCACGTTCACCGCGACCCTGTCCGGTTTGGTCACCAACGTGATCCAGCTGGCGCTGTCGCTGGTGGTCATGGTGACGCTGTCCTGGCAGGTCACCCTGCTGGCGCTGGTGCTGCTGCCGGTGTTCATCCTGCCGACGCGGCGGCTCGGACGGCGGATGGCCGCGCTGCAGCGGGAGGCAGGCGGGCTCAACGCGTCGATGACCACGCAGATGACCGAGCGGTTCTCCGCGCCGGGCGCGACGCTGGTGAAGCTGTTCGGCGACCCGGGACGCGAGGCGGGCGAGTTCGGCGCGCGGGCCGGGCGGGTGCGCGACATCGGGGTGCGGACGGCGATGCTGACGCGCTGGTTCCTGACCAGCCTGACCACGGTGTCCGCGCTCGCGCAGGCGCTGGTCTACGGGCTGGGCGGGTACCTCGCGCTGACCGGGGCGCTCGCGCCGGGCACCGTCGTGGCGCTCGCGTTGCTGCTGACCAGGCTGTACTCGCCGCTGACCGCGCTGGCGAACGTCCGGGTGGACGTGATGACCGCGCTGGTGTCGTTCGAGCGGGTCTTCGAGGTGCTCGACCTCAAGCCGATGATCGAGGAGAAGCCGGAACCGCGCCGAGTTCCCGAAGGCCCGGTTTCGGTGGAATTCTCCGACGTCCGGTTCGGCTACCCCGCGGCGGACCGCTACTCGCTGGCGTCGCTGGAGGAAGTGTCCACTTTGGATCACCGAGGTGGCGAGGAAGTGTTGCACGGCATCAGCTTCCGTGCCGAACCCGGGCAGATGGTGGCGCTGGTGGGATCCTCCGGCGCGGGCAAGTCGACGATCGCCTCGCTACTGCCGCGGCTGTACGACGTCGACGCCGGATCGGTTCGTCTGTCCGATGTGGACGTTCGAGAGCTGAGTTTCGCCTCGCTGCGGGAAACCGTCGGCGTGGTGACCCAGGACGGGCACCTCTTCCACGACACCATCCGCGCGAACCTGGAGTACGCGCGGCCCGAGGTCACCGACGCCGAGATCTGGTCGGCGCTGGAGAAGGCGCGGCTGGCCGAGCTGATCCGGGAGCTGCCCGACGGGCTGGAGACCGTGGTGGGGGAGCGGGGCTACCGGCTCTCCGGCGGGGAACGGCAGCGGCTGACCATCGCCCGGCTCCTGCTGGCGCAGCCGAGGGTCGTCGTCCTCGACGAGGCGACCGCGCATCTGGACTCGCAGTCCGAGGCGGCCGTCGGCGAGGCGCTGACCGACGCGCTCGACGGGCGGACCGCGCTCGTCATCGCGCACCGGTTGTCGACGGTCCGGGCGGCGGACCAGATCCTGGTGATCGAGCACGGAGAGATCGTCGAGCGGGGGACGCACGAAGAGCTTCTCGCTCGCGAAGGGCGCTACGCGTCGCTTTACCTGACGCAGTTCTCGGAGGAGCCTGCGGCCGCGTGACCCGGATGCCAGGAACGGTCCTTTCCTTGCGAAATTTGCAAGGAAAGGACCGTTCCTAGCACGCCCGGGTGGATGAGAGGCCCGGTCACGCGAGGGCGGGCGAGGCGAAGGTCGCGTTCACCAGCGCCATCTTCCGCGGATCGTCCCGCATCAGCGGCCCCATCCGGTTCATCGTGTAGCCGAAGGCGATCCCGCTTTCGGGATCCACGCCACCGGACGAGCCGCCGAGCCCGTCGTGCCCGAACGCGCGCGGGTTCGGGCCGAAGCCGCGTTCCTCGCTGCCGAGGTAGAACCCCAGCGCCCATTCGTTGCCCAGTCCGCCGACGACGTCGGCCTCCCGGCCCTGCCCTTCGCGGGCTGTCGCGAGCGCACCCGCCGAGAGCAGCCGCCCGGACGCGAGCGCGCCGTAGACGGTCGCGATGGCCCGGGCGGTGCCGTGCCCGTTCAGCGCGGGCAGGATCGCACGCCGCCATTCGGGGTCGTTGGCGTCGTGGCCTTGGACGCGCGGGTTCGCCAGTGCCGCGAGGGCGACGGGGCCGGCGTTGGCGAACGCCTGGGTCAGGGCGGTCTTCATCTCGGCGCTGAGAACGGGCTCGACGAGGGTGGAGCACCGTGCCAGGTCGTCGTCGGAATCCAGGCCGATCCGGAAGTCCGCGTCCAGCGGACCGGCGATGTGCTCGGCGAAGTACGCGCGGACGTCCTGCCCGCTCACCCGGCGGATCACTTCGCCGACGAGGAAACCGAACGACAGCGCGTGGTAGCCGCTGGCCGTACCCGGTTCGAAGAGCGGCGGCTGCGCGGCGAGCAGTCCGGTGATGTGGTCCCAGTCGTACAGTTCCCCGACCTTCACCGGCCGGTCGAGGCCGATCCCGGTCACCCCGGAGCGGTGCGAGAGCAGCCATCGCACGGGAATGTCCTGTTTGCCCGCGGCCGCGAACTCCGGCCAGTACTTCGCGACGGGCGCGTCGATGTCGAGCGGGCCGGCGTCGGCGAGGTGGTGGGCGCAGAGCGCGGTCATGCCCTTGGTGGTCGACCAGACGTTGGTGAGTGTCTCCGCCCGCCACGGTGTCGTCCGGTCCGGATCGGCCCAGCCCGCCCAGAGATCGACCACGGTCTCGCCGTGCCGGGTCACCGAGAACGCGGCGCCGATCTCTCCGCGTCCGGCGAAGTTCTCCTCGAAGGCGGCCCGGACGGGTTCGAAGCCCGCCGAGCACTCACCGTGGATCTCGGTCATGGCACGGACCTCCTGCGGACACCGACCGGTCGGTATGTGACCGTAGAAGCGCCGCGGGGACGAGTCAAGAGACTCGCCCCCGCGAAATCGCTACCGCAATGCCGGGACCCGCGCGCCGTACTTGGCCAGCAGCGAGGCGTTGGCCTCGTCGCCACCGTCCACGTTGGAGCTGCGCCACAGCGGGATGTCGACGCCCTGCGCCGCACCGAGGTCCACGACCTCGGCGAGTACGAGGTTCCAGAGGAACGCGTTGATCACAGTGGACAGTGGTGCGGTCCGCGGCGCCTCCGGCGGGTAGCTCGAGTCGCCGGGACGGACGTGGGAGTCGAGCACGATGCTCGCCTCTTCGATCAGCGTCGTGGCCGCGCGTTTGGGCGCCGCGGCCACGGAGGCGGCCGAACTCACCGCGATGACCGACGCCCCGCGCTTGCGCGCCCCGGCGGCCAGTTCGACCGGGTACGGGTTGACCCCCGAGGTCGAGAACACCACCAGCAGGTCGTCCGGCCCAGGGGCGCGCTCGGCGAGCACCTCTTCGGCGAGCCCGGAGCGGCGCTCGGTCTTGGTGCTGTGCTGCGCGCCGTGCAGCGGCAACAGTTCGGGGTGGTAGAGCGGGTAGACGCAGGCGAGCCCGCCGGCCCGGTAGAAGGTCTCGGCGACCGCGGCCAGCGAATGACCGGCCCCGGCGGTGAACACCAGGGCGTCGGCCCGGATGACCCCCAGGATCAGCTCGGCCGACTTCCGGATCTGCTCCGCATTACCCCGTTCGGCCTCCGCGAGCCGTTCGGCGACGTCTGCATAACGTTCGGTGGTGCTCACCACATCCGCCCTTCCGTCTGGAGATCAGCGACGAATGTATCGCGTGGACCAATGGCCGAAGTGGAATACATCGGGTCATGATCGAGGTTGACCTGATCACTGCGGCCGGGGTTTCGGAGACTGGAGGGTCCAGGGTGAGCGAGGCTGATCCCGCGGTGCGGACTTGGCGCGTACGCGGCCAGGTGAAAGCCGTGGTGCTGGTACTGCACGGCGGCGCGGAGCACAGTCATGCCCGCGTGGCGCCGTGGCGGCTGGCGTACCAGCGGATGGTGCCGCTGGCGAAGGACGTCCACCGGGCGGGCCGGGGGCACGGGGTCGAGGTGCGGCTCCTGCGCAACCGGGTCTACGGCTGGAACGACCACGGCACCGACGCGCTCGCCGACGCGCGCTGGGCGTTGGCGCGGATCCACGACGATCACCCCGGTGTGCCGGTGATCCTCGTCGGCCATTCGATGGGGGGACGGGTCGGCCTGCGCGTCGCCGACGATCCGGCCGTCATCGGCGTCTGCGCATTGGCACCATGGACACCACCGGGTGAACCCATCGGTGCCGTCGGCGGCCGCGCCGTGCTCATCGCGCACGGGACCAAGGACCGCATGACCGATCCGGTGGCGTCACACGCTTTCGCCGAACGCGCCGAAAAGGTGACATCGCGGTCGGCGCGGTTCGAAATCGGCGGCGAAGGGCACGCGATGCTGCGAAGGTCTCGTGTCTGGAACCGCCTCGTACGGGCATTCGCACTCGAGCTGATCGAAGCCGGGGGCACTGACGAAACACTGAGCGGGGCCTGGGATCGGCCGAGCTCGGAACGGCTGCGGATCCCGGTCTGACCGGGCGGGAGGGAGTACCCATGTCCACGTCGAGCGTCGATCGGACGGCAGGTTCGTCCGGTCCGCCCAACCCTGACGAAACCCGGTGGCCGGGGTTGGCCACCCCACCGCATTCCCCGTTCCGGGCGCGGATCGCCGAGCAGTTGTTCCGGCACGCGGTGCGCCCGCTGAACGTCCGCGTGCGCATGCCCGACGGCTCACAGCTGGGCGCGGGCGGACCGGACGCGCCCGAGATGCGGCTCAACCGTCCGGCCGCCTTCTTCCACCGTCTCGGCGTGGACGCGAAGATCGGCTTCGGTGAGGCGTACATGGTCGGCGACTGGACGAGCGACGCGCTCGCCGAGGTGCTGACCCCGTTCGCGGAACGGATGGCGACGCTCATCCCGCCGCTGCTGCAGCGGTTCCGCCGCTTCGTCGACCGCGGGCACCCGGACGGCGAGGAGAACACCGTCGAGGGCGCGCGGGCGAACATCCATCGCCACTACGACCTGTCCAACGACCTGTTCCGCGCGTTCCTGGACCCGTCGATGATGTACTCGTCGGCGTTGTTCGGCCTGGACGACGACCTCACCGCAGCCCAGCACCGCAAGATCGACAGCGTCCTCGACTACGCCGGCGTCCGCGAAGGCAGCACCGTGCTCGAGATCGGCACCGGCTGGGGCGAACTCTCGATCCGGGCCGCCGCGCGCGGGGCGACGGTCACGTCACTGACCATTTCCGAGGAGCAGGCAGCGCTGGCGACCGAGCGCGTCGCGGCGGCGGGTTTCGCCGACCGCGTCGACGTCCGGCTGTGCGACTACCGCGACTCCACCGGTGAGTACGACGCCGTGGTGAGTGTCGAGATGATCGAAGCGGTCGGGGAGGCGTACTGGCCGACGTTCTTCGAGACCATCGGGAAACGGCTGAAGCCCGGCGGCAGGCTGGGACTCCAGGCCATCACCATGGACCACGAACGCATGCTCGCCGCGGCCCGTTCGTACACCTGGATGCACAAGTACATCTTCCCCGGCGGGCTCATCCCGTCGACCACCTCCGTCGAACAGGGCCTGCTGGAGCACGCGCGGCTGAGGCTGGAGGGGGTGCGCGAGTTCGGCCACGACTACGCCCGCACGTTGCGGCTGTGGCGGGAGAGGTTCACCCAGCGGTGGGGCGAGATCACCGAACTGGGCTTCGACGACGTCTTCAAACGGATGTGGGAGTTCTACCTCGCGTACTCCGAAGCGGGGTTCCGTTCGGGGTATCTCAAGGTCCACCAGTTCGGATTCGCCGAAAACGGACGGTGAGCACCACCCAACCGATGCGGGGTGCCGTACGTCCTTCACCTAGGGTCTGCGGTTGACTGGGCCCCACACGCGAGATCGGGACGGGTGATTCGGCATGACGTATGGAGGCGACGACCGAGGGCGACGGCTGCCGCCACAACGGCCGCCGTCCGGCCGCCCCCGGCGGCATCAGCCCGCGCAGATGATGCCGCTGCCGGGCCGGGGGAGCAGCCCGTACGACGAGCGGACGACCCCGATGGGGCACGGAGGTCAGGAGCGTCCCGCGGGGCCGCCTCCGCGCCGCCCAGGCCCGCCGCAGCCCCCTCCGGGGCGCCCGATGGACGACGCGCGCCCGCCGCGGCGGCGTAAGCGCTGGGGCTTCGGCAAGGTGCTGCTCACGTTGCTGACCGTGTTCGTGGTGTTCCTCGCCGGCGTGTGGGTGTACCTGGAATTCTCCATCAACCGCGTCGACGCGCTGGCCGACTACTCCGGCCGCCCCGTCGCGGCCGAGGGCACCAACTGGCTGATCGTGGGCTCCGACAGCCGGGACGGGCTGACGCCCGAAGAGCAGGAGAAGCTGGTCACCGGTGACTCCAAGGCCGCCGGCGGCGGCAAGCGGACCGACACGATCATGATCGCGCACGTCCCGGACAACAGCACCAAGCCGACCCTGCTGAGCCTCCCGCGCGACTCGCAGGTGACCATCCCGGGGCACGGCAAGAACAAGATCAACGCGGCGTTCTCGATCGGGGGCCCGACGCTGCTCGCGCAGACCGTCGAAGGCGCGACCGGCCTGCGCATCGACCACTACGCCGAGATCGGCTTCGGCGGCTTCGCGAAGATCGTCGACGCGATCGGCGGGGTCCACATGTGTGTCGAGAAGCCGATGGAGGACACCCTCACCAAGATCAAGATCCCGGCCGGGTGCCAGGATCTGCAGGGCCCGCAGGCGCTCGGGTTCGTCCGCATGCGGCACAGCGAGGCCACTCCGCGCTCGGACCTCGACCGCGTCGCCAACCAGCGGAAGTTCATCGGCGCGATGGTCAGCGAGATCGGCAGCCCCGGCACGCTGCTGAACCCGTTCTCGCTGTTCCCCTTGTTGTCGACCGCGCCGGACGCGCTGACGATGGATTCGGGCGACCACGTGCACAACCTGGTCGGGCTGGCGTTGGCGATGCGGGGGATCTCGTCGGGCGGCGTCGTCACCACGACGGTGCCGGTGACCAACGGCTCGGCGGAGAACTGGGACAAGACGAAGTCGAAGCTGCTCTTCGACGCTTTGAAGAACGACACGGAGATTCCGGACAGCGCGATCCTGACCTGATCTTCGGCCGCTGCGAGATGCTATGAACGGTCCGTTCCTTGCAAATTTTGCAAGGAACGGACCGTTCATAGCATCCGGGGGCCTTCGCGTGCCTCGGGCGCCTGTGCCCCGTCCGGATGTCATGAAAGGGTCGTTCAGGACGAAAAACGTCCTGAACGACCCTTTCATGACATCCGCGAAACCCGTCCGGCGCCCGAAAAGCGGAGGCGCCCGAAGCGGCGGCGCGTCACCATGGGCGGATGGAAGCGCCCGCCGAAACCCTCGCCGACGAAGTCGTCACGCTGCGCCGCTGGAAGCCGGAGCAGCTCGAAACCCTCGCCGCCGTCGCGGGGGACTCCGCCGCGCATCTCGGCGCCTGGATGATCTGGGCCACCTACGGTTACGGCCGTCGCGAAGCCGCCGACTTCCTGGAGCGGACCGCGAAGAACTGGGCGGAAGGCAAGACCTACGACTTCGCGATCCTCACCGGAGACGATCTCGTCGGCGGCGCGGGCATGATCACGCATCCGGACCGGATCGAGATCGGCTACTGGCTCGGCAGGCACCACACCGGTCGCGGCTTCGCGACCAGGGCCGCGAAGCTCTTGGCAGACGAGGCTTTCCGGCTCGGCGCGCCGGAGGTCGAGATCCGGCACGACGAGAAGAACCTCGCGAGCGGTGCCGTGCCCGCGCGGCTGGGGTTCACGATGATCGGCGAAGAGACCGCCGAACCGCCGCTCGCCCCCGCCTGCGCGGGTGTCAACAGGTTCTGGCGGCTCAAGCGTCCTTAGTCTTGCGCTCGCGCAGGGCCGCGAGCGCCTTGTCGGCGTGCACGGTGAACTTCAACTCGCTCTTGATCACTTCGAGCACCTTGCGGTCGGTGTCGATGACGAAGGTGTGCCGTTTGGCGTGCAGCGGGCTGAATTTGCGCCACACGCCGAACTGTTTCGCCACCACACCGTCCACATCGGACAGCAGTGGATAGTCGAAGCCGTGTTTGGCGGAGAATTCCTGCTGTTTGGCGACGGCGTCCGGGCTGATGCCGACGCGGTGCGCGCCCACTTCGGCGAATTCCGCGGCCAGGTCGCGGAAGTGGCAGCTTTCGGCGGTGCAGCCGCTGGTCATCGCGGCGGGGTAGAAGAACAGCACCACCGGACCGGACGAGAGAAAGTCCGACAGCGTGCGCTCTTCGCCCTTGTCGTCGGGCAGCGTGAAGTCCGGGGCGATGTCACCTTGGTCCATGGACGGGATCCTGCCACGTCAGTGGGCGTGCCGTTCGATGAGCTCGTCGACCTCGTCCCCGGTCGCGGAATCCGCGATGAACGAACCACGCGCCGCGAGGACGCCGTACCGTCGCAGCCGTTCGGCCTGCTCGTGGCTGTGGACGCCTTCCGCGCCGATGCGCAGTTTCAGCTCCTTGGCCCTGGCGACCAGCTGGCACAGGTGGCGGACGTCGGCCTCGTTCTCGCCGTCGGCCAGCGCGTCGACGACCGCGCCGGACAGGATCACGTGGCGGACGGGCAGCCCGTGCCGCGGGATCAGCTCCAGATCGTCCGAACCGGAGATGGTCAGCACCAGCTGGGCGCCCAGATCGGCCAGTACGGCGAAGGAGTCGAGCACCTCGCCGTTCGCGTCCAGCACGGACTCGCGGTCCGTGCACAGCCGCAGCGCCTGGGCGGGCAGGTCGTGCCGGTCGAGCTGTTCCTTGACCAGCAGGACCAGATCGGGCTCGATGGCCAGCCGGTTCGGCAGCCGCACGCAGACGTCGGGGGCCGCGTCGCCGAACCTGCTCCGCCATCGCGCGGTGGCGGCGAGCGATTCGGCCAGCAGCCACCGGCCGAGCGGAATGGTCATCCCGGTGATCTGTGCCAGCGGATAGAACTCGTCGGAGTCCAGCTCGCCCTTCTCCGGATGACGCCAGCGCAGCCCGGCGTTGACGGCGGCCAGCTGGTCGGGATTCGCGAGCTTCACCGTCGGCTGGTAGATCAGCGAGAACTCGCCGTTCTCCAGCGCGCCCGCGATGACCGCGCCGAGCTGGTAGCGGCCCCGGTCACGCGCGTCGAGTTCCGGGTCGTACAGCATCCACTGCGCCTTGCCCGCTTCCTTGGCGCGGTGCAGGGCGATCTCCGCGGCACGAAGCAGGTCTTCGGGACCGCCTTCGGCGACCGGGCGGACGACGATCCCCGCGCTCGCGCTGACCCCGATACCGTGCCCGCCGAGGTAAATCGGCTCGACCAGCTCCTCCAACGCCTGCTCGACCAGCGTGATCACCTCGGGCGGGGTGAAGTCGCCGCGCAACAGGACGGCGAACCCGTCGCCGGACAGCCGGGCGACCGAACCGTTGTGCCTGCCGGTGAACACCGACGTGAGCTTCTTCGCGACCCCGCGCAGTACCTGATCACCGACGCCCGCCCCGAGACCGTCGTTGATCACCTTGAAGCCGTCGACGTCGAGATAGACGAGCGCGACCTGCTCGCCGCCGGACCCGGCCAGCGCGGCTTCGAGGGCGTTGCCGAACGCGGTGGCGTTGGGCAGGCCGGTGAGCGCGTCGTGCACGTTCTGGTGCAGCAGCCGTTCCTGCAGCAGGTGGATCTCGTTGGCGTCGGAGACCATCAGCACGGGGTAGGTCGAACCGGGCCGGTCACCGGGAAGGTCGGTCAGGGTCACGTCGACCCAGAGCGTGCCTTCCTCGCTGTGGTCCATCAGCAGCCGTTCCTGCTGGGTCGGCTGCCCGAGTGTCATCAGTTGCGAGAGCCCGTTCCGCAGGCGGGCGACGTCGTGGTCGGCGGAGCCGAGATCGGGGATCTTCCGCCCGCGCAGCGCGGCGGGACGGCAGCCGAGAAGCTTGCCGAGCGCGGCGTTCGCTTCGACGATCGAGCCGTCGGAGTCGGCCAGCGCGATCCCGATGGGGGAGGCGGAATAGAGCTTGGAGAAGCGCAGCAGAGCGGGCTGGTGATCGGGCTCGGCGCGGACGGCGTCCTGGGCGACGCCGAGCAGGAACCGTTCGAGTTGCTCCTTGGGAAGCGATACTCCTTTAGTGTCAGCGAGCGTCTCGGCCCATCTCCGAGCGACGTCCACCAACCCTGGCGCGGAACCAGGTTCGGGCACACTTCACCTCTTCATGCGCGGTTGATGGCCAGCTCAGACCGGGTGTCCGAGCCCACGGACCCACACTAGGTATGAGCCGACCGGGTGTAGTGCCACGCCACCATGCGCGATCCGGGGTGTCTACCGGCTGAAAGGGTGATCGCTACTACACGAGTGGTGACCGGAAGTTACCAAGAGTGCTCGATAGTGGTGTGGTCTCACCGGGACGTCAGGCGGATCGGCAGACCGTCCGCCGGAACGGGCAGTGACACGTAATCCCAGCGCGCGGTGTAGCCCTCCGGGACCGACCATCGGTACGCCCGCAGCATCTCGTGCAGCAGCGCTTTCACCTCGAACGTCCCGAAATGCAGGCCGATGCACTTGTGCGCCCCGCCGCCGAACGGCATCCACGCGTAGCGATGCGACTTGTCCTCGCGGCGGTCTTCGCCGAAGCGGTCCGGGTCGAATCGCATCGGGTCGGTCCAGTGCTCGGGCGAGAAGTGGTTGACGGTGGGGGAAACCCCGACGAGTGTCCCTTCGGGAATGAAATGCCCGAGGACCTCGGTGTCCTTCACGGTCTTCCTTGCCAGGGAAGGAACCGGGGCCACCAGCCGCAGCGCTTCCTTGATCACCAGGTCCAGCGTCGTCAGGGTCTCCAGTGCCTCGATGTCCGGCACGTCGTCGCCGAGCGCGAGGGACTCCTGACGCGCGCGTTCCTGCCACTCGGGGTTCTTTGCCAGGTGGTAGACGGCGGCGGCGCTGGTGATCGTCGAGGTGTCGTGCGCGGCCATCATCAGGAAGATCATGTGGTTGACGACGTCGGCGTCGGTGAAGCGGTCACCGTCTTCGGTGGTGGCGTGGCACAACGCGGTGAAGAGGTCTTCGCCGTCGCCGGCCCGTTTCGCGGGCAGGTTCGCCGAAAAGTAGCGTTCGAGGACCTTGCGGCCGTGCAGGCCCGCCGCCCAGCGGCCGCCGGGAACGGGGAACCGCACGATGGCCGTGCCCGCGCGCACGGAGTTCACGAACGCGCGGTTGATCGCGGCCGCGTCGTCGCCGGAACTCATGCCCATGAACACGCGTGTCGCGACGTCGAGCGTGAGCTGCTTGAGGGACCAGTAGATCCGCGGGTTCGGCCGGTCCGCCCACGCGGCGATGCCGGCACGCAGGGCCGGCCCCATCTGGTCGACGTAACCGGTGAGCCGTTGCCGGGTGAAGGCCGCCTGCATGATCCGGCGGTGCAGATGGTGCTCGCCGAAGTCGAGCAGCATCAGGCCGCGGTCGAAGAACTGCTCGATGAAGAACTTCCAGCCCTCCTGGGAGAAGGCCTTGTCCTTGTTCACCAGCGCGATCTGGGTGGCCTCCGGGCCGGAGAGCGCGACGATACGGCGCCCGAACGCGCCCATCCACGACACCGGTCCGTAGGTCTCGTAGCGTTTGAGGCCGAACTCGATGCCGAAGCGCATGAAGTCCAGCGCGTGCCCGATGACCGGCGGGCCTTCGTCGCCGAGGACGGGTTTGAGGCCCGGCGGGGCGGGCGCGAGTTCGCGGACCGGCCAGGTCGCGCCGAGCCAGCGCTGGTCGACCGAACGCGGCAGGGGAATCGAGGTGAGCGGCGGAACCCGCTCGCGCAGCGCCCCGGTGACCTTTTCGACGGCGTTCGCCATGGTGACCATCTCCCCGCTGAGACCGGTTACCGCTCCACCATCGCACCCTTATTGACGCGTTGACAATACCCCGGTGGAAGTTCCGTGAAGGCCTCCTTTACTACCTTGAGGGTAGGGAAGGAGGCCTTCACGGACCGGTCAGGCGAGTTCGGAGCGGACCGTGCGGGCCGCGGCGACCAGGTTCCGCAGGGCCGGTTCGACCTCGGCGTACCCGCGGGTCTTCAGGCCGCAGTCCGGGTTGACCCAGATCCGCTCGGCGGGCACGGCGCCGACGGCGGTCCGCAGCAGGCCGCTGACTTCGTCGGCACCGGGGACACGCGGCGAGTGGATGTCGTAGACACCCGGTCCGACGCCGC
Source organism: Amycolatopsis sp. NPDC049868 (assembly GCF_044461365.1). Taxonomy (NCBI): domain Bacteria; kingdom Bacillati; phylum Actinomycetota; class Actinomycetes; order Pseudonocardiales; family Pseudonocardiaceae; genus Amycolatopsis; species Amycolatopsis sp. NPDC049868. The sequence continues at coordinate 1,401,787 of NZ_JBITKV010000001.1, read as the reverse complement.
GGCCGAAGCCCGCCGCGCCCAGGTCGGTGACGACCTCCATCTTCGACCGCGCGGCCTCGATGCTGGTGACGTCGGCGTCGAGCGCGTCGATCGCTTTGACCACCTCACCGAATTCCGAGTAGCACATATGCGTGTGGATCTGCGTGGCGTCGTCGATCCCGGACGTCGCCAGCCGGAACGACGAAACCGCCCACGCGAAGTACGCCTCGTGCGCCGCCGCGCGCAGGGGGAGGAGCTCCCGCAGCGCCGGCTCGTCGACCTGGATCACGCGGATACCCGCCTCCTGCAGGTCGTGCACCTCGTCGCGGATGGCCAGCGCCACCTGACGGGCGGTCTCGCCCAGCGGCTGATCGTCGCGGACGAACGACCACGCGAGGATCGTCACCGGCCCGGTCAGCATGCCCTTGACGGGTTTGCCGGTGAGGCTCTGCGCGTAGCGTGCCCACTCGACCGTCATCGGCTCCGGACGTGAGACGTCGCCGTACAGGATCGGCGGCCGGACGCAGCGCGAACCGTAGGATTGCACCCAGCCGAAGTCGGTGGCCGCGAAACCGGCCAGCCGCTCGGCGAAGTACTGCACCATGTCGTTGCGTTCTGGCTCACCGTGCACCAGCACGTCGAGGCCGAGGTCTTCCTGGAGCCTGATGACGCGCTCGATCTCCGCCTTCATCGCGGCTTCGTAGCCCGCGTCGTCCAGCGAACCCGCCTTGTGCGCGGCCCGCGCCTTGCGGACGTCGGTGGTCTGCGGGAACGAGCCGATCGTCGTGCTCGGCAACGGCGGCAGCTTCAGCGCGGCCTGCTGAGCCGTCGCGCGCCGGGCATAGGGGGAGCGGATGGTGTCCTCCGGCCGCAACGCTTCCAGCCGCGCGCGTACCCCGCTGTCGGCCAGGTCGGCCGCCGTCGCACGATCCGTGGCCGCGGCACGAGCGGCTGAAAGGTCGATGCCCTCTTCCTGCAGCGCGCGCCCGAGCAGGACTACCTCGTCGACCTTCTGCCTGGCGAAAGCGAGCCAGCCCTTGAGACGCGGGTGGAGCCCGTCTTCCCGCTCGACGTCGTAGGGCACGTGAAGCAATGAGCAGGACGTCGACACGCTGACCGATTTCGCGGTGCCGAGCAACGTCGCCGCCCGGCTGAGCGCGCGGGTCGGGTCGGTGCGCCAGACGTTGCGCCCGTCCACGACGCCGGCCAGAACCTCCTTGTCCCGCAAGGCGGGTTCGGTGGCGACGGAGTCCACAAAGGACTCATCGGTGACGAGGTCGACCGCGATGGCGTCGATCGGGGAGCGGGCGAGCACGCCGAGGCCGCGCCCGAGCCCGCCGAAGTACCCGGCGACCAGGATCTTCGGCCGCACGGTCTCCTTCGCGAGCCGGTGGTAGGCGCGGATGAGCGCGTTGAGTTCCCGCTCGCTGCGATCCGCGGCGAAGGCGGGCTCGTCGAACTGCACCCACTCGACGCCTTCGTCGTGCAGACGCCGCAGTAGTTCGACGTAACCGTCGAGAAGGTTGTCGAGCAGCTCCAGTGGGCGGAAGCCCTCCGGCGCGGCCTCGGCCGGCTTCGCGAGCAGTAGGAACGTCACCGGGCCCACCAGTACCGGCCGGGTCTCGACGCCGATCGCGCGGGCTTCGCGGTACTCGTCGAGCGGCTTGGTGCCGGTGAGCGAGAACCTCGTGTCCGGGCCGAGCTCGGGGACGATGTAGTGGTAGTTCGTGTCGAACCACTTCGTCATCTCCATCGCCGGCGCGTCCTGCACCCCGCGTGCGGCGGCGAAGTAGGTGTCGAGCGATGAGAGGCCGAGCGTGGTGAAGCGTTCCGGCAGCGCTCCGAACAGCTCGGTGGTGTCGAGCACCTGGTCGTAATGGGAGAACGTGTTGGAGGGGACGGAGTCCAGCCCCGCGTCCTTGAGCTCTCGCCAGGTGCGGGTGCGCAGCGCGCGGCCGGTGCCGAGCAATTCGGCCTCGTCGATCTTGCCCGCCCAGTAGCGTTCGAGTGAACGCTTGAGTTCCCGGTCCGGTCCGATCCGGGGGTAGCCCAGCACTGTCGTGCCGATTTCGGTCACAGCTCTCTCCTCGCGAGCTTGTCGTCGGAGCCCGGAGCGCGCGCAGGAGTGACCGCCGTTCGGTCGTGCCCATCCCACGAGGCCCGGACTCACGCACGCCGTCGGCGCGCGTACCACGGGCAGGTCTTCGGACTCGTGGGCGACTCGCTCGCTCCTACCGGCCGTCGCTTCCCGGGGCGCCATGTCCCAGTGCTTTACCGTGTCTCGCACGGTGACGGCTTTCGTTCCCACATACCGCTGCGGGGCAGTCCCGGATTCGCACCGGGTTCCCTGTTACCTCACCCGGCCTGGGAGGTCGGGCGAACCAGTAGCACCTTGGAGCGTACCGCGAAGTAGAAGTACATGAAGGCCCCCTTCCTGTACCTAGGCGCAAGGAAGGGGGCCTTCATGTACTACGGACGGGGGATCAGTCCCAGTCGAGGGCGCCACCGGACTGGTACTCGATGACGCGGGTCTCGAAGAAGTTCTTCTCCTTCTTGAGGTCCATCGCCTCCGACATCCACGGGAACGGGTTCTCCGTCTCGCCGAAGATCGGCGCGAGACCGATCTGCTGCGCCCGCCGGTCGGTGATGAAGTGCATGTACTGCTCGATCAGCTCGGCCGACAGCCCGAGCATGCCGCGCGGCATGGTGTCGCGGGCGTAGGCGACCTCGAGTTCGCAAGCCTCGGTCAGCATGGTGCGGACCTCGGCCTGGAACTCCTCGGTCCACAGGTGCGGGTTCTCGATCTTGATCTGGTTGATGCAGTCGATGCCGAAGTTCAGGTGGATCGACTCGTCGCGCAGGATGTACTGGTACTGCTCGGCGATGCCGACCATCTTGTTCCGGCGGCCGAGCGACAGGATCTGCGCGAAGCCGGTGTAGAACCACATGCCCTCGAAGATCACGTAGAACGCGACGAGGTCACGCAGGAAGTTCTGGTCGGCTTCCGGGGTGCCGGTCTCGAAGTCCGGGTTCTCCAGGTTCTGCGTGTACTTCAGCGCCCACGTGTCCTTGTCCGAAATGGACGGAACTTCGCGGTACATGTTGAACAGCTCGCCCTCGACCAGGCCGAGGCTCTCGCAGATGTACTGGAAGGTGTGCGTGTGCACGGCCTCCTCGAACGCCTGGCGCAGCAGGTACTGGCGGCATTCGGGGTTGGTGATCTGCCGGTACACCGCGAGCACGATGTTGTTGGCCACCAGCGATTCCGCGGTGGCGAAGAAGCCGAGGTTGCGCTTGAGCATGGTGCGCTCGTCCTCGGTGAGGCCGTCGGGCGACTTCCACAGCGCGATGTCGGCCTGCATGGCGACCTCGGTCGGCATCCAGTGGTTGTTGCAGCCGGCGAGGTACTTCTCCCACGCCCAGGTGTACTTCATCGGCAGCAGCTGGTTGACGTCGGCGCGGGCGTTGATCATCCGCTTGTCGTCGACGTTGATGCGGGCGGCGCCGACTTCGATCTCACCGAGGCCCGTGGCGTCGGTGGAGGCGTCAAAGGTGGTCATGGAGGCTCACTTCGGAAGTTGGGGGTCGTGAGTGATCTGGGTCGTCGGAACGACCCAGATCACTCACGAGGGGTCACTGGCAGGCTTCGCAGTCGGGGTCGTCGATCCGGCAGGCGGCGCCTTCGGTGGCGACGAAGTCGACGTCCGAGACCTTCGGCATCTCCTTCGGCTCCGGCTTGGCGGCGGGAACCGCGGCCGGGACCGAGGCCGCCGGGACCGCGGCGGCGGGCGACGGCGACACCGCGGCCGAAGCCGACGGGGCGGGCGAAGCGGCGGGAGCCGGAGCGGCGGCGGGCTTCGGCGAAGCGGGTGCGGCGGGGGCCGGGGTGGCCGAGACCGCGTTCAGCTTGCCGTCGGTGCCGCGCAGGGTGCTCTTCTCCACGTGCGTCGCGGACCGCGCCCGCAGGTAGTACGTGGTCTTGAGGCCCTTGTGCCAGGCGTAGCGGTACAGCTCGTCGAGCTTGCGGCCGCTGGGCGCCGCGATGTACAGGTTCAGCGACTGAGCCTGGTCGATCCACTTCTGGCGCCGCGAACCGGCGTCCACCAGCCACTTGGACTCGATCTCGAACGCGGTCGCGTACAGCGCCTTCAGGTCGTCCGGCACGCGGTCGATCTGGCCGAGGCTGCCGTCGAAGTACTTCAGGTCCGACACCATGACCTCGTCCCACAGCCCGCGCTCCTTGAGCGAGCGGACCAGGTGCGGGTTCACCACGGTGAAGTCACCGGACATGTTCGACTTGACGAACAGGTTCTGGAACAGCGGCTCGATCGACTGCCCGACCCCGCAGATGTTGGAGATCGTCGCGGTCGGCGCGATCGCCATCACGTTGGAGTTGCGCATACCGACGGTCTTGACCCGCTCGCGCAGCGGCGCCCAGTCCAAAGTGGACGAGGTGTCGACGTCGAGCGCGTCGCCCTGGCGGGCGTCGATCAGGAGCTGCATCGAGTCGATCGGCAGGATTCCCTTGCTCCACAAGGAACCCTCGAACGTCTGGTACTGGCCGCGCTCCTCCGCGAGGTCGGTCGAAGCCGAGATCGCGTAGTAGCTGATGTGCTCCATGCTGGTGTCCGCGAACTGGACGGCCTCGGCCGAGGACAGCGGGACACCGATCTCGAACAGCGCGTCCTGGAAGCCCATCAGGCCGAGGCCGATCGGGCGGTGACGCAGGTTGGAGCGGCGCGCCTCCGGGATCGTGTAGAAGTTGATGTCGATCACGTTGTCGAGCATGCGGACCGCGGTGCGCACGGTCTTCTCGAGACGCTTGGTGTCCAAGCCCTCGGGGGTGACGTGCTTGAGCAGGTTCACCGAGCCGAGGTTGCAGACCGCGACCTCGTCGGTGGTGGTGTTCAGGGTGATCTCGGTGCACAGGTTGGACGAGTGCACGACACCAACGTGCTGCTGCGGCGAGCGCAGGTTGCACGGGTCCTTGAAGGTGATCCACGGGTGGCCGGTCTCGAACAGCATGGTCAGCATGCGGCGCCACAGGTCGACCGCGCGGACCTTGCGGAACACCTTCAGCTCACCGCGTTCGGCGGCGGCCTCGTACTCGCGGTAGCGCTCGGCGAACGCGTTGCCGTAGAGGTCGTGCAGGTCCGGGGTCTCGTTCGGCGAGAACAGCGTCCACTGCGCGTCGGCCTCGACGCGGCGCAGGAACTCGTCCGGCACCCAGTTCGCGGTGTTCATGTCGTGCGTACGACGACGGTCGTCACCGGTGTTCTTGCGCAGGTCGAGGAATTCCTCGATGTCCACGTGCCAGGTCTCGAGGTACGCGCAGGCCGCGCCCTTGCGCTTGCCCCCCTGGTTCACCGCGACCGCGGTGTCGTTGGCGATCTTGAGGAACGGCACGACCCCCTGCGACTGGCCGTTGGTGCCCTTGATGTGCGCGCCGAGACCGCGGACCGGGGTCCAGTCGTTGCCGAGACCGCCCGAGTACTTCGCCAGCAGCGCGTTGTTCTTGTACGCCTGGAAGATCGAGTCCAGGTCGTCGTCGACGGTGGTCAGGAAGCAGGACGACAGCTGCGGGCGCGTGGTGCCCGAGTTGAACAGCGTCGGGGTGGACGCCATGAAGTGGAACGTCGAGAGCAGCTCGTAGAACTCGATGGCACGAGCCTCACGGTCGTCCTCGCGGATCGCCAGCCCCATCGCGACGCGCATGAAGAACGCCTGCGGCAGCTCGAACCGGACACCGTCGTGGTGCTGGAAGTACCGGTCGTACAGGGTCTGCAGGCCGAGGAAGCCGAAGTCGAGGTCGCGCTCGGCGTGGATCGCGGCGGTGATCTTGTCCAGGTCGAAGGTCTGGAGCTCGGGGTTGACCAGCTCCAGCTCGATGGCGCGCTTGAGGTAGTCCCGGAAGTACTGCGGGTACCGGGTGGTCATCTCGTCCTGGCTGGCCAGCTGCGGGACACCCGCGAGGTAGCTGAGCGCCTCGCCGCGGAGCTTGTCCGCGAGCAGGCGGGCGCTGACGTAGGAGTAGTTCGGCTCCTGCTCGACGAGCACGCGCGCGGCCATGATCTGGGCGAGGGCGAGCTCGTCGGCGCTGATGCCGTCGTAGAGGTTGCGCTTGGCCTCGGCCAGCACCGGCTCGGCCGAGACGTCGTCGAGGCCGGCGACGGCCTCGCCGACGACGTGCGAGACGCGGGCCCAGTCGAGCGGGCGGAGCGAGCCGTCGGCCGCCTTGACGCTGATGGCGACGTCGGACGACGCGGGCTTCTCGGCCTCACGGGCCTTCGCGCGTTCCTCGCGGTACAGGACGTACGCGCGGGCGACCTTGTGGTGCTCGCCGCGCATCAGCGCGAGCTCGACGATGTCCTGGATCTGCTCGATGTGCAGCGCGGTCTCGGGACCGGCGTGGCGGAGCAGGGTGGTCTCGATCTGCTCGGTCAGCTCCTTGACCAGGTGGTGGATCCGCGACGAGGCGGCCGCGTCACCGCCCTCGACGGCGAGGAAGGCCTTGGTCACGGCGACCGAGATCTTGTTCGCGTCGAAGGGGGACACGCTGCCGTCCCGCCGGATGACTCGCACGGTCGCGGGCGTCGTGTCCGAGGACGAGGGCGGCCGCTGACCGGTTTCCACTGACATACGTAGTCTCCACTGTCTCTGAAAAAAGGCGCGTTGAAGCACCACAAGGCCTCACGAGGCCGTGCGCTGCACGTTCACAAAGCTGTCCGACCACCGCTCCCGAGCGGTCTCCCCGTCGCTGGGCGGTGCCGGTTCCCAGAGACTACATGTAGGGGTCGGAGGCTGCACGTGCCCCAATGGGTGGCGTGTCGCGGTCTCACCCTGGCGGGTTAGACGATCACGCAGCGCGGCTGGTCAACCGCCGAAGACGAGCTTGAAATCGCGCAGGCAGGCGCTCAGGACCGGCCGCTGACCGGCGAGAAAGCCGAACGGCCCGGACTCGTTGATCCGCCAGTCCGCGGCCGCCGGACAAGGTCGAGCCTTCGCCCGGACGGGGCTCCTTTTGAGACGACCGTCCAGCATTTGGACGACGTCGAAGGCCGCGGGCATCCGCACCGGGAGGCTCGGGCGAGGGGTGAAGGCCGCCGTCGCGATCCAGTCTTCCTGGGTGGCCGCCGAGGCGGTGAAGGTCCGCCCGTGGGCGAAGTCGAGCGCGGCGAGATCCTTGGGGATGCCCCATAGCGCCCGCCCGCCGGCGAGCGAGACCTCGCTGTCGACCCAGATGCCGGTGATGGAACTGGAGAGGCGTTCGCCGCGGACCGCGACCGTCGCCAGCAGCTCGTGGTACTGGAGCTGTCCGGGTTCCTGGTAGTCGACCCAGGCTGTGAACACTTGCGCGCGGCCGCCGACCACGATCGGTTCGGCCTCGCCGGGCAGTGCGGGCAGTTCGCTCACCGGGACACGCCAGATCGACAGGTACGCCTGCCCTGCCAGGTTCCAGGGTTCCGGGGGATAGGCGGTCACTTGTTCAGCCATGGCAGGTAGGCGGGCTGGTCGGTGTCGACGCGCATGGAGAACTCCGGTGGTCGCTTCTGCAGGAAGGACACGACCCCTTCGACCGCGTCCGGGCTGGAGCCCAGGCCGCCGATCAGCCGGGAGTCGAGCTCGTGCACGGGGAATGGCGACGCGGCGCTCGCCATCCGGTACAGCAGCTGCCTGGTCACGGCCACCGAGACCGGCGACGTGGTCGCGGCGATCTCGCGAGCCAGTTCGCGGGCCTTGCCGAGCACTTCCTCGGGCTCGTGAACACTGTGGACCAGTCCGGCGGTCTTCGCTTCCTCGGCGCCGAAGACGCGGCCGCTGATCATCCAGTCGAGTGCCGTGCCCATCCCGACGAGCCGGGGGAGGAACCAGGCGGACGCGCCTTCGGGGTAGATCCCGCGGCGGACGAACACGAAACCGAACCGGGAGTCCGTGGCCGCGAGGCGGTAGTCGCACGACAGCGTGATCGTGATGCCGCCGCCGACGGCCGCGCCCCGCAGGGCCGCGATCACCGGCTTGTTCATCGTGAAGATCCGCTTCGAGCAGCGTCCCGCCGGCTCCTGCCACGCCGCGTCGGGCCCGGCCTCCGGATCGAAGTCGAAACCACCTTGCGTGAGGTCTGCGCCCACCGAGAAATCCTTGCCGTTGCCGGTCAGGATCACCACCCGGACGTCCTCGTCGCGGTCGGCCCGGTCCATCGCGTCGCCGAGCTCGTCGGCCATGCGGATGGTGTAGCCGTTGCGGGCCTCGGGCCGGTTGAGCGTGACCGTCGCGATGCGGTCTTCGACCTCGTAGGTGATTTCGGCGTACGCGCTCATAGCGTGAAAGTACCAGTGTTGACAAGGTGTCAACAAGGCTCATTCGACGTCGTCCAGATGGTCCGCGTAGTACTCGACCGCTCGCCGGTACCGCTGGACACCGTCGTCCGCGCTGGTCGCCGCGAGCACCTTCAACAGGGTTCCCGCCGCCTCGCGCGCCTCACCGACGTTGTAGAGCGCCATCGCGAGGAACGTCCTGAGTGCCGCGTCGTCCGGGAACTCGCCGAGTCCGCGTCGCAAGGTCGCCAGCGACTCGTCGTACCGGCCGAGGACGCGGTACGTGCTGCCGAGTCCGACGAACACCCCGTGTCTGTCCTCTGTGGACAGACCGTCGCCCGCGAGCGCCTGTTCGTAGAACGGGGCCGCTTCGGCTTCCAAGCCTGCCGAATCGTGCGCCCACGCGGTTTGGTAGGCGATCACGGCGTCCCGCGGGTTCTTCTCTGCCAGCTCGATCAGCCGCAGGCGTGCCTCGTCGGTACCTTGCTCCCGTAGCCGGATCGCCTCGTTCATGCGACGGCGCCGTCGAAGGGCGGGTAGGTCTCGGCGCCGACCCGCTCCGCCACGACGATGTACTCGGCCAGCGCGTCGCGCGACCGCGTCAGCTTGGCCAGTTGCTCGTCCAGGCGGCCGAGCCGCTCGCGCATCGCGGCCAGCAGTTCGGGGCAGCCGATCAGCTCGGGTTCCTCGCCGATCGCGCAGGGGAGCAGATAGGCGATGTCCTCCGACGACAGGCCCGCGGCGAGCAGATGGCGGATCTGCTTCACCCGTAGCAAAGCCGTCTCGTCGTACTCGCGATAGCCGTTCGTGCCGCGGCTCGCCTCCAGGAGTCCTTGTGCCTCGTAGTAGCGCAACTGATGGGCGTTGACGCCCGTCCGGTGACTCAGTTCACCGATCTTCATCGCTTTCCCCACTTGACCTTCATACCGGTATCAACGTTGACGATCGTGCCATGACGGACAACGTGAACACCCCGATATCGATCGTCGGCCTCGGTCTCATTGGCACCGCGCTCGCCCGCGCGTTCCTGAAGGCGGGGCATCCCACGACCGTGTGGAACCGGACGGCCGCCAAGGCGGACGCGCTCGTGGCCGAAGGCGCCAGGCTCGCGCCCACGATCGGCGACGCGCTCGGCTCGGGCGGCGTGACGATCCTGTGCCTCACCGACTACTCCGCCGTGCGGGAACTGCTCGGAGATGCCGGTCTGAAGGGCACGAAACTGGTCAACCTGACTTCGGGTGACTCCGCGCAAGCGCGGGAAACCGCCGCCTGGGCCGAAAAACAGGGCGCCCACTACCTGGACGGCGCGATCATGGCCATCCCGTCGTCGATCGGGACCGACGAGGCGGTGATCCTTTTGAGCGGACCGCGGCCGGACTTCGACCTCGGTGCGCTCGGCACGATCAGCTACCTCGGAGAGGACGCCGGGCTGGCGTCCCTGTACGACGTCGCCGGCCTGACGATGATGTGGAGCGTCCTCAACGCGTGGCTTCAGGGCACCGCGATGCTCAAGACGGCCGGTGTCGACGCCGCGACGTACGCGCCGTTCGCGCAGCAGATCGCTGTCGGAGTGGCGGGCTGGCTGCCCGGCTACGCGGAACAGGTCGACAAGGGTTCCTTCCCCGCCGAGGTGGCGGCCTTGGAGACCGACGCGCGGACGATGGCGCATCTGGTCGAGGAATGCGAGGCGCTGGGGGTGAACGCCGAACTGCCGAAGCTGTTCAAGGCGATGGCCGACCGGGCGATCGCCGCCGGGCACGGCGGGGAGCAGTACCCGGTGCTGATCCGGGAATTCGAGCGGGGCTGAAGGGGCCCTTCCTCGCGTGACATGCAGGTAAGGGGCCCTTCGCCGCGTCGCATGCGGTGAAGGGCCCCTTCGGCCCCGAGGAAAACAATCAGGCGTGCTTGATTTTTCTGGTGCGGGGTGCCAGCCTGGAGGAGACGCGAGGAGGCGGGCATGGCTGACCTGGGCGTGATCCTTGGGGATCTCGCGGCGGAATCGCAGGCCATCGACGACGTGGTGGCGGAGCTGCCCGCGTCGGACTGGGCGCGGCAGACCCCGGCGGAAGGCTGGACGATCGCCCATCAGATCGCCCATCTGGCCTGGACGGACAAGAAGGCGCTGATCGCGGCGCGCGGATCCGAGGCCGAGTGGCAGGCCGAGATCGAAGGGCTGCTCGCGACAGGGGAGTCCTACGTCGACGACGGGGCCACCGAGGGCGCGAAGACGCCGCCCCGCGAGTTGCTGGAGCAGTGGCGCGCCGGTCGCGCGGAGCTCGCCGAAGCACTCGCCGCGGTGCCCGACGGACAGAAGATCCCCTGGTACGGCCCGCCGATGAGCGCCGCGTCCATGGTGACGGCGCGCCTCATGGAGACCTGGGCGCACGGCCAGGACATCTTCGACGCGCTCGGCCTCGGACGGGAGAACACGGCTAGGATCTGGCATATCGCCCGGTTCGGCACCCGCACCCGTGACTTCGCGTACAAGCTCAACTCGCTCGCGCCGCCCACCGGGGAATTCCGTGTCGAGCTGGCCGCGCCCGACGGCACCACCTGGGCTTTCGGGCCGGAGGACGCCGGACAGCGGCTCACCGGGAGCGCGGTCGACTTCTGCCTCGTGATCACCCAGCGCCGTCACCCCGACGACACCGATCTGGTCGCCACGGGCAAGGACGTCGAGGAATGGCTGGGGATCGCGCAGGCGTTCGCCGGGCCTCCCGGGGCCGGGCGACGGCCGGGACAGTTCGCATGACCGCGGCCCCGATCCGCATCGGCAACGCGTCCGGGTTCTACGGCGACCGGTTCTCCGCGGTCCACGAGATGCTGACCGGCGGCCCGCTCGACGTGCTGACCGGCGACTACCTCGCCGAGCTGACCATGCTCATCCTCGGCCGCGACCGGATGAAGGACCCGAATCGCGGTTACGCCAAGACCTTCCTGCGTCAGATGGAACAGAATCTCGCGCTGGCCAAGGAAAAAGGCGTCAAGATCGTCGCGAACGCCGGTGGGCTCAACCCCGCCGGGCTCGCGGACGCGCTCCGCGAACTCGCCGCGAAACTCGGCGTCGACGTCGCGATCGCGCACGTCGAGGGCGACGACCTCATTCAGCGCGCCGAAGAGCTCGGCTTCGGCAAGACCTTGACCGCCAACGCCTATCTCGGCGCGTGGGGGATCACGGAATGCCTGAACGCGGGCGCCGACATCGTGGTGACCGGACGCGTCACCGACGCGTCGGTGATCGTCGGCCCGGCCGCCGCGCGTTTCGGCTGGGCGCGCGACGACTACGACGCTCTGGCCGGTGCGGTCGCCGCCGGGCACGTGATCGAATGCGGGACGCAGGCCACCGGCGGCAACTACGCCTTCTTCACCGAGCACGAGATCGGCGTCCCGGGGTTCCCGATCGCCGAGATCTCCGCCGACGGCTCCAGCGTGATCACCAAACACCCCGGCACCGGCGGTGTCGTGAACGCCGGAACCGTGACCGCGCAACTGCTCTACGAGATCACCGGCGCCCGCTACGCCGGGCCGGACGTCACGACGCGGTTCGACACGCTGACCCTCACCGAGGACGGCCCGGACCGCGTCCGGATCAGTGGCGTCACGGGCGAGCCGCCGCCTCCGACGCTCAAGGTCTGCCTGAACGGGCTCGGCGGTTTCCGCAACGAGACGACGTTCGTCCTCACCGGACTCGACATCGAGGCGAAAGCCGCTCTGGTCAAGGAACAACTCGAAGGCGCGCTCAAGGCCCGCCCGCCCGCCGACGTCAAGTGGACTCTGGCCCGCACCGACCGGCCCGACGCCGAAACCGAGCAGCAGGCGAGCGCGCTGCTGCACGTCGCGGTGAAGGACGCCGATCCGGAGGTCGCGGGGCGCGCGTTCAGCGGCGCGGCGATCGAACTCGCGCTGGCGAGCTACCCCGGGTTCCATGTCACCGCGCCGCCCGCGGCCGCCTCGCCCTACGGCGTGTACCGGCCCGCGTTCGTCGACGCGCACGAGGTCCCGCACATTGCCGTCCTGCCGGACGGAACGCGCCGCGACATCACGCCCGCCACCGAAACACTGCCTCTGTCCGAAGTGGACGATGAGCGGCCGATGCCGGCACCGTTCACTCAGGCGCAGGTCCGGCGGGCACCGCTCGGCAAGGTCGTAGGTGCCCGCAGCGGAGACAAGGGCGGCAACGCGAACGTCGGCGTCTGGGCGCGTTCCGACGAGGCGTGGCGCTGGCTCGCGCACCGGCTCACCGTCACCGAGTTCAAACTGCTGCTCCCGGAGACCGCGGATCTTGAGGTCCGGCGGCATCTGCTCCCGAACCTGCGGGCGGTCAACTTCGTCGTCGAAGGCATCCTCGGCGAGGGCGTCGCGTCGCAGGCGCGGTTCGACCCGCAGGCGAAGGCGCTCGGGGAATGGCTGCGCTCCCGCGAGATCGACATCCCGGAGGCCCTCCTGTGACCGACCCCTTCGCCACGCCGGAACGCGCGGAACTGCGCAAGACCGTCCGGCGGTTCGCCGAAACCGAGATCCTGCCGCACCTCGAAGACTGGGAACGCGAGGGCGAACTGCCCCGCGACCTGCACCGCAAGGCCGGGGAACTCGGGCTGCTCGGCGTCGGCTTCCCCGAGGAGGTCGGCGGCGGGGGCGGCGACTATCTCGACGCCGTCGTCATCGCCGAGGAACTGCACTACGCGGGCGGTTCCGGTGGCCTGTTCGCCTCGCTGTTCACCTGCGGTATCGCCGTCCCGCATATCGCGGCGGCCGGGGATCCGGTGCAGATCGAACGCTGGGTCCGGCCGACACTGGAGGGCGCCAAGATCGGCTCGCTCGCGGTCACCGAACCCGACGGCGGCTCCGATGTCGCCGGGATCCGCACGACGGCGGTGCGCGAGGGCGACGAGTACGTCATCAACGGCGCCAAGACCTTCATCACCTCGGGCTGCCGCGCCGACTTCGTGACCACCGTGGTCCGCACCGGTGAAGCAGGCGCCCACGGGATCTCGCTGATCGTCGTCGAGCGCGGTACACCAGGCTTCACCGTCTCCCGCAAGCTGGAGAAGATGGGCTGGCTCTGCTCGGACACCGCCGAGCTGTCCTATGTGGATGCCCGGGTACCCGCGGAGAACCTGATCGGCGCCGAGAACAGCGGCTTCGCGCAGGTCGCCACCCAGTTCGTCACCGAGCGGGTCTCGCTGGCCGTGCAGGGCTACGCGCACGCGCAGCGGGCACTCGACCTGACCTTGGACTGGTGCCGCCTGCGCGAGACCTTCGGCCGCCCGCTGATCTCCCGTCAGCTGGTGCAGCACAAGCTCACCGAGATGGCCCGCAAGATCGACGTCGCCCGCACCTACACCCGGCAGGTCGCGCAGCGGCACGTCGCGGGCGAAGAGGTCATCGCCGAAGCCTGTTTCGCGAAGAACACCGCCGTCGAGACCGCCGAATGGGTGGTCAACGAGGCCGTGCAGCTGCACGGCGGACTCGGCTACATGCGGGAGTCCGAAGTGGAGCGTCACTACCGTGACGTGCGCATCCTCGGTATCGGCGGCGGGACCAACGAGATCCTCACCGGCTTGGCCGCGAAGCGACTGGGATACACCGCATGAGCACGATCAGGTCTACTGTGGACTCAAGGAGCGAGGAGTTCGCGGCGAACCGCGAGTCCATGCTCGGCAAACTCGCCGAGATCGACGGCGAGCACGCCAAGGCGATCGCGGGTGGCGGCGAGAAGTACGTCGCCCGGCACCGCAAACGCGGCAAGCTGCTGGCCCGCGAGCGGATCGAGCTCCTCCTCGACGAGGACTCGCCGTTCCTGGAACTGTCGCCCCTGGCGGCGTGGGGTTCGGACTACCAGGTCGGCGCCAGCGTGATCACCGGCATCGGCGTCGTCGAAGGCGTCGAGTGCATGATCTCCGCCAGCGACCCGACGGTCAAAGGCGGGGCGAGCAACCCGTGGACGGCCAAGAAGAGCTACCGCGCCGCGGACATCGCCGCGCAGAACCGCCTGCCGGTGATCAACCTCGTCGAGTCCGGCGGGGCGGATCTGCCGACGCAGAAGGAGATCTTCATCCCCGGCGGCCGGATCTTCCGCGACATCACGCGGTCCTCGGCGGCGAAGGTGCCCACGATCGCGCTGGTGTTCGGCAACTCGACCGCGGGCGGCGCGTACCTGCCCGGCATGTCGGACTACGTCGTGATGGTCAAGGAACGCGCGAAGGTGTTCCTCGGCGGGCCGCCGCTGGTCAAGATGGCGACCGGCGAGGAGTCCGACGACGAATCGCTCGGCGGCGCCGAAATGCACGCCCGCACCTCGGGGCTCGCCGACTATCTCGCGGCGGACGAAGAGGACGCGATCCGGCTCGGGCGCAGTATCGTCAAACGGCTCAACTGGACCAAACAGGGCCCGACGCCGAAGCCGGACTACGCCGAGCCGCTGTACTCCGCCGAAGACCTGCTCGGCATCGTGCCCACCGACCTGAAGGTGCCGTTCGACCCGCGCGAGGTGATCGCCAGGGTCGCCGACGGTTCGGACTTCGACGAGTTCAAACCTTTGTACGGCAGCAGCCTCGCCACCGGCTGGGCGAGCATTCACGGCTACCCCGTCGGCATCCTCGCCAACGCCCAAGGTGTGCTGTTCGGCGAGGAGTCGCAGAAGGCCGCGCAGTTCATCCAGCTGGCCAACCAGATCGACACACCGCTGGTCTTCCTGCACAACACCACCGGCTACATGGTCGGCAAGGAGTACGAGCAGAGCGGCATCATCAAACACGGCGCGATGATGATCAACGCCGTGTCGAACTCGAAGGTGCCGCATCTGTCGGTGCTCATGGGCGCCTCCTACGGTGCCGGGCACTACGGCATGTGCGGCCGTGCTTACGATCCCCGCTTCCTCTTCGCCTGGCCCAGCGCGAAATCCGCGGTCATGGGGCCGCAGCAGCTGGCTGGCGTGCTGTCCATCGTGGCCCGTGCCGCCGCCGCGTCGCGGGGGCAGGAGTACAACGAGGAGCACGACGCCGCCATGCGCGCCATGGTCGAGGGGCAGATCGAAGCTGAGTCGATGCCGATGTTCCTCTCCGGGATGCTCTACGACGACGGGATCATCGATCCCCGCGACACCCGCACGGTGCTCGGGCTCAGCCTGTCCGTGATCCACAATGGACCAGTGAAGGGCGCCGAGGGCTTCGGCGTCTTCAGGATGTGAGCGGCATGATCGAGAAACTTCTGGTCGCCAACCGCGGTGAGATCGCCCGCCGCGTGTTCCGCACCTGCCGCGACGCCGGGATCGGCACGGTCGCGGTGTTCTCCGACGCGGACGCCGACGCGCCGCACACCGCCGAGGCGGATGTCGCCGTCCGCTTGCCGGGCAACGCGCCCGCCGACACGTACCTGCGAGCCGAACTGCTGATCAAGGCGGCCGTGGAGACCGGCGCCGACGCGATCCACCCCGGTTATGGCTTCCTGTCGGAGAACGCCGGGTTCGCCCGCGCCGTGGCCGACGCGGGACTCACCTGGGTCGGCCCGCCGCCGGAAGCCATCGAGAGCATGGGCTCCAAGGTCGAGTCCAAACGGATGATGGCCGAGGCCGGCGTTCCGATCCTGTCCGAATTGGACCCGGCCGAAGTCACCGAGGCCGACCTTCCCTTGCTGGTCAAGGCTTCCGCCGGAGGTGGCGGACGCGGTATGCGTGTCGTGCGCTCGCTCGGCGAACTGGCCGAGGCCGTCGAAGGCGCGAGCGCGGAGGCCGCGTCGGCGTTCGGCGACCCGACCGTGTTCTGCGAGCGGTACCTGGAGACCGGCCGTCATATCGAGGTCCAGGTGCTCGCCGACACCCACGGCACGGTGTGGGCGGTGGGGGAGCGCGAGTGCTCGATCCAGCGCCGCCACCAGAAGGTCGTCGAAGAGACGCCGTCGCCGTTCGTCGACGAGGCCATGCGGGAGGAGCTGTTCGACGCCGCTCGCAAGGCCGCGCAGGCGATCGACTACGTCGGCGCCGGGACGGTCGAGTTCCTCGCCGGTCCCGACGGGCGGTTCTACTTCCTGGAGATGAACACCCGGCTCCAGGTCGAGCATCCGGTCACCGAGGCCACGACCGGCCTCGACCTGGTTTCGCTGCAGCTGCGGATCGCCGAGGGCGAGCACCTCCCGATCGGCGAGCCGGAGACGCGGGGCCACGCGATCGAGGTCCGGCTCTACGCCGAGGACCCCGCGGCGGGCTGGCAGCCGCAGAGTGGCACCTTGCATCGGTTCGAGCTTCCCGCGGCACAACGGGAATTCGAGGTCGGCCCGGGTGTCCGGCTGGACTCCGGTTTCGTCAGCGGGCAGACCGTCGGTGTGCACTACGACCCGATGCTCGCCAAGGTCATCGCCTACGCCCCGGATCGCCGGAGCGCGGCGCGAGCGCTGGCCGGAGCCTTGGCGGGCGCGGAGATCCACGGTGTGGTGACCAACCGCGACCTGCTGGTGAACGTGTTGCGCCACGAGGCGTTCCTCGCCGGCGAGACCGACACGGCGTTCTTCGACCGGCATGGCCTCGAAACCCTGGCCCGGCCACTGGCCACTGTGGACACTGTACGGATTTCCGCGCTGGCCGCGGCTTTGGCCGGTGCGGCCACGAATCGCTCGGCCGCCCGGGTTCAGGGCCGGCTGCCGAGCGGCTGGCGCAACGTGCGTTCCCAAGGGCAGCGCAAACGTTTTCGTCAAGGCGACGAAGAGATCGAGGTCGTCTACAGCCTCGGCCGGGACGGTCTTCGCGCCGACGGATTCGAAGGCGTCGAACTGGTTTCCGCCGAGGGCGGCGACGTGGTCCTGGAGGTCTCCGGGGTGCGGCGGAAGCTCGCCGTCGCCCGGTACGGCGACACGGTCTACGTCGATTCGCCCGGCGGCTCCGTCGAACTGGGCGTGGTGCCGCGATACACCGATCCCGACGCGGCGCTCGCCGCCGGTTCGCTCGTGGCGCCGATGCCGGGCACGGTCGTCCGGCTCGCGGTCGAGGCGGGCGACACCGTCAAGGCGGGCGATCCGTTGCTGTGGCTCGAAGCGATGAAGATGGAACACCGGATCGCGGCGCCCGCCGACGGCGTCGTGACCGAACTCCCGGTGGTGGTCGGACAGCAGGTCGAAGTGGGCACGATCCTCGCGGTGGTAGGAGACGACGAATGAACGCGATGAACTTCACCGAGCCCGAGGAGCGCGTCGCGCTGCGGGCCGCGGTCGCCGAACTCGGCAAGAAGTACGGGCACGAGTACTACGCCAAGCAGGCGCGCGCCGGGCTCAAGACCGAGGAACTGTGGGCCGAAGCCGGACGGCTGGGTTACCTGGGCGTGAACCTGCCCGAGGAGTACGGCGGTGGGGGAGCGGGGATCGCGGATCTCGCCGCGGTGCTCGAAGAACTCGCCGCGGCCGGCTCCCCGCTGCTGCTCATGGTCGTCTCGCCGGCGATCTGCGGCACGGTCATCTCGCGCTTCGGCACCGACGAGCAGAAGAAGCGCTGGCTGCCGGGCATCGCCGACGGCAGCAGGCGGATGGTCTTCGCGATCACCGAACCGGATGCCGGATCGAACTCGCACAAGATCACCACGACCGCGAAACGCGACGGCGGTGATTGGGTCCTCAGTGGACGGAAGGTCTTCATCTCCGGTGTCGACGAGGCGGACGCCGTCCTGGTCGTCGGCCGCACCGAGGACGCCAAGACCGGCAAGCTCAAGCCCGCGCTGTTCATCGTCCCGACCGACGCGCCCGGCTTCGAGTACAAACAGATCGAGATGGACCTGATCGCGCCGGAGAAGCAGTTCGGCCTGTTCCTCGACGACGTCCACCTGCCCGCCGACGCACTGGTCGGCGAGGAGGACGCGGCGATCGCGCAGCTCTTCGCCGGGCTCAATCCCGAACGCATCATGGGCGCGTCGTTCTCGCTCGGCATCGCGCGCTACGCGCTGGGCAAGGCAGTCGCCTACGCCAACGAGCGCAAGGTGTGGGGCGCGCCGATCGGCACCCACCAGGGTCTCGCGCATCCGCTGGCCGAGATCAAGATCGAGCTGGAACTGGCCAAGCTCATGACGCAGAAGGCGGCGTCGCTCTACGACTCCGGCGACGATTTCGGCGCGGGCGAGTCGGCGAACATGGCGAAGTACGCCGCCGCCGAGGTCGCCATCCGCGCCGTCGACCAGGCCGTGCAGACCCACGGCGGCAACGGTCTCGCCAGCGAATACGGGCTGGGCACGCTGGTCGCGGCCGTCCGGCTCGGCCGGATCGCGCCGGTGAGCCGCGAGATGGTGCTCAACTTCGTCGGCCAGCACAGCCTCGGCCTGCCCCGCTCCTACTGAGAGGCCAGCCCATGCCCACTCTCCACGGCAAGACGATCATCATCTCCGGCGGCAGCCGCGGGATCGGCGAGGCCATCGCGGTCCGCGCCGCCCGCGACGGGGCGAACATCGCCCTGCTGGCCAAGACCGCCGAGCCGCATCCGAAGCTGCCGGGCACGCTCTACACCGCGGCCAAGGCGATCGAGGACGCCGGCGGGCAGGCGCTGCCGATCGTCGGCGACGTCCGTGACGACACGTCGGTCGAGGCCGCGATCGCCCGGACCGCGGAGCAGTTCGGCGGCATCGACATCGTGCTCAACAACGCGAGCGCGATCGACCTGACCCCGACCGAATCCGTCAGCATGAAGCGCTACGACCTGATGCAGGACATCAACGCGCGCGGGTCGTTCCTGCTGTCGAAACTCGCCATCCCGTACCTGAAGCTCGCGGAGAACGCACACATCCTGACGCTGTCGCCGCCGATCAGCCTCGACGAGAAGTGGTTCCAGGCCGGGCATCTCGCGTACAGCATCGCGAAGTACTCGATGAGCCTGGTGACCGTCGGGCTCGCCGCGGAACTGCGGCAGTACGGCATCGCGGCGAACTCGCTGTGGCCGCGCACGACGATCGACACCGCGGCGATCCGCAACGTCGTCGGTGCCGAGCTGGCGGCCAAATCGCGGACGCCGGAGATCATGGCCGACGCCGCGCACGCGATCCTCACCAAACCGAGCACCGAGGCGACGGGGAATTTCTATCTCGACGACGAGGTGCTGGCCGCCGAGGGCGTCACCGACTTCTCGAAGTACCGCGTCGGCGGATCCGAGGAAGATCTGCAGCTCGACTTCTGGGTCGAAGCCCGTACCCCACAATCAGGGCCATGATCCGCGAACCACAGCAGGAGCGCAGCCGCACGACCCGGCGGCGGCTGGTCGAGGCCGCCGTCGAGACGATCGGGGAGCTGGGCTGGCACGGGACCACCGTCGCGGTCATCGCCGAACGCGCCGGGGTCTCGCGCGGCGCCGCCCAGCACCACTTCCCGACCAGGGAGGACCTGGTCGCGGCCGCGGTCGAGCACGTCGGTGAGATCCAGATCGTGGAACTGCGCGCTCGCGCGGCGGAACTTCCGTCGGGACGGTCGCGGATCGAACGGGCCGTCGACATGGTGCTCAACCTCTACAGCGGGCCGCTGTTCCGTGCCGCGCTCCACCTGTGGGTCGCGGCGTCGACCGACGACTCACTGCGCGCGACCCTGGTGCCGCTGGAGGCCAGGGTCGGCCGGGAAGCACACCGCGTCACCGTCGAGCTGCTCGGTGTCGACGAGTCCCACCAGGGCGTTCGCGAGCTGGTCCAGGCCACTCTCGATCTTGCCCGGGGGCTGGGCCTGGCGAACCTGCTGACCGACGACACGAAGCGGCGCAAACAGATCGTCGCGCAGTGGGCGCGGGTACTGGAACCGACCTTGGCGGCGGCGAAGATCTGACGGAACCGAGAAGTCGCCGGAAACGTCTGAGATCTTGTTAACACTGATGGAGCAGCGACCGATAACACGGTGTGAGTGCTGCTGATTCAGGTGGCTGATCGAGAGAGGTCCAGTCCGGTGTCCGGTTCAGAGGTCGAACTGTCCCATCGCGCGATGGCGATGCTGCGAGCGGTCGCGGCGCGCCGTGCCCAGATGTCGTGCAGCTGCGAGCCGGATCTCTTCATCGACGGATTCGCCTGCTGCGATCAGATGACCGCGCACGCGCTGGCCCACGGTGGCTACATCCGCCCCGCCGAGTCCACCGGACCCTCCGCGGTCACCGGCCGGGTGCCCGCCGAGCTGACCGAGGCCGGCGAAGCCGCGATCGCGGTCACCGCCGCCGCCTGACCTTTCACCGCATCGTCTGTCCGCAGTGGACGACGACCGTTTACAACCACCTCCCGCGTTCCTAGGATCCACCCGGGATGAGGCCGTCGCCGCGCGACGGACCGGGGTTGGGAGGTGCCGATGGCACGCACGGCTCGCCGCGATACCGGTGAGGACGCCCTGAACCCGCCATGGCCGAAGGCCCCGCGATCGCGGTGGCAGGGCGCCTTTATCACCCTTCGCGAGTTGAAGGGCCAGGTCGCGCCCTGCCGACGTCGATCGCGGACGCGGGTTCATCAACAGACACTGAGCACGTTGATGCGGGAAGCCGGTGCGGCACCCCGTCGCCGGGGACCGCGCGGGCCGAAGCACCGGGCTCCGGAAACCGCTCCGGGCACCGGCAGGATCCGGCGGATTTCGGCGCTTTCCGCTGGTGGCGTGATCGCCGGCGGACTGCTGGCCGTCCTGCTCGTCCCGGCCGACCCGGCCGAAGTCGTCCCGGGCACCCCGCTCCTTCCGCCGTCGCTGACCATCGCCCCGCAGGCGATCGACGTCCCGGCCGACGCGGTCTCCTCACCCGTCCCGTCTGGCCCCTCGGGCGGCAGTGTCGCACCTCCGCCACCGATGACGGCGTCGCTGCACGGCTCGGAGACGCCGTCCCCGACACCCACTCCGGAACCCGAAGAACGGCCGGAGCCGCGCACCGGTCACCACGACTTCGATCAGTATTACGACTGGTATTACGGCGGCGGTCATCAAGGCGGCCGCTGGCCGCAATGGGGCCGGTAGCGCCGATCGGGTGATCGGCGGCGTCGCTCACCGTCGAACAAGAATCACGATTCATCCCCGGTTTCGTCCGTTCGTGTCTGCTGTCATTTTTCCTGTGTCCCGCCTTCAGGCGGATACCTACGATGGTCCGCACTCTCCATTTCTCCCGGAGCACGGCTAGGGGCTGAACAGGAAAATGAGTGTGGACCGACATTCTCCCGCGGTGCAGTTCGCCCGGAGAATGCTGATCAACCGTGAGACGGGGAATCCGTCCCGTCCGCAGCCGGTGACGCTGCTGCTCGGGCCGGTCGGTTCGGGGAAGACCACGGCACTGGAAGCGATCCGCCGAGACCTGGGCTGGGGCGTCGTCCACGCCGGATTCGATTTCGGGCAAGGTGGCAAGGCGGGCACCATCGACGTGCTCACGAAACTGGCCTACTCGTTTTCGGGTAAATGGCGAAATCGGCCGAAACCGCAGTTCATTCGTTTCACAATTGCGCTGATCGCAGTTCAGGCGGAGCTTTCCGGCCGAAACCGCGACGACGACTTGGGACAGCTGAAGTCGCTGCTCGGCAGTCTCGACAGAGTCATCTGGACACCGGCGATGGACAGCACACTCGACACGCTGACCGAGACGGCGAAGGCGACCGGTCTCGTCGAGCCCCCGTACGCGGACCTGTTCCGTCAGACGTTCCCGCATCTGGTCCGGAACATCCGGCCAAGACTCGGGAAGGCGCTGCGGTCGCTGGCCGACTTCCCGCACGCCGAGGGGAGATCCCCGTTCGACGCGCTGCTCGAACTCAACCGGCTCGCGCACGGCAGCGCCCAAGACGCCAAGGCGGTCAACGAGTGGCTGATGGCGGCGTTCCTCGGCGACGTCCGGGAGAACCACCCGCGGATGGCCAGGCCGGAGGAGAAGAGTCCTTGTACCTGCGACATCTCGCAGCAGCGCAGGCACTGGCACAACTGGGTGGTGGTGCTCGACGACGTCGACCACCCCGGCGGGACCGAGTTCCTCGCCGACCTGATCGCCGCTCGGGAGCGGCATGCCGTCCAGCATCCGAACGACCGCGAGGCACACGACGCCCTGCTGGTCATCGCCACCAGCGGGCGGTGGCACGAGGACTGGGGCACCGCCTGGCTGGCGCCGTGGAAACCCGCGTCCGGCGCCCCGCCCGCCGTCCGGCCGATGGTGGACTGCGAGGAGGCCTCGTACGACGACTGGGCGAACCCGGCCAACGGCGCGCTCGACTCGGCCTATTACCCGGTCCGGATCTCGCCCCAGTCGATCGGGCGGATCGCGCGGATCCTCGATTCCGGCGCGCGGACCCCGAAGGTCACGCTCGCGCACCGGGCGACCGGCGGACTGCCGTCGGCGGTCGAGCAGGTCACCGGGCGGCTGCGGGCGAGCAACGCGCGCGAGGGCGATCGGGACCTGCTCACCACCGATCCGCGTGGCGAGCAGGATCCCTGCTACCGCAGGCTGACCGAGCTCGCCCTGACCGAACACCTCGACGACGTCCACGTCGACGACTTCGTGACCGCGGCCCCGTTCGCGACCGCGCCCTGGCTGATCCCGGACGCCGCGCAGAGCCGGATCGACCAGCCGCACGTCGGGCGGATCCTGACCGAACTGCGCACGTCGTTGTGGGTGACGGCGAGGAACTCGCCCGGTTCGACCGACGACCAGGCCGCCCTGCATCCGTGGATCGCGGCGAACCTGGTGTCCGCGCTGGCCCGGCGCGGTGACGGGGACGGGCCGACCTACACCGACCAGTTCAAGGCGCTGCGCGACGATCCGGACACCGCACAGGATCCGGTGCGCCTGGCCTACTGCAACCTCGCGCTGGGCGACATCGGCGAAGTGGTCACCTTCTTCGAGCGCGAGTTCAACCGGATTCCGCACGCGGAGTGGATCGCGAAGCTCGAGCTGGTACTGAACGCGCCGGACGATCTCCCGCCCGACCGTGATCACGCGGAACTGTACGAGGAACTCGTCAACCTCGACAACGCGCAACGCCCGGCAGGCCGGTCCGAGATCCGGAACAACGTCGCCCGGCTCATCGCGGCGGGCTGGCTGACCGCCAACCCCTTCGCGGTCCGCGGGCAGGCTCAGCACCAGGTGATCGCGAACGCCTTCGCCGCGCTGGCCACCACTTCGCACCAGCCCGACGTCGGCGCGCTCGTGTCGGCCAAGGAAGCCGCCCGGCGCGGCGAATTCCCCTGACCCGGAACGGAACCCCGTGATGTCCTGGCTCGATTCGTTGAGAACACGCATATCCAAGGCCGGCGAACGTACGGCGACGGGACCGCCGGTGCGGCCCCGTGGCTGGGCGCACCGGCACCGGGTGTTGCTGATCGCGGTCGTGGTCGTGCTGGTGGGTGCCGTACTGGCGGGGATCAGACCCTGGGAGTCCTGCGGTTCCGGGTTGCGTGCGGTGGACGCGGACGAGGATTCGATCGGTTCGTCGTACGTCTGCGTCGGGTTGAACCTCGACTCCGGTCCGATGCGGAACGACGATCCGCTCGACCCGCTGGAGAAGTACATCAAGGGCCGCAACGAGATGGCGGGCGACAACTTCAGGACCATCGTGCTGCTGGAGAACCTCGCGCCCGATCCGAAGATCGACAGCCAGCCGTTCCCGTTCATCCGGCGGGAGGTCCAGGGCGCGATCACCGCCGCCTGGCCGAAGAACGGGCCCCCGGGGATCAAGCTCCTGCTGGCCAACTACGGGAGCAACGCCGACCACTGGCGTGTCGCCGCCGAAGAGATCATCGCCGCGGCCGCGGCCCAGCGCATCGTGGCCGTCACCGCTGTCGGCAACAGTTCGGAGAACAGCCGGGCTCTGGTGGCCGAGCTGTCCCGGCACGGTATCGCCACGATCGGCGCGACCCCCACCGCGGACAACATGAACACCGATCCGAAGGGCGCGCGGATCGACAACTTCTTCCGCGTGGGCCCCACCAACACCGACGAGGCCCGCGCCGCGGCCGGATACATCGCCGCGCACGGTTTCCGGCGCGTGATGATGATCCAGGGAGTCAGCAAGGAGGACACCTACGCGACCACGCTCGCCGAGGCGTTCCAGAGCTCGTCGAAGGTCCCGGTCATCTACACGAAGACCTACGACGTCAAGCCGCTCACCGACATCTCGCGTGAGGATTATCTGCGAGGTCTGTTCAGCAAGTGGCACAACGACATCTGCGGCGCGAGACCGGATCTCATCTACTTCGCCGGCCGTGGGCTCGACGTCGGCGCCCTCGTGGCGGCGCTGGCGGGCGACGGGGCCTGCGAAGGGCTCGACACGGTGACCGTGATGACCGGGGACGACGCGAGCACGCTCGCCGGGAAACCCTTGCAGCTGAACAAGGACATCAGTGTCCGGCTCCGCTACACAGCCCTCGCGTATCCCGACCAGTGGGATATGTTCACCGCCGATCCGGCGCATCCGACGTACAAGAAGAACTACGACAGCTTCGTCACCGAGTTCACCGGTACCCACGGTTTTCCCAAGGGGGAATTGTGGGACGGTGCCGCGATGATCGAACACGACGCCGTCGCGGCGGCCGTCGAAGCCGCGGTGCAGAACGTGTCGTCGGATCCGGTTTCGGTACCGGATGTGTTGCGCAGTATCGACTGCAACTCCCCGGTGCCCGGGGCGAGCGGGTTCGTCGCGTTCGACCAGGCGACGGGGAACCAGCTCGACAAGGCGTTGCCGATCCTGTCGATCGATCCGGACGGTTCGGTGCATCCGGTCGATCTGGTGTGGTCGCGGGGGCGGCCGCTGAACACGAATCCGGACTGTGGCCGGTGAAGCAGTCGTGAGTGGTGAAGGCCTCCTTCCCTGCCTTGAGAGCGGGGAAGGAGGCCTTCACGGACTGACACCGGTGGGGAACGGAAGTCAGCCGGTGTAACCCGCGACGATCTTGGTGTAGTCGTACTTGCCCTGCGAGATTCCCGCGCAGTTGTTGCAGTCGCGGTTCACCGCCCAGAACGACAGCCGGGCGAGATGTTTGCTCGCCGCGTAGTCGCGGATCGCGCGGAAGTCGGCGACGCTGACGGTCTCTCCCGCCACGTCGGTCTTCCCGTTCATCGACGAAAGCCCGCTGCGCCGGTAGGCGGCGTCGTCGCTCAGGCCGAAGGTGGACTTCACGACGTTCTTCAGCCCGTCCACGGCACTGCGGGTCTTGCCCGCCATGTCACCGCCGCTGGAGAAGTCGAACGGCATGACCGACCACGCGTCGACCCCCGCGCCGAGCGCCTTCGACTGGTTGATCAGCCGCTTTCCGTGCGAGTTGGGGCCGCCCACCTCGGTCGGGATGGTGATGACCACGCGCAGGCCGGGGTTCTTCTGCTTCGTGATCTTGATGGCGTTCAGGATCCGGTCCTGGACGGTGTAGTTCTCGAACTCGTCGGTGTTCTCGATGTCGAGGTCGATCGCCTTGAGCTTGTAGGCGTCGATGACCTTCTGATACGCGCCGGCGAGTGCCGCGGCGGTACCGCATTTCGGGCCGAGCTTCGTGCCGGACCAGCCACCGAACGAGGGGATGACGTCGCCGCCCTTGGCCCGGATGTTGTTGATCATCGTGGCGTCGGCGCCGGTGAGGGAACGGCTGCCGTCCCATTTCGGGTTGCAGCCGCCGTCGGAGAGGATGAACGCGAGGGTGAAGGCCTTGACCCCGGTGGCGTTCATCGCGGCGATCGGGTCCGTCTGTCCCGACCACTGGTACAGATAGGGCGAGGCGAGCACCGGGTCCGGGGCCGCCGAGGCGACGGGGGCGAGGCCGACGGCCGTGGCGAGAGCGGCGCCGGCGGCGGTGGCCAGTGTTGCCCAGCGTCGTAAGGATTTCATAGGTCCTCCAACTGGTACGCGCGCGGCGAAGCGCGCAGGTGTGGAGCACCTCCGTCTTGACGCGGCGTATCAACCGGGAGGGTGCGCTCAACTCACGGTGGACTAGACCATTGAGGACTGTCAAGAATTCACCGGAATTCCCGGCGGAAACGACCGACCTTAGTAGGGGGGTCACTACCCGGAAAGCGGATCGACACCATCGTGTTTACCGGCTAGTTTGCCGAAATGGTGGGGGACTCCCTGATGGCGACCGGAAGCCGCGGCCGGAGAGACCGGCTCGCCGCGCCGCGGCGGATACTGGGGTCCTGGAGCCTGTGGGAACTACCCAGGCGGGGTCTGATCGGATACCTGCTCCTCGTCGACTTCGCCGCTTTCGCGGCCACCGCCTACCTCTTCGTGTTGCGGCCGCCCGCGCCGTCGTCCTTGCTCCCGTTTTCGGCTCTGCTGGCGGGAATGATCCTCAGTTCGGAGCTTTCGCGGCCCGTCGAGCGGTCGCGTGCCGACACCCGGCTCGGTGCCGGACTGGACGCGGCGTGGATTTTCGCGGGCGCGTTGCTGCTACCGCCCGCGTTGGCCGCGGTACTCGTGGTCGTTTCGGCAGGCTACCGCTGGTTCCGGATCCGGCGCGGGATCCCGCACCGCCAGGTGTTCGCGGCCTCCGCCACGATGCTTTCGGCGCTCGGTGCCTCGATCATCCCGGTACTGCTTGGGGCGCCGCCGTTCGCCGACGCGGCAAGGGATTTCGAGAGTTTTGCCCTGGTTTTCGCGACCGGGCTGATTTTCCTGTCCGTCGACGCCGCTTTGGCCGCGCCGGCCGCCGAATTCGGGGCGGAACCGTCGGGGTTCGCCTTCGACGCGGCGATGGTCGCGTTCGGATTGCTGCTCGCGTGGTCGGCGGCGGATTGGCCGTACGTCACCTTGGTACTCGCGGGGGCACTCGTGGTACTTCACCGGGCCGGGACGATGCGCGCCCTGCGCGGTCACGCGGGTACGGACGCCGGCACCGGGCTGCTCACCGCGTCGTCCTGGTTGGACGGTGCGCGCACCCAGTTCGAACTGCTTCGGGGACGTGGTGCGGATCTTTCGCTGCTGATGCTCGACTTGGACCACTTCGCCCGGCTGAACGACCGGCACGGCAGGCACGTCGGCGACGACGTCCTCCGCGCGGTGGCGGACACTTTGCGCGCGGAGGTCCGGGCGGCGGATCTGGTCGGCCGGTTCGGCGGCGAGGAATTCGTCGTCCTGCTGCCCGGTACGACCCGGTTCGACGCGCATGCGATCGCCGAACGGATCCGGATGCGGATCTCCTCGACGTTCGTCTCACTGGGTGGGACGTTCGCCGGGGCGACCGTTTCGATCGGGGTGTCGTCGCATCCCGCCGGCGGTGAGACGCTCGACCGGCTCGTTGGCGCCGCGGATCAGGCGCTGCGCGCGGCGAAGGGGGCCGGGCGCAACCGGACCGTCGTCTTCGAGGCCGAAAGCTAGTCCTCGGCGGGGACGCCGATGTCCTCGAACCACAACTCCGGGTGATCCCGGATGAACTCGGTCATCAGGGCGGTGCAGGCCGGATCGTCGAGCAAGGTGATCTCGACGCCGTTCTCTTCGAGCCAGCCGTGGCCGCCCTCGAACGTGGTGGCCTCGCCGATGATCACCCGGCCGATACCGAACTGGCGCACCAGTCCACTGCAATACCAGCAGGGGGAGAGGGTGGTGACCATGATCGTGTCCCGGTAGTGCGGCCGCCTGCCCGCGTTCCGGAACGCGGAGGTCTCGGCGTGCATCGACGGGTCGGCGTCCTGGACCCGGCGGTTGTGGCCGCGGCCGAGCAGGACACCGGTGGTGTCGAAGAGGGCGGCACCGATCGGGACCCCACCCTCGGCCTTGCCGAGTTCGGCCTCTTCGCGGGCGACGGACAGCAGCTGCGCGGGATCGATCACCTGGGTCACCTTACGGCTAGCGAGGGTGTCGTCCACCCGATCACGCGTGTCGTCCGTCTGATCACACGTGTCGTCCACTGGGTCACGCGAAGCCGCATTGGCTCGCGAGCCCAATGCGGACCGGATCTGTCCTGAATATCTGCCAGACTTCCTCCCATGAAGCGAGCGAACCGATGACCACGGGCACGTCGGCACGGCTGCTGAGGCTCCTCTCCCTGCTGCAGGCGCGGCGCGACTGGCCGGGCGCCGACCTGGCCGACCGGCTGCAGGTGGACGTCCGCACGGTCCGGCGCGACGTCGAGCGGCTGCGGGAGCTGGGCTACCCGGTGCACGCCACCCCCGGGGTCGCGGGTGGCTACCGGCTCGGCGCCGGGGCCGCCCTGCCGCCCTTGCTGCTGGACGACGACGAGGCGGTCGCGGTCGCCGTCGGGCTCCGCACGGCCGCGAACGGGACGGTGTCGGGGATCGAGGAGACCTCGGTGCGCGCGCTCACGAAACTGGAGCAGGTGCTGCCCGCCCGGCTCCGGCACCGGGTGACCGCGCTGAACACCGCGATGATCCCGCTCGGCGGCGTCGTCCCGGTCATCGACGCGGCGGCGCTGACGGTCATCGCGTCCGCGTGCCGCGACCATCAGCGGCTCCGGTTCGGTTACCGCAGCCACAGCGGCGACGTCACCGAGCGCTACATCGAGCCGTTGCGCCTGGTGCACACCGGGCGCCGGTGGTACCTGGTCGCGTTCGATCTCGATCGTGACGACTGGCGGACCTTCCGCGTCGACCGGATCGACGGCGTCCCGGCCACCAGCTTCCGGTTCACGCCCAGGGAACCGCCCGCCGAGGACCTCGCGGCCTACGTCTCCCGCGGGATCACGTCTTCGCCGTATCCGCACCAGATGGTGCTGCGGGTCAACGCCTCGGCGGAGGCGCTCGCCGAGTACGTGTCACCGACCGCCGGGACGATCGAGGCCATCGACGAGCGCACCTGCCGGGTCAGGGTCGGTTCCAACGACCTCTCCGTGATGCCTTACTACCTCGCCCACTGGGACGTCGACTTCGTCGTGGAGGAGGCGCCGGACGAGGTCAAGGAGCGGCTACGACTGGTCGCCGACCGCTTCGCGCGCGCGGTCGTTTGAGTCCGAAGTGGACCGTGCGCGTTTGGCGAGCAGGCCGATCGAGCCGAGTGAGATCAGGGCCAGCACGATGATGTAGAGCGAAACCGACATCGAGGTCCCGGTGGATTCCAGCAACAGCACCATGATGAACGGCGCGAGCCCGCCGCCGACGACCGCGCTGATCTGGTAGCCGAGCGAGGCGCCGGTGTAGCGCATCTCGGCGGTGAACAGTTCGGCGAACAGCGCCGCCTGCGGGCCGTACATGATGCCGAGGAACAGCGACCCGACGAACGAGGCGACCACGAACAGCGGCAGCGACGCCGTGTCGATCAGCAGGAACATCGGAATCGCCCAGAGCGCGACCCCCACCGCGCCGAAGGTGTAGATCTTGAGCCTGCCGATCCGGTCGGACAGTTTCGCCGCCAGCGGGATGATCGCCAGCTGCAGCGTGCTGATCAGCAGGGTCGCGACGAGCACGGTGGTCCGCGACATGCCCAGATGCCGGGTCGCGTAGTCGAGGACGCCGTTCAGCAGGATGTAGAAGGTGGCGGTGTTGACCATGAACGAACCACCGGCCAGCAGCACCGTGCCCTTGTGGTGGCGCAGGACGTCACGCAGCGGCGACTTGGCCCGGCCGCGTTCCTCGGCGGCGAGTTTCGCTTCCGCGCGGCGGTATTCGGGTGTCTCGTCGATTTTGACGTGCATGTACCAGGCCAGCCCGAGCACGAGGACGCCGACCAGGAACGGGATCCGCCACGCCCACACGAGGAAGTCGGACGGCGGCGCCACCTGCGCGGCGATCAGGAACACCGTGTTCGCCAGTACGACCCCGATCGGGACGCCGAGCTGGACGAGGCTGCCGTAGAGGCCGCGTTTGCCGGGCGGCGCGTATTCGGTGGCGAGCAGCATCGCGCCACCCCACTGGGCGCCGACGGCGACCCCCTGAACGAGCCTTAGCAGCACCAGGAGGATCGGCGCCGCGATGCCGATCGAGTCGTAGGTCGGCAGCAGGCCGATCAGTGTGGTCGCCGCGCCCATCAGCGCGATCGCCAGCACCAGTACGGGTTTCCGGCCGCGTTTGTCACCGAGGCTGCCCGCGATGATCCCGCCGAGCGGCCTGGCGAGGAAGCCGACCGCGAAGGTGGCGAACGAGGCGAGGACGCCGGCCGCGGCGTTGGTGGTGGGGAAGAAGGTCTTCCCGAACACCAGGGCGGCGGCGATCCCGAAGACGAAGTAGTCGTACCACTCGACCGATGAGGCGAGTGCCGCCGCCGTCGCGGCCCTCCTGCGCTGGGAGACGGTGATCGTCGGTTCGGCGGCGGTTTCGGGGGCGTTCGGTGCGGTGTCGGCCATCTGGATGCCCTTCGCTCGGCGCTGCTGCGGCGATGCAGTCCGGGCAAGTTAACAACCGCTTAGTATGTGGTCAACGTCTCAACGGGTAATTCTAGATACCGACCAGTTGGTATGTCACTCTGGTGGCGGTATCGCCGGGGAAGGTCGATCTGTACTGGTCAGGAGAGTTTCGTGCCGAGCATGCGCAGCACCAGCTCGCTGTACTCCTGGCCAAGCTTCTTGGGGGTCTGGCGGGCTCGTTCGCTGTACCAGCGGGAGACGTCGACGCCGAGCGAGAGCACGGCGCGGGCCGCGGTGTGCGGGTCGCCGACGGTGAACACGCCCGCCCGGGCGCCTTCGGTGATGACCTCGCGTACGACCTGCTCGATGCGGCGGCGCAGTTTCGCGACGATCTCGAACTCCTCGTCGGGCAGCGCCTGCAGTTCGTACTGCACCACGCGGGCCACGGTATGCCTCCGCGCGTGCCAGGCCACGAAGTCCTCCACCAGCAGCCGGATCCGCTCGACCGGGTCGGTCTCCCGTGCGACGACGCTCTCGACCAGGGAGAGTGTCTGCTCATGGCCGTACTTCGAGATCGCGAACAGCAGTGCGGCCTTGGACGGGAAGTGCACGTACAGCGCCGCGGGGCTCATCCCCGCCGCCGAGGCGATGTCCCTGGTGGTGGTCGCGTGATAGCCGCGCCGCGCGAAGGATTCGACCCCGGCCAGCATCAGCCGCCGTGCCGTCTCCGGCTGGACATCGGGCCACAGTTCGGCCGACAGCGACATGGTCATCCGCAGATCCTCCCAGACGCTCGAACCGGAGAGTGGGCTTGACAGCGCCTCCGGACCTTCCCATTGTAAGTGAGCGCTCGCTTAGTGAATGCGCTCGCTAGTGAACACAGAGGAGATCGACAGAGTGAACCACCACTCCTTCAAGGATCGCGTCGCGATCGTCACCGGCGCCAGCCGGGGTATCGGCCTCGGGATCGCCAAGGACCTCGTCGAGCGCGGCGCGAAGGTGTGCATCACCGCGCGCAAGCCGGAGCCGCTGGCCGAGGCGGTGGCCGAACTGGGCGGCGAGGCGGTCGCCATCGCCGTTCCCGGCAAGGCCGACGACGACGCGCACCAGGCTGAGGCCGTCGCCAAGACCATCGAGACCTTCGGACGGCTCGACATGCTGGTCAACAACACCGGCATCAACCCGGTGTTCGGGCCGACCCTGGACGTCGACCCCGCCGCCGCCGCGAAGATCTTCGCCGTGAACGTGCTCGCCCCGCTTTCGTGGACCCGCCGGGCGCAGGACGCGTGGATGGGGGAGCACGGCGGCGCGGTGGTGAACGTCGCGTCCATCGCCGGGCTCGGCGCGTCGCCCGGGATCGGGATGTACGGCGTCAGCAAGGCCGCGCTGATCCGGCTCACCAAGGAACTCGGTTTCGAGCTGGCCCCGAAGATCCGCGTGAACGCCGTCGCGCCGGCCGTGGTCAAGACCAAGTTCGCGACCGCGCTGTACGAAGGCCGCGAAGAAGAGGTCTCGGAGCCGTACCCGATGAAGCGCCTCGGCGTCCCGGCGGATATCGCGAGCGCCGTGTCGTTCCTGCTTTCGGAGGAAGCGGGCTGGATCACCGGGCAGACGATGGTCCTCGACGGCGGCGTGACACTGGCGGGTGGCCTGTGACCCCGTCCTCCACCGGATCCGGTGTCGTCGTCACCGGCGGGGGCGGTGGGATCGGTGCCGTCCTCGCCCGCCGGTTCGCCGCCGAGGGCGCGCGCGTGGTCGTCGGCGACCTGAACGGGGACGCCGCGGCCGAGGTCGCGAAGGAGATCGGCGGAACCGCCGTCGTCGGCGACGCCGCGAGTGAAGCGGGCGTCGCGTCGCTGATCGCGACGGCCCGCGAAACCCTCGGCGAGATCGACGTCTTCTGCGCCAACGCCGGGATCGCGCCGATGGGCGGTGTGGACGCGCCCGAGGAGGACTGGGCGCGGATCTGGGACGTCAACGTCATGGCACACGTGCGCGCCGCGCGGCTGCTCCTGCCGCCGTGGCTCGAACGCGGCCGCGGCCACTTCATTTCGACGGTGTCGGCGGCGGGATTGCTGACCAGCCTCGGTTCGGCGTCGTACTCGGTGACCAAACACGGCGCGCTCGCCTTCGCCGAATGGCTGTCGGCGACGTACCGGCATCGCGGGCTCACCGTGCAGGCCATCTGCCCGCAGGGTGTGCGGACGGCGATGCTCGAGAACACCGGCCCCGCGGGTGAACTGCTGATGGGCGCGTCGGCGATCCAGCCGGAACAGGTCGCGGACGCGTTGTTCGAGGCCATCGCCGCCGACCGTTTCCTGGTGCTGCCGCATCCCGAGGTCGCGGACTACTACGCCGCGCGGGCCACGCAGACCGACCGCTGGCTCGGCGGGATGAACAAGCTGCAGCGCAAGGTGGAGCAGGTCATCGGGGAGTGAGTCCGAGTCGTAAGGCAAACGTGTCGGGTGCGGTGGTTGGTCGTGTCGTCCATCCAGTCACGCGTGTCGTCCACCTGATCACACGCGCCGTCCCCTCAAACACGCACAACCACCGAAACGCCACTCACGACCACCGCGCTCGGCCGCGCACTTGATCTTCGTCGGCGGATCGGCCACTGTGGGTGGGGGGTCTTGCTCGCGGTAAGGAAACACGATGAACAAGCGTTTCGTGGTCCGTGGGTTTGTGCTTGCCGCGGCCGTGGCCGGGTCGATGCTGACCGCGGGATCGGCGATGGCGAGCACCGCGGAGCCGTGCGCGGCCGGGGCGTCGGGAGACGTCGCGGCGGCTTCCTGCACGCCGTATCGCAAGGTGAGTGAGGGCTGGAGCAGCAAAACCTCCTGCAACCGCGCCGGCAACGAGGGCGCGCAGGCGGGACGCTGGACCGGCTGGAACTGCAACCAGGCGCTGGGCGGCTGGGAGCTGTGGGTGCGCACCTGCACCGCGCTGGCCGCCGAGAAGGACGCGGTGACCACGCGCGAAACGGTCTGATCAGGGCTTGGGTCGCCCCGGTTCCGGGGCGGCCTGGTCCCCTTCGTACGGCGGGAAGCGGGGTGCGCGGCGCTCGTTCCAGCTGGCCAGTCCCTCGGGAAGTTCCGGATACGAGAAGGACTTGAGCATCAGGGTGGTGGCTTCGCGGGCGGAGTCCTCCAGCGGGAGCCCGGCTTCCCGCAGAACCTGCCGCTTCATCAGCGCCATGGAGCGTGGGGCGCTGTAGGTGGCCAGTTCGGTGGCGTAGGCCTTCGCGCGCAGCGGAAGTTCTTCCGCCGGAACGACTTCCTGCACCAGGCCGTACTCGTGCGCTTGTTCGGCGGTGAAGGTCCGGCCGGACAGCAACAGGTCGAGGGCGCGGCCCCTGCCGACGAGTTCCGGCAGCAGTTTCGCGACCCCGTATTCGGCGATGAGGCCCCGCCGCGCGAAGGCGGTGGTGAACTTCGCGCCCGCCGCGGCGAACCGGACGTCGGCGGCGCAGGCGATCACGAAGCCGAGCCCGGCGCAGCCGCCGTTGATCGCCGCGACCACCGGCACATCGGCATACGCGGCGGCGAGGACGTCGCGGAAACCTTCTCGTTCCGGCGCGCCCGCGCCGCTGACGGAGATGTTCTCCAGGAGTCCCAGATCCGCGCCGGGGCAGAAGGAGCGCCCGCTGCCGGTGACGACGACGGCGCGGACCCCGGGATCGGCCGACGCCTCGCCCAGCAGCAGGCCGTAGCGGATCTGCATCGGCTGGTCCATCGCGTTGCCGCGCTTGGGTTTGTCGAAGGTGATCGTGGCGACGGCGCCGTCCACGGCGTACCGGACAGTGTCCATTTCGGACGGTGAGAGCTGGTCGGTCAACGTCGACCTCCTTGCGTCATCGCCATACTAAGCGGATGCTCAGGGCAGCGTCGAGACTTGTCAGGGAGGAAACCTGCATGAGCCGGTACGAAGCGAAGCCGTGGCTGGCCGCCTACGAGGATCGGATGAAGGCGGCGGAGACACCGAAAACGACCACGGTCCCGGCGTCCTTCCGGCGGGCGGTCGAGCGTTCTCCGCAGGCCACGGCGATCGCCTATTTCGACACCACGATGAGCTACCGCGAGGTCGACGAGCTCTCCGACGGCGTCGCGCGTCATCTGCTGGCCTCCGGTTTCGCCCGGGGTGACCGGCTCGCCCTTGTCCTGCAGAACATCCCGCAGTTCGTGCTGGCGTTGCTCGGAGCGTGGAAGGCAGGCGGGATCGTCGTCCCGGTCAACCCGATGTACCGCGAACGGGAACTTCAGCATGTCTTCGATGACGCGGGGGTGCGCGCGGTCGTCTGCTCGCAGAGCGGCTGGAACCGCCGGATCGGCCCGCTCGTTCCCGGCAGCGGCGTGACCATCGCGCTGACCACCAGCGAACTCGACCTGCAGGGTCGCGACGATTCGCGAGTGTTCGGCGAGATCGTGCGGGAGCCGACCCCCGGCGCCGCCGATCTGCTGACGGTGGCGCGGGCCGCGGCGGGGGAGCCGCTCCCTGATCCCCGCCTCGACCCCGGCGACGTCGCGCTGATCAGCTACACCTCGGGCACCAGCGGGACGCCGAAGGGGGCGATGAACACCCACGGCAACCTCGGTGCGAACGCGGCCGTGCTCAGCGCGTTCAGCGGTCTCGGCGAGGGCGCCACGCTGTTCGGCCTGGCCCCGCTGTTCCACATCACCGGCATGGTCTGCGAGATCGCCTCCGCGATCGACATCGGTGGCACGCTCGCGATCGCGTACCGGTTCGAGCCCGGTGTGGTGCTCGACGCCTTCTTGGAGCACAAGCCCGTGTACACGGTCGGCCCGTCCACGGCGTACATGGCGTTGATGGCGCACCCCGGCGTCGGCCGCGAACACTTCGACTCCTTCGAGTTGCTGTACTCCGGTGGTGCCGCGCTGCCGCCCGCCGTGGTCGGCGCGTTCCGCGAACGGTTCGGCCACTACATCCACAACGGCTACGGGCTCACCGAGACGACCGCGGGCTGCGTCGTCGTCCCGAGCAGTCTCGAAGCGCCCATCGACGAAGCGTCCGGCACGATCTCGATCGGCCTGCCCGTGCCGGGGACCATCGTGCGCATCCTCGGTGAGAACGGCGAAGAACAGCCGTTCGGGACGGCGGGTGAGATCGTCGTCGAAGGTCCGATGGTGATCCCCGGCTACTGGAACCGGCCCGAGGCGACCGAAGCCGCGCTGCCCGGCGGCAGGCTACTGACCGGCGACATCGGCTTCATGGAGCCGAGCGGCTGGGTCTACGTCGTCGATCGCAAGAAGGACATGATCAACGCCTCCGGGTTCAAGGTCTGGCCGCGTGAGGTCGAGGACGTCCTGTACACGCATCCGGCGGTGCGTGAAGCGGCCGTCGTCGGCGTTCCGGACGAATACCGCGGCGAGACCGTGAAGGCCTACATCAGCCCGGCGCCGGGCGCCGCGCCCGATCCCCAGGATCTCGTCGCGTACTGCAAGGAACGCCTCGCCGCGTACAAGTACCCGCGCGTGATCGAGGTGCTCGACGAACTGCCGAAGACGGTGAGCGGCAAGATCCTCCGCCGCGAACTCCGGGAGAGGGGCTGAGCGGTATGGCACAGGTCGAAACCGTTCGCGGTCCCGTCGACACCGGCGAGCTGGGCCGGGTGCTCATGCACGAGCACCTGTTCGTGCTCAGTCCCGAGTTCATGGCGAACCATCCCGAGCACGACGGATTCCGCGAAGAAGAACACGTCGCCGACGCGATCCGGCGGCTCGACGAACTCAAGGCCGCCGGGATCGACACCATCGTCGACCCCACCGTGATCGGGCTCGGCCGCTACATCCCGCGCGTGCGGCGGGTCGCGGCCGAAACCGACCTCCGGATCATCGTCGCCACCGGGCTCTACACCTACAACGACGTCCCGCACTACCTCCACCATCGCGGACCGGGCCTCGTCTTCGACGACGGCGAGGACCCGCTGGTCGGTCTCTTCACCGGCGACATCGTCGACGGGATCGCCGGCACCGGGGTGAAGGCCGCCCTGCTGAAGTGCGCGACCGACGAACCCGGCGTCACCCCCGGCGTCGAACGCGTCCTGCGCGCGGTCGCGAAGGCGCACCGGGAGACCGGCGCGCCGATCATGACCCATACCCACGCGCCGACACGGCGCGGCCTCGAACAGCAGGCCGTCTTCGCGACCGAAGGCGTCGACTTGAGCAGGGTGCTCATCGGCCACAGCGGCGACAGCACCGACCTCGATTACCTCACCGAAATCGCCGACAAGGGATCGTTGCTGGGGATGGACCGGTTCGGGCTCGACCCGTTGCTGTCGTTCGACGAACGGGTGGCCACGGTCGCGGCGATGTGCGAGCGCGGTTACGCCGAAAGCATGGTCCTCTCCCATGACGCCTCCTGTTTCATCGACTGGTTCGAGCAGGACAAGTTGGCCGCCGTGGCGCCCAACTGGCATTTCCTCCACATCACCCGTGACGTGCTGCCCGCTTTGCGGGAGTCGGGGGTATCCGAAAGGGACATAACGACGATGCTGGTGAAGAATCCCCGCCGGTTCTTCGAGCACGGCGGCGCGTATTGACGATTCGTCCGGGTGCCTTTCCCCGTGCGTCGACAAACCGGCCGGTATGCTGAGTGTCCGCACGAGAAGGAGCCGGCCATGACACGAGCGACCACCCGGAAGGCCGAGGCAGGCGGCGAAGACCAGGCCGCCGTCCCGCGCCGTCTGCTGTCGCACGCCACGAAGCTCTTCGCCAAGAAGGGTTTCGACCGCACCTCCGTGCAGGAGATCGTCGAGGCCGCCGGGGTCACCAAGGGCGCGATGTACCACTACTTCGGCTCCAAGGACGACCTCCTTTACGAGATCTACGCCCGGGTGCTGCGGTCACAGACCGAGCAACTGGAAAAGGTGGCTTCGAGCGAGGCTCCGCTGCGGGAGCGGTTGCGTTCGGCCGCGTCCGACGTCATCGTCAGCACGATCGACAACCTCGACGACAACACGATCTTCATGCAGTCCATGCATCAGCTCAGCGTGGAGAAGCAGAAGGCCGTCCGCGCGGAACGCCGCAAGTACCACGAGCGGTTCCGCACGCTGATCGAGGAAGGCCAGGAGTCCGGCGAATTCCGCGGGGACAAACCGGCCGACGTGATCGTCGACTTCTTCTTCGGCTCGGTGCACCACCTCGGTTCGTGGTACCGGCGTGGCGGCGCGCTCTCGGCCCGCCAGATCGGTGACCACTTCGCCGATCTCCTGCTGTCCGCGCTGCGGCCCGAGTAGCGCTCTCACCGGACATGGCCCAGCCGTTCGGCGAACCAGTCGTTGCGGCGTTCGAGCACCGTTCCCGCCTCCCATTCGGAGGCGAGGGCGATCAGCTCCGTCGCCACGTCTTCGGCGGCTTCGGGCGGCCAGCCCTGAGCGGCCAGACTCGACCGCAGCGCATCGGCGTAGTCGGAAAAGGTGAAGCCGGGTAGATCCGCGACGAGTGCCGTCGTCGTCCCGCGGTGCGAGCTCAGCCCACCGAACGCCCGGCCGCAGCCGCAGTGGGAATCGGGCGAGCTCTCGCCGTCGTCGCAGCAAGGGGCGATCCAGAGCAACTCGCCCTCGACGCAGTGGTCGAAGTCGTTCTCCCGCGCGCCCTGGGTCTTCGCGGTGGCCACGAGTAGTTTCATGCCGGCTCCCTGTTCGATCGGATGTTCGAACAGGGTTGTACCGGCGGGGTCCGACACTTTCCGGGGCGGACCCCGCCGGGTGGATCAGGCGGGCAGGTCGATCAGCGGCGCGAGGGCCGCGCGATGCCGCCCGGGAGTGCCTAGAGCGATCTCGTCGCTCTTCGCGCGCTTCAGGTACAGGTGCGCGGGGTGCTCCCAGGTCATGCCGATACCGCCGTGCAGCTGGATCGCCTCTTCGGCCGCGTGGACGGCGATGAGGGAGTTGCGGGCCTGCGCCACCGCGACCGCGATCGGGATGTCGTCACCGGAAGCGAGGCAGTCGGCGGCGTACCGCGCGGTCGCCCTGGCGTTGACCAGATCCGTGTACAGGTTCGCCAGCCGGTGCTTCAGCGACTGGAAGGAACCGACCTGACGGCCGAACTGGTAGCGCTCCTTGAGATAGCGCACCGTTTCGGTCAGCGCCCACTCGGCGATCCCGAGCTGTTCCGAGGCGAGCAGTCCCGCCGCGGTGACGAGTGCCGTGTCGAGCGCGGATACCGCTACCGAGGAGTCGGCGACGCGTTTCGCGGCCACGTTCTCCAAAGCGACGTCGGCGATGCGCCGGGTGAGGTCGAGGGAAACGGCCTCGGTGACCGTCACGCCCGCCGACGCCACGTCGACCGTGTACAGACCGGGACCGTCTGGTCCCACCGCCGGGACGACGAGCAGTTCGGCCACCGAAGCGTCGGCGACGCTGCGGACCCGGCCGCTGAGCGTCCCGTCGGCCGCCGCGGTGACCGCCGAGGGGAACTCGGCGCCGGGCGCGGTCGACAGCGGCACCGCCAGCGCGCCGACGAGCGTGCCAGCGGCCAGTTTCCCGAGCCGTTCGGTCACTTCCGCCTGCGACGTGTCGGTCGCCAGCAGGGCCGACGTCGCCAGGACGGCGCTGCCGAGATAGGGGACCGGGGCGACGCTGCGCCCGAGCTCCTCCATCACGACGGCGACTTCCCGCGCCGAAGCGCCGTGCCCGCCCAGCGCCTCCGGGACGGCGAGACCCGCTGCGCCGAGGTCGGCGGCGAGCGTACGCCACAACTTCAGGTCGTACGGTTCCGCCGTCTCGGTCCTGGCGATCAGGGCCGCCGGCTCCACGCGGTCTTCGAACAGGTCGCGGACGCTGGCGCGAAGGTCCTCTTCGACCTCGGAGTACAGCAGGTCGCTCATCGGGGCAGGTCCTTCCAGGCGACGTCCTTGTCGATCCGCGGCTCGGACGGCAGCCCCAGCACACGTTCGGCGATGATGTTGCGCAAGACCTCCGAGGTGCCGCCCTCGATGGAGTTCCCCTTCGCGCGCAGATAGCGATAGCCGGCTTCGCGGCCGAGGAAGTTCACGCCGTCGGGACGTCGCATCGTCCAGTCGTCGTAGCGCAGGCCCTCGTCGCCGAGCAGTTCGATCTCCAGCCCGGACGCGGCCTGGTTCAGCTCGGAGAACGCGACCTTGACCGCGGAACCCTCCGGCCCCGGCGCGCCCGCGGCGAGCTGCTGCCGCAACCGCGAACTCACCAGGCGCAGGCTTTCGCCCTCCACCCACAGCTTCAGCAGCCGGTCGTGCAGTTCGGACGTGCGCAGTTCCGGGCGCTCCCGCCAGGTTTCCGTGACGACGCCGACCATGCCGCCGTCACGCGGGAACTCGGTCCCGCCGATCGCGACCCGTTCGTTCATCAGTGTGGTCTGCGCGACCTTCCAGCCTTCGCCGACGGCGCCGAGGCGGTGCGCGTCGGGAATGCGGACCTCGCTGAGGAAGACCTCGTTGAATTCGGCCTCCCCGGTGATCTGCCGCAGCGGCCGGACCTCGACGCCCGGCGCGGTCATGTCGCACAGGAAGTACGTCATGCCGCGGTGTTTCGGCACGTCGGGATCGGTGCGGGTGACCAGGATGGCCCACTGCGACTTGTGCGCGCCCGACGTCCACACCTTCTGACCGGTGACCACCCAGTCGTCGCCGTCGCGCACCGCGCGGGTACCCAGCGCGGCCAGGTCGGATCCGGCGCCGGGCTCGCTGAACAGCTGGCACCACACCTCGCGTTCGGTCCACAGTGGACGCAGGAAGCGCTGGTGCTGTTCGGGTGTGCCGAAGGCGAGGATGGTCGGCGCGGCCATGCCGAGGCCGATCCCGATCCGCCGTTTGTCGTTGTCCGGTGCGCCCGCCGCGGCGAGCTCTTTGTCGACAACGGACTGAAGGGAGCGGGGCGCGTTCAGGCCGCCGAGGCCTTCGGGGAAGTGGATCCAGGCCAGCCCGGCGTCGAACCGCGCGTCGAGGAAGTCTTGGCGCGGCGTGCTTTCCGGCGGATACGCGGCCAGCAAGTCGGCCACGCGCCGCTTGAGATCGTCCACAGTGGTCACTTGGCAGTCTCCCCGCGGTACTTCTTGAGTTCACGGTGCGCCAGCGAGCGCTTGTGCACCTCGTCCGGGCCGTCGGCCAGGCGCAGCGTCCGCACCTGCGCCCACATCTCGGCGACCGGGAAGTCCTGGCTGACCCCGCCGGCGCCGAACAGCTGGACGGCCTTGTCGAGGATCCATTCGACGGTGATCGGGGTGGAGATCTTGATCGCCTGGATCTCGGTGTGCGCGCCCTGGTTGCCGACGGTGTCCATCAGCCACGCGGTCTTGAGCACCAGCAGCCGCTGCTGCTCGATCTTGACCCGCGCCTCGGCGATCCAGTCCTGCACCACGCCCTGTTCGGCGATCGGCTTGCCGAAGGTCTCGCGCGAGAGCGCCCGGCGGCACATCAGTTCCAGCGCGCGTTCGGCCATGCCGATGGCGCGCATGCAGTGGTGGATCCGCCCCGGCCCGAGGCGGGCTTGCGCGATGGCGAACCCGTCGCCCTCGCCGGCGATGAGGTTCTCCGCCGGCACACGGACGTCTTCGAAGAGCACCTCGGCGTGGCCGCCGTGGTCCCCGTCGGTGTAGCCGAACACGTGCATACCGCGTTTCACGGTCATACCGGGGGTGTCGCGGGGGACCAGGATCATGCTCTGCTGCTTGTGCGCGGGCGCGTCCGGATCGGTCTTGCCCATCACGATGAAGATCTTGCAGTTCGGGTTCATCGCGCCGGAGATGTACCACTTGCGGCCGTTGATGACGTACTCGTCGCCGTCCCGGCGGATGCTGGTGGCGATGTTGCGCGCGTCGGAAGAGGCGACGTCGGGCTCGGTCATCGCGAACGCGGACCGGATTTCGCCGTCCAGCAACGGTTGCAGCCACTGCTTCTTCTGCTGCTCGGTACCGAACATGGTGAGCACTTCCATGTTCCCGGTGTCCGGCGCCGCGCAGTTCACCGCGGTCGGCGCCAGCCGGAGACTGCGGCCGGTGATCTCGGCGAGCGGTGCGTACTGCAGGTTCGTCAGGCCCGCGCCGTGGTCACCGGGGAGGAAGAAGTTCCACAGCCCGCGTTTGCGGGCCTCGGCCTTGAGTTCTTCGACGATCGGCGGCTGCGACCACTCGCTGTCGCGCTCGGCCAGCTGCCGCTCGAAGACGGCCTCGGCCGGGTAGATGTGCGAATCCATGAACTCGAGGAGCTTTCCCCGCAGTTCCTCGGTTTTCGCGTCGAAGGCGAAGTCCATCTCTATCCCTCTTCCTTGAGAGTCTCATTGCCGTGCGCGATCAACGGGACGACGCCCGAGCCGATGCCGTCGAATCCGGCGCCGACGGTCTGCCCCTTGCTGTAGCGG
Source organism: Amycolatopsis sp. NPDC049868 (assembly GCF_044461365.1). Lineage (NCBI taxonomy): Bacteria > Bacillati > Actinomycetota > Actinomycetes > Pseudonocardiales > Pseudonocardiaceae > Amycolatopsis > Amycolatopsis sp. NPDC049868. Next base: position 1,359,982 of record NZ_JBITKV010000001.1, on the reverse strand, counting down.
AGGTGGATGCCTTCCAGGATCACCGCGAGCTTGAAGAACGCGAAGCTCACGTACCAGTTGAGCCGGGAGACGTCGCGGCCGGAGCGCTCGGCGTACCGCGCGATGACCTCGTCGTTGTGCGGATAGCCCGGCGCCGAACTGGCATTGGACACGAACTGCAGGGAGACCTTGTCGCGTTCGGCGTAGGCCACCAGCAGCGCGAGGTCGGTCAGCGGGTCGCCGAGGGTGGACATCTCCCAGTCCAGTACCGCGGTGATCCGGTCGTCGGCGTTCACCAGCACGTTGTCCAGCCGGTAGTCGCCGTGGACGATCGACGGCCTGCCCGATTCCGGTACCGACGAGGCGAGCCGGTCGTGGAGTTCGTCGACGCCGGGCAGGTCACGGCTGCGGTTGCCGTCGAGCTGCTTCTTCCAGCGCCGCAACTGGCGTTCGAGGAAGCCCTCGGGACGGCCGAAATCGCCCAGCCCCACCGATTCCGGCTCGACGGCGTGCAGCTCGACCAGGGTGTCGACCAGCTGATCCGCGATCGCCTTGGTCCGGTCGGGCCCCAGCGCGGCCAGTTCGGTGTCCGAGCGGAAAGGGGTGCCCTCCACGAACTCCATCACGTAGAACCGCGAGCCGATGACGTCGGTGTCTTCGCACAGCAGCACGGTTTCCGGTACCGGGACGGCCGTGCCGTGCAGGCCGGAGATCACCCGGAACTCGCGGCCCATGTCGTGCGCCGTCGGCAGGACGTGGCCCAGCGGCGGGCGGCGGACCACCCAGCGGGACCGGCCGTCACCCACGATGTAAGTGAGGTTAGACCGGCCCCCTTCCACCACCTGGCCGCTCAGGTCGCCCTGGACGAGGCCTGGCCGGTGCTCGTCCAGATGGGCCTTGAGCCTGGCCAGGTCGAGGCCCGGCAGGTCGGACTGGTTCATGGTGCCTCCAGCGTCTCGCTTTCCGGTAACAGTACCGACCAGTCGGTATGTCGGGTAGGGCTGGTCCGGCCAGGTGCCGGAGGTCACTCTCTCAGGCGATCAGCCGGACGACCATTTCCGCGACGCACGCCGGTTTGGGCTCGCCGTCGATCTCGATCGTCCACCGGACGACGGCCTGCTTGCCACCGGCGACGTCGGTGACCTCGACCAGTTCGGCGCCCGCCCGGATCTTCGCGCCGACCTTGACCGGCTGGGGGAACCGGACCTTGTTCAGGCCGTAGTTGATGCCCATCTTGAGCCCGTTGACCCGATAGAGCTTGCCGACGAAGCCCGAAATGAGCGACAGCGTCAGGAAACCGTGGGCGATCGGTGCCCCGAACGGGCCTTCGGCCGCCTTCTCGACGTCGACGTGGATCCACTGGTGGTCGTCGGTGGCGTCGGCGAACAGGTTCACCCGTTCCTGGGTGAGCGTCAGCCAGTCGCTGTGGCCGAAGTGCTCGCCGACGGCGTTCTCGAACTCCTGCAGGGAGGCGAATTCGCGCATGGCTCAGTCCTTCGGTCCGCCGGCGACGTAGATGACCTGGCCGGAGATGAATCCGGCGCCGTCGCTCACCAGGAACGACGCGAGGTTGGCGATGTCCTCGGGGGTGCCGACGCGCTGCACCGGGATCTGCGACGCGGCCGCCGCCTTGAAGTCCTCGAACGACATGCCGATCCGTTCGGCGGTCGCCGCGGTCATGTCGGTGGCGATGAACCCGGGGGCGATGGCGTTCGCGGTGACGTTGAACTTGCCGAGTTCGATCGCGAGGGTCTTGGTGAAGCCCTGCATGCCGGCTTTGGCGGCGGAGTAGTTGACCTGGCCGCGGTTGCCCAGCGCCGAGGTGCTGGACAGGTTGACGATGCGGCCCCACTTCTCCTGCGTCTGGTACTTCTGCACCTCGCGGGTCATCAGGAACGAGCCCTTCAGGTGCACGCCCAGCACCGAGTCCCAGTCCTGTTCGGTCATCTTGAACAGCAGGTTGTCGCGGGTGATGCCGGCGTTGTTGATCAGCACGGTCGGCGCGCCGAGTTCCTCGGCCACCCGGGTCACCGCGGCTTCGACCTGCGCGGCGTCGTTGACGTCCAGCGCGACACCGACGGCCTTGCCGCCCTCGGCGACGATCGCTTCTGCCCCCTGCTTGACGCCTGCCTCGTCGAGGTCCAGCAGGCCGACGGCGAACCCGTCGGAAGCGAGCCGCTTGGCCACGGCCGCCCCGATGCCGCGGCCGGCGCCGGTGACGATCGCTACACGGGAGGGGTGTTCGGTCACGGGTGTTCTCCTCGTCGTCGAGTGGAAGTGCCGTCGAGTCTGCCGTACTGAGCGGTCGGTTTGCAGAGATGTCAGGCCAGGAGTCTCGCTGTGATCGTAATCACGGGTGCCCGAACGGCTACTCCCGACGAGCTGATCGTCCCGACGTCTGGCGCCCCGACCTGCACTTCCGAAAGCCTCGGCCCACCGATAAGAGCGCACACGGAGGTGCCACATGCGCCGAAGAGCCCATGTCCTGACCGGTCTGCTCCTGGTGACCGTGCTCGGAGTGACCGGCGCGCAGGTCGCGTCGGCCGCTCCCGGCCAGCCGCCGGAACAAGACACGCTGCCCGCTCCGCGCGCCCTCACGTTGATCACCGGAGACCGGGTCACCGTGCAGGAGCGGCCGGGCGGCGTGCCCGCTCTCGCCGTCCAACCGGGGCCGGGGCGCGAACGGATGGGTTTCCGGCGCGGCCAGGACAAGAACGGCTGGTCGGTCTACCCGGCCGACGCCTTGCCGCTTGTGGCGAAGGGGGTGCTGGACCAGCGGCTGTTCCGCATCGACCGGTTGCTCGCCGACGGATACGACGACCGTGCGCGATCGACGCTTCCGCTGATCGTGCAGCAGGAAGGTCCGGTGGCCGCCGCGGGGCGGCGGCTCGACAGTATCGGCGCCACCGCTTTTGCCCAGCCCAAGGAACGCGCGGGTGAGTTCTGGTCCTCGTTGACCGGTCCCGGTGCCGCTTCGGTGCGGAAGGTGTGGCTGGACCGCAGGGTCAAGGCGAACCTCGACCGCAGCGTGCCGCAGATCGGCGCGCCGGAGGCCTGGCGGAGCGGGTTCACCGGCAAGGGCGTCAAGGTCGCCGTGCTGGACACCGGAGTCGACGCCCGCCACCCGGATCTCGCGGGCAAAGTGGTCGCGGCCAAGGACTTCTCCGGCGGTGGGGACCCCACGGACCGGCACGGCCACGGCACCCACGTCGCCTCGACGATCCTCGGGTCCGGCGGACGGTTCCAGGGGGTGGCGCCCGACGCAGGGCTGCTCGCGGGCAAGGTGCTCGGCGACGACGGCAGCGGCGGCTGGTCGGAGATCATCAGCGGGATGGAGTGGGCGGTCGCCGAGGGCGCCAAGGTGATCAACCTGAGTCTCGGCGGTGAGGACGGCGCGGACATCGACCCGCTGGAAGCCGCGGTGAACCGGCTCACTAAGGAGCACGGTGTGCTGTTCGTGATCGCCGCGGGCAACGAAGGGGAACGCGGGGCGGGCACGGTGGGGTCGCCGGGCAGCGCCGACGCGGCGCTCACCGTCGGCGCAGTGGACCGGGCCGACGCGCTGGCGTCGTTCTCCAGCCGGGGGCCGCGGCGCGGCGACAACGCGGTCAAACCGGAGATCACCGCGCCGGGAGTGGCGATCGTCGCGGCCAAGGCGGGCGGCGAACACCAGCCGATGTCGGGCACCTCGATGGCGACACCGCACGTGGCGGGCGCGGCCGCGCTGCTCGTCCAGCAGCATCCGGATTGGGGGCCCGAGCGGATCAAGGCCGGGCTCACGGGCACCGCGAAGCCGACCGATGGGCTGACCGTCTTCCAGCAGGGAACGGGACGAGCCGACGTCGCCAAAGCGGTCGGGCAGCGCGTGAACGCCGACGTCACCACGCTGGCCTTCGGCACCATCCCGGTGGCCGATCCGAAACCGCTGACCCGGGAGATCACCTATCGCAACGGCGGTGCCGCCCCGGTCGAGCTGGATCTGCGGCTCGACGTCCGAGACGAGGGCGGGAAACCGGCGGCCGACGGTCTGTTCTCGGTGGACCGGCCGAGGATCACGGTGCCCGCAGGCGGGACCGGGACCGCGGTGATCTCGGTGAGCCCAGGGCAAAAGCCGCGTGGCACCTATGGCGGCACCCTGCTCGCCACCGCGGCCGGAGTGGAGATACGCAGCCTTCTCGGGGCAGACCTCCAGCGCGAAGTGTTTTCGGCCGACGTCAAGCTCATCGACCGCAAGGGCGGCAAGGCGAACGGCTTCGTGTTCGTGACCAATTTGGACAGTGGCAACGGGAAGATCCTGTCCGCGGTGGACGGCGGTGGCCCGATCCGGCTGCCGCAAGGCCGGTACCTGTTCGTCTCGGAGATCTCCGAGACGTCAGGGGCGAGCCTGGTCAGCGAACCGGGTTTCGTGCTCGATCGCGACCGGGAGGTCGTGCTGGACGGGCGGTTGGCGAAACCGGTGACGGTGCGGACCGACCGCCGGGACGCCGGCTCGAACGGCCAGATCGTCGCCTTCTCCGAACGCGTCGCCGGCCGGGGGAGCGCGAGTTATTCGTGGTACCAGCCGAGGCTCTTCCACGACGAGCAGTACGCCTACGTCGCACCGACCCGCACCGCCGTGCCCGACTTCGACTTCCTCGTCACGACGATGCTGAGCAAGCAGACGAGCGAAGGCAGGTCGGAGAACAGTCCCTACGTCTACAACCTGCAGTTCCCGAGCAACGGCCGCGTTCCCGACGTTTCGGCGTACCGGGTGCGCGACCACGAGCTGGCCAAGGTGTCCGCCACCTACGCCGCGACCGGCGAGCAATGGGGCAACCTGCACGTGCTGCCTTCGCCGTACGACAACGAAAACGACCTCGGCAACGCCTGGTTCCTCACCGCTCAGGCCAAATTGCCCTCGACACGGGAGGAGTTCTACAGCACCGGGAAGATCCGCTGGCTGAAGCGGCTCCTCGTGGATCGGCTTCCCACCAACGGCGTCTGGAGCGACACGCAGGAGACCGCGGAGGGCGTCGAATACCGTGCGGGGCAACGGGTCCGGGAGGAGTGGAATCGCGCTGTCGTGGGGCCGACGCCGGCGAAACTGACCAGGACGGTGCGCGACGGCGACACCTTCAGCGTCCTGCTCCCGCTGCTCGCGGCGCGCGGCGAGCACGTCAGCGTGTCGGCGGTGGAGGGCACCACCCGGCTGCTGCGGAACGGGGAGGAAATCGGCTCCGTGCCCAAAGTTCCCGGCCACCTCTGGCCGGTTTCGGGCCCGGTGACCTTCACCGTGCCGCCGGAAGCGGGCGAGTACACGCTGACCGTCGACGCGAAACGGCCGGACGGCGGCAACGCCGAGTTGTCGAGCAACGTGGTGGTGTCGTGGAACTTCCGTTCGCAGCGGACGGCCGTCGAGACGCCACTGCCGCTGATGACGCTGCGGGCCACACCGTCGCTCGGCCTGGCCAACGACGCCTGGCGGCTGCTTCCGCTCGCCGTCCCGATCGAGGTCGAGCGGCCGACGGGAGGCGTCCGGCAGGTCACGGCCGAGGCGTCTTTCGACGGTGGCAAGACCTGGCACCGGCAGCCCGTCTTCGGGAGCGGTGAACGGCGGCAGGCCGTCGTGGTGCCGCCGCCGTTCGGTTCCGCCCGGTTCGTCTCCTTGCGGCTGTCCGCGACGGATTCCGGTGGGAATTCGGTGACGCAGACGGTTGTGAACGCCTATCGGCTGCGGTAAGTGCCCGGTACATGAAGGCCCCCTTCCTTGCGCCAGGCGCAAGGAAGGGGGCCTTCATGTACTTCAGGTCAGCTCGCCCGCGTGCCTAGCACCTCGGTGATCAGCCTCGGCAGCTCGCCGCCGTGCCACGAACTGGGCGAGAACCGCTCCTGCGCGATCCCTTCCCAAGGCTCGCCGTCGTCCAGCGAAATGCCTTCCTCGCGGGGAACGAGCACGCCGATCTCCTGCGCCGCGACGCCTTCGCCGGCGAGGGTCTTCTTGGCGAGCTCGACGTCCTCCGGCCGCACGGCGACCACGAGCGTCCAGTCACCCCAAGCCTGCGCGAGCTCGAAGCGGCCGAGTCCCGACTGCGCACAGACGTCGGCGAGCGGCTCGTCCAGCCGGATGGCCGTCGTGACCCGCGCGCCGAGGCCGTTGGCTTCGCAGAGGGTCCGCACGGTCGGGAAGAGACCGTCCGAGACGTCCATCGCGGCGCGTGCCAGCCCCGCCGTGGCGAGCGCCTTCCCGGCGGCCACCTGTGCCATCGGCTCGCAGGCGCGCTCGCGGATCTCGGCGACGAGCGAATCGGAGAGCCGTGCCTGCTTTTCGACGAGCAGCGCGTACGACCACAGGTAACCGGGCGAACCGACCAGCAGCAGGCGATCGCCGGCCTCGGCACCCATGCGCCCGAGCCTGCCGCCGGGGACGCAGCGGCCGATCGCGGTTGCGGTGAGCTGCCGGACCGGGCCGTCCCGGAGATCGCCGCCGACGACCTTGGTCCCGTGCACCTTCGTGCAGTCGTCCACGCCGTCGAGAAGCCGCCGGAATTCGCCCGCCGTGGTCGTCTTCGGCAAGGTGTAGTTGACGACCAGGCCGAGTGGCGTGGCGCCGGCCGCCGCCAGATCGGACAGGTTGATCGTCGCCAGCAGCCACCCGGCGTGATAGGGATCCGTTTCACCCAGGATGGTGACCAGCGGCGTGGGGCAGCTGTCGGTGGTGGCGACCAGCTCGCCGCGAAGCCCCTCTTCGGCGTCGAGGACGGCGCAGTCGTCACCGAACCCGCGGACACCGCCGTAGCGCGGCCGCAGGATGTGCTCCAGGATCGCGTGCTCGCCGAGGTCGCCGAGCGGGACGTCGTCGCCGACCGGCGAGATTTCAGTTACGGCCGACATGATCCGCCAATCGGGACGGGGCCACGTTGTGGTCGCTGGAATAGTTGTGCGGCAGCGTGCCATAGGGCTGTTCGCTTCCGGCGGAGGCGAACAGCATCAGGTTGCAGATCCGCGTTCCGGGGTACAGCAGTACCGGATGCCGCAGGTGGTTCACGATCTCCAAGGTCAGCACGGCGCCTTTCGCACTGCCGAAACCGGGGCTGACCTGTCCGCAAAGGACGACGCTGATGCCGAGCCGCGCGTAGTCGCTCGTGCCGTCGACGAGCCCGGCGAGCTTCTCCGAGAGCCCGATCCTCTCCAGGGTCGGCGCGAGGACGACCTCGCCGGGTTCGACGCACAGCCGGCCTTCGGCGTCGAGTTCCTTCGGCCGGAGTTCCGGATAGGTGCTCCGGTCGGCGATGTCGACGGTCCCGGTCGACTCCAGTGCGAACGCCTCGTGCCCGAGCCGCAGGCTGATGGCGGCGGGGCGGACGAGAGCAGGCTCGAACGGGGTGATCGTGAGTTCCCCGGTGCGGTGCGCGCGTCTGATGGTCCGGTCGGTCAGGATGCCGCGGCGTGGCGCGGGCCAGCTCAGCGGCATGACGCCACCGCTTCCGCGACGGCGCCGACCAGGACGCGGAAATCGGTCTCGGTCAGTTCGCCGTTGGGCTGGTCGTCGGACTCGCCCGGCTCGCAGTAGACGACGGTGGTGCTGGTGCGATGCGGCCCCTGGATCACCACCGTCGCGGTCAGTCCCGCCGCGATCGGCCGCACGGTGTGCACGATGCCGGTGTCGCACGAGTAGACGTCGCCGAGCCGGGCGTGCGGGGTCTTGTCCACTTCGAGCCGGGCTTCGCCGTCCGCGAGCAACGCGGCGGGATTCGCCGGGTCGGCGCCGTAGCGATACCGGTCGTACGGCTTCCCGCCTTCGGCCGTTTCGTGGAACTCGACCATGTGCAGGCCTTCACCCGCGACGATGGTCGAGGCGAATTCCCACCGATGGCTGTGCGGATTGGACTCGCCGCGGGACGGTTCCGCGGATTCCGGCCAGACGTGGAGCCGGATCCGGAAATCGGGCGAGGCGTGGAGCACCATTTTGGCGAATCCGTTGGGATGCCAGTAGGAACGCTTCGCCGCGGCGCGGACGGCTTCTTCGTCACCGAGGATTTCTTCGAGCCACGAAAGAAAAACGCCGGGGGAGTCCTGGACCCGCTGCGCGACCGCGCGCAGCCAGGGAAGGTCCGCGTCACCGTGGCCGGGACGGGCGCCGGTGACCTCACCGAGGAACGCGTGCGCGTCCGCCGGAACGGCGGCGAGGGTCGATGGCGTGGTGTCGATCATTGAGTCGTACCTGGAATTCCGGGAGGGCTGAGCGGGGGCCCCGCGGCGGCGAATGCGGCCGCGCGGAGCGCGGTGACTGCGTCCAAGGTCTGCCAGATGGGTAGATCGCCGCTTCCCCAGGCCCACAGTCCCTGGTCGGCGTCGTAGCGCTCCCAAAGGGTTCCGAGCGCCCGGTTGAGCCGGGGGAGTGGCAGGAAGGGGGCGGTGGCGAGCGCTTGGACGACCCAGGCGGAGGTGAAGTGCCGGATGATGATCCGGGTCGTTCCTTCCCCGTCGGGCCGAGGCCTTTCGAGATCCTCGGCCACGCCATCGTCCGAATGGGACCGATCGATGAGCCATTGTGTGGCTTCGTCGGCCGCCTCCCGGACGTCGTTGCGATCTTCACGGCTGCGCAGGAAGTCCCGCAGGGCGACGACCGACCGCGCGGTGTGCACCACCGAGGCCTCGGGGGCGACGAGTCCGGCCTCGTTCTTCTCCGGCCACAGGCGTGAGCCGTCGAAGTCGAGGCGGGCCGCCAGGAGGGCGTCGATCAGCCGGTCGGTCAGCGGGGCGTCCGGCCGCAGCCGGACCGCCGTGTGCAGCACGGCGGACAACAGGTACGGGCGGGTCCTGCTGTAGGGGTCGAGCGACCCCTCGAGCTGGTCCAGCCCTTCATCGGCGGACATCGTGCTGGTGCGGAAGAGCGCGTCCACGACCGACGCGGTGGTCTCCGGTCGCCTGCCGCCCGCGCGGCCCCGCCAGCCGTGTGCCGATTGGAGCCGGTAGAGATCTTCGGCGAGCATATGTAGGTCGATGTAGGGATCGCCTACCACCAGCATGGTGTTGATCCCGTAGGCGGTGCTGAGTGCCTTCGGGCCGGTGCTTTTCTGCAGGTTGTGCCGCCAGCCGAGCGGTTTCCCGTGCTCGTCGCGGATCAGGCGCTCGGCGAGTTTGGCGCCGACGGTGTGGAACACCTGCAACAGCGACCGCGAAGTGTCGATGACGCCGGCGTCGCCGACGATGGCCGGGGTGTGTTCCTGCGGTGAACGGGCCGTCTCGACCAGGGTGAACAGTGCGTTCGCGGCGCGGAAGTGGTCGTCGAGCTGGCGGGCGTTGTGCGTCGACGGCAGGTATTTGCCGGTCTCCCACTGAGTCAGGTTCGCCCTGGTCACCCCGATGATCCGGGCCGTTTCCGCTTGGGTTTCACCCGCGGCCTTGCGCAGCCGCCGCAGCTCACGTCCGACACCCGACGCGGTAACGGTTTCCGCATCGGGGCTTACCGGCCGCCGTCCGGCCGATGTAGGCTCCATGTAGGCACTAGACACAGGCTTACCTACCTTTAGTAGGCAAAGTAGGGCGGTGACTGAACGTGCACACAACGGGGAGAGTACAGCAACCGTATCGGACCGCGCTGGCGCGTCGGTCAAAGTCGTGTCACGGACGGCGAATGGTCGCATCCGGCCCTGTTCTACCAGGTCCTGGGGTGCGGGACCCACCCGGTCGCGAGGGTTGGTCCGAACAGGGCACGACCGAATAGCGGATGCTGTCAGCCATCTGAATGTGACGCTGTGCATCCGTTTCGGTTCGTGTCGCCTGCGGGCCACACGAATGCCGGAGTAGGCATCGTGTGTGCCACCCGAGTCAGTGCTTCGCAGCATCGGGGGTGAACCTCATGTCCCACCACGAGAACCACATGGCAGCGCCCCGATCTTGGTTCGATCGCGTTCTCGAACGCTTCCACGAATGGCTTTTCGCGTCCGGCGAGGACGCGCGAGCGGCCGCTCGCGGCTGGCAGGTGGCCCGGGTGCCGAACAGCAGGCGCCGCGTCTACCGCGATCCCCGCTGGGACACCGTGCACGCGTGCGAACCGTGCGGAGGCACGGGGTGGTGGCCCTACGAGGACGCCGTTTGCCCGGACTGCGCCGGTGCCGGTGTCGTCCGCTCCATTCCCGCGGCGGCCGTGGCCGCCGAGCAAACCGCCGGACGGACAGGAGGAAGGTCATGAGCCGTTGGCAGGAACCCCAGGCGATCGCCGAGCTGGCCAGGGAGATCACGGTGGTCAGGAGGCCCAACCCGGTCACCGCCCTCTATCACTGGCGATACGAGATCGGCGCGCTCCTCGTTCTCCCGTACGCGCTGTTCGCGCTTTTCCAGGCGGCCGGCCCGATCTGGGGCGCGGTCGTGCTGTTCGGTATCGCGAATTGGCTGTTCTACTGGAAATCGGCGCGGCGATTCCTCCGTGACCGGCTCCGCTCGATCGTCGTGCAGCACCGGCTGCGGACCGGGTTCGCCCGTGCCAGGGTGTGCACCCTCGACGGCAAATTGCCGGTGATCCTGTGGACCAAGCCGCGCGGCGACGAGGTCGAGGTCACCGTGTTCTGCCCGGCGGGGGTCGGCTACGAGCGCATCGAGCAGCGGCGGGCGCTGCTGGCCGCGGCGTGCTTCGCCACCGACGTCCACGTGTACCGCCACCACAAGCGTGCCAACGTGGTGCACCTTTCGGTGTGCACGGCGCGGTTGCGCAAGGACACCGTCGACACCGCCGAGCTCACGCCCGCGCCACGATATGCCGGGCAGACGGACGGTGCCGCCATTCCCCTTCCGGCGCCCTTCGCCGGAATTCCTCGCGCAGCACGGCGATGAACTCTTCACCGCGCGCGTCCGCCAGCGGCCGCATCGGCCCCGAACGGGTGTGCGCGGTGAAGAACGTGTCCGCGTCGGGGTGGACCATCGGGAACGACAAGGGCTCGTCCCGTTCGAGCGTGGCGCCTTCCAGTGCGGGGACGAGCCGTTCTTCCCAAGAGCGGTCGCCCGCCGGGACACGTTCCCGGAGTACTTCGGACAGCACCGTGAAGGCTCCGCCCGGTTCGGTGCTGTGCGGCCAGTAGACGACCGAAAGCACTCCGCCGGGGCGCAGCGCGCCGGTCCAGGACCGGAGCGCGGTATCGGGTTCGGGTAGTTGCTGGAGGCCGAAGACCGAGACGATCGCGGCGGCCGAGCCCGGGTCGAGTTCCGATGCGTCGCCCTCGACGACGCGGACGAGCGCGTTGCCCGCGGCCCGGTTCCTGGCCCTCGCGGCCATCCCCGCGGACAGATCGATGCCGACGATCTCGCGGCCGGGCAGATGCCCGGCGAGCACGTCGAGTTCCGGGAAGGTCCCGCAGCAGGGGACGAGGACGGGGCCCTCGGGCAGAGCCCGGGGAAGGGCATGCACCGCCGCGGAGACCCAAGGCGCGAACCGGGGGACGTAGTACGCCTCGTAACCGTCGGCGGCTTCGTCCCAGGCTCGGGCGAGGCGCTCGGCGGTCAGGACGCGATCTCCAGTGCTTCGGCCTGCTCCGTCACCGGTGCGGTGACCACACGCGCGGGGATGAGCAGTGACGCCAGCGCGACCAGCCCGGTCAGCGCCATCGCGCGCTCGACCAGTCCGAGCGGGATCGCCCGCCACCACGGCTCACCGCCGTTCATCGAAACCACGATCGCCCCGAGGATCACGCCGAACCAGGCCAGGGCCGCCACCGCGAGCACCCGGGTCACGGCACGTCGCGCGGGGGAGGAAGGGAACACGGCTTTCGCCGCGAACCACACGGCCAGCGGCAGGCAGACGAAGGCGACGACGCTCGCGATCCGGTGCACCGTCCCGCCGGTGCTCGGCCCGATCGCCCAGTTGTTCTTGGGGAACGCCACGATCACCACCAGGCTCACCGTCCAGAGCGCGCAGAAGATCGATGCCGCGGACAGGGCGGGAAGGTGTTTGCGGCGGATCAGCGCGCCGAAGCCGATCGCCGAGCCGAACGCGACCAGCAGGACCGCGACGTCGAAGATCCACTTGTTCTCGCTGAGCGCGTACTCGCTGATGGTGCGGCGGACCGGGCTGATGTCGCTGGTGGCGGGGAGGACCTGCAGCAGCAGGATCAGCAGCGCTCCGCCGGCGACGGAGACCACGGCGGCCAGCAGGGCCAGCGGTGACCTGGCGGTGACCTGGGGCGTCGTCATGGTTGAAAGGTAACCACCCAACCTGAAGGTTTTCTTAGGCCGAGCTGTCGGAATCGACAGGAAAGTCCCATTCCACGGCGCGCGTACCGGTGATCGTTCCGGCACGGACGGTGAGATCGTTGGGCCGAAAGAGGTGTAGCCGACTTGTGGCGGGTCCCTCCGGCGGGGTCGCGGGTCTAGGGTCTCGCTACCGGTGACCTCACCCGGTCACCGGACTGTCCAAGGAGGTCAGTCTGTGGGGTATTCACCAAACCGGCGAAGAGCGGGATGGACCGCGGCGACCCTGGTACTCGCCGGGGCCTTCGTGGCACTTCCGTCGGCCACGACGGCGGGGGCCGCGGACAACGTGGTGCGAGCCGACCAGGCCGTGCCACGTTCCTGTTTCGCCGCGCTGCAGAAGCCGGGTACTTCCGGCACCGATCGGCGCGAGTTCACGTCCACAGTAGACGGTCTGCTGCAGGCGCGCCTGGCGCCGCGCGGCGGCACCGAGGGCGACTGGGACGTCGCGGTCTTCGACAAGGCCACCGGTGCCGTGGTCGCCGCGTCCGCCGCGTTGCGCAGCCACGAGCTCGCCGAAGGCTTCGTGAAGAAGGACCAGAAGCTGGTCGTGCAGACCTGCCGGTACGACGGGCGGACGCGCGACGCGGTACTGGGGATCGACTTCCTCGCGCTCACGCCGCAGGGGACCCCGACCGGTGCCCCGCCCGCGCCGCAGCGCGCCGAACTGGTCCGCGTCGAAACACCCGCCAAGCAGGACAAGGACAAGCTGCTCCGGCTCGGACTGGACGTCACGGAGAAGGCCGACGCCACCGGCGTCGAGGTCGTCCTCGCCAACGACGCCGACCGCAAGACGCTGGCGGACAACGGCTTCAAATCGAAGGTGGTCGACGCCGACCTTTCGGGGCGGTCGATCCAGAACGCCAAGACCGACCGCGAGTACGCCGCGAAGACGCCGGGCTCCACCCTGCCGTCCGGGCGCACGAGCTACCGGCACCTCTACGACTACCAGTTCGAGGTCAAGGAACTGGCCCGCAAGAACCCCCGGCTCGTCACGGCCTTCACACTGCCGCAGCCGACCTGGGAAGGCCGTGACGTCCTCGGCCTCGAGATCGCGACCGACGTCAAGAACATCGCCGACGGCAAACCCGTCAACTTCACCATGGGCGTGCACCACGCCCGTGAGTGGCCGGCGGGAGAGCACGCCATGGAATGGGCCCACGAACTGGTCAAGGGCTACACCGGCAACAACGCCGAAATCCGCGGTCTGGTCGGCCGGACGCGCAACATCATCGTGCCGATCGTCAACCCCGACGGCTTCGAAATCTCCCGTGAGGCCGAGCCCAAGGGCGACTTCTCGCGCTTCGACTACGAGATGAAGCGCAAGAACTGCAACGTCAACGACTCGCCCAAGGAATTCGCGACGGGCGTCTGCAAGGCCAACCCCGGCGGCCGTGAACGCGGCACCGACCCGAACCGCAACTACGCGGGATTCTGGGGCGGCGTCGGCGCGTCGACCCTGTGGCGCAGCGACACGTTCCGCGGCGCCGGCCCGTTCTCCGAGCCCGAGACGCGCAACATTCGCTCGATCGTGTCGAACCGCCAGGTGACCAACCTGATCACGCTGCACACCTTCTCGAACCTGGTGCTGCGTGTCCCGGGTGTCGCCGCCGTCCGCCCGCCGCTCGACGAGCCGGCGTACAAGGCGCTCGGCGACAAGATGGCCTCGCGCAACGGATACACCAGCCAGCCGTCGTGGGCGCTCTACGACACGACCGGCTCGACCGAGGACTGGTCGTACTGGGCCACCGGTGGCTGGGGCTTCACCTTCGAGGTCGGCCCGAACGAGTTCCACCCGCCGTTCGCCGAGGGTGTCGTCGCCGAGTACACCGGTGTCGCCCCCGCCGCGGGCGCGGGCAAGGGCGGCAACCGGCAGGCCTTCGTGGACATGCTGGCCAACGCCGCCGACCCGGCGGCACACTCGACGCTGATCGGCACGGCGCCGAAGGGCTACCAGCTGAAGCTGCACAAGACCTTCCAGACGCCGACCTCCCCGGTGGTGCAGCCGGACGGCTCGACGAAGCCGCCGATCTACGTGACCGACGACCTGAACTCGTCGCTGTCGTCGACCGGTGGCCGGTTCGCGTGGTCGATCAACCCGTCGACCCGCCCCTACGTCGCGGGCCGCTACGGCCGCGAACCGCAGGGACCGGCGCAGTCGCCGATCCAGGCCGTGAACCCGGCCGGGGTCCCGGCGATCAACACGAACTACCCGGCCGACCCGGCCTCGGAGAGCTTCACGTTCCACGTGGACGGGCTCCCCAAGGTCGACAACGGGAAGTTCAGCGTCGACGTCAAGTGGGCCAGCCAGGACACCGACTGGGACCTGTACGTCTTCGACGCCGCGGGCAACATGGTGTCGTCGTCGGCGAACGGTTCGACCACGGAAGAGCACGCGATCCTGTACGACCCGCCCGCCGGGGACTACCGGGCCGTGCTGGTCAACTACTCGCAGGCGAATCCGTCCACTGTGGACGACTGGACCGGCGGTGTGTCGTTCCAGTCGCCGATCCCGCCGACCTACGGTCCCAAGGAGGCGTACCAGCTGACCTGTACGTCGCCGAACGGCAAGCTCGTCGGGCTGGCGGACGTGTACATCGACCGCGGCCAGACGGTCGACGTCGGTGAGGTCTGCACCCGGTCGGCGCGTGCCATGAAGGAGCGCTCGGGCCGATAGTTGCGTGCTAGGAACGGTCCTTTCCTTGCGAATTTTGCAAGGAAAGGACCGTTCATTGCATCTGAGAGAGCTCAGGCGGTGCCGACCACCCGGTTCCGCACCACCCGCATCGTCGCCGCGTCCACAGTGGACGGCTCCGCCGCCAGCCAGCCGCCGATCTCGTGCAGGAACTGCTCCGGCGTCATCGGCGGCGCGGGGGAGGGGTCTTCGAGATCCGTGGTGATCTCACCGGTCCGGCTCGGGTACACGATCATCGCCCCGCGCAGCGCGACCCCCGGCAGGACCCGCCGGAACTCGGCGAGGCTTTCGGTCAGTCTGCTCCCGCCGCCGCGGAAGGCGCGGCCGTTGCGCAGCAGGCGGTCGTCGTCCCCGGTTTCGTAGTGTCCCGGCAGCCACAGCTTCGATTCCACGAGCACGAGCCGCTTCCCGCACAGCACCGCGTGGTCGACGTCGGCGAACACCGAGTCCGGCCACGAGAGGCCGTGGAAGATCCGCGCGCCGGGCAGCCGGGTCAGGTAGCGCTCGAGCATGTCGGCGGTGAGGCGCTCGGCGAGTTCGTCGGTTTCGACGCCGGGGGTGCCGAATACGCGCTTCCCGCCGAATTCGGCGGCGAACCGGTTCTTGGCGCGGGAAGCGGCCAGATAGCCGCGCGCGAGGCGTTGTACCAGCAGGGCGGTGCCGGCGGTCAGGATCAGCCAGACGATCAGCGTGGGGGCCGAGAACCCGACGCCGGTCAGCACCGGCAGCAGGACCAGCACCATCCCGCCGACCGCCGCCACCACGGGGGTGTGCCCGGGGCCGCGACGGCGGCCGTGGCGCACCCGTTCGTCCTGTGCGGCGAATTCCCACCATTCGAGGTCGTCCGGATCGATCACGACCGGCTCGGGCTCGTAGCCCGGTTCTTCGCCGAAGCGACGCCGTGGCCGCGGCCGGATCGGGGCGCGCACCGAGCGCCCGCCCGCGTCGTAGCCCGCGCGCCGCATCGGGTCGCTGAGCGTGTCGTAGGCCTCGCGGACCAGCTGGAACGTGAGGGCGGATCCGCCGGTGTCCGGGTGATGCGACTTCGCCAGCCGCCGGTACGCGGTCTTGATCTCGGTGACCGAGGCGGCCTTGCCCACGCCGAGCACCTCGTAATAGTCGACGTCGGGCACGGGCGGTTCACCTCCAAAGGGCCGGGCCGCAACACTATTCGGCCGCCGCCGCGCGCTCGCAACCACCTCCGCGGCGCGTCGGGGTGACGTCGCGGGCATACTGTTTCGCTTGTGGCGGAACGAGGTCCGCCTCCGCCGCGTCCTGGATATCGTGGAGATCGACAGCACACGAGGAAGGAACGCGGTGGAAGAACCCGTCACGGGCACGGCCGCGGGGGTGCCGTTCACCGTCTTGCCGCCATCCGCCGAGGTCAGCGGACCCGCGCCGGTGGTCGTCGCCTGGCATATGATCGATTCGCCCCGTTCCGACGCCGCGTTCGCGGCCGCGCTGCCGCTGGCGGGGGTGCCCGCGTGGCGGGTGTATCTCGGAATGCCGTTGTGCGGCGCGAGAATGGTCGACGGCGCCATGGACGCCGTGGTCGAACGAGCCCGGCGTGACGCGATGCTCGCCTACGTCGACCCGTTCGTCCGCCAGGCGGCGCTGGAGTTCCCCGCCGCACTGGCCGAACTGCGTGAACGCTTCGGTTTCGACACGTCCCGCACGGCGGTCGTCGGCGGGTCGCTGGGTGGTGCGGTGGCGCTGACGATCCTGGCCACCCGGGAGATCCCGGTCCGTGCGGCGGCCCTGATCAACCCCGCCGTGCGGGCGCGTTCGGTGGTCGGCTTGGTGGAAGGCCTGCTGGAACAGCCGTATCCGTGGAACGCCGAGGCGGAGCAGGCCGCGGATCAGCTCGACTTCGTCGCACGATCGGGTGAAATATCGGCGCGGGAAACGCAAGTTCCGCTGCTGCTCGTCTCCGGCGAGGACGACTATCCGTCGTTGCGCGCCGACGCCGGAGATCTGGTCGCCGCGCTGCGCGAGCGGTACGCCCGTCCGGACGACGTCCGCCTGGCCGGGGTGCCCGGTCTCGCCCATCCGCTGGCCGAAGATCCGGGTATCGAGCCCGCACCGCAGCTGCCGATCGCGAAACTGGTGGACGACACGGTCACCGAGTGGCTGGCGGCCCACCTGGGCTGACGCACGTCAGCAGCCGGGCGGCGGGACGGAGCGGGGCGGGCCGAATTCGAGGCGCAGCTTGTCGGTTTTCGGGATCACGAACGCGACGCCGGTCGAAGCCCGCCAGTTCGCCGGGAGGAAGACGTACTGGCCACTGGACTGGAGCAGCAGCTTCAGTCCGGTGTACCGGTACTTGTAGGCCGATCCGGGGTCGGCGCATTTCACCTGCAGGACACCGCTCGCGGTGAGATTGAGGCTTTCCGCGCTGTACAGGGTCGCGGCCGGTCTGGTCGCGATCACCACGGAGGCCTCGTAGGCACGGCTCATGCCGGCGGCTCCCGAGTAGTCGCCGACCGCCCAGAAGAGGCCGATGCTCACCAGGACGTAGCCGGTCACCAGTTCCGCGACGCTCGACCGGGTGCTCCCCGTTCTCAGCGAGGTCCAGTGACGCCAGGAGAAGAGCACCATCAGGACCCCGATCGCGAAGCCGATCCCCGGCGCGCCGGGGCGTTCGCGGAAGGGCTCCGGGTCGAGGGCGATCGCGGTCGTGACGGCGAGCAGCGCGAGGCCGAGGACACCCGCGACGGGGGAGCAGATCCGCAGCAGCCGGGCCCAGGGACCCTCGCCGAGACGGATCTTCAGGAACCGGGTCAGGACGAGGAAGAGCAGCGCGGCCCCCGCGGCGGCGGTCAGGGGCAGGAGCACCCCGTCGACCCCGCGCCCGAAGATCTCGTCCGGTGTCTGGCCGAGCAGGGTGTAGTGCACGCGGAAGTAGATGAAGTACGTCTGCGTGTAGACGAGCCCGAAGTAGTAGAGCAACGCGGTGAGCAGCGTCGTATTGGCCAGCACGGTGCCGACCAGCCTGAGCGCGTGCGAAGGGCCTGCCGCGGTTTCGGGCTCCGGCGGTGCGGGGGCGCGCAGGCCCCGGCGTAGTGGCCGCCGGGTGCTCATCCGCCCGTGGTTTCGCTCGGCTTCGTGCTTTCCGACTTCGGCGGCGCCGAGCTTTGCTCCGTGGTCTCGGTTTCGCATGTCCTGGCCCGGATCGTGATCGTCTTGCCCGGCCGGACCGGATTCGGGCCGATGCTGCGGATGCAGTTCCCTTCTCCCACGATCGTGACCGAGACCCCGCACCGCCGGGAACTCTTGCAGAGGCGCTCGAGGTTCTGCTCGATCGCGCCTTTGGCGGTGGTGGGGTCGGTGCCGAGAAGGTCGCTGTTGTACTTGATCGGGCTCCCGGGCACGACGCCGGGTGGAGGGGAGTCCTTCGTCGGGCCGCGATCGGTGCCCGGTCCCGTCGGGGTCGCCTCGGAAGACGCCGTCGGGGCCGTCTCCGTGGTGATCCCGCTGTCGGTCGTCAGATCGCCCGGCGCCGTGTCGCGGGGCGTGGACGTCCCGCCGCAGGCCGTCGCGAACCCGAGCGCGGCGATCGCCATCGCCGCGCTGAACAGCCGTTTCATGGACCTCACCGTCCTTGGGGAAGACGTCCTTCTGGGTAAAGACGCGGAATGACGGGGCCCGGATACGTAACGGGTTGCTCCGTTCGGGCGTATTCCTGAGGATTCCGCCCTTTCGGGCAAATCCGGGTGGACCGGTGCACGACAACTTCGTCGCGTGGACTTCCGACACGCCCGAAATTATGTTAAGAAACTTTACTAACTAACAGGGAGGCGCGTTTTGAGTTCATCCCCGCGGCCGGGGCTCGAGCGGAAGATCGGGCCGCTCCAGGCGACCGCCATCAACATGACCCAGATGTGCGGGATCGGCCCGTTCGTCACCATCCCCGCGATGGTGGCGACCCTCGGCGGCCCGCAGGCCATGTTCGGCTGGCTCATCGGCGCGGTCATCGCGCTGGCCGACGGCCTCATCTGGGCGGAACTCGGCGCCGCCCTCCCCGGCGCCGGCGGCACCTACGTCTACCTGCGCGAGGCGTTCGGCGTCCGCACCGGAAGGCTCATGCCGTTCCTCTTCGCCTGGAGCGCGGTGCTGTTCATCCCGCTGATCATGTCCACCGGCATCATCGGGCTCGTCCAGTACCTCGGGTACCTGGTCCCCGGGGTCGCCGACGACGGCGGGACGACGACGCTCGGCAAGGTGATCGGTCTCGGGATCATCGCCCTGATCGTGCTGGCGTTGTTCCGCAAGATCGGCGAGATCGGGAAGCTGACCACCGTCCTGTTCGGGATCATGCTGTTCGCCGCGCTCTCGGTGATCGTCGCGGCCTTCACGCATTTCGACGGCGCGCAAGCGTTCGCCTTCACGCCGGGCGCGTTCTCGTTCGGGGGCGGCGCGTTCTGGGCCGGGCTCGGCGCGGGCCTGGTCATCGCCATCTACGACTACCTCGGCTACAACACCAGCGCCTACCTCGGCGGCGAGGTGCGCGACCCCGGCCGGACACTGCCGCGATCGATCATCCTCTCGATCCTCGGCATCATGAGCCTGTACTTCCTGCTGCAGCTCGGCGTCCTCGGCTCGATCCCGCTGGAAGAGCTGAAGAACGCCACTTCGGTCGCCTCCACGGTGCTCGAACAGGCGTGGGGCACGGGCGCGGCCAAGATCATCACCGTGTTCATCGTGATCGCCGCGATCGGTTCGGTGTTCGCGGGCCTGCTCGGCGGTTCGCGGGTCCCGTTCGAGGCCGCGCGCGACAAGGTGTTCCTGCCGGTGTTCGCCAGACTGCACCCGAAACTGAACCTGCCGACGGCCGGTGTGCTGGCGATGGGCGCCATCGCCGCGATCGGCTCGCTGTTCACCCTGACCGCGGTGATCAACGCGGCGGTGACGGTGCTGGTGATCGTCCAGTCGCTCGCGCAGGTCGCGGCGATCGTGGTGCTGCGGCGGCGACGGCCGGATCTGGACCGGCCGTACCGCCAATGGCTCTACCCGATCCCGACGATCATCGCGCTGCTCGGCTGGGTCTACATCTACTTCTCCGCCACCTGGCTCTCGATCGGGCTTTCGGTGGGATGGATCGTGCTGGGCGTGGCGGCGTTCCTCGCCTACGCGAAGGCGGAGCGCGTGTGGCCGTTCGGGCCGAAGGGGATTCAGGAATCGTTCGCGGGAGCGGCAGAGGGGACCGGGAAGTGACGGGGGAAGAACTGATCCTGGGGATCGACTTCGGTGGGACGAAGGTCGCGATCGGGCTGGCCGACAGAGCCGGGAGCCTGCTGGTCACCCGGCGTCTCGACACCGACGCGCAAGCGGGCGCCGGGCAGGTGGTGAGCCGGGCGCTCGCCGCGGCGCGGAAACTGCTCGCCGACGAAGGCGCCGCGGACAGGCTCGCCGCGATCGGCGTCGTCAGCCCGGGCATCGTGCTGCAGGATCGCATCCTGCTGGCGCCGAACGTGCCGGGCTGGGAGGAACTGCGGCTGCGCGAACTCGTCGCCGCCGAGTTCGAAGGCGTCCCGATCGAAGTGGGCACCGACGCCAAGGCGGCGGCGCTCGCGGAATGGCGATGGGGTGCACTGGCGGATACCGATCCGGCGGTGTTCCTCTCGCTCGGGACCGGGATCGCCGCGGCGGTCCTGGTCGGCGGCCGGCTGCTGGCCGGCGCCAACGGCGCTGCGGGAGAGATCGGGTACAACCTCCTCTCGCCGCAGGACACCGACGGGTTCGCCAGCGGAGCGGCGCCGCTGGAGGAGGCCGTCGGTGGGCGTGGGCTGGGCGGCCGGGCGAGTGTGCTGCTCGGCCGCCCGGTAACCGCGGGCGAACTGTTCGGCCTCGCCAGGGAGAACGCGCAGGCGAAGGAACTGGTCGGCGCGGCGCTCGACGAACTGTCGATGCACGTCGCGAACCTCGCCATCGCGCTCGACCCGCAGCGCATCGCCGTCGGTGGGGGACTGGTGCGCTCGGCCGACATCCTGTTGCCCGCGCTGCGTGAGCGGCTGGCGCGGGCCGTGCCGTTCCCGCCGGAGCTGGTGTCGGCGAAATTCGACCAGGACGCGTCCCTGCTGGGCGCGATCGCGATCGCGCTGGACGCGTAGCGAGATCACCGACCGAAGCCGCCGGACCTCCGCTAGATCCGATCTAGCGAAAGTCCGGCGGCTTTCTCGCGCCCTAGGGGTGAGGCGAGAGGAGGTCGGTCATGGACGCCAGTCCACTGCGGGTCGCGGTGATCGTCGGCAGCACCCGTGAAGGGCGGGTGGGGGACGCCGTGGGCAAATGGTTCACCGGCCGGGCGGAACACCGGGAAGACCTCGTCACCGACGTGCTCGACCTGGTCGACTTCGACCTGCCCGCCGGGCTGCCGGAGCATCCGACGCACGACATGAAGCGGTTCGCTCGGCTGGTCGACGAGGCGGAGGCGTTCGTCGTCGTCACCCCCGAGTACAACCGCAGCTTCCCGGCGTCGCTCAAGCAGGCGATCGACTGCGCCTACGACGAGTGGCGCGCGAAACCGGTCGGCTTCGTCTCATACGGCTACCGCTCACAGGGGCTCTACGCCGTAGAGCAGCTGCGCACGATCTTCACCGAGCTGCACACGGTGACCATGCGCGACACCGTGGCCTTCAACCTCCTCGACGGCACCCTCTTCGACTCCGACGGGCAGGTGCAGGCCGTGACCACCTTGCTCGACGCACTCGCCTGGTGGGGCCTCGCCCTGCGCGATGCGCGCGCCGCCCGCCCCTACGTCTGCTGAAAGCTTCTGAAAGGAAACGGAAAATGAGTGAACTGGCCATCGAAGCCTCGGGGCTGGTCAAGGTGTTCGGCGAGAACCGGGCGGTCGACGGCATCGACCTGAAGGTCCCCGCCGGCACCGTGTACGGCGTCCTCGGGCCGAACGGCGCCGGCAAGACCACCGCGGTGAAGATGCTCGCGACCCTGCTCCGCCCCGACGGCGGTGAAGCGCGCATCTTCGGCAAGGACGTCGTCCGCGAGGCCGACGCCGTCCGGTCCATGGTGAGCTTGACCGGGCAGTACGCCTCGGTCGACGAGGACCTGACCGGCACCGAGAACCTGGTGCTGATCGGCAGGCTGACCGGGCACCGCAAACCGGCCGCCCGCGCACGGGCGGCGGAGCTGCTGGCGGCGTTCGGCCTGACCGAGGCCGCGGGACGGCAGGTGAAGAACTACTCCGGCGGGATGCGGCGGCGGATCGACATCGCCGCGAGCATCCTCAACACCCCGGACGTGCTCTTCCTCGACGAGCCGACGACCGGGCTCGATCCCCGCAGCCGTAACCAGGTCTGGGACATCGTGCGCGCGATCGTGAAGCACGGCACCACTGTCCTGCTGACCACGCAGTACCTCGACGAAGCCGACCAGCTGGCCTCGCGGATCGCGGTCATCGACCACGGCAAGGTGATCGCCGAAGGCACCAAGGGCCAGCTGAAGGCGTCGGTCGGCGCGGGCGCCGTCCACGTCCGGCTGCGCGAGGCCGACCAGCGTCCCGCGGCCGAGGCGCTGCTCGTCCGCAACCTGGAGGCGCAGGTGCTTCTGGAGCCGGACCCGGTCGCGCTGACCGCCCGGCTTTCGGGCGAGAGCACCGAACAGGGTGCCGCCGAGCACGCCGCGCGCGCACTGGCCGAACTCGCCCGCGCCGGCATCGTCGTCGACACCTTCTCCCTCGGCCAGCCGAGCCTCGACGAGGTCTTCCTGGCCCTCACCGACCGCACCACTGTTTCCGAGGAGAGTGCAGCTTGAGCACCACGGCAGTCAAAGACAACGAACCCGTTCTCGCGGCACCGAAAGCGGAGGATCTCGCCGCCGTCCTGATCGCGAAGAACCGCCCGCAGCGGCCCAGCGCGCTGTCGGCTTCGGTCACCTTCGGGTGGCGCGCGATGCTGAAGATCAAGCACGTGCCCGAGCAGCTGTTCGACGTCACGGCGTTCCCGATCATGATGACGCTGATGTTCACCTACCTGTTCGGCGGCGCGCTGTCCGGCTCGCCGACGCAGTACCTGCAGTTCGTGCTGCCGGGCATCATGGCGAGCAGCATCCTGATGATCACCATGTACACCGGGGTCGCGGTCAACACCGACATCGAAAAGGGCGTCTTCGACCGGTTCCGCACGCTGCCGATCTGGCGGCCGTCGGCGATGGTCGGCTACCTGCTCGGCGACATGCTGCGCTACCTCATCGCCTCGCTGGTGATCCTCGGCGTCGGGCTGATCATGGGTTTCCGCCCCGCCGGGGGAATCGGGGGCGTGGCCGCCGCGATCCTCCTGCTGCTGGCGTTCTCGTTCGCGTTCTCGTGGATCTGGACGATGTTCGGTCTGCTGCTGCGCAGCGAGAAGTCGGTGATGGGCGTCAGCATGATGGTGCTGTTCCCGCTGACCTTCCTCAGCAACATCTACGTCAATCCCGAGACGATGCCGGGCTGGCTGCAGGCCTTCGTCGACGTCAACCCGGTGACCCACGTGGTCGCGGCGGTCCGCTCGATGATGGACGGCGCCTGGAACGGCGGCGAGATCACCTGGGTCCTGATCGCCGGCGCGGTCATCCTTGCGATCTTCGGCACCTTGACGATGCGGCTCTACAACCGCAAATGACCTGGGGGTGGCAAGGTCCCTTGGCGGCTCACAGCCGCCAAGGGACCTTGTCCTCCGGCGCGTAACGGCACGAAGATCCGGTGGTGACCGACGCACGCAGATGCGCGGCCAGCGCCGGATGCTGCTCGTCGAGTTTGCGCAAGGTGTCCCGTATCCGGGCGGTGACCGTCTTGCGGGCGCGTTCGGCCTCGTCGCCGAGCCGCCGGGTGCGGCCGCCGAGCCCGGCCGCGGACCGCAGTTCGGCGAGCAGCGCGTCCCGTTCCCGGTCCAGTGCCGCGGCGCGCGCGTCCTGGCCGAGCCCGGCCGCGGTGTCGATCAGTTCGTCGAGTTCGTCCAGCCGCGCGCGGTACCGGGCCTTCGCCTCGTCGTCGAGGACGGCGTCCCCGCCGAGACTCTTCGCGGCGACGACCACCTCGCCTCCTTCGGGATCGAGCAACCGGACGGCCGTCACCTCCGAACCCGGCCTGCCGAGCAGGAAATGCAGATCCCGCAAGCCTTTCGAGTCCGGAAGGTGGGCGGTGACACCGGCGAAGTGCAAGGTCCACACGGCTTCGTCGCGGCGGAACTCGGCCAGCGGCGCCGCCGGGGTGCGTGCGTCCTCCCACGCCCGCGTCACCCTGGCCAGGACCGGTCGCATTCCGAGCGCGGTGGCTTCTTCGGCCACTTCGGACAGCAGGGTCACCGCGGCCGTCGCGTCGCCGTCGAGGTTGCGGCCCAGCAGGGCATTCGCCAGCCAGGACTTGGCTTCGGTCGCCCAGACCGTCGCCCTGAGCCGATCCGCGGAAAGCACGGCACCGCGCAGCCGGTCCACCGCTTCGTTCCACCGTTCCTGCGCGAGATCGAGCCTGCCGAGCCAGAGGTCGACCGGGCCGGAGATCTCGCAGCCGTACAGGGAAACCAGCCATTCCCCGCTGTACGGCACGAGGAGCGCGCGGGCCGCTTCACAGCGTTCGGGATCGCGTGAGACCGCCGCCGTCTGCGCCTGACAGCGCAACCACAACGCTTCCAGATCACGCGGATACGGCTTCACGTCGGCCGCGAGATCGGTGAGCCGAACGGCCTCCCCGACATCTTCGCGCTGGGCCGCGGTGATCGCCTCCAGCATCCGGCTGTAGGCGTACCCGCTGCGGGAGATTTCGCGGTGCAACCCGGCGAGCTCGTCGAACCGTCCCTCCAGGCACCACCGGGCCCACTGCTGCAAATGGTTCAGGTCACCGAAATGGGGATGCTCGTCTCCTTCGTGGCACGGCATCACCTGCTGGATCAACGCCTCGGCTTCGGAGAACCGGCCCTGGAGCGTGGCGATGATGCTCTGGTCGATCCGGGACGCCAGCTGCGAACTCGGCGCCCTGCCGGTCGCCGCCAGGGTGAGGAACTCCTGATATTGCTCGAAATACCGGGGATCGCCCTGTTCGAGCTGCGCCACCCACTTGAACGACGCCGCGTAGTGCTCCAATTCCGGGTTCGAAATGCGGCGGCCGACGAGGACCAGTTCGTCGGTGAGCCGTTCGCGTTCCGCGGCGCTGCCCGGCCCCCAGATCGCGTCGTGCCGGGCCCACAAACCGAACAACAGGGCGGAATCGTCCTGGTCGTCGCGGGCGGTGATCATGATGTGCGCGGTCAGTTCCTGCGTCATCTCCTCGACGGTGACGTCCCGGCCGGGCTCACCGCCGCGCAGCCGTCCGTGCGCTTCGGTGAGCACCTTGGCCGTCTCGTCGGCCCGCAGGCCCTTGTGATCGGCGCGGACCAGGGTCAGCGCCAGCCGGGCGAGGAGATCGTCGTCGTCGAGTTCACGGATGAGCACCGAGACGTCGTCGAGGACTTGCCTGCCCTCCTCCGTTTCCTGGTGGCGGGTCAGATGCGCGCCCAGTTCGAGCGCGATGACCGCTTCTCGCCGCCGGTCTTCGACGATTTCCATCGCCCGCCGGTAGTGCGTGGTCGTCTCCTCGGTCGCCATCCGGCCGGTGGCGTCGATCGCGGCGGCGAGCAGCAGGTCGACGGCCTCGTCCGGATCGAGTTCCCGGCCCGCGAGCAGCGCGTGGCGGGCCATGTCCGCGGGGAAGAGCCGGTCCGCTGAGGACGGCGTCTCGCGGGCCGCCGCGACGACCGCGGCGTGGTGCTTGCGGCGGTCCGGTTCGGACAGGCTCGCGTACAGCGTCTCGCGGACGAGGTCGTGGGCGAAGGCGAACCGGCCCTGTCCGTGCACCACGACCAGACGCGCCGCGACGGCCTGGTCGAGCAGCCGGTCCACCTGGGGCACGGGTGCCGAGGCCACGCCCGCGAGCAGCCGGCGGTGGAATTCCCTGCCGAGTACGGACGCGGTGGTCAGCAGATCGAGGACCGGCTGGGGGAGCAGGGAAAGCCGCCTCTGCAGGGCGTCGGCCACGCCGGGGGCGATGGTCTCGGCGGAACCGCCGCTGTGCCACAGCCGCGCCGTCTGCTCGACGAAGAACGGATTCCCGCCGGTGCGGCGATGGACCTCGGTGACCAGTGCGTCGTCGGGCTCCGCTCCCGCCGTCCTGGCCATGAGCGTGCCGACCTCGTCCGGTTCGAGGCCGGTGAGAGTGACCGAAGTGGCCTTCGCGAGCAACGGCAGCATGAGCGAGCGAAGCGGGTGATCGGTCGCTTCGACCTCGACGTCCCGGTACGTGCCGATCAGCAGCAGCCGTTCGAACCAGGTGTGCTGAGCGGCGAACTCGAGCAGCCGCAGCGACGCGGCGTCGGCCCAGTGCAGATCGTCGAGCACCACGACGACCGGCTGGTCCTGGGAAGCGGCCACCAGCACGCTCGTCACCGCGTCGTACAACCGGAACCCGTCCGCCGCGCCGTCGCCGCGCGCCTCGCCGAGCAGGACGTCCAGCGCGCTGTCGGCCATCTCGGCCCAGCAGCGCTCCCCGACCGCGCGCCGCAGCCCGCGGGCCACCTGTGTCCACGGCCAGTAGCCCGGAGCGCTCGCGGAGTCCCAGCAGGACCCGTTGAGCACGAGGGCGCCGAGACGCTTCGCTTCTTCGGCGGCGCCGGTGACGAGTGTGGTCTTGCCGATTCCGGCCTCACCGGTGACCAGCACCAGCCCGCCGTGGCTTTCGGTGGCACGGGCGATCTCCGCGCGGAGCACCCCCGCGGGATGGTCACGTCCGATGAGCGCGGCTGACATGTCCGAATCCTCCCAGTAGGGTCCGACAATCTCACGACGCGCGCCCGCTGTCAGGCGTTATCTCCGGACCGTGGTGACGGACGTCTCCCGCCCATCGGGAACCCCGCGAGCGGGGAATCCGACTTTCTGGACGTGACTAATCGAGTGGGACGACGGGTGAACAGCCGTCGAAATTCCTGCCCGGCCGGGCGAAGGCGGCCTGTTGTGCCAGGTCAGGTGGTCGGGGCCTGGAGTAGGGTGCGGAGTATGGGGAGCATTCGCTCGCGCGTGCTGGCTTGGATCGGCCGCCGCTATCTCGCGCGTCAGCAGAAGAACGGTTTCGACCTGTCCAAGATGTCGATCATCCCGGACAACGCGCTGCTGCCGCTCAAGCGCGACGGTCTCGACCCGGTGGCCGAGCTGGGCCGGATCCGCGCGACCGAGCCGATCAGCAAACTCGACCTGCCGTTCGGGATGAACGGCTGGCTGGTCACCGGCTACGACGAGGCCAAGGCCGTGCTGGGCAAGGTCGGCGAGTTCAGCAGCGACTTCACGAACCTGGTCGGGAACGCCGGCGTGACCGAGGATCAGAACCCCGGCGGGCTCGGGTTCGCCGATCCGCCGGTGCACACCCGGCTGCGGCGGCTGCTCACGCCGGAGTTCACCATGCGACGGCTCTCGCGCCTGACGCCGCGGATCGACGAGATCGTCGCCGAGCAGCTCGACGCGATGGAGAAGGCGGACGGCCCCGTCGATCTGTGGGAGGCCTTCGCGCTGCCGATCCCGTCGCTGACGATCTGTGAGCTGCTGGGCGTCCCGTACGAAGATCGCGACGACTTCCAGCGGCTGAGCACCGCGCGGTTCGATCTCTTCGGCGGCGCGGGGGCGTCACTCGGTGCGATGACCGAGTCACTGTCCTATCTGGACGAGATCGTCAAGAAGCAGCGCGAGAACCCGGGCGACGGCCTGCTCGGTATGCTCATCAAGGAGCACGGCGACGAGATCGACGACCGCGAACTGGCGGGCCTCGCCGACGGCGTGCTCACCGGCGGGCTGGAGACCACGGCGAGCATGCTCGCGCTCGGCGCGCTCGTGCTGCTCAAGGACCGCGCGCTGTTCGAGACCGTCCGCGGCGACGACGAGGCCGTCCACAAGTTCGTCGAGGAACTCCTGCGGTATCTGACCGTGGTGCAGATGGCCTTCCCGCGGTTCGCCAAGGAGGACATGGAGATCGCCGGCGTCCGGATCGCGAAGGGCGACATCGTGCTGGTGTCGCTCAGCGTCGCGAACCGCGACGGCGTCCTCGGCGAGGACATGGAGAAGTTCGACGCGACCCGCGAGCCGACGTCGCATCTCGCCTTCGGCTGGGGCATCCACCGATGCATCGGTGCCGAACTGGCCAGGATGGAACTGCGCACCGCGTATCCCGCGCTGGTCCGCCGGTTCCCGGAGATGCGGCTGGCGGTCGAACCGGAAGAGGTGGGCTTCCGGAAGGTCTCGATCGTCTACGGCGTCGACGCGCTGCCCGTGCTGCTGGACTGATCCTCAGGCGACTCCTCTCGGGCGGAACTGGATGCTGATCCTCGGCCCGACCGGTTTGGCGGTCTTGGGAATGGCGTGTTCCCAGGTGCGCTGGCAGCTGCCGCCCATGACGATCAGATCGCCGTGGCCGAGGGCGTGCCGGACCGTCTCGCCCCCGCCGCGCGGGCGCAGCGCCAGCTGCCGGGCGGCGCCGACCGAGACGATCGCGACCATGGTGTCCTCGGTGCGGGAGCGGCCGGTGTCGTCGCCGTGCCAGGCGACACTGTCGCGCCCGTCTCGGTAGAAGCACAGGCCGGAGGTCACGAACGGCTCGCCGAGCTCTTCCGCGTAATGCGCCGAAAGCGTCTCCCGCGCCTCGGTGAGAATCGGATGGGGGAGCGGCATGCCCTCGCGGTAGTAGCTCAGCAGCCGGGGAACGGCGACGACGCGGTCGTACATCTGCCGTCGTTCGGCGTGCCACGGCACGTCTTCGGCGAGCCGGGTGAACAGCTCGTCCGCGCCGGAGAGCCAGCCGGGCAGCACGTCGATCCAGGCGCCGCGGGTCAGCTCGGTGCGGCGGAGCCCGTCGAGCGAGCCGAGCCCGAGCGTGGCGCACTCGTCGAACAGCGAGGCTTGAAGGGCGGGGGTCATGGCGACCGAAACTACCCCGATTCCGATCATTTGTCGAACGGGTGTTCGAGTGTGGTAAATGACCTGCTTCCGTCGGTGCGGTCGGGCACGATGGTCCGCATGATCCACACAGCGAGGTCCGCGGACGGAACGCCGATCGTGTTCGAACGACGCGGCACGGGGCAGGCGCTGGTCGTCGTCGCGGGCGCGGGTAACGACCGGCACGGCGACGAACCGCTGGTCGCGGAGCTGACGGCCGAGTTCTCCGTGGTGACCTACGACCGCCGCGGCCGCGGTGACAGCGGGGACACCGCGCCGTACGCGGTCGAGCGTGAGATCGAGGACCTGGCCGCGGTCGTCGCCGCGCTCGCCGAGCCGGTGATCGTGCACGGCATTTCCTCCGGCGGTGCGCTGGCGCTCCTCGCGGCCGCGGCGGGAGTGCCGATGACGCGCCTGTCGGTCTTCGAGCCGCCGTATCGCGGCGAGACGGAAGAGGTCCCCGAGGGGTATGCCGAGGAGATGCGCGAGCTGGTCGCGGCGGACCGGTGGGACGACGCCGTCGCGCTGTTCACGATGTCCGCGGTCGGCACCCCGGCGGAGGCCGTCACCGCGGCCAAGGCGACGCCGATGTGGGCGGAGCTGCGATCGTTCGCGCCCACGCTCGTTTACGACGCCTTCGTGATGAGGGACTCCAAGGTGCCGGGCGAACTGGCGTCGATCGCGACACCCGTGCTCGTGGTGAACAGCGGTGGCAGCACCGACTGGCTGAAGGCCGCCGCTCTCGCCGCGGCGAAGACGGTGCCGGGAGCACGGCAGGTCGAGCTGGACGGGGAGTTCCACAGTGTCCGGCCGGAGTTGCTCGCACCGGAACTCGGCGCGTTCTACCGGGATCCTCGATAAGACGTAGATAAGCCGCGCCGCGCGGGGAGATCCGGTAGCCGACTTCGAGGCTGAGTGTCAGGCCCAGGTTCTTCAGCTTGCGGATGTCGACCTTCGGCGGTTCGGCGTGCGTCCATCTTGGACGATCGCTTGCCGATGGCCGAGGTGGCGCAGGTGGATCCGGTACACCGGGGCGTCGGCCTCGGTGATGACGGCGGGGTCGACGATCTCGACCGAGACGACCTCGATCACCCCGGCCTCCAGTCCTTCGAGGACCGTCAAGGAGAGGATCACCGTCGTTACCCAATCAGCGGGACACCGGAGCGTCAACGTCTTGTCCGATGACGGTTCGTGCTCGTACAGTCGCACCCTGGTCCTGGTCTGGACCACCGCCGCCCTGAATGCGCAGGAGGCAGGATGCGGAGACGACTTCGGACCGCCGGGGTGGTCGCGACGGCCGTCCTCGGCCTGATCGCGTCGGCGATGCCGGCGAACGCCCAGGTCGGAACCGGGCCGTGGACGGCGGAGAACCCGTCGTTCAACGTGCAGGAACGCGGATGCGGCAACGTCGACGGGCTGAACTTCGAACTGACCTGCTCCACCGGAAGCGGGGACCAACGGGCGGAACGACGCTACGTGACCTACACCGGCGGGACCCGGCAGTTCGAGGGATCGTTCCGGATCACCAGCATGGCGGGCACCCGGATCAGCCTGAAGCAGACCTTCCGCGACGCGCCGACCGCCGGGCCGTACTTCATGCTCGCGGTCGAACGCGGCGGACGGCTCTACGCCGTGCACGGCGGGGACACCCTGGGGAGCGGCGCGACCGTCGGGACGTCGGTGCGGGTCAACACCGTGCACCAGGTCGGGAGCACGCACAAGGTGTACATCAACGGTTCGCTGAAGCAGACCGTGAGCAGCAGCGGCGGGAGCTATTACGACAAGTTCGGCGCCTACCGGACGGCCAGTGGCGCCGGACCGGTCAAGGTGACTTGGAGCGGGATCAAGTTCTGGCGGAAGTGAGCCGCCGCCTCGTGAGTGGCTAGGACGGTTCTAAGCGTCCTAGCCACTCACGAGGCTCGGGCCACGGCGCCACGCGTCGAGGTCCGTCCATGCCTGGAGAGTCCGCCGGCTTTCGAACCGACGGCGTTCCCCGGTGACCGGATCGGTGAATTCGAGGACCTTCGCCAGCAGCTGCAACGGTTCGGTGAAGTCGTCGAGCGGGGTTTCGGTCAGGTCCGGGTAGAAGTCGTCACCGAGGATCGGCAACCCGAGGCCGCTCATGTGCAGCCTGAGCTGGTGGGTGCGGCCGGTCGCGGGGATCAGGCGGTAGCGGCCGAGGCCGTCGCGCTGTTCGATCAGCTCGACGCGGGTCTCGGCGTTGGGCGGCCCGTCGATCTCCTGCGCGGCGATGACCCCGCGTTCCTTGACGATGCGGCTGCTGATCTCGCGCGGCATCGCGACGGCCGGATCGTATCGCGCGACCGCCTCGTATTCCTTGTGTACCAAGCGGTCTCGGAACATCGTCTGGTATTTGCCGCGAACTTCGGGGGGGATCACGAACAGGATGAGCCCCGCGGTGACCCGGTCGAGCCGGTGCGCGGGGGTGAGTCGCGGCAGGTCGAGCTCGCGGCGCAGCCGGACCAGCGCGGTCTGCAGGATATGCCGTCCGCGCGGGATCGTCGCGAGGAAATGCGGTTTGTCGGCGATGAGGAAATGCTCGTCGCGGTGCAGGACGGAAACCTCGAACGGCACCTCGACCTCGTCGGGCAGATCGCGATGGAACCAGATGAACGAGTCCGGCACGAACGGCGAATCGACGCCCAGCGGCCCGTCCGGTCCGACGATGCGCTCCTCGCGAAGCATCTCCTCGATCCGTTCGGGCGCGACGCGGGGAAGCCGCTCGACGAGGTGCTCCCGCAACGTCGTCCACGGCCCCTCGGCCGGCATCTTGAGCCTCGCGGGATCGAGCCCGTGGCGGGGCGGGAGCGGCGGGCGGAGCTTGCGTCTCATCACCGCGCACTCTAGCCGCGGTCCTGGTCGCGGGCCGCCGCCGTGCTGTCCCAGGGATGTCGCCGGTGTCGCGGGCACCCCGGTCAGGAGTTCGGCTGGTTCCGGTACCGCGCCAGATACCGCTCGGTCGCCTCGGCTTCCGCGACCGCGGCGGCCTCCGCGCGGGTGCGGCGCCCGATGCCCGGCGGGAAGCCGTTCTTGGCGAGCCGGTGTTCGATGCTCTCCTCCATGTAGGCCGTCGAATAGAAGTACGCCACGAGCGCGGCCATCAGCACGATCGCCAGCCGCAGGGGGAGCGGGCCGGGCAGGAGCAGCCACACCGCGCAGAGCGGCGCGATCATCACCGTGCTGCGGGCCACGTGCCGCCAGCGCCAGCTGCCGGTGGTCGCGTCGTGGAGGATCCAGTCGTGGTAGCGCTCGGGCAGCCTGCCGCCGAGTGAGTACCACAGCCAGCGGAACACGTCCGGGCGCTTGCGGGGCATCGGGCGACTCCTTCCTTCGATGCGTCACAGTACACTAATCATTAGTACGCTAAATATTAGCGTCACGGCTAGGATCGGCGGCATGAACTCGGAGGGGCCGGAGATGAAGTCGATCGATCTGGGCGCGGATCCGCTCGCGCTGGAGCGTCAGGTGTGTTTCGCGCTGTCGGTCGCGTCGCGCAGCGTCATCGCCATCTACCGTCCGCTGCTGGAACCCCACGGGCTCACCCATCCGCAGTACCTGGTCATGCTGGCGCTGTGGGAGCGGGGCCCGCAGTCGGTCAAGGACCTGAGCGTCGCCCTGCGCGCGGAACCCGCGACGCTGTCACCGCTGCTCAAACGGCTGGAGACGATCGGTTACGTCACTCGCCGGCGCAGCTCCGAGGACGAGCGGCTGCTCACGGTCGAGCTGACGGAATCCGGTCGCGCGTTGCGCGCGGAGGCGGAGAAGATCCCGTATCGCGTCGTGGAGAAGCTCGGTATGGAGGTCTCCGAGCTGGAAGCGCTGCACAAGGCCCTCACCCGGGTCATCGAAGCCACGGCTTGAGCGAACCGAAACCGGGGTGTGACGAAATGGGGGTGTGAAGCCGCTCCGGGGTGGGTAATTCCCGTCACGCCAACTCAAAGTGACAGGAAGATGAGGGACCGTGACCACCTCGACCCCCGCGCCCACGGAAGCAGGTCTGGAGCTCATGACCAGGCTGAACGCCTACCTGGAGGACGTGGCCGCGGCACTGGGGATACGGATGGACGCGTGCGCGGTCGACCTCGCCGGTCCGGTCACCGCCCGGATGAGGCTGAACTGGCGCCTCCCCGGCTTCCCCGAGCGCGACGTCGACCTCATGTGGCACGAAGAGCACGGCTGGTCGGCCGCGGTCGCGACGCACGCGGACGACGACCACCACGTCGTCGTCGCCTACCTCGGTGGCCGCACGGTGGCGTCGCATCCGCGCCTGGTCGCGAGGTTCGCCGAGACCCTCCGGACCGGTGATCACCAGGACTGCTGGCCCGGTCCGCCGGCGTTGCGCACCGCCGCCGGACCTTCCTCGCTCGCCAAGGAGCTCGCCGCCTGGGCCTGATCACCCTGGCGAAACCGGGACCGAGGGCGAGCAGGGAAGGCCTCAGGGACTGACGGTCAGCTTGCCGAGGATGCGCGCGGCGACGGCGTCCAGGTTGTCGTCGAGGAAGAAGTGACCGCCTTCGAACACTTCCAGCTCGAAGGAGCCGCTGGTGTGTTCGCGCCAGTTTTCGGTGTCCGCCACCTCCAGGACCGGGTCCGCGTCGCCCGCGAGCGCCACGATCGGGCAGCTCACGTCGGGGCCGGGCCGGTACCGATAGGTCTCGACGGCCTTGTAGTCGCCACGCAGCGCGGGCAACGCGAGCGCGCGGATGTCCGGGTCGTCGAAGATCGTGGGGTCCGTGCCACCGAGACGGCTGACCTGCTTGAGGAAGGTGTCGTCGTCGGCGAGGTGGTGCGAGTTCTCCTTCTGCACGTCCGGACCGCGGCGTGCCGAGACGAATATCGCCGTCGGCACGATGCCACGCGCTTCGAGGCGTCGTGCGACCTCGAACGCGATGATGGCGCCCATGCTGTGGCCGAAGAGGGCGAAGGGTTTCGGGAACGCGGCGGCGACGTCCACCAGTTGCTCGGCGAGGACGTGCAGGTCGTCGATGACCGGCTCGCCCATCCGGTCCTGCCGCCCCGGGTACTGCGCGGTGTGCACCTCGACGGTGGGTGAGAGAGCGGCCGAAAACGAGCGGTACGCGCTCGCGGACCCACCGGCGTGCGGGAAGGCGAGGAGCCGCATCCCGGCCGACGGCGCAGGATGAAAGCAGCGCGTCCAACTGCTCAAAGCCTGTCCTGCCATCGAAATCCCCCAATCCGTGCGGGAACGACCCGCACGACACTGGAATGTACGGGGGATTCGCGGAATGAGTCCATGCTTGTGCGGGGTTGTTCACGCTGGGAACACTGGACACCGGGCCGCGGCCGGGGCCCGGCGGAAGGGAGCGGATGTGGCGGAGGACCTGAAGATCAGGATCGGTGCGGGTCTGGGGACCGGGACGGCGCCCGAGGAGTTCGGCGCCGCGGTCGACCTGCTGGAGCGGTCGGGCGTCGACTCGCTCTGGCTGCCCGAGGCGGTGTACTCGCCAAGGATCGATCCGGTCGTCGGCCTGACGCACGCGCTCGCCCGCACCACGAAACTGAAGGTCGGCACCGGGGTGATGGTGCTCCCCGGTCGTGATCCGGTGCTGGTCGCCAAACAGTTCGCCTCCCTCGCCGCGCTCGCGCCGAAAAGGGTGCTTCCGGTCTTCGGACTGAAGCCCGCGCGCGACGCGGAACTGCCTTTGTTCCCGGTGCCGCAAGGCCGCCGCGCCGCGGTGTTCGACGAGTCGCTGCGGTTGATCAGGGCCTTGCTGGAACAGGAGGAAGTGACCTTCGACGGCGAGTTCTTCCGCGTCGAAGGCGCGGGTCTCGGGCTGACCCCGCTCAACCGGCTCGACCTCTGGCTGGGCGGGAAGGCACCCGGCGCACTGCGGCGGGTCGGCAGGCTCGCGGACGGCTGGCTGGCCAGTTTCCTCACGCCGGAGGAGGCGAGGGCCGGGCGCGAGGCGATCCAGGAGGCCGCCGCCGAGGCGGACCGGGAGGTCGAGGCCGACCACTTCGGGATCAGTCTCCTCGTCGCGGAGGACGGGATCCCGGACGCGCTCGCGGCTTCGGTCGCGGCACGGTCCGGCGCGGACCCGTCCCGGCTGATCGCGGGCGGCTGGGGCGCCGCCCGCGACCTGATCGCCGAGTACATCGACGCCGGGCTGAGCAAGTTCGTGCTGTACCCGGCCGGTCCGGAGCCGATCGAGCGGTTCGTGGAGAACTTCGTCGAACACGCCGTCCCGCTGCAGAACTGAGTGGATCACCTGGGCTGGCCTGAGGTACATGAAGGCCCCCTTCCTTGCGCCAGGCGCAAGGAAGGGGGCCTTCATGTACTGGGCATGGCGTGAAGGTCGAGTTTCCTCGGCTGAGCCGAGGGAAGGAGTCCTTCACGCGCGGCACTTGTGACCGCTGTGACTGCTGGCGTACCTGGGGCGAGTGTGGCGAGCCGGGAGTCTGTGAAGGCCTCCTTCACTACCTTCAGGGTAGGCAAGGAGGCCTTCACGGACCTGGCCCGCGACCAGGCCGCACCCAAAATCCAGTAGGCACCCTTGGCTCCAGCCCGAATCGCCACTCACGACCACCTGGACCGAGGTGTCACCGCACGCCTCAGTCGAACTTCAGCTCTTCGGTCCGCCGCGGCATCAGCAGCAACGCGCCGACGCTCAGCACCGCGACCACCAGCATCGCCAGGAAGACGTGGTGCGTGGCGTCGGCGAGGGCGCCCCGCACGAACGTCGTCGTCGGGGTTTCCGGGCCGTTGCCTTCCAGCACGACACTGGTCGCGTCGACGCCGGACGGCAGACCGGTGACCCCGGCAGGCGGGTTGGCGAAGCGGTTCGCCAGCGTGGCGTTCGCGATCGCGCCGAAGATCGCCACGCCGACGGCGCTGCCCAGCGAACGGCTGAACATGTTGGTCGCGGTGACGACGCCGCGGCGTTCCCACCCGATGGTGGACTGCACGGCGATCAGGGTCGGGCTCGACGCCAGGCCCAGCCCCAGCCCGAGGACGAACGCGGCCGCGGCCGCCATCCAGATCGACGACCCCGCGGCCAGGAAGACCGTGAGCGCCGCGCCCGCGATGACCGCTCCGCTGCCGATCAGCGCGGTGTCCCGGAACCCGATCCGCATGTAGATCCGGCCCGCCAGCGACGCCGAGATCGGCCAGCCGACGGTCAGCGCCGCCAGCGCGAATCCGGCGACGAGGGCGCCGGTGCCGAGCACGCCCTGCGAGAAGGTCGGCAGATACGACGTCAGGCCCATCAGCAGCATGCCGACGACGACGGCGACCAGGTTCCCGCCGATCAGCGTCCGTTTGGTGAAGATCCACAGCGGCAGCACCGGCTCCTCGGCCTTGCGTTCCGCGAACACGAACGCCACCAGCAGCACCGCCGCTGCGGCGAAGATCCCCAGGCTCGGCGCGGACGCCCAGCCCCAGGCGACCCCGCCTTCCAGCAGGCCGAGGATCAGCAGCGAACAGCCGAGGGTGAGCAGTGTGGCGCCGAGGTAGTCGATGCGGTGCGAGCGGCGTTCGACGCGCTCGCGGAAGTTCCGGAACAGCATCCACGCCGCCAGCGCGCCGAGCGGCAGGTTGATGAAGAAGATCCAACGCCAGTCGAGGTACTCGGCGAACACCCCGCCCAGCGTCGGCCCGACCACCGACGAGATGGCCCACACGCTGGCGAGATAGCCCTGCACCCTGGCGCGTTCCTCGACGGTGTACATGTCGCCGACCATGGTCAGCGCGATCGGCTGGATGGCGCCCGCGCCGATGCCCTGCACCGCGCGGGCGGCGATCAGCACCGGCATGCTCCAGGCCGCGCCGCACAGCACCGAACCCAGCAGGAACGCCGCGATGCCGAAGAACATCACCGGGCGCCTGCCGAGGACGTCCGCGAACTTGCCGTACAGCGGGACGGTGACCGCCTGGGTCAGCAGATAGATCGAGAACAGCCACGGGAACTGCGAGAACCCGCCCAGATCGGCGACCACCGAGGGCACCGCCGTGGCGATGATGGTCGAATCCAGCGCGATCAGGCCGGAACACAGCATCACGGCGATCAGGACGGGGCCGCGTTCGGACCGGAAGCCGACCCCTTCCTTCGCGGTGACCGGGGCCGGGGTGGTCATCTGTGACGGTCTCCTCAGGCTCATGAACGGCGTCAACTACTTCGCATGGGTAAGCATTCCACGGAGACACCCGGTCATGGGACCGATTTTTTCCGTGAGCTATCCCGCAAAATGGATCGGATGAGCACTTGGATCCGCCCGATCGAGCGTGGCTGGGTAGTCCGCGACACCGTCCCGGGGCCCGACGTCGACGAGTTCGCCGACCCGGACCGGGTCGCCGCCGCGCTCGCCGGGGCCCGCGGCGACAGCCTGCTGGCGGTTCAGCATCCGGCGAGAACCCCGGCCGCGCTGGCGGGCGGGCTCTCGATCGAAGCGGCGTTGCCGCAGGCCAGGGCGACGTTCGAGCGGATCCGGGAGCGGCACTATCGCCCGGTCCGCGCCGTGGTCGCGCCGTATCGCATCGACGGCCCGGACGGGGTCGCGCTGGGCGTGCTCTGCCTCGTCGACCCCGCCGCGGTCCGGGACGACGGCTTGACCCGGGTCCGGCACACCGAGGACGTCTATCCGGACGTCGTCGCGGAACGGGCCGCGATGCTCGCCGGGCTCGGCGTCGCGACGAGTGCCGCGATGCTGGTCCCCGCGACCGGCGGCCGCGCGCTGACCGCGCTGATCGAACGGATCTGCCGGGGCCGGGTGCCCAGCCTGTCCACAGTGGACGGCGCGGGTCGCAAGCACGAACTGTGGCTCACCGGTCCCGGCGAAGACCAGGACGAACTGCTGGCGACCCTGGACGGCCTGGATCTCCTGGTCGCGGACGGCAACCACCGCGTCGCGGCCGCCGCGGCCTCCGGGCGCGGCGCGTTGCTGGCGCTGGTCACCGGCGGGCCGGGGCTGCGGATCGGGCCCATCCACCGGGTGCTCGCCGGCACCGGTTTCGCCGCGGACACCCTGGTCCGGCGCTGGACGGAGGCGGGCTACGACGTCCACCCCGGCCCGCCGGGGCCGCCGTCCGAGGCGGGCGAGGTGACCGTGCTGGCGGGAACGTCGGCTTTCCGGGTGTCGCTCGGCAAGGCGGGCGGTGACCACGCGGTGGTCGAGCAGGAGCTGCTCCGCGAGGCGCTCGGCGTCGATCCGGAAGGGCCGAACGTGCGCCCGTTGCTGCCCGGCGTGCCGGTGCCCGAAGACGTGGACGCGGTGTTGCTGCTGGCCCCGGTCCCGTACGCGGAGGTCCTCGCCGTGCACGCGGCCGGGGCGCGGATGCCGAGGAAGGCCACCTACTTCACGCCGAAACCGCGCAGCGGGCTCCTGCTGGCCGAGCTTTGACGTCGCGCTTTTGTCGGTGGCGCGGCTTAGGATCGCGTCGTGGAATTGCCCGTGATGCCACCCGTCAAGCCGATGCTGGCCAAGGCCGTGCACGAACTGCCGCGCACGCCGGGGCTGCTGTACGAGCCGAAATGGGACGGCTTCCGTTGCGTGGTCTTCCGCGACGGCGACGAGGTCGTGCTGGGCTCGCGTAACGACAGGCCGCTGACGAGGTACTTCCCCGAGCTGGTGGAGCTGCTCAAGGACGCGCTGCCCGAGCGCTGCGTCGCCGACGGCGAGATCGTGCTGGTCACCGAGGGCGGGCTCGATTTCGAGGCGCTCCAGCTGCGCCTGCATCCGGCGGCGTCCCGGGTGAACAAACTGGCCGAGGAGACGCCGGCCAGTTTCGTCGTGTTCGACCTGCTCGCACTGGAAGACCGGGATCTCACGCCGGAACCGTTCGGGGAGCGGCGGAAGCTGCTCGAAAGCGTGGTCGACACGAAGTTCGCCCGGGTGCACCTCACCCCGCTGTCCGAGGATCCGGACGTCGCACAGGACTGGTTCACCCGCTTCGAGGGCGCGGGCTTCGACGGCGTGATGGCCAAACCCGCCGACGCACCGTACGAGCAGGACAAGCGGGTGATGTGGAAGGTCAAGCACCAGCGCACCGCGGACTGCGTCGTCGCCGGATTCCGGTGGCACAAGGACGGCGCCGGGGTCGGGTCGCTGCTGCTCGGGCTCTACAACGACGAAGGCGTCCTGCACCATGTGGGCGTGGCCAGCAGTTTCACCGCCGCGAGGCGCCGTGAGCTGGTGGACGAGCTCGCGCCGCTGCGTGAGAACGCGCTGGAAAACCATCCCTGGCGCGAGTGGGTCGAAGCCCACGAGGAGGCGGGCGGCCGGATGCCGGGCGCGGGCAGCCGGTGGGCGCCGAAGAAGGACCTGAGCTGGGAGCCGGTCCGTATCGAATGGGTCGCCGAAGTCCGCTACGAGCACGTCGAGGGCACCCGGTTCCGTCACGGCGGCAGGCTCGTGCGCTTCCGTCCCGACCGCGAGCCGGCCTCGTGCACGTACGCGCAGCTCGAAGAAGTCCCGCCCGCCGAGCTGGCCACCTTGTTCACCGAGCTGGGGGAAACATGAAAGCGGAGCCGGTCACGCTGGACCTCGACGGCGTCGAGTTCACGGTGTCCAATCCGGGCAAGATCTACTTCCCGGAGCGCGGCGAGACCAAATTGGACCTCGTCGAGTACTACCGCGCGGTCTCCGTCCCGCTGCTGGCGCAGCTCGGCGACCGGCCCCTGCTGCTGGAACGCTATCCCGACGGTGCCGGCGGGA
This sequence comes from Amycolatopsis sp. NPDC049868, assembly GCF_044461365.1. Taxonomy (NCBI): domain Bacteria; kingdom Bacillati; phylum Actinomycetota; class Actinomycetes; order Pseudonocardiales; family Pseudonocardiaceae; genus Amycolatopsis; species Amycolatopsis sp. NPDC049868. The sequence continues at coordinate 1,320,453 of NZ_JBITKV010000001.1, read as the reverse complement.
AGTCGTGGTTCCAGAAGCGGGTCCCGAAGAACGCTCCCGGCTGGCTGACCACGACGGTGGTGTCCACCCCGAACGGGACCACCTCGGACGCGCTCGTGGCGAAGGACCTCGCGCACGTCATCTGGGCGGTGAACCAGGGATGCCTCGGTTTCCACGTCTGGCCGAACAAGGCCGACGCGCCGGACATCAGCGACCAGCTGCGCATCGACCTCGACCCGTCGCCTGGGGTCGGGTTTCCCGAGCTGCGGCACGGTGCCGTCCTCACGAAGGCGTTGCTCGAGGAGCTGGGCATCACGGCGCAGCTGAAGACCTCGGGCTCGCGCGGCCTGCATCTCTACGTGCCGCTGGAACCGAAATGGGACGGCTACGAGGTCCGCGCGGCCGCCGTCGCGCTCGCCCGCGAGCTCGAACGCCGCCACCCGGAGGAGATGACGGCGCAGTGGTGGAAGGAAGAACGCGGTTCCCGCGTGTTCGTCGACTTCAATCAGAACGCGCCGCACAAGACGGTGTTCGGCGCGTGGTGCGTACGGCCGCGGGTCGGCGGGCAGGTGTCGACGCCGATCGGCTGGGACGAACTGGAGACCGTCGAGCCGGACAAGCTCACCCTGTCCACTGTGCCCGCTCGTCTCGCCGAACGCGGAGACCCTTGGGCGGCAACGGAACCACAGACGATCGAGCCGCTGCTGGAAATGTCGCGGAAGGACATGGCGAACGGGCTCATGGACGCGCCTTGGCCGCCCGTCTATCCGAAGATGCCGAACGAGCCGCCCCGGGTGGCGCCGAGCAGGGCGAAAAAAGACGGCGTTTAGTCCTCTGAATGCGGTCAGAGTGGCAGGTCGAAAGCGAGTTGCGTGTTCACGGCGGCTTCGGCCTTGCGGCTGGACCGGTGGCCGGGGAGGGTCGCGGCGCAACGCGGGCACGGGGCGACCTCGGTGGTGGTGAGATCCACCGGCGTCCACAGCCGGGATTCCTTGTCACCGCAGGCGGAACGCCGGTAGCGGAGGTCTTCGGAGCGGGTCATCAGGTGCGCGGCGGGGGAGTCCTCCGGCAGCGCGCCGACCAGGTACCAGTGTCCGGCGGTGTTCGTCATGGAACTGTCCTCCCGATACAGGTGGTCCAGCTCGAGATTCCTTCCGGAAACCAGTGTCAAGCAGACGCGCGGCGATATCCGGTATTTCGCGGCCGTTCGGCGTGTCAGTCCTGAATGAACCGCAGCACGCGCAGCATGGCGCGTTGGTCGACGACCTCGGGATCGTCCGCGACACAGTCCTCAAGGCGCGCGGTGACGGCCTCGGTGTCGATCCCCGAACCGATCAGCACCAGTTCGCTCCGGCGCGGCAGGCCGGACGGCCACGCCGACCGGTCCAGCTGGATGAACGAGCCCACCGTGTGCAGGCCGAACCGGGATCGCGGGCCGTTCGGGCCGAAGTCGAGGAAACCCTTGATCCGGTAGAGCCCGCCGGGGCGCTGTTCGAGGAAGTCCATCAGCCGTCGCGGGTCCAGCGGGCGCTCGGTGGTGAAAGCGACGCTGTCGTACGCGGTGTGGAAGTGGTGCTCGTGGTCGTGCTCCTCCTCGCGGAGGTCGTCGAACGACATCTGCCCGACCCGGTCGCGCGGCCGGGCGTCGAAGAACAGGGTGGGGTCGATCCGGCCGTGCGAGGTCGCGATCACCGGCGTGCCGGGCGCGATCTCGTCGATCGTGCCGCGCAGTTTGGCCAGGGTGTCCTCGTCGGCCCGGTCGGTCTTGTTGAGCACGACGAGGTCGGCGAACCCGAGATGCTCGTCCAGTTCCGGGTGCCGCTTCCTGGTCGCCTCGAACTCGGCGGCGTCGACCAGCTCGACCAGGCCGCCGTAGGCGATGACGGGGTTCTCGCTGGCGATCATCAGGCGGATGAGGTCACGCGGTTCGGCGAGCCCGCTGGCTTCGATCACGATGACGTCGATCCCGGCCTCGGCCTCGGAGAGCTTCGCGAGCATGGCGTCGAGGCCGCTCGCGTCGACGGCGCAGCACAGGCAGCCGTTGCCGAACGACATCATGGTGTCGACCTGGCCGGAGACGGCCATCGCGTCGACCGCGATGCTGCCGAAGTCGTTGACCACGACCCCGATCCGGGCACCCTGCCGATTGGCCAGCAGGTGGTTGAGCAGGGTGGTCTTGCCGGAGCCGAGGAAGCCCGCGACCAGGATGACCGGAATCCGCCTGTCGACCACGATTTTCCTTTCCGTCGGAGCTCCCCCGCACTCTAGCGACGGGGGAGGCGGGTCAATACACCGGCACGGGGAAAGGGTGGAAGAGTCGTGGAGTGAATGCGCTCAAAAGGGTGATTAATGACGATCATAAAGTGATCTTGGCTGCGTGTGATCATTCGGTTCGAGGAAATTCGGTGAATATCCCGCGAAGTCCTACTCAATTCCAAATATTGTCGTCGGCAAGCTTTCTGCCTGCCGAAATGTCAGCGCTGTCGAAGCTTCTGCCATTTGGTGGATCGTGGTCGTCTTTCTGTGGGGTATCGTCTTTCGTCTGGTCCGGACCCGGCCAGCTCGCCGATCGGGCATGAGCCTCCGGGCATTTCCGAGTGCAGGAGGAATGGTGATCGTTCCCGCCGCCGGTCCCGGCGTCGAATTCGGAGAGTGGGAGGCCGAGGTGGCGACGGCGTCCATGCGGGTGACGGATATCCCTCGCTTGCCTCCGGAGGTGCGGCCGCGGGGACGGAGCGTGGACGTGGCGGAGGCCGAGGACTTCCTCCGGCTCTTCCACGCGGAAACGGACGGCGGGCAGGCGCGACTGCACACGCGGCTCGACCGGGTCCGTGCCGAGATCGACGCGACCGGCACCTACCGGCACACGACCGCCGAACTCGAATTCGGCGCCAGGGTGGCCTGGCGGAACTCCGCCCGGTGCATCGGCAGGCTGTACTGGCAGGGGTTGAAGGTGCGAGACCGCCGCGACGTCGACGGCGCCCCCGCCATCGCCGACGAGTGCGTCGCCCATCTGCGGGAGGCGACCAGGGGCGGCCGGATCCGCTCGACCATCACCGTGTTCGCGCCGGACGGCCCGGCGGGGCCCGGTCCGAAGATCCACAACGATCAGCTCGTCCGGTACGCGGGCTATCGGCTCGGCGACGGCTCGGTGCTGGGCGATCCGCGCCACGCCGACTTCACCGAGACCGTCCGGGAGCACGGCTGGCGTCCGCCCGAACGGAAGGGCTCCTTCGACGTTCTCCCGCTCCTCATCGAGACCGAGCCGGGGGAACGATGCCTGTTCCGGCTGCCGTCGGACGCCGTGCTGGAGGTCCCGTTGTCGCATCCCGACCACCGATGGTTCGCCGGGCTCGGCCTGCGGTGGCACGCGGTACCGGCGATCAGCAACATGCGGCTGGTCATCGGCGGGCTCACCTATCCCGCGGCACCGTTCAACGGCTGGTATCTCGCTACCGAGGTCGGCGCACGCAACCTCGCCGACGCCGACCGCTACGACCTGCTGCCGGTGGTCGCGGATCTGATGGGCCTGTCGACGAAGTCGGAGCGCACCCTGTGGCGCGACCGCGCGCTGGTCGAACTGACGCTGGCCGTCCAGCACTCCTTCGACGCGGCGGGCGTGACCGTCGCCGACCACCACACCGAATCGCGGCGGTTCCTCACGCATATCGCCAAGGAGGAGCGCGCGGGACGCCGTTGCCAGGCCGAGTGGAGCTGGATCGTCCCGCCGCTGTCCGGCGGGCAGACCGCCGTGTTCCACCGTTACTACGACGAACCCGATCCGGCCGTGAGACCGGCGTTCCTGCCTCCCGGGTAGGGCTCCGACGGGTGAAGAGGTGAGCCGAATGCGGCGTGTCGATGGGCCGGACGGTGGCACAGGTCGCGACCGCGCGGACAATGGGTACATGACCGCAGTGCTCGTCGCCCATGCCGGCAGATCCGGTGGGACAAAGGAGATCGCCGAGGTGATCGCCGCCGAGCTGGTCGAAGGCGGGCTGACGGTCGACCTGCTGGACGCGGCCGAAGTCGAGGACGTCGAGCCGTACGGCGCGGTGATCGTGGGAAGCGCGCTGTACCACCGGCGCTGGCGCCCGGAGGCGGTCCGCCTGCTCGCCGAGCACGAGGAAGCGCTGCGGAACCGCCTCGTCTGGTTGTTCCACAGCGGACCTTGCGGGCCGCTCGCCGCGGGCAAACGGGTGAGCCTGCCCGCGGGGGTCGCCCTGCTGGCCGCGAGGATCGATGCCGAACGCACGGCCACTTTCGGCGGAAAACTCAGCCCGGACACCGCGAGTGGCCTGTTCTGGAAGATCATGGCGGCGGGCCCGTGGGCCGGCGATTTCCGCGACTGGCCGTCGATCCGGGCATGGGCCCGCGATGTCGGCCGCCGTGTGCGCATCCGGGTCACCCTCTGAGTGTCTGGTTTCGTCGGCGCCCTGTCGTAGGGTGGATCCATGGACAAGAAACAGTTCACCGCGAAGCTGCTCAAGAGCCCGGAGAAGGGCGGCTGGACGTACGTGGTCATGCCCGGCTCCGCCGAGTTCTTCGGCACCAGGGGGCTGGTGAAGGTGCGCGGGACGATCGACGGGCATCCGTTCCGGAGTTCGTTCATGGCCTTGGGGGACGGCACGCACAAGCTGCCGGTGAAGGCCGACGTGCGCAAGGCCATCGGCAAAGAGGAGGGTGACACCGTCGACATCGTCCTGCTCGAAAGGCTCGAGGGCTGAGTTGGCCGCCGCATGGAAGCCGTCCCCGGTCATCAAGATCTACGAGGCGCTCGGCGCGGTGGCCGACGGGCGGGTCGAGATCGACGGTGACACGGCACGCGTCACGTCGTCGGACAAGGCCAAGACCTACGACGTACGCCACGATCCGGCCGCGGGATCGATCACGGCCAACGACAACGGGTCCTACTGGCAGGGATACCTCGGTTACCCGGGTATCGCCTACCTGATGGAGCGCGGCGTGCTCGCCTACGACAGCGGCCTCACCGCCGGGCTGGCCGGTGTGCCGTGGAAGGAACTCGCCACCCGGTACCGCAACGACTGGGCGAAGGTGGAGAAGCACGTTCGCGAAGACCTGTCCGGCAAGGGGGTGGATCTGGACCGGTTCGACGCCGGGCTGGCGGAGATTTCGAGCCGTCTGGAGGAATTGGCGCTCACCAAGCTTTCCCCGCGGCTGCGTCCGCCGAAGTGATCGAGGTGTTCTTCACTTGACCTTGAGTTAAGTCGAGGTCTTAGCGTGAGCCGGGTCAAGATCCCCGGGCACGTGAGGAGAGCATCCCGATGGCTGTTTCGCTGGAACGGCGGGCGAACACGGTCCCGCCGCCGGACAAGGTTCCGGCCGAGGCCTGGCGGATGGCCTGGGTGATCGTGCTCGGCGCGTTCATGACCATGCTGGACACCACGGTCCTCGCGGTCGGGGCCGAGACGCTCACCCGCGAACTCGGCGCCGGAATCGCTTCCGTGCAATGGGTTTTCACCGCGTACCTGGTCGCGCTGGCGGTCGCGTTGCCGTTGTGCGGCTGGCTCAGCCGCCGCTTCGGCGCGGGCCGGGTCTGGCTGGTGTCGCTGGCGGCGTTCACCGTGGCTTCGGTGCTGTGCGCGCTCGCCGGGAACATCGGCTGGCTGATCGGGCTGCGGGTGCTGCAGGGCCTCGCCGCCGGTCTGCTCCTGCCCGCCGGGCAAACGGTGCTCGGCCAGGCGGTCGGTCCCACCCGGCTCGGCCGCGTCATGGGGACACTGGGCATCGTGATGAGCGTCGGCCCGACATTCGGACCGGTTCTCGGTGGGGTCCTGCTGCGCGGACTCTCCTGGGAATGGCTGTTCCTGATCAACATCCCGGTCGGCGTGATCGCGCTGGTACTCGGGCTCCGCTTGGTGCCTCGCGGTGCGAAGGGTGTGGCGAACCGGCCCGATTGGCTCGGCTTCGTCCTGGTGAGCGCGGGAATCCCCGCGCTACTGTACGGGCTCACCACCTGGGGTGAGGGTGGCGAGGAATTCGGCGCGGGGGTGCTGGCGCCGCTCGTCGCGGGGGTCGTGCTGCTGGCGCTTTTCGTCCGGCGGTCGTGGGGCCGGGAGAACCCGGTCCTGGACCTGACGTTGTTCCGAAGCCGCGTCTACACCGCGGCGGCCGCGTTGTCCTTCTTCGCCGCGCCCGCGTTGTTCGGCGCGCTTTTCCTGCTGCCGCTGTACTTCCAGGTGCTGGGCGGGAACGGGGTCGTCGAGACGGGGCTGCTGTTGATGGGACTCGGGGTCGGTTCGGCGATCGCGTTGCCGATCTCCGGCAAGCTCACCGACCGCTACGGCGCGGGCCTGGTCGCCGCCTGGGGGAGCGTCGCGACACTCGCCACCACCGTTCCCTTCGCCATCGGCGGTTTCCCACCGGACGGTGTCGTCGTGCAGATCCTGTTGCTGGCCAGGGGAATCGCCGTGGCCTTCCTGCTGATGCCCGCGACGACCGCCGGGTACGCGGCCGTCACCAAGGACCAGCTGCCCGACGCCGCCGCGCAGATCAACATCGTCAGCCGGGTCGGCGGAGCCGCCGGGACGGCCCTGTTCGCCGTCGTACTGGCGAACCTGTTGCCCGCGGGCGCGGATTCGGCCTTCCGCGCGACGTTCTGGTGGCTCACCGCCGCGGCCGCGGTCGCCGCGGTGCTGGGCGCGAGGCTCTGGTGGGTGACGCGCCGCGCGTGAGTTCGGTCCGTGAAGGCCTCCTTAAGGGTCCATCCATGCCCCCGCCACCACCCTCAACGGAGACGCTGCGCGCCACTGCATGGATTCAAGTCCCTCAAGGAGGCCTTCACGGACCCGATGATCGCCCTGCTCAGCCGCAGTGCTCGGACGGGCTGTCGTACTTGGTCCCGCCCGCGGAACCGCCCCACTTCACGCATTTGCCCGCCGCGGCCGCCCGCACCGGACCGGCGAACCACGAGAACGAGCCCGAGTCGGTGATCCGGGACGACCCCGCCACCTCGAGGTAGGCGGACGTCGCGGTCGCGGTGCCCGCGGCTTCGCTCTTCATCGTGCTGACACAGTTCTGTCCGTTGGAAGCGTTGTAGGACAGGTAAACCGTGCCTGCCGTCCCGAGGGGCGCCGAGTCGATCACGCCGTATCCGCCGCCGCACACCGGGGCGCCGAGGGTCGTCTCGGTGACGGTCGAGAAGCGGATGGTCTCGTTGGCGTTGCCCGCCGGGCCCGCTTCGTACAGCACGCCGACCGAGCCCGACGAAAGCTGGACCATGTCGGAGTACGCGGCGTCACCGCTCCACACCAGGGTTCCGGCGGAGTTGCCCTGCCAGTTCGCACCCTCGTCGAACGACGAGCGCACGACGAGTTCCTTGCGGCGATCGCAGACCGACGGCGCGGCGAACAGGATCCGGTTGTACTTGCCCGCCTTGTCGGTCGCGGTCATCCGCGCGGTCGAGGCCTGCACCACCGGCGTGATCAAGTCCTCCTCGAAGGTGAACTTGGTGGAGAAGCTCGCCCCACCGTCGGAACTGATGGCGTAGGCGCGGTTCTTCGCGCCGCCGCTGAGGCATTTGTTGTCGTTGTTGGCCTGGTTGCGCGCCGCGGCGTAGACCCGTCCGTCGAGCAGTTCGGTGACGCTGATCTCCTGCGGGTTGAGCCCGGCCGTCGCCGCCGGGGTGTCGGTGGCGCCGCGCTTCCACGTGACACCCTGGTCGTCGCTGTAGACGAGCGCTCCGCTGTTCTTGCCGTCGATGGTGTAGCTCATGCCGGCGACGATCCGGCCGGCGTGCGCGCCACGCGTCAGCACGATGCCGTGTGACGGGCCGGTCGCGAGCCAGCCGGGCGCGGTGTCGAACCCGAGCTGTGTGGTGAGCACCTTCGGCGCGGTCCACGTCTTACCGTGGTCGTCGCTGATCGAGACGCGCGGAATCCGGTTGCAGTCGGGATTCTTGACGCATTCCATCACCGAGAGGAGCACGATCCGCCCGGTGGAGGGGATCACGATCGGTGTCGGGTTTCCTTTGGTGTCACCGAAACCTTCGATGACGATCTTCGGGGCGCTCCAGGTCTTGCCGTTGTCGGCGGAGCGTTTCACGACGAGATCGATGTCGCCCCTGTCGTTGCAGAAGCTGGCGCCGCCGTTGCGGCCTTCGGCGAACGCGAGCAGTTCGCCGTTGTTCGCCTTGACGATCGCGGGGATTCTGAAGCAGTCGTAACCTTCTGTTTTCTGGTTGTACACCAACGTGTTCCCGACGGCGGTGGTCGAGAACTGGTCGCCGGTGGCCGGTGCGGCGAGGGAGGTGGCCGGGGCTGCGCCGACCGCCGCGGTGGCGACGAGGGCCGCGAACAGGCCCTGTGCGACGCGGGAGATCTTCACGGGAATTGCTCCGTCCTGGATTCGGTTCCGGGTGACGGGGCATCAGAGTCCTTCCGGCTCGTACAGCCGTCGTACAAGACGCGTACAACCGGTTTCGCCTTTTGTGTCAAATGACGCAGAACGACGGCGTCCGCCCTGCCAAGCTCGTTCCCGTCGGACACGGCGCGAGATCGGCGGGAGGGCCGATCACGCTGATCGACCCGGAGAGGGTGAGGGAGGGTCGATCGCGATTCGCGTCGTGGCGCCGGTGGGTCCAGTGGTCAGGACCCACCGGCGGTTACCGGCTCAGCGGTCGTCGGGTGCCAGCTGCCTGAGGTCGTTCAGGCTACGGACGACCAGCCGCTGGCGGCCGGTGCTGAGCAGCCCGTCGGCGCGCAAGGCCCGCAGGGTCCGCGCGACGGCTTCCCGTGAGGCGGACGCGAGGCCCGCCAGGTCGCGCTGGTTGATCCGCAGGGCGATCAGGGTCCCGTCGGCGACGGGCACGCCATAGCGCTCGGCGAGGTCGACGAGGATGGCGGCGATGCGTTCGGCGGCGGTGCTGTCCCCGAATTCGGTGCGTCGCGAGTTGGCGTAGCGCAGACGTGAGGTGATGATCCGGAGCAGGACCACGGAGAGGCCGGGATCTTCGCGGAGCACGGAGTTGAACGCCCGCGCGGACAGCCACAGCCCGGTGACCGGCTCGACGGCGATCGCCGTCGCCGAGCGCAGGCTGCCGTCCATCGACGCCATCTCGCCGATGATGTCGCCCGGATCGCGGACGGCCAGCACCGCGTCGTAGCCGCCGGTGGACACCGAGGTGATCTTGACCCGCCCGGTCATCAGGATCAGCACCCAGTCCGAGCGGTCACCCTCGCGGATGATCACCGTTCCCGCCGGGTACCGGCGCAGTTCGGCCTCGGCACGCAGCGCCTTGCGCTGGCCGTCGTCGAGCAGCTCCCAGAGCCTGCCGGGTGGATCGTGCGGCTCCGCCGCCGGCTGAGTCATGCCTTCTCGTCGCCTCCGTGCGCGATCGTACGAGATGTCAACCGGGGATCTCCTGGTACGCCTGGGAAAGGCGTTGGACCCCTTCGCGTAGCTGCGCGCCTGTCGCGGCGCTGACGTAGCTCAGGCGCAGATAGGGGCCCGGCGCCTCGGCGGCGAAGTACATCCTGCCGGGGGTGACCGCTACTCCCGCGCGGAAAGCGGCACTGGTCAGCGCTACTTCGTCGACGAAGCCGGGGAGCGGCTGCCACAGGTGGTAGCCCCCGGTCGGGACCGGGACGGCTTGCCAGGACGGCAGGAATTCCCGCAGCGCCGAGACGGCCACGTCGCGGCGTTCCCGCAACGAGGCCGCGAGAGTCCGCAGGTGGCGGGCCCAAGCCGGAGAGCTCACCAGTTCGAGCGCGGTTTCCTGCTGCGGCCGCGGCACGAAGAAGCTCTCGACGGCGTGGAGGCCGCGCAGTCGTTCCAGCGCCGGGCCACGGGCGGCGAGCGCGCTGATCCGCAGGCTCGGCGACGCCGGTTTCGTGAGCGATCGGATGTGCACCACGACCCCGTCGGGATCGTCGGCCACGAGCGGCGGCGGGGGAGCCGGGCTGCCGGGATGCGCCATCAGCCGGGCGAAATCGTCCTCGATGACGAAGGCACCCGCGGCACGGGCGATCCGCAGGACCTCGGCGCGGCGTTCGGCGCACAGCACCGCGCCGGTCGGGTTCTGGAACGCGGGCTGGCAGACGAACAACCGGGCCCCGGTGTCGCGGAAGGCGTCCGCGAGCAGTTCGGGCCGGACGCCGTCGCGGTCGATCGGCACCGGGACCGGCCGCAGCCCCGACGCCCGCGCGATGGCCAGCATCCCCGGGTACGTCGGGGATTCCACCAGCACCGGCGCGCCGGGAGCGCCGAGCGCCCGCAACGCCGTGGTCAGCGCGCTCTGCCCGCCCGAGGTGACCAGCACGTTCTCGACGTTCACCGGGCTGCCGATGTCGCGGGCGAACCAGGCCCGCAGTTCGGGCAGACCGCAGATCGGCGGCCGCGTCCAGGCGCCGGGACGGCGGCCTGCCCGGGCCGACGCGGCCGCGAGCTCGCGTTCCGGCTGGAGGCTCGGATGCGTGTACCCGCCGTTGAGGTCGATGACGCCCGAAGGTGGATCGCTCAGCGCGGTGAGCACGCCGCTCGCGTCGATCGCGCGGGTGCCGGACTGCGAGCTCAACGCCACCTCCTGCCATGACACGTCGCCGGACACCGCCGCTTCGCGAGGCGGCGGCGCGCGGAAGACGCCGGCACCTGGCCGGGTGATCACCAGTCCTTCGGCGGCCAGCGCGGCGATGGCGCGCGACACCGTCACCGGGCTCACCTTCAGCTCCCGGACCAGCTCCCGGCTGGACGGGAGCTTTCCTTCGATCGGATAGCGCTCCAAAGTGGACCGCAGCTGTATGACCAGGCTGGTGACGCTGCTACCATCGGACATGAGACTGGATGATAGCGCTATCGCGGACCGGGCAGTAGCGGTCCGCTCCGGGACCGCGCTGGCGGCGCTGGGTGTCCTCGCCTTCTCGTTCACGTTCCCCGCCACCGTGTGGGCGCTCAAGGGCTTCGACCCGTGGACCGCCACCGGGCTGCGCAGCGTCCTGGCCGCGCTGGTCGCCGGCACCTGTCTCCGGATCTTCCGGGTCCCGCTGCCGAGACGCGATCAATGGCGGGGGCTGGCCGTGGTCTCCCTCGGCTGTGTCCTCGCCTTCCCGATCCTGACCACGCTCGCGCTCAAGACGTCGTCGACCGCGCATTCCGCGGTGGTGATCGGGCTGCTGCCGCTGGCCACCGCCGTCATCTCCTCGAAGCTGACCGGGAACCGGCCGTCCCGCCGGTTCTGGTTCGTCGCCGCGGTCGGCGCGAGCGCGGTCGTGGTGTTCACCGTCGCGCAGAGCGGCGGCGGACTGTCCACAGCGGACCTGTTCCTGTTCGGCGCGCTCGTGCTGTGCGCGTTCGGGTACGCCGAGGGCGGCAGGCTGGCCAGGGAGATGGCGGGCTGGCACGTGATCGCCTGGGCGCTGGTCATGGCGCTGCCGGTCACCGGCGCGTTCGCCGTCTTCGGGCTCGCGACCGAGCCGCTGCACGTCACCGGTGAGGGGATCGCCGGCCTGCTGTACGTCGCGCTCATTTCGCAGTTCGGCGGGTTTTTCGCCTGGTATCGGGGAATGGCCGAGATCGGTGTCGCGCGGGCGAGCCAGTTGCAGCTCGCCCAGCCGCTGCTGACGCTGGTCTGGGCGGTCCTGCTGCTCGGCGAGCATCTCCCGGCCGCCGCGCCGGTGACCGCGCTGATCGTCGTCGCCTGCATCGTCGTGACCCAGCGGTCCCGTACCTAGATCAACGTCGCGAATCCGCCAGACCGCGGTGCCCGCGTGGTGATGGGCTGAAGCACATGACCGCTTCGACCCTCGACACCTCCACGCGGACCCCGCTGAAGGGATGGCTCGCCGTCCTCGCGGTGACGCTGGGGATCTTCTCCCTCGTCACCACCGAGATCCTGCCGATCGGCCTCCTGACCCCGATCGGCGAGGACTTCCGGATCACGCCGGGGACGGCGGGCCTGACCATGACCCTGCCTGGCTTCCTCGCCGCGCTCGCCGCCCCGGCCGTCACCGTCGCCGCCGGGCGGCTCGACCGCCGGATCCTGCTGTGCGTGCTGATGGTGGTGCTGGCACTGTCCGACGTCCTCGCGGCGACGGCGCACGCGTACTGGGCCGTGCTGGTCTCACGAGTCCTGGTCGGGCTGGTGATCGGAGCCTTCTGGGCGATCGGGTCCGGGCTCGCCGCCCGGCTCGTCGGCCCGGAACGCGCGGGTACGGCGACCGCGGTGATCTTCTCCGCCGTGCCGCTCGGCTCCGTGCTGGGGGTGCCCGCGGGGACCTTCCTCGGCGAACTCTTCGGCTGGCGGGTCGCTTTCGCCGTGATGGCGGTGTTCACGGCCGGTGTCCTCGCCGCGCTGGCGTGGGCGTTGCCTCCACTGCCGACACTGCCGTCGGCGGGCGCGACCCGGCTCGGCGTCCTGCGCGAGATGACCCGTCAGCGGGCGATCCGGCTCGGCCTGCTCGTCACGGTGCTGGTCGTGCTCGCCCACTTTGGGACCTACACCTACGTCACGCCGCTCCTTCGCCAGGTGACGCAGGTGAGCCCGGAGCTGATCACCGTCTTCCTGTTCGTCTACGGCACCGCCGGGATCGCCGGCAACTTCGTCGCCGGCGCGGCGATCGCGCGCGATCTCCGGCTGACCTTCCTCACCGCGGCGGCGTTGATCGGTGTGGTGACCTGTGCGTTGCCGTTCCTCGGCGGCGCGAAACCGGGCGCGCTCGCGCTGCTGGTGGTCTGGGGTTTCGCCTACGGTGCCGTCCCGGTCTGTTCGGGAACGTGGTTCGCGAGGGCGGCTCCGCAGGCGCCCGAGGCGGCGTCGGTGCTGTTCACCTCGTCGTTCCAGGCGACTCTTTCGGCCGGCGCGCTGCTCGGCGGGCTGGTCGTCGACGCGGTCTCCGTCCCGGCCGTGATGGTCACCGGCGGCGTGGTCGCGCTGCTGGCGGTCGCGGTCCTCAGCCGAGCACGGTCAGCGTGACCAGCGCGGTGGTCCCGACCAGCAGGGTGGAGAGCAGCCCGAGTAGCAGGGCGCGGCCGCCGGTGCGGACGAGCGTGCCGATCCGGACCGCGCAGCCCAGCCCGAACAACGCTCCGGCCAGCAGCAGTGTGCAGGCGATCTTGGCGACGTCGAGTGCGAGACCCGGCACGATCCCGGTACTGCGCAGGGCGGCCATCGCCAGGAAGCCGAGGACGAACAGCGGGACGAGCGGCGGCCGCTTCCCCTCGACGGGGCGATTCCGTTCGCATACGCCGACCGCGGCGACCATCGGGGCGAGCAGGACCACCCGGCTGAGCTTGATCACGATCGCGACCGCGATGGCGGCGCTGCCCGCGGGGGTGGCCGCGGCGACGACCTGCGCGACTTCGTGCACGCTGAGCCCGGCCCACTCGCCGATCCGGGCCGCGTCGAGCCGCAGCCAGCCACCGATCAACGGGACCGCGGCGATGGCGAGGCCGCCGTAGAAGGTGACCAGCGCGACCGCGGTCGCGACGTCCGAGTCCTCGCGTTTCACCACGCCTTCCATGGCGGCGATGGCGGACGCGCCGCAGATCGAGAACCCGGTCGCGACCAGCATCGCCAGGCCACGCGGCACGCCGAGGAGCCTGCCGAGACCGATGGTGCCGAGGAAGGTGATGCCGACCGTGAGCACGACGGCGAGCAGGGTCCCGGGGCCGAGCGCGAGGACGGCCGGGAGCGAGAGCTGCAGACCGAGCAGCACGACACCGGCGCGAAGCAGCTTCTTGGTGATCCCGGAGATGGCCTTCCGGGTCTCCTCCGACACCGACGACAGCGAGCCGGTGAGGATGCCGAGCACCACGGCGATGGTGAGCGCGCTGACGACCGGGAAAGCGGTGCCGACCAGGTACGCGGCGGCCACCCCGGCGCCGGTGATGGCCAAGGCCGTGAGGTAGGGCTTCGTCGGTCTCGCGTGCGTGGTGCTCATGGTTCGAGCTTCGCCCGGCCGGAGTGACCTCGGTAGCCGGGAACGCGGGGGGTAGGTCATACACTTGGGCTATGACCACACCCGATCTGGACTCCCTGCGCCTGCTGGTGCTCGTGGACGAGCTCGGCAGTATCGGGCAGGCCGCGGCCAGTCTCGGGATCGCGCAGCCGTCGGCGAGCAAACGACTGTCCACAGTCGAGCGACGGCTGGGGCTGGTGCTGGTAGACCGGACACGGCGCGGCTCCGCGCTCACCCCCGACGGCCGGGTCATCGCGGGCTGGGCGCACCGCGTGCTGTCCGAGCTCGACGGTCTGCTCGACGGCGCCGAAGCGCTGCGCACCCAGCACGAGGCGCATCTGCGGGTCGCCGCGAGCATGACACTGGCCGAATATCTGGTGCCGGGCTGGATCGGCGAGCTCAAACGCGGTGACCCCGGGCTGTACCTCGGGCTGGAGGTCACCAATTCCGACCAGGCCGCCGAACTGGCGCGAGAGGGCAAGGTCGATCTCGGGTTCGTCGAGTCGCCCGGTTCGCTGCCCGGCCTCTCGTCCCGGCGGGTGGCCACCGACCGCTTGGTCCTCGTCGTGCCCGCGAGCCATCCGTGGGCACGCAAACGCCGTCCGCTGACCGCGGCCGAACTGGCGATCACGCCGCTCGTGGTCCGGGAACTCGGTTCCGGGACCAGGGAGACGGTGGACGCCGCCTTGCGCAAGGCCGGGGTCGGCCCGGCGAAACCGTTGCTGGAACTGGGCTCCGCCTCCGCTGTCCGCAACGCGGTGATCGCGGGCGCCGGACCGGCGGTGATCAGCGAGCTCGCCATCGCCCGTGATGTCGCCGACCGGCGGCTCGTCGCGGTCGCGGTGGACGGCGTCGACTTCGGCCGGGAGCTGCGCGCGGTGTGGCCCGCCGGGCGGCGGCTCGCCGGTCCGGCCGCGGAACTGCTGGGCATCGCCGTCCGGAATGCGAAACCCCGGTGAGTCCCTTCATGTTTCCGGGTGAGCGCGCGTGATACCGAATCTCCCGGCGTCGTGATACCGACGATAGGGGGGAATCGGAGTCGATTTCCGGAAATGGTCACGGACCACTATTTCCGGTGGTCCGGAGGAAAGTGGAATGGTGAACTCCGGGTAACAGGCGGATGGCGTATCGGACGTTGGGACACCTGGTCGTTGACTGTCCTTTCCTGTAGCTGGACCGAAAACCCGGCCTCTTGGATGTCCCGTGTGTATCCGGAAAGCTAAATTCTCGCGACGGACTTCGCGTTTCGCAGGTCGGCGTACCGCCATCCGGTTCCTGTGACCGGAAACCCTACTGTCGAGTATTGACGTGAAGCCTCACCTGCGTTTAAGTACGCCCGGTAACCAAGTCACTCTTCCGTGTGCCGGAGGCTTCCCGTGGGTAAGTCGATTCGTGGCGCCGATGCCTCAGCGTTGACCGGTACGGCGGATCTGCTCATCGCGGTGCACCCTTTCGGTGTGCCGTCCGCGCGGTTCACCGCGGCGGCGACCCGCGCCGGTGCACTCGGTGTCCTGGACCTGACCAGCGGAAACCGGGCGGCCCGCGAAGAACTCGACCTGGCAGGGGACTGGCTCGCGGCCGGCTTCGGTGTCCGCGTCGCGGGACCGGTCGAGCTTCCGCCCGCGGTGCACACGGTTCTGCTCGCCGCGGGCGCCTCAAAGTCCACTGTGGAGTTCGTGGGCCGGCGAGTGCTCGCGGAAGTCACGAGCCGGGACGACGCCGTGCGAGCGGTCGCCGCCGGCGCGGACGGGCTCATCGCCCGCGGTCACGAGGCGGGCGGCAGGATCGGCGAGCTCGGGACCTTCGTGTTCCTGCAGCGGTTGCTGGCCGATCCGGCGATCGGCGTCCCGGTCTGGGCGTACGGCGGGATCGGCGCGCACACCGCGGCCGCCGCCGTGGCCGGAGGCGCCGCCGGTGTTGTCCTCGACACGGCGTTCGCGCTGCTCCCCGAAGCGGAGCTCCCGTCGGACGTCACGACGGCACTGGAAGGTCTCGACGGTTCCGAGACCATTGTGGACGGTGGTGTCCGGCGGCTCCGCCGGCTGCCGGTGGAAGCCGGGCAGGACGCCTTCCTGCCCGAGCGGTTCCGCGCCCGCTGGGGCACCCTCCCGGCCGCGATCCACGGCGTTCGCGCGTCGATCGCCGAGGGGCTCACCGCTTCCGGCGGCCCGTCGCCGCTCGCGCAGGGCCCGATGACCAGGGTCAGCGACCAGCCCGAATTCGCGCGCGCGGTCGCCGCCGGGGGAGCGCTGCCGTTCCTGGCTCTGGCGTTGTCCGGGCCCGCGCAGACCCGCGAGATGCTCGAAGCGACCAAGGCGGCGTTGGGCGACGCGCCCTGGGGTGTCGGCGTGCTCGGATTCGCGGCCGAGGACGTCCGTGCCGCGCAGCTGGAGGTGATCCGCGAGATCCGGCCGAGTCACGCGATCATCGCCGGTGGCCGCCCGGCACAGGCGAAGGCGCTGGAAGAGGTCGGCATCTCGACGTTCCTGCACGTCCCGTCTCCGGGATTGCTGCGCCAGTTCCTCGAAGCGGGCGCGCGCAAGTTCGTCTTCGAAGGTTCCGAATGCGGCGGGCATGTCGGGCCGAGGGCGAGCTTTCCGTTGTGGGAAGCCCAGATCGACGTGCTCCGCGATTACGCGGCCGAGGTCGAGGTGTACTTCGCAGGCGGAGTCCACGACGAGCGATCGGCCGCGATGGTCGCCGCGGCCGCGGCACCGCTGACCCGGCGCGGCGCGACCGCAGGCCTGCTGATGGGCACCGCGTACCTGTTCACCGAGGAGGCCGTCCGCGCGGGCGCGGTCCTGCCGTTGTTCCAGCGCCAGATCGTCGAAGCCACGAGCACCGACCTGCTGGAGACGGCGCCGGGGCACGCGACACGGTGCGTGCGTTCGGCGTTCACGGCCGAGTACGCCGAGCTCAAACGTGCGCTGAAGGACCAGGACGTGCCGGACCGCGAGGCCTGGGAGCGGCTGGAGAAGCTCAATGTCGGACGGCTTCGCCTGGCGAGCAAGGGGATCGAGCGGGTCGGGGACGAGCTCAGCCCGGTCGCCGAAGACCGGCAGCTCGCCGAAGGCATGTTCATGGCGGGCGACGTCGCCGTGCTGCGGTCCGAGGTCACGACGATCGCCCGGCTGCACGAGGCGGTCGGCCCGGGGGCCCAGGCGTTCCTCGCCGCCCGCGCCGCCGAGCTGCTGGAAGCCCCGGGCGAGGAGCCCGTGCCGGAACCGCTCGACATCGCCATCGTGGGGATGGCCGGAGTCTTCCCGCAGGCAGGGGATCTCTCCGCGTTCTGGGCGAACATCCTGTCCGGAGCGGACTCCGTGACCGAGGTACCGGCTCGGCGCTGGGACCCGGCGCTCTACTACGCCCCCGACGGCGATGGCGAGAAGACGCCGTCGCGCTGGGGCGGTTTCCTGCCGGAGATCCCGTTCGACCCGCTCGACCACGGAATCCCGCCCGCGTCGCTCGCGAGTATCGAACCGGTCCAGCTGCTGGCCTTGGAAGTGTCCCGGCGGGCGCTCGCCGACGCCGGATACGCCGAACGAGCCTTCGACCGATCCCGAACGTCGGTGGTCTTCGGCGCGGAAGCCGGGAGCGACCTGTCCAACGCGATGACCTTGCGGACCGTGCTCCCGTCCTACCTCGGCGAACTCCCGGCCGACCTCGACCGCCAGTTGCCGCGGCTGACCGAGGACTCGTTCCCCGGGGTGCTCGCCAACGTCATCGCCGGCCGGGTCGCGAACCGGCTCGACCTCGGCGGCGCGAACTACACGGTCGACGCGGCGTGCGCCTCGTCGCTGACCGCCGTCGACGTCGCCTGCAAGGAACTCGTCGCCGGCACCAGCGACCTCGTCCTGTGCGGCGGCGCCGACCTGCACAACGGCATCAACGACTACCTGCTGTTCTCCTCGGTGCACGCGCTCTCGCCGTCCGGCCGATCGGCCACCTTCGACAGCGACGCGGACGGGATCGCGCTGGGGGAGGGCGTCGCGTGCGTCGTCCTGAAGCGGCTGGCGGACGCCGAACGCGACGGCGACCGCGTCTACGCCGTCATCAAAGGGGTCGGCAGCGCCAGCGACGGGCGGGCGCTCGGTCTCACCGCGCCGCGGCCGAAAGGCCAGCACACTGCGCTGACCAGGGCGTACCGCAACGCCGGGATCTCCCCGGCGCGGGTGGGGCTGGTCGAAGCCCACGGCACCGGCACCGTGGTCGGCGACCGCACCGAACTCGCCACCCTGACCAAGGCGTTCACCGAGGCGGGCGCCGAACCGGGCCGGTGCGCGCTCGGTTCGGTGAAATCGCAGATCGGGCACACGAAATGCGCCGCCGGGCTGGCCGGGTTGATCAAGGCGAGCCTCGCGCTGCACACCGGCGTCAAACCGCCGACCCTGCATCTGGCGAAGCCGAATCCGGCGTGGGATCCGGCGACCAGCCCGTTCGCGTTCCACACCGAGGCCCGGCCGTGGGCCGGCACCGAACGCGTCGCCGGGGTGAGCGCCTTCGGGTTCGGCGGCACGAACTTCCACGTCGTCCTCACCGCCCATGAAGGCGCTGTCCCGCCCGCGAAAACCCTCGACGAATGGCCGGCCGAGCTCTTCCTGTTCGCCGGCAAGGACGACAAGGACGCCCAGGATCTACTGGCCGCCACGGGGCAGGGCTGGCGCTTGCGGGATCTGGCGCTCGCCGCGTCCCGCCGGGCGGAAAGCCGGGGCGGCCGGACCAGGTTCGCCATTCTGGCGTCCACTGTGGACGAACTGGCCGGGTTGCTGCGCCGGGCCATCGCGGGGGAGCGGGACGAGAACGCGGGTATCTTCGCCGCCGAGGACGCGCCGGTGGGCGAGATCGCCTTCCTCTTTCCAGGGCAGGGCAGTCAGCGGCCGGGGATGTTCGCGGATCTGTTCGTCGCGTTCCCCGAACTGCGGCGCTACCTCGCGCGCGCCGGGAGCACCGTCGACGTCCTGTTCCCGCCCGCCGCCTTCGACGAGGCCGGCCGCGAGGCCCAGCATGCCCGGCTGACGGATACGCGGGCCGCGCAGCCCGCGCTCGGGATCGTGGGGCTCGCCGCGCACCGTCTGCTCGGGACGGCCGGGGTCCGGCCCTCGATGGTGGCAGGTCACAGCTACGGCGAACTGGTCGCGCTGGCCGCCGCCGGTGCCCTGAGCTCGGCTTCGCTGCTGGAGCTCAGCCGGGCGCGCGCGGCGGCGATCCTCGGCGCGACCGGCACCGGAGACCCGGGAACGATGGCGGCCGTCGCCGCGAACGCCGCCGACGTCACCGAGGTGCTCGCCGCCGAGGGCCTGACCGGGACCGTCGTCACCGCCAACCGGAATTCGCCGGAACAGACGGTGATCTCAGGTCCGACCGCCGCCGTCGGGGTGGCGGTGGACCGGCTACGGGACCGCGGGATCGGGGTGAAATCCCTCCCGGTCGCGTGCGCGTTCCACAGCCCGTTGGTCGCCCCGGCGGAGACGGAGTTCGCCGGCGTGCTCGACACCGTCGCGGTCCGGGAACCGGAGATCCCGGTGTGGGCGAACCGGACCGCCGCGCCCTACCCGTCCGCCCCGGACGGGATCCGCGCCGAACTGGCCGCGCAGATCGGTGCGCCGGTGCGGTTCGCCGACCAGATCGAGGCCATGTACGAGGCGGGCGCCCGGACGTTCGTCGAAGCGGGCCCCGGCTCCGTCCTCACCCGGCTCGTCGGTGCCGTGCTCGGCGGCCGTCCACATCGGACGGTCACCCTCGAAGGCCGCCGCCGCACCGGGATCCCCGGCTTCCTCGCCGCGTTGGCGAGGCTGGCGGTCGCCGGTGCGGACGTCCGCACCGGACGGCTGTTCACCGGACGCGCGGGCACGGACGCGTTGTCCGCGCGTCCGCCGAAGAAGGCGGGCTGGACCGTCGACGGACACCTCGTCCGCACCGCCGACGGTGAGATCCCCACCACCGCCCTGCACCCTGCCCAGCGAATCCCCACGGAGGCGATCGTGACTTCCCGGCCAGGCACCGACGGCGGTGAGGCGCTCATCTCGGAGTTCCTCCGCACCAGCCGCGAGATGATCGCCGCGCAACGGGACGTCCTGCTCGGCTACCTCGGTACCGATCCCGGTGTCCGGCCGGCCGCGCCCGTCGTCCTTCCCGCGGTGCCCGAGCCGGTCCCCGAGCCCGCCCGCGTCGAGATCGCACCCGAACGTCCGGTGTTCGACGTGTTCGGCACCGTCGTCGAAGTGATCGGGGAGCGGACCGGCTATCCGGTGGACATGATCGAGCCGGACCTGGACCTCGAAGCCGATCTGAGCGTCGATTCGATCAAACGTGCCGAGATCGCCGGGGAACTCGCGGCCCGGCTGGGCCTGACCGACGGCGATCCCGAGGTCCTCGCCAAGGCCCGGACGGCGGCGGAACTCGCCGACCTGCTCGGCGGCGTGCCCTCCGGTGACGGCGCTGCCCGGCCCGCCGAGGAGAACGACGCCGTCGTGGTGGCGCCGAAGCGTTATCTGATGCGGGAATTCGATCTCGCCGACGCCGCGCCCGCCGACGAGGAACTCGCCGGGCTCCGCTTCGCCGTCGTCGGTGAAGGCCAGGTCGCCGAGATGCTCACCGCCCGGCTCGCCGGATACGGCGCCGAAACCGAGCTGGTCCAGGGCGTACCTGAGCACGGCGCGGACGGCGTGTTCCACCTGTCACCGGCCTTCCCCGACGATTTCCCGCTGTACCAAGCGGTCCTGGCGGGCGGTCCGCGCTGGCTCATCGCGAACGGCCCCGCCGACGGTGCCCGCGGTTTCTTCCGGACGGTGGCCAAGGAGTACCCGGACACGGTCGCCCGCGTGGTCGAGCAGGCACCCGAATCCACTGTGGACGAACAGGTGGAGACCCTGCTCGCCGAGCTGTCCGCCGGGGACTGGGAGCCGGTCGTGGTCCGCCGCGGCGGTGCGCGGCGTGGTCTGCGGATGACCGAGGAAGGCCTCGGCCTGCTCGGCAGCACGGGCGCCGGTCCGGCAGGCGACGGGACGGCCGAGGCCGAAGCGCTCGGCCTGGACCGGGATTCGGTCGTCCTCCTGGTCGGCGGGGCGAAGGGCATCACCGCCTGGCTGGCCACCACGCTGGCCTCGGCGTCGCGGTGCCGTATCGAACTGTTCGGCCGTACCGCCGTGCCGATCGACGGCGAGGAACCGGAGATCGCGACCGCGACGACGACGGAAGAGCTGCGTGCCGCCCTGATCGGGAGCGGGCTGTCCAAACCGGCCGAGATCGAGCGGACCATCCGGCTCATCGAGTCCGAACGCGAGGTCCGCGGAACACTGCGGCGGATCGGCGACCTCGGCAGCCCGGTGCGCTACCACTCGGTGGACATGCTCGACGCGGAGGCCGTGCACCGCGCGGTCAAGGAGATCCACGCCGAACACGGCAGGCTCGACGGCATCGTCTACGCGGCGGGCGTCATCGAGGACAAGCTGATCGCCGAAAAAGACCCGGTGTCCTTCGACCGGGTCTTCGCCACCAAGGTCGAAGGAGCGAGCACCCTGCTCGCGGCGGCCGGTGAACTGCCGGAGGCGCCGAAGTTCGCCGTCTTGTTCGGCAGTGTCGCCGCGACACTGGGAAACCGCGGCCAGTCCGACTACGCGGCCGCGAACGACGCGCTCGAGGCGCTCGGCCACCGATGGTCCACTGTGTACGGACGTCGCGGCCTCACCGTCCATTGGGGACCTTGGGCGCCCACCGGGGTGAACAACGGGATGGTCACCCCGGAACTGATGCGGGACTACGCCCGGCGCGGGATCGAGCTGATCGACCCCGAGGAAGGCACGTTGAGCCTGCTGCGCGAACTGGCGTGGGGCGACGAGGGGCTCACGGCCGTCACCTACACCGCGTCGGGGTGGTGACCGGTGGCCGAAACGCCCCCGATCGCCATCGTCGGGATGTCGGTGCTGTTCCCCGGCGCCCCCGATCTCGATACCTACTGGCGCAATATCGTCGACGGTGTCGACGCGATCACCGAAGTCCCGGCCGATCGCTGGGATCCGGGCTTCTACCAGCCCGACGCCGAACCACGGGCGGACCGGATCTACTGTCATCGCGGAGGTTTCGTCGGTGAACTGGCCGAAGTGGACGTCACCGGCTTCGGCGTGATGCCGTCGTCGGTTCCCGGCACCGAACCGGACCAGCTGATCGCGCTGCGGGTGGCCGCGCAGGCCATCGCCGACGCGGGCGGCGAGCACCGGCTGCCCGCCGACCGGCAGCGGACCGGCGTCATCCTCGGCCGCGGTGGCTACCTGACACCCGGTCTGGTGCGGCTCGACCAGCGGGTCCGCACGGCCACCCAGGTCGTCCGCACCCTCGGCGAACTCATGCCCGAACTCGGCGGCGAGCGGCTGGAGGAACTCCGTCAGGCGTTCACCGACCGGCTCGGCCCCGAAGCCCCCGACGCCGCGATCGGGCTCGTGCCCAACCTCGCGGCCTCGCGGCTGGCGAACCGGCTCGACCTGCGCGGACCCGCGTACACGGTGGACGCCGCCTGCGCTTCCTCGCTCGTCGCCGTCGACCACGCCGTACGCGAACTGGCGACCGGGCGGTGCGACGTCGTGCTGGCCGGCGGCGTGCACCATTGCCACGACGTCACGTTCTGGAGCGTGTTCTCCCAGCTCGGCGCATTGTCGCGGAGCCAGCGGATCCGGCCGTTCCATGAGGACGCGGACGGGGTGCTGATCGGCGAGGGCACCGGGGTCGTCGTGCTGAAGCGGCTCGCGGACGCCGAACGGGACGGCGACCGCGTCTACGCCGTCGTAACCGGGACCGGTGTGGCCAGCGACGGCCGGACCGCCGGACTGTCCACTCCGGACAGCGCCGGACAGGTCCGCGCGGTGCGGCAGGCCTGGAGCGCCGCGGGGATCGACCCCGCCACGATCGGTCTGCTCGAAGCGCACGGGACCGCCACCCCGGCGGGCGACGCGGCCGAACTGGCGACGATCGCCGAGGTCTTCGGGCAGGCGCAGGAGCCGACCGCGGTACTCGGCTCGGTCAAGTCGATGATCGGGCACACCATGCCCGCCGCGGGCGTCGCCGGACTCGTCAAGGCCGCTTTGGCCGTGTACCACGGGGTTCTCCCGCCGACCTTGCACTGCGAGAACCCGCATCCGGCCCTGGCCGAGACCCGGTTCGAGACACTCGGCGCCGCGAAGGTCTGGGAGACCGACGACCGGCGGCCGGTGCGGCGGGCCGGGGTCAACGCGTTCGGCTTCGGCGGGATCAACGCCCACGTGGTCCTGGAACAGGCCGCGACACGGCCCGCCGTCGAGGTTTCCGAGCCCGAACGGGTTCTGCGGCTCTCGGCGCCGACCGTCGCCGAGATGGGCTGCCTGCTCGATCACGACGACGTCCTGAGCGAGAGTGACACCGGTCGCGGCCGGGTCCGGCTCGGGCTCGTCGACCCGACGCCCAAGCGGCTGAACCTGGCCAGGAAAGTGGTCGCGAAGGGCAGACCCTGGCGCGGCCGCAACGACCTCTGGTTCGTTCCGGAACCGCTGCTCGGCGCGGGCGGGGGCAAGCTCGCGTTCGTCTTTCCCGGGCTGGAGAACGAATTCGAAGCCCACGCCGACGACATCGCCCGGCATTTCGGTGTCCGCTGGGAATCGCCGGACGTCACCGTCGGCGATGTCGGCAGGCACGGCAAGGGCGTGTTCCAGCTGGGCAGGCTGCTCGACACCGCGTTGCGCACGTTGTGCGTCACGCCGGACGCGCTCGCCGGGCACAGCCTGGGGGAGTGGACCGCCATGGCCGTCGCCGGAATCCATGCCGACACCGAGGTCGACGCGTTCTTGGCGGGCTTCGATCCCGACGCGCTCAAGGTGCCGGGGCTGGCCTTCGCGGTGATCGGCGCGGCCGCTCCCGCGGTCACCGAGATCCTCAAAGGACAGTCCGAAGTGGTCCTTTCCCACGACAACGCACCCAATCAGTCGATGATCTGCGGGCCGGCGGAGGCCATCGACGGATTCATACGCGGATTCCGCGCGGACGGCGTGATCTCCCAGGTGCTGCCGTTCCGGTCCGGCTTCCACACGCCGATGCTCGCCCCGTATCTCGGCCCGATCCGCGAGGCCGCCGAGCGCTACACGCTGCATCGGGCGAAACTCCCGGTCTGGTCAGCCACAACCGGGAAGCCCTACCCGGCCGCCGCCGCGGAAGTGCGGGACCTGTTCGTCCGGCACCTGCTGGAGCCGGTGCGGTTCCGCGGTCTCGTGGAGAACATGTACGCGGCCGGATTCCGCGCGTTCGTGCAGACGGGTGCCGGACAGCTCGGGTCGCTGATCGGGAACACCCTGCACGACCGCGAACACCTCGTCGTCGCCGCGCATTCCGCGCACCGGCCCGGTCTCCCGCAACTGCTGCGGACCGCGACGGCCCTGTGGGCCGACGGCGCCGATCCGGCGTTCCGGCTCCTGCCCGGTCAAGGCGGTGCGAAACGCGGCCGGACGATCCGGCTCGATCTCGGCGGCGCACTGGTGTCCCTCGACGAACGCGTCCGGCGCGGCTTCCGTCCGCCGGCGGTCAAAACGTCCACGTTGGACAGAATCGGGGAACGGAACCCGCTGGCAGCCGAGTTCTCCGGGCTGCTGGCCGACACCGCCGGCCTGGCGGCCGAACTGTTCTCCGCCAGGTCGGCGCCCCGGATCCGGCCGTTGCGCACCGAACTCCGCGTCTCCGTCGAGACCATGCCGTATCTGCTCGACCACTGTTTCTTCAAGCAGCCACCCGGCGCGGAACCCGCCGACTCATGGCCGGTCGTGCCCGCCACCACGGCGATCGGGCACCTGATGGACTTCGCCGAACAGGCCGCGCCGGGCCGCCGCGCGGTCGCGCTGGAGGACGTCCGGCTGAACCAGTGGATCGCCGCGACCCCCGCGCTGGACGTGCCGGTGACCGTGGTGCCGCAAGGCCCTTCCCAGGCCGGTGTCTCCCTCGGCGACTACTCCAGGGCCGTCATCGATCTGCACCCCGGGTTCCCCGCCGATCCGCCGGGGCCGTGGACGTTCCCGGCCGCCCGGGAACGGACGCCGGACCTGCGCGCCGAGCAGCTCTACACCGATCGCTGGATGTTCCACGGGCCGAGGTTCCAGGGCGTCGAGGAACTGGTCGCGGTGGGGGATCGCCACGTGCGCGGAGTACTGCGGACTCCGGCCGCGCCGGGGGCGCTGCTGGACAACGCGGGGCAGCTGCTCGGGTACTGGATCATGTCCCGGCTGCCCGCCCGGACCACGGTGTTCCCGGTGGGGATGCGGCGGATCCGGTTCTACGGCGAACATCCCTTACCGGGGGACCGGGTCGACTGTGTCGTCCGCATCGTGTCGGTGACCGACGCGGAACTCGAAGCGGACGTCCAGCTGATCCGTGGCGGCCGGGTCTGGGCAGAGGTCGAGGGCTGGCGCGATCGCCGGTTCGACAGCAACCCGGTGATCCGGGCGATGGACCGGCGGCCCGAACGCGCCACGCTGTCCGAAGCGCGTCCCGGTGGCTGGGCACTGGTCCGCGAGCAGTGGCCGGATCTGGCCACCCGCGAGCTGATCATGCGGAACGTGCTGGCGGGTGCGGAAAGACAGGCGTACGCCGACCAGCCGCCGCGCCGGAAACGGGCGTGGCTGCTCGGCCGGATCGCGGCGAAGGACGCCGTGCGTCGTCTCTTGTGGACAGACGGTGCGGACGACATCTTCCCCGCCGAGCTGCGGATCGGGAACGACTCGTCGGGGGCGCCGACCGTCTCGGGCGCCTACGGCAGAAGCCTGCCGGAGCTCACCGTCTCGATCGCCCATCGGGACGCGCTCGGCGTCGCCATCGCCCGGCGAGGGCCCTGCGGGATCGACATCGAGGCCGTGGAAGACCGGCCGGAGAGCACGGTCGCCGCCGCGCTCGGCGCGGCGGAACGTGCCCTGCTCGGCGAGCCGGAAGCGTTGTGGTTCACCAGGTTCTGGGCCGCCAAGGAAGCCGTCGCGAAACGGCTCCGCACCGGCCTGCGCGGTGATCCGCGCGCTTTCACCGTCGTCGGCGCGGACGACGGGCGGCTCACCGTGGAGGTGGGCGATGCCCGGTATCCGGTGTGGCACACCACGATCACCACACCGGCGAAGGATTACGTCGTCGCTTGGACGGAGAACGAAGAATGACCACTGAAACCGTGGCGGCCGGGACCGTGCTGGCCGACATCACCGCGATGCTGCGCGAACTACTCGAGGAGTACGGGCTGGACGACGCCGAAATCGGCCGGGACACGAAGTTCCACGACGACCTCGAACTGGAGAGCATCGACCTCGTGACGCTGTCCGGGCGGCTGCGCGACCACTACGGCGACAAGGTCAACTTCGCCGAGTTCGTCGCGGAACGCGAACTGGACGAGATCATCGCGCTGACCGTCGGCGAACTGGTCGATCACGTGGTCACGTCACTGGCGGGGAGGGCCTGACCATGGCGAAGGTCAAGGTCGGCGACCTCGACGTCCACGTCCAGCTGCTCGGGGCTGTCGGGCCTTCGGACGGTGAAGCGCCGGTCGTGGTGTTCGTCCACGGCCTTCTCACCGACAGCCTGGCGAGCTACTACTTCACGCTCGGGCCCGCCTTCGCGGCGCAAGGCATCGACGTCGTCATGTACGACCTTCGCGGGCACGGCCGCACGACGCGGCCCGCCACCGGCTACCGGCTGGAGGAGTTCGTCGCCGACCTCGACGGCCTGCTCACCGCGCTCGGGATCGACCGGCCGGTGCACGTGGCCGGGAACTCGTTCGGCGGGTCGATCGCCTTCGGGCTCGCGGCTTCGCGTCCCGAGCGCGTCGCCAGCGTCGTCGCCATCGAAGCGGAACCACCGGTGCGCGCCTGGGCCGGGCATATGGCCGAAGGGCTCGCCGACGCGAAGAACCGGCTCGCACACGACGAGGTGATCGGCTGGATCGCCGAGAACCACGGCGCGCACACCGCCCGGCTGTCGAAATCCGCGTACAAGATCCTCGCGGCCACCACGCTGGCGGAGGACATCCCGCTGAGCCGGACCATCGATGACGACCTCGCGGCGGTCCGCTGCCCGGTGTTCGCGCTGTTCGGTGACCTGTCCGGGCTCTCGGCGCAGGTCCCGGACCTGGAGGCGAACCTCGACCGCTGCCGCACCGTCGTCCTGCCGGACCAGGGACATTCGGTGCTCGTCGAGCGCACCGCGGAGACGTCGGGGCTGATCCTGGACTGGGTTCGCGAACACTCGTGCGAAACGGCGGCCTGAGTGGGCAGATTCCTCTTCGTCACCCCGCCGCTGACCGGGCACGTGAACCCCGCGGTCGGGGTCGCGGCCGCCCTCACCGCGCGCGGGCACCAGGTCGCCTGGGCGGGGCGGCCGGAGGTCATCCGGCGGCTCGCCGGCGACGGCGCCGACGTGTTCCCGTGCGCGATCCCGCGCCACCTGCCCGAACGCGACGCGAGCCTCAAAGGGCCGGCGGCGTTCCGGTTCCTGTGGGAGGAGTTCCTGATCCCGCTGGCCGAGGCGATGGCGCCCGGGGTCCGCGCCGCGATCGGCCGGTTCCGCCCGCAGGTGGTGGTCGCCGACCAGCAGGCCATCGCGGGCGGTCTCGTCGCCGACGGTCTCGGCCTGCCGTGGGTCACCTCCGCGACGACGTCCGCGGAGCTCGTCGACCCCTTGGCCGGGCTCCCCAAGGTGGCGGCCTGGCTCGACGAGCTCCTCGACGGCCTGCGAGCGCGGATCGACGGCGGCCCGGCCGACCCCAGGATGTCGCCGCACGGCGTGCTCGCGTTCACCACCCGCGAGCTGCTCGGCCCGGCCGCGCTGCCGAACCGGGTCCGGCTGGTCGGGCCGTCCATCGGCGGGCGCGCGCCCACCGGCGACTTCCCGTGGGACCGGCTCGACCCGGCGGTGCCGACCGTGTTCGTCACCCTCGGCACCGCGAACGCCGACGCCGCCGGGGACTTCCTCCGCGCGGCCGCACGGGGACTCTCCGAGGTCGACGGGATCCAGACCGTCGTCGCCGATCCGGGCGGAGCGGTGGGGCCGGTGGGGGACACGGTGCTCGTGGTGCCACAGGTGCCCCAAATGGCACTTCTGGCCCGCGTGGACGCCGTCGTCTGTCACGGCGGGCACAACACCGTCTGCGAAAGCCTGTGGCACGGGGTGCCGCTCGTGGTCGCGCCGATCCGGGACGACCAGCCGATCGTCGCCGGCCAGGTCGTCGACGCGGGCGCCGGCGTCCGGCTGCGGTTCGGAAAGGCGAAACCCGAACGGATCGCGGCCGCCGTGACCAGGGTGCTGGGCGATCCGGGGTACCGGTCGGCCGCCGAAAAGGTGGGCGCCTCGTTCCGGGAGGCGGGCGGGGCCGCCACTGCCGCGGATCACCTGGAGGCTCTGCTCGCCTAGTCAGATGGCGGCGGAGACGTCGTGCAGGAGCCGGCTGACATCCTCGCCCCAGCGGGAGACGATGACGAGATCGCGTTCGGGATCGACCCACAGCACGTGCCTGCCGCCGTTTCCGCGGGCACACCGGCCACTCGGTGGAGCGGCCGGGAAGACCTGCCGACGGTCGTTGAGCCACCAGAGGTAGCCGTAATCCGGGTTGTGGTCGCACGGGCGCCAGGTGCGATCGATCCACTCGCCGCCGAGTAGACGGCGGCCGTGGTGTTCACCGTCGCGCAGGTAGAGCAGGCCGAGCAAGGCGAGGTCGTCGGCGGAGATCCACAGGCCGCCTCCCCAGTGCGCTCCGCCGCTGACGACCGGCACGTCTTCACCGTCGATGTCGGTCGTCGCACCGCGGTAGCCGTGCCACGACCAGCTGCCGGACGCGCCCATCGGCCCGAGGACGCCGTCCCGCAGCACTGAGGGCAGCGGCCGGGCGAACAGGCGGGTGAGTGCGAGGCAGAGCAGGTTCACCCGGACGTCGTTGTAGGCCCACCCCGCGCCCGGAGGAGCGTCCCATGGCGCGCTCCCCGGACGGTGGCTCGCGGCGTCCGCCCAAGCCGGTTTACCCCAGAGTTCGCCGCCCCATTGGCTGGTCTGCTGCAGCAGGTGGTGCCAGGTGATCGCACTCGCGTGCGGGCCGGTCAGCTCGGGCAGGTCGAGCGTGTCGGTCACCGGCTGGTGGAGCTCGGGGATCAATCCGGCGTCGAAAGCGAGGCCCGCGACGGTCGACACGACACTCTTGGTGGCGCTGAACGCCATTTCGGGCACACCGGGATCACCCCAGGACGCGACGCGCTCCCCGCCGTGGACGACCACCCCGCTCGCTCCGGAGGCGGGCAGCACCGGCCCGATCACCTCCCGATGGGAGTCGTCGGCCACCTGAGAATCCAGGTAGCTCTTCATATCCTCGATTCCCGGCGTGACACGCGCCTGCTGTGCCATCGAGGCGGCACGGATGACGGACAGCTTCAAAGGACACCCCCCTCACACACGGTGTCCAGGGTCCTCTACTCGGCTAGCTCTTGAAAAGCGTGCGTGTAGGGACTCTCCTGGAGGGGTACCAGCCTTCAGAAGGTGTGTCCTCGTGCTGGGAGTCGCCATGACCGCCGTGAAGCCCTCTCCACGACCGGAGGCCATCCGCTTCGGCGGGCGGACCCGTGCCCCCAAGGGGAGTGTGTTTCTCAGCGTCGTCCGTACCACCGACCACAAGACGATCGGCGTGCTCTACCTGAGCACCTCGTTCGCGTTCTTCCTCATCGGCGGGTTCATGGCGCTGCTGATGCGCGGCGAGCTGGGCAGGCCGGGTATGCAGTTCCTCTCGCAGGAGCAGTACAACCAGCTGTTCACCATGCACGGCCTGATCATGCTGCTGCTCTACGCCACCCCGAACCTCTTCGCCTTCGCCAACTACATCCTGCCGCTGCAGATCGGGTCCCCGGACGTCGCCTTCCCGAGGCTGAACGCGTTCTCGTACTGGCTTTACCTGTTCGGCGGGCTGATGGTGCTCAGCTCGTTCCTGACGCCGAGCGGTGCGCCCGACTTCGGGTGGACGATGTACACGCCGCTGTCC
Source organism: Amycolatopsis sp. NPDC049868 (assembly GCF_044461365.1). Classification (NCBI taxonomy): domain Bacteria; kingdom Bacillati; phylum Actinomycetota; class Actinomycetes; order Pseudonocardiales; family Pseudonocardiaceae; genus Amycolatopsis; species Amycolatopsis sp. NPDC049868. The sequence continues at coordinate 1,290,564 of NZ_JBITKV010000001.1, read as the reverse complement.
AACGCCGCGCACACTCCCGGCGTGGGCGCCGATCTGGTGATCATGGGGCTGATCATCTCCGGGCTCGGGACGATCCTCGGCGCGGTCAACATGGTCACCACGATCCTCTGCCTGCGCGCGCCCGGGATGACCATGTGGCGGTTGCCGCTGTTCACCTGGAACATCCTGTTCACCACGATCCTGATCCTGGCGGTCTTCCCGATCCTCACCGCGGCCCTGTTCGGGCTGGAGGCGGACAGGCGGCTCGGCGCGCACGTCTTCGATCCGGCCAACGGCGGGGCGATCCTGTTCCAGCATCTGTTCTGGTTCTTCGGCCATCCCGAGGTGTACATCGTCGCGTTGCCGTATTTCGGCATCATCACCGAGATCGTCCCGGTGTTCAGCCGGAAACCCTTGTTCGGCTACAAACTCATGGTGTTCGCGACGATCGCGATCACCGCGTTGTCCTTCGCCGTGTGGGCGCACCACATGTTCGCCACCGGCGCGGTGCTGCTGCCGTTCTTCTCCATCTTGACCTTCCTGATCGCGGTGCCGACCGGGATCAAGTTCTTCAACTGGATCGGCACCATGTGGAAGGGGCAGCTCACCTTCGAGTCACCGATGCTGTGGTCGATCGGGTTCATGGTGACGTTCCTGCTCGGCGGGCTGACCGGGATCATCCTCGCCGCGCCACCGCTGGACTTCCACATCCACGACACCTATTTCGTGGTGGCGCATTTCCACTACGTGCTGTTCGGCACCATCGTGTTCGCCACCTTCGCCGGGATCTACTTCTGGTTCCCCAAGATGACCGGGCGGATGCTCGACGAGCGGCTCGCGAAGCTCCACTTCTGGACCACCTTCATCGGCTTCCACATGACGTTCCTCGTCCAGCACTGGCTCGGTAACGAAGGAATGCCGCGCCGCTACGCCGACTACCTGAGCACGGACGGTTTCACCTTGCTGCACACCATTTCCACGATCGGCGCGTTCCTGCTGGGCGCGTCGGTGCTGCCGTTCCTCTGGAACGTCGTCCGCAGCTACCGGTTCGGGGAGGTCGTCGAGGTCGACGACCCATGGGGACACGGGAACTCCCTGGAATGGGCGACGACCTGTCCGCCGCCGCGGCACAACTTCTTCGATCTGCCGAGGATCCGGTCGGAACGGCCGGCGTTCGAACTCCACTATCCGCATATGGTTCCCCGGCTGCGCGCCGAGGGGCATACGACGCCGTTCCAGCGGCGTGACCGGCCCACCCCGTCGGAGGTGGTGGCGGACAAGACACTCAAGGACGACGACTCCGCCTGAGGCGAGGGAATGAGGTACCGCGCATGATTTCGATGGACGTCGAGGGGATGGCAGTCCTGGCCCCGGAAGCGGCACCGGTGATGTTGCTGCGGGAACGGGAAGGCGAACGCCGCTGGCTGGCGATCACGATCGGTGGTCCGGAGGCGAGCGCGGTGGCGCTCGCACAGGAGCGGATCCGGCTGCCCCGGCCCGGCACGATCGAACTGATCGGCCAGGTCGTCGAGTCGTTCGGGCACCGGGTCACCGGAGTCCAGGTCACCGCGCTGCGGGACGGCATCTTCTTCGCCGACCTGGTACTCGATTCCGGTATCCGCGTCTCGGCCCGGCCGAGCGACGCGGTCGCGATCGGCTTGCGGGCCGGGGTCGGGATCGAGGTGGCGGACGCGGTCCTGGAGGTCGCTTCGGTGCGGGTCGAGATCGTGGGAAGCGGGCCGGACGCGGAACTGCCGATGGTGCCCTCCGACCCGGTCGCGCAGGAGCGGGAGGTCGAGGAGTTCCGGGCGGCGCTGGACAAGATCGCGCCCGAGGACTTCGGGGACCAGCCGCCCGCCGATTAGCTCCCTGGAAACGCTATGAACGGGACGTTCCTTGCAAAATTTGCAAGGAACGTCCCGTTCATAGCACTCGTGAGGGGGAGGGTTACTGCTTCGCCAGGCCCTCTTCGATCGCCTCGATGATGCGCGGCCGCATCTCGGCGGCGCTGATGATCGCGTCGACCGAACCGACCTTCACCGCACGCTCGATGCTGTGCACGCCGTCGAACTCGGACGCGACCGCGCCCAGCTTCTCGGCCCGCACCGACGACTGGACCTCGGCCAGCTCCGCGGCGAGCGCGGCGCGTTCGGCACCGGCCGCCCCGCTGAGCTTCTCGGTGAGCGACCGCACCCGCTGATCCGCCGCGGTCCGCGCGTTGACCTCACCGGCGAACACGACCGCCGCGGCGGGCGCCCCGCCGAGCACGGAGGCGAACGAGCCTTCCAGCGCCAGCACCGTCATGTTCGGGTTCAGCGCCTTCGAGAAGACCACGAACGCGCCGCCGTGGTACCGCGAGATCACGGTGAACACGATCGGGCCCTGGAAGTTGACGATCGCCCGGCCGATCTCCGCGCCGTACTCCAGCTGCAGTTTCCGCATCGACTCCGGCGAACCGTCGAAGCCGGACAGGTTCGCCAGCACCACCAGCGGCCGGTTGCCGCTGGCCGCGTTGATCGCCCGCGCCGCCTTCTTCGACGACCGCGGGAAGAGCGTGCCCGCGGTGTAGGTGTCCGGGCCGTCGGTGGGCGGGAAGCCGCGGCGCGGCACCGAACGCGACTCGATGCCGAGCAGGCATACCGGCCGTCCACCGAGGTGCACGTCCTGCACGGCCGCGGTCTCCGCGTCGGCCATCCCCGGCCAGCGTTCCAGCACCGGGTGGTCCTGATCCGACAGGGCGCGCATCACGGTGCGGATGTCGAACGGCTTCTTGCGGTCCGGGTTGGCCTCCCGCGAGAAGATCTGGCCGACCGTGGTGAAGTCGCTGTCGACGGCCGCGTGCGGGAACGACGAGATGTCCCGGTCGATCGGGTCGTTCGTGACCGCCTTGCGCGGACCGGACTCGTCCGGTGCCACGTAGGTGTGGTCGTAGTGCGACATCAGCACGTCGCGCGCAGCGGCGAGGTTCGGCGCCCAGTACTGCGCCTGGCCGTTCGGGCCCATGACGCGGTCGTAGCCGCCGATGCCGAAGTTGTCCTCGGCCGAGACGCCACCGGAGAAGTCGAGGGACTGCTTACCGGTCAGCACCATCGCGGAATCCGGCGTCATCACCAGGATTCCCTTGGTGTGCATGAGCATCGTCGCTTCGGCGTTCCAGTACGGTTGCGCGCCGACGTTGATCCCCGCGACGACGATGTTGATCTCGCCGCCGTCCTGGGTGAAGTGCACGATCCGCTTGAGCGCGGCCGCGACCCAGTCCATGTTCTCGGTACCGGACTCCATCGAGATCCGGGCCCCCGCCGAGAGCGCGTACCACTCCAGCGGGACCCTCAGCCGCTCGGCGAGGTCCAGCGCCGCGATCACCCGCGAGCACTCCGGCTCGGACAACGCGCCGAGCGCCTTCGTCGGGTCACCCAGCAGCACCACGCGCTTGACGCCCTCCGGGTGGCGTTCGGTCGGCGTGGTGACCACACCGGCGACGATCGCCGCCTTGTTGCGGCCCTTCTTCCGGTCGACCGGGACGAGGGTGTTCGTGTCGTCCATGTCGTACTCGGTGAACGAGCCGAGCATCTCGGTCAGCTCGTACGGGTACACGGTGTCGCGGCGACGGGCGCGCAGCACGTTCTGGCGGTAGTCGTCGAGCGGCAGGATCGGCTCGGTGGTGGGCTCGGAAAGCGACATCTGCACGCCGCCGCTCACGTCGTAGCCGATGCGCACGGCGACCTCTTTGACCTCGCCGGTCGCGCGGTCGCGCTGCCTGCCGAGGAACTGGACCTCTTCGAGACCCGCGCCCGCCGTCGACGGCTGCACACGCTGGGCGACCGTGTTCAGTTCCTCACCGGTGAGCTCACTGATCGGCCACACGTACAGCATGATCCGGTTGGTGTCGAAGCGCTTCTTCGGCGGAAGCTTCGCCTGCACCTCGCGGATCGCGTCGAGGCAGCCCGCCAGCGTGCCTTCGACCGCGGGCAGGGCCAGCAGCTTGCCGTCGTTGTCCCGCAACGGGGTCAGGTCACGGACCTGGGCGAGCGCGACCAGCCGCTGATCCGACGGGTTCATCGGCGAGACGCACTTGAACAGGTAGACGTCCTCGTCACCCGACGGCAGGCGCGTGAGATCGAAGTTCGCCAGTCGCTGCAACTGCATCCGCTGGGCGATCAGCGGGTGCAGGCCGCGGATGAGCCGCTCCTCGCTGAACCCGGTCGAGGACGGGCGGAAGGTGAAGTGGTGGTGCATCACCGCGCCGCCGTGTCCGGCGACGGTGGTGGTGATACGCCGGATCCGGCTCGGCAGCGCACCGGCCGTGAGGGCCTCGCGCAGCCCCGCGGCCATCGCGTCGTCGTCGGCCGACTCGTCGTCCCACGTCAGGTAGAGGTCCGCCTCGACGTCGGTGTCGGCGGGCAGCTGGGCGGCGAGATCGGCGACCGCCTTGATCGCCGCGGGCAGCCCGGCGCGGTCGACGGCGGTGGTGGCCATGTGGAACCGCTCGTCCGCGTCGGCGTAGTCACCGGTGACGAAGGTGCAGCCGCCGACGGTGACCTGGCCGACGCCGGTGAGCGCGCGGTTGCCGTAGTAGCGGCGGCTCAGCACTTCCAGCAGCGGCGTGTGATCGGTGCCGGGGCGGCCGATCCGCTGTCCGAGCAAGCGCACCAGCGGTTGCGCGCTGGCCAGCATGCTCGCGATCCGCTCGGCGCGGTCCGGCGAATCCGGGTGCAGGTCGAGGTGACGCAGGTGTTTGCGGACCTCGCTGTACACCTCGGCGCGGGTGCGGCGCAGCAGCGGCTGGGCGAACCAGCGGAACACCACGCTGCGCGCCAGGTCGCCGACCACCGGGAAGCGGAGCTGGGTCGCGGCGATGAGCTGCTCCAGCGCCTTGCCCGCCGGCTCGCGCATCGACTCGAACGGCTGCGGCTCGGTGAGCCACTGCCGCAGCAGCGCGGTGACGATGGCGACGTCGGACGCCGTCCGCTGCTGGGCGAGGAAGATGCGGAAGACCGCTTCCTCCAGCTCCGGCGTCCGCTCCAGATCCTGGATGCCGTAGTGCGCCAGCACCTTCTTGAGCTTGTTCTGGAACGACTCCGACAGCCCGGCGCGTTCGACGTCGAGGCTCTGCAGGTACGTGTGGAAGAACTCGCGGGAGCTGTGCACCCGGTTGTCCGTCTTGGCGTCTTCGCGCGCCGGCTTGTTGCGCATCAGCTCGGACAGGTCGGCGAATACGGTCAGCAGCTCGACCTCGCCCTCCAACGGGCGGTCGCCGTTGCCCTCCAGCTCGGCACGGGCGGCCAGATACGCGCTGAGCGTGCGGCGCTCGTCGTGCGGGTCGACGTCGAAGCCGAGCAGGAGGCTGCGCAGATCCTGCTGTCCCCGCGTGATCCGCTGCGCCGCCGACGTGCCGTCCGGCTCCGCGGGCAGCTCGATTTCGACGCTGCCGGTGTCCTCGGCGACCTCTTCGCCTTCTTCCGCCACCGGTTCGAGCCGCAGCAGGGGAGCGCCGGTCTCGACCTGGCTGCCGACCGAGACGACGCATTCACGCAGCTTCGCCCGGAAGGGCGCGCGGAGCACCGTCTCCATCTTCATGCTTTCCAGCACCAGCACGGGTGCGCCCGCCTCGACCTCGGCGCCGACCTCCAGCGGGGTCGCGACGACGAGCGCGGGCGCGGGGGAGCGGACGACGCCGCCCTCGTCACGGCTGATGCGGTGGGTGATGCCGTCGACCTCGACCAGGTGGATCGGGCCGTGGGTGCCGGTGACCAGGCGGAACCGGGTGCCGTTGACGGTGATCTGGCCGGTGTGCTCGTCGAACCGGTCGACCTCGACGTCGGCGGGGTGGATGTCGCCGCCGCCTGCCGAAACGCCGACGCGGAACCGGCGGTGGCCGATCCTGGCGACGCTCACGCGGTACGCGGCGCCGCGCAGCTTGAGGTCGAGCGGACGGCCGCTCTCGTGCTGGACCTGCGGGCGGCCACCGTGCGCGGTGGAGAGGAGCCGCTGGCGCTCGACGGCTTCCTCGTCCTCGTAGGCCTCGATCGCGGCGGCCGCGAGCGCGATCGCCGAATGGCGGTGGGTGACCAGCTTGCCTTCGCCGCGGACCCGGTCGATCCAGCCGGTGTCGGCGCTGCCGTCGATCACTTCGGACTGGTCGAGCAGGTCGAGGACGAAGCTCTTGTTGGTCGCGCCGCCCTCGATGATGACCGTGGTCTGCGCCATCGCGCGGCGCAGACGGCCGAGCGCCTCGTCACGGTCGCGGCCGTAGGCGATGATCTTCGCGATCATCGAGTCGAAGTCGGCCGGGATCGTGTCGCCTTCGCTGACCCCGGTGTCGACCCGGATACCGGGGCCGGCGGGCAGGTCCAGGCGCGCGATGCGGCCCGGCGACGGGGCGAAGTCGCGGTCCGGGTCCTCGGCGTTGAGCCGCGCCTCGACGGCGTGACCGAATTCGGCGGGCTGGACGCCTTCGAGCTTGCCGCCGGAAGCGACGTGCAGCTGGGCCTTGACCAGGTCCATGCCGGTGGTCAGCTCGGTGATCGGGTGCTCGACCTGCAGGCGGGTGTTGACCTCGAGGAACGCGAACAGCTTGTCGCCGGGGTGGTAGAGGAACTCGACCGTCCCGGCGCCGCGGTACTCGACCGCGAGCGCGAGCCGCTCGGCGGACCGCTTGAGCTCGTCGGCCTGCTCGGGGCTCAGCACCGGGGAGGCGGACTCCTCGATGATCTTCTGGTTGCGGCGCTGCACCGAACAGTCGCGGACGCCGAGCGCCCACGCGGTGCCCTGGCCGTCGGCGATGACCTGGACCTCGACGTGCCGGGCGCCGGTGACCAGGCGCTCCAGGAAGACGACGCCGCTGCCGAAGGCGCGCTCGGCCTCCAGGCTGGTGCGCTCGTAGGCGTCCTTGAGCTCGTCGGCGGAAGTGATGACGCGGATACCGCGGCCGCCACCGCCGGCGGTGGCCTTGAGCATCAGCGGATAACCGATCTCGGCGGCCGCGCTGATCGCCGCGTCGAGGTCAGCGACGGCGCCGCGGCTCCACGGAGCGACGGGCACGCCGACCTCTTCGGCGATCAGCTTCGCGCCGATCTTGTCGCCGAGCTTGCGCATCGCGTCCGCGCTCGGACCGATGAAGGTGACGCCCAGCCGCTCACACAGCTCGGCGAAGGCCGGATCCTCGGCCACGAAACCCCAGCCGACCCAGGCCGCGTCGGCCCCGGTCTCGGTCAGCGCCCGCTCCAGCACGGCGAAATCGAGATACGGGCGCGCCGACGCGGGCCCGAGGTTGTAGCTGATGTCGGCTTCCCGCACGAACGTCGCCGACCGGTCCGCGTCCGTGAAGAGCGCGACGGTCTCGATCCGCCGTCCGGTCTCCGCCGAAAGCTCGCGGACGGCGTGGATGAGCCGCATCGCGGCTTCTCCGCGGTTGACGATGGCGACACGACTGAACACCGACTGAGCCTCCCAAGTGCGTGACACAACAGCTGACGTCCCGCCGGATCACGCGCGGGACAGTCTCCTGTACCTGTTTAACAGCCTGCCTCTTACCGGCCGGTACGAGAATGTCGCCGGTGGCGCATGCCGAGGGCCGGGGATTGTAGGAACCCGCCAAAAAGTGGCCTGGAACACCTAGCGGAGGGGCCTGATGACGTCATGAAGTGGACAACTGATGGCTCGGCTTGTCAGTCAGGGTCGCGAGGTGTCACCGGGTGTTCACGCCGGTTTCACCGGGGTGGTCGTGGCTTGCTCCTGCTGCCTGTGGTGGGGTGGCCGTTTTCCGGCGACGGTCGGCAGCGGGTGATGGCGTCGCCGCGGCTTTGTCGGTTCTCGGCAAGGACGAGCGAGGGTTCTCGGCTGAGGGGTGTTGTAGTCGTTTTTCGGCAACGAGAGTCGAGGGTTCGCGGGCAGGGGAGCGGTGGTCGGTGCCGTGGCGTTGTCGGCCAGAGCCAGTCGGTTTGTGGAGGGGTGTTTTGTGCTGGCGGTCCGTGATTGAGCCGTGGTCGTTTTTCGGCAACCCGGCCAGCGTCGATGGCGGACACGGCGTGGCCGTTTTCCGGCGACAGCTCAGAACGGTGGTGGTTCCTCGGCACGGGGCTCATGCAGCGGCGGAGGCGTACTGTCGTAGCTCCGCCCGGTGGGTGTGGTGATGGTGAGGGTGCCATCCGATGCCAACTGGTAGTTCCAGCCGGGTTCGTCTTTCAGCCGATGGTCCCGGCGGCAGAGATCGACCAGCTCGGTGTCGGCGGTATGGCCACCGTGTTGCCACGGCAGCGAATGATCGAGATCGCACGCCTGCGCCACCCGATGACACCCCGGTCTTCGGCACTCACGATCCCGCACCCGCACGAACTCGTCCAACCCCGCCGTCGGCCGATACCGGTCGCGGCCGAGGTCGAGGACCTGCCCGGAGAGTGGGTCGGTGATGATCCGCCGCAACACCGTATTCGAACCGCTGGCGATGTGGCGGGCCAGCGACGCCGGAATATGCCCGTGCCCGGCCAGCTCCGCGGGATCGTCGTTCAGGCCGAGGTAGGTGTTGAGGTCCATGTAGAGAAATACTTCGGAGCGTTCGCTCTTCCCGCCCTGGCCGCCGAGTAGAAGGTCGAGGGCGACATCCGCCCGCAACTGATCCAGGGTGCGGGTCTCCCCGCCGGCCCGTAATGCCCGTGCTTCGCGGTCGATGCGCGTATACGCGGCGGCGACTTTCTCCACCGGGCCATCCTCGACTTCGATGGAGGCCACCCCGGTCTCACCCTGCCGCACCAGCACACGACGTCCGGCACGATTGCGTTCGGTCCGCCGGGCCGCACCGTCACGGTCGGCCATCATCGCGGCGTGGTTGGCCGCTTTGCGGATCTGGTCGGAGTTCCGGTCCGGCAACCGGTCCTCCAAGACGGCGTCGACCGCGCGGGCGTCGTCGTCGGAGAGCCACGCGGTGGCGGCGGCGACTTTCATCGCCCCATATCCACCCACCTTCCCCTGATCCAGCAACCCCAGCGTGCGGGGCAGACGAGACACCAACGCCTGAGCCGTCGACACCAGCCCAGCCGCGTGACCATCCACAACGGACAGTTCGAACGCGACCTCCTGCACCACGCTGGCGGCATCGTCACGATGACGGCCCAGCTGTCTCAAGGCACGAAACCGGACGGCCTCCAGTCGTGCGATCCCTTCCGACGCCGCCACCGCCGCAGCGATAGCGTCCTTGTCTCCCAACGAATCCAGCGAAGCATTGACCTCCCTAAACGCATCCGACTCGGTGATTTCCTTCAACAGCGCCACAGTGGCGTTAAGAGTGTCCACACCCAGAACCTACAACCGACCACCGACAATATTCGGCTCAGTAGTAGTGCCTCAGCTCGCTCCAAAGTGCAGCCCAAGGCCGGGAAGTCCCCGCACACAAGGAAATTCGCACTCCCTGCTCCTCGTTCTCCACCCCGAGGCCGTTGTCGTGCACCGCGGCCTCGTGGCATCCGGTGAACCAAGCCGGAAGATACGGGCCTACGACGACCACGGGGCCTGTAGCGGTAGAAGGAGGAGGTCCCCAGTCCGCATAGGACATATGCCCCGAGTACACGGAAGGAAGCCCGTAGTACTCCAAAGCTCCCGCCTGCCCGTAGTTCCGCGTGAAGATCACCGCGGTCGAGCGCTGCTCCGCCGGGATTCGCTCCCAGACCCGGGTGACCGAAGAAGCCAGCTCGGGCCAGCCCGCCTGCTCACCTTGTTCCTTGTTCACCACCAGAACCGGCGCCAGCGCGGACACCGGCAGCAACGGCAGTCCGACGACGAGGGAGGTCGCGGCACCCGTCACGGCCAGCACCGCCGCTCCGACGCGACGCGAGACCCGGTCCAGTGATCGCAGGCAGGGTTCGGCGCCGGCCGCCGTGAGCAGCAATAGAAAAGGTGCCGAGTAGTACGGTTTTCCGCCCAATATCAGCAAAATCACGCATAACAACGGATAAGCCAGCGCCAGGGAACGAGCCCAGCGCAGTTCGGGATCACGCCAGAGCCGGAGACCGCCCGCGATCCAGACCGGCACGACCACGGGCGCCAGATACAGCAACTGCATCGGCACGAACAGGATCCGGTTCTCCGCGCCGTCGTCCTCGCTGATACCGGAAGCCACGGTCAGCAAAGGGAAATCGTGCGCCGCCTGCCAGATCACGGCCGGTGCGGCCAGCACGAGCGCGAGCAGGATCCCGGCGGCGAGCCAGCCGCTGCGGAACACCGTCCGCGGGCCGACGGTGACCACCGCCAGGCCGATCGAGGCGACCATCAGCAGGACAAGCCATTTGCCTTCCAGACCGATGCCGATGATGGCGCCGATCGCGAGCCACCACCGTCCGTCACCGGTGCGGAACAGGCGCAGGACCGTCAGGCCCAGCGCGCTCCAGATCACCAGGTCGACGGTGGCCGTCGACAGCATGTGCCCGTCGACCACGACGAACGCCGACAGCGCGGTCGTCGCGGCGGTGAAAACCTGCGCGCCACGGCCGCCACCGAACTCGCGGGCGACGAGCGCCAGTAGGACCACCGTGGCGGCGGCGCACAGCGTCGCGGCCACGCGCAGGCCGGCGGGAGTGGCGCCGAAGACGTCGGTGGAGAGCCTCGCGAGCAACGGCGTCAGCGGCGGCTGATCGACGTAGCCCCAGGCGAGCCGTTTCCCCGCGGCGAGGAAGTACAGCTCGTCCCGGTGGAAGCCGTACCGTCCCGAAACCAGCGTCAGCACCAACACTTGGATCGCGACCACAAAACCGACCGGACCCCGAGCGAATCGCTCCATCGCGCCTCCCCAGACGCGGCGAATCCTACTGTGCGGGCGGTGCCAGTTCGACCCTGTTGCGGCCGCCCTGCTTCGCTCGATAGAGCGCGGTGTCGGTGGCGACGAGGAGGTCGTCGACGCTGGTGATGTTGGCCGCCGGATACAGCGCCCCGCCGATGGACACCGTCAGGTCGGTCAGCACGGTGTCGCGATCGGGCAGCGCGACCGAGACCACCGCCACCTGGTGCCGGATCCGTTCGGCCACCTGGCGCAGCGTCTCCTCGCCGTGGATGTCCGGGATGACGATCGCGAACTCCTCGCCGCCCCACCGCCCGCAGACGTCCTGTTCGCGGACCTCGGCGAGCAGCGCGTCGCCGACCGCGCGCAGGACGAGGTCGCCGTTGGGGTGGCCGTAGGTGTCGTTGATCGTCTTGAAGTTGTCGAGGTCGAGGAACAGCACGCCGAGTTTGCGGCCGGCGCGTGTGCGGCCCAGCTGTTCTTCGGCCAGCTGACGCCAGCGGCGTTTCGTGACGAGGCCGGTGGTGGCGTCGGTGTGCGCATCGCGCCGGTACTGCGTCAGCAGCAGCCCTCGGTGCAGCGCGACCAGCGCGATGACGACCCCGACCAGCACCAGCGGGTTGGCCTGGACGAGGACGACGGCCGTCACGAGACCGAGGCCGAGCGCGCCCGCCTCGAGGATCTGGTCGCCGAACCCGGAGAACAGTTCGCCGATCGACTTCGGCGGCGACGAGAGCGCGATCGCGATCATCACCAGCACGGTGTTGATCGCCCAGCGCAGGGCCGCGGCCACGATGATGACGGCGAGGTCACCCAGTCCGGCGAGCAGCCCGGAGTCGGGCGCGCCGGGGTAGTGGCGCATGCCGAGGCTGAGGACGACGACGGCGGCCTGCGTACCGCAGAGCACCGTCGCGGCGGAAAAGATCCACCGATGGGGGAGGACCGGCCGTTGGTGCGGCCAGATCCGCAACCATGCGATGGTGTAGGTCACCACGACCATCGCGGCGGCGAGCACCGGAGGCAGCGCGATGACGGCGGCGACGCTCCAGACCGCCTTGGTGTCGACGTAGGCGACCGATGGGGCTCTGTCGTACTCCCGTTGGCGTTCGATCTGCCGGGTGCCCTCGATCGCGATGGCCGCGCAGAGCGTCAAGACGCCGAACCGGACCAGGTCGGTACCGGTCACCGGGACCAGGCGGGCCGTGGCGGCGGTCGAGAGGACTGCGATGAGATTCACGACCAGGACGTAGGAACGCACAGGTCGCGGCAGGCTCCACAGGTGCCAGGCCCTGAGCCGCCGCCGCGTGCCGCCGAGTCGTCCGTCCACGCACCCTCTTCCGTCGGTGATCTACACCGTAATCGAACCGGGACTGCGACGACCCTCGTTGTCCGGACGATAAGACACGCGGCCCCGAATTCCCCCGGACAGCCCAACCGAAACGAGGGAGGTGCACCGATGCAGGACAACAACTGGTGAGTGTTTTGCCGGGTAGATCGCTATTTCGAGGGAGGTGAACGGAATGCGGGACAACAACTGGACCACTCGGCGTGACAACAACTGGACGTGAGTGATCTCGCCCACGAGCGCGCGGCTTCGCGAAGGGAGGTGAACGTAGTGCGTGACAACAACTGGACGACCCGACGTGACAACAACTGGACGTGATGTGTCAGGAACCGTGTTCGCCAACGGGTGTCGTCCCGCCGACCGGACCCACGGGATCTTCGGGTTCCTCAGGGCCGCGGCGGGACGACACCGCCCGTGACCAGCCCACTCCGGCGACGAAGGCGACCACCACGCCGGCGATCGCCGCGACGGTGACCACGGTGGTCGGCGCGACGACCTGGGCCAGCAGCCCGGCCGCCGCGATCCCCACCGCCTGAGCCGCCCGCAACGCCGCGATCGCGACCCCGATCACCTGGCCGCGATGGGCGGCCGGCGCGGCGAGGCTGTACTGCGTCTGCGTGATCATGTCGTGCGCGGAGAACACGCCCGAGATCGTCCACAGCACGACGATCGTGACCAGGCCGGGGGCCCAGCCGGTCGGGATCAGCACCAGGCTGCTCACCACCGTCAGCGCGCCCAGCACCCGGATCTGCCGTTCGCGCGGGATCCGGCTCAGCAGGAGACCGCCGAGCACCGAACCGACCGGGTTCGCGGCCAGCAGCCACGGCAGCGCGCCCGCGCCGCCCAGCTCGGCGGCGACCGGGACGGCGAGGCCCTCGGGTACGACGTAGAAGCCGCAGCAGCAGGCGATGAGCAGCAGCCAGCGCAGTTTGCGGTCGCGCGCCACCAGGCGGCAGCCCTCGATCAGGGACGGGCGTTCGTGGTGGACGGGTGCCGAGGGCGGGAAGCGTTCGAGCCCGAAGCGAAGCATGAGCGCCGACAGCGCGAACGTCCCCGCGTCGATCAGCAGTGCTCCGGGCACGCCGAGGCCGGTGACGACGGCGGCGCCCGCGCCGAAGCCCACCACGAGCCCGGCTTGGTACGTGGACGAGATGACGGCCTGGCCGACGACCAGCCGGTCCGGATCGAGCAGATCCGGCAGCATCGCCTGGCGGGCCGCGTGGAACGGCCCGGCCATGAGCTGGACGAGGAACAACAGCGCGGCCGCGGCGGGCAGCGGGAGGCCGGGCACCGCCATCAGCGCGATCAGGACCGCGCGGCCGACGTCGGTCACCACCATCACGGTGCGTCGCGAGAACCGGTCCGCGACGCCGCCCAGCGCGCCGCCGAGGAGGTCCGGCACGAAGGTCAGCGCGTACGCCGCCGAAGCCCAGCCCGCCGACGACGTCCGGTCGAACACCAGCACCGTGAGCGCGACCCTGGCCAGCTGGTCGCCGGCGACCGAGAGCAGATGCGCGAGCCAGATCCGGCGGAATCCGGCGACCGCGAAGACGCTGCGGAACGACGCCGCTCGGGCTGGCATGCGCTTCAGGCTGTCCTGAAGCGGCCACTTTGCGCAACCCTCGGAAAAAATCCGTCCGCCATGTCGAACCACCGCGGGCCCGTTCGACGTGTCTGTAGAGAGAAGGAACGGAGAATCCGATGTCGCATTCACTGGGCCCGCTGGCGAACAACCTCGCCGCCTACGCCATCTACTCGACCGCGCAGACCGAGATGCGCCACGCCTACAAGCTGATCGAGGCGGGCGACTACCTCGGCGCCGCCGCGGAGATCGATTCCGCCGCGCACGCCGCCGAGGTGCTCGCCCGCGCCACCTCCGATCTGGACGCCGAGCGTTCGGAACGATGGCTCAGAGTCGTCGTCGCGCGGAGGCGGTTCGCCGACCAGGCCCGGGCACGGGCCTCGGACACCGTCCTGTCGCTCGCCGCCTGATTCAGCCGCCGGTCGCGTAGGCGGAGCCGATCCAGGCCTCGTCCACCCGCAGCCGCTCGATGCCCTGGCTGTCGACCTTCTCGACGCGGACGTGCCGCGCGGTCGTCACGGGCAGGTCGATGAACTGCACACCGCGGTGGTTCGGCAGCGAGCCGGTCTTCACCGGCGAACCCCAGTTCTGCCCGTCCGCGCTGACATAGACCCGGTAGTTCTTGATCCGCGCCGAATTCGACGCCGGGTAGGTGGTGGAGTCCTCGCGCTGGTTGATCCCGATGTATTGGATCCGCTTCGGCGCGCCGAGATCGAACCGCAGCGACACAGGCCGAGCGGACGTCGCGTCCCAATAGGTCGCGTAGTCGCCGTCCGCGGCGGCCTTGGCGGGATGTCCGCTGCCGGAGGCGCTCGCGCTCATCGTGTACGACGACGGCGGGTAGACGCCTTCGCGTCCGCCGGTCTCCACCGCGAACACGGTGTCGTACCGGTCCCAGGACGAGAGCCCCGTCAAGGTGAGCCGTCCGCCGGACTGACTGTGCGCGATCGCCGCGCCGGTGCGCAGGTTCGTCACCCGCTTGACCCGGTAGCCGTTGTCCCGTAACGAAAGCGTGCTTCCCGACGGCGGGGTGAGCACATGGAGATAGTGCTTGTCCGGGTCGGTCTTGGACACCGTCGTGACGCCGTGCGCGCCGTCGTTCCAGAAACCGGGTGCGAAACCGCCGTGGTCGTAACCGCCGCCGTGGGTGCCGTCGACCGCCGTCCAGATCTTGTCGAAGAACCCGGCGGCGAAGTCGTTGAACGCCTCCTGGTTCGCGGGGAACCGCCCGTTCACCATGGCGGTCTCGGCCATCAGCGCCTTGACGTCCGAACCCTTGTTGGCCAGGTACCGGCCCAGCGTCAGCCGATAGTCGACCGGCGGGTTCGAGCCGCTGTACCACCACGCGCCGGTCGTGGGGAGTTTGAAGCACGCCTCGATCAGCCGCGGCGCGGCCGTGTAGACCGCCTGCGGGTAGTCGTAGGCCGGGGTCATGCCGGTCTTCTGCTCGTTGCTGATCGTGTCCATGATCGGCGTGTCCTCGTTGTTGTTGCTGAGCAGGTAGTCCGGCCGTTCCCGGCGGACACGCTCGTAGAGACCGTTGCGCTCCCAGTACGCGTTGTCGTTGTCGATCCAGAACCCGGCGAGATCGGGGTAGCGCCGCATGACCTCGACGAAGTTGTCGTAACCGAATTCGCCGAAGCCGTCGCGCGTGTGCAGGTCGACCTGCTTGCCCTTGTACTTCGAGTACGCGGACGAGTTCAGCCAGCTCTTGCCCGAGCCGAGACCTTCGTTGAACCACTTGGGATCGTCGGTCATGTAGTTGATGACCTTGACGCCGCCCGCCTTACCGGCGGCGATCAGCTCACCGAGGAAATCCCGTTTGGTGGAGCAACTTCCCGGCACTTCGGAAGGCCATGCCCTGGCGTAGCCGAGCCTGCTGTGGAACGACGCCAGCACGACGTACTGCGCGTGCAGTTTCTTCGCCTCGTCGATCCAGTACTTCGCGGTCCATCCGCCGTCGGTGACCGCCTTTTCCCAGGCGGCGCAACTGGTGTAGCCCGGGGAGGTGCGCATTCCCCAATGCAGGAACAGGCCCGCGGTCGAGGCGCGCAGCCAGCCCTGGCGTGGATGGTTGAGTTCGGCGTTCGCGGGTGTCAGCCCCGCGAAGAGGAGTACGAGGGCCACTAGGACGCCCAGTTTCTTGCCCAGCACGAGCCAGCCTCCTGACGACGTCCCCTACGGCGGGCGAAGACGTGCTCGGTGATGTATACGGCCATGGTCGCGGTGAAGGCCGGTCACCGGCAAGAGGCGTTCCCGCTCAACGGAAAGCGCGTCGATAGGTGCCCGGGCTGACACCGGTCGTGCGCTTGAACCGGTCGCGGAACGAGGTGGGTGAACCGAAACCGACTTCGGCGCCGATCCGTTCGACGGCGTACTCGGTGGTCTCCAGCAGATGCTGCGCCTGCCGGACCCGGGTCCGGTGCAGCCACTGCAACGGCGTCGTCCCGGTCTGCTCACGGAAGTGCCGGATCAGCGTGCGCGTGCTCATCCCGGCGCGCGTGGCGATGTCGGCCAGCGTGAGCTCGCGCGAGAGATTTTCCTGCATCCACAACAGAGTCGGCTCCAGCGTGGCGCCACGGGGCGCGGGTGGATGCCGCAACGCGATGAACTGCGCCTGGCCGCCCTCGCGTTCGAGCGCCATGACCGAAAGGCGGGCGGCGTCGGCCGCGATCGCGGAACCGTGGTCCCGCCGGATCAGGTGCAGGCACAGATCCAGGCCCGCGGCGGCGCCCGCGGACGTCAGGATCCGCCCGTTGTCGACATAGAGCACGTCCGGGTCGACGTCGACCTCCGGGTACGCCGCGGCCAGTGCCTCGGCGGCGACCCAGTGCGTCGTGGCGCGAAGGCCGTCGAGCAGACCCGCGGCGGCGAGAATGAAGGTGCCGGAACAGATCGAGGCGATCCGGGTGCCCCTCGCGGCGGCCGAAGTCAGCGCGTCGCGGACGGATTCCGGCAACGTCCGGGTCGGTTCGGCGGTGCCGGGGACGATGATCGTGCCCGCCTCGCGCAACGCGTCCAGTCCCCGCGGCGCGCGCAGGGTGAAGTGACCGGCGTCGACTTCCGGGTGTTCCGCGCAGACGACCACCCGATAGCCCGCGCTTCCGTCGGCGAGCCGGGTCCTGGTGAAGACCTCGATCGGCGTCGAGAGATCGAACGGGATCACCTTGTCCAGCGCGAGGACGGCGACGGTGTGCATGGACCGCAACGTACCCGCCCGATGGCGAGATCCCGTTGGAAGGCGTCGTTCACGCCACTGGGAGCGGGCGCCGCCCGGTTCTAGCGTCGAACCATGGTGATCATCGCGCCGATTCTCGTCGGCCTCGTCTACGTCGTACTGATGTCGCTGATCCACGAGCCGCACCGCCGCCGCTTCAACGCGGTCATGATCGCCGGCGCCGGTGCGGCCTACGCCAGCGGCGGCGGGCTCGGGATCTGGGAACTCGTCTTCACCGCACTGATGGCCTATGTGGCGTACCGCGGGCTCGAATCGTGGACGTTCATCGGGATCGGCTGGCTGCTGCACACGGCTTGGGACGTCGTGCACCACCTGAAGGGTGCCCCGATCATCCCGTTCCTGGACGATTCGTCGTTCGGCTGCGCGATCTGCGACCCGGTGATCGCGATCTGGTGTTTCGCCGGCGGACGATCGGTGACGGACTTCTTCCGCGCCCGTGTCGGTTCGCGTCGTCCGCGTTCGTCGGTGGAGTGAACCGACCGGACGAAGGGAAGCTGAAATGACGGTGATCGTGGCGGGAAAGGTGTACGTCGACCCGGAGGAACGGGACCGGTACGTCGAGGGACACCAGGTCTCGTACTCCGGGCACCCGTTCGACTGACCACGGTGGAGAGCCGTACTTGACCTTGACATCGTGACAAGGTCTTCACTGGAGCGCAGGAGGTGATCCCCATCAACACGACACAGAGGACTTCACCGGACCTGCGCGTGCTCGACGCGCTCAGCTCCGAAAGCTCGTCGACGCGGCTCCAGGCGGCGCTGGCGGCCGGGACGCATCCGGACGTCCGGTTCGTCGACCCGCTCGTGGCGCGGTGCGCGATCGAGCCGGACTTCTACGTCCGGGACATGCTGACCTGGGCGTTGACCCGGCTGCCCGCCGAGAAGACGGTGCCGGTGCTGCTGGCCGAGCTCGGTTCGGAGGTCGCCCAGGCCCGGAGCCAGGCGTTGCACACGCTGTCCAAGATCGGGGACCGCGCCGCGTGGCCCGCGATCACGCGGCCGCTGCTGCACGACGCCGACGACGAGGTCGCCCGCAGCGCGTGGCGTGCCGCCGTCGTCCTCGTCCCCGACGGGGAGCGGGCCCGGCTGGCCCGTGACCTGGCCGACCAGTTCGGCCGCGGCGACCGGACGGTGCGGCTGAGTCTCAGCAGGGCGCTCGTCGCGCTCGGACCCGTGATCGAGCCCGTCTTGCGGAAGGCCTTGGAGAGTGCCGACCTGGAGGTGTGCGCGCACGCCCGCGCCACGGAGCGGTTGCTGCGCGACCCGGACTCCGGTTTCGACGAGTCGAAACGGATCGTCGCGCTGGGCCAGGAGGGAGCTTGATGCTGATCGGTGAGGTGGCGCGCCGCTCGGGGGTGAGCAGCCGGATGCTCCGGCATTACGACTCCCTCGGGCTGGTGCGCCCGACCGGCCGCACCTTCGGCGGCTACCGCGAGTACTCCGACGAGGACATCCGCCGGATCTTCCACGTGGAGAGCCTGCGGTCCCTCGGCCTGTCGCTGCGCGAGATCGGCCGCGCCTTGGAGGATCCGGCCTTCGAGCCGTCCGATCTCGTGGGTGACCTCATCCGGCGGACCGAGGAGCGCCTGAACCGGGAGCAGGAGCTGCTCGATCGGCTCCGTGCGGTCGACGGTTCGGCACCCACGGGCTGGGAAGGAGTCCTGCGCATCGTCGAGCTTCTGCACGGGCTCAACTCGCCCCACGCGGCCCGACGGCAGCAAACCGTCCTGGCCCCGGCCGAGGACGCCCCGGTTCCCACCGAACTGCTGGCCGGGGCGGTCCTCGCCGAAGCCGATCCGAACGTCGCCGGAGCTCTGCGATGGGCACTCGCGAGGGCGGGCGGTGACGGCGTGGCGAGCCTGGCGTCCGGTGCGCGTTCGGACGACGTCGACGTCCGGCGGCGCGCGATACTCGCGATCGCCGGGATGCCCGGTGACGAGGCGACCGCTGCACTGGCGGAGGCACTCGGCGACGCGGACCCGGCGGTCCGCGCCCGCGCCGCGCTGGCCCTGGGGTCGCGTGGTGAGAGCGCGGCGGTGCCGGAGCTCGTCCGCATGGTGGTCGAGGGCACGTCCGACGTCGAGGCGGCCGAGGTCCTCGGCACGTTGGCACGTGACGCCAGTGCCGCGGACCGGATCATGAGCGCGTTGACCGGCGAGCTCGCCACCGTGGACCCGGCGGCGCGGATCCGCCTCACCCAGGCCCTCGTCGAGATGCCGCCCGCGCTCGCGCTGGACGTGCTGCGTGACCTGGCCGAAGACGACGATCGCACCGTCGCCCTCCTCGCTTCGGCCCTCGCGGGAGCGCTCGGCTCCCCTGGGTGAGGTGGCTTGGCCACCGGGCCGTTTGATGCGAACATATGTTCTATGACGACCGAGGGTCCCATCCTGCACGCCGACCTGGACTCGTTCTACGCGTCGGTCGAGCAGCGTGACGACCCGAGGCTCCGCGGACGGCCGGTCATCGTCGGCGGCGGGGTCGTGCTGGCGGCCAGCTACGAGGCGAAGGCGTACGGCGTGCGCACGGCGATGGGCGGCGGCCAGGCGCGGCGGCTGTGCCCGGACGCGATCGTGGTCCCGCCCCGGATGCGCGCGTATTCGGCGGCGAGCAAGGCGGTCTTCGAGGTCTTCGGCAACACCACGCCGCTCGTGGAAGGCATTTCGATCGACGAGGCCTTCCTCGACGTCGGCGGGCTGCTGAAGATCGCGGGCACACCGAGCCGGATCGCCGCGAAGCTGCGGAAGGACGTTCTGGAGCAGGTCGGTTTGCCGATCACCGTCGGCGTCGCCAGGACGAAGTTCCTCGCGAAGGTGGCCAGCGGGGTCGCGAAACCCGACGGCCTGCTCGTCGTGCCGCACGACAAGGAGCTGGAGTTCCTGCATCCGCTCCCGGTCGAGCGGCTGTGGGGCGTCGGCAAGGTGACGGCGCGGAAGCTCCGCGAGCGCGGGGTGACGACGGTCGGGCAGATGGAGGGGTTCGGGGAGAAGGAACTCGTCCGGATGCTCGGCCGCGGCGTCGGCGCCCATCTGCACGCCTTGTCCCACAACGACGACCCCCGCCGCGTGCAGACGGGCCGTCGCCGCCGGTCGATCGGGGCACAGCGTGCGCTCGGCAGCAGGCCGCGTTCGCCCGCCGAGCTCGACGCGACGCTGCTGACGCTGGCCGATCGCCTCGCCCGCCGTCTGCGTGCGGCGCACCGGGTGTGCCGCACCGTCGTGCTGCGGATGCGGTTCGCCGATTTCACCAAGGCGACGCGTTCGCACACCCTCATGGAGGCCACCGAGCAGACCGGCGCGATCGTCGCGGCGGCGCGTGAGCTGCTCGCGACGGCGAGACCGCTGATCGACGAACGCGGTCTCACGCTGATCGGGCTCGCGCTCACGAATCTGTCGAAGGACGACGCGATCCAGCTGGCCCTGCCGTTCGGGGCGAAACCGAGGGACGCGCTCGACTCGACGCTCGACACCGTCCGAGACCGGTTCGGTTCGACGTCCATCACGCGCGCGGTGCATCTCGGGCAGGTCGAGGAGCCGTGGGTGCCGCTCCTGCCGGACTGAACCCGTCGCTAGGGTGTTCCGGTGGCGGAAGTCGAGATCTACACCGATGGCGCGTGCAGCGGGAATCCCGGTCCCGGCGGCTGGGGCGCGGTGCTGCGGTACGGCACCGTCGAGAAGGAGATCTACGGCGGGGATCCCGGGCCGACCACGAACAACCGGATGGAGCTGACCGCGCCCATCGAGGCGCTGGAAAGCCTGAAGCGCCGGGTCACGGTGGACATCTACACCGACAGCACCTACGTCCGGAACGGCATCACCAGCTGGGTGCGGAACTGGAAGAACAACGGCTGGATGACCTCGGCCAAGACGCCGGTCAAGAACGCCGATCTGTGGCGCCGTCTCGACGAGGCCGCGTCACGGCACGAGGTCGAGTGGCATTGGGTCAAAGGCCACGCCGGGCATCCGGAGAACGAGCGAGCGGACCGGCTCGCCGTGAAAGGCGTGGAAGAGGTCGTGGGACGACCTGTGGTCCAGCCCGGCGAGCGGTCCGCTCAGCAACGTTGAAAGACGCCTTCAGCAGCTGACGTTCACCTTCGCGCTCCTGGCGAAGGAGACGTGGACGTGGTCCATGTGGTTGGCGGTCGCGCCGCCTCGGTCCTCCATGGTGTCCCAGCCGCTGCCGTCGTTGTAGCGCTGGCGCCAGATGACGTACGTGATGCCGAAGTCCTTCTGGTTGGCCAGGAGGTACTCGGCGATCGCGTTGCCGGTGGCGGTGTCCACCATGAAGTCCAGCGCGAGGCCGGAAGGGTGGTCGCTGGCGTTCGCCCGGCCGGCGACACCGCCGATGTTCGTCACGCCGAACTTCGCCTTCACGTGGTTACCGACCTGGGCCACATGCGGTTTCGTACCGGCGAGGCTGGTCGAACACGCCGTCGCGGCGGGCACGGTCTTCTTGACCGGGGCGGGGGCCTTGGTCGACGTCGTCGGCTTCGGGGGAGCCGAGGAGGTCGACGGGGGCGGGGTCGTGCTGGAGGGCGGGGTGCTGCTGGTCGACGGCGGGGGAGTCACGCTGGAGACCGGGGGAGCCTTCAGCGCGAGCGCGGCGCTGGCCGCTTCGACGTCGGGAGAGTCCACGGAGGTCAGCCACATCGACGCCGGGAGCGCCGTGGCGACCGCTGCCGCGATACCCGCGGGGAGCTTCCACTGCGGAGCCTTGTTCTTGCGATGTCTGCCGGCCATTTCTCTGATCACTCACCACTTCGGGGACGGGAACTCGCGTCGGGGGCCGCGAGCTCCGGGCAACATTACGAAAAGGACACGGCAATGTCACGCCCGAGTGTGTTCGCCCACAGTTACCTTGATCGTTGAACCAAAAGAGGCTCACGCCCGTACAGATACGAGAAGTGCTTTTATGTGAGCACTGTGGGTGACGAATTCAGTCCGCTTTGCAGGATTGGAAGTACATCGGCCCATCCGGTGAGGTCACGTTGACCCCATGGGGACGCGGAGCCCGGTCGGTCGCCGCCGAGGCGGCGATCGCCGTGCAGACCAGCTGGTTGATGGCCTGATTGGACAATTTTCGCACCGGGAACGGCACCACCATGGACGCCGGGTCGCCCGAGTACACCTCGACCCGGCCCACCTCCGGCGGGACGAACGTGGTGAGGCCCTGCGCGGCTTCCCGCTCCGTCGGTCCCTTCAGCAGCATCGTGACCGCGCCTTCGGGGGAGATGAAGCCTTCGCTGGGCCGGGTCACCGGGATGACCCGGCCATCGGAGACGAAGTAGAGCGTCAGACCGCCGAAAACCTGCTTCCCCTCGGTGTTGCGGATGGACGGTCCGGGCCCGGCCGGGACGACACCGGTCGGCTGGACACCGCAGGCTGCCGCCAGGGCCGCGGTCGCGAGGGCGAGCAGTACGCGGGTCTTCCTCAACGCGTCCCTCCTTCGGTCCGGTGCGGCAGGCGCAGCACGAACCGGGCGCCGTGCCCGGTGTCGGCCGCGGTGATGTCGCCGCCGTGCAGACGGGCGTTCTCCAGCGCGATCGCCAGCCCGAGCCCGCTGCCTTCGGAGCGGGCGCGGGCGGTGTCGGCCTTGGTGAACCGGTCGAACACATGCGGCAGGACCTCGGGATCGATCCCGGGTCCGTGGTCCTCGACCGCCAAGGTGACGCCGTCGCCGTCGGCGCGCAGCCGGACCTCGATCGGGGCCGCGCCGTGCCGGAACGCGTTGCCGACCAGGTTGGCCACGATCAGGTCGAGCCGCCGCCGGTCCACCCGGGCGAGAACGCCTTCCGGCAGGTCGGTGACCAGGTCTTCGCCGTCGCGCCAGCCGCGGGCGTCGAGACTGTCCCGGACCGCCGTCGCGAGATCCCATTCGTCGAGCACGAGTTCGGCGCGGCCCGCGTCGAAGCGGGAGATCTCGACCAGGTCCTGCACCAGCCGCGTCAGCCTCCGGGTCTCGCCGGAGACCAGCCGCGCCGCGACGGCGGTGTCCGGCGGCAGCGCCTCCGCGTCTTCGTCGAGGACGTCGGTGACCGCGTTCATCGCCGCGAGCGGGGTGCGGAGTTCGTGCGAGACGTCGGCCACGAACCGGCGGGCGTCGGCCTCCATCGCTCTCAGCTCACCGACCGTGCGTTCCAGTTCGGCGGCGGTGTTGTTGAAGGTCGTGACCAGTTCGGCCAGCTCGTCGGAGCCCTTGGCGGGCAGCCGGACGTCGAGCCTGCCTTCGCCGAGCTGGGCGGCGGCGGTGTTGAGCGCCCGGACCGGCCTGAGCACCTGTCTCGCCGCGAGCAGGGCGAGCGCCGCGGCCAGTGGGAGAGCCAGCGCGGCCATCTGCCAGGCGGATTTCGCGAGTTCGCCGATGGCCTGTTGCTGCTGGACGAGCGAGGTGAGGGAGTACACCTCGACGCCGCTGTTCTTCATCGACCCGTCGGGTTGCCTGGCCAGCACCGGCAGCCCGACCAGCAGTTCCGGGATGGTTTCGCGGTCCACGCGCTGGAACTGGATGCGGCTGTCGTTCGCGACGGTCTGCCGCAACTCGGGGGAGAAGGTGGTCAGGTCCGGGCCGTTGACCGACCGCAGGTTGCGGTAGACCGCGACGGCGTTCAACCGCAGGCTGCCGGCGAAGTCGTTGAGCTGGTCCTGGGTCGGCGGCGTGGACAGGGGGCGGCCGTAGGCGCTGACGCGGTCCTTCAACTGGTTCATGGCCGCGTCCTGGACCGCTTCGAGGATCGCGTTGCGGGCCGAGACGTAACTGGCGCCCGCCGCAGCCGCCGCCCCGATGATCGTCATCACCGCGAACGCCAGGATCAGCCGGGGCCGCAGCCCGGAGAGCAGCCTCATGAACGGCCGAACCGGTACCCGAAGCCGCGGACGGTCTGGATGTGGTCGGGTTTCGCGGGCACGTCTTCGATCTTCGCGCGCAGCCGCTGGACACAGGCGTCGACCAGCCTGGAGTCGCCGAGGTAGTCGTGATCCCAGACGGCGGAGAGGATCTGCTGGCGGCTGTAGACCTGGCCTGGCGTCCGCGACAGCTCCAGCAGCAGCTTCAGCTCGGTGGGGGTCAGCGAGACCGGCTCGCCGTTCTTCGTGACCACCAGCCCGGCCCGGTCGATGACCAGGCCGCCGTGCCGTTCCCCGGCGTCGTCGTCGCTCGCGGGCTTCTCGCTCACCGCGCGGCGCAGCACCGCCCGGATCCGGGCGTCGAGCACGCGGGGCTCGATCGGCTTGGTGACGTAGTCGTCGGCACCCGCCTCCAGCCCGGCCACGATGTCGAAGTCGTCGCTGCGGGCGGTGAGCATGATGATCGGCACCTCGCCCGCCGAGCGGATGCGGCGGCAGGTCTCGAAGCCGTCGATGCCGGGGAGCATCAGGTCGAGTACGACGATGTCGGGCTGGAACACCCGCAGTTTCTCCAGCCCGAGCTCACCGCTCTCGGCGGTGTACACGGTGTGCGCCTGCCGGCGCAGCGCGAGTTCCAGCCCCTCCCGGACGGACGCGTCGTCTTCGATCACAAGGACACTTGCCACGCCGCCATT
Source organism: Amycolatopsis sp. NPDC049868 (assembly GCF_044461365.1). Lineage (NCBI taxonomy): Bacteria > Bacillati > Actinomycetota > Actinomycetes > Pseudonocardiales > Pseudonocardiaceae > Amycolatopsis > Amycolatopsis sp. NPDC049868. Next base: position 1,266,121 of record NZ_JBITKV010000001.1, on the reverse strand, counting down.
ATTCGGATGTCTCCGCGCGTGTGCGACTCGGCTCGATCTTGTAGCAGAACCATGACATTGTCCGGACCTCACGGCTAAACGGCGTGGGGACAGTGAGACGCATGGCCCTACTCACCCACGAAGCGAAGCCGACCCCCGCCCGCCGTCCGCTGCCGGGACGGCACGCCGAGACCAGGCGGACCCTGTCCAGGGCCGCGTTCCAGCTCGCCACCGGACTGGGACTGGCCGCCGCGTTCGTCGTGACCTACGTGCTGTTCGTGCACACGTCGGCCGGGCAGCTCGCGGAGAACGGCGTGGTACGGAGCGCGCAGTCCGGTCGCTGGTCCACAATGGACTGGGCGGGCCCGCTGCGCGACCAGGACATGGTGCTCGTGATCGGCGCCGCCGGGATCGGGCTCGTCGTCCTCGCGCTGCTCCGGCGCAAACCCGGCCTCCTGATCCCCGCGCTGAGTGTCCTCGTGCTCCCGCTCGTCGCCGCGCAGCTGCTCAAGCTCTACGTCCTCGTCCGTCCCGAACTGCCCGACGGCGGTCGAGGCCCGGGACACAACAGCTTCCCCAGCGGTCACGTCAGTGCCGCCATGGCCATCCTGATGGCCCTCGCATTCGTTCTGCCCCAACGGTTCCGTCCGGTGATCATCGGGATCGGCGGCGTCGCCGTCGCCTGGGTCGCGTCGTCGACCATCGCGCTGGGCTGGCACCGGCTCAGCGACACGGCGGGTGCCTGCCTGCTCGGGGCGTCGTTCGCCTGCCTGCTCGCCGCCTGGCTGACCACCCGCCGCCGCGACCTGCGCCGCACGCCCGCCTACCTGGTCGCGTTGGCCACGGTGCTGCCGACCGGGATCGTCTTGATCGGATTCGCGGTACTGAGCACGGCTACCGACGGCGCCGCCCAGTTCGTCGCCGCGCTGGTGCTGGCGGCCCTGTCCGCTGTGGGGGTCGTGCTGGTGGCGCTGTGGCCGCTGCGCGGGTCCGCGTTCGAACGGCGGACCGGTGTGGAGACCCGGGTGGTCGACGATCTGCTCGAGACCCGCCTCGTGACCCGCCCCTGACGCGCCTTGGGCCGTAACTCGCGTGATCGGGGACGTAACTCGCGTGATTGGAGGCGTAACTCGCGAGTTACGCCTCCAATCACGCGAGTTACGGCTGGAGACACGCGTCTTACGTCAGTCGCGGCGCGAGTCACCGGCCCGGCTCAGGGGTGACGTCGGGGTCCGCGGCGACGGGGGGATCGCGGAGGGCGCCACGACCACCCGGTTCCGCCCGCTCCGTTTCGCTTGGTACATGGCCGCGTCCGCGGCGCGGAAGAGTTCGCCGTAGTCCGTCGAGTGCTCCGGCGACAGCCCGACGCCGATCGACACGGTGCATCCGTGGATCGGTCCCACCGCGCGGGGTTCGTTGGTCGCGTGCCCGCTGGCGAGTTCGGTCAGGCCGGTGATCGCGGTCTTCGCGACGGCCACCCGGATCCGCTCGGCGATCCGCATCGCCTCCTCGCGGGTGGTGTCCGGCAGCAGTACCGAGAACTCCTCGCCGCCCCACCGCCCGACGACGTCGGTGGAGCGGGTGTTCTGCCGCAGCACGGCGCTGACACAGCCGAGCACGATGTCGCCGCCGGAATGCCCGTACTTGTCGTTCCACTGCTTGAAATGGTCGAGGTCCAGCATCAGGAACGCCGTCGGCCGCCGCCCGGTCTGGTCTTCGAGCAGCCGGAGGGCGGCCGGGGCGTGGAAGGAGTCTTCGGTCAGCAGCCCGGTCTTCCGGTCACGCTGGCTGCGCGCGATCGTGTCCGCCAGCGCCTGCGAGAGCCGGGTCGAGCGCAGCGCGATCCCGATCATCACCAGCGGCACCAGCGCGATGTTGACCGCACCGAGGATCGTCGTGCACGCGGCGAGTTGCAGCGCGTAGACGAAATCCGCGTTGTCGGCCCAGCTGCCGATCAGCTTCTGCCGCCGCCAGCCGCCCCACGCCAGGCCGCGCGCGATGCTGATCAGCAGCGTTTGCGACGCGAAGTACCAGAGCGCGGCGCCCACCAGCGCGAAGGCGGCGACCACGATGTCGCCCGGACGCTGGGGGAGCGTGCCCGATTCGAGCCAGGTGTGCAGTGACGTCAGCTCGGTGATCGTGTGCACGCCGAGAATGGAGGCGGCGTGCGCGGCGGTGGTGAAGAGGAAGGTCGTCATCGCCTTGTGCGCGATGGAGTAGCGCTGCACGCGCACCATCAGCAGCAGCGCGAGCGACAACGTGGGCGGCAGCAGGACGGCCGCGCCGCCCAGCCAGACGGCGGTCTGGTCGATGTGCTCGCCGCGCCGGTCGTCGGCCCGGCGTTGCTCCTCGGGATGCTGTGTCTGGACGAGATACCAGATCGTGCAGCCCGCGATCACGCCGAAGCGGACGAGGTCCGTGGCCGTGGCGTAGGCCCTGAAACCGCTGTAGAGCGCCCAGACCGCGACCGCGATCTCGGTGCCGAGCATCCAGAAGACCGCCGCGGGCGGCAGGCGCCACAGCTCCCACCCGGCCGGATGCCGCAGGGTGTTCCAGGCGCGGCCACGCAGCCGCCAGACGCGGGCGGAGGCGAGGCCGACGGTGTCGGCGAATCCCCGGAGCGAACCGCGCGGCCGCGCCGAGACCGTGTCACGGTCGTGCTTGCCGAACTCGCTGACGAGGGTCACCTCCAACCCGTTACGCACCGCACCCGCTTCGATCTTGCTGGGTAACCACAAGAGGGTGACAGGGGGACCGCGTTGACGATCGCGTGAGACAGGCTGATACCCGCGTTCGCCGGACGCGATTCCGCCTCCGGCTGGCATGGTGGCTCGTATGCCTGACGCTGCATACGACGCCGCCGCGGTTCCCGTGATGTTCGGCCCGGACTTCGACAGGGATCCCTCGCCCGCCTACGAATGGCTTCGGAGCAACGCGCCGGCGTTCCGGCTCCCGCTCCCCGGCGACACGTGGACCTGGTTGCTGACCAGGCACGCGGACGTCGTTTCCGCGATGGCCGACCCCCGGTTGTCCAAATGCCCGTCCGTCGCCGCGGAGCACTGGCGCAAGGCCAATCTCGGACTGCCCGCCGACCATCGGCCGTCGCTCATCGGGCATATGAACAACGTCGAAGGCGAGGAACACGCGCGGCTGCGCAAGGCCTGCGCCGGCGCGTTCGGTCCGCGGCGGCTGCAGCATATGCGCGACCGCACGCATCAGCTCGCGAACGAGCTGCTCGACCCGATCCTGGACCGGGGCGAAGGCGACCTCGTCGAGGATTTCGCGTACCCGCTGGGAATCCGGTCGATCTGCGAGCTGATCGGCATCCCGGACAACCTGCTCGACGAGGTCCGCCCGCCCGCGCTGGTGGTCGCCGCCGGCGACGTCACGGACATGGCGTCGATGCTCAAGGCGACCGACGACCTCGACGCGCTGCTCGCCGACGTCGTCGCCCGCAAACGCGCCGAACCGGGGGCGGATCTGATCAGCGATCTGCTCACTCAGGAGGCCGCCGGGAAGCTGACCGGCGACGAGGTCGCCGCGACGGCGTTCCTGTCCCTGATCGCCGGGCACGAGACGACGATCAGCCTCATCGCGTCCACCGCGCTGACCCTCGTCACGCATCCGGAGGAGGCGGCCCGCGCCCGCGCCGACGGCTCCCACCTGACGCTCGTCATCGAAGAGGTCCTGCGCCGCGACACCCCGTTGCAGAACACCAGCTGGCGTTTCGTCACCGAACCGATGGAACTCGCCGGGCAGCGGATGGCGGCGGGCGATCCGATCCTGTTGTCGTTGCTGGCGGCCAATCGCGATCCGGAGGTGCACCCCGAACCGCTCGCCTTCCGCCCTGGCGAGCGGCCGGTGCGGCATGTGGCCTTCGGCGTCGGCCCGCATATCTGCATCGGCGCCGCGCTCGCGCGGATGCAGGCGTCCGCGGCCCTGGAGACGTTGTTCGACCGCGCGCCGTCGATGACGCTGACCGTGCCGGAGGACCGGCTCGTGTGGTGGCCGAGCGCCATCACCCGCGGCCTGCACAACCTGCCGGTGAAGCTCTAGGCCGCACCTTCGAGACGGCCCCGCAGCACGTTCGCCTTCCGGTCGTCGAGATCCATGACGAGCTGGAGCGCGTCGCGCCAGACGGCCATGGCCTCGTCGGTGTGCCCCTGAGCGGCCAGCGCGCAGCCGCGTTCGTCGAGCGCGTCGGCCTGCCCCCAGACGTCGCCGCAGTTCCGGTAGGCGGTCAGCGCCTGCTCGCAGTACCCGAGCGCCTGTTCCAGGTCGCCGAACCGGCGGCAGGTCCTGGCGAGCGGCACCAGCGCGAAGCCCATTCCGTGCTGGTCGGAGTCCTTCGCGTAGGCGTCGAAGGCGCGCAGACCGTGATCGAGGGCCAGGTCCCGTTCTCCGAGGTCACGGTAGGCGCGGCCGAGATGGACCCGCGCGGTCGCTTCGCCGAGCTGGTAGCCGATCCGTGCGTTCACCTCCACGCTCTGCCCGGCGAGCCGTACGGCTTCGGCGTAGTCCTCGCGTTCGTGCGCGATGTTGCCGAGCCCGACCAGCGCCCAGCCGAGGCTCGGGTTCTCGCCGATCTCCTCGGAGATCTCGACGGCCTGGCCGAACAGTTCGCTCGCGCGGCCGAGGTCGCCACGCCGCCGGTGCGCCTCGGCGAGGTTGATCGCCGACCACGCCAGCCCGCCGAGGTCACCGCCCGCCTTCGCGGACTCGATCGCCACCTCGTGACTGGAGATCCACGTCTGCCACGGCCTGCCGAGCAGGTGGTAGTCGAACAGCTCCACCGGCAGCCGCCAGCCGATCTCGTACAGCCCGTGGTCCAGCGCCAGCCGGGCGACGCCGGTGATACTCGGCATCTCCGACGCGCACCAGATGTAGGCCTCGTCGAACGTGGCGAACCGGAGCGGCTCGACACCTTCGGGCGCGGGACCCAGATCGATGTGGTGGTCGCGGGCCGGGGTCAGCGTCCAGCTCGCGGCGTTCGCCGCGTACAGATACCAATGGGCCAGCCGGGAGACCGCCGCCTGCCGCTCGTCCCGCCATCGCTCGGCACCGGCCTCTTCGGCGGCGTAGACGCGGAGCAGGTCGTGGAACCGGTAGTACTCCGCGCCGACCTGCTGGACGAGGTGCGCGTGCACGAGTTTGTCGAGCAGCCGTCGCGCGTCGTGCCCGGGCAGCCCGGCGAGCGCGGCCGCCGCGCCCGCGGTGAACCGCGGGCCGGGATGGAGGCCGAGCAGCCGGAACATCCGGGCGGTGTCGGCCTCCAGCGCGCGATACGACCAGCTGAAGGCGGCCTTGACCCCGACGGTGTCGTCGTCGACCGCGAGCAGTTCCAGCCGCCGCCCCTCGGCGACGAGCTCACGGGCGAGGTCGCCGACGCTCTGATGAGGATGGGCGGCGACCCGTTCGGCGGCGATGTTCACCGCGAGCGGCAGTGCCGCGCACAGCCGGACGAGCCTGCCGACACCTTCGGGATCGCGCGCCGCGCGTTCGTCGCCGATGAGGTCGGCCATGAGCCGCGTCGCTTCGAGCTCTTGCAGTGGTTCCAAGGAAACCTGGACCGCGCCGCTGCCGACGACCAGCCCGGAAAGCCGTCGCCTGCTGGTGATCAGCACGGTGGTGTCCGGGGTGCCGGGCAGCACCGGCCGCACCTGAGGCGAGTCGAGGGCGTTGTCCAGTACGACGAGGGTGCGCTGGCCGCGTAACAGGCCGCGCAGGAGCGCGAGCCGCATGTGCTCCTCGGCGGGGACACGGTCGGGGCGGACACCGACGCAGCACAGGAGGTCGTCGAGGATGTCGGCGGGTTGCGCGGGCGAGCCCGCCGCGTAGCCGCGCAGATCCGACCAGAGCACGCAATCGAACTCTTCTTGGCGCCGGTTCGCCCAATTCAGCACGAGCGCGGTCTTCCCGACCCCGGGCGGTCCGGCGACGAAGACCACTTTCGCCGTTTCGGTGAACACTTTTTCGTCCAGCAGAGCCAAATGTTCTTCGCGGCCGACGAAATGATCAGGCGGCGGGGGAAGATGCACATACGGTTCCGCGCGGGCGGCCTCGGCGAGCACGATCAGTGCCCCGCCCGCACCCAGCGCGCGATCGCAGGCTTCGGCGAATTCCGCGCTCGGCGGGGTGAGCCCGCGTTCGACGCGGCTGATGAGACTTTTGTCGACATAGGCGAGTTTCTGAAGCTCGCGCAACGCCAGCCCGCAGGCCTGCCGCCGTTGCCGCAAGGCGCGGCCGAACGTCGCCGCGGCCGTCGAAACCGGCCTCGGTTCAGCGCGTGCTTTCCCGGTCTCCCCGGATCTGGCCGAACCGGAATTCTCGGTCACCAGAAGCACCTTTCTCCCCGCTTCGCGGCAGATCGTGCCACAACCTTCCCATTACCTGGGTCACAACACGGCCACTGGGTGTGCGGAGGTGTGAAGCCTGCCCCCAAACTGTGCGAGAACGCGCCCGTTCCCCACCGGTGCGCCAGTCGAAAGGGAGGTGGATCATGCGCGACCGCGAAATGTGAGCAGGCCCTGTTCCGCCTTGCGAACACCGGGCGAGTGCTGATCTCCTCGGAAACCGGCCGTGGCCGTCCCCAGCGGCGGCCACGGCCGGGTCCTTTCGGAACATGTAGGACCGCTTAACGTCGGTGTAGATCTTTTCACTTGTCCTGACGAGTCGCCCAAGGCAGCTTGGAGAGGTATCGAGCGGCCCGGCGAAAGGAACGAAGTGAGCATCGGCGCGCCAAGAACCCTGGCCCGGATGGGCGTTCTCGCTCTGTTGTGGGGATCCGGGTTCCTGTGGATCAAGCTCGCCCTGACCGGGCTGCCGCCCGTTCAGGTGACCGTCATCCGCTGCGCCCTCGGCGCGGCCGTCCTTCTCGTGCTGAGCCGCTGGGCCGGCCAGCGCCTCCCGCGCGGCCGCCGGATCTGGGGCAGGCTCCTCGTCGCCGCTTTCTTCTGCAACGCTTTGCCGTTCGCGTTGTTCAGCATCGGTGAACTGACCGTCGATTCCGGCGTGGCGGGGGTGATGAACGCGACGACACCGCTGTGGTCGTTGCTGATCGGCATCGGGATCGGCACCGAACGGCGGCTCACGGTGATCCGGGTGGGCGGGCTGGTCCTCGGTTTCGCCGGCATCCTGCTGATCTTCGCGCCCTGGCAGAAGAGCGGCGTGCTGGGCTGGGGGACGCTGGCCCTGCTCGGCGCCGGGATCAGCTACGCGATCGCTTTCGCTTACATGGGAAGGAAACTCGTCGGCGAAGGCGGTCCGATCGCGATCTCCGCCGCACAGTTGCTGACCGCCACCGGGCTGAGCGCGCTCGCGCTGCCCTTCGACGCCGCACCGGCCGGGGCGCTGAACGTGACCGCGGTGCTCGCCGTCGTGGTACTCGGGATCTTCGGCACCGGCGTCACCTTCTACCTCAACTACCGGCTCATCGCCGACGAAGGCGCGACCTCCGCGGCGACCGTCGGTTACCTGCTGCCGGTCGTCTCGGTCGCGCTGGGCGCGATCGTGCTCGGCGAGGACCTCGGCCCGCGGGTGCTCGCCGGGATGGCCGTGGTGCTGCTCGGAGTCGCGCTGACGCGCTACGTGAGGTCTTCGGCGAGCAAGTCCATCAGCAATCCGTCGTGCCAGCCGTCGCCGTCGGTGTCGCGTTCGTAGCCGCGCATCACGCCGACCTCGCGGAAGCCGACGGCCTTGTAGCAGCGGATGGCGGCGTCGTTGTCCACGGCGGGATCGATCACCAGCCGATGGTGCCCGCGATCGTGCAGGAGGTGCCGTGCCATCGTGCGGACGGTGTCCGTGCCCAGCCCCCGGCCGTGCGCCGCCGGGTCGAGGAAGAGGTCGACCGACGCGTGCCGGTACATCGGGTCCTCCTCTTCGCCGTACTGGACGAAGCCTCGGACGACGCTCCCTTCCAGTACCGTGAAACAGGCGGTCGTGGGGTCGTCGAACGGCCAGGTGGGGGAGTCGTCGACCGAACCCCAGCGCGCCCCGACCTCGGCCGTGCCGCGGATACGCCGCAGGTCCGGGACGTGGGCCTCGGTGACCGGGGTCAGTGTCACGATCTCCCCGCGCAACTCGGTGGTCAGTTCCCGCTCCGTCCGCTCGTCCGAATGGCGCCAGTCTAGGGAGAAACCGGCGGAGGCGCCGCCGGACCGCAAGAACACGGGGGCTTTCCCGGCCGGAATCCGGTATCAACGAAAGGGACGACGGAGGTGGGTCATGGGGAACCCGATCGAGGAATTGCGTCCGGTGGAGGAACTGGCCGAAGGTGGTGCGACGGCCGTGCGGGCGGCGGTGCTGCGCAAGGCGACCGAAGCGGTGGTCGCGAACGCCCGCGACGCGACGGACTGCCGGATGCTGCTGGAGATGCTGGGGCTGCATTCCGAAAGGCCGGTCCGGACCGATGATGAGGCCGCCTGAGGCCGCATCGGTCTCTTGCGCCGGGTTGTACATGAAGGCCCCCTTCCTTGCGCCAGGCGCAAGGAAGGGGGCCTTCATGTACTTGGGAAGGTGTGAAGCAGCCGCTGTGACTGCTGGTGCTTGTGGGGTGAGCGTGGCGAGCCGGGAGTTCCAGTGGTCACAGCGGCTCGACCTTCACGCCTTGCCCAGTACATGAAGGCCCCCTTCCTGTACTTAGGCGCAAGGATGGGGGCCTTCATGTACTTGGGAAGGGGTCCTTCAGCGCCTCGGCAGCACACAGAATTCGTTCTCTTCCGGGTCGGCCATGACGATCCAGTCGTCCGACTCGGGGTCTTCGACGATCCTGGCGCCGAGTGACACGAGCCGGGCGACCTCTTCGCGCTGTTCGAGTTCGGTGGGCGCGAGGTCGAGGTGCAGCCGGTTCTTGCCCTGCTTTCCCTCGGGAACCGGCTGGAAGAGCAGGCTCGGCACGTCGGGGCTCTTCAACTCGACATAGGTCACGCCATGGCCGTCGGTCCACCGCTCGGTCTCGGGGTAGCCGAGTGCTTCCTTCCAGAACGCGGCCAGTGCTTCGGCCTCACGGCAGTCGACGGCGACGGCGAGCATCCGGGTTCGCATGGATCCACGGTGGCACGGAACGGCGAGGTTTGCCGGATGTGCGGACGGGCATCCGGCGGGGAGCAGAGCCATTCGCCGAAGGGAGCACCATGAAGGCCGTCACCTGGCACGGCAAACGCGATGTCCGGGTCGACACCGTCCCGGATCCGAAGCTGGTCGAACCGACCGACGCCGTCGTGCGGATCACCTCGACCGGTATCTGCGGGTCCGACTTGCACCTGTACGAGGTCCTCGGCGCCTTCATCGACGAGGGCGACATCCTCGGGCACGAGCCGATGGGCGTCGTCGAAGAGGTCGGTTCCGGGGTGACGAACCTGAAACCCGGCGATCGCGTCGTCGTCCCCTTCAACATCTCCTGCGGCCACTGCTTCATGTGCGACCGCGGCCTGCAGTCGCAATGCGAGACCACGCAGGTCACCGACCGCGGCAAGGGCGCGGCGCTGCTCGGCTACACCAAGCTCTACGGGCAGGTCCCCGGCGGCCAGGCCGAATATCTGCGGGTCCCGCAAGCCCACTACGGCCCGATCAAGGTGCCGGACGGCCCGCCGGACGAGCGTTTCGTGTACCTCTCCGACGTCGTGCCCACGGCTTGGCAGGCCGTCGACTACGCGGACATCCCCGAAGGCGGCACGGTCGTGGTCTTCGGGCTGGGCCCGATCGGTCAGTTCTGCTGCCGGATCGCGAAACACCGGGGCGCGGGGAAGGTGATCGGCATCGACCTGGTGCCGGAACGGCTCGCGAAGGCCGCCGCGGCCGGCGTCGTCACCTACGACACGCGTGAACACCGGCACCTCGGCGACCTCATCCGCGAGACCACCGGCGGCAGGGGAGCGGACTCGGTGATCGACGCCGTCGGGATGGAGGCACACGGCGCCCCGATCGGGCGAATGGCGCAGAACCTGGTCGCCCTGCTGCCAGACCCGATCGGCGCGAAGATCACCGAGAAGGCCGCGATCGACCGGCTCAGCGTGCTGTACGCGGCCATCGACTGCGTCCGGCGCGGCGGCACGATCTCCCTGAGCGGCGTCTACGGCGGCATGGTCGACCCGCTGCCGATGATGGACCTGTTCGACAAGCAGATCACCCTGCGGATGGGGCAGGCCAACGTCCGGCGCTGGATCGACGACATCATGCCGCTGATCACCGATTCCGCCGATCCGCTCGGCGTCGAGGGCTTCGCGACGCACAAGATGCCGCTGAAGGACGCGCCCCACGCCTACGAGATCTTCCAGAAGAAGCAGGACGGCGCGGTCAAGATCCTTCTGGAGCCGTCGGCGGCTTGAGGTGTCGGCCCGCGGATGCCGGGTATCCGGTGGGAGGACCCTGAAGGAAGGAGCGATGGGATGACCACGGCACGAGACATCATGACCGCGAACGCGACCTGTGTGTCCGCCTCCGAAACCGTGCTCGACGCCGCCAAGAAGATGGCCGCCGAGTCGGTGGGCGCGGTACCGATCTGCGGCGAGGACGGCAAGCTCAAGGGCATGCTGACCGACCGCGACATCGTGGTGAAGGTGCTGGCCGAAGGCAAGGACCCGAGGGCACTGCACGCTTCGGAACTGGCCCAGGGCGAGGCGGTGACGATCGGCGCGGACGACGACGCCGAGGAGATCATGCGCACCATGGCGAACCACAAGGTCCGGCGCCTGCCGGTGATCGACGGGCACCAGCTCGTCGGCATCGTGGCGCAGGCCGATGTGGCCAGGGCCCTGCCCAACCCGGACAGCGGTGAACTGGTGGAAGCCCTGTCCTACGACTGACACGGCATACTCGCTCGGTGGCGTTCTTCGACATCGAGGGTTACGAACCCGTGTGGCTCTCCGGACTCCAGACGATCCGGAGGGCGCACGGGGATCGCTTGCGTGCTTTGGTGGGCAAACGACTGCGGCATGTTCACCTCACCTGGTTCGTCGAGTACGCCGAGTGGCTCTCGGGTGCGCCCGTCGTGGCCGACTTCGGCGATGAACGGCTGGAGATCACGCACTGGAAGTTCGACGAGCTTTCCCTGACCTGGAACACGATCGACCCGTACGGGAAGTCCTCATGGGACTGGGGTGATCCGGCCGAACCCAGCCCGCTCCGGTGGCGACAGGACGTCTTTCCGGAACTGTCCGCTTTGGAGGGTCAGGTGCTCCAAGACGTCGAGCTGCTCGACTGCGCGACGCGGGACATGGCGAACGGCATGGTCGCGCTCGGCCTGGTCTTCCCGCACGGCCGGTTCACCGTGTTCAACGCACTCGACGAGAACGGCATCGAATACACCGAGCCCGACTCGTCCTACCGGAGACATTCACTGGCGGGCTGAAAACGGGATGCGACGGTCGCCGATCTTGGCGATACTTCCCGGCATGTCCCGGATCAAGCTGGCCGAAGCGCTCGTCTCGCGCGCCGACGCGACCAAGAAGGTGGAGGCGCTTCGCTCCCGGATCGTCGACAACGCTCGGCACCAGGAGGGCGAGGAGCCGTCGGAAGACGCGTCCGCCTTGCTCGTCGAGGCCGAAACCGCGCTGGACGAACTGGAATCGCTGATCCAGCGGATCAACCGGACCAACGCCGCGACCCCGCTCGGGGAAGGCACGATCACCGACGCGATCGCGCGCCGCGACGTCCTCCGGCTCAGGCACGGTGTCCTGACCGCGGCCGCCGACGCCGCGGCCGGGCGTAACCAGGGCGGGTACGGCCGCCAGCTCCGCTCGGAACTCCGCTACCTCTCCGCGCTGCCGGTCGCGGAACTGCGGTCCCGCGCGGACCGGGTCGCGGGGGAGATCCGGGCGGTCGACGTCGAGATCCAGCGCACCAACTGGGAGACCGACCTCCTGGACTGAACGTGGAAAGCAGGTAGCCCTCCGGGAAGCGGGCACAAGCCGAGGGCCGGCGGTATTCCGGCTCGCCTGGTACGTGGCGGGCAGCGTGGGGTTCGACTCCCCGATCACAACTCCGCCCAGCACGGCGCACAGGTGACGGCGCAAACGGCACAGTTCATCACCACGTGCCGGTCCCGGAGGGCGAGGGCGGGTACGGGGTCTTTCCACGCCTCCGGGCGCATTCCCATCGGCACAGTGGTGTTCGCGACACCTTCACCCCGCCGAGGCATGGGCGCGCCTGATCGACTCTGTGCCAAGGTGAAGAGCGGAACAACCCAAGAGTCCAGGTGGTGACCCCGGATGGCACTGAAGATCGGTTACAAGGCGTCGGCCGAGCAGTTCGGCCCGCGCGACCTCGTCGAGTACTCCGTGCTCGCCGAGCAGGTGGGGCTGGACAGCGTGATGGTCAGCGACCATTTCCAGCCCTGGCGGCATCAGGGCGGGCACGCGCCGTTCTCCTTCGCGTGGATGGCGGCGGTCGGCGAGCGCACCGAACGGGTGGTGCTCGGCACCAGCGTGCTGACCGCGACCTTCCGCTACAACCCGGCCGTCGTCGCGCAGGCGTTCGGCACGCTCGGCAGCCTGTACCCGGGCCGTGTGCTGCTCGGCGTCGGCAGCGGTGAGGCCCTCAACGAGGTCGCGGTGGCCCGTATCGAGTGGCCCGCGTTCAAGGAACGGTTCGCGCGGCTGCGCGAGGCGATCGACCTGATGCGCAAACTGTGGTCCGAAGAGCGCGTCACGTTCGAGGGCGAGTACTTCCAGACCACCGACGCCACCGTGTACGACCGTCCCGAGGGCGGGGTGCCGATCTACATCGCGGCAGGTGGCCCGGTGATGGCGAAGTACGTCGGCAAGCAGGGTGACGGGTTCATCTGCACCAGCGGCAAGGGGATGGAGCTCTACACCGAGAAGCTGCTGCCCGCGGTCGCGGAGGGCGCGGAGCAGGCCGGTCGCAGCACCGGCGACATCGACAAGATGATCGAGATCAAGCTGTCCTACGACCCGGATCCGGCGCAGGCGCTGGAGAACACCCGGTTCTGGGCACCGCTGTCGCTGACGCCGGAGCAGAAGGCGGGCATCGAGGACCCGGCCGAAATGGAGAAGGCCGCGGACGCGCTGCCGATCGAGCAGGTCGCCCGCCGCTGGATCGTCACGTCGGACCCGGCCGACGCCGTCGAGCAGATCAAGCCGTACGTCGAGGCGGGCTTCAACCACCTCGTCTTCCACGGTCCCGGCCACGACCAGGAGCGGTTCCTGCGCTCGTTCTCCGAGCAGGTCGTCCCGGGGCTGCGCGAACTCGCCTGACCCGATGCGGAGGGCGGCACCGCATGGCCGGTGCCGCCACCGGGTCGGGATCGGCCGTCAGGACTCGGTGACGAGCTTGCCGATCTCCTGGTCGAAGTCGAACCATTCCGGCTCGGATCCGGCGGGCACGATGTCGTAGGTACGGTCGAGGAATTCGGCCAGCTCCTGCGCCGGGGCTTCGAGGACCGCGCAGCCGTCGGGCGCGCTGAGGGCGAAGATCACGATCGAGGTGTCGTCGGCCGGGCTGATGATCACGTCGCCCTCACCCGATGGGGTGAGGAGTCCGTCCGCGAGGAGATCACGGCCGAACATCCAGCGGACCGTTCCGCCGCCCGAGTGGTAGGCCACCACGACGGCGTAGGGGTCTTCGGGGTCGTATTCGAGATCGGCTTGGACGGGGAGCGGGTCCGCACCGAAAGTGCGCAGGCCGAAGACGATAGTCCCCCGGATGAGGTCGCTTTCCTTGTCCAACGCTTCAGCCCCTTACGTTCGGTTGCTGTTGATCTTCAGCTATTGATAACGCAATGTGAAGCCTTTTCGTGACCCGAGTCGGCAAGGTTCACACGTTCGGCTGAGAGCTGCGTCTCACGCGCTCACGGACGGTTCCCGGCGGGCACGTGCGGTGAGCGGCCGGGAAATGCGAACAGCCGTGCAAAAGAAAGAGACTCCGCACGTGCATATTCCGGTGAATGAGAATAGCCAGCCGTTCGGCGGAGTGAATCGCTTTTCCCCGTGGTTAACATCATTGTGCGTCGTTCACGTATTCCAGGAGACCGGCGTGGCTCCGTCCTGGACCCCGGCGAGCACGGTCGTTGAGGATTAGGGAAAGGAGCGGTAATGGGCGTACGCATCACCGTCGCCATTCCCAGGCAGGACGCCGGGCAGCGGAACACGGTTCACGGGCCGCGCGGCCGGGTGGTGCCGAGGCCTGCTCCCGTCCCGTCGCGTTCGGCGACCGCGCCGGCGGTCCCTCGTGTACAGGGGCGCCGCCGTGATTGACCGGCTCCCGATGCGGGTCGGGCAGGCCGACGTCGACCGGCTCGAGGGTGTCATCGGCGCGCTCAGGGCACGTGACTACCGGGAAGGCGGCGGGTCCTGCCGGGAGCTGCTGCGCGTGTTGGAGCCATACGGCGCCGCGCTGCGGCAGGGGATGATGTCCGAGCCGCTGGCCAGGCGGCTGGCGGGTGTGGTCGCCGATCTGCACAATCTCAGGGGCTGGACGGAATTCGATTGCGGCCGCCCCGTGCGGGCCGAACGGCAGTTCCGTCGTGCGCTCGAGCTCGCGACCGAGGCGGGCGCCGACGATCTCCTCGCCAACATCCGTTACCGGCTCGGCCGGATGTATCTGCATCACCGTACGCCGTCGGAGGCGCTCGAGCAGTTCTGTCAGGGGCAGCTCGCGGCGCGCCGTGCGGGACGGCCGCTGTCGCAGGCGATCCTGTCGGCGAACGAGGCGTGGGCCTACGCGCTGCTCGGTGACGTCCGCCAGGCGCTGGACAAACTTTCCCTTGCCACGGAACAATTCGAGGACTCCGTCGGCGACGCTGTCCCTTCGTGGTCTGCCTTCTTCACGGCCAACGACCTGGCCGCGATGATCGGCACGGTGCGCACCGAACTCGCCAGGCTCGTCGACGTCCGTCATTGCCGGGAAGCCATCCCGGTGCTCACCCGGGCCATCGACGGTTACGGCCCGGACATGATGCGCAGCCGCTCGCTGACGATGATCTGGCTCGCCGTCGACCACGCGCTGGAGGGTGACATGGACCGGGCCGCGGAGGTCGGTCTCGCCGCGATGGAGATCGCGGACGGGATCCGTTCCGCGCGGACACTAGATCGTTTGAAACCCCTGTCGGAAAGCGTACGGAAGCGAGTCGGCGATATTAATGCGCGAGATATTCTTGACCGGATCGCAACATTTCGAGTCAGCGCCTGAGCGTCGGGGAATAGGTGGAGGAATGACCGGATCAATTTCGCCGGGCGTAGGCTCGCGGGTATGAAACGGACTTCGTTCGCGCAGTGGCCGTGTTCGATCGCGCGCACCATGGACCTGCTCGGCGACTGGTGGACGCCGCTGGTCCTGCGCGAGGCGTTCTACGGGATCCGCAGGTTCGACGAGTTCCAGCAGGAGCTCGGCATCGCGCGGAACACCCTCGCCGACCGGTTGCGCCGTCTGGTCGGGGAGGGACTGCTGGAAAAGCGCGCCTACCAGGCCGACCCGGTCCGTTACGACTACGTCCTGACCGAGAAGGGCACGGATTTCTACGGTGTGCTCGCCGCGATGTCGCGCTGGGGCGACCGATGGCTCTCGGAGGAGGCCGGGCCGCCCGTCATCCTTCATCACGAGACCTGCGGGCAGGACACGCACGCGGAGGTCGTCTGCGCGCAGTGCGCCGGGCCGTTGACCGGGGAGAACACCCGGGCGCGGCTCGGGCCCGGTTATCCGCCGAAGCTCGCCGGCCGTCCCGACGTGGTGCGCCGCTTCGCCGCGCAGGACGGTTTGACAGGGTAAGTCCATCTACGCAACTATCGAGGTCACGAGCATGGGAGGCGGGCCACGATGGAGTGGACGGGCGCAAAGTACGCCGACAAGCCGACGGTCGAGGTCGAGGCGTGGGTCGACGCCGTCCCGGAACGGGTCTGGTCGATCGTCTCCGACGTGCGGCTGATGCCGGAGATGAGCCAGGAGCTTCAAGCCGCGGAATGGTGTGACGGCGCGGGAGGCGCGGCCGCGGTCGGCAGGCGGTTCGTCGGCCGCAGCAAACACGACGCGCTCGGCGAATGGGAGACCACGTCGCACGTCGTCGAATGCGACGAGCCGCGCGTGTTCACCTGGGCCGTGCACGACGCCGAGACGCCCACGGCGCTGTGGCGCTTCACGCTGGAACCCGAGAACGGCGGGACGAAGCTCCGGCAATGGATGCAGCTGGGGCCGGGACGGTCGGGTCTCTCGCTGGCCATCGACCAGATGCCGGACAAGGAGGAGAAGATCGTTTTCGTCCGGCTGCGCGAGTTCGAGAAAGCGATGGCCGGGACCCTCGCCGCGATCAAGGAGCGGGCCGAAGCGGACGGCGCGTGATGCGGACGGCGACCACGGTCGAGGCTTCCCGCGGCCGGCGGGAGACGCTGGATTTCGTACTGGAAGCGGAAAAGCTCGGTCTCGACGAGTGCTGGGTCGCCGAGGCGTGGGGATCGGACGCGCCGTCCGTCCTCGGCTATCTCGCGGCGCGGACCGAGCGGATCCGGCTCGGCTCGGGCATCATCCAGCTCGGCACCCGGACCCCGGTGGCGATCGCGCAGGCCGCGCTGACGCTCGCGGACCTGTCCGATGGCCGGTTCGCCCTCGGGCTCGGTGCTTCGGGGCCACAGGTGATCGAGGGGCTCCACGGTGTTCCGTTCGCCCGGCCGCTGACGCGGATGCGGGAAACGGTCGCGGTCATCCGCCAGGCGTTCGCCGGGGAGAAGATCGCGTTCTCCGGCAAGGAGTTCGAGATCCCGCTGCCGGGCGAGAGCAGGCCGATGCGGCTGTCGACGGCCCCGAATCCGGACATCCCGATCCATCTGGCCACGCTTTCGCCGAAGCTGCTGGAGCTGACCGGCGAGATCGCGGACGGCTGGCTGGGGACCAGTTTCGTGCCGGAGGGGGCGCAGGCCTACTTCTTGCATCTCGACGCGGGCCTTGCGAAGGGGGGCCGATCGCGCGCGGACCTCGAAGTCTGCCAAGGCGCCGAGGTCGCCTTCGCCCGGGATGAGGACGACTTGCGCGGGATGGTCGCGAGCCGCAAGGCGGAACTCGCGTTCAGCCTCGGCGGGATGGGCTCGGCGAAGACGAACTTCTACAACAACGCCTACAGCAGGCAAGGCTGGGCCGAGGCCGCCGCGGCGGTACGGGAACGCTGGCAGGCGGGCGACCGGGAAGGCGCGGCCGCGCTGGTGACCGACGAGATGGTGCTCGGTACGACGCTGATCGGCACCGAACCGATGGTGGCGCGACGGCTGCGTGTCTGGCGGGACGCCGGCGTCGACACGGTCCGGCTGTATCCGGCGGGTGAGACGGTCGCCGACCGGCTCGCCACCCTGGGGCGCGCGCTGGACCTGGTCCGGGCGCTGGGCTGAATGCCCGCGCCGGTTGAGGTGACCGGCCGAGCGTAGCTGTCCCCGCCTGCTCCAAGCGGGTAGAACTTGTTTCACTTTTGCCCCCGGCTGGAGAACATGACCTCGCTCGATCCCCACGCGAGGAGGATTCATGGGTCCCGATTCCCCGCTGTCCCGGCGTCAGGTCCTGCGCGGCACCGGGCTCGCGCTCGCTTCGGGACTGCCGTTCGCGGGGACGGCTTCGGCCGCCTCCGCGGTGGTCGGCGAGTACGACGTCGTCGTGGTCGGGGCGGGCGCGGCGGGGATGACCGCCGCGCTGACGGCGGCCAAGCGGGGGCTCACTTGCGTGGTGCTGGAGAAGGCGGCGAAATTCGGCGGTTCGGCCGCCCGGTCGGGGGCGGGGATCTGGATTCCGTGCAACTCGGTGCTGGCACAGGCCGGCGTCCGTGACACCCCGGAACAGGCCGCACGGTACTTGGCCGCCGTGGTCGGCCCGTCGATCCCCGCCTCGCGGCAGGAAGCGTTCCTCGCCAACGGTCCGGCGATGCTGTCCTTCGTGATGGCCAACAGCCCGCTGCGGTTCCGCTGGATGGAGGGCTACAGCGACTATTATCCGGAGCTGCCCGGCGGGATGCCGGACGGCCGCTCGATCGAACCCGACCAGCTGGACGGGAACATCCTCGGCGCGGAACTGGCCAACCTGAACCCGCCCTATCTCGCCACGCCCGCGGGCATGGTCGTCTTCAGCGCGGACTACAAATGGCTCGCGCTGGCCGCGGTCAACCCGAAGGGCGCCGCTGTGGCGGCCGCCTGCCTCGCCCGCGGCACGGCCGCCGCGCTCGCCGGGCAGAAGCCGCTCACCATGGGCCAGTCGCTGGCCGCGGGACTGCGGGCCGGGTTGCAGCGCGCCGGTGTCCCGGTCTGGCTGAACACGCCGTTGACCGATCTCGTCATCGAGAACGGGAAGGTCACCGGGGTGACCGTCGCGGCGGGGGTGGTGAAGGCACGACGCGGTGTCATCGTCGGCTCCGGCGGTTTCGAGTACAACGCCGCCATGCGGGCCGAGTACCAGCGCCAGCCGATCGGTACACAGTGGACTGTCGGCGCTCGGTCGAACACCGGAGACGGGATCCTGGCCGGAAAGCGCGCCGGAGCGGCGCTGGACCTGATGGACGACGCCTGGTGGGGTCCGGCGATCCCGCTGCCCGGCGAACCGTACTTCTGCCTCGCTGAGCGGACCCTGCCCGGCGGGCTGATGGTGGACGCGGCGGGCCGCCGGTTCGTCAACGAAGCGGCGCCGTACAGCGACGTCGTGCACACGATGTACGACCGGAACCCGACGTCGCCCACCATTCCCGCGTGGCTGGTCGTCGACCAGCACTACCGCAACCGGTATCTCTTCCGTGACGTCGCTCCGCTGCTGCCCCTTCCCGCCGAGTGGTACTCGTCAGGCGCGGTCAAGAAGGCATGGACCGTGGAGTCCCTCGGTACCGCGATCGGTGTCCCGCCGGAGGCGTTGCGCGCCACCGTCAATCGGTTCAACGGGCAGGCACTGTCCGGCGTGGACGGTGACTTCCATCGGGGCGCCAGCGTTTACGACCATTACTACACCGACCCGTACGTCCTCCCGAACTCGTGCCTGGCCGCGCTCTGGGAACCGCCCTTCTACGCGTTCAAGATCGTCCCGGGTGACCTCGGTACCAAGGGCGGGATGCGCACCGACGCGCGGGCGCGGGTCCTGCGGGCGGACGGTTCGGTCATCCCCGGCCTGTACGCCGCCGGGAACGCCAGCGCGGCGGTGATGGGCAACAGCTACGCGGGCGCGGGGTCGACGATCGGCCCGGCGATGACCTTCGGGTACGTCGCGGCGAACGACCTCGCCGATCAGGCTTCGAGCTGACGCTTCACTCGTCTTCGGGCGGCTTGTGTGGTTGAAGTTGCGAGGGGACAAAGGGAACGCCGTCCAAAGTGGAGTCGGTGAACCTGATGTCACCGCTGAACGTCGCGCCGTCGAACGTGGTGTAGCTGCTGAATGTCACTTGGTTGAACCAGGCGTCACCTGCGAACGCGGCTTCGGTGAAGTAGGACCGGTGCGCGAACGTCACGCCGGGCAGGTAGGCGTCTTCGAAGAACGTGGCGTCATCGAAGGTCGCGCTGTCGGTGAAGGTGGCTTTGCTGAACACCACGCTCCCGGTGAACGTCGTGTTCGTGAACCGTGCTTCGCGCAAGAATGAGGCAGCGCGAAAGGTGGCGGTTCCTTTGAAGGTAGCCGCGTCGAATCTGGCCATGGCCTCGAAGGTCGCCTGATCGAACCGGACGTTGCCGGTGAACCGCGCCTCCGAGAACCAGGAGTCGCCAGTGAATGTGACGCCGTCGAACCTGGTTTCCCCATCGAAGTGGATGCCTATCAGCAAGGTGTCACCACAGAACCGTGCGTTCGAGAAGCGAGCGTTGTTGAGCCTGCAGTCGCGGAACATGACGTCGATCAGCAGCGCGCCGCTGAGATCCAGGTCGATGTCGGGCCAGAACCTTTTCCCATCCTGGTAGTTCGGGTCGAGATGGTCGGCCAGGATGCGCTGGGCCGTCGTTCGTACCTCACGTTCTTGAACGTCACTTCGGTATTCGTCGTGGATCTCTTTCTCGGCGCCGGCATCGGGAGGCTTGTCAGGTAGTTCGTAAGGCATGCGTAGATAGGCGCTGATCACATTGACGATCATCTGACGCTGCGAAGGATTGTCCTGCGCCAGGCGATCGAGCGCGTACAGCCCGGCGAGTCGGACGGGTGCTTTGTCCGCCCCCAGTTGCTCGACCGCCTTGAGGTACAGGTCGCTGATCCGCCGCTCTGCGGCATCGTGGCGAGCGTCGTCATTGGCCCGCTCTCGTAGTTGGAGGTCATGACGTTTGGTGAGAAGGTCCTGCTCCGCGGTCTGTTGGCGTCGAGCGGCAAGGAGCAGCGCGATGGCGCCGCCCGCTCCGAGCACGATCGTGCCGACGGTGCGCACACCCTCCAGCCGGGCTTTGTCAGCGTCGGTTCCTTTTCCGTAGAGAACGAACAGCACCCAGCAGGCTGCGACAGAGAAGGCGAGCAGAAGCCCGGCACACAGGACGATGGTGCGATTCGACAAGATCCGGTGTTTCCCGCTGGAGAGCGAGGTAGGCCGAGTTCGGGGCATCTCCGGAGGGTGCGAATCATCGACCATCGAACCATGATCGCAGTGCGAGGCTGGTTTCGAATCTGGCGAATACGTGACAGCGCCGCGCGGACTGGCCTTGGGATGTTTCTGGTTGGTTATTGCGCCGGAGCCAAGGCGCGCTCCGGGAGCTTGAGCCGTGAGGCGACGATGATGAGCACGAAAGCGGTGAGAGCGGTGACGGTCCGGATGACGTTGTAGGTCTCCCAGCTGTCGAGGATCGCCGCGTGGTCGGCGGGTGCCGTGGTGACGGCCCAGACCTTGATCCGGCCGTTGATCGGGACGTTGCCGAAGCGGGTGACCAGGAACGACGTCACGACCAGGGCCGCGGCCACGCCGGCCAGCTGTCGCGGCCGCCCTCGGCTCAGCAGGGCGAGTGCGAGGGAGCTGATCGCCGCGAGCGCCATCGCGGTCTGCATGACGACGCCGTTCCGCTGCATCAGCGCCGTGTGGAAGGTCAACCGCACGTCGAGTGGGACGACGTCGAACGTGGCGGCGACGTTGACCACGCCGTAGCCGAAGGCTCCCGCGAGGAGCCCCGTCGACAGCAGGGCGACGCAGGTGACGAGATCGAACCTGATCTTTGACATGCCGTCAAACATAGCTGGACCCGGGTAACTCTGACAACGTGTCTGAATTATTTGCGGACAGGGAGTCGGCCACCTCCGCGTTTCCCGCCCGTTAAGGTGAGGCGTTCGCGTGGCATCAAGGGCTGGGGGGTCCGCCATGATCAACAAACGTGCCTATCACCACGGGGATCTTCGTCGAGCGCTCGTCCGCGCCGCACGGGAGCTCCTCGTCGAACGAGGTCCGGAGGGGGTGAGTCTGCGCGCCGCGGTCGCGAAGGTGGGTGCGTCCACGGCGGCGCCGTATCGGCATTTCCGCGACAAGGACGCGCTGCTGGTGGCGGTCGCACTGGAAGGGCATGCCGAGCTGCAGGAGTGCCTGCGGAGTCTCGGCGCCGGGACGGTGACCGCACTCGGGCACTCCTACCTCGGCTTCGCGCTGGAGAATCCCGCGTTGTACCGCTTGATGGCGGGCGCCGGGATCGGTGACCGTGCCGCCTATCCGGAACTGGCGGAGGCGCATCGGGCGACCTGTGCGCTGCTGGCCGACCGGGTGGGGGAGCGGAACGATCCGGACGGTTTCGCCGTCACGCTCTGGTGCCTGCTCCACGGGCTCGCCACGCTCGTGATCGACGGTCACGTCGAGCGCGACTCCGCCGTCGCCGAGGCCGAGCGCAGCCTCGGGCTCCTGGTCCCTTAGCGCCCTGACTCAGGACGCTAGACGAGGGTGTTGTTCGTAGAGCGTCGGGACGCGCACCGTGTGAGCGGTCCGGTCACGGCGGGGTGTGTGGATATAGGGACATTGAACGTCCCTATATCCACACACCCCTCACTCGCGGTGATACTCACGCGCTCGCCGACCACGTCGAGTAGCCGTCGGTCCCGGTTCAGCCGATGGACGGGATGAAGGTCGGCAGCCGCCGGACCTTCGTGTCCTGCTCGAAGGCGTAGGCGATGGCCAGCAGTGACGGTTCGCTGAACCGCCCGCCCATGATCGACAGTCCCAGCGGCAACGGCCCGGCGTACGCCATCGGAACGGTCATGTTGGCATAGCCCGAAACGGCCGCCGGGCCGGAAGAGTCGATCAGCAGCGCGCCGTCGCCGACGCCGAGCTGCGTCTTCCAGGCGGCGTTGTTCGTCGGCGCGACGATCGCGTCCAGCTTCTCGCCGCGCAGCGTTTCGTCGAGGCCTCGCCGCGCGGCGCTCGTCGCGGCTTCCCGCATCGCGCGATACGCCGGATCGTTCAGATCGCCGGTGGTGGCCTGCGAGCGGTCCCAGAGGTTGTGGGTCCAGTACGGCATTTCGACGGCCGCGTGGTCCAGGTTGTACTGGATCAGCCCCGCCAGATCGGCGGGATGCCTGCCGCCGGTCGAGGCGAGGTAGGCGTTGATGTCGTGTTTGAACTCGGTCCTGATCGCGGGGAACTCGTTGGCCGCGATGACGTCCAGGTACGGGATGGTGATCTCGACCGTGGTCGCGCCGAGTTTCCGCAGCCTGGCCAACGCCTGCTCGAACGCCGCCTTCGTCGTCTCGTCCGGAGTGTAGACCTCGCGCCAGATGCCGATCCGCTTCCCGCGCAAAGCGTTGGGACGCAGGAACTTCGTGTAGTCGTCGAGGGACTGCCTCGCGGCGTCGACGGTGATCGGGTCGCGACGGTCGGCGCCGTTGAGGGCCGCGAGCAGGATCGCGGCGTCGACCACGTTGCGCGCCATCGGCCCCGCGGTGTCCTGCTGTTTCGACACCGGCACGATCCCGCTGCGGCTGACGAGCCCGAGGCTCGGCTTGACCCCCACGATGCCGTTGGCGCCGGACGGGCAGCTGATCGAACCGTCCGTTTCGGTCCCGACGGCGACGGTCGCCAGGTGCGCCGCGACGGCGACGCCCGGGCCGGACGACGAGCCGCACGGGTTGCGGTCGAGGACATAAGGGTTCGCGGTCTGGCCGGCGAGCGGGCTCCAGCCGTTCGACGAGCTCGTGGAGCGGTAGCTCGACCACTCCGAAAGGTTGGCCTTGCCGAGGATGACCGCCCCGGCCTCGCGCAGGTTCTCGACCACGCCGGCGTCACGGTAGGGACGCGACTCCAGCAGCGCGGTCGAGCCGGCGGTGGTCGGCTGCCGGTCCGCGGTGTCGATGTTGTCCTTGAGCAGCACCGGGATGCCGTCCATGGGGCCCTTCGACCGGTGCCGGTGCCGCCGCAGGTCACTTTCCGCGGCGAGCCGCAGCGCGTCCGGGTTCGTGGTGAGCACCGCGTGCAGCGTCGGGTTCAGCTTGCGGATCCGATGCAGGTAGAAGGCGGTCAGCTCGACCGAGGACAGCCGTCCGGAGCGCATCGCCCGCTGGAGATCGGGGATCGTCGCCCGCTCCAGGTCGATCCCGGCCACGACGGGACGGCCGGACCGTTCGGTGGCCCATGCCGGGACGGCCGTGGTGGCGGACGCCACGGACACCATGGCGAGGAACGCCGCCACGGCCGCGCCCCGTCTTTTCAAGGAATGTCTTGTCAAGGAATTCCCTCCTTGGTCGAAAGAATTCCTGAACAGTACGTGCGCTCCTCCGTTTCGGAAGTGCCGGAAGAAACGCGGGACGGTGATTTAATCGCCGCTACAACGCATCGCCCGGTAGGCGATCGGTCACGCAAACGGCCTTTGTCCCAGGGGTTTCCTTGGTTTCCGCACGGGGTGACACCGGTCGCGGACGCACGGTGAGGCGATTTCCGGGATTTCGTCGGAAATATTCCGCCCGTATTCGGTTGGCTGCCCGGTTATCGCATTGTTCGGGGATTGTTCGGGGTTCGCCGATCATCCGGCCCGGTTTGGCCGTGAGTATTCGGCGAGAGCGGCACCGAAGGAGCGGGCGGTGCTCGTCAGCGCGGTGATCGCGGAAGCCGGGTCGCGGCGGACGGGCAGGACGGCGGCGAGTGCCGCGCCGACCCGGCCGTCCGGGGTCCGGACGGCGACGGCGGCGCAGCCGAGTCCCTCGGTGATCGTCTCCGACTCCGTCGCGAATCCGGTCGCGCGGATCTCCAGCGCGTCGGCGTCGGGTTCGGCGAGCGCCGGGTGATGGGCGGCGAGGAGCCGCCCGGCGGCGGTTCCGGGCGGCAGCGGGCTTCCCGGCCACACCGGGACGTCGTCGGCGGGGAGGACAGCCCCTGCCGCGACGAGCGCGCGACCTTCCCTCGGCACCACGAGCACCAGGCTCGCGCGCATCCGCGCCGAAAGCGACGGCAGCCATTCCTTGGCCAGGTCCCGTAGTTCGGGCTGCCAGTACCGCCCGAGCCGGAACACCCGCGAACCGATCCGGTAGCCGCGGCCCGCCCGCTCGACCGCGCCCAGGTCGGCCAATTGGTCCAGAAGCCGGTGCACGGTGGTCTTCGGGAGCCCGGTGGTCCGCACGAGCTGGGTCAGCCCGGCCTGCCCGCCGTGCTCGTTGAGTGCTTCGAGTAACGCGAACGCGCCTTCGAGCACGCCGCGTCCGCCAATGGTTTCCCGCATCGCCGCCCTTTCCCGGAAACAGGCCACACCGGAGAAGTAAAGTGCGCCCCCGGCAGGCTGAGATACGAACTTTCGGGCAGCCGATGGGGCGGGGTTCCGCTGAACGGCCCCTGCGCCGACGTGACCGACACCGCTTCGCGAACCACCCTGCCGGGTCCGGCGTCCCGGCGCGTTCCTGGCATGCTGGCAAGGTTCGCGCGAACACCACAGCTCCAGGGGGACGTCGATAATGGAGGAGATCCGCCGCCTCGCCGATCGGTTCGATCTCATCGAGCCCGTCGGCGGTGGCTCCATGGGCACCGTGTGGCGTGCGCGCGACGAGAACCTGGAGCGCACGGTCGCGGTCAAGGAACTCCTTCTGCCGCACGGCGCCGGGGAGCAGAAGGCCGACGAGGCCAAGAACCGCGCGCTGCGCGAGGCCAGGATCGCCGCGCGGTTGGTGCATCCGCACGCCATCACCGTCTTCGGGGTGATCGACGAGCAGGACCGCCCGTGGATCATCATGGAGTACCTGCCCTCGACCAGCCTCGCGGAGAAGCTGCGCGAGGGGCCGATGGAGGTCGACGACGTCATCCGCCTCGGCATCCAGCTGTGCTCGGCGCTGGCGGCCGCGCACCGGGCAGGCATCGTCCACCGTGACATCAAGCCCGGCAATGTCCTGCTGGGCGACGACGACACCGTCAAGATCACCGATTTCGGGATCTCACGGGCGATGGGCGACGTCCAGCTGACCGCGACCGGCGAGATCTCCGGGACACCGGCGTTCCTGGCGCCCGAGGTGGCCCGCGGCGAGGACGCCACGTCCGCTTCCGACGTGTTCTCACTCGGCGCGACGCTGTACACCGCGCTCGAAGGCGGCACGCCTTATGGCACGGCGGAGAACCCGATCGCGTTGCTGTACCGCGCGTCGAGCGGCGAGATCACCCCGCCGACCAAGGCGGGGATCCTGACACCACTGTTGAACCGGCTTCTCGACGTCCGGCCGGACAGCAGGCCGACGATGACCGAGACCGAGCGGGAGCTGCGGGCGCTGGCGGCAGGGGAGCCGACGACGCTCGCCGCCGAGGAACCGCCGCCGAAGGCGCGCAAGGGAATGCTGATCGGCGTGCTCGCGGTGTTCCTCGTGCTCGCGGCGGCCGCCGCCGCGGCCGTGGTCGTGGTGCTCAACCGCGACGACGACGCCCCGACGGGACAGGCTCCGCCGTCGGTTTCCCAGTCGCAGTCCGCGGCCCCGGCCACCTCGGAGCCGGTCGCGCCGCCGCCTTCGGCGTCCTCCGCGCCGCCCTCGACGCCGCCCCCGTCGTCCTCGGCCGCGCCGCCGCCCGCGCAGACGCCGGGGCAGGCGCTCGCGGCCTACTACGCCCTCATCCCGGGAAATCTCCAGGCGGGGTTCGCGACGCTGAGCGACAACTTCAAGCAGAGCAGGAACCAGAGCTTCGAGCGGTATTCGAACTACTGGAGGCAGTACAGCGCGGTGACCGTGTCGAACGTGACCGAATCCGGCAACACGGTGACGGCGACGCTCACCTACGTGAAGGCGTCGGGCGGGACCACGACGGGGCGGGAAACCTTCGTCCTGGTCCAGAAGGACGGCCGGTACCTCATCGACTCCCAGCGGGCAGGCTGAGCTTCCCGGCGAGGCGCTGAAGCCACGCTTCGACCTCGTCGGGGGAGCGGTCCGGGAGACCGAAGATCGTCTCGGTGACCCCGGCCGCCTCCAGCCTGGCCAGATTCGCCGGATCCGGGCGGACGCCGAGCGCCGAGATCTCCGGCTCCCCGGCGCGGCCCTCTTCGTGCCAGATCTCGCGCAGCCGCCGTGCTTTGCCCTCGATGTCCGTGTCGCCGGGCGTGGTGAGCCATCCGTCGGCGGACTTCGCGATCCAGCGGAACGTCTTCTCCGTCCCGCCCGCGCCGACGATCACCGGGATATGCGCTTGGGCCGGTTTCGGCCACGCCCAGCTGGCGCCGAACGAGACGAACTCGCCCGCGTACGAGGCTTCGTCCTGAGTCCACAGCGCGCGCATCGCTTCCAGGTACTCGCGCAGCACGGTCCGGCGTTTGCCGCCGGGGACGCCGTGATCGGCCAGTTCGTCGACGTTCCAGCCGAAGCCGACGCCGAGCGTGACCCGCCCGGCCGAGAGATGGTCGAGGCTGGCGATCGTCTTCGCCAGCGTGATCGGATCGCTCTCGACCGGGAGGGCCACCGCCGTCGCGAGCCGGATCCGCGTGGTCACCGAGGCCGCCGTGGCCAGCGCGACCCACGGGTCCAGCGTGCGCAGGTAGCGGTCGTCGGGGAGCGACGAGTCGCCGGTGCGCGGATGCGGAGCCTCCCGTTTGACCGGGATATGCGTGTGTTCGGGTACGTGGAAGGTGTCGAAGCCGGCGGCTTCCGCCGCCCGCGCGGCCGCCGCCGGACTGATACCCCGGTCACTGGTGAACAGCACAATCCCGTGTCTCACAGGCGGTCACGTTATTAGAACGTGTTTCAGTTCGCAACCGTGGCGTGCAGCGTGACCGGCAGGGCGTTCAGCCGCCAGGTGCCCGGATCCGGGATCCGCACGAGGCCGTCGGCGAGGGCGAGATCGGGGAACCTGCGCAGCAGGGCGGTGAGTGCGACCTCGACCTGAACCCTGGCCAGTGAAGCGCCGAGGCAGAAGTGCGGCCCGTGGGCGAAGGCGAGATGCCAAGCCGGTCCCGCCGCGCGCCGGATGTCGAAGACGTCCGGGTCGTGGAACGCCCTGGGGTCCCGGTTCGCCGCGGCGATCGCGACGGTAACAGGTTCTCCTTCGGGGATGAGGACGTCGCCGATGCGGACGTCGGTGGTCGCGAACCGGGGGAGCGTCAGCAGCTGCGGGCTCTGCCAGCGCATCACCTCCTCGACGGCGCCGGGCATGAGCGCCGGGTTCTCGCGAAGCTCGGCCAGCTGCGCGGGATGGGAGAGCAGGATTTCGACGGCGTTGGCGATGAGGTTGCCGGGTACCTGGCCGCCCAGTACGAGTTGCCACACCAGGGCGACCAGTTCGGTGTCGCTCAGCCTGTCGCCGTCTTCGGCCTGGATCTGAAGCAGTTGCGACACGACGTCCTCGGCGGGCCCGAGTTTCCGGTCCGCGATGGCGGCGAGTGCGCCCTCGACGATCCCGGGGACCGCTTTCGCGAGTCCCGCTCCGTCGCCGGCCGAGACCAAGGCGCCGTACTCGCGCCATCGGGGGCGGTCGGCTTCGGGGATGCCGACCAGCGCGCAGATCACGTCCACCGGCAGCGGGCGCGCGAACGCGGTGACCAGGTCGATCCGGTCTTCTCCGGCGAGTTCGTCGAGGAGGGTGTCCACGAGCCGCTCGATTCCCGGGCGGAGCGCGGCGGCCTTGCGCGGGGTGACCGCGGGGGCGACCAACCGCCGGAGCCGGAGATGTTCCGGCCCCTCGACCTCCTGCATCGTCCGCATGTACGGGCGGCAGTGGTCGGGGATGTCCATCCGCTGATAGCTGTTCGCGCTCAGGGCGAATCGCGGGTCGCTCAGCATCTTCCGTGCCTCTTCGTGGCGCAGGACCGCCCACATCGAGAACCCCGGCGCGGTGAGCTTGGCGATCGGGGAGCGCTCGCGGACGGGGCCGTAGGCGGTGAACGGGTCGCGCAGAACCTCGGGGTCGGTCAGGAGGATCTCGGGAACGTCGGACAAGGTGGCTCTCCCAGTTCGGATGTGCAAATCAGATGTTCTCATCATCTGAATGTTCAAGGTATCTTGATTCGGGTCCGAGAGCAATCGTGCTGGCTGACGGGAGGCCGATGGTCCGGCTGAGCAGGGCGGAGACGCAGGAGCGCAATCGTGCGAAGGTGCTGGCCGCCGCGCGCGACGAGTTCGCGGAACAGGGCTTCCGGGATGCCAAGATCGACGTCATCGCCGAACGGGCGGAACTCACCCGCGGCGCGGTCTACTCGAATTTCCCGGGGAAACGCGCGCTGTACTTCGCCGTCCTCGCCGAGCTGGCCGAACGGTCCGCCGGAGCGCCGCACGCCGTGCCCGGTGAGACGCTCCAAGGTGCGCTGGGTGCGCTGGCCAGGGCCCGGGTGGTGGCGCTTCCCCTCGACGAGGATCAGGCGGGCCTCGCCCGCGACCTGATGCCTGAAGTACTCGCGGACGAGCACGTCCGGCGCCCGTTCGCCCAGCTGGTGAAGCTCAACGGGCTGTTGCTCGGGCTCGCGCTGGAGCGGCTCGACCCGCCGGAGCGGCCGGCGGGATCGCCGATCCCACGCCGGGTCCGGCTCGCGGAGACCGTGCTGACCACGCTGCACGGCGCCGGCCAGCTGGCGGCCACCGCGCCGGGGCTCGTCGAGCCCTTCGACGTCGTGAGTGCGTCTGAACGGCTGGCGGGGCTGGCCTTCAACGACTGGTGGGCGCCGCCGGTGATCGCGCCGACGGCGCAGGCCGCCGACCGGCCGTGGTCACCGCCCGGGGCCGTCGACCTGGTGCGCGCCGAATCCTTCGTGCCCGGCGACGGTGTGGTCGTCGTGCTGGGCACTCATCGGCTGGCCGCCGCGGAGGAGGCCGTCCGGGCATCGGGCCGCGATGTCACCGTCGTCGCCGTGACCAGTGATCCCGACGAACTGGTGCCACTGACCCGGCTGATCGTCGCGGAACTGTGCGGAGGTCTGCGGCAGGCCTTCCCGGAATCGTCCTGGCCGGGAGTGCGCGTGGTGTGCGACGCGACCGGGACGTTGGCGGCCGCGGCAGGAGTGCTCGCGGTCAGCGACGAGACCGAGGCCGCGATCCGGGTCGAGCGAGGCCGGATCGTCGCCACCGCGGACGGGCGCGGCGCGGGGCACGCGGTCTCGGGCGAAGTGTCCCGTGTGGACAGTTCCTAAACGGTGTCCGTGTGCCGGATCCGGTACACCTGAAGGCGAAGCCCGTAGTACTTGTCGGTTTCCCCGACCCACACCATGCCGAGCCGTTTCGCGGTCGCGATGGCACGTGTGTTGTTCGGCCGGGCGACGGCGAAGAGTTCGTCCGTGTCCTGGGTGAACGCCCAGCCGATCAGCGCGCGGGCGGCCTCGGAGGCGTAGCCCTCGCCCCAGGCGTCCGGGTGCAGCTGCCAGCTGATCTCCAGGTCTTCTTCGAACGGTGGCAGCAGATGGATGCCCAGCCCGCCGACGACCATGCCGTCTTCCTTGCGCTGCACCGCCCATCTTCCGCGCGGTGGCACGAGATTCGACTGCGCCTGCTGCCAGGCCTGCAGAACCGAACGCATGGCCGCCGCGTCGGTCACCCGGTCCATCGCCGGGGTGAGCCAGCGGGTCACGTCGGTGGTGCCGTAGATCGCCAGCGCGGCCTCGGCGTCGTCCTCGGACCAATCACGGACGACGAGCCTTTCGGTGGTCAAGTCCATAACAGAACGTTACGCGCACAGGCGGGGCCATGGGGTGTCCGGATCATGACAACTCGGCAACCCGCGTACCTTGGTGTCATGCGCGCCGACGCCTCGATTACGCCTGATCAGGCCTGTCCGATCGCCCCGGTGGTGGACCTCGTCTTCAGCCGCTGGACCACGCCGATCCTGTGGGCGCTCAACGAGTTCGGCAGGCAACGGTTCGTCGAACTCGAGCGGCGCATCGGCTCGATCACGCCGAAGGTGCTGACCCAACGGCTGCGGCAACTGGAACGCGACGGTCTGATCACCCGGACCTATCACGCCGAGGTCCCGCCCCGGGTCGAGTACGAGATCAGCGATCTCGGGCGAAGCCTGGCGCCGCTCTTCGCGAGCCTCGCGGACTGGTCGACGGAGAACCTGCCGAAGGTGGAAGAAGCGCGGTCGGTGTACGACTCGGGTAGTTGAGCCTGCACTCAGGCTTATTTGACCGATCGGTCCAGATGCGGTTAAGCTTCTGACGTGTCCCGGGTGAAGGAATTCGACGTCGACGCGGCCTGTGAAGCCGCGCTGGAACTGTTCTGGCGGCAGGGGTACGAAGCCACCTCCGTCAGCGACCTGGTCGCCGAGCTCGGCATCGGCAAGGCGAGTCTGTACGCGACCTTCGGCACCAAGCACGAGCTGTACCTGACGGCCTTGAATCGTTACGTCGCCCGGGGCAACGAGCGGTTCGTCGAGGACTTCGCCGGGCCGGGGCCGGCGCTCGCGGGAGTACGACGGCTCATCGATCGCTATCTCGCCGAAATCCTGGGCGAATCGGGGCGTAAAGGCTGTTTCGTGGTCAACGCCGCCATGGAGATGATGCCGAAGGATCCCGAGGTGGCGCGGGTGATCGAGCGCAGCTGGGACGCGCTTGAGCTGGCCGTGCGGATGGCGTTGAGCCGCGCGAAAGCGCAGGGCGAGCTCGATGCCGCCGCCGATCCGGAAGAGCTGGCCGGTTTCCTGCTCACCGTCCTGCAAGGCATGCGGGTACTGGGCAAGGGGCCGGATCCCGCGGCGCGGGTCAAGGCGACGGCGAGGCAGGCCATCGCGGTTCTCGAAGCCGCTCGCAAGCATTGATAATGGAACGATCGGACCAGAAAGTGGTTACTACTGTGTTGTCTGCGGGGAAGCGATTCAGCGGCAAGGTCGTCCTGATCACCGGGGGAGGGTCCGGGATCGGGCGCGCCACGGCGGCGGCCTTCGCGCGCGAAGGTGCTCAGGTCGTCGTTTCAGGACGGGACGGCGAGAAGCTGCGTCAGACCGTGAAGGAGATCGAGGCGGACGGCGGAACGGCCGACGCGGTGACCGCGGATGTGAGTGCCGGTGCGGAAGTCGAGCGTCTCGTCGCCGAGACCGTGCGGAGGCACGGCAAACTCGACATCGCGTTCAACAACGCCGGCATCCTCGGCAGCCCCGCGCCGACGGCGGATCTCGACGAAGACGGCTTCGACGCCGTCGTGCGGACGAACCTCACCGGCACCTGGCTGTCCATGAAGCACGAGATCGCCCAGATGCGGGCGAGCGGCGGGGGCGTCATCGTCAACATGTCGTCCAACATCGGCTCGCACACCCGCCTGCCGGGAATGGCCGCCTACGCCGCCACGAAGGCCGCCGTGGACGTGCTGACCCGGACCGCCGCCCGCGACCACATCGCCGAAGGCATCCGGATCAACGCGGTCAGCCCCGGCGCCACCGACACCACCATGTCGTTCCGGCCCGGCGAGTCCGAGGCCGACCGCGCCGCACGGCTTGGCGCGGCCATCCCGCTCGGCCGGATCGGCGCGGTCGAGGAGATCGCCGCGGCGGTCCTGTGGCTGGCGTCGGACGAGGCGGCGTATGTCGTGGGGCACGACATCGTCCTCGACGGCGGCGCCAGCGCCTGAGCCGATGTCATGAAAGGGTCGTTCAGGACGTTTTTCGTCAGGAACGACCCTTTCCTGACATCTCTCAGCGGCGCGAAGGCAGCAGTTCCTGCATCTTCGTCTTGATGCCCTGCGTCAGCAGGTGCCAGGCGTCGGGTTCGCCCTTGAGGACGGCTTCGGTCATGGCCTTCACCTGCTCGAAGGTGGCGTGCGGCGGAATCGGCGGCACTTCGGGATCGCAGCGGACGTCGAGCACGGTCGGCACGTCGGTCGACAAGGCGACGTCCCACGCTTCGCCGAGCTGGGCGGGATCGTCGACGGCGATCCCGCCGAGGCCGATCTCCAGCGCGAAGTCCGAATAGGACACCTCCGGCAGGCTCTGCGACGGTTCGAACTTCGGTGCGCCGCCCATGGCGCGCAGTTCCCAGGTGACCTGGTTCAGATCACCGTTGTGGAACACGCAGACGACGCACCGCTGGTCCGTCCACAGTTCGCGGTACCGGGCGATGGTCAGCAGTTCCGCCATCCCGTTCATCTGCATCGCGCCGTCGCCGACCAGCGCGATCACCGGCCGGTCGGGATGGGCGAACTTCGCGCCGATCGCATAGGGGACGCCGGAGCCCATCGTCGCGAGGGTGCCGGAAAGCGTGCCCCGCATGCGGCCGCGCATCCGGAGGTTCCTGGCGTACCAGTTGGTGGCCGAACCGGAGTCGGCGGTGACGATGGCGTCCTCGGGGATCCGCTCGGACAGTTCGTGCACGATCCGCATCGGGTTGACCGGGTCCGCGTCCAGCATCGCCTGGCGGGCCAGCGTCTCGTGCCAGTCGCCGGTGTTCTTCTCGATCCGCTCGCGCCAGCCGCGCTCGGTTTTCCCGGCCAGCAACGGGATCAGCTGCTGCAAGGTGCCCTTCGCGTCGCCGAGCAGATTGACCTCGGTCGGATAGCGCAGCCCGAGGAACCGGGGATCGATGTCGATCTGGACCGCCCGCGCCTGACCGAAGTCCGGCAGGAACTGCGCGTACGGCATATTCGAGCCGACGATCAGGAGCGTGTCGCAGTCCCGCATCATCTCGTACGTCGGCCGCGTGCCGAGCAGGCCGATGGAGCCGGTGACATACGGCAGGTCGTCGGGCAGGACATCCTTGCCCAGCAACGCTTTCGCCACTCCGGCACCGGTGATCCCGGCCACCTCGCGCAACTCGGTGACGGCGTTGCGCGCGCCCTGCCCGGCCAGGATCGCGACCTTTTCACCCGCGTTCAGCACCTCCGCCGCGCGGGCGACCTCGTCCGAAGGCGGGATGACACTGGCCCGCGGGTGATCGGGCGGGGAGGACGGCACGTGCTTGAACTCGTGCTGCGGCGGCTGATAGGTCTCCTCCTGTAGATCCGCCGGGATGATCAGCGCCGTGGGCGCGCGCTGGGCGATGGCCGTGCGGAGGGCGCGGTCGAGGGCGTTCGGCAGCTGTTCGGGGACGTTGACCTCGACGAGGTACTCGCTCGCGACGTCCTTGAACAACGCCTGCAGGTCCACCTCCTGCTGGTAGCTGCCGCCCATGGCGCTGCGCGCCGTCTGCCCGACGATCGCCACCACCGGCACATGGTCGAGTTTGGCGTCGTAGAGGCCGTTGAGCAGGTGGATCGCCCCCGGGCCGGACGTCGCCATGCAGACACCGGGCCGCCCGCTCAGCTTCGCGTACCCGACGGCCGCGAACGCGGCCATCTCCTCGTGGCGCGTCTGCACGAAACGCGGCTCGTTCCCCGCCGCGCCGAACGCGGTCACCAGCCCGTTGATGCCGTCCCCGGGATAGGCGAAGACCTGCTCCACGTCCCATTCGCGCAGCCTGGCCAGAACATGGTCCGCAACGGTTTCGCTCATGGGCGCCGGATACCGCCCCGGCCCGGCGGCTAAACGTCCTCGAGGACCTTGGAGATCCCCGCGACGACGTCCGGATGCCCGAGCGGCAGCGGCGGCGGGACCCTGTTGTACGGCTCACCGGTGCTGTGGGGGAGCACGTCCACCGCGGTCCCGGCGGAGCGCACCCGTTCGGCCGGTTCGGAGTACTCGTCCGGCACCGGGTCGACCAGCAGGATATGGGCCGCGGCCCCGGGATACCGTTCGGCCAGCCGCAGCGCGTCCGCGGCCGAGTCGCCGGCGGCCACCACGTCGATCGGCGGACCACCGGGTTCCGCGTCGCCAAGGACGTCTTCGGCCTGGCTGAGCGCGCCGTCGACGGGCAGCCTGCACCAGATGACCTGGCGACGGGCCGCGAGCGGCCGCCACGTCGCCGGGAGTTCCCCGTGCTTGCCCTCGCCCGCCGGGTCGAGGACCAGCAGCTTCGCCCCCTCGTCGCCGCCGTCGGTGACGACAGAGGGGCCTTCGGCGCGGATGGGATCGGATTCGGCGGTCATGGGCGTCTCCTCTAGCAGTTCGTGCGGGGGAGTTCGGGGGAATCCGTGTCCAGCGGTACCGAACCCGATCGTACGAGTCCTAATTGGACCGTCTGCCGCTTCGTCACCGCTTCCATCGCCCAGTCGGTGGCGGTCCGCAGCCGGTTGCCCGGCATGGCCAGCAGGTGGTAGCCGCGGGTGACCGCCTTGGCGGCGAATCCGGAAAGCGGGATGTGCAAGGGATTCGCGGCCGCCTGGTGGGCGCCGAGGTCGACGACGAAGCCGAGGTCGTGGTGCCGGTAGGTGCCGTGCGAACCGTGCCCGAGGGACGCCGCCACATTCCTCCCGGCGAGCTTGCCCTGCCGTTCGGCGTGCTGGGCCGTCATCGGGGTGTACTCGCCGGGCCGGGTCAGATCCGGGACGGCGGCCGCGTCTCCGCATGCGTAGACGTCACGACGTCCGGGAACGTTCAGCTGCGCCGTCACGACCAGCCTGCCTTTGGCGGTCTTCAACCCCAGGTCCTCGATCAGCGGATCCGGCCGGACACCGACGCACCACACCAGGGTGCGGGTCGGCACGGATTCGCCGGAGGTCAGCGTGACCCCGTCTTGCCCGGCGTTCTCGATCGACGTCTTCATCAGCACCTCGACGCCGCGTGCGCGCAGCACCTCGTCCGCGGTGGTGCCGAGCCGCCGGTCGAGTTCCGGCAGGACCCGGTCGGCCAGATCCAGCAGCAGCCACCGGATCTTCTGTTCCTTCAGTTCCGGGTGCCGGGCGGCGAGCGCGGCGGTGAACGCCGGTCCCTGCGCGGCGACCTCCGTGCCGGTGTAGCCGGCGCCGACCACGACGAACGTGCAACGCGCGTCGCGTTCGGCCGGATCCTTCGCGGAGGCGGCGAGTTCTATCTGCCGGGTGACGTGGTCCCGCAGGTACAGGGCTTCGGGCAGACCACGGAAGCCGTGGGCGTATTCCGGCACGCCGGGGATCGGCAGCAGCTTGTTGACACTGCCCGCGGCGAGCACCAGGCGGTCGTAGCCGAGGTGGTGCTCGCGGTCCTCGGAGTCGGTGTAGGCCACGGTGCGGCCGTCGAAGTCGACCGAGGTCGCGGTGCCGAGCACGAGGCGCACACCGCGCAGCGTGCCGGGGATGGACACCGAAATCCGCCGCGGTTCCAGGATGCCGGCGGCGACTTCGGGCAGCAGAGGGAGATAGAGGAAGTAGTCGGTCGGGTTCAGCACCACGATCTCGGTGTCGTCGCCGACCGATTTGAGCAGGGTCTTCGCCGCGTTGTACCCGGCGAAGCCGCCTCCGATGATCACAACGCGCATCGTCAGTCCTCCGTGGGCCAGTCGCCGGTCGCCTTGCGGTAGCCGACCGCGCCCGCCCGTTCCGTGGCCGCCTTCACCGCACCGAAGATCGCGCCCTGCGCGGCGGCCGCGACGATCACCTGGGTCCAGGTGAAATCCCGGTCGGTGGCGTTCGGTGCGTCTTCCTCACCGCTCACGCGTTTCCAGATCTGCTTGAACGCGATCCCGGCGAGGACACCGCCCGCGGCGCTCACGACCATGTTCAGCGGTTTGTAGAGAACCTTGTTCACGACGAAGACCTCTTTCGGAGGATCAGCCGGATGGTGACGAGCAACGCGAGCACACCGGCGAAGATCGGCAGGGGATTGGCACGGACGATTTCGGTGCCCTGACGGAACTTTTCGCCCGCGGGCTCGGAAATCTTGTCGGAGATCGTGGCGCTCGCCTGATCGACCTTCGCGTCGAGATCGTCCTTCACCCTCGCCTTGACGTCCATCTTCTTGCCCAGCGCGTCGAGGGTCTCGGTGAGTTCTTCGCGCGTCACGTCGCGATCGGCGCGGGCTTCTTCGGCGTTCTTGGGGAAATCAGTCATGAGCGCACTCCTTGCTTGACGGTGTCGACATCGTCGCGGACACCTTCGATGGCCTCTTCCGGCACCGGCGGCGTCGCGCTCGTGACCTCCTTCTTGCCGACGACGGCGGAAAGGCCGCCGATCAGCAGCAGCGCCGCGCCCGTCACCACGGCCGCCAGCCAAGCGGGCATGACCAGCGCGAGGGCCAGCACCGCCGCGGCGATCAGGGTGGCCAGGCCGAAGAGCGCGAAAATGCCCGCGGCACCGAACATTCCGGCGCCGAGTCCCATTTTCTTCCCTTTGCCCTGCAATTCGAAAACGGCCAGCCGCAGCTCGTCGCGGACCAGATGCTTGACCTCGTCACCGAGATCGGAAACCAGTTCGCCGACCGACCTTTCCTCGGGCGGCTTCCGGTGGGTCTCTTCGATCATGGGGCACCTCCTCGGAGCGTTCTGCCCGGCGGGTACCCGGCCGCCCCGCCGGTCAATCACAGCGTGTTTCGCCGCGTTGAGCGCCGGGTAGCCGGGAAGTGCCGGCTCGAAAAGCACCCAACGGACAGGAGGATGCATGAGCACGATCACCGAAATGGTGGACGTCGAAGTCCCGGTGAAGACCGCGTACAACCAGTGGACTCAGTTCGAGAGCTTTCCGCAGTTCATGGAGGGTGTCGAGGAGATCCGTCAGATTGACGCGACCCACACCCACTGGGTGACCAAATTCGGTGGGGTGAGCCGGGAATTCGACGCGACGATCACCGAACAACATCCCGACGAACGTGTCGCGTGGACGTCGGACTCCGGTCCCGACCACGCGGGCGTCATCACTTTCCATCGCCTGGACGACAACAAGACC
This sequence comes from Amycolatopsis sp. NPDC049868, assembly GCF_044461365.1. Classification (NCBI taxonomy): domain Bacteria; kingdom Bacillati; phylum Actinomycetota; class Actinomycetes; order Pseudonocardiales; family Pseudonocardiaceae; genus Amycolatopsis; species Amycolatopsis sp. NPDC049868. Next base: position 1,229,209 of record NZ_JBITKV010000001.1, on the reverse strand, counting down.
CGTGTCACGGCGCAGATGGAGATCGACCCGGAAGGTTTCGCCGAGAACGTCGCCGACAAACTCGGCGTGCTCGACCGCCGGATCAAGGGCGACATGAGGCGGTTCAAGGACTTCATCGAGAGCCGCGGCCGTGAATCCGGCGCGTGGCGCGGTGACGTGGACCGCCCCGGCAGCTGACCATCGCCCGGGACCTCCCCCTGGAATACGGCGTTTTCCAGGGGGAGGTCCCGGGTATCTCATGGGGTGAGGTCCATTACGAAGGGAGCGTTCCGGCATGACTACCAACGCATACGTGGCCTTCCTCGTCATCGGGGTGGCGCTGGTCATGCTCGACGGTCTGATCATCTACCAGAGCGGTAAGCGCTACCTGCGGGGTTCCCACGGGGATCCGGCCGCGGGCGCGTCCATGACGTGGCTCGTGACGGTGCTGTTCCACCTCGCGACGTTGGGCGTCTTGGCGCTGCTGTCGACCATCGACATCGGGGGCAGCGACCTTCCCGGTGTGGTGGGGAGGCTCGGTGTTCTGCTGCTGGTACTGGCCATCGCCCATGCGATCACGCTCAGCGTGCTTTCGCGGATCCGTGGTGAGCAGGAGGCCGAAGCCGTCATCAACCGTCCCCGGCAGCGCGTCGAGCCCGAGCAGCAAGGCACGACGGTGACGCCGGTACCCGGGCAGGACGGCCGCTACCCGGCGGCCAGCCCGTCCATCGAAAACCAGGCGCCGTACACGACGCCGTAGAAGTCGAGTGCTGGCAGGAGGTTTCGCCGTGCACGAGATCGACGACGAACTGTGGGAAGAATTCCATCGCGTGGTCAACATGACCTCGCGGGAACTGGCCGACTGGCTGCGCACGCGGTCGGCCGACGACGAGGACGAAGTGCTGCCGGACCAGGCGGGTACACCGACCGGGCGGCATGTGCTGGGCATCCTCGGCAAGCGCCGGACCGACCTCACCGCCGAGGACGAGCGGGTGATGCGCTCGGTCGTGCGGCGGGTCGAGGACCAGCGACGGGACGACCTGGAACCGGTCGCGGGCGAGGCGCACTGGCGGCACAAGCTGATGTCGATGGGGCACGACCCACTGAAACCCACGTGACGCGAAGTACGTGAAGGCCCCCTTCACTGCGCTAGACGCAGTGAAGGGGGCCTTCACGTACTTCTGGTCCTGCCGACAAGTGTGTCTGAAGCCGGATCATGCGTGATTGGAGCCGGATCACGCGTGATTGAGGGCGGATGAGAGAGTTCCGCCTCCAATCACGCGTGTTTGGTCTCCAATCACGCATGATCGCCGATCGGCGCTACTCCGAGAGCTTCCCGCGCAGCTGTTCCAGCGTCTGCGACAGAAGCCGCGAAACGTGCATCTGCGAGATGCCGATCCGTTCCGCGATCTGTGTCTGGGTGTAGCCGCCGAAGAACCGCATGACGAGGATCGCGCGTTCGCGCTTCGGGAGTTCCCGCAGCAGCGGTTGCAGCGCCTCGTGGGTCTCCACCAAGGCCATCTCGTGGTCCTCCTCGCCGATCGTGTCGGCGAGCGAGAGGGCCTCGGTGGCGTTGTCGTGTACCGGCTTGTCGACCGACAACGTCTGGTAGGCCTGGCCGGCCAGCAGCCCTTCGCGCACCTCGTCGACCTCGAGCCCGAGGTATTCGGCGAGTTCGGTCGGAGTCGGCGCGCGGCCGAGCCGCTGGGACAGCGCGGCCGTGCCCTGGCTGAGCGAGACGTGGAGTTCCTTGAGCCGCCTCGGTACCCGGACCGACCAGCCGGTGTCCCGGAAGTGACGCCGGACCTCGCCCATGACCGTGGGCACGGCGAACGAGAGGAAGTCGTGCCCGCGGCCGGGATCGAACCGGTCGACCGCGTTGATCAGGCCGATCCGCGCCACCTGCACCAGGTCTTCGCGGGGTTCGCCCCGGCCGGAGAACCTGGTGGCGATGTGCTCGGCGAGCGGCAGGAGTTCGGTGACGAGACGGGCACGCAGATCTTGGCGGCGCGGAGAGTCCTCCGGCAGTGACGACAGCTCCTCGAAGAGAGGTTCGCAATGCGCGTAGTCGTCAGCCTGCCGGGTGAGTGTCTTGCGCTCGCCACTCACCCGTCGCTCGTTCCCGGGGTCAGGACGAGGTCGATCGTCGTCGTGCCCCCCAGTTCGCCGGGGATCGGTTCGCATCGCGCGGTCACCGACTCGGTCAAGGTCGTCAAGACGTGCCAGCCGAAGGTCGTCTCGCTCGGCAGATGGGGCTTGCTCGTCCGCGTCGAGATCGAGACGGCGATTCCTTCCGGTATCTCGTGAAAGACACAACAAAGAACAGCTCCCAGTTCAGCGGGCTGGACAAGTTGGGAACACGCTTCGTCGACGGCCATCTTCGCGTCTGAAATGGCGTCCAAGCCGAAGTCCGCGCGGGCCACCACACCGTGGGTGAGCGTGCGGACGAGGGGGATCTGCTCCGCCTCGGCGGGCAGACGGAGTTCGACCCGGTCGGACAGGCCGTCCGACTGGAACCGGGTCTGCGGGGTCAGGCCACCCCGCCCGTATGCGTCCATTACGAAATCCATCCGTCCGTGGCCGTGGGACTACCGCGGCGGTGATCCGCCGCGTGGCGCTTGCTCAACGGCCCAGAGCTCGTTGAAGCTCCTTTTTGGACATCTTCGACCTGCCCTTGACATTGCGCTGCTTCGCTTCGTTGTAAAGCTGGTCCTTCGTCGGGCCGTTCGGGCCCAACCGGTTGCCGGACCGCTTGCCACCACGCCGCTGCGGTGACATGTCCTGAAGGGACGTGCGGCTCGCCTCGCGTGACTCGCCCGCCTGGGCGCGGTTCTTGTTGACCGTGCGCGCGGCGATCTCCTCGGCCCGGTCTGTGCTCGCGCCCCGGTCCTTCGCCGAATCCTTGATGTGCTCGTACTGACGTTCTCGTTTGTCGCTCCAAGCCTGCTGCGGCATCGCGGCTCCTCTCCTCACCGGATCAGGTACCCCGTTCGATTCGCCGGATAAACGTCCGGTTGACCCCCGGAACGGGCGGGTACGCGGAGGCGGGACGCGAAGGAGGCTTCGATGCGCATCGGCTACACACTCATGACCGAACAGGCCGGACCGAAGGACCTGGTGGGATACGCCGCCGGGGCAGAGAAGGCGGGATTCGACTTCGAGGTGATGAGCGACCATTACTCGCCGTGGCTCGACGAGCAGGGACATTCCCCGTACGCGTGGAGTGTGCTGGGAGCGGTCACCCAGAGCACCGAACGGGTCGAACTGATGACCTTCGTGACGTGTCCGACCATGCGCTATCACCCGGCGGTGGTGGCGCAGAAGGCGGCGACCGTCCAGGCGCTGTCGGACGGCCGGTTCACCCTCGGGCTCGGCGCGGGCGAGAACCTGAACGAGCACGTCGTCGGCCGCGGCTGGCCGCCGGCGAACGTCCGCCACGAGATGCTCGCCGAAGCGGTCCAGATCATCGGCGGGCTCTTCGACGGTGGCTACTTCAACTACAAGGGTGACCACTTCCGGGTCGACTCGGCGAAACTCTGGGATCTGCCGGAGCAGCGCGTCCCCCTCGCGGTCGCGGTGTCCGGGTCACAGTCGGTGACCCGTTTCGCGCCGATCGCCGACGCGATGATCGCGGTCGAGCCGGACGAAGCACTGAGCCGGGAGTGGGACGCCACCAAAATCGGCCCGGCCACCAGGAAGATCGCCCAGCTGCCGGTGTCCTGGGGCGAGGATCGCGACGCCGCGATCCAGCGGGCGCACGAGCAGTTCCGCTGGTTCGGCGGCGGTTGGAAGGTCAACGCCGAACTGCCCGGGCCCGCGGGGTTCGCCGGGGCCACGCAGTTCGTCACGCCGGACGACGTCGCCGCGGCGATCCCGTGCGGGCCCGACGTGGACGGGATCGTGAAGCGGGCGGGCGAATTCGAGGCGGCCGGGTTCACCGATCTGGCTTTGATCCAGATCGGCGGTGACCAGCAGGAAGGCTTCCTGCGCTTCGCCGAGGACACGCTGCTCCCGGCGCTGCGGAGCTGATTCACACGGACGGAGTAGGAGCGCTGTGTCTCTGCGCACCCGAACGGGGACACCTGTGTTCAAACCCGCGAGCGCGGGTACCAGGAGGCACGTCATCCTTCAGTCAAGGGGGAATCGATGCACAACGAACTCGGGCTTCATCCGGTCCCGGACCTGCTGCCGGAGGGCCAGGACACCCCGGAGCAAGAGGCCATCCGTCGTAAGGCGGCTCTCGCCGTGGCTTCGCGGGCCAAGAACGCCGAAGACTGTGCGACCCTGCTGGACATGCTCGGCCTGCACGACGGCGGCAGCAGCTCCGAAGTGGCTTGATTCAGCGCGCGCCGCGCGCCGCCACGAGATCCGCGACGAAGGCCTGGTAGGCCTCGTCGCGATCCGGCGCGCGCAGTACCGCGGACGGGTGCACCGTGGCGACCGCGGTGGTGGCGAACTCGGCGAGGTCGATCCGCTCTCCGCGGCTTCGCGTGATGCGGAAGTCGTCGCCCAGTAGCGCCTTCGCCGCCGTCGCGCCGAGGAAGATCAGCAGCCCCGGGTGGACCGCCGCCAGTTCGGCGTGCAGCCACGGACGGCAGGCGACGATCTCGGTCTTCGACGGCGTCTTGTGGATACGCCGCTTGCCGCGTTCGTCGCGTTTGAACTTGAAGTGCTTGACCGCGTTGGTGACGTAGATCTTCCGGCGGTCGAAGCCCGCTTCGTCGAGAGCCCGGTCGAGCAGCCGCCCAGCGGGCCCCACGAACGGGGCTCCCTGCCGATCCTCCTGGTCACCGGGTTGTTCGCCGATCACCATGATCTCCGCCGCGCGGGTGCCTTCGCCGAAGACGGTCTGAGTGGCGTCGCGGTGGAGGTCGCAGCCGCGGCAACCGGCCGCCGCCGAACGCAGCCGGTCCAGGTCGGCGGTCTCGGGCGGATCCGCCCCGGGTGCCTTGGTCGCCATGGCCGCCGGATTCCCCGCCCGGCCGTGGGACAAACCGGTTACGTGCGCGCCGTGCCGGGTAGTCCTTCGTCATGGCGACTACGACCGAACCAGCCATCGCTTCCGTCCAGGACACGGTGCGTGTCGCGCTGCGGGTGGTGCTTCCCACGCTCGCGGGCGGGGTGATCAAACGGCGGCCGCTGGGGCTGGCCGCGGCGCAGAAACTCCAGCTGGACCGCCCCGCGGTGCGGCTGTTGTGCCGGCTTCGGTCCCGGTACGGCGAGGGGCCGCTGCGCCTGCGGGTGCCCGGCCGCTCGATCGATCTGGCGCTGTCGGGGGACGACGTCGGTGACGTGCTCGCCGCCGCGCCGGTCCCGTTCAGTCCGTCGACCACGGAGAAGCGGGCCGCGCTGGGACATTTCCAGCCCCACGGCGTACTCGTCTCGGACGCGGTGGAGCGTGCGCCGCGCCGCGCGTTCAACGAGGAGGTCCTCGAACCGGGCAAGCCGTTGCACGATCTCGCCGCCCCCTTCGCCGCGGCGATCGGCGCGGAAGCAGCGTCGCTGTGGGACGGCGGCACGCTGGACTGGGACACTTTCAACGTGGCCTGGTGGCGGATGGTTCGCCGGGTCGCGCTCGGCGAGTCCGCGGCGGGCGACGACGGCCTCACCGACATGCTCGCCCGGCTGCGGAAGGACGCGAACTGGGCGTACGCGCACCCTCGGCGCGAGCGGCTCCACGATCAATTCCGCACCCGGCTCATCGGCCATCTGGAACGGGCGGAGCCGGGAAGCCTCGCCGAAGCCATCGCGTCGGCGGGCCCGGCGGGAGAGCGGACGATGGAGGTCGTCGCCGACCAGGTCGCCCACTGGCTCTTCGCGTTCGACGCCGCCGGGATCGTCACCTACCGCGCGCTCGCGCTGCTGGCCACCCACCCGGCCGCGCGGGAACGCGCCGACGAGGAGGTCGCGGCCGCCGACCTGACTGTGCCTGGCCAGTTCCCGTACTTGCGCGCTTGCGCCCTCGAATCGGTCCGGCTGTGGCCGACCACCCCCGCGCTGCTGCGCGAGAGCACGGCCGAGACGGCGTGGGGACCCGCGGGGACCACGGTGCTGATCTTCACCCCGTTCTTCCACCGCGATCCCGAATCGCTGCCCTACGCCGACCGGTTCGAACCCGGGATCTGGCTGGACGGCAGCGCGGCGGCGAATCCCGCGCTGGTCCCGTTCAGTGCCGGACCGGCCATTTGCCCCGGCCGGGATCTGGTGCTGTTCTGCGCGAGCACGATGCTGGCGCACCTGATCAAGGATCGCCGCTTCGAACTGGCCTCCGGTGCCGTCCTGGGGCCGGAGCGGCCGTTGCCCGCGACGCTGGACAACTTCCACCTGAGGTTTTCGGCGGTCTAGGGCTCGTCTTCGACCCATTCGGACGGAGGTGTGGGGGGGGGGCCCCATAGGGGCGCCGGGAGGGCCCGCACTGGGGGTTGGGGAACCCCCGCGCGGG